>CAWBOJ010000005.1:0-415507 GCA_963790405.1 uncultured Actinomycetota bacterium
CTCAAACTCGGCGCCGTGGAGCCCACGCGTGACCTCAACGACGTCTCCGACACCTGCGCAGGCTTTGTCGCCCTGGCCGAGTGCGATGAAGCGAATCGGCCGCGAGGTGAACATCGGTTCGGGACGTGAGATCTCCGTAGGGGATTTGGCCGGGCTGCTGATCGAGATGATAGAACCGTCGGCGCGCATTGTGACCGACGAACAGCGTCTGAGGCCGGGGAAGAGCGAGGTCGAACGGCTGCTCTGCGACAACAAACTCATTCGTTCGCTCACGGGTTGGGCGCCGACAGTCACGCTGGAAAGAGGGTCTCGCTGCGACCGTTGATTGGTTCCGCGATCCCGTCAACCGGGCTTCCTACAAGTCGCATCGCTACAACGTATAGGGGCGCTTCATGAAGGCAGTCATACTCGCAGGCGGAAAAGGGAACAAGACTCAGGCCCTACACGGCGAGTTTTCCGAAGCCGCTCGTGCCTGTTGGCGAGTATCCGATACTCGAGATCGTCATTCGCCAGCTGGCAAGACACGGGTTCTCGGACATCACAATCTCGACCGGCCACCTCGCCGAACTCATCGAGGCATACTTCGGTGACGGGGCGCGCTGGGGCGTTGAGATCGGCTATGTCCGCGAGGACAAGCCACTGAACACCGCAGGCGCACTTCAGCTGCTGGATGACCGCTCCGAGCACTTTCTCGTGATGAATGGCGACGTACTGACGACTCTCGACTACCGGGCGTTTCTCGAGGAGCACGTCCGGCGCGGTGCGATGGCCAGTGTTGCGACCGTGGAACGTGAAGCAGTGATTGACTTCGGCGTCGTGGAAGTTGCTCCCGATGAGTCGCTCGAAGGGTGGCGAGAGAAGCCACGCTTCACGTATGACGTCAGCATGGGCGTGTATGCGATCTCCGAGCAGGCCCGTCAGCTGATTGCCGAAGGCGAGGCACTCGGCATGCCCGATCTGCTGCTCCGAGTGAAGGACGCGGGACTCGTGTATCGTCACCGATCTGCGTGCGAATGGCTCGACATCGGACGCGTCGACGACTACCAGCGGGCCCAGGAAATCTTCGAGGAGTCAGCGAGGTTGTATCTTGGCGACGACTCCTAGCAAGCGGGTTGTGGTGACGGGGGCCGGCGGTTTTGTCGGCAGGGCCGTTGTCGCCGCTCTGGGTTCTGAGGGCACCGGTCGCCGTGTCGTGGGGGCTGGATCGTGTTCCTCGGACGGCAGCCGGGGCGGTGTGCGACGCGTGGCACGTGCTGGACCTGCAGGATGTGTGTGCCGTCCGATCTGTTCTTGAGGCCGAGAGTCCCGATGCGGTGTTCCATATGGCCGGACTCGCTCGAGGCACAATTGGGACGAGCTCTACCAGGCGAACGTATGTACGACGATTGCGCTCCTCGAGGTGATTCGGGAGATTCTACCCGAATGCACGATTGTAATCCCAGGGTCGGCCGGTGAATACGGTGCGGTATCCGCAGAGTCGCTTGCCACTCGACGAGACCACCGAGCTTCGGCCTATTTCGCCCTATGGCGTTGCCAAGGCGTGGCAGACGCTGGCAGGGCTGTCGTTTGTCGGACAGGGGCTCGATGTTCGAATCGGACGCATGTTCAACATCATTGGTCCCGATCTGCCCGAGTCGTTTGCGCTGGGAGCGTTCGGTCGACAACTGAAGGACGTACTCGCTGATCGGCGTCCGCCCGTGATGACGACGAGGTACCTTGGGTCGCTGCGCGACTTCCTCGACGTGCGAGACGTCGCCGACGGTCTGGTAGCGATTGCTGAGAGGGGTTCGGCGGGCGAGGTCTACAACGTGTGCTCGGGAGTCGGTGTGTCCATGCAGGAATGCCTCGACATTCTCATCGAGGTCTCGGGTGTGGATGTGACTGTCGAATCTGAGAGCACAAACGACTCCGTGGCGATACTCGACAGCATAGGGTCCAATGCGAAGCTGATAGCCGAGACCGGCTGGCAGTCGAACATACCGCTTCGGCAGAGCATCGCGGACTTCTGGAGCGGACTGAGGGAACGCACTCCGTGAGCTCGCCACGCTTCAGCGTGCTGTTGCCGGCACACAACGCGGCTTCGACCATCGGTGCTGCGATTGATTCCGCACTGAACCAGTCGTTTGGCGACTTCGAGCTCATCGTAGTGGACGATGGATCGACGGATAACACTCCTCGGATTCTGGAGGTTGTCACGGACACGCGTGTCCGTGTGATCACGCAACCGGCGTCTGGTACACCGGCTGGTGCGCGCAACCGTGGACTCACTGAGGTTCGAGGCGACTACATCGCCTTCCTGGATGCCGACGACGTTTGGCATGCGAACAAACTCGAACGGGTCGAGGCGGTGCTCAGCGCCGATCCAGAAGCAGACGTTGTCAGTCACGCGGTTCGTCTGATCCGAGCTGAAGTCGAGGTAGGTGCGCGTTGCTTCAGTCTGGAGCCCGTGGTGTCCGTCGCGGACCAGCTTCTGTACCGCGGCAACTTCCTGGCCATGTCTGCCACGGTAGTGCGGACTGCGCTCGTCAGAGAGGTTGGCGGTTTCGTCGCCGATCCCGATAGGCCGATTGCCGAGGACCTCGAACTGTGGATCCGACTTGCGGAGACAGGCGCACGCTTCGAGCTGCTTCCCGATGTGCTGGCCGACTATGCGTTGGGTGCCGGTATCAGCAGTGACCACGCGAGGGCGCTGGAGAACACATTCGCAGTGCTCGACCCCTACTACGAAGCACGTGCATCTGCCCATGAGCTGAGCATTCGCCGGGCACTTGTGCGTCGGTATCGAGCCACGCTCGGCGCCGCTCGTGACCTGGCGAGACAGGGGAGATTCGCTCCTGCGGTTCGCCTTGCGATGGGACTACCGGGCGATCTGTTCGCCGTGCGAGACGCTATCGCCGACTCGGGTCCTGAATTCGGTCTACGCCAGCAGCTGGCTCTCGAAGAGCCTCTGGTACGCACCCGCCTTCGCTACCAGCTCGTGGTGCGTCCCACGCTCGATGATGTGGCCTTGTCGATGACGAGCAGCTGGTCGGCTTCGATGACTGTGGCGAGACGGTGGGCGATGACGATGATCGTCTTCTTGCCGTGCAGGCGGCGAGGGCCTTCTGGATGTAGCTCTCGGACTCGGAGTCTAGCGCGCTGGTCGGTTCGTCGAGTACCAGTAGCGACGTGTCTTCGAGTAGTACGCGCGCAAGAGCGATGCGCTGCCGCTCTCCGCCCGGAGAAGCGGACTCCGCGATCACCGAGACGGGTATCCAGTCCGCGCGGGAGGTCGAGAACGAATGTCGGCATACGCTCCTTCGAGAGCATCGCGAATCTGCTCATCGCTTGGCTCGAAGCCCAGTCCGTACACGAGGTTCTCGCGGACCGTGTCGTTGAATAGCATCGCCTCTTGGGTGAGGTAGCCGATGCCCTTGCGCAGGGATCCCAGTTCGAACTCGGCGATGTCGGTGCCGTCGTAGGTGATCGAACCACTCGTCGCGTCGCGCAGGCGAGGAAGCAGTTCGACCAGTGTGGACTTTCCGCCGCCAGACCGGCCCACGAGCGCCGTGAAGGAGCCGGCGGGGATCGTGGCTGAGATGCCCTTGAGGACGGCCTTGCCTTCCGATGTGAACGATCCGTCCGAGGCGTGGGTGTCGGGATACGTCGAACCTCAAATCGGACAACACGAGCGCTCGCCGCAGACCCTCGAAGGGCACGGCTCCCGGGCGGATCGTGTTGGACGCGAGCGCTTCGTCAGTCGTTTCCTTGACCAGGATGATCCCCGCCATATTGGACGAGATGTTCTGACGCCCGACGTTGAACTCCTTGATCCAAGCATTCAGGCGGCTCAGCACGAACAGCATGAGCCCTAGCTCTGCCAGGGTCATGTCGAGGGCGCTGATTCCCACGTAGAGTGTTATGAAAGCCGAGAGCATCAGGAGCGGGTCGGCGGTCACCACGATGTTGGCGGCCAGACGTGCCTGCTTGATGCTAGATCTGCCGCGTAGTCTCGGAGTAGTTCTCGATACGTTCGTACTCCGACTGTTTCTGATGGCGTAGCTTGATCAGCCGCACGAGGCCGAGGCGCTCGACGACCTTGCCCATCATCTCCTGATTGACTCGTGCTGCCTCGACCCCGAAATCGCGGATTCGCGTGATGTTGGCCTTGACTGCGACAGAGACGAGGATTCCGAAGAACAGCGTGACGAGCGTAAGGGGGGCTGACAGGACAAGCATGATCGACACGTACATGAACATGAGCAAGGCGGTTGAGAGCTGCCTTATGACGGCGAGCACCGCTGCCCCCGCTGCCCCTGTCTGACCCACGATGATGCCCACGAGCCGTCCGGTCGAGTGACGTGAGAAGAACTCCGGGTCGGCGTCGAGGATGACATCCAGCGTCTGCATCCTCATTCGGATACCGATTCGACTGGCCACGACCGCCGAGTACCATTGATTGAAGTAGTAGATGACTTGCCGCAGAGGATAGGGACGAAGGCAAGAACGAGCAGCACGGGGAGGGAGAGAGGCAGGCCGAGCAGGTCCATAAGACGGTTGATCGTCTGCCAGATTACGCCGGAGCCTTCGAGGACTGCCGTCTGACCGCCCTCGGCATACTGAAGGATCGGGAGGAGGAGCGACAGGCCGATGCCCTCGAACAGCGCGAACGCGACCGCGAAGGCGACGAGTCCGGCGATCTCGCCCACCTTGACGTCCACGATGGTGAGCATTCGGCGAATCGCGGTGATTCGCAGGTAGTCGTTGATCGTCTGGACGGCTTTCGAGAACAAGGCGACGGGTCCTGACTCTCGGCAAGAATGGGCGGTCAGCACAGTATAGCCGAGCATGCTGAGCGCCATTGTCGCGATGTTGACTGACTCGTTGCAGGTGTGAGGCTCAATCCGGCTGGAGTCTATGTACGGTGCAAGCGCTACGATGAGGTTTAGCGTGAGAGCACCGAACTGGAGAGTGAGATCACCCGATGAAGCTTCTGCTCGCAGCGGCAGCCACCTCCACGACCGGCGGGGGAGAGCGCCACGTCGCTGACCTGCTGCGAACCCTGAGTCCTCGAGCCGATATCGAGGTGTCTCTCTTGTGTCCGCCGGGTGGAGACCTCACGCAGCTGGCGCATGGGCTCGGTGTCCAGACGTATCACGCCGACATTGCCGAGGGCGTTTCATTGGCGAAGCTGCGCGCGTTTCGCGGCGCGCTCGAGGTCATCGACCCCGATGTCGTTCACGCACATGGCTCACGTGCCGCGCTATTTGCGCGTCTCGTCGACCGCAGAGGCCGTTCAGCGTGTCGTCTACACGCTCCACGGCATACATGTCCACAGGGCAGGATCGGCAGTACGGCAGGCCACGTTCACGGCAGTGGAACGAAGGCTCAAGAACCGCACCGCACACTTCGTGACCGTGTCAGACTCGGATCTTGCTCAGGGGGCTAGACTCGGTGTCATCAATCCTGAGCGCGCCACGCGGGTGCACAATGGGATTGAACCACACGGGCTGCTGATTCACTCTGGGACGTTTCGGGCGGAGCTGGGAGTGACGAATCACGTTCCGCTCATGCTTGCGGTGGGTCGGATGGAAGTTGTGAAGGACCAGCGCACGCTTCTCGACTCCTGGAAGCTCGTTATCGAGCAGCTGCCCGAGGCCGTCCTTGCGCTCATCGGCTCCGGTCCGCTCGAGGCCGAGCTCCGCGAGCACGCGATCGCGCTCGGACTCGGTGCGAGCATGCGATTCGTCGCTCCTCGGCCGGACTTGACGCATGCCTATGCCGATGCCGACGCATTCGTCCTATCGTCACTGTGGGAAGGGCTTCCGTACGTCATCCTCGAAGCAATGGACGCCGGTTTGCCGGTCGTGTCGACCGACGTGGACGGGATACCCGAAGCGGTGGATGATGGAGTCACAGGGTTGCTCGTACCCCGCAAGACCCGCACGCGCTTGCCCGGGCTCTCGGCACGGTCCTTTCGGATACGGCCATGTCGCGTCGCATGGGCGAGGCGGGTTCGCGCAAAGTGGCCGAGGAGTTCGGGCTGGACACGAATGGTTGCCCGGTTGCTCGACGTCTATCGAGAGGTCTCACCCTAGTGGTTCCTGGTATGAGCTCGTCCACGTTCGTCTTCGTCTCAAGCAGGCGCGGTCCCACGATGGGTCGCGTCGAGCGACGGATGCTGCGCGTCATGGCCGCGCTGATCGAGTCGGGTGCCCAGGTCAACCTCATCTGCACTCCGCGCAGCCAGATCGACGCCGCAGCGCGCGAACTCGGCGTCGAGGTCGCGCCCTATCACCTGGACCGGCTCAACTACTTCCGAACGCGCTCGCGTGTGAAGAAGTACCTGCAGCGTCAGGGTGCGGCAATCGTGCACTCGACCGGACTCGAAGGCGATCTCATCGCCCGATGGGCCGCGCACACACTGCCCGCGAAGGCAGTCGACTCCATGACCTGCATCGACTGGCCACGCTCCGGTCCCACGGCCCTTTCGCGAGCCGTGCGCCGCTACCTCGACGCCTCTTCGATCGACGACGCCGATGCGATCGTGGTGGACTGCCACGGGCTGGGCGATCGCCTGACGGCCGCCGGAGTGCCCGCCGAGCGCATCCTCTACGACCCTCCCTCGATCGACATTCCCGAAATCCTCGCACAGGCCGAGGAGCCCTGGCGGCCTCCCGAGCGTCCGGCGGGTCCGCTCGTGGGCTACGGCGGCCGCATCCAGGCGGCTCGAGGGCTCGAGAACCTTGTCGCCGCTTCCGCCATCCTTGAAGCGCGAGGAGCTCTGGCCGAGGTCGTGATCGCGGGCGAAGGGCCGCTTCTGCAAGAGCTGCAGGCGGACGCACGCTCGTCGCGCGTACGCTATCTCGGATACGTGGAAAGCGTGCCGGCCGTGCTCGCCAAGCTTGCAATCGCGGTGTACCCGTCCATCAGCCCTGGCGTGCCAACGTCGCTACTGGAAGCGGCCGCCCTGGGCCGACCGATCATCGCTTCCCGGGTGGAGGGGATCGACGAGCTGTTCGTCGACGGCCACGAGATCCGACTGGTCAAGCCGGGCGACCCGAAAGCGCTTGCCGCTGCGATCGCCGAACTGCTCGACGATCCCGAGCTGGCGGCTGAACTCGGCGCGAGGGCGCGCAAACGCACGATGGACGAGTATTCCTCGGCAGCTTCAGTGCAGCGTCACCTGAAGCTCTACAGTCGGCTGATGAAGGGCTAGCAGCGAGACTGCGCGAAGCCGGAACCGTGCTAGCGCTCCCAGTCGTCTTCGTAGCGCACGATGTCGTCCTCTTCAAGGTAGTCGCCGACGGCGACCTCGATGATGCGCAGGGGGATGTCTCCGACGTTCTCGAGGCGATGCAGCACGTGCGGTGAGATGTAGGCGGACTCGCCAGGATTGCGCTCGAGCGTGTCGTTGCCAAGCCGGATACGTGCCTTCCCCTCAACGACGACCCAGTGCTCGCTGCGGTGCTCGTGGCTCTGAAGCGACAGACGCTTGCCGGGCTGCACTTCGATCGTCTTGACGAGGAATCCCGGCGCTTTGAGCAGAAGCGTCCACGAACCCCAGGGGCGCAACGATGTGCGCGAGGTCGTGATCTCCGGCGCGCCCATCTCGCGCAGCTTCTCGACCACCGCGCGCACGTCTTGCGTGCGTGACCGGTCTGCCACGAGCGTGGCGTCGGCGGTGTCGACAACTATGACGTCGCGCAGCCCGAGCGTCGCGATGAGCCTGTCGCTCGAGTAGGCGAGCACATCGTCCGAGTCGATGTCGGCGACGTTTCCCACGAGCACGTTGCCGCGTTCGTCGGGTTCGGCGAGCCGCTCCAGCGAGAGCAGCGAGCCCACGTCGGACCAGTCCAGCTCGCTCGGCACGACGAGTACGCGTTCCGAGACCTCGAGCACCGCTTTGTCGAAAGGCACCGCCGGAAGTGCCGAGAAGATGTCGCGCGCTGCGGCAGACGTCCACTCATCCGGCCCCATCGCCGCGATCTTCTCGGCTGCATCGGCGATCTGCTCGCCATGTGCCGAGTCTGCGGTTGCCGCGCGGCTACCTACCGTACGCAGCTGGGAAAGCACGGTTGCCGCGCGTGTCACCAACATGCCGGAGTTCCACAGGTAGTCGCCGGAGGCCACGTACTGCTCGGCGGTCTCTTGATCGGGCTTCTCGACGAACGCGGCTACACTGCGTACGCGCAGGTCCCCTTCGCCCAATCCGACCACTTCGGGCCCGGTCTTGATGTAGCCGTAGCCGGTCTCGGCGTAGCTTGGCTTGACCCCTATGGTGACAAGCGCGCCACCTCGGCGGCCTCGATGGCGAGTCGGCCGATCGCTTCCCACGAGGCGCCATGCTCGAGAATGTGATCCGACGGCACGACCATCATGAGTGCTTCGGGATCCAACCGGCACAGGTACGCTGCTGCCAGTGCGATCGCTGCGGCGGTGTTGCGCGGAATCGGCTCGGCAAGTACGTCGATCTTGAGACCGTCGAGCGTCGGCTGTGCCGTGAGGTGGTTGCGGACTTCATCGCGCAACCGCTCGTTGGTGAGCACGTGGATGCCGGTCGGGCCCACGAACGGCCGAACCCGCTCGACCGATTGCGTGATCAGGCTCGTCCCGCCGAAGATCGAGAGCATCTGCTTCGGATTCATCTCGCGCGAGAGCGGCCAGTAGCGTGCTCCGCTGCCACCGGCCAGGATGATGGCATGCACGTTCGATTCCAGAGCGGTCACCGGCTCTCCTTCGCCTTGTCGCTGGTCGCCGCAAACGGCGAGCCGTTCACACCGCACAAGTATGCCAGACTGCAGCTTCTGCATTCGCGCAGGTTCTCGAACCCGACCGCGCACGACCTCACGGTTCATCGAATGCGCTGGATAGGGCACAATGAACGGGTCAGACGCTCGGTTTCGATAAGGGAGTGAGTCGTACCGATGGCATCCAACACCGATATCCGATTCGGCACCGACGGCTGGCGCGCCGTGATCGCCGAGGACTTCACCTACGAGAGCCTGCGTCGGGTGGCCGATGCCGCGGGACGTGTGTGGGCCGCAGAAAGCCCCGGTGGCGTCATCATCGTCGGCTACGACACGCGCTTCGAGGCCGGCAGCTTCGCGCGCGCGGCGGCCGAGGTGCTCGCCTCGCACGGGCTGCGCGTCAAGGTCTCCGATCGCTACCTGCCCACGCCCGCGCTGTGCTGGGCGGTCTCGCGCGACGATGAGGCGGTCGGCGGCGTCATGCTCACCGCGAGCCACAACCCGGCACCGTATCTCGGGCTTCAAGGTTCGCATGTCCGACGGCGGCGCATCGCCGGTCGCGTTCACCGATCGCGTCGAGGCGGCGCTCGAGGCCGAGGCTCCTGCAGCGCGCGGCGAGTACGAGCTCGTCGATCTCGTGAGCGGCTACCTCGACGATCTACGCGCGATGGTCGACGGCGACGCGATTCGCGCTGCCGGACTCAAGGTCGCGGTCGACCCGCTCTACGGTGCGGGCCAGAGCTACCTGGCCGACACGTTGCGCGGCTTCGGCGTGGAAGTCACCGAGATCCACAGCGAGCTCAATCCCGGCTTCGGCGGTCTGCACCCCGAGCCGATCCCGCCGCACATCGACGAGGTCCGCGAACTCGTGCGCGCCCAGGGTCTCGACGCCGCCTTCATCACCGACGGCGACGCCGACCGCATCGGTGCGGCGGACACCCGCGGCAACTTCGTGAACCCTCACCGCATCATCTGTCTGGTCGCCCGCCATCTGATCGAGGACAAGGGCATGACCGGCCGCATCGTCAAGACGCTCTCGACCTCCGTGCTCGTGGACCGGCTTGCACGCTCCCTGGGCGCGGAAGTCACGACCACGCCGGTCGGCTTCAAGTGGATCTACGAGGAGATGGTCAAGGGCGACGTGCTCATCGGCGGCGAGGAGTCAGGCGGCATCGGCATCCCGTCTCACGTGCGCGAGCGCGACGGTCTGCTCATGGCGCTCCTGCTCGCCGAGATGATGGCGCAGCGCGGCATGAGCCTCGGCGAGCTGGTCGACGACCTGCTCGCGGTCACCGGACCCATGGAGTACACGCGTGCCGACCTGCGCCTGACGCCCGAGGTGAAGGACGCGTTCCTGGCCGCGTGCCGGACGCTGGCGCCGATCCGAGGTCGCCGGGTTCGAGGTTCACGACATCGTGCGCACCGACGGCATCAAGTTCTTCCTGCCCGACGACGCCTGGTTGCTCCTGCGGCCGAGCGGCACCGAGCCGCTCGTGCGCGTGTACGCCGAGGCGTCGAACATGGGTGTCGTCGACGAGCTGATTGCCGCGGGCAAGACGCTCGTGACGGGAGAGTAGCCGGACCGTCATGCGCGTCACCATGCTCAACAAGTACTACCCCCCGCATCTCGGCGGCATCGAGTACCACATGCGCGACCTCGCGACCGCGCTCGTCGCCGACGGCGTCGCAGGTGCGCGCGATCGTTGCCAACGAGGGTCGCGACCGCGTGGTCGACCAGATGGACGGCGTCGAGGTCATCCGGCTCCCGCGCGCGTTCGCCTACGCGTCGACGCCCGTCGCACCCTCGATGTCCTCGGCCATCTCGAGCCGAGGAATCCCGCGCCGACGCACCCGACGTCTTCCACCTGCACTCGCCGTATCCGTGGGGCGAGCTGTCGTGGCTGCGCGCGCGCACCGAGCACGCCGAGCGGTGCTCACCTACCACAGCGACATCGTGCGCCAGCGCTTCCTGGGCGGCCGCGTACCGCCCGTTCCTCGAGCGCGTGCTCGACCGCGTCGATCTGATCATCGCGTCCTCGCCCAACATGGTCGAGCACAGCGAGCTGCTTGCTCCGCGTGCCGAGAAGTGCCGCGTCGTTCCCTACGGCATCGACGTGTCCCGCTACGACGACACGCCGGACGCTCATGGCACGCGCCCGGAGCTGCGAGCCGGCTTCGACGCGCCCGATCGTGCTGTTCGTGGGTCGCCTGGTCTACTACAAGGGCGCCGATGTGCTGGTCCGGGCGATGCGCCAGTACGACGCGGATCTCGTGATGATCGGAACGGGGCCCATGGAAGCCGAACTCCGCGAGTTCGCGGTCGCTCACGGCATCTCGGGCGCGGATTCACTTCATGCCCCCGCAATCCGATGACGACCTTGCGGCCTGGTACCACGCTGCCGATGTCTTCTGCCTGCCGAGCGTGGCGCGCTCCGAAGCGTTCGGGCTGGTGCAGATCGAGGCGCACGCGGCGGGGACGCCCACGGTCTCGACCGACCTCACCACCGGCGTGCCGTTCGCGAATCTCGACGGCGTCACCGGGCTCACCGTTCCCGTGGGCGACGTCGAGGCGCTGGCCGCGGCGCTGGGCACGATTCTCGGCGACGACGAGCTGCGGCAACGGCTCGGCGCAGCAGGCGCGCGAGCGGGCGCGCACGGAGTTCACGATCGAGCGCATGGTGGCCGACACGCGTCGCGTGTACGACGAGGCGAAGGGAGCACACGCGTGAAGCGCTCCCGATTCATCGCTCTTGTCCGTGCTGCTGGATGCCGTACTGATCAACGTCGGCATCGTCGGCTCGTTCTTCCTGCGTTTCGGCGGACAGCTTCCCGCCTTCAACTTCGAGCCCTACGTGGCTCTCGCGCCGGTGATCACCGTCGTCTACCTCGTGCCACGGGCTACGTCTACGGTCTCTACGAACCGGAGCGCACCGAAAACCCGTGGGCGGTCGTGCGCGCCGTCATCTCATCGGTCACGCTTGGACACCGCGCTCACGACCGCGCTGCTGTTCTTCGCCGGCCCCGAGTTCTTCTCGTTCTCCCGTCTCGTCATCGTGATCAGCTGGGTCGTGCTCGAACACGGCTGCTCGCCGGCTGGCGGCTGCTGTTCCTGCGCTCACGTCGATCACCTGGCCCGAGCAGCGGGTTCTCATCGTCGGCACGATCGGTCGCGCACGAGCTCGCCGAGGAGATGAAGCGCCGCGCGCGCTGGGGCTACCGCGTGGTCGGCCTCGTCGCCGGGCGAGTCCGAATGCCCGAGCGACGCCGCATGGACCCGTCCGTTCTCGGCACGCTCGACGACCTCACGCATGCTCGTTGCGCGAGCACGACGTCGATCGCGTCATCGTCGTCTCTCCCGTGGCGGTGCGCGAGCTCATCGAGCGTCTCACGCTCGCCGATGAGACGCGGGTCCGCGTCGACGTCGTGCCCGAGCTCTACGAGATCTTCATCGGCACGGTCGACTCGATGGTGGCCGACATCCCGCTCATGGAGATCACGCGCATCGACGGTCCCGCCGTGGTTCGTGACCTCCAAGCGTGCGTCGACATCGTCGGCTCGCTCGTCTTGCTCGATGCTGCTGAGTCCGGTGCTGCTCCTGGCGGGGCTCGGCAGTGCTGGTCTCCATGGGCTCGCCCGTGTTCTTCGTGCAGGAGCGCGTCGGCAAGGACATGAAGCCGTTCCACCTCCACAAGTTCCGCACGATGGTGCGCGATGCCGAGAAGCAAGACTGGCCCGGTGCTTGCCTCGGCTGACGACGACCGGATCACGCGGCTCGGGCAGGTTCTTGCGCACGTACCGGATCGACGAGCTGCCCCAGCTCGTCAACATCCTCAAGGGCGAGATGAGTTTCGTCGGACCGAGACCGGAGCGGCCGTTCTTCGTCGAGCAGTTCGTGCGAGAGATTCCCGGCTACCGCGAGCGGTTCCGCATCGCGCCGGGCGTGACCGGGCTGCCCAGGTGAGCGGTGGGTATGCGACCACGCCCGAGCGAAAACTGAAGTACGACCTCATCTACATGTATCATCAGAACCTGCTCATGGACGCCCAGATCGTCCTCGAGACCCTGCGCGTGGTTCTGACGGGCAGGGGAGCTAGATAGGAGCACGCGTGGCGAAGAGCGGGAACAGCAAGGCACGGCACCAAGGGTGCGAAGCAAGTCCGCCGCCCAGAAACCGGTCGAGGCGAAGAGCTCGACAGCGCTCGATCCGGGCGCCATGACCCCGGGTCAGAAGATCACGTGGATATGCCTTCACCTGCTGGTGTTCATGGTCCCGATGGCGATGAGCAACTGGACGTGGCTCGGTTTCAAGCTTGCCGATGACCTACGATCAGTTCGACATCATCAAGGTCTTCCTGCAGCGGGCGTTCACGCTCATCGCTCTCGGCGCCTGGTCGTGGGACATTCTGCGCAACGGCGGGCGCATCCGCCGGACCAAGATCGACTACCTGATCCTCGCACTGCTCGGCTGGGTCCTGCTCACGAGCGTTCACCTCGATCCACCCGCCGACGGCGATCTTCGGCAAGTACCGCCGGTTCGAAGGGTTCATCTCGTTCGTCAACTACGCGACGATCTTCTTCCTCGTCGTCCAGATGGTCGATCGGGCGTCCCGGATCCGATCGCTTGCGCGCACGCTGTTCTTCGGCGGCGTCGTCGTCAGCGTCTACGGAGTCATGCAGTACACGGGACTCGACCCGATCACGTGGGGCAACCTGCCGTTCGAGCGTCGAATGGCATTCTCGACCTACGGCAACCCCGACCTACTCGGCGGCTACATCATCTTCCCGCTCGTGATCAGGCTCGGGCTGGCGCTGTCCGAGACCGACACGACAGTGGCGCGTCGTCTACTGGACCGGGCTTCCTGCTGACGGTTGCGTGCTGGATCGTCGCGTTCGTGCGCGGCGCGTGGATCGGCGGCGCCGTCGGGCTCGTGTTCCTGGTCGTGGTGGCGTTCCGGCACCGCATCAAGCTCGGTACGCGTCGACTACTCGTTCATGGGCGCGGTCGCGCGCCGTGTGTCGCTACGCTCGTCTACGTTTCGCTTGTCGTCGACGTCAGCGGTCATGAACGTCGCCGACGCGACTGGCTTCGATCTCCAAGTTCGACGAGGGCTCTGCCAAGACGCGTTTCGAGATCTGGCAGGCCGCGATCGACGCGATCAAGGACCGGCCGATCATCGGGTTCGGCGCCGACACGTTCCGGCTCGTGTTCCCGAAGTACAAGCCGATCGAGTACGTTTCCGATGCCGGCTATCTGTCGGTCGCCGACAACGTGCACAACTACCCGCTGCAGGTCACATCGGCACTCGGTATCCCGGGCTTCCTGCTCCTCTACGGCACGTTCGCCGCCGCTGCCTGGTTCTCGGCACCGCTGGTCTTCGCGAAACATGAGGGCACCGACCGATTCGTGCTCGCGAGCTTCTGGGCTGCGGCTGCGGGGTATCTCGCGCACCTGATGTTCGGTCTGTCGGTCACCGGCTCATCGTTCCTGCTCTGGGTCGCGATGGCCGTGGTGCTGTCGCCGATTGCTCGCACGGTCGAGAGTCGAGGCTCCGCACTGGGGCTTCTCCGGTCGCGATCGTGGCCATGGTGCTCGTTGCGGTCCTCTCGATCGGGCAACGTCGTCTATGTCGGCTGCTGACAATGCACTACCTCAAGGCGCGTGTCGTCGTCCGCGGGGCCGAGCGCATCGCGAAGGTCGGAGGAAGCCATCAGGCTGAATCCCTACAACGACATGTACCGGGCGGAGCTCGGTCTCGCGTATGTGGACAATGTGTCAACTATCTGCAGCCAGGCCGGCAGCCTGGACGCGCAGGCGGCCCAGCCGTACGTCGCAGGCGGCGCGCACGGAGTTCCTCAAGGCCGAGGAGGCGCTGCTCGACGCGATCGAGTTCGTGCCGGCGGAGTACGACAACTACGTGTTCCTGGCGAATCTCTACAATCTCGGCGCCGACTACATCGACCCGGCATACGGCGACAAGGCGATCGATATCGCCCGTCAGGGCGTCGAGGTCGAGCCGTACGGGCCGGCCATCCGCTTCCAGCTGGCGCGCGCTCTTCTCAGGGCCGGTGAATACGATGAGGCGCGCGATGAGGCTGCCTACGCGGCGGAGATGGACCCGCGCTACTTCGAGGTTCGGTTGATGCTCGGCGAGATCAACTTGAAGGCTGGTGACCTCCAGGCGGCGAAAGAAGCATACGAGGAGGCTTACGCCCTGAATCCAGAGTACTCAGGGTTGGCCGAGACACATCGAGTCGATCGACGCCAGTCTGGCGGCGCACAGTCGGACTGAGCGCGGTCGACGCCGAGGAGAACCGGGAATCGTCGTATGGGACAGCAAGGCTTCGTACCGCCCACAACCGTGCATCGGCTGCCCGTGTACTTGCGATGTCTCGTAGAGGCGCAGAGCCAGCGCATGACGGTTATCAACTCGGTCCGAATCGCCGAGATGGCCGGGACCAATGCCGCGCAGGTACGCAAGGACTTCTCGTATCTGGGTGAATACGGCACGCGCGGTATCGGCTATGACGTGGACACACTCATAAGCCACCTCGTCCGCTGGCTCGGACTCGAGCGGGCTCGCAGAGTAGCAATCGTCGGCTTCGGTCGGTTGGGTGGTGCCCTGCTCAGCTACGGGGGTTTCCAGGATCGCGGAATCTCGGTCGTCGCCGTCTTGGATGCTGACTCGGACAAGATCGGCACCAGTGCTGGCGGCCTCATCGTTGAGTCCGTTCAGACACTTGGCGAGGCGGTTGCTCGTGAGAGTGTGGACATCGTGATCATCACGGTCCCCGCAGACGTAGCACAGCGTGTCGCCGACATGGTCGTCGGCGCCGGAGTGAAGGCGATATTGAACTTTGCGCCCGTGATGCTCGAGGTCCCGGAGGATGTCGTCGTTCGGCAGGCCGACATGGCGGCAGAACTCCAGATACTCTCGTTCCATTTGAGTGAGGCGGAGCGTACAGATTCGTGAAACCCATGGAAGACCACTCTGCGGACCCGAACACGGATCCAGCGGACCACTTCGCGCGCGCGGCCGAATCGGCTGAACCGGATGTCAACGAGCCTGTCGATCCTTCAAGGCTCGTTCCCACGTGGCTTGCCGCACTCGTTCTCGTGCTGCTCCTTGCGGTCATGGTGGTTGGCGGCTACGTGCTTCGCGGCGTGCTGACAGGTGCAAATGAGCCAGTGAGCCCGGTTCAGAGTGACATTCTGAAGTGGGAGCAGGCCGTTGAGGCCACGCCGGACGATCCGGAGGCCCACTTGTCGCTCGGTTTCGCGTATCAGCAAGACAAACGCTACGAAGATGCCCTCACCCACTACGACATCGTGGAGAGCTTGAGGCCGCGCGATACTGCCGCCCTGTACAACTCAGGTGTCGTGCTTCTCGAGTTGGGCCGAGATGAAGAGGCCGAGGCCAAGCTCTGGGACGTGCTCGAGATCGAACCCGAGCATATCCTTGCGGCGAAAGTACTCGGCGAGTACTACGCCGAACGACGCGAGTATCGCTCCCTTATCGTGGCCGTTCGCCCGGCTGCCGAGGCGAACGAGAGCGCTGCTGACCTGCAGTACCTCATGGGGCTGGCGTACGAGAACATCGATCATCTGGACTGGGCTGAGACGCGCTACCGCCTGGCTTTGAAGTACTATCCCGACATGCCTGAGGCGCTTGAGGGACTCGACCGGCTTGAGGCGACACCATGAACGAGATCGTGACACGACGCCACATCTCTGCTCGGCAGGCGTTCATCGCGATTGCCGTCGTGCTTGCGATCGCGCTGGTTGTCCTTCTGATCTACCTGCTGTTCCTGCTCGAACCAGGCGGCTTCACCGAGAGAGTGAATAGCGAACCGCAGGCTCGGCTCAAGGCACTGCTGGTGATCAGCGGGCCGGGGGACAGCGATGTGCCGGAGTTCTCGAGGCCGATGGGTGTTGCGTATGGTCCGGACGGCCGGATCTACGTCGCAGATACCGGCAATGATCGAGTCTGTGTCTTCGACGGACGGGGCCGCTTCAAGTTCGAGTTCGGAGGGTTCGGGATTGCGAAACCTGCTGCCGGTGTCGAGCCGACCTGGGACGAGGGCGAGCTGAGTTTCCCGACGGGCATCGATGTCGATGAGGACGGGACCGTCTACGTAGCGGACTTCCGCAACGACTCGATTTCGGTCTTCGATGCCGACGGAGCGTTCTTGCGACGATTCCCCGACCCCTTGGAGCGTGTGGGGAAGGGTGGGTCGGGGCGGGATGGTCTCGGCATCGCGGTTACCGATGTCGCCGCACGTGATGGATTGGTCTACGCGACCGACCAGTACCAGGTGTTCGTCTTCACGGTCGAAGGGGAGTTCGTGACCCAGTTCGGCAAACCCGGACTCGGCAAGGGAGATCTCGATCACCCCAACGGTATCGAAGTGGACTCGGATGGGACCGTGTACGTCGCAGACTCGAATCACAATCGAGTGTCTGCGTTCACGTCTGACGGCGATGTGATCTGGACTCTCGGCGATCCGGTGACTCAGATAGCAGGAGAGTCCGAGTACGTATTTGGATTGCCGCGAGGAGTCGCATTGGCCGAAGACGGATCCTTGCTTGTCGCCGACGCGTTCGAGTTCGACCTTGTTGAGGTCTCGGTGGACGGGGAATTGGTCGATAGATACGGTCAGCGGGGCGTTGAGCCAGCGCAGATGAACTTCCCGAACGCGCTGGATACGGATGGCAGCAAGATCCTGATCGCGGACAAAGAGAACGATCGGGTTCAGGTTGTGGAGGTCGAGCGATGAGCTGGCTCGCAACTTGCTTCCATTCTGGCAGCTCAAGTAGGATATATGCACACGCGTATGACGGGCGTGTGCCCGACAACACGACAGGTGGGTTCTTCTTGTACCGCAGGTTCGCTGTAGCGGCGACGCTGGGTCTGTGTGCCATGCTCGTGGTGGCTGCACCTGCTTTGGCGTACGACGAAACCAGCAGCGGCAAGACGTGCGTGGAGTGCCATGGACTCGAATCTGGGGCTACCTCAGTCGTCGATCCGACGCTGACGCGCAAGGGGCCGCATGGCGGCTACTCGACGGGTACGCAGAAGTGCGTTACGTGCCACACGGTTCACAATGCTTCCGCGGGCGGAGTCATGCTTCTACCTGCGGTAACCATCAAGGACACGTGTTTGAGCTGCCACGATGGTTCAGGCGGAGCAGGCGTCTACGGAACCGTGCTATGCGCGGACCAACGTCCAGCCGGTGGCTCAGCATCGCGTCGAGGTGACCAACCTGATTCCCGGTGGCGATCCCGCTGGCGGAGACGCAACGTACTCGTTTGGCGCAGGCGGCTTCCTCACGTGCAGTGATTGTCACAGTCCCCACGATTCCAATACTGTCGACGCGTTCTCGGGCGACCGAGCACGTTCGACGACCGAGACTCCACAATCCGAGACGACCTCTCTTGACCCGCCGACCAACCGATTGCTTCGACAGATGCCATCGAGCGCCGACACAAGCGT
Source organism: uncultured Actinomycetota bacterium (assembly GCA_963790405.1). GTDB lineage: Bacteria > Actinomycetota > Coriobacteriia > Anaerosomatales > JAGXFU01 > JBGSMX01. Next base: position 18,221 of record CAWBOJ010000005.1, read on the forward strand.
GGCGGTCTACGGTTCCACGTGGTGCGGCACGTGCCACAAAGGACGACTTTCGGGCTCGGCGGGTGTGATCAATCACCCGGTCGAGACCGAAGACAGCGGGTTTGACTACGATCACGTTCAGGTGCTGACCGGCGTCGACGTATCTACCACGACGACGGGAACACTGGGCGGCAGCAACTTCGGCTACGCGATGCCAGCGACGCGCACGGCCGGCCAGGCGGGGCACGATCCGATGTGCCAGCAGTGCCACGAGGACGCTCGCAACGTCGGCGACGGACCCACGCAAGGTACGATCGCTTCGGGCGAGGTCTTCACGATCACAACCCCGGATGGCGCGACAGGGACCGACAACCCTCGGTTCCAGACCTTCCCCCACGAGTCGGAGAACCTCTACTTCCTCGTCGAGGAAGACGACGACCTGTGCCTCAACTGTCATGTGCCACCTGAGAACTAGCGCGCGAGCTCGGTGGGTTGTCACAGGACGCTAATGCAGGGTTAATGTACCCCGATGTCGAACCGTGTGAGCAGGGCATTTGATGCTCGGTGTTCGTGACGGGACACGTCGAAGTCTGCGCAGAATGTCGTAGTCCCGCTCGCGTCCGGGCAGAAGCACCGTGATAGACTTGTAGCGATACGCCAGAGCGTCTGTTTGCGCCCACAAGATGAAGCTGTCTGCTCTGGCGGAGCCAGGAGGATCGTTGGGCGACCCGAACATCGTTTCGGACGATAGCGACGCCATTCAGGGTGTGGCCGAAGAGGGGGAGCAAGGCCGCCGATCAAAGCGATCGTGGCTTCTTGTGCTGCTCCTCCTTCTCCTGCTGGTTGTAGTGACGGCCGCTATCCAGACATGGGTTGACAGCGGGGCCGATCAGGCGCGATTCATAACGCGCAATCTCGAGTGCCTTCAATGCCACACCGAGAAAATTCCGGACTTCGACAGGGCGGCGGTTCACAACCCGTTCATGCTTGAGGAGTGTTCGGTGTGTCATACGCCTCACGGCCGTGAGGTGGAGCGGACGATCACGGCGGGATCGACGCGTAGCTGGCAGCGTTTTCGCACGCTCGTCGAGTGGCTACCGCTGAAGTGGGTTTTCAACGTGTTCGACGGGTCGGCGGGTGTGACCGATTCGGACGACGGCGGTGAGATCGTGAGCCGTTCGTCTGAGCAGATCAAGGACACCGTTTCGAACTTGGTTGTGCCCGAAGAAGAGCTGTGCTGGATCTGCCACGGCAACCTCGGCCCCGGTCTGTCGATGCCGTATCCGCACGCGCCCTTCGAGAAGGGCTACTGCACCAACTGTCACGACCCGCACGCATCGGATTTCCGGGTCTTGCTGGTTCAGGACGAACGCGATCTGTGCGTCACCTGTCATCCCATAGCGTCCGAGATGGCGCGCGACCAGCTTCACCCGCCGTTCGAGGGTCGCTGGTGCACCAACTGCCATGACCCTCACGCCTCTGAGTGGCGCGGCATCCTCGTCGACAATCAGCGCGACCTGTGTTTCAGGTGTCACCCGTCGGTGGCCCCACTGAGCCTCAAGGCCGTGCAGCACAACCCGTTCCTGTACGACAACTGCACAGGATGTCACGAGCCCCACGGTTCGGACTTCCGTCCGCTGCTCATCGATGCACAACCGGATTTGTGCTACATGTGCCATCCGGGGATCGAGAAGGACTTCCTCAAGCCGAGCCACCATCCGGTCGGCAGCATCGCATTGAACTGCTCGGGGTGCCACAACCCTCATGCTGCCAACTACTCGGCGCTACTGATCGCACGCGACAACCAGCTGTGCTATCACTGCCACACGCAGTATCCTCTGCCGGCGACCTACGATGGGTCCCTGCACTGGGACGAGCACATCTTGTGCATTCGATGTCACACGCCGCATGGCTCGGACTTTGCTCCGATCCTCACAAATGGCAATCCGGACCTGTGTCTGGAGTGTCACGACAGGCGCACATACGACGACATGCCACCCGATGAATTCAACAATCACCCCGTGCGACCGACGTTCTACGATGTCAATGCGAAAGAGCCATTGACGTGTTCGTCGACCTGTCACGACCCGCACGGCACAGTCAACAACTCCATGCTGCGGTACTATAGCTACCCGAGGGACGGTAACTGCCTGATCTGCCACGCGGTCGCTCCCGACAACAAGGTCGGCGTCGACTACTAGGTCTAGCTGCGAAGGAAGCGAACAATGGCTCGGATCCCGCTCGTGTCCGGTTTCAAGGACCCCGCCCGTCGTCCGCGATACGTTATCTGGACCGGGGTCGGCGTTATCGCGCTGGCCGCAGTCGCGATGGTGGCCATTGGCGTGACGTCGTCGTACTGGTTCTGCGCCAACGGGTGTCACGCGGTCCAAGACGATACGATCACCGCCTATCAGGCGTCGACGCACTCCGAGATTTCGTGCTTGGCGTGCCACATGCCCGTGAATGCTGGCCCGATCTCGTTCGTGCTGCACAAGGCTGAGGCGCTCGGCGAGTTGTACCTCACGTGGACCGGCAACTATGAGATTCCTCTCAACGGGGAGTCACATCTCGCGCTCGAGATGGCATCCACGCAGTGCACGCAGTGCCACACCACCAACCGAGCTATCACGCCCAGCAAGGGCATCATCATCGATCACGAGATACATGCCGAGAACGACGTCGCCTGTACCGTGTGCCACAACCGGATCGCGCACGACGAAGCGGGCATGACGTTCGTGAACGTCGATCCCAAGACAGGCGAGCTGAACGCCGGGCACGATGACTTCATGACGATGACCGCGTGTTTCCGCTGTCACACCCAAGATGACACCGACGGACCTCCGGGTGCCTGCGAAGCCTGCCACCCTGCAGACTTCGAGCTCAAACCCGCGAATCACTTCGAGGCCGGATTCTACGAGCTAGGCGGCGACTCGCACTTGCACGCAGAGCTTGCCCGCGAGGCGTTGGGTGAGACTACCGCCACGGCCGAGGCCACGGCTGACGCCAGCTTCCAACGAGACTGCTTCCGAAGCCGAGCATGAGGGCGGTATCGTTCCTGTCGACGAGATCTTCTACTGCGGCACATGCCACGCTGAGACCTTCTGCGTCGATTGCCATGGTGTGGCGATGCCGCATCCCGCCGATTTCGCGAAAGGGCATGGCGATCTGGGGCGCAGTGAGCCTGCGGTCTGTGCGAACTGTCACGCCACCGGAGCTGCCGCCGCGTCGAGCGCAGGACTTCAGTTCTGCAACGCATGTCACCATCCCGCGGGCGATCCGACCAGGCCGTGGATTCCCCAGCACTTCGATGCAGTGCGCCAGACGGGCGCCGAGGCGTGCTTCGAGTGCCACAACCCCACCTACTGCGCAGAATGTCACGTACGCGGCGCGACACCGTAGCGCGGAGGTCGACTCCCCGGCGCGACACAGCCGCGCGGAGGTCGACTCCTCGACGCAAGTCTCGTGGCGTGTCGTCGCGGACTCTCGGAGTTGCGATGGTTGTGCTTGCCGTGGTGGTGGGCGCACTGATCTTCTGGTGGATCTCGACTTCGCGTTCAGAACCTGAAGAAGGTGGCGTGGTCTTCCGTGGATTCAGCAAAGACTCCACCGCCACCGTGGCGTTCGCAGGACAGTTCCCTGCCGAGGATGCGGATCCTCTTGTCCGGCCTCTCGCCATCGACGGAGACGGGGAGCGTTTGTACGTCGCTGACGGCGATGCGGGCGTGGTGATCGCGTACTCGTACGACGGCGCGGCGACCGATACGATCACGATCGATCCGGCGGGTGGGGCTGCCGCTTTCTACCCGGTCGATATTGCCGTTCTCTCTGACGGACGCATTGCCATCGTGGATGCATCAGCATCTCGGGTTATCGTGGTGGATCCTGAGTCCGCGGGCGAGGTTGCTTCCTTCACAACTGCCGATGAGGTCCCCTTGCAGCCCACCGCCATCGATGCGGCCGACGGGCTGGTTGCTATCGCCGATGCGACGACAGCGGCGATCCGGGTGTTTGAAGAAGACGGTTCGTTCGTTCGGGACATAGGGACTGAGATGGAGACACCGTTGACCTTCGTTGGAGGGTTGGCGCTCGATGACGGGCTCGTGTATGTCTCGGACTCAAATGCGGGACGCGTACTCGTCTTGGATATCGAGACCGGTGAGGTGGACACGATACTCGAGCAACGCTTCGAGTTGCCTCGCGGGCTGACCCCCATTCGTGCCGATGAACTGGCGATAGTCGAGGGCTTCGGCGGCCAGGTTGTCTTGTTCGGAGTGGAATCCCAAACGCAGACCGATGTGGTCGGCAACGAGCGCACCGAGTACTACGAGGAGGGCGGGGGCCTGACCACGCCAGAGGCGGTGTTCTGGGACTCCGACGGCGAGCGCCTCTACGTCGCAGATCCATCTGTCGGGCGTATCAAGGTCTACCTTGTCCGCGAGCCTGGGACTGGAGCGGCGGAGTGAGGATCTCGGGGCCAGGTACGCTGGCACGCGGTGTCAGGCTGGCGTCGCTGATCGTAGGGCTGGCGCTTGTCGTTGTCGCTGCAGGGTGTAGGAGCAGTGACGACACCACCGCGTGTCGAGCAACTCGATCCCCCCGCACGTGCCGTGCAAGACCTTCTGGATCTGCGGACCGAACGCTCTGCGGATGCGTCGGCGTATGCGGAGTACCTACTGGATCCGGATGTGGCGCGGGAACTGGCCGCAGCCGATGCCGAGGAAACCTCGTCTACAGCTTCGCCGACTCCCGCATGGGAAGAGCCGTACGTGGCCGACACCGAGTCCGATCGCGTCGAAGTTGTGGTCGTGTGGGTGCCCGATGGCGATCACCCGGACTGGCCGTTTGCCACTGTGTTCGTCATGGAAGACGATGCCGGATTGTGGAAGGCAGCCGACGCCGAGGCGTTGGCCGACGAAGAAGGGGTTCCCGCACCCGCAGACTAGTCCGTGTACGTTTCACAAACTGCGATACAATGCGTCTATTCGTGAACGATGGACGAATCCGAACGAACCACACTCGACACAGAGGGATACGAGAATCTCATGGACTCACAGTGTGCAGAGCGTTCCCGAGGCTTCGGTCTACCGTCTCGCGCTGTATCACTGCTACCTGGGTGAACTCATTCGCACTGGTGAGTCCGGACGAGTGACGTCCAGGCACCTCGCCAAGGAACTCAGCGTCAAGGAGGAAACGATCCGTCGAGACATGTCTTTCATCGGCGGCGTTGGACGGCCTGGAGCAGGCTATGACATACACACTCTGTTCGCTGCTCTGGCCGAGTTTCTCGGCCTGTCGGATGAGTATCCGATCGTCAAGATCGGTTCCGTGCAGATGCTCTCGGCGCTCGAAGTCGTGTTTCCTGCCCATAGCTATGGCGTTCGCCCGGTTGGCTACTTCTCCGAGCTCCCCGACGATGTGGGCGCCGTGGTCAACGGTGTCGAGGTCAAGCACATCACGGACTTGCCTGTGGCCGTGCCGGGTCTGGGAGTCACGGTCGCTCTCGTTGCGTGCTCCCCGGGCTGGATACAGATGACGCTCGATCTGCTCGATGAGGCCGGAGTCACGGGCGTGCTGCTGCTCACTCCCGCGATCAAGCTCGACATCCCCGAGGGCATGACGATCAATCACGTGCGGATGCCCTGCGACATCAAGTCGCTGGCGTGCCGCTGCCAGCTACCCGTGGCGATAGACTAGCCCAGCCGAGAGGCGGGCGTTGGGATTAGCGACGGCAGGGCAGGAGAAGGGCGTCGATTCCCCGAATGCTATACTTGCCGCCGCCTGTGCTTCACGGCGGCATGCCGGTGCCGTCCAAGCGGCGCTGCCGGGCATCGGGACGCACACTGCAAGGAAAGGCCTGGATTCGTATGCCCAAAGCCGATCTCGTGCTGTTGCACGCTCCGAGCGTGTACGACTTCCGCGAGACATCCATCATGTTCGGCCCCGTGTCGGACATGGTTCCCTCCAGCCCGATCTTCGAGATGTATCCTCTCGGCTTCACGACTATGGCCGAGTACATGGAACGTCACGGCCTGCGCGTGCGTATCGTCAATCTCGCAGTGCTCATGCTCAATCGCGCCGAACTTCGACGTCGAAGCCGCCATCCGCGACATGGATCCGGTAGCGTTCGGCATCGACTTGCACTGGCTTCCGCACGCCCACGGTTCGGTAGAGATCGCGAAGATCTGCAAGAAGTACCATCCCGACACGCCGGTCATCTTCGGCGGGTTGTCGGCAAGCTACTTCCACGAGGAACTCGCGAGCTACGATTGCGTCGACTACGTCGTCCGTGGTGACTCGACCGAGGAGCCCATCACGCGCCTCATGTTCGCGCTCAAGGGCAAAGGGCGGATCGACGACATTCCCAACCTCACGTACACCACGCGTGACGGCAGTGTCGTGGTCAACCCGCTCGACTGGGTACCGGACGACATGAACGCCATCTCGCTGGACTACTCGTTCAACATGCGCTCGGTCATTCGCGAGCGAAACATGATGAACCAGGTGCCCTTCCGTGACTGGCTCAACTACCCGGTATGCGCGTCGCTCACATGCCGGGGATGCACCAAAGACTGCGTCACCTGCGGCGGATCGGCGTATGCGTTTCGGACGCACTTCGGTCGCAATCGAGTGGCGTTCCGTGATCCCGAGCTGCTGGTTCGCGACATCCAGCATATCCAGAAGTACATCCCGGGCCCGATCTTCGTGCTCAACGACTTTCTGCAGGCCGGACCCGACTACGTGGCCGAGTTCGTTCGCGGTCTGGGCCGCATCAAGCTGCGCAATCCCATCGGCTTCGAGTTCTTCAAGCCACCGGCCGAGGAGTTCTACGAGTACCTCGACGAGCACCTCGATGACTACTCGGTCGAGATCTCTGTCGAGAGTCACGACGATGAGGTGCGCGCCGCCTTCGGCAAGAAGCACTACACGATGCAGCAGGCCGAGGAGTCCATCGCGGCAGCGCTCAAGCACGGCTGCAAGCGCTTCGACTTGTACTTCATGACAGGGATCCCGCAGCAGACACCGGAGTCGGTGCTCGAGACTGTGCCCTACATCGAGAGCCTCTACGAGAAGGTCGGCAACGACAAGCGGCTGCTGTGCTTCTCCTCGCCCATGGCACCGTTCCTCGACCCGGGTTCGCGCGTCTTCGACGACCCGGCGAAGTACGGCTACACACGGCTGGCCGACACGCTGGAGGATCATCGTCAGCTGCTCGTGCAGCCGTCGTGGAAGTACATCATGAACTACGAGAGCGACCTACTGACTCGCGATCAGATGGTCGATGTCACCTACGAGGTCGGTCTCGAACTCAACCGGCTCAAGGGCAGGATCGGGCACATCGAGCCCGAGGTTGCCGAGCGAACCGAGATGCGCATTCTCGAAGCACGCGCGGCCATGGAGCGCATCGACGCGATCGTGCAAGGCGACCCGGCCGACCGGCAGCGCGATCTAGCGCTGCTCAAGGACTCGGTCGAATCTCTCTCGGAATCTACGGTGTGCGAGAAGACCGAACTGAACTGGCCCGCGTATGCTGCCCCTCGGCACGTATGGAACGTCATGCTGTTGTGGGTCGGGGAGAATCTCGCTAACCTGTTCAGGCTGCGGCGGACGGTGCCGCATTCGGTTCGCGAGACCCCGGAGGTCTAGATGGACGACTCTGCCGCTCCAGACGGCCAACAGCCGGCTCCGGGCGAGGCGACTACCGATCGCGTTCATGGCATCTTCTCGGGAATCGCCGACAGCTACGACACGTTCAACCTGCTCTCGAGTTTTGGGATCGATCGCATCTGGCGTCGTCGTGCTGTGCGACTGGCGCAGCTGAAATCCGGCGACCGAGTACTCGATTTGTGTGCCGGGACCGGAGATCTGTCGTTTGCCCTCGCACGCACCGGCACCCCGTCTCAGGTCGTCGGTACCGACTTCGTCGCCGAGATGCTGGAGGTCGCCGAGCGCAAAGCGGGCTCATACCACGGTGATGTTGCGCTGAGCTTCAGCCAGGCGGACGCCCAGGATCTGCCGTTCGAGGATGCATCCTTCGATGTCGTCACTGTTGCTTTCGGGGTGCGCAACTTGCCCGATCGAGCTGCGAACTTCACCGAGGTTCGGCGCGTGCTGCGCCCCGGTGGTCGATACGTTGTCCTGGAGTTCTCGCGGCCGCCGTTCTTCCTGTTTCGCTGGCTCTACCATGTGTACCTACGCGTGGTGATTCCGACGCTCGGTTCTCTGCTCTCTAGCGGCGATCGGGCCTCATTCCAGTATCTGAACGACTCGATTCTGCGCTTCCCCGACCAGCCGTCGCTTGCGGCGGAGCTCAGAGTGGCCGGCTTCTCGGCAATCGACTGGACGAACCTGACCTTCGGGATAGTCGCGGTTCACGTAGCGACGGTGTAGGTGGGGCGAAGGGCGTGTCGGTCCGGCGACTCGGCAGTCCTCGGGCGGGGCCCTCGATGGTTCGGCCGCGTTGCGTCCTCACCATCTTCCCGCGCTGCGGAACTCGCGGCGGACCCGACACGCCCTTCGCCACGCCCGCCCTGCGGAACTCGCGGCGGACCGACACGCCCTTCGCCACGCCCGCGCACGTCCGCTGCGGTAAGATGTGTGGACGCTTACACCACTTCGGAGGCCAGAGATGCTCCTGACAGCCAGATACGTCCTTCCTGTCGCGACGCCGCACATCGAGAACGGTGCCGTGCTGGTGCGCGACGACCACATCGTCGAGATCGGCGAGATCGACATCTTGAAGGCCGCACATCCTGACGAGGAGATTCGCGACTTCGGGCTGGCTGCGCTCATGCCCGGTTTCGTGGATCTCCACACGCATCTGGAGTTCGCCACCATGCGTGGTCTGGTCGACGATTTGCCCTACGCGCAGTGGAAGATGCAGCTCATGGACAAAGAGCAACTTCTGTCCGCCGAGGACTGGCAAGACGCGGCGAGCTTCGGGGCGCTTGAGGCATTGCAGTCAGGCATCACGACCATCGCCGACATCACCGACACGGGCACATCCGCGCGCGCGATGAGGGAATCGGGTTTGAGAGGTTTCGTCTATCGCGAGGTCTCCACTATGGAGAAGCGGGAGATCGGCGAGGTGACCGATCGTGCGATGGACGACATTGTCGAATGGCGCGAGTCTGACCGGGCAGGTCGTTTGACAGCCGGCATAGCCGCGCATTCAGCGTACTCGTGTCATCCGGAGCTCTACACCCGTGTTGCCGCGCTTGCGCTCGAGCACGGACTCCCCGTCGCGACGCATCTCGCCGGTTCGCGCGAGGAGTACGACTTCGTGAAGTACGGCAGTTCGCGTCTTGCCGTGGACTATCGCGACCGGTACGGAGACGACCATCTGGGCTGGCTGCCGACAGGCGTGTCGCCGGTTCAGTACGTGCTTCAGTGGGGATTGTTCGAGGTGCCCAACCTCTTGGCCGTTCACTGCACCCAAGTCGATGACTCGGACATAGACGTTCTGGCATCGCACGATGTCTCGGTGGCCTTCTGCCCTCGGTGCAACGCGAAGCTCGGGATGGGGGTGCTGCGCCTCCGTCAGATGCTCGGCAGCGGTATCCGTGTCGGTATCGGAACGGACTCGCCTGCATCGAACAACACACTCGACATGTTCGACGAGATGCGCATCGGATTGCTCATCCAGCGCGCCGTCGACGCACACGAGCAGTTCCATGTCGCACGCAAGTTCGTGAAGCTGGGCACCCTGGATGCCGCCCGAGCGCTGCAGATCGACGACAGCGTCGGATCGCTCGAGCCGGGCAAACAGGCGGACATCATCGCGGTGGATCTCTCCCACGGTCATCAGGTGCCAACTCAGGACCCCTATAGCACGCTCGTACATACGGCCAACCAGGAAAACGTTCTGTTCACGATGGTCGGTGGACAGGTGCTCTACGACACTGACTCCTGGGCCACGCTCGATGCCGAGCGTCTTCTCGCACGGGCCGAGGAGATGCGCGACAAGTTGCGAGGCTAGGGTGTACGAGCGAGGAACAGTCTGCAGAGTCGACAACGGCGCGGTTTCCGTGCGGATGGCCGACACCGCCGCGTGCGCGAACTGCGGGGCATGCTCGGAAGGTGATGGGGGTGCTCGCACTCTAGAGGGCGTTCTGGATCCTTTGGGAGCCGCTTTCGGCGACGTAGTCGAGGTTGACGTACCCGAGGTCGGCCGGAGGCGCGCACAAGGGTTGGTGTTCATCGTTCCCGTAGGGGCGGTGGTTCTCGGATACCTGGCGGGCTTCTTGCTTTCTGGGATGGTGGGCGTAGGGCCTGACACCGCAGGTGCCGTCGTCGGTCTTGGGGCTGGCGCAATAGCACTGTTTCTTCTGCGGTTCGTGGGCCGAGACGCAGCAGGTTCAAGCAGATATGAGCCGCGGGTCCATGCTATAATCTCCCGCGGTTCACAGCGTCGGTCGACGGATGTCCGCCTTCCGGCTGATGGCCCCCCGATAGAGGAGGAAACGACTCGTGAGTGACCAGGACTTCTTCTTCGACGAAGACGAGACAGCAGAGGATGCCGCTTCGGAGAAGCCCGCCCGCAAGCAGGCTGCCCCGAGACCACAGACGCGCTCAGCCGGGGCTGCCCCGGCTGTCCAGTCGGTAAGCGTCACTGTCGCGGCGCTCATAGGCGTCGTGGCACTGCTCGCAGGCATCATCGTCGGCATTCTCATCCCGAGGCGGCAGCACCGCTCCCGCGGCGACCTCGAGCGGGACGCCTGCGGTCAGCGCACCGCAGCTCACTGAGGATCAGCTCAGCAGCGGTGAACTGCCGGCAGGGACACCCCGATCTTTCGACGATGGGTGGAGAGGCCGCTACCGCGACACCAGATACAACGGCTCCGGCCGAGTAGCCGAGCCGACCACACCGACCGCGGGGTCCGGACGAGCACGAGGTCCGGACCTGTCTGCGTATCCGACAGGAGGCATGACCCTTGGCAATCAACAAGAAACAAGCGTCCCCGGCGGTCAAGATCGGGATCATTTTGGTCGCGGTTCTTCTGGTGGCCGCGTTTGCTCTGCCCTTGATGAGTCCGAATCTGTTCGGCGGCGGCCAGACGACAGACGATGCCTGCTGGTGCGGGTGAGCTCGAATCGATCGCTGCGAACCATGCTGGAGCCGTGAGTGCGTTTCAGCAGCAGCTCGCGAGCGATCCGACCAGCTACACCGTTCTTGCGAACCTCGGCAACACCTACTCCGACTGGGCCACGCAGATTCTCCAGTACCAGCAGGGTTCCGGTGCAGCTGATCAGCCCGTATGGGTTGCGACGACCGTCTACTACGAGCGTGCGCTCGAAGTGCAGCCAGGGGACCCGGCGGTTATGACCGATCTCGCGATTGCGTACTTCTACTCGGGGCAGTGGAGCAAGGCTGTCGAGACCATAGAGTCCGCAATGGAGGTCGACCCCGAATTCGCGCCTGCGTACTACAACGCGATGATCTTCTACGATTCGGTTGGAGACACGGTCTCCTCAACCTCGAACGCGGTTCGCTACCTGGAACTCGACCCGCAGGGTCAGAACGGTGGCGACCCCACCGTGGCGCAGCGGATAATCGATGAAGGCGCGGCCTCTACGACGACTCCGTAGACGCGCGGGTAGCGTTAGACAAGTAGCTGACTTTCGAAGCGACGCCCGGGTGGTTGCCCGGGCGTCGTCGTGTCTGTGGAGCAACGGACGCCTGCCGGTCGAACCTCTCGTTCACGCGGTCGCTGTCGAGACGTTCTGGGTCATGCGGGAGATGATTCGCCCAACACGGCCAGCGCCTCATCCGTTGAGCTGACGGTCGAGAAGATGCCGTTAAGACGCGTCAGCGACAGTATGTTGTCCACGGTCTCATTTGTGATCAAGACCAGTCGCCCGCCCTGGGCCCCATACTCCTTCGACAGGCTCAACAGCAGGCCAAGGCCTGAGCTGTCGAGGTACTCCAGGTCAGAGAGATCAACTATCGTCGAAGGCGGCGAAGACTTAAGGATTCGATCGATGTTCATCCGGAAGGCGGCGCACTCGCCGTAGTCCAAATCCCCGGTGAGTTTGAGCTGCCAGCGGGATTCGTCTTGCATCAGATCGATACTGAGAGCCATCAGGATCCTTTCTCGAGTCGTCCACAGGGATGTTACCCAAATGTGTCGGTCGCAAGCCGCACATACGTCAGCCGGGACAACCCTGGCCTGGGGTCGTGGCAGAAATCTGGCTACATTGCAGCGCCGCGGGTTACAATCAGGGCCGGCTCGATGAGTCCGCACCGCGAGCAGGAGTTGTATCGGCGCATGGAACTCGAAATCACCACAGAACGCTCAGAGACATACTGCACGATGAGCCCTCCGGGGAGAGGTGGACGTCTATACGGCGCCCAAGCTCAAGGAGAGTCTCGTTGCGCAGATCGAGTCGGGGTGTTCGAACGTAGTCGTGGACCTCGAGGCGGTCGGTTTCATCGACAGCTCGGGCCTGGGTGTGTTGGTGGGAGGTCTGCGCCGTGCCAAGGAGCGTTCCGGCGCGATCAGACTCGTGTGTACGCGCGAGAGCATCTTGAAGATCTTTCGCATCACAGGTCTAGACAAGGTTTTCCCGATCTTCGAGTCAATCGAAGAGGCGAGTGTCTTCTAGGTGGAGCACACGCTTGCCCGAAAGGGCGTGCGCGCTCTAGTATCGAATCCTCTGTAGCGATGGCCCCTGTGGGCCGACGACCATGTGGGAGCGTGTTCTGACAAGTGTTTGGTGTCAGTGGTACTGAGCTGTTCATCGTCGTTGTATTCGCGCTGCTCATTTTTGGGCCTGACAAGCTGCCGCAGTTTGGTCGTACCGCTGGACGAATGTTCAGGGACTTCAAGCGTGCTCAGGACCAGATGGAGGCCATGATTCGCGGCGACATGTTCGAGGAGAAGAGCAGCAAGCCAACAGCGGCAGTCGACCCAGCCGTCGCGGCTCGCGAGATTCCCGACGATGAAGATGAGGAAGAGGAGGAAGAGGACTAGGCCGACTCTTCGGCAGACCTCGCGCCTATGCCCGTAGGACCCAAGCGCATGCCGTTCTTGACCCACCTCGACGAGCTTCGTCGTCGGTTGTTCGTAATTGCGATTCTCATCATTGTCGGCTCCATGGGACTGTACTACTGGGGCTGGGACATCTACTACATCATCATGGCGCCGGTGATCAAAGTGCTCGGAGATCAGGCGCCTGCCGTGTTCGGCCCGTTCGAGGGGTTCACGTTGAGGTTCAAGGTCGCCTTGTACGGAACCGTGATCGCGGGAAGTCCAATCATCATCTGGCAGGTGATGGCCTTCTTTCTCCCCGCGCTCAAGCCCAAAGAGCAGCGCTATGTGATCCCTACGTTTCTCGTTATGTGCGTGCTGTTCGCTGTCGGCGTGTACTTCTGCTATTCGCAGATTCTCAACGTCGCGTTCGCCTGGATGCTGAGCCAGGCCGGTGACACCATCCAGACCATCCCCGACGCGGGCAAGTACTTCCAGGGCGCCACGCTGCTGATGATCGGCTTCGGCATTGGATTCGAACTGCCGGTCGTCGTGTTCTATCTGGTGATGTTCGATATCGTCTCGTACAAGAAGCTACGAGAGAACTGGCGCGTGGCGTACGTCGTGATTATGGTCGTCGCCTCGGTGGCTACGCCCGACTGGTCGCCCGTGACGATGGGCGCGCTGTTCGTTGCGCTTCTGGTGCTCTACGAAGGCAGCCTGCTCTTGGCCAGGGTGGTTCTGTCCAAGCGCATAGCCCAGCAAAAAGCGATGGGCATCTGACGTTGCCCTTGTCTCGGAAGGAGTGCTGCCCGTGCACGAGATGGGCATAGTCCAAAGCATTCTCGATGCCTCGTTCTCTGCTGCCGAGCGTGAAGGCGCCGTGCGCATCACTGAGATCAAGATCAGCGTCGGCGATCTTACCGAGATACAGCAGTTCGCACTCGATTTCGCGTTCGACGCGCTTACGCCCGGACACGATCGCCGAGGGCGCGACGCTGATCGTGAACCACATCCCGGCTAAGTCGAAGTGCACGGATTGCGACACCGAGTTCGAGCATGGGCGTTTCGAAGTGATATGCCCGGAATGCGGCAGTTTCATCGTCGTGCCCGTACAGGGTCGGGAGTTGCAGATCGATAGCATCGAGATCGACACCCCTGACGACGAGGGCAAGACGCTCGGTGATGACGAAGAGCCGGATCCGACTGACGGATAACGGCAGTTCAAGCACGGAGGTCAGTCAATGGAGATCGACATCAACAGACCCATACTCGACAAGAACGAGCGCCTTGCAGCCGAGAACAGGAAGCTGTTCGACGAGAAGGGCGTGTTCGTGCTCGACCTCATGGCGAGTCCCGGGGCGGGCAAGACATCCACGATTCTCGCGACGATCGATGCACTGCGCGACCGATACAACATCGCCGTTATCGAGGGCGATATCGCGAGCAGAGGTCGATGCCGAGAAGATATCCGCACACGGCATCCCGGCCGTGCAGATCAACACGGGTGGCGCGTGTCACCTCGAGTCGGACATGATCAAGCGTGCGATCAGTGCCCTGGATCTCGACGAGCTCGATCTCATCATCGTCGAGAACGTGGGCAATCTCGTGTGCCCGACGGAGTTCTACCTGGGAGAAGACGCCAAGGTCATGATCCTTTCTGTGCCCGAGGGCCACGACAAGCCGCTCAAGTACCCGAACATCTTCGCGCTTGCCGAGGCGGTCATCCTCAACAAGTACGACACGATCGGCGGTGTTCGACTTCGACGAGGACGCGTTCCGCTCGGTCGTGAGGTCTCTGAACCCGACGACGCCGGTGATTCCCGATCTCGGCAACCAAAGGCGACGGGGTCGACGCGTGGGCGGCGTGGCTCTCGAGCGCATCGAGCAGGTCAAAGCGAATGCGCCGGCTAGCTCACGAGCGCGGGCCGGTACGACGAAGAGGAGAGCGCCATGCTGACGCGTGCCGAAGCGTACGAACGTGTCGAGAAGCGGATTCCGCAGCGCAACCTCGTCAATCACTGCGTTGCGGCCGAGGTGATCATGGAGGCGCTCGCGCGTCATCTCGGGCCTCCCGGAGACGGATGTGACCCGTTGGGGGCTCGCCGGTCTTCTCCACGACCTCGACTACGCCGAGACTGCTGACGATCCCGAGACGCACGGCTCGACTCACGGCCGAGGCGCTGGAGGGCCTGGTCGACGACGAGATCATCCACGCCATCCTCGGCCATGCCGAGAAGGTCGAGCGGGTATCGCAGATGGACATCGCGCTGTACTGCGCCGACCCGACGACGGGCTTCGTCGTGGCTGCCGCGCTCGTTCGCCCGGACAAGTCGCTTGAGGGAGTCAAACTCAAGTCGCTCAAGAAGCGCTGGAAAGAGAAGGCCTTCGCTCGGGGCGCCAGTCGCGAGCAGATGGCGACCTGTGCAGACCTCGGGCTCGAGCGCGATGAGTTCCTCGCAGATCGCCCTTGAGGCCATGCAGGCACGGGCCGAGGAACTCGGTCTGTAGCGGATCCGTTTCGGCCCGACGCGAGCACTGCTCGGCAAGACTCTGTTAGGATGCGGGCTTGACGACGCGGTATATACTGCCCTAGACGCGCCGCCCTCGCTTGAGAATGGAGTCCGGATTGCGACTCGTCGTATCCGAGAAGAACATCGCTGCCCGACGTATCGCCGAGATTCTGGCTGTCGGCAAACCCCAGAACGACAAGGTCTACACGACGCCGGTGTACCGGTTCCGCCGTGACGGTGAGGACTGGGTGAGCATCGGGCTCAAGGGCCACATCATGAAGGTCGACTTCCCCGAAGGCTTCGGGAAGTGGCGTCTTGATGAGCTGGACGACCTCGTGCGTGCGGATGTCGAGAAGCTTCCTGCCGAGCGCGGCATCATCCGCTCGGTGCAGAACCTGGCCAAGAAGGCCGACCAGGTCTACATCGCGACCGACTTCGACCGCGAAGGCGAGCTTATCGGTTCGGACGCCCGGGACCTCGTGCGCGACGTCAACCCGGACGTGCCGATCGCGCGCGTGCGCTTCTCGGCGATCACCAAAGACGAGATCGAGACGGCGTTCGCCGAGCCGGGTGTGATCTCCGAGGAGCTCGCCCAGGCCGGAGCGACCCGTCAGGACATCGACCTGGTGTGGGGCGCGGTGCTCACTCGCTATCTCACGCTCACATCGAACAAGGCGTCGCGTCGCGCGTGGGGAGACGTGCTCTCCGCCGGACGGGTGCAGACACCGACCTTGAAGCTCATCGTCGACCGGGAGCGCGAGCGCGAGGCGTTCGTGCCCGAGACGTACTGGACCGTGAAGGCCACGTTTGCCAAAGATGCCGAGGAGTTCATCGCCCCGCACGCGACAGGGCGCTTCTCGGCTGAAGCGGACGCACGTGCCGTCGTTGATGCTGTTGAGGGCGTCGAGCACGGGTACCGTTACGGCTGTCGAGACGGCGCGACGCACGGTCAAGCCGCCCGCGCCGTTCAACACGACGTCGCTGCATGGCGGCAGCAGCGAACGAAGGGCTCGCGCCTGCCCGCACGATGCGCATCGCCGAGTCGCTGTACATGGACGGCCTGATCTCGTACCCGCGAGTCGACAACACGGTGTACCCGGAGAGCCTGGACATCACGGGCATCCTCAAGGCGCTCGACGGCGTCGCCACGTACCACGAGCACGTGCAGCGCCTGCTCGGCAAGGGGAAGCTCACGCCGACCCGAGGCAAGAAGCAGACGACCGACCATCCGCCGATCCATCCGACCGGTGCGGCGAATCCCGAGAAGCTCAAGCCCGAGCAGTTCAAGCTCTACAACCTCGTGGCGCGTCGCTTCATGGCGACGCTGTCCGACGCTGCCGTGCTCGAGAGCACCAAGGTTTCCCTCGACGGTGGCCGAGCAGCCGTTCACGGCTCGCGGCGACGTGGTGGTGAGCGCCGGATACCGTGCGGTCTACCCCTACGGGCTCAAGAAGGAAGAGCACCTTCCGGCGCTCGGCCAGGGCGACACGGTCGACTTCCGCGGCGTGGAGATGGACGAGAAGCAGACCCAGCCGCCTGCGCGCTACTCGGCAGGGCAAGCTCATCCAGGAGATGGAGAAGCTCGGTCTGGGTACGAAGGCGACGCGGCACGACATCATTCAGACGCTCTACGACCGCAGGTACGCGCTGAACGACCCGGTCGAGCCGACGTGCAAGGGCACCAGCGTCGTGACTGCGCTTGTGGATCATGCCGACCGGATCACGACTCCCGACATGACGAGCGAGCTCGATCACGAGATGGACCAGATCGCGAACGCGAAGGCGACCCGCAGCGTGGTCGTTCAGCACTCACGCGATCTGCTCGCCCAGGTGATGATCGGGCTGCTGGCTCACATCCCCGAGGTGGGAGAGGCTCTGAAGGAGGCGGCCGACGCGGATGCTCGTGTCGGCGCGTGCCCGGAGTCCGGTCACGATCTGCTCATCAAGTACTCTCCGAAGACCAAGTCGTACTTCGTTGGCTGCAGCGGGTATCCCGAGTGCAGCGTGACGTACCCTCTGCCGAAGAACGCTCGTTTCTCGGCCATGGACGAGCTTTGTCCGGTATGCGGCTCTCCGCAGGTGAAGGTCATGAAGTTCCGATCCCGTCCGCGGGTGATGTGCCTGAGCACCGACTGCCCCACCAAGAAGGGCCCGGAGATCACGATCGGCGCGTGTCCGGTCGATGGCGCAGAACTCAAGGTCCACTACTCACCCGTTGGCAGCCGGTACGTCCGGTGCGTCAACTACGACGCGAAGGAACATCCGGTCTCGTACCCGCTGCCTCAGTCCGGCGAGATCGAGCCCACGGGTGAGGTGTGCGAACCCTGTGGCTCGCCCAAGGTGATCGTTCATACCAAGAAGGGCCCTTGGAAGATCTGCATCGATCCGGACTGTCCCACCAAAGAGAAGAAGAACGGCGCACGTGGGGGCACGTCGGGCAAGGGGCAAGCGGCCGGTGGCAAGCGCGCTTCCAAGCCTAAGAAGGGCGGGACCGGCACCAAGAAGGGCGGGACCGGGACCAAGAAGGCGTGATCGGACTTGTGTCTGCCGTGTTCGGCATTCATCGATGCGGGCACAAACTGGTGTGAGGCAAGAAGGTCCGGTCGGCCGTGAGGATGGAGATGCCACATGAACCTCGCCGTCGTCCAACACTCGATCCGAGAGACGCTCGATGCTGACGTGACTGCGTTGGCGGCTGCGATACGCACAGCGTGCGAGCGCGGCGCTGAGCTCGTGGTGTGTCCGGCGGTTCCATCGATAATCGCCGACCCCGAGGCTGCGCGTCCGGCGCTTCTCGGCAAGCTTGAAGGATGTGCCGAAGGAACCGCGCTGCTGATTCCGTTTCGGGAGCCCGCAGCGAGCCCCACGTTCACGGTGAGACCGACACCGCTGGGCGAGACGGCTTTGCTGCTGGGTGATGAGTGTCTACTGGCCGATGTGCTCGACTGGCTTGTTGCCGAGCCGCCTGCAGCCATTGTAATGCGGGCTATGTGTGAATCCGAGCTGCAAGCCGAAGGGGTGCTCGAACGCGCAATCGCGTTGAGCGCATCGGTCTCGGGCCTGGTTGTTGTCGCCGAGTGTGACGACGCAGGGTTCGCCGAGCCTGGGCATGGTGGCAGCGCGGTCGTGCTACTCGGGGAAATCGTCGCTGAGGCTGCGGGAGGCGATGATGGGCTCTTCATCGACATCAGCGTCCCGGTCCCTGATCCAGAGCCTCGCGAGTCCGTGCCGACGTTGCCGCCCATTCTCGAACAACGTGTGGCGCACCATCAGGGACGCAAGCCCGAGGTGGGCTATTTGGCGGACCTCTCATAGCAGTCCGGCCCGCGTTTGGCGTGGTAGAATCGAGCATCGCGACGGCCCCGTACGGGCCGTCGAGCATGTCCGGGGAAACGTGGTCGCGCGGGTGTGCGAGACGCACGGAGTCCGAGAGGAACGAAACGCATGGCGTATCCCAAAGTAACGATCGTCGGCGCAGGGCAAGTGGGTGCGACCGCCGCCTTTTTGCTCGTCACGAAGGAACTGGCCGACGTCGTGTTGATCGACGTTGCCGAGGGTCTGCCGCAGGGCAAGGCGCTCGATATGATGCACAGTCGATCCGTCGAGGGCTTCGGTCCGAAGGTGACCGGGACCAACGACTACGCTGACACCGCCGGATCCGACGTCGTTGTGGTGACCGCGGGTCTGCCGCGCAAGCCGGGGATGACCCGTGACGATCTTCTGGCCGCGAATTCTCAGATCGTGAGATCGGTCATCGGGCAGGCTGTCGCCGCTTCTCCCGACGCGATCTTCATCTGCGTGACCAATCCACTCGATCTCATGACCTACCTCGCGTATCGGGAGTCCGGGCTGCCACACACACGCATCTTCGGCATGGGGGGAGTGCTCGACTCGGCGAGGTTCGCGTACTTCATCGCACGAGAGCTGGGCGTGCCGATAGACTCGGTCGAAGCGCTTGCATGCGGCGCGCACGGCGATGCCATGGTGCCGATGCCCCGGCATACGCTTGTTGCCGGAACACCACTGACCGATCTTGCATCCGAGCAAACCGTCGAGGAGCTCGTGCGCCTCACGGTGTTCGGAGGTGCCGAGGTGGTTTCGCTACTGAAGACCGGCAGCGCCTTCTACGCGCCTGCCGCCTCTGTCGTTTCGATGGTCGAGGCGGTGCTGGGCGACACCGGTGACACGGTGTCGAGCTGTGTCTACCTCGATGGCGAGTACGGCGTGAAGGATCTGTACATGTCCGTTCCGGCGTCACTCGGCAGAGATGGCGTGATCAGTGTGGACGAGCTGCCGCTCGACGAAGCAGAGTTCGAAGCGCTTCGGTCCAGCGCCGCTACTATCGCAGACGCGCTCGACTCCATGGGCTTGCGGGGCTGAGCTGTGGTCGGCACCGATGTCATCGCTGCCGCCGTTGGCGATGCGATCCGCAGGGTCGCTGTCGAGCTCAGACCGGATGTCTTGACGGCACTGGATCTCGCCGTCGAGACTGAGCGCTCCGAGCGGGGGCGTCGCGTGCTGTCTCAGTTGGCCGAGAACGCGCGGATCGCCGCGCGCGAACGGGTTCCCGTGTGCCAGGACACCGGAACGGTGTGGGTGTGGATCGAGCTCGGTGTCGGAGAGTCGCTCGGTGCCGATCTCTATGCCCGAATCGACGCGGCGGTTGCAGATGCGTACCGCGAGGCAGGCCTGCGCATGAGCGTGGTAGCCGACGCGCTGTTCGATCGAACGAACACCGGAGACAACACGCCGGCATTCGTCGACGTGACGCTCCGAGGGATTCCCGGCACACGGATCCACGTGATGCTCAAGGGCGGGGGTTCGGACAACGCCTCGATCGTCGAGATGATGACTCCCAGCGCGGGTGTCGATGGCGTCGTGGATCTTGTGGTGCGCCAGGTCGAACGCAAGGCCGCCGCCGCGTGCCCTCCGCTTGTGATCGGTCTGGGCGTCGGAGGCACGTTCGACACGGTCGGCAAACTCGCAAAGCGAGCGCTGCTCCGTCCGATCGGCACACCCAACCCCGACGCACGTGCCGCTGCTTTCGAACGGCGTGTGCTCGATGCAGTGAACGCGACAGGTATCGGCCCTGCCGGACTCGGCGGGGATACGACTGCGCTGGCGGTCCACCTGAACACGGCTCCGTGTCACATCGCAGCGTTGCCGGTGGCGGTCAACCTCGGGTGCAGTGCGATGAGATCGGTGAGCATCGATGTCGACTGATTCAGACATCCGGGATGAGGGCGGGGTCGAGACCCCGCCCCAGTCCGACAACGAGCCGACGGAACCTCAGGCGACCTCCGGCGGGGCGTACCGCCGGCTAGCGGCCAACGCGAAGTTCCGGAGGTTGTGGCTCAGCCAGTTCGTCAGCGGGACCGGCGACTGGCTCGTCATCGGTTTTCTGATGCCACTGGTCACCACGCTTTCCGGCGGTTCCTCGTTCGCGGTTGCAGGCATCATGATCGCGAAGATCATTCCTGCGCTGCTGTTCAGCTCGGTCATCGGGGCGCTTGTCGATCGGTTCGACCGTCGCAAGACGATGATCGTGTGCGATCTCTCACGCTCTGTGCTGGCGCTCGGGCTTATCGCCATCAGCGGTCTAGCGGCGGGACTGCAGCTGGCCCTGATCTACCTGGTCGTGTTGATGATGGAAACAGCGTCGCTGTTCTTCTTCCCGGCCAAGAACGCGCTCATCCCGTACCTCGTGGAGGAAGAGGACATCACGGCTGCCAACGGACTGTCCTACACCACCCAACAGGCCAGCATGATCGTCGGTCTTGCCGGTGCGGGAGCGATTCTCGCTGGTTTCGAAGCTGTGATACGCACCGTGCAGTCAGTCGATGTCTCCTTGATCAACCAGGCCATCCAGTTCTTTGCTCCGGCGCTACTGGGACCGCGGGCGGGCGTGTTTCTGGACTCGCTGACATTCCTCGTGTCGGCGATAGCGATTTACGGCATCCATCTGTCTGCGCGCGCCGCGAAGCACTCCGGCGCGTTCGATCTGTCGCTTCTCGGCAAGGACGCCATCGAGTCGTTCCGCTTCCTGCGTGATCATCAGGAGCTGCGCGGTTTCCTCGCAACCATCGGCGTGGCGATACTCGGCGGAGGAACGATCATCCCGGTCGGGCTCGTATTCGTGCAGCAGGAACTGTCCGGATTCGGTCCGTTCCTGGGCCGGAGTGAGCTGTTGACTCAGCTCGCGGCCACGCCGCAGACGTTCATGCTGGTCTTCCTTGCGCTTGGCATGGTGGCGGGAGCGCTGGTTGTGCCGAGGCTTGCCGAGCGGCTCTCACTGCAGTTGCTCTTCCTTGGCGGCGTGGGCGGTTTTGGCATCGCGATGTTTGGCTTCGCGAGTTCGAGCACGTATGGCGTGGCAGGCGTTCTCGCCGCGCTGGCGGGTTTCGGAATCGCGACCGTCACAGTCGCCGGCAACACCTATGTCATCTACACCGTGGCCGATGAGATCCGAGGGCGGGTCTTCACCGCCATGGAGTCCGTGATTCGCGTGTCATTGCTGCTGTCTATGATTGTGATGGCGCCCGTGGGCGACTTCGCGGCAGGCATCGTGAAACGTGTCGTCGAGTCACAAGGCGGCGAGCTCGCGAAGGTGACCATAACGGGTTCGCAGCTGGCATTGCAGCTCGCGTCCGTGGTCGTGATGGGTGCCGCAGTGTACGCTTTCAGGACCCTGAACTGGCGCACGTGTGCGGAAGGGGAATCGAGTAGTGAGTGAACCGCGTGCCATACAGCTCCCTGTGTCGCGCGCGAAGCTGGTCGAGCTGCGAGCGGGCGACGAGTTGCTCGTGAGCGGGGTGGTGTTCACGGCCCGCGATGCGACACACGAGCGGATCGCCGCCGAGCTCGATCGGACGGGTGAGCTGCCCTTCGACCTTGTCGGCCAGACGCTGTTCTACGCGGGGCCGACGCCGCCCGCTGCGGGTCGTCCCGTCGGCGCAATCGGGCCGACGACCGCACAGCGCATGGATGCGTTCACTCCGCGCCTGCTGGATGCCGGGATCGTCGCCACCATAGGCAAGGGTTCACGTGCCGAGGAAGTGCGTGAGGCGTGCGTGCGCACAGGGTCGGTCTACTTTGCTGCTGTTGGTGGGTGCGCTGCACTGCTTGCCACCCATGTGGTCGAGACCACGGTCGTCGCTTGGCCGGAGTTGGGTACCGAGGCACTTGTTCGCCTTGAGCTCGATCGCTTCCCGGTGTTCGTGGCTATCGACACGGCCGGGGACGATCTGTACCAGAGCGCCCCACAGCACTGGAAAGCGCACCTGGGTGGCGAAGGCCTGTGAGCGGGCCAGGCGTGTTCGTGACGTTCGAGGGCGGGGAAGGCTCGGGCAAGTCGACGCAGCTCGACCTGTTCGCGCACCGGCTTGAGGAGGCGGGTCACGCGGTCACGCGTCTGCGCGAGCCCGGAGGTACGCGTGTGGGCGAGGCGGTTCGCGCCGCGCTGCTCGATCCCGCCCATGTCGAGATGGATCCGCGCGCCGAGCTGCTGCTCTACGAGGCCAGCCGGGCACAGCTCGTGGTCGAGCGCATCCGTCCGGCACTGGCGGACGGGGACATCGTGATCTGCGACCGGTTCTACGACTCCACGACCGCGTATCAGGGGTACGCCCGCGGGCTTTCGCTTGACGAGATCCGAGTGCTCAACGATGTCGCTACCGACGGACTCAAGCCCGAGCTGACACTCCTCTTGGATATCGATCCGGCTCGAGGGCTGGAGCGCGCCACGAAGGGTGGGGCGGATCGGCTGGAAGCCGAGGATCTCGCGTTTCACGAGCGCGTGCGCGACGGCTTCCTGCGAATTGCTGCCGAGGAGCCCGGTCGCGTCGTAGTGGTCGATGCCGGGGGCGAAGTCGCCGAGGTATTCGCGCGTCTGGTGAATGCCGCTCGCCGTGTGCCGGCACTTGACGCGGCATTGGGAGCCTCGGCATGAATCACTGCGTTTGGGACGAACTCGTCGGTCAGCGACGCGTGACCGATCATCTGCGCACCGCGGTGGAGAGCGGTACCGTCTCCCACGCGAACCTCTTCATCGGGCCACCGGGTGCCGGCAAGAAGACCGCCGCGCGAGCCTTGGCGTGCGCGCTGTTCTGCGATGATGGCGGGTGTGGAGCGTGTCGCACGTGCACACGTGTGAAGAAGGGGCTCCACCCCGATGTGCATGTCGTGCAGCCCGAGGGCGCGGCAAGCTACATGGTCGAGCAGATCCGGCAGGTCATCCATGATGTACACCTGAAGCCGGTTGAGGCCGACACCAAGATCTACATCGTCGAGTCGGCGGAGATGTTCAACGATGGTTCGGCCAACGCGTTTCTCAAGACGCTTGAAGAACCGCCCGACAACGTCGTGATCATATTGCTCGCGGTGTCGTATGATTCGGTACTGCCTACGATTGCGTCGCGATGCCGCGTCGTGCGTTTCCAGCGCATCCCACCGGCTACGGCGCAAGCGCTTCTCATCGAGCGCACCGGGGCTCAACCCGACGAGGCCCGGGCTGCGCTCGCTGCTACGGGCGGCGTGATGGCTCGCGCCGTGGAGTTCCTCGAGTCACCGACGCGTCGCCAGGCGCGAACACATATGCTCAGCACGCTCAAGGATCTCCGCTACATGGACGCGCACGATGTCTTGGGGGCCGCGAAGGGGTTGCTCTCGGCAGTCAAGGCCCCGCTCGAGGATATGAAGATCGTCCACGCCGAGGAGGTCCGGGAGCGAGAGGAGTTTGTCGGCAAGTCGGGAGGAAAGGATCTCGCCGATCGGCAGAAACGTGAGTTGACCGCACGCGAGCGCGAGGGCGTCGCCGAGGTCCTGAACATAACGGAGAGTTGGCTGCGGGATTGCTTGGCTATATCGCAGGGCGTGGGCGATTTGGCCGCGAACACGGACGTGTTCGACGCCATGGAAGAGGTCGGAGCGGTCATTACGCCAGCCGCCGCATCACGTGCGCTAGAGTCGGTTAGTCGTGCTCGGAGGCGCATTTCGTATAATGTGAGTCCCCAGCTGGCCGTCGAGGCCATGCTGTTCGACATACAGGAGGTTCTCAATTGCCCACGATAGTGGGAGTCAAACTGCGTTTCTCATCGAAGGTACTGTCCTTCGATCCCGATGGATACAAGCCCCGAGAAGGGCGACATCGTCATAGTCGAGACCGAGCGCGGTTCCGAAATCGGTGAGATTCTGGAGCCGCCGCACGACGTCGCGAAGTCGGAGCTGGTTGCGCCACTCAAGCCGGTGGTGCGCATCGCCGACGAGGCTGACATCGAGCATGCTGCGGAGCTGCGACGACTCGAAGCAGAGGCGAAGCTGGAATTCCGGGCGCTGGTCAAGAAGCATGGCCTGGACATGAAGCCTATCGATGTCGAGTACCTGTTCGACGGCTCGAAGGTCGTGTTCTACTTCTCCGCCGAAGAGCGTGTCGACTTTCGCGAACTCGTGCGTGAGTTGGCGGCCCGCTTCAAGGCACGCATCGACATGCGACAGGTCGGTGTGCGGGATGAAGCGCGCATGGTGGGAGGGATCGGCCACTGCGGGCAGCCCTTGTGCTGCGTGAGATTCCCGGGCGATTTCCAGCCCGTATCCATTCGGATGGCAAAAGAACAGGATCTACCGCTCAACCCCTTGAAAATCAGCGGGCTGTGCGGCAGACTCATGTGCTGTCTGCGCTACGAGTACGATGCCTACAAAGACTTCAAGGGTCGTGCTCCCAAGCGCAGGGCTGTGATCGAGACACCCTTGGGGCTCGCCAAGGTCACGGATTTGAACACGCCCAAAGAGACCGTCACGATGCGTCTCGAGGACGGACAGCGTATGACCGTGCCGTTGTGTGGCATGGAGTGTGGCGCGGAGGGAGGTCGGCCGTGTTCGGTGAGGGCCGACGCGCTTGAGGAGTCGGGGATTCCTATCCCGGTTGCGGCTCCGGTGGTCGAGGCTGATGAGGCTTCGAAGCCACGATCGCAGCGGCGACGCAGGCCAGCCGGTTCTGAGGGCTCGTCGCAGAGCAGAGGATCGCGTCAAGGCAAGTCGGACGATGCCAAGAGTGCGGGTGACTCGGGCAGCAAGTCCGAAGGCAAGTCCGAAGGCAAGTCCGGCGCCAAGTCGGGGAGTCGGCGCGGTGGCAAGAAGTCGGGCCGAAAGAAGACCGGCCAGGCCACTACCGACAAGCCTGTGCAGAGTGACTCGGCGGCAGGAAGTGGTAGCACCTCGGGTGAGAGTACCTCGAGTGGAACCGCTGGGAGTGGTACCGGTAGGCGGCGCAGGCGACGCAGAACGCCGAGGCCGGATGGAGCGCAGCAAGGCGAGAACAAAGAGTCATAGTGCCGACGTAGCTCAGCTGGCCAGAGCACCGCACTCGTAATGCGGGGGTCAGGGGTTCGAATCCCCTCGTCGGCTCCAGAAATGACACAAGAGGCGGCATTCGTGCCGCCTCTTTTTGCGTCCGTCGCACGCCTGGTGCATGATACCCCAATGGGTATGTGAGCTTTGGACTTGAGAGACCCTGTAACGTGTGTTACGTTTTCTCGAACCCCGAGGCGCCCACGGGGCGGGCATCGCGTTCCCGCTCGGCGGGCGTTGTCGTATCCTTGCAAGGGATTCAGCTCGGGGCGAGGTGCAGACAAAGGGTGCAGCAAAGGCGGACTCTACGACATGTCCCTTGATTACCTCATACTCGGCGGCTTCGTTGTGTTCGGGATGGTGTTCGTCGCTGTCACCGTGGCTACATCGAATCTGCTCAGTCCGACGGCTCCGTCGGAGGAGAAGGGCACGACCTACGAGTGTGGTAGTCGGCCGGTCGGACCGCCGTGGGTCCAGTTCCGGGTGGGGTACTACGTCTACGCCTTGCTCTTCGTCGTCTTCGATATCGAGACCGTCTTCCTCTACCCCTGGGCCGTGTCGTTCGGCAAGCCCGCGATGGGGCTGTTCATCCTGGTGGAGATGATCATCTTCGTGTCGATTCTCGCTGTTGGGCTGCTCTACGCGTGGAAGGAGGGCGCGCTCACGTGGCGATAGACCGCTTCACCGGCGAGCACTCCGTCGCGTTCATTCGCAGCGAGCAGCTCTTCGACTACGCCCGGCGCAACTCCTTGTGGTACATGGCCTTCGGCATCGCGTGCTGCGCGATCGAGGGACTCATGAGCGCGAGTGGTCCCGCGCTTCGATTTCGATCGGATGGGTGTCTTCTTCCGTGCGTCTCCCCGGCAGGCAGACGTGATGATCGTTGCAGGCACGGTGAACCACAAGATGGCCGAGACGGTGAAGATCCTGTACGACCAGATGCCCGAGCCCAAGTGGGTCGTTGCGATGGGTGCGTGCGCGTGCACGGGCGGTCCGTTCCGCGAGTATCCCAACGTCGTCCTTGGCGTGGACCAGGTCGTGCCGGTGGACGTCTACATCCCCGGTTGCCCTCCACGCCCCGAGTCCGTCCAGTACGGCTTCATCCAGTTGCAGGACAAGATCAAGAAGCGGACGGAGGAACGCCTTGCTGCCCGACGCGACCGTGGTTAAGCACATACTCGCCTCGGCCGGCATCGCAAGTGAAGCCGAGGAGACGACGCTGGGCGTCGTGTTTCGCGTGGCGGCTCACGAGGCTCCCTCGGCGCTTGCTGCTCTGCGCGACTCGGAGCTGGACTTCCGGATGCTGCTCGACTTCCTCGGCACGGATACCGGCGAGGAGATCGAACTCACCTATCATCTGCGTTCCTTCACGCGTGACGAAGAGCTGTACGTGAAGACGGGAGTGCCCTACGACGGCGAGATCGAGTCGGTGTGGAACATCTACCCCTCGGCCTTGCTGCCCGAGCGTGAGACAGCCGAACTGTTCGGGCTCGTGTTGGCCGGGCATCCGAACCCCAAGCGTCTGTTCACCACCGACGGCATCGAGCCGCTGTTGCGCAAGTCCGTGCCCATCAGGACGCCTGAGGAGGTACGGCAGCGGTGAGCGATCCGCGCGACATAGTCACCGACGTCGGACTGCTTGCCGCCGAGGGCACCCATGCCTGGGCGAGCCGCCTGCGGGCATCAAGCGCGTGCCGAGCGGGGTGGACGGGCTCACCACCGAGCACCTCATCATCAACATGGGGCCTCAGCACCCGTCCACGCATGGCGTGCTGCGACTGATCATCGAGGTAGACGGCGAGGAGGTCGTCACCGCGGAGACCTCGCTTGGCTACCTGCACCGCGGCATCGAGAAGCTGGCCGAGCACCGCAAGTACCACCAGCTCGGCACGCTGATGGACCGCGGCGACTACGTGAGCGGGATGATGGGCGAGCAGGCTGCGGCGCTTGCGACCGAGAAGCTGCTCGAGGTCGAGGTGCCGCGCAAGGCTCGCTGGCTGCGCTCGCTCGTGGCCGAGCTGACCCGCATCGCGAGCCACCTGGTGTGGTACGGGACGTTCGGACTCGACACCGGCGCGATGGGGCAGTTCCTCTACGCGATGCGCGATCGCGAGGCGCTGCTCGACATCCTCGAGGCCATCAGCGGCCAGCGCATGATGTTCAACTACATCCGCCCCGGCGGCGTGTTGGCCGATCTGCCCGTCGGCATCGACAAGAAGATCCTGGCGTTCTCCGCAGACGTTCGAGGGCTATCTCGAGGAGCACCACGCGTTGCTCGGCGGCAACGAGATCTTCCAGCACCGCGTGCGCGACATCGGCGTCATCGACGCCCGAGACTGCGCTCGCGTTCGGGCTCACCGGGGCGAACCTGCGAGCGAGCGGCGTGGCGTTCGACGTGCGCCGCGATCGGCCCTATGACGCCTATGACGAGCTTGAATTCGACGTGCCGATCGGCAAGACCGGTGATGCATGGGATCGCTACATGGTGCGCATGGAGGAGATGTGGCAGGCCAACCACATGATCCGGCAGTGCATCGAAGGCATGCCAGAGGGCGACTACACCGCGAAGGTGCCCAAGGTCATACGGCCTGCCGAAGGTGAAGTCTATGCAGCGGTGGAGTCATCGCGTGGCGAGACTGGCGTGCACCTGGTTTCTGATGGGTCGCCCGAACCCTACCGCTATCACTACCGCGGCCCGTCGCTCTTTGCCTGCCAGGTGCTCGAGGAGATCCTGCCCGGCCACTTGATCGCCGATGTGGTCATGATGATCGGCAGTCTGGATGTCATGCTCGGGGAGGTCGATCGATGAATCCCGGCCTCGTCGTGTTGCTGCGCGTGCTTGCCGCACTCGGGCTCATGCTCGCCAATGGCGTGGTGCTCATCTACATGCTGCGCAAGGTCCTCGGCCGTCTTCATCTGCGTCTCGGGCCGATGCATGTCGGACCCAGGGGCATCTTCCAGACCACGATGGATGTCTTGAAGCTGCTCACCAAAGAAGACATCACTCCGGCCGGTGTCGACCGAGGCGCTGTTCTTCCTGGCGCCAGCCGCCGTGTTCACGCCCTCGCTCCTGGCGTATGCCGCGATTCCGTTTTCGGAGACGTGGAAGATCACAGATCTCGACACGGGGTTGCTGTTCACCTTCGCCGCGCTCTCAATCGTGCCGATCGGTCTGCTGATGGCCGGGTGGGCGAGCGCGAACAAGTGGTCGTTGCTCGGCGGGATGCGTGCCGCGGCGCAGCAGATCGCGTATGAGGTTCCGCTGCTGCTCTCGGTCCTGCCGGTCGTGATGATCGTCGGTTCGCTGAACATGGGCGACATCGTGCTGGCACAGGAAGGGCTGTGGCTCGGCTTCATTCCCCGCTGGTTCATCTTCCTGCAGCTGCCGGCGTTCGCGCTCTTCGCGGTATCGGGTCTGGTCGAGCTCAACATGACGCCGTTCGACATGTCCGAGGCCGAATCCGAGCTCGTCGCCGGCTTCGCCTCCGAGTACTCGGCCATGAAGTTCGGTCTGCTGTTCCTCTCGGAGTTCTCGAACTCGTTCATCATTTCGGCCATCGGGGTGACCGTGTTCTTCGGCGGCTGGATGATTCCCTGGGTGCCATCCGAGGTCATCCAGCCCATCGCGCCAATCGTGTTCATGCTCAAGATCTACATCGGGATCTTCTTCATGATGTGGATTCGCGGGACGTTCCCGCGCGTGCGCATCGACCAGCTCATGCAGATCGGCTGGAAGTGGCTCATTCCCGCTTCGCTCGCGTGGATCGTCGTCACGGGCGTCGTGTTCAAGCTGTGGCAGCTTCAGGGGGTGGGCTAGTCATGTGGGGTATCGGCCTACTCAACGGACTGCGAATCACGATGCGCAACATGCTGCGCGGGCCGATCACGGTGCAGTACCCGTACGAGAAGCTCGAGCTTCCCGAGCGCGCCCGCTGGGCGGTGCGACCCATATTCGACGAGACGGGCGCGCCCAAGTGCACAGCGTGCATGACGTGTGTGCGCCAGTGCCCCGACCACATTCTCGATCTCGAGATCACGACTGCCGAGGACAAGTCCAAGCACATCGACCACTTCCGCTACGAGCTGGGCGCGTGCATGATGTGCGGCCTGTGCGTCGAGGCGTGCCCGTTCGACGCGCATCGAGATGTCGCACGACTACGAGCTCGCGGTGACCGACGCCGCGCGGCTCATCGAGGACCTGCTCACCGATGTCGACGCCGCGTCGCCCGCGAAGCGCCCGGCGCAAGCGGTCCCGGTGGCCCCGCAGCGACACGCCGGATGCGGCGACGCGAGACTCCGCGGCCGCTGCCGAGCCGACGGGAGGTGACGCCTCGTGACTGAGACGGTGAACGGCGTCGCGTTCGGCATGCTCGCCTTCGCCACCGTGGGCGGTGCTCTCGGCATGCTCGCGTCGCGCAACGTCGTGCACGCGGCGTTCTGGCTGCTCGAGTCGATGCTCGCTGTCGCCGGACTGTTCCTGCTGCTGTCCGCCGAGTTCCTCGCGCTCGTTCAGGTGCTCGTGTACGCGGGCGCGGTCTCCGTGCTCGTGCTGTTCGTCGTCATGCTCACATTGCGTCGGCGAGAAGACGTCGATCCGCCCGCTCGATCTCTCGCTCGGCGCGCTGGTGATGGCCGCGCTGTTCGGCGGCATCATGTACCTCGGGCTCGCCCGTGCCGACATCCCGGTCGCGGCCGATGCCCGACGCGGTTCCGGACATCGCAGCGCTCGGTCAGCTGCTGTTCACCATCGACGGTGGCTGGGTGCTGCCGTTCGAGATCGCTTCGCTGGTGCTGCTCGTGGCGCTCGTCGGCGCGGTGTGGTGGTCGCGAGAGGGGGACGAGTAGATGCAGGTCGGACTCGGAGCTTTCCTCGCGCTTGCCGCGGTGCTGTTCTCGCTCGGACTCTACGGCGCGGTCTCGAAGCGCAGTGCGGTCGATGGTGCTCATGTCGCTCGAGGTCATGGCGGTGGCCGTGAATCTCAACATGGTTGCTCTGTCGCGGTGGGTCACTCCCGAGGCGATGACCGGGCAGTTCTTCGCGATGTTCACGATGGTCGTCTCGGCCGCCGAGATCGGACTCGGTCTCGCGCTCGTGCTCGCCATCTACCGTCGTTCGCGTTCGATCGAGCTGTCCACGATGGAGAGGCTGAAGGGGTAGCGCGTGGACTACGTCATCGCCATACCGCTGCTTCCCGCCGCAGCGTTCGTCGTGCTGGCGCCGATGTCGCGCGCGTTGCGCAACAAGGCGCGTCTGGACCTGGCGGTTGCGGCCATCCTCGGCAGTCTCGCGCTGTCCGTGGTCGCGTTCGCGACCATATGGGCCGGAGTCGGCGGGCGCCGCATGGGCCGGTCTCCATGCACGATGACGCTCGCCGAGATCGGCCGGCAAGCCGCTCGAACTCGGCCTGCAGCTCGATCCGATCGCGGGCGTGATGCTGCTCGTCGTGACGATCGTGGGCGCGTGCGTGCAGGTCTACTCGCTCGGCTACATGCACCGCGATGAGCGCGTGGGCTGGTACTACGCCGTGCTGTCGCTGTTCACTGCGGCCATGCTCACGCTCGTGCTCGCGAGCAACTTCCTGCTGCTCTATCTGGCGTGGGAGGTCATGGGGCTGTGCTCGTATCTGCTCATCGGCTTCTGGCACGAGCAGGAGGCCCCGCGCCGCGCGCGATGAAGGCGTTCCTCACCACGCGCGTCGGCGACGTCGGTTTCGCGATCGGTCTGTTCGCGATGTGGACGACGGTGGGCTCGTTCGCATTCGCCGACGTGCTCTCGTTCGACTGGACTGCGCCCGCAGTTGGCGGCGCGGCCACAGTCGTGGCGCTCCTGCTGCTCTTCGGCGCGATGGGCAAGTCGGCTCAGGTGCCGCTGCACGTGTGGCTGCCCGATGCGATGGCCGGTCCGACGCCGGCCTCGGCGCTCATCCATGCGGCGACGATGGTCGCGGCCGGCGTCTATCTGGTGGGCCGCGCACTTCCCGATCTTCGAGGCGAGCGGAGTCGCGCATGACGGTCACGATGTTCGTCGGTGCGGTGACCGCGCTGGTGGGCGGACTGCTCGCGATGGTGCAGCACGACATCAAGAAGGTGCTGGCGTACTCGACGATCTCCCAGCTCGGCTACATGTTCATCGCGCTCGGCGCTGGAGGGCTCGTCGCGGGCTTCTACCACCTGGTCACGCATGCGTTCTTCAAGTCGCTGCTGTTCCTCGGCGCAGGCGTGATCATCCACGCGTATCACACGCAAGACATGCGCGAGATGGGCGGTCTTGCCCGCAAGCTTCCGTGGACGACCGCGACGTTCACGATCGGTTCGCTCGCGCTGGCGGGCGTGTTCCCGTTCTCGGGCTTCTGGTCCAAAGACGAGATTCTCACGGTGCTGTGGCACGAGGATCACTACGTCGCGTGGGCAATCGCGCTTGCCGCTGCGTTCGTGACCGCCTTCTACGTGGCGCGGCTGTGGTTCCGTGTCTTCACCGGGCCGCAGCAGAGCGAGGGACTTGCCGAGGGACACATGGAGATGATCGCGCCGATGGTGCGTGCTCGCCGCGATCACGGCGGCCATCGGCTTCTCCGGACCGATGCTCGGCGAGTTCCTCGGCCATGAGATCCCGTGGCCGGATCCGGTGATGGCGCATCACGTCACTGAGCGTCGGCGGTGCGGGCATCGCGCTCGGCTGGTGGGCGTACGGCCGTCGCAGTGTCGTGCTCAACACGCGCTCGCTCAAGCAGCGCGCGGGCTACCTGTACGACATGCTGGCGCAGAAGCTCTACTTCGACCTCACCTACGAGTACTTCGTCATCCGGCCGTACCAGCGTCTCGCGACGTGCATTCGCTGACTTCGACCTCAAGCGCGATCGACGGGGTGGTGAACGGTGCCGCGACTGCGTGGCGTCTCACGGCGGCGGTCGGAGCGCTCGTTCGACGTGCGCGTCATCGACGGCGCGGTCAACGGGCTGCCGCGACGCACGCGTGCCGCGGGTGCGCGGGCGCGCACGATCCAGACGGGCAGGATCCAGACCTATCAGAGGCTCGCAGTGGGCGCGGTGGTCGCGCTCATGTTCGCGGGCGTGTTGCTGCTTGTCACGAAAGGGGCGTAAGGCGTCATGCCACTCCTGACGATCATCATCTTCCTGCCGCTTGTCGGTGCAGCGATCACGGCGCTGCTGCCTAAGCGTCGGCACCGAAGCTGCCGAGGATGGTGGCGCTGGTCTTCTGCGCTCGCCGACCTCGGCTTCGCGGTCTGGGCGCTGCTGCGCTTCGACGTGGGCGGCGGCTACCAGTTCCAGGAGAAGCTCGCGTGGGTGCCGCGAGGCGGGCATCAACTACTTCCTTGCCGTCGACGGCATCTCGATCGCCGCTGCTCGCGCTCTCGGCGCTGCTCACCGTGCTCGCGATCGTCGCGTCGTGGAAGATCGACAACAAGCCCGCGTTCTACTTCGCGATGATCCTGCTGCTCGCGGTGGGCATGAACGGCGTGTTCTGCGCGCTCGACTTCGTGCTCTTCTACGTGTTCTGGGAGCTCGTGCTCGTGCCCGATGTACTTCCTGATCGCGATGTGGGGCGGACCGCGCCGCGAGTACGCCTCGATCAAGTTCTTCCTCTACACGCTGTTCGGCTCGGTGTTCATGCTCGTCGGCATCCTCGCGCTCTACCTGCACCCGCAGGGCGGCACGTTCGACATGCTCAAGCTGGCCGAGGCAGGTGCGTCCGGGCTGCTGCCGCTCGGCTTCCAGTGGTGGGTGTTTGCGGCGCGTTCTTCCTCGGCTTTGCGGTGAAGGTGCCGGTCTGGCCGCTGCACACCTGGCTACCTGACGCACACGTCGAGGCGCCGACCGCGGGTTCTGTGCTGCTCGCCGGCATCATGCTCAAGATGGGGACCTACGGCTTCATCCGAATCTCGCTGCCGATGCTGCCGGACGCCGCGCGCAATCGTGGTCGTGGTTCATCGCGTTGCTCGCGGCGATATCGATCGTCTACGGTGCCGCGGTCGCGTTCGCTCAGACCGACCTCAAGAAGCTCGTCGCGTACTCATCCGTGTCCCACATGGGCTTCGTGATGCTCGGCATTGCTTCGATGACGGCTGCGGGCATCAACGGCGCGGTCACGGTCATGGTCGCTCACGGTCTGATCACCGGCATGATGTTCCTGCTGGTCGGGCATGGTCTACGAGCGCACGCACACGCGGGTGATCGCCGAGGTCTCCGGCGTGTCCAAGGCGGCGCCCGTCGCCGGCGGTTTGCTGGCCTTCGCGGCGTTCGCCTCGCTCGGCCTGCCCGGTCTCGCAGGTTTCCCCGGCGAGTTCCTCTCGCTTCTCGGTGCGTGGCAGTCGGACATGGCGAAGGGCTACGTGATCGTCGTCCGCTGTGGGCGTGCTGCTCGCCGCCGCCTACATGCTGTGGATGGTGCAGCGCGTCGTTCTCGGCGAGCCGAGCAAAGCGGTTGCGTCGATCGCGGACCTGAGCGCCCGCGAGATCGGCCTGCTCGTGCCGCTGATCGCGCTCACTCGTGGGCATCGGTGTGTACTGGTCGGCGCTGCTGCGCTTCGTCGATCCTGCGGTGACGACGATGCTCGCCGCCATGGGAGCGATGTAGATGACGGGATACTGGCAGCTGCTTCCCGAGGTGCTCGTACTGCTCGGGGCGTCTCGTGGCCCTGTTCGGTGAGTTCGTTCCGGGACGCGATCCGGAACGGCGCTTCTCGGCGCGGCGCTGTCGCTGTCAGCTGCGGTCGTGGCGCTACAGGTACCGCTCGGAGGCACGCTGTTCGGCGGGATGCTCACCTTCGATGAGCCAGCCGCGTTTCATCCGCGTCGGAGTCGCCGCGCTCACCGGCGCTGTGGCTGCTGTGGGTGTCGGGCGAGAGGTATCGCCGATCGAGCGATCTCGCGATGCTGTCGCGCTTGCGATGTTCTCGGCCGTGGGCGGCATGCTGCTGGCCTCGGCGACCGACCTCATCACGATGTACATGGCGCTCGAGCTCTCCACGATGCCCGCGTACGTGCTCGTGGGATATCGCACGCGCGATGTGAGCGGTCTCGAAGGCGCGCTCAAGTACTTCCTGCTCTCGCTGCTGACGAGCCTCATCATGCTGTACGGCATGTCGTTTCTGTACGGGCTGTCCGGATCGACCGCGCTGGCCGATATCAGCCTTGCGGGCACCGGCGCGCTCGGTCTGGTCGCCGCGCTGCTCACGACCGTGGGCCTGCTGGCGAAGCTCTCTGCAGCGCCGTTCCACTTCTGGGCGCCGGATGCGTACGCGGGTGCCCCGGCTTCGACAGTCGCGTTCGTCTCGACGGTGCCCAAGATCGCGGGCGCGGCGATTCTCGTGCGCCTGACAGCGGTCATGCTGCCCGGCCAGCCCTCGCTCGCGTGGATGCTGCTGCTGGTGGCGAGCGCATCGATGCTGCTGGGCAACCTCGCGGCGCTTCCGCAAAGCGACACGCGTCGGCTCATGGCCTACTCGGGCGTGGCGCACACAGGCTATCTGCTGCTCGCGCTTTCGACCGGGACGCCGTACGGGTTCGGTGCCGTGCTGTTCTATGCGCTCGCCTACGCCGTTCCCTCGCTCGCAATCATGCTGGTCGTTGCCGAGGAGGGCGATGCGCTCACCGACCTCGCGGGTCTTGCGACGCGCCGTCCGGCGACCGCGTGGGCGATGGTGCGTGTGGCTGCTCTCGCTCATCGGTATCCCGCCGCTCGCAGGGTTCTTCGGCAAGCTGTACCTGTTCGGGTCCGCAATCGATACGGCGCGCGGCTCGTGGTCGACAGGCGTGGTCGTTCTCGCAGTCGTGATGAGCGTGGTTTCGGCCGGCTACTACTTCCGAATCGTGCGCGAGATGTTCTTCGCCGGGACGCCCGTCGAAGATTCTGCCGAGGAGCCCTCATCTGCGTCCGCACTCCCGCCTTCGATCGCGGCGAGTGCCGCCATCGCCATCGCGGCCGTCACAACTGTCGCGATCGGCATCGGAGCGTCTCCGTCTGCTTGCTGCGCTTGGCTTCGCGCGACCTTAGGCTGTCGCGTCTGCTGGCGGGACTGGCTCCTGTGTGGTCATCGTGTGGACTTCCCGAGTTCGGCGCGATGTCTGCTGGTAGCCACGGGTATACTCGTTGACGTTGCTCGAGAAGCGGACACGCGAGTTCCCTGAGGTGAGAGATGTTCGACGACCAGACACCAGACGGTGCCGAGCCGATGGCTGACAATCCAGTGGATCCAACGCTGCCCGAGCCGCCGGCTGCCGCACCTGCGCTCGAGCCCGAGCCGCCGGCTGCCGAACCTGTGTCCGAGCCCACCTACGAGGTCGTGACCGGTGAGCTGCCTGTGTGCGACTACACCGGGGATCCGACAGACGAACCTTGCGAGGAGCCGGCGACCGTCAGGCGCTGGTCCAGTGCGGCTGTCATCACTTCGGCGGCCATAGGCTCGGTCGTGGGCGGACTGCTCGTGGCCGCCGGACTCGTGTGGGCGCTCGGCATGTGGCCGGGAGTGCGAGCCGCTCACGAAGGCGGATCTCGGTCCGCGGCCGTCGGACGTGAACGTGGTTGCTTCCGACAACGTCAACACCGCGGTTGCGGTCGCCTCGAAGGCGACTCCGTCGGTGGTCAACGTCGCCTTGGAGCAGCAAGCATACAATCCGTTCACGGGAGTGACCCAGCTTGCCGACGTAGGCAACGGCAGCGGCGTGATCATCCGCGAAGACGGCTACATTCTCACGAACAACCACGTGGTCGAAGGGGCCGATCGCATCATCGTCACGGTCGGCGTTGACGATGTCGAGGCCGAGGTCGTCGGACGCGACCCATCGACTGACCTGGCGGTTCTCAAGATCTCGGGCACGGGCTACCCTGCCATCGAGGTCGGCTCCTCGGCGAGTCTCGAGGTCGGGCCAGTTCGTGGTTGCTGTCGGCAGCCCGTTCGGACTCGAGAAGACGGTCACCTCGGGCATCATCTCGGCACTGCAGCGGACGAGTTTCGCCGAGAGTGCCACCGATATCACGGCGTACACGAACCTGATTCAGACCGATGCGGCCATCAACCCGGGCAACTCCGGTGGTGCGCTCGTCGATCAGAAAGGCATGCTCATCGGAGTGAACACGCTCATCCAGTCACCTTCGGGCAGCGTCGGGGCGCCGCAATCGGCGGGTATCGGCTTCGCCATCCCGGTTGATTTCGCCATGAGCGTGGCCAACCAGCTCATCGAAACCGGAGTCGCGACACACCCCTACATCGGCATCCGTGCGGTCACCATCGACGAGGCGCTCGCCGCTCAGTTCGCGCTTCCCATAGCGCGCGGTGCGCTGGTGCAGTTCGTGGAACCCGGTTCTCCTGCCGAGACGGGCGGGATCGAGCGTGGCGACATCGTCGTCAGCATCGGTGATCGTGAGATCACGAGCATCGAGGATGTCTATGGGGCGGTGCGCGCTTTCGCCATCGGCGACTCTGTCGAGGTGGTCGTCTTGCGAGCCGACACACGCCGCACGTTCGATGTGACGCTCGGCTCCGACGCCCAGCGGCCCTGAAGATGCGCATCACGATCCTCGCAGTCGGCAAGCTCAAGGAGCCGCACTGGCGTCATGCTGCCGACGAGTACCTCAAGCGCCTGGGACCCTACGCCACGGTCGAAATCGTTGAAGTCCCCGATCGCGATGTCTCTCGTGATGAGTCACGCGCACTGGCCGAGGAGGGCCAGGCGCTGCTGCAAGGCCGTGCCCGACAGCGCCCGTGTGATCGCCCTCGATATCAGCGGCACGTCGCGCTCCTCGGAAGGATTCGCCGAGCACATCTCGAAGCTCACGGTGGAGGGTACGAGCCACTTCGTGTTCGTGGTGGGAGGGGCTGCGGGTCTGGACGCTTCGGTATTGGAGCGTGTCGACGAGCGGCTCTCGCTCGGACCCATGACACTGCCTCACCAGCTCGCGCGAGTCGTGCTGCTCGAGCAGATCTACCGCTTGTTTCGCATCATGCGCAACGAGCCGTACCACCGCTAGGCCAGGCCGCGCCCTGCGGCGAGAGGTTGGACACGTTGAGCGAGTGCGAGTGTTTGGCGACCTGCCCGTTTTTCCTGGAGCGCATGTCGAACATGCCGAACGTGACTGCGCTGCTCGTCGATCGCTACTGTCGCTCCCACTGGGAGACGTGCGCGCGCCATCGCGTGTTCGTGGAGTTCGGGCGAGATGCCGTTCCCGCGGACCTGTTCCCCGATCAGGACCTGATCGCCGAGGAGATCTTGATGGGACTCCGCGCGGACTGAGCACGGTCCGTCTCCCGTCGGCGCGTCGCGTTGCCGCACGACAGACGCAGCGGTATCCTGTGACTTCCGCACGCACGGTTCGCGAGTCGAGGAGACGCACCTTCGTGAGAGAGACCCTGGCCTCACTGTTTCAAGACGCTTTGCGCTCCGCGTGCGATGCGGGGGAGCTGTCGCTCGCAGAGCTTCCCGAGCCGCACCTCGAGCGTCCACGCGATCCGAGTCACGGTGACTGGGCCACAAACGTTGCGATGCAGTCTGCCAAGGCCGCGAAGATGAATCCTCGGCAGATAGCCGAGACGATCGCAGCACGCATCAAGGACCATGCGGACATCGAGTCCGTCGAGGTGGCTGGCCCCGGCTTCATCAACATCCGGCTTTCCGCGCACGCATTGCAGCGCGTGCTTGCGCGAGGCGCGCGAGAAAGGTCCCGACTTCGGTCGAAGCAACATCGGAGCGGGACAGAAGTGGCAGGTGGAGTTCGTCTCGGCCAATCCGGTCGGACCCATGCATGTCGGGCACGGTCGGTGGGCGGCGCTCGGTGACGCGTTGGCGCGCGTGCTCGAGCACACCGGCTACGAGGTGCAGCGCGAGTTCTACGTCAACGACGCCGGTGTTCAGATGGACATCTTCGCCGCGAGTGTGGCGGCCCGCTATCTGGAGCTGTGCGGACAGACGATCGAGTTTCCCGAGAACGGCTACCAGGGCGGGTACATCATCGAGATCGCCCGCGAGATCCTCGAAGCGGAAGGCGATCACTGGGCCGATGCAGATGTGAACGCCGAGGAGCGCGAGGTCGCACTTCCGCGAGACGGCCTACGCGCAGGTGCTCGAACATCTCAAGTCACGTCTTGCACGGCATGGGCGTGGACTTCGACGTGTGGTTCTCCGAACGCACGCTGCACGAGCCCGGTCCCGATGGCGGGCCGACGCGAGGTCGAGGCGGCAATCGCCACCTTGCGAGAAGCCGGCTACATCTACGAACTCGACGGAGCCACGTGGTTCCGGTCGACGGATTTCGACGATGACAAGGACCGCGTGCTGAAGAAGGCCGACGGCGACTACACGTACTTCGCGGCCGACATCGCGTACCACAAGGACAAGTTCGACCGCGGATTCGACTGCGTCATCGACCTGTGGGGCGCCGACCATCACGGCTACATCAAGCGCATGGAGGCGGCGGTTGCCGCTCTCGGGCATCCCGGCAAGCTCACCGTCGTCATCGGCCAGCTCGTGAACCTGTTCCGGGGCGGCGAGGTCGTTCGCATGTCCAAGCGCACCGGCGAGATGGTGACGTTCGAGGAGCTTCTCGACGACGTGGGTGCCGATGCGACCCGCTACTTCTTCTTGCGCCGCTCCACCGACCAGCCGCTCGACTTCGACATCCAGCTCGCCAAGGAGCAGAGCAACGACAACCCGGTGTACTACGTGCAGTACGCACACGCGCGGATCTGCGCGATTCTGCGCAAGGGCGTGGGTGCGGAGACGGACGACATCGAGCGTGGACATCGCTGCAACCGCTCGCGATCTGGTCCGCGAAGATGCGCACACCGAGCTGCTCGACGCCGACTCGGAGCTCGCGCTCATGCGCAAGCTCGCCGAGTTCGAAGAAGTCGTCGAGATCGCCGCACGTCAGCTCGCCCCGTTCAAGCTCACGCGCTACGCCGAGGATCTCGCTGCGGCGTTCCATCAGTTCTACACGCAGTGCCGCGTGGTCGATCCCGACGAGCCGGAACTCACGGCCGCGCGGCTCTACGCAGTGGATGCGACACGCATCGTCGCTTGCCGACCGTGCTTGGCCTGGTAGGGGTCAGCGCGCCGGATCGCATGTAGTTGACGTGCCCGAACGCCACCGTGTACCATGCACTAAACCTTGCAATTAGTACCCACTAAGCGACCGAGAAGCCTAGCCTCGGCGAGAGAGCGACGAGGAGGCCATCATGGCAGGAAGACCCAGCTACTCCGCGACCGCCAGCGCAACCGGATCAGAAGACGGCCGCGGATCTTGCCTCCGTGCTTGCCCGTCACCGCGAGGTCAAGGACGGCCACCTGTTGATCGGTGGCGTCGACACGGTCGAGCTCGCGCGCGAGGCCGGCACGGCGCTCTACGTCATGGACGAGCAGCACATCCGCAACCAGCTTCGCGAGTACGTGAAGTGGACGCGCTACCACTGGCAGGATGTCGACGTCATCTACGCGGGCAAGGCGTTCCTCTCGCTGCAGATGGCGCGAATCGTCGCCGAGGAAGACTGCTCGTTGCTCTGCGCATCGGGCGGAGAGCTCGCATACGCCATGCGCGCGGGTTTCCCGATGGAGCGCGTCCAGGTCCACGGCAACAACAAGACCGACAACGAACTCGCGGAGTGCCTCGACGCCGGCGTCGGTCGCGTGGTCGTCGACTCCTTCTACGAGATGGAGCGCCTCTCGGCAATGGCCGAGGAGCGCGGTGTCACGCAGGCGATTCTGATCCGCGTCACGCCGGGCATCGAAGCCGACACGCACGACTTCATCCAGACCGGTCAAGAGGACTCGAAGTTCGGGTTCGGGCTGGCCGAGGGACTCGCGATGCAGCGCGGTCAAGCGTGCGCTCGAGCTGCCGGGGATCGAGCTCGCGGGACTGCACATGCACATCGGGTCGCAGATCTTCGCGCTGCAGAGCTTCTCGGCAGCTATCGAGGTCGCCGTCGACTTCATGCGCCAGATCCAGCGAGCGAGACCGGCTACGCGGTGCGCGAACTCGACACCGGCGGCGGGCTCGGCATCGCCTACGGCCTGCCCGACGAGCCCAGCACCGTGAAGGACTACGGCAAGGTCATCGTCGACGGCATCAAGGAAGAGTGCGAGAAGCACGGCCTCGCCGGTGCCCAAGATGATGGTCGAGCCGGGCCGCTCGATCGTGGCCAACGCGGGCGTGACGCTGTACACGGTGGGTTCGATCAAGGAGATCCCGAACATCCGCACCTACGTGGCGGTCGACGGAGGCATGAGCGACAACATCCGCACGTCGCTCTACGACGCGCACTACGAGGCGATCATCGCCAACAAGGCCGACCAGCCGCGCGAGATGGTCGCGACCGTGGCGGGCAAGCACTGCGAGAGCGGGGACATCGTCGTGCACGACGCGCCGCTGCAGTGTCCCGAACCCGGCGACATCCTGTGCGTGTGCGCGACCGGTGCGTACTGCCAGTCGATGGCGAGCAACTACAACAAGCAGGTGCGGCCCGGCGTGGTCTTCGTGAACGACGGGCGAGTGGCGCTGGACGGTCAGGCGCGAGACCTACGACGATCTCATGCGCAACGACGTGGAGTAGGGAGTTCTGCCGGTGCACACCATTGTGGAAACTGTGGATACTGTGGAAAACTGCAGGTCAGGGGCCGTTTATCGGAGATTCGCACCCGCTCGGCAGCAAGTCGCGCAGAAACCTTGCACTTCTTGGGTTGCGCGTATTATCTGATTTGCGAGGCTCTTGAGACACCGGATGGGCACAGCCGCAAGGCGAAGGTTCGCTCGGTAGACCAGGGGCCTCGCACTTTGTCGTGCGACTGCCATCGCGGCCACTCCTCGTGACGGCGCGTCTCTTCCGGCGTTGACCGATTCCAATCAGTCGTCGCTCGGCGTGCCGCCCTCGTGGCACTTGACGCACGATGCCGTCTCGTACCCGCTCGGGTGGCAGTCCGCACACGGGAAGCTGCGGGAGCCGTGCTCGCTCCGACCGACGGATGACTGAACGTTGCCTGCTCGAACGGGGTGCCCGGCGTGTGACAGTCGCTGCATGTTGCGCCGGCGAAGTGGTTCGTCGGCGCATCGTGGCAGTCGGCGCAGTTCAGGTCGCCCTGAGTGGTTGAACGCGCGCTCCTTCGAACGGCGTTCCAGGCACGTGGCAATCGGCGCACGGCCGGTCGGTGAAGTGGTCCTCGGGCGGTGTGTGACAGTAGTCGCATCCGGCGGCCGCCATGTCGTGACAGCTGCCGCAACTCGACGTCACCATGCCCGGGGGCGAGTTGCGGCTCAGGATCAGCGGTCAGCAGCGCGCCGGTCACGTCGGTCGTCAGGCTCCGGCGACAGCTGCGTCATTCAGCACACCTGCCGACTCGGAGTGCTTCGACCGTCACGGCGTGGCCGGTGCTCGGATGGCACTCCTGGCACGCGCCTGCCGTCGGCGTGGTGCTCGCGTGCACGAACCCGGCGGCGCGTCCTCGATGTCGACCGTGTCGTGGCAGTCGGTACAGCGTCGGTCGGGAACCTCGGCCGTGTACATGGGGAACGTCGGGTCGCCGTGACGTGGACCCAGACTTCCTTGAGGGCGACGAACTTGTGCGCGAGCCGATTGTCCGAGCCCGGATTCCACGTGGCAGTCCATGCAGCTGACCTCGTCGTGGGCGCCGGTGTGCCACGCGTCGTAGTACGGAGTCATCTCGTGACAGGTGGGACAGAACGACGGGCTGCTCCGTGTAGACGACCGCTCCGACCGATGCGGCGATCGAGCATGACCCCCACGATCGCCCAGACGATCCACTTGTTCACCGATGTCTCCCTTCGCAGGTTGATACCGGAGTAGGTACCCTCGCTGAGGGCTCGGTAGTCCACTGCGCGAGAAGGTGAACCACGGCCTCGGGTACAATAGCCCCGTCCTGCG
This sequence comes from uncultured Actinomycetota bacterium, assembly GCA_963790405.1. Classification (GTDB taxonomy): domain Bacteria; phylum Actinomycetota; class Coriobacteriia; order Anaerosomatales; family JAGXFU01; genus JBGSMX01. The sequence goes on from CAWBOJ010000005.1 coordinate 60,910, forward strand.
CGGAATCATCCGGTGTTCGGCCCCGTTGTTCTGCGGAGGAGATTCATGCGCACCATCAACGTCGGCCTCATCGGTCTCGGTACGGTCGGCTCGGGTGTGGTCGAGATATTCGACCGTCACGCCGAGCACTTCCGCACGCGTGCAGGCGTCGACGTGCGGCTGACGCGCTTCGCCGATCGCGACGAGCAGCGCTTCGCCGATCTCGGTCTGCCTGCGGACAGGTGTCTCGACGGATTGGCAGCCCGTCGTCGATGATCCCGAGATCGACATCGTGATCGAACTCATCGGTGGCACCGGCGTGGCGCGCGATGTGGTCCTGGCGGCTCTCGATGCCGGCAAGAGCGTCGTGACCGCCAACAAGGCGCTCATGGCCAGCGCAGGCAAGGAAGTCATGGACCACGCGGCGGCGCAAGGCGTCGACATCGCGTTCGAGGCGAGCGTGGGCGGCGGCATCCCGATCATCGGCCCGCTCAAGCACTCGCTGACCGGCCAACGAGATCTCGCGTGTCATGGGAATCGTCAACGGCACCACCAACTACATGCTCACTCGCATGGCCAGCGATGGACTCGACTACGCCACGCGCTCTGCCGAGGCGCAGGAGCGCGGTTTCGCCGAGGCCGACCCGACCGCCGATGTCGACGGTCTCGACGCCGCCGCCAAGATCGCGATTCTGGCGAGCATCGCGTTCAACTCGCGCGTCACCCTCGACCAGGTGCCTGCCGAGGGGATCCGCTCGCTTATGCCGATCGACCTGAGCTATGCCGAGGAGATGGGCTACGTGGTCAAGCTGCTTGCGATCGCCGCAGCGCACCGAGACGCGGCGTCGACATCCGCGTGCATCCGACCATGATTCCGGTCAGCTCATCCGCTCGCAGGTGTGAACGGCGTCTACAACGCCATCTACGTCGTCGGCGACTCGGTGGGCGAGACCATGTTCTTCGGCGAAGGCGCAGGTTCGCTGCCGGCGGCCAGCGCCGTCGCTGGACGACGTCATCGAAGTCGCGCGGCATCTGGCCAAGGACTGTCTCGGTCTCGTCGGATGCACGTGCACCGAGAAGCTCGCCGGTGCGCGACATCGCCGATCTCGAGACTCGCTACTACATCCGGCTGCGCGTCGCCGATGAGCCAGGGGTGCTCGCCGCGACGTCGCAGGTCTTCGGCGATCACGGCGTCTCGCTCGCGTCGGTCATCCAGCCCGAGGGCGAGCGCGCCGACGAGGCCGAGCTCGTCTACGTCACGCACCGCGCGTCGGAGGCGGCAGTGAGGGCATCGCTCGCTGAGATCGAAGCGCTCGACGTTGTGCGCGCCGTCGGTACCGTGCTGCGCGTCGAAGACCTCTAGGAGGCGTTCGCTGTGGGTCGCGTCACCGTTCGCGTGCCGGCCACCTCGGCGAATCTCGGCCCGGGCTACGACGCGTTCGGCCTGGCTCTGGGCATCGACAACATCTTCTCGGCGGAGCTTGCAGGCAGCTGGGAAGTCGAAGTCGCAGGTGAAGGCGCCGAGTACCTGAAGGCGGATGCGACCAATCCGGTCGCCCAGGCGATGGCGCGCGTGTTCGCGGATGCCGGGCACCCGCGACAGGCCGCCCGGTTGCGTTGCGACAACGCGATTCCCACGGGTCGCGGCCTGGGTTCCTCGGCAGCGGCGATCGTCGGCGGGCTGGTGCTGGGAAGCGCGCTCGTGGGCAGGCCGTACGATTCCGGGACGCTTCTCGAGCTTGCGACCGAGATCGAGGGGCATCCCGACAACGTAGCGGCCGCGATCCACGGCGGGTTCGTGATCTCGGCGATGGAAGCGGGAGAGCCGGTCGCCCACTCGGTTCCGATCGGCCGGGGGCTGGCGGCGATCCTGGCCGTGTCGGAGCTGCCGTTCGAGACCGCGACGGGCGCGTCGATTGCTGCCAGCCGAGGTGCCTCACGCCGATGCCGCGTTCAACGCGGGCAGAGCCGGCATGCTGGCGGCCGGCATCGCGCTCGGTCGAGCGGACCTCGTTGCGGCAGGTGCGTGCGATCGAATCCACGAGGCGTATCGCGCCGAGGCGCTCCCTCGAGCGAGCGAGGTAGCTGCCGTTCTGCGGGTGGCCGGAGCCGACGGAGCCGTCCTTTCCGGGGCGGGGCCGACCGTGATCGGTCTTGTCGTTGCCGAGGATGACGAGGCGGCACGTGCCCGCGGGGCTGAAGTGGTGCTGAGGTGCGCTGACGCCATCGCTTCGCTCGGCGGCTATCGTCCGCCGGTGGCCGTCCCGATCAATCGCGAGGGCGTGCAGCTGCTCGGCTGAGAGTCGTGAGGCGTGCGGCCGACCTGTGCGACAACGCAGAGCTGCCAGGTTCTTGCAGGTTGACCGCTATGGCCCGCGTCGGGGAATATAGACCGTACCGACGCTATTGACGCCCATCGAAGGCGCCCAACCCTCGCGGAGGCAATCCCATGAACGAGCCGGATTCGGCACCGAACGACCCCAGCGAATCGACAGACAGCGCATCCGTTTCTGCGTATCAACCTCCCATGGCTGCATACCCTGCTGCCTCGCTGCCGACGGCTCCTGCGCCGGTCCGAGAAGGCATGGGCGCGGGCTGGAAGGTGTTCATCGTCGTCCTAGTGCTGGTCACGATCTCAAGCCTGGCCGGGTGCTGTGGTCTCGTATCCCTTCTGGGCTTCGGCCAGGACCCGACGACCGCATTCGGCGATTCGATCGCGGTAATCCACGTGGACGGTGTCATTGCGGGCACCGGCAGCTCGCTCGACGGGGTTATCAGCCCGGAGGAGATGCTGAGCTATCTGGATCAGGCTGCCGACGACGACAGCGTTCGCGCAGTGGTACTGCGCATCGACTCGCCTGGTGGTACGGTCGCGGCTTCGCAAGAAATCTCGATGGAGGTCGCGCGTCTGGCCGAGATCAAGCCCGTCATCGCCAGCGTCGGCGACGTTGGCGCGAGCGGAGCGTACATGATCGCGTCACAGTGCGACGAGATTTGGGCGCTACCGACGTCCGCGGTGGGTAGCATCGGTGTCATCACCGAGATTCCCAACGTTGCCGGTCTACTCGACAAGCTGGGTATCGAGTTCACGGTACTCACCGCTGGCGAGTACAAGGATGCCGGCAGCCCCTATCGCTCACTCACGGCGACCGAGACCGACCTCATCCAACAAGGGGTCGACACCGCATACGAGGAGTTCATCGGCATCGTCGCGGATGGGCGGGAGCTTCCTGAAGACGACGTCCGCGACATGGCGACCGGCTGGGCATGGTCTGCCCGAGAAGCTCAGGGGATGGGCCTGGTCGACGAACTCGGCACGTACAACGACGCGCTCGATCGGGCAGCCGATCTGGGAGAGATCGAAGGCGACTACGACGTTGTCGTCTACGACTCCTACCAGTACGGCGATCTGCTGAATCTGCTGCTCGGCGTTCGGAATGACATACAGCAACTCAAGTCGCTGAATCCGGACGTAGGGCCTGCTGCTCCGGCCATTCCGCGCTAGTTGAGCCGAGGAGGGGGAGCGTGAGCGAAACACCGATCGTCATAGCCCACATCTCCGATCTCCACTGCGGGTCGCGCTACCACATCCCGTCGTTGGCGTCGCGCGTGATCGACGAGCTCAACGAGCTTGCTCCCGACATCGTGGTTGTCACGGGCGATCTCACCGATATGGGGTTCCGCCAGGAATTCAAGCAGGCGCACCGTCTGCTCTCGCGGCTCGAGTGCAGTCACCAGATGGTCCTGATGGGCAATCACGATGCGCGCAACGTCGGCGACGAGCACTTCGCCGAGCTGTTCGGCAAACGCAGCTTCGGGATGGTCTACGGAAACGTGCGCATTCTCGGCATCGACTCGAGCGAGCCCGATCTGGACTCGGGCCGTGTTGGTCGCAGCAGGTATCGGTGGATGGAGGAGCAGTTCTCGGATCCCGACGAGTTCACTGTCATCGCGATGCACCATCACCTCGTACCCGTGCCGGGAACCGGTCGCGAGCGCAACATCGTCTACGACGCCGGCGATATGCTCCGGGTGTTGGCGAGCAGCGGGACGGACCTGGTGCTGTGCGGGCACAAACACGTACCCAACGTCTGGCGCCTGGAAGACATGCTCATCGTGAATGCGGGAACCGCATGTTCCCATCGCCTTCGTGGTCGCGTGCGCCCCTGCTACAACGTGATCGAGATTCACGACGGGGATCGCGTTCGCGTACTGCTCAAAGAGCCCTACTCGGATGCCGAGGTCGTGGCGGACTATCGTGCGCTCAATCGCAGGTTCTGCTTGTGGAGGCCCGAGGTCGCCGAGGGCGAGCATGCCGTCCCCTGTGTGACCGAGCCGGCGCCTGACTTCGATTACGACGATCTCGAGCCTGCCGAGGAGTTGGAGACATGACACGCGTAGCAGCTCTCATAGACGGCGAGCACTATCCGCCGGTCGTGCGATTCGCGCTTGCGAGTCTGGGCCACGAGCACGAGGTAGTCGCTGCGGCGTTCCTCGGCGGGACCGAGAAGGTGGATCTCGAAAACGGTTTCGACACCTACGGTGTGCCGATAGTGACCGCTCCGACGGCGGCCGAGGCACTCGCCCAGGTCATCGAGCGCTACGAGCCACACGCGGTGATCGATCTGTCAGACGAACCGGTGGTTTCCAGTGCAGATCGCTTCCATCTGGCGAGCATCGCGCTGTCGTACGGGGTCGAGTATCGCGGTGCGGACTTCACTTTCACGCCGCCGACCGCTCGGCTGACGACTCGCACTCCGACGCTGGGGTTGATCGGCACCGGCAAGCGCGTGGGCAAGACGGCCGTGTCGGGCTATGTGGCTCGCACACTCAAGGCTGCCGGGCGAGATATCTGCGTGCTCGCGATGGGTCGAGGCGGCCCCGCCGAGCCGGAGCTGATTCACGGCGAGAAGATCAAGCTGTCCACGCCCGATCTGCTGGCGCTCGCGCGCGAGGGCAAGCACGCCGCAAGCGACAACTACGAAGATGCGGTGATGAGCCGCGTCACCACGGTCGGGTGCCGCCGTTGTGGCGGAGGCATGGCGGGCGAGACGTTCTTCTCGAACGTGCCCGAGGGGGCTCGTCTCGCCGACACGCTGGGCAAGGAGCTCATCGTGCTTGAAGGGTCGGGAGCGGCCATTCCCCCGGTCCACGCGGATGCACATGCTCTGGTCATCGGAGCGGGTCGTGGCATCACCTACGTTGAAGGCTACTTCGGTCCCTACCGGCTCGGTCTGGCCGATCTGGTGATCATCGCCTCTGCCGAGGAGCCGATCGCTTCGCCGATGCAGGTCGAGGCGATCCGCGAAGCGGTCGCACGGCAGCGACCCGGAGTGCCGTGCGTCACGACGACGTTTCGGCCCTATCCGGTCGAACCGGTCGAGGGCAAGCGCGTGTTCTTCGCGACCACCGCACCGGCAGAGGTTCTCGGCAAGCTGACCCAGCACCTCGAAGACGAGCAGGGTTGCGAGGTCGTGGGAGCAAGCCCGCATCTGTCCGATCGAGAGAAGCTCCGCGCGGACATGCGCGCGAGTGAGGGCTCGTACGATCTGTTGCTCACCGAACTCAAGGCTGCAGCCATCGACGTGGTGGCGGCTGCGGGCGAAGAGGCGGGCGTGCCGACCGTGCTGTGCGACAACGTACCGGTGGCAGTGGACGGGGACGATCTTGAGGAACTGGTCATGCGGGTGGCCGAGTTGGCGATGAGCCGCGGCGCCGAGCGAGGGGTGTAGCTGATGCCTCACGGCAAGACGATCACGCTGGCAGACAAGGCCCACGGCCTCCCGTTCTCGAAGGGGTTGCTGGCGCAGTCGCTGACGGCGACGGGATTGCCGCCGAGTCGAGCGCACGACATCGCATTCGCGATTCAGGAGGATCTGCGTTCGCGAGACGAGCTGTCGATCACGATGCAGCGACTGAGGGAGCTCACCGAGCAGTTCCTCGGCGAGATGGCGGGAGAGCAGTTCTCGGAACGCTACCGACGTCTGTACAAGCTCTCAAAGCTCGATCGGCCACTCATTGTGCTTGTCGGTGGGACGACCGGTGTGGGCAAGTCAACGATCGCGACGGAGATCGCTCACCGGCTCGGTATCACCCGGATTGTATCGACGGATTCCATTCGCGAGGTCATGCGTGGTATCTTTACGAAGGATCTCATGCCGGCTATCTACGAAAGCGCGTTCAATGCCTGGCGAGGTCTCCGAGTCCCGGTGCCACACGGTGCCAACCCCGTTATCGTCGGTTTTCGCGAGCAGACTGCCGTTGTGACCACAGGCGTCAAGGCACTGATCGACCGATCGGTACTCGAGGGGGACAGCCTCGTGCTCGAGGGTGTCCATCTTGTTCCGGGATATATCGAGACACGTCAGTTCAAGAACGCGCGTGTCGTGCAGCTTGTCATCGCGGTGGATGACGAAGAGTCCCACCGCAGCCATTTCTACATCCGCGAGGTGCAAACGGACGGCATGCGGCCGTTCGAGCGGTACCGGGCCAACTTCGGAAACATCCGATTGCTCGGGCACTACATAGAGGATCTGGCGCGTGAGCACGGCATCCCCGTGATCGTGAGCCATCAGCTGGACCTGACGGTAGCGGACGTGATCGAACACATCATCGACGCGGCCGTGGAAGAGGAGTTCGAAGCAGCGCCCTGACGGGATGCTGCACGAAGGAGGCGCGAGCAGAGGCCGTGAAGTTCTTCTTGGACACCGCAAACATCGGTGAGATCGAGGAGGCCGCCAGTTGGGGGGTCGTCTCGGGCGTTACCACCAACCCGACACTGTATGCCCGAGAGGGCGGGAAGCTCGCCGAGTTCCACGATCACATCAAGCGCATCTGCGAGATCGTGGACGGGCCCGTATCGGCCGAGACCGTGTCGCTGAAGCGCGACGAGATAGTGGCCGAGGGGGTCGAACTCGCTGCCTTGCACCCCAACGTGGTGGTGAAGGTGCCGACGATGCCCGAGGGACTTGCGGCCACGAAGATGCTGTATGACAAGGGCATCAAGGTCAACATGACACTGTGCTTCACGGTGCCGCAGGCCTTGCTGGCTGCTCGCTCCGGTGCTGCCTACATCTCGCCGTTCGTCGGTCGCTTCGATGACATCTCCGAAGATGGAATCGAGCACCTCGGCAATGTCATCGCCGCCATCAACAACTACGACTTCGGCCACGATGTCGAGATCATTGCGGCGTCGGTACGCCATGCAGAACACGTGCTTCAGGCGGCGCTTCTCGGCGCCGATATCGCAACCGTTCCGATGGGAGTCCTCGAGAAGTGCGTCAAGCACCCGCTGACCGACCGCGGTCTCGAGTCATTTCTCGCCGACTGGGAGAAGGTCAAGAACTCATGAGCGCACGACCCCGCAAGCGTGGACGCCGTGGTGGAAGCGGTGGAGGAGGAGGCGGCCAACAGGAGCCGAAGCCTTCAATCAAGCGAGATGAACTCCAGACCAAGACGGTCGCAGAGCTCAAAGCGATGGCTGGCGAGCTGGAGCTCGACGTCAAGGCGCTGAAGAAGAAAGACGAGCTTGTCGAAGCGGTGTTCGAAGCGAAGCTTCGGGCCGAAGGCTTCGTCGAGGTTGCAGGTATTCTTGACGTCCTACCCGAGGGCTACGGCTTCTTGCGCACGAACGGCTACCTGCCGGGTGACGACGATGTCTACTGTTCGATGTCGCAGATCCGCAAGTTCGATCTGCGTCGCGGCGATCACGTCGACGGACAGGTCAGGCCTCCCAAGGACAATGAGAAGTACGCAGCGTTGCAGCGCGTTCATCGGGTCAACGACCTACCTGCCGAGGAGACACGCAACCGCCAGCACTTCAAGAACCTCACGCCGATCTATCCGGATGAACGATTCGTGCTCGAGCACGGCGGGGAGTTCATCACCACCCGGGTGATCGATCTGATCGCCCCCATAGGCAAAGGTCAGCGTGGACTCATCGTCTCGCCGCCCAAGGCCGGCAAGACGACCGTGCTCAAGGATATCGCCGCCGCTATCACGGCGAACACCCCCGAGGCGTACCTCATGTGCTTGCTCGTTGACGAGCGCCCCGAGGAAGTCACCGACATGGAGCGATCCATCCATGGCGAGGTCGTGAGCTCGACGTTCGACATGCCGTCGGACAACCACATCGCGGTCGCAGAGCTCGTTATGGAGCGTGCGAAGCGACTGGTCGAGTCAGGCCACGATGTCGTGATCTTGCTCGACTCGATCACGCGTCTAGCACGGGCGTACAACCTGTCGAGTCCCGCCTCCGGGCGCATCCTTTCCGGTGGTGTCGATTCCACAGCCCTCTACCCGCCCAAGAAGTTCTTCGGTGCGGCGCGCAACATCGAGTTCGGCGGGTCGCTCACGATTCTCGCCACGGCGCTTGTAGATACCGGCTCCAAGATGGATGAAGTCATCTTCGAGGAGTTCAAGGGCACCGGCAACATGGAGCTGCGGCTCGACCGTGGAATGGCGGACCGCCGTATCTTCCCGGCTATCGACGTTGTGTCGTCCGGAACGCGGAAGGAAGAATTGCTGCTCGATCCCATGATCGCGCCGTTCGTGTGGGGTCTGCGTCGGATCCTGCACGGGGTCGACAGTTCCGAGCGTGCGCTCGAGATGCTCATCAAGGGTCTCAAGCAAACGGAGTCGAACCAGCAGTTCCTGACCAAGATGGCGAAGCGTGCCGAGGACAAGCGCGGTACCAACGGTATCGACCTGTAGCGTCGGCTGGTTCGAATGCGTGTTGAAGCGCCTTGGGGCGCGTGCTAAGATTCTCGGGCTTGTCTTTGAAGCGCCTGGTCGGAAACCAGGTGCGACCTTCTGAAAGAGGTGACCCACCGTGCGCGAGGGTATCCACCCAGACTACCTTGAGACCAAGGTCGTCTGTTCGTGCGGGAACACGTTTGTGACCCGTTCGACAAAGGGCGGCGAGCTGCACATTGAACTGTGTTCCGCCTGCCACCCGTTCTACACCGGCACTCAGAAGCTTGTGGACTCTGGTGGTCGTGTTCAGCGTTTCTCCGACAAGTTCGGCAACGCTGCACAGGCTGCGCTCGACAAAGAGGCCGCTGAGCGAGAGGCCCGCCAGAAGGCAGCTGAGGAAGCTGCCGAGGCTGCCCGCAAGGAGCGCGAGACCCGCGAGGCCGAGAAGGCCAAGCGCGCTCAGGCCTTCGAGTCGGCTCAGCCCCGCAAGATCAAGAGCGAGACGCCCGAGGCAGCTGCCGCCGAGGAGGCCGTCGCTGAGGCTTCGGAGGCCGAGGTTGTCGCCGAGGAGCCAGTAGCGGAAGAGGCTCCTGCCGAGGAGGCCGCCGAGTAACTCTCGGCAGCCGTTGTTCACTGCTAGAATCGGGGAGGCGATCATCGCCTCCCCGACGCTTTTTGTCGGTCACATCAGGCTCCGCCAGTAGAAGGATCACCGCAGCCACATGGACGTACGCCTGCTCTTTCATACACCTGAGCCCGAGCGCGCCGTAGCTGTCGCCGCGCGGCTGTGCTACGCGCCGGTGGGAGCAGCGGAACTGATGGAAGTGATGGCCGACGACGCGATCTACCGGGTCCTCGGGACGATCATGGAGTCGGGACATCTGTCGACTCTCGAGCACGCGAGCTACACGTTTGCCATCGACGGAGTGTCTCGGGCGATGACGCATCAGCTCGTACGTCATCGGCTCGCGAGCTACAACCAGCAGTCGCAGCGCTACGTGAGCTACCTAGAGGACCCCTCGTTCATCGTGCCACCGCAGGTCGATGCGAATCCTGAGATGCGCGATGCATTCCTTGCGGCGTGCGCGTCGGCGTTTCTCAGCTACCGCGAGGCCATGGAGGCAGGCGCAGCTGCCGAGGATGCCCGCTATCTGTTGCCGAATGCCATGGAGACCAAGATCGTGGTGACCATGAACATCCGGGAACTGCTGCACTTCTTCGAGCTACGTTGCTGCAAGCGGGCACAGTGGGAGATTCGCGAAGTGGCATGCCGCATGCTCGAACTCGCAGAGCCAACCGCGCCCTACATCTTCATGGACGCCGGAGCCTCGTGTCGCAGGGGTCCGTGCCAAGAAGGCAAGATGACGTGTGGCGATCCGTATCCCAGAGCCCCGAAAAGAGACTGACTGTGCCGAACGATGACGTCACGACTATCAAGCACACCCACATAGGCGGCCAGGCCGTTTTAGAGGGCATCATGATGCGCGGCAAGCACAATTGGGCTGTGGCTGTACGCATCCCCGACGGGTCGATTCATGTCGAGGAACACGATCTCAAGACCTCGGTCACCAAACGCCCGTGGCTGGGCAAGCCGATCATTCGTGGCGTCGTCGGGCTGTACGAGACGATGGCGCTTGCCTTCAAGGCATTCGAGATATCCGCATCTCTCGCGGGAGATACCGAGGAAGAGCAGCTTTCGGCCAAGGAGATCGGGCTGTCGATGGTCCTTGGTATCGGGCTGGCGGTCGCTTTGTTCATCGTGCTGCCGGCAGTGCTCACCAATCTCGCCGTGGGATCCGCGGCCGAGCGACCTTTCGCCTGGAACCTGCTGGATGGCGTGCTTCGTCTTGTGGCGTTCTTCATCTACATCTGGGCGGTCGGCCGCATCGAAGACATCAAGCGCGTGTTCGCCTACCACGGCGCCGAGCACAAGACCATTCATGCCTACGAGCACGGACTTCCGCTCGAGCCGAAGATAATTCAGCGCTATGAGACCATGCACGTGAGGTGCGGCACGTCCTTCCTGCTCATGGTCATGGTCATCGCTCTCGTGCTGTACTCGCTCGTGCCGATCAAGTCGCTCGTGGCGGCCTGGGGTCTCGGCAGCGGGATACCTACGCTGCTCGTGGCGATCTCGCTGAGGATCGTCTTGCTTCCGCTCATCGCCGGTCTGGCATACGAGGTGATCAGGTGGGCGGGCAAGCGCTCCGACAAGCCGCTGGTGCGGGTCATTCTGTGGCCGGGACTGATGCTGCAGAAGATGACGACGAACGAGCCTGACGACAGCATGGTGGAGATCGCGGTCGCCGCGATGCAGCCGATCATCGCACGTGAGAACGCCGAGGAGTCCGGTTCTGCCGGCATCGATTCGGCTGTCGTCACCGCAGACTAGCCGGGCTTCGGCCTGCGGTTTGCTGCTCTGTGCCCATGGAGGAACTCATCGACACACACGTCGAAGCCGGATCGAGCGTTGCTGCTCGGGGCGTGCATCGTTTCAAACCTCGCGCAACAGTCACGGCGCAGCTCTGGCTCGCGGCGTCTTTGTGGGCTATCGCGGCTGCAATACTGGCATTCCGCGGTCTCGGATGGGTGTGGGATTCCCCGCACACGGTGTGGTTGCTGCTGCTCGCGGTGGTTCTCGGCTCGCTCAAGTACCGCTACATCCTCACGCCGACCGCCGGACGAGCGATCGAGCGCATCCGAAGTAGAGGCCGGGAGCGATGCGCCGGCGGTTTTCTTTCCTGGCGGACGTGGCTGCTCGTGGCTGCAATGATGGCCGGGGGACATGCGCTTCGTCTGACGATGATTCCGCGTCCGGTACTGGGGGTCTTGTACGTGACGATCGCGGTGGGGCTCTCAATGGGTGCTGTGGCCTATGCCCGCGCGGCGCTCTCCTGCCGATGCTAGAATGCTAGAGCCGCTCGGACCACTCAGCCTGGGTACGGGCACGGTTCGATCCGAGTAAGGGGAACCTGATACACCATGCGTGACAAACTCGAACAGATCCTCGCGTCATTTGACGAACTCACCAACAAGCTTGGCGATCCCGAGATCCTCAGCGATCAGAAGCACTACACCAAGCTTGCCAAGGAGCATTCCGAGATGACGCCGCTGATCAACAAGATCAAGGAGTACCTCTCCGTGCTCGATGGCGTTGACGATGCGAATGAGATGCTGCGTGCGGAGACCGACGCGGACATGAAGGAACTCGCCAAGGAAGAACTCACCGAGCTACAGGCCCGCATCGAGCCGCTCGAAGAGGAGCTCAAGGTGATGATGCTTCCCACAGATCCCAACGATGGCAAGAACGTCATCGTCGAGATCAGAGCCGGAGCTGGAGGCGATGAGGCCGGGCTGTTCGCCGGTGATCTCTACAGGATATACACGCGCTATGCCGAGACACAGCGCTGGAAGGTCGAAGAGCTCAACGCGAACGACAACGAGGTCGGCGGTTTCAAAGAGGTCTCGTTCATGGTGAAAGGCAAGAACGTCTACTCCAAGATGAAGTTCGAGTCTGGAGTCCACCGCGTGCAGCGTATTCCCCAAACGGAATCGGGCGGTCGCATCCACACCTCGACTGCCACGGTCGCCGTCCTTCCCGAGGTCGAAGACGTCGAGGTTCACATTAACCAGAGCGACTTGCGAATCGACGTGTATCGCTCGAGTGGCCCCGGTGGCCAGTCGGTCAACACCACCGATTCGGCGGTGCGCATCACCCACATGCCCTCCGGGCTGGTGGTCCAGTCGCAGAACCAGAAGTCGCAGCTCCAGAACAAGGAGAACGCGATGCGCGTGCTGCGTGCACGGCTCTACGAGCTGGAACTCGAGAAGCAGCAGGCCGAGCAAGGAGCAGAGCGGCGCAGTCAGATCGGATCGGGCGACCGGTCCGAGAAGATACGCACCTACAACTTCCCGCAGGATCGGGTGACCGATCACCGCATCGGCCTTACGGTCCACAACATTCCCGCGATTCTCCAGGGCGACATCAACGAACTCCTGGAAGGCCTCGCTGCCGCGGATCGTGCCGAGAAGCTCTCGCAGGTGGTGTGAGTGACCGAGCGCGTCTGGACGGTTCGCGACGCGCTCGACTGGACGGTCGAGTATCTCGAGACGAAGAGTGTCGTCTCGGCGCGCCTGTCGGCCGAGTGGCTTCTGTCGGCTGCGACCGGCCTGAGCCGTGTCGAGCTGTATACACAGTTCGCTCGGCCTTTGTCTCCCGAAGAACGGACGACGCTGCGCGAGGGCGTCAAGCGACGCGCCACAGGTGAGCCGCTTCAGTACGTGACGGGGGAGATGCCGTTTCGGCACATCGTCGTGCACGTCAGGCCCGGCGTCTTCATTCCTCGGCCCGAGACCGAAGTACTCGTCGAGGAGGTTCTCGGACATCTCAACGCCACTGCCGAAGTCGACCCGCTCGTGATCGATGTGTGCACCGGTTCGGGTGTCGTAGCAGTGTCCATCGCCCACGAGCACCCCACCGCTCGCGTTGTCGCCACCGAGCTTTCGCCGGTCGCGGCAGAGGTGGCGCGAGACAACGTTGAGCGTCTCGGCCTGTCCGAACGGGTGACCGTGCTTGAAGGCGATCTGTTCGAACCGCTTCCTGACGACCTCAAGAAATCTGCGTCGGTCGTCGTCTCTAACCCGCCGTACATCCCTACGGCCGATGTTGCCGAACTGGCCGAGGAGATCCTCGGCTACGAGCCGCATCTTGCGCTGGACGGTGGGCCTGACGGGCTCGAAGTCGCGCGTCGGATCATGCAAGAAGCGGTCGAATGGCTCGCTCCAGGTGGTGTACTTCTCATGGAACTTGACGAAAGGCGGGTCGAAGATACTGTTATTGAGATGCAGAGGTGGTATGAAGATGTAAGAACCGTTTCAGATCTGGCGGGCCGTAACCGCATAGTCGGGGGTTTGGTCCGGTAGGTCCGGTTCGTTCAGGGCAGCAGACGTGATACGGAGGCGGTCGCCATGAGCAAGGTGTTTCGCATAGACCCGGAGAATCCTTCCGCAGAGGTCATCAATCTCGCCGCCACAGTACTCCGGGACGGCGGGATTGTTGTTTTTCCGACAGAAACTGTGTACGGAATCGGAGCATCGGCCGACTCGTGTTTCGGCCCGCAGGAGATATTCGATATCAAAGTCCGACCGCTGGACAAGCGGCTGCCCTGGCTCGTCGAAAACGATGACGCGCTGCTGGATACCTATGGCATCAACGTTCCCGAATACGCTCACAATCTGGCCAAGGCGTTTTGGCCCGGTGCCCTCACGCTCGTGGTCCAGGCCTCCGACCGCGTCGGCAAGGACTTCAGGGCCGAGGACGGGACCGTTGCGCTGCGCAGTCCCGACCATGAGGTCATCATGGAGCTCATCCATGCGTCTGGTGGTCCCATCATCGCGACGAGCGCCAACACGAGCGGCCAGCCTGCCCCTGGCGTGTTCGGCGACGTGGAGGAACGCATCGTGGCTGCTGCCGATATCGCGCTCGATGGTGGCGAGACGCAACACAAGACCGCATCGACCGTTGTCGACTGTACGGGCTCCGCGCCTCGCATCATTCGCGAAGGTGCACTGCCGGTCGACGCGGTGATGGAAGCGGCGCACGGAGGCGCATAGACGCGTCTATCCAGACTGGTACAATCGGCGGTGGCTCCCCACAAGGGGTGTCCCCCGCCCCTTGTTTCGCAGACTTGTTGGAGGACTGACGGTCCATATGCGCATCCACCTTGGCAGCGATCACGCCGGATACGCGATGAAAGAGTCGCTCAAGCCCTATCTACTCGACAAAGGCGTTGAGCTGACCGATGTGGGCACGACGAGCGAAGAATCGGTCGACTACCCCGATTTCGCGGAGGCGCGTCGCGCGTGCTGTAGTGATCAGGCGAGGCCGACCGGGGGATTCTCGTGTGCGGTTCGGGCATCGGGATGTCCGTAGCGGCGAACAAGATTGCCGGCATCAGGGCAGCGGTGATCACCGATCCGGAGATGGCGTGCATGTTCCGGCGACACAACGACGGCAACGTAGTGTGCCTCGGAGGTCGCTACATCACGCGTCAGAGCGCCGAGGAGATTCTCGACGCATTTCTCGAAACCGAGTTCGAGGGTGGGCGACATCAGAAGCGCGTGGACAAGATATCTGCGCTTGAGAGCGCCGATCGGGCATGAGGGAGCCGCGCAGTTCCGCGGCTGGAAATCGAGAGGAAGCGATCAGAGCATGGCTTTGAAGTACATTCCCGGGCAGGATCCTGAGGTCGCCGAAGCGATCGACGCTGAACTCGCTCGCCAGCGAGGCACCATCGAACTGATCGCATCCGAGAACTTCGTCTCCACTGGCGGTGCTTGAGGCTGCGGGCACCGTACTGACCAACAAGTACGCCGAGGGTCTGCCGGGCAAGCGCTATTACGGCGGTTGCGAGAAGGTCGACATCGTCGAGGATCTTGCGCGCGAACGCGCGAAGGAACTCTTCGGCGCGGATCATGCCAACGTGCAACCTCACGCCGGTGCGCAGGCCAACATGGCGACGTACTTCGCCTTCCTCAAGCCGGGAGATCGCGTTCTCGGCATGTCATTGGCCGAAGGCGGTCACCTCACACACGGCTCGCCGGTCAACTTCTCGGGCAAGTTCTACGACATGGTCGCGTACGGTCTCGGCGAAGATGAGCGGATCGACTACGACGAGGTCGAGCGCATCGCCAAGGAGTCGCGCCCCAAGATGATCATTGCGGGCGCGAGTGCCTATCCGAGAATCATCGATTTCGAGCGGTTCGGAGCAATCGCCCGCGAAGTCGACGCGCTCCTGATGGTCGACATGGCTCACATCGCCGGTCTGGTCGCCACCGGCGCGCACCCCTCGCCGGTGCCTCACGCCGACGTGGTTACCTCGACGAGTCACAAGACGCTGCGCGGGCCGCGTGCGGGCTTCATCCTGTGCAAAGCGGAGCACGCAACGGCTATCGACAAGTCGGTGTTCCCGGGCTCGCAGGGCGGTCCGCTCGAGCACATCATTGCGGCCAAGGCCGTCGCGTTCAAAGAAGCGATGCGGCCTGAATTCAAGACCTACATCGACCAAGTTGTCGTCAACGCGGCGGCAATGGGGGAGGCAATGGCCGAGGGCGGCTTGCGCCTCGTGTCCGGAGGCACCGACAACCACCTCCTGCTGGTCGATCTGCGGCCTGCGCGAATCACGGGCAAGGAAGCCGAGGCGCTGCTCGAGCGCGTTGGCATCACCGTGAACAAGAACGCCATTCCCAACGATCCCGAGAGTCCGTTCGTGACCAGCGGCATCCGTGTTGGCTCGCCGGCCATGACCACACGCGGGTTCGACAAGGACGAAGCGTACACAGTCGGTTCGCTTATCGCCGAGGCGATCTTCAAGCGCGACGACGAGAGCCGCCTCGCACAGGTCGCAGACAAGGTGCAGACGATGCTTTCGCGGCACCCGCTGTATCCAGAGCTGTAGAACCGACCACGCGACTCGACACAAGGAGAGCTGCGCCATGCCTGCCGATGAGAGGTTCCCCAGCGTGGTCGTGATGGATCATCCGCTGATCCAGCACAAGCTGACGATACTGCGTGACGTCGAGACCGGCGCGAAGGAGTTCCGCGAGCTGGTCAAAGAGCTCGCGATGCTCATGGCTTTCGAGGCAACGCGGGAGTTCCAGCTCGCCCAGACCACCGTGCAAACGCCGATAACCGAGACGACCAGCTACGTACTGGCCGGCAAGAAGGTCGCGGTCATCCCGATCCTGCGAGCTGGCCTGGGGATGGTCGACGGCATTCTCGAGCTCATCCCGGCAGCGAAGGTGGGTCACATCGGTCTGTATCGCGATCCCGAGACGCTCGAGCCGGTCGAGTACTACTGCAAGTTGCCCGAAGACATCGGAGAGCGCGACATCCTGATCGTCGACCCCATGCTCGCAACGGGTGGTTCGGCTGCGGCCGCCGTTCAGTTCCTGCGAGAGCGTGGCGCGCGCGAGATCAACTTGCTCGTGCTGATCGCGTCGCCCGAGGGCATCAAGGCGGTGCTCGACTGCTGTGATGATGTGAAGATATTCGTCGCGGCGGTCGACAGCCATCTCAACGACCACGGGTACATCGTCCCGGGTCTCGGCGATGCCGGCGATCGACTGTTCGGGACCAAGTAGCCCGGCCCGGGCGCGATTTTTCGGCAGGAGAGAAACCAAGACATGCCACGACCGTCGTGGGACGAGTACTTCATGAGCATCGCCGAGCAGGTCTCGGGGCGGTCGACCTGCCTGCGACGCCACACTGGTGCGATCCTGGTCAAGGACAAGCGTATCCTTGCGACCGGCTACAACGGCGTGCCGGCTGGCCTCGTGCACTGTGAGGACATCGGCTGCTTGCGCGAGCAGCGCAATATCGCGTCGGGCTCCAATCATGAGCTGTGTCGAGGAATCCATGCCGAGCAAAACGCGGTAATCCAGGCGGCGAGGTACGGCATTGCGATCGAGGGTGCCACCGTGTACTGCACGCACCAGCCGTGCGTTCTGTGCGCGAAGATCCTGATCAACGCCGGTGTAGTCGGCATCGTATTTCGCGAGTCGTATCCGGATCCACTTGCCGAGGAGTTGCTGGCCGAGGCCGCCATCGCCTCGCGCCGGATTGAGCTTGAGCCCGACGAATCTGCCGGGGGCGAATCGTCGTGAGCTTGCGGCACTACCTGCTCGTAATCGCCATAGCGGCTACGGTCACGCTCGTCCTTACTCCGCTCGTACGTCGCATCAGTCTTCGCTTCGGACTGGTCGATCAGCCCGGGGGACGCAAGGTTCACAAGAAGCCGATCTCGAGGTTGGGCGGTGTGGCGATCTTCGCGGGCTTCATTGCCGCGCTGGCAGCCGAGGTGATAGGCGAGAAGTTCTTCGGATGGGGAGGCACGCTGACCAAGGGGGGTCCCGAGGTGGTGGGTGTGCTCCTCGGTATGGTGCTGATCTTCGCAGTGGGCATGGTAGACGACATTGTGACGCTGAGCCCGGGACCGAAATTCCTGGGTCAACTTGCCGCAGCGTCGATCGTGATTGCGGCAGGCCTGCGTATCGACTTCATCGGCAATCCGGTGGGCGGTGGACTCATCGCCCTCGGGCTGTTGGGAATTCCGGTCACGCTCATCTACATCGCGGGGTTCACGAACGTGATCAACCTCATTGACGGTCTGGATGGGCTTGCCGCCGGGGTGAGTGTCATCTCTGCAATGAGCTTCCTCGCGCTTGCTGCCCAGGCGAACAGACTTGAGGCAGCGATTCTGGCAGCGGCGCTCATCGGCGCGTGCATGGGCTTTCTGCGCTACAACTTCAATCCGGCCTCGATCTTCATGGGCGATTCGGGTGCGATGTTCCTGGGCTTCGCGCTGGCGACGATCTCGTTGCTGGGCGTCATGAAGTCGGTCGCGGCCATTGCGTTGGCTGTTCCGCTGTTGATTATCGGTGTCCCGATCTTCGATACGGCTTCTGCGATCATCAGACGCATCCGGCACAAACGCCCCATCCAGGAAGCGGATCGCGGTCACATTCATCACCGGCTGCTGCGTCAGGGCTTCAACCAGCGGCAGACGGTACTGATCATCTACGTGTGGTCGGCTCTGCTCGCCGTCGGAGGCTATGCGATGCGTTACGCGCCGACACTCATCAAGCTGCTTACGTTCGCCCTACTTGCCCTGCTCACGGGCTTCATGGTGCTGTGGCTGGGGCTGTTCGAGGCCGCACATCTTCATGCCGATGAGGACAGCGAAGAGCTGTAGCGGCGGATGACGTCGGGGGGCAGTTGCGACTCCGTCTCGCTTCATTAAGTAGGCTTGTCGCGTGGCAGGGCTTCGTGTACGATTAGGCCGCTTTCCGAGACCCCCCGATCGGAAACGTGCTCTTTTTGGGTACCCACTGAGGTACCTGAAGCACGTAGCGCCCCTTTCAGGCGCCGCTCGCGGATGGTCTCTGACAGACACGTCCCGCAGTGGATAAGGGGTAGACGCTGACTCCCGAATCTCTCGACAGCCTCGTCGCGTTGCTTTCGCAGCCCTGGGTTGCGACTGCCATGGGCCTTGTGCTCGGTGGCGGCTTGTTCTACGCATCCCGCTCGAGCTTCCGCGCGATGGAAGTCACTGATCCCGCTCGTGGTCTAGCACTCGTGGGTCTGGCACTCGTCGGACGCCTCGTCTTCGCGACGCTTGCGCTGTTCGTCTACAGCACGCTCGCTCCTGCCGGATTCCTTGCATTCGGACTCGCGCTCGCGGGTTCGTTCCTCGTCATGTACACGGTTGAGCTTGTCCGGTTCGCCGGGCTGCACAGATACACCCGGCCGGTCGCCGGGTCCCGGGATGGGAGGTAGGTACACGCGTGAACCCTCTGGAGCTACTCCCAGAAAAGATCACCGAGCTTGTGCATGAACTCTCGGTGCTCCCGTACAACAACATGCACGCCGAGGGTCCGCTGACAGACCCGCTGGTGCTCACCAACTATGCCGTGTGGGGCATCGTCGCTTTGCTTACGGTCGTTGCGATGTTCGTCGTGGTCGCCGGTCGCGAGAAGCGGCAGATGCGCGTCGCTGTCGAGACCGGAGACGTCAAGGCGCTCGCGCCCTCAGGTCGCTTCGTGTCCATGATGGAGGCCGGCGTCGAGTTCATCCGGGACATGGCAACCGACGTCATCGGCGAGAAAGACGGTCCCAAGTTCGTGCCGCTTCTCGGCACCTTCTTCTTCATGATTCTGGTATCCAACTTCTACGGCCTCCTGCCTGCGGGCAAGTCGATCGGTGGTGCCATTGGCGGAACCGTCGCGTTGGCGCTTGTCAGCTGGATCGCATTCGTGTGGGTCGGGTTCAGTAGAAACGGTGCGTACGGCTATCTCAAGAGCCTGATTCCTGCGGGAGTCCGCGAGATGCCCCTGGCCGGGCGAGCACTTCTCGGCGGGTTCATCTTCCTGCTCGAGTTCGTGTCGTACTTCATCGTCCGACCGCTCACGCTCGCCGTTCGACTCTTCGCCAACCTCTACGCCGGCCACATCATCCTCGGTGTGTTCTCGGCGTTCGTGGCGCTGTTCATCACCACAGGCGTTGGCGGCATCTTCGTCAGCAGCATCTCGCTCGTGTTCCTGATCTTGATGTACGCGTTCGAGGTCTTCGTCGCGTTCATCCAGGCCTACGTCTTCACCATCCTGACAGCGGTCTACATTCAAAGCTCGGTGCACGCTTCCGAGCACTAGACGGGTAAGTCACCGGCCGAGGAAGGCCGGTTGGAACGTACGTTTTCGTGGAGCCTGAGAAACTCAGGTCTCGACCTAGAAGGAGGATCTCGAAGTGGAAGGTAGCATCGTCGAAGCTTTGGTGGGTCTCTCGGCCATCGGCAAGGGTCTCGCCTACGGACTTGCGGCAATCGGCCCTGGTATCGGCATCGGCATCGTTGGCGGCAAGGCGCTTGAGGCCATGGCCCGCCAGCCTGAAATGGCCGGTCGTATCCAGAGCACCATGTTTATCGCCATCGCGTTCACCGAGGCGCTGGCACTGCTCGGCTTCGTCCTCACGTTCCTCATCTAGTCACCACCAAAGAGATAAGGACGGAGGTCGGCAACGTGTTGTTCATTCAGTACGCATTCGCAAGCGAAGCTGCCGGAGAGGCCGCTGCTGAAGGCGGTCTTGCGAGCACGCTCGGTTCGGTCTACCCGAACCCTGCGGCGATCTGGCCTACGTGGCTTGCGTTCATCATCCTGTTCGTCTTGCTGTGGAAGTTCGCCTTCCCGGCCATCATCGGCATGCTCGACAAGCGGTCCGAGGCGATCATGGAGTCTCTGCGCAAGGCAGAGGAGACCAAGATCGAGGCCGAGCGGCTTCTCGAGGACTACAAGAAGCAACTCGCCGAAGCGCGTGGTGAGGCCGGCAAGGTCATCGAGCAAGGTCGCAAAGTGGCCGAGTCCATGAAAGATGAGATCGTCGCGAAGGCCAACGAAGAGGCCGCTGCGGTCGTCGCCAAGGCGCGCGAAGCCATGGAAGCCGAGAAGAAGACGGCAATTAGCGAGCTGCAGGCATCGGTTGCCGATCTTTCGGTGGCCGTAGCCAGCAAGCTCATCGGCCAGAAGTTGACTGTGGCAGACCACGCGAAGCTCATCGACGGATACGTCTCCGAACTGGGGAGCCTAGAATGACAACTAGCGAGATCGCCAGGACCTACGCACGGGTCCTCTTCGACCTCGCCGTCGCGGCTGATGCCGTGGACGCTGCCGACGCCGGTCTCAAGACCGTCGTCGAGTCGGTCCGCGGCCATATCGACCTGCGTACTACATTGACGGATGCGCAGGTTCCCGCGGAGAAGAAGCGCGACGTGCTCAAGGGAATCTTCGGCGAGGTTGTCTCGCCCGAAGCGCTGACCGTGGTCACGCTCGCAGTCGATCGAGGTCATGCGGACCTGCTCGGCGATGTGTCTCGCATCTTCGGAGAGATTGCCGAGAAGGAGCGCGGTATCGTCGTGGCCGAGGTCACGACGGCCATCGCTCTCAACGACGCCATGCGTGCGTCGGTCACCGAAAAGCTCGCCGCCTCACTGGGGCGTCCCGTCACGCTGCGCGAGCGCGTGGACGAGTCGATCCTCGGCGGCATCATCATCAACGTCGCGGGCCGTGTGCTCGACGGGAGTCTGACCTCCCAACTCAAGGCCATGCGCGCGACGCTTGCTACCACACCGCAGGGAGGTGAGGCGTAAGTGGCACAGATCAGTGCAAGCGCGATCAATGACGTGCTCAAGGCACAACTCGAGTCGTTCGCGACCGAGGTCGACGTTCGTGAGGTCGGCACCGTCATGTCTGTCGGCGACGGGATCGCACGCGTCGACGGACTGAAGGGCGCGATGGCCGGCGAGCTGCTCGAATTCATCGGCCGAGACGGCGATGTCGTCTACGGCATGGCCCTGAACCTCGACGAGAACGAGGTCGGCGCCGTGCTGATGGGCGATACCACGCTCGTCGGCGAGAACAACATGGTTCGCACGACCGGTCGTGTCGTCGAGGTGCCTTCGGGCAAAGGTCTGCTCGGTCGCATCGTCGATCCGTTGGGACAGCCGCTCGATGGCAAAGGCCCCATAGCGGCCGAGGGAATGCGTCCGGTCGAGTTCCGCGCTCCGGGCGTTGTCGCTCGTCAGCCGGTTCATGAGCCCGTCCAGACAGGCATCATGGCAATCGACGCGATGATTCCGGTCGGTCGTGGCCAGAGAGAACTGATCATCGGCGACCGCCAGACGGGCAAGACCGCCGTGGCGATCGACGCGATCATCAACCAGAAGGGCAAGGGCGTCATCTGCGTGTACGTCGCCGTGGGCCAGAAGGCTTCGACTGTGGCAGGCGTGGTGCAGACGCTCGAAGAGTACGGCGCGATGGAGTACACGATCGTCGTGGCCGCCAACGCCTCTGACCCCGCACCGATGCAGTACCTCGCCCCGATGTCGGGCGCGGCCATCGGCGAGTTCTTCATGTACAACGGAGCGGACGGCAAGCCGGCCAGCAAGGACAACCCGGGCCGCGCCGTGCTGTGTGTCTACGATGACCTATCAAAGCAGGCAGTCGCCTATCGCCAGATGTCGCTGACGCTGCGTCGCCCGCCTGGTCGCGAGGCCTATCCTGGCGACGTGTTCTACCTGCATAGCCGCTTGCTGGAGCGAGCGGTCAAGATGAACGACGAGTTGGGCGCGGGTTCGCTCACAGCCCTGCCGATCATCGAGACCCAGGCTGGTGACGTGTCGGCCTACATCCCGACCAACGTCATCTCCATCACCGACGGGCAGATCTTCTTGCAGACCGACCTGTTCTTCCAGGGCATTCGGCCTGCCATCAACGTGGGTATCTCGGTCTCCCGAGTAGGCGGAAACGCGCAGATCAAGGCCATGAAGCAGGTCGCCGGCTCGATGCGCTTGGATCTGGCGAACTACCGTTCGCTTGCGGCGTTCGCGCAGTTCGGCTCGGACCTGGACAAATCGACGCAGGCCACGCTGAACCGTGGTGCTCGCCTTGTCGAGCTCACCAAGCAGGGCCGCTACGTTCCGATGCCCGTCCAGGACCAGGTGCTGGCGATCTTCGCGGGCACCCAGGGTTTCCTGGACGATCTCGCCATCGAAGACGTTCAGCGTTTCCGTGACGAGTTCCTCGAGTTCGTGAACGCGGGACACCCTGACATCAGTTCGGCGATCGTTGCCGAGCAGAAGCTGTCCGATGAGACCAAGGACAAGCTCACGCAGGTACTGCGCGAGTTCTCCGAGTCCTTCTCGGCAAGCTAGGGGTCGACAACGGATGGCGAACCTACGCGACATAAAGAAGCGGATCGTCAGCGTCGAGTCGACGCGCCAGATCACGCGCACCATGGAGATGGTCGCGACCGCCAAGATCAAGAAGGCCCAGGAGAAGATCGAGGCCGCACGTCCGTACGCGCTGTCGATGATGGAAGTCCTCGGCAACGTGGCGCGCTACGCCAGTGGCGCCGAGCATCCGCTGCTCGCAGAGCACGCGGAGCGCAAACGTGTCGTCCTCATCGCCGTGACCTCGGACCGCGGTCTTGCTGGCGCATTCAACTCGAACATTCTGCGCATGACCGAGAACCTCATGCGCGAGGAGCGTGAGCGGGGTGCCGAGGTCGAGATCATTACCGTGGGCAAGAAAGCTGGCGGGTATTTCCGCTACCGTGGCATCGAGCCGCTGGCCACGTACCGGGACATCTCGGACAGGCCGACGTTCGCCGATGCGAAGGCGATTGCCTCGCACGTGATCGGAGCCTATTCGGCCGAGGAGGTCGATGCGGTCTACATCGCCTTCAACCGCTTCAAGAACGTGGCCGAGCAGAAGCCCGAGGTCCACAAGCTCCTGCCGATCGAGCACGCGGTGGTGGATGAGGCGGCCGAGTGAAGCGGATGTCTCGGCGGAGTACATGTTCGAGCCCAGTCCCGAGAGCGTGCTGCGGCGCCTGCTCCCCACGTATGTCGAGACACTGATCTTCCGCGCGCTCATGGAGTCGGCGGCATCTGAGCATGGCGCTCGCCGCACGGCCATGAAGTCCGCAACCGACAATGCCGGAGAGATGATCACCACCCTCAGCCGCAGCTACAACCGTGCGCGTCAGGCAGCGATCACCAACGAGATCGCCGAGATCGTCGGCGGCGCAGCGGCGCTGGAGAAGTAGATGGAAGTCACCAAAGAAAAGGAAACGCCTATGAACGCTGGACGTATCGTTCGCGTGGTCGGTCCGGTGCTCGACGTCGAGTTTGCGCCGGACGCCATCCCCGCGATCTACAACGCGCTCAAGGTGGACGCAGAGACCCCGATCGGTCGCGTGACCACGGTCGCCGAGGTGCAGCAGCACCTGCCCGGCAACCAGGTGCGTGCGGTCGCCATGTCGTCCACCGACGGCCTGACCCGTGGCATGGAGGCCGTCGACACCGGCGGCGCCATGAAGATGCCGGTCGGCCCGTCCACGCTTGGCCGTATCTTCAACGTGCTGGGTGAGACGGTCGACGGTGGTCCGGAGGTCAAAGCCGAGGACTACTACCCGATCCACCGGGACGCTCCGAAGTACGAAGATCTGGAGCCGACCACCGAGATCTTCGAGACCGGCATCAAGGTTGTCGACCTGCTCGAGCCCTACATCAAGGGCGGCAAGACGGGCCTGTTCGGCGGCGCCGGTGTCGGCAAGACCGTCATCATCATGGAGCTCATCAACAACCTGGCTATGGGTCACGGTGGTACCTCGGTCTTCACCGGCGTGGGGGAGCGTACCCGCGAAGGTACGGACCTGTGGATCGAGATGAAGGAGTCCGGCGTCATCGACAAGACCGTGCTCGTGTACGGTCAGATGAACGAGCCTCCCGGAGCGCGTCTGCGCGTCGGCCTGGCCGGTCTTACCGCGTGCGAGTACTTCCGCGACCAGGGCCAAGACGTGCTCCTGTTCGTCGACAACATCTTCCGCTTCACTCAGGCGGGCTCCGAGGTTTCGGCGCTTCTCGGCCGTATGCCTTCTGCTGTCGGTTATCAGCCCACGTTGGCCACCGAGATGGGCGATCTGCAGGAGCGCATCACCTCGACCAAGAACGGCTCGATCACGTCGGTGCAGGCGATCTACGTTCCCGCCGACGACCTGACCGACCCGGCGCCGGCCACGGCGTTCACGCACCTCGATGCCACGACCGTTCTGTCGCGTTCGATCGCGGAGCTCGGTATCTACCCGGCTGTCGATCCGCTCGAGTCGTCCTCGCGAGCGCTCGACCCCGAGGTCGTTGGCGAGGAGCACTACCGCGTTGCCCGTGCGGTGCAGGAAGTGCTGCAGCGCTACAAGGACCTGCAGGACATCATCGCGATTCTCGGCATGGACGAGCTGTCCGAGGAGGACAAGCTGGCCGTGTCCCGCGCGCGCAAGATCCAGCAGTTCCTGTCGCAGCCGTTCCACGTGGCCGAGCAGTTCACCGGCATGGCCGGCAAGTACGTCAAGCTCGAGGACACCATCCGCGGCTTCGACGAGATCGTCTCCGGCAAGCACGACGACGTCCCCGAGGGCGCCTTCCGCTACGTGGGCACCATCGAAGAAGCGCTTGAAGCTGCCGAGAAGATGGCCGCTACCGCCTAGGGCGAAGAGGAGCACAGCATGGCACGCACGCTTCTGTGCGAGATCGTCACACCCGAGCGCATCGTCTACACCAACGAGGTGAAGATGGTGGTCGCTCCTACGATCGACGGCGAGATCGGCGTTCTGCCGCTTCATGCGCCGCTCGTGAGCGCGCTCAAGCCCGGTGAGATCCGGGTGCGCTACGGAGACGACGAGGTCGAGTGGTTCGCCGTGGCCGGTGGCTACATCCAGGTGCACGAGGACAAGGTCATCATTCTCGCCGACCATGCGATCGCGGCATCGCAGATCGACGTGGAGCGCGCGCGGAGCGCGCTCGAACTCACCGAGAAGCGCATGGCCGAGCTGCCCAAAGACGCCACCGGCGAGATCAACTCGTGTGAGCTCGAGCTCAAGTGGTGTGAGGTTCAGCTGGAGGTTGCCAAGAAAGGCGACTAGGTCTTCTGCAATCAACATCTTGGCGGGGCGGGCCTTCGGCGGACCGCTCCGTTTCAGTTCCTGCGGTTCGCAACAGCTAAGCAACACACCCCACAGCGCGTTTGCCCGCTCAAGGGGGCTCCTATACCCTTTGATGACCACGCTGGGGGATTCGAGGTGGGCTCGCCGGGGAAATGAACCGGCAGGGCCGAAATCGCAGAAGAGGTCGATTCGAAGACAATGCGCTCAATCATCGTTCGCGGCGGACGTCCGCTCACTGGTGAGGTCACGGTCGAAGGGGCGAAGAACTCCGCTCTCAAGCTCATGGCTGCCGCGTTGCTGGCACCGGGCGTGACTCGGATATCGAACGTACCCACTATCAGCGACATCGAGACGATGAGCGACGTCGTCGCTGGTCTTGGCGCACGCGTCGTGCGCTCCGATCACGCTCTCGAGATCGACACCACGGACATCGTGTCGTTCGAGGCCCCTTACGAGATGGTCGCGCGCATGCGCGCGTCGATCGCCGTGCTGGGCCCGCTGATCGCCCGACTCGGACAGGCGAAAGTCGCGATGCCCGGCGGGTGCAACATCGGTTCGCGAAAGATCGACATGCACATCCGTGGCCTCGAAGCGCTGGGCGTTCAGGTCGAGACGGGACACGGGTACATCCATGCTTCCGCTCCCGGTGGGTTGGTCGGGGCGCCTGTGATGCTGGACTTTCCGAGTGTGGGAGCAACCGAGAATCTGCTCATGGCGGCGGTGCTCGCTTCGGGTCGAACCGTGATTGAGAATGCAGCGCGCGAGCCGGAGATTCAGGATCTAGCGGATTTTCTCGGCGGGATGGGCGCTCAGATCGAAGGCGCTGGTACGTCGGCGATAACGATTGACGGTGTGGACTCGCTGCATCCCACAGAGCATCGGGTAGTCGGGGATAGGGTCGAGGCGGGCACCTACCTCATCGCCGGTGCCATCACGGGTGGACCAGTGACAGTCCGTGGGTTCGACCCGCGTCATCTCGAGATGGTTCTGCGCAAGCTTGGCCAGGCGGGTTGCCAGATCGAAGTCTTCGAAGATGGCGTCACGATCGCATGTCATGGCCGTCCACATTCCGTTGATGTGCAGACTCTCCCGTACCCCGGATTTCCGACCGACATGCAGGCGCAGTTCATGGCACTCATGGCGGTCGCCGAGGGAGACTGTGTCATCACCGAAAACGTGTTCGAGAATCGCTTCATGTTCGCCGATGAGCTTGCGCGCATGGGTGCGGATGTCCGGATCGAGGGGCACTATGCCCTGGTGAAGGGCGTTGAGGGTCTTTCGGGTGCCCCGGTGCGTTCGCCCGACTTGAGGGGCGGGGCAGCGCTCGTTGTCGCGGCACTGGCAGCCGAGGGCGAGACGGATGTGTCCGATGTGCATCACATAGAACGCGGCTACGAACGGTTCGTCGACAAGCTTCAGTCGTTGGGCGCCGACGTGTCGCTGCGCGAGGAGTAGTCCCGATTCGACGATCGCATGACCGACGGCGATGACACGCTGGCTATGCATGACAGAGGGGGCGTACCGCATGCTCGACACAGAAGCAATCAAGCAGATCATCCCGCACCGCGAGCCGTTTCTGCTCGTTGATCGAGTCGAGGATATGGTCGAGGGCGAGCGTGCCGTGGGCTACCTTGATGTGCGTGGGGACGCTGTTCTGGGTTCCCGGACACTTCCCTGACTACGCCGTCATGCCCGGCGTGCTGATCGTCGAGGCCATGGCGCAGGTGGGAGCCGTCGCGCTGCTGTCGCTTGATGAGAATCGAGGAAAGATTGCGTTCTTCGGCGGAATCGACAAGGTGCGCTTCAAACGGCAGGTCGTGCCGGGTGAGACGCTACGCATGGAAGTCGATCATCACGAAGCGGCGTGGGCCCATCGGGTTCGGAGAAGGCAAGGCGTACGTGGATGATCAACTTGCATGCTCGGGCGAGCTCATGTTTGCGATAAAATAGCAGGGTTTGAATGAAGGAGCATTTTGGACGCCCGTACGTCGGACGCAGATGGTGATAGCGACAGTTGGAAACGAAACGAGAGGGAGCGATGGCACTCTACGAACGTCTACAGGACGGAAGCGCCGTGCTCGGCGTGGTCGGCCTTGGATATGTCGGTCTGCCGCTGGCCGTTGAGATGGCCAAGGCAGGGCACCGCGTGATTGGCTTCGACATCTCGACCGAGAAAGTCGAGAAGGTCAACGCCGGGGACAGCTACATTCCGGACGTCCCATCCGACGTAGCTCGCACCCCTCGTCGAGCAGGGTCTGATGTCCGCAACCACCGATTTCGCATCGAGCCGCACAGTGCGACGCGATCGCGATCTGTGTGCCCACGCCGCTCGAACGAGATGAAGGAGCCGGACACTTCCTACATGGAGACGGCCGCGGCTACCATCACTCCTTACCTTCACGAAGACATGCTCATCACGCTGGAGTCGACTACGTACCCCGGTACGACCGAAGAGGTCATCCAGCCGATTCTGGAACGCAGGGGACTCAAGGTCGGAGCGGACCTCTACCTGGCGTTCTCGCCCGAACGTGTCGATCCGGGCAATCCGGTGTATCAGACGAAGAACACGCCCAAGGTTGTCGGCGGCGTCACCACGGACTGCACGCGGCACGCCGTGACCATGTACGAGCGCTTCATCGACACGGTGGTGCCGGTGAGCTCCACTCGTGCCGCCGAGATGACCAAGCTGCTCGAGAACATCTTCCGCTCCGTCAACATCGCGCTCATGAACGAGCTGCTGCAGCTGTGCGAGCGCATGCACATCAACCTGTGGGAGGTCGTCGACGCGGCCAAGACCAAACCGTTCGGCTTCATGCCGTTCTACCCCGGTCCCGGTCTGGGCGGGCACTGTATCCCGATCGACCCGTTCTACCTGTCGTGGAAGGCACGCGAGTTCGACTTCCACACCGAGTTCATCGAGCTGTCCGGGAAGAGTGAACGAGTCGATGCCCTACTACGTGGTGCAGCGGCTCATGGATGCGCTCAACACGCAGCACAAGGCGCTGGCAGGCTCGCGCGTTCTCATGCTCGGCGTGGCGTACAAGGCCGACATCGACGACATGCGCGAGTCGCCCGGCCATCCGCATCGCCGAGCTGCTGCTCGAGAAGGACGCCGAGCTGGTCTACCACGACCCCTGGGTACCTGCGTTCAAGATCGACGGAGCGCGAGGTGCCCTCGGTCGAGCTCACCGCCGAGGAGATCGCCGCGGCAGACGCGGTGCTCGTCGTGACCGATCACAGCAATGTCGACTACCATCTGGTCGTTCGCAGCGCGCAGTTGATTCTTGACACGCGCAACGCCCTGAAGAGCTTCGACGACAACAAGGTGGTGCGCCTGTGAGCGACAAGCCGATGCGCGTCGGAGTGGTCGGTTTCGGCTACTGGGGACCGAACCTGGTGCGCAACGTGGACAGACTCGGCGATGCCGAGCTCGTGGTGGCCTGCGACCTGTCCGAGGACAATCTCGGCCAAGCTCAAGGGGCTCTACCCGCACGTCGAGACCACGACGGATCTCGACACGATGCTTGCGGACTACGATCTCGACGCCGTTGTCGTCGCCACATCGGCACCGAGCCACTACGCCATTGCGAGCAAGGTCATCGACGTCGGGCAAGCACTGCTTCGTGGAGAAGCCGCTCACGCTCAAGAGCGCGGAGTCCGAAGCAGCTCGTGCGCATGGCCGACGAGCGCTGGCGTCGTGCTCATGGTCGGACATCTGATGGAGTATCACTCGGCGATCAACTGGATCAAGGAGTACATCGCGTCGGGTGACCTGGGCGACGTGCTCTACGTCTACATGCAGCGCCTGAACCTGGGCAAGGTCCGGACCGAGGAGAATGCGTTCTGGTCGCTGGCTCCGCATGATGTCTCGATCGTGCTGTATCTTCTCGGCGAGATCGCCGGATTACGTGTCAGCGCAACGGAGCGGCGTACGTTACGCCGGGCGTTGCACGACACGGTCTTTGCGAACCTGCACTTCCCGAGCGGGAAGATGGCCAACATCCACGTGCGCTGGCTCGATCCGCACAAGGTCCGCAAGCTCACTGTCGTCGGCAGCAAGAAGATGCTCGTGTTCGACGACATGCAGGCTACCGAGAAGATCTGGATCTACGACCGCGGCGTGGGTGCGCCCGAAGGAGCCATGGCCTACGGCGAGGATCTGACGCTCCGCTTCGGCGACATCACGGTTCCGTGGGTTCCGATGAAGGAACCGCTCGCGATCGAGGTGCAGCACTTCCTCGATTGCTGTGTGACTGGTGACGACGCCGCGCAGCGACGGCCGCGACGGCTTGCGCGTCGTTCGCGTGCTCGAGGCGGTCGACGAATCAATGGAGGCCGGCGGAGCGCCGGTCGAGACCACGGTGGAGGTGTAGCAATGGCGAACCGCCCACGACCGGTGACAACTTCGCTGCACGGCATCGGTGTCATGGCGCACGAGACAGCGGTGATCGACAACGATGTGACGTTGGGACATCACGTGATCATGGGCGCCGACGTGCGGATCGGCAAAGGATGCCGGATCGGCAACCACGTGACCATTGACGAAGGGCACGGTCATTGGTGACGGCTGTGTGTCATCGCTGACTTCGCGCTACGTGGGCAAGCGGCCCAAGCTCTCGCCGCGCTCGACCGCCAAAGGCGGCGCGCTCGAGCCGCTCGACGATCGGATCGCGGCTGCTCGATCGGCAGCCACACGGTCGTCATGGCCGGAACCACGCTCGGCAGCGGCGTGCATCGTCGGCGACAACGCGGGCATCCGCGAGCGCTGCACGATCGGCGACAGACGCGTCGTCGGTCGCAGCGTCACGGTCGAGAACGACACGACAATCGGCGCTCGCACCAAGATCCAGACCGGTGCCTACATCACGGCGTACGTGACCATCGAAGACGACGTCTTCATCGCACCCATGGTCGTGACCACCAACGACAACTACATGGGCCGCACGGAGAAGCGCTTCGAGCACCTCAAGGGCTGCACGATCCGCCGCGGCGCCCGCGTGGGCGGCGGTGCGCACATCCTACCCGGCATCGAGATCGGCGCGGAAGCGTTCGTAGCCACAGCCTCGGTCGTCACGCGCGACGTCGAGCCGGGGATGGTCGTCATGGGTGTTCCGGCCGTCCGGTCGAGAAGTCCCGGCCGACGAACTGCTCGAGAATCAGTAGAGACACGTAACGAGCTCGTTCACGACCGTCCGGGCTCGCGCGAGGTTCGGCCATGATATCCTCGGCAGTCCACAAGGCAGAAATGAGAAGAGAGGGTCGATACCACATGGGCGTCCCCTTGCTCGACTTGAAGGCTCAGTACCGCGAACTGAAGACCGAGCTCGATGCGGCGGTTTTCGAGGTGATGGAGAACGCTGCGTTCATCGGCGGACCGAAGGTCAAGGAGCTCGAACAGGCTATCGCCGAGTACTGCGGTACGGCGCACGCCGTTCCCTGCGGTAGCGGCACCGATGCACTGTTCCTCATCCTTGCGGCGATGGGTATCGGCAAGGGCGACGAGGTCATCACAACGCCGTTCACGTTCTTCGCTACTGCCGAGTCGATCGCGCACGTTGGGGCGACGCCGGTATTCGTCGACATCGAGCCCGGCACCTACAACATGGATGTCACGAAGCTCGAAGCAGCTATCACCGAGCGCACCAAGGCGATCATGCCGGTGCATATCTTCGGCCAGTGTGTCGACATGGATCCGATCATGGAGCTTGCCGAGAGCCACGGGCTCAAGGTCATCGAGGATGCGTGTCAGGCCATCGGCGCGACGTACAAGGGCCGTATGGCCGGATCGATCGGCCACGCCGCCGCGTTCTCGTTCTTCCCGAGCAAGAATCTCGGATGCGCCGGTGACGGTGGCATCATCACCACCGACGACGCAGAGCTCGCCGCGCGTTGCTCGCAAGCTGGCGAATCACGGTACGTCGCAAGAAGTACTTTCACGATGCGCTCGGCGTGAACTCTCGTCTCGATGCGCTTGCAGGCTGCGATCCTGCTGGTGAAGCTGCCGCATCTCGACCGCTGGAACATGGAGCGACGCGCGGCTGCCGCTGTCTACGACGAGCTTCTGGCGGATACTGCGCTCGAACTGCCGGTCGCACGGGACTTCGGCGACGCGGTCTATCACCTCTACATCGTGAAGGCGCGAAGCGCCGAGCAGACCGAGCAGGTCATGGGCGCGTTGAAGGATGCGGGAATCGGCACGGCTCTGTACTACCCGCTCGCGCTTGCACGAGCAGGATGTGTTCACCGATTCGGAGGGCTACGTCAAGCCCGAGCTGCCCGTGGCCGAATCATGTGACGCCCGCACGTTCGCACTGCCGGCGTTTCCCGGGATCACGCGTGAGCAGCAAGAAGAGGTCGTTCGTGTAGTGAGGGCATCGCTTTCGTGAGCGGACTCAAGATCATCTCGGTAGTCGGAGCGCGCCCGCAGTTCATCAAGGCTGCGCCCGTCTGCCGCGCGCTGCGAGAGCATCACGAGGAGCTGCTCGTCCACTCGGGTCAGCACTATGACTACGCCATGTCAGACGTGTTCTTCGAACAACTCGGTATCCCCAAGCCCGATTTCAATCTCGCCGTTGGTTCGGGCACGCACGCGCGTCAGACCGGCGAGATGATGCCGATGCTCGAGGGCCTTTTCGACGAGCAGCATCCTGATGTCGTGCTCGTCTATGGCGATACGAACACCACGCTCGCGGCCGGTCTTGCTGCCGCGAAGCTCGGCATTCCTGTTGCCCACGTTGAGGCCGGATTGCGCTCGTTCAACCGAGCAATGCCCGAGGAGATCAACCGGATCGTCGTCGACCACATCTCAGACCTGCTGCTGGTGCCGACACGGACGGGCGTTGCGAATCTGGCCGCTGAAGGAATCAACGACGGCGTCCACCTGGTCGGGGACGTGATGTTGGATACCGCGCGCTTCTTCGCCGATCACGTGGACCCGGCAGAGACGCTCCAAGCGTTCGAGGTCGAGGCGGGTAGCTACTACCTTGCTACCGTCCACCGGGCGGGCAACAGTGACAGCCAATCGAACCTGACCGGCATTGTCGATGCCTTCGCCCAACTGGATCGCCCGGTGCTTTGGGCGCTTCACCCGCGCACGCACAAGAATCTCGAAGCATTCGGGCTCATCGAGCACGTAGCGGCCAACGAGAACATACGCATCGTTCCCCCCGTCTCGTACATCGAGACGGTCTCGCTTCTACGTTCCTCGGCAGGGCTGCTGACTGACTCGGGCGGCATGCAGAAAGAGGCATACTTCTTCGGGGTGCCGTGCGTGACGCTGCGCGAAGAAACCGAATGGACCGAGACCGTAGAGCTGGGCTGGAACCGGCTGACCGGAGCGGATACGGAGCGCATCGTACAGGCGGTTGCCACTCTCGATCGCCCCGCCAGCAGGCCGCCGGTCTATGGTGACGGTGATGCTGCGACGGCCATAGCTCGCGCCCTGGAAGAACGCTACGGAGGCAATCGGTGACGTCCGATCGTTCCGACGGACGCCGAGTGTGGATCGACATGACCAACTCGCCACACGTGTTGGTTTTGCGGCCGATTATCAACGAGTTCAGGGCTCGTGGCTGGGAAGTCACCGTGACGGCGCGAGAATTCGCGCAGACGCTGCCCCTGCTCGAGCGCTTCGGAATCGAGCACACCGTCATCGGTCGCCATCGCGGCAGGAGAATGCTGGCGAAGGCGTGGGGAATGGCAGCCAGGACTTCCGGCATGATCGCCTTCGGCATGGGTAAGCGGTTCGACCTGGCGCTCTCGCACGCGAGCAATGACCTTCCGGTGGCATCCCGCGTGCTTGGGATTCCTCACGTGACCATGTTCGACTACGAGTTTGCGAAGTTGTCGCATTCGATCAACGTGCGTTTCTCGAGAAAAGCGCTCGTCCCCGATGCCATCAGCGTCGAGGCGTTGGCACCGTATGGCGGAACAGAGAAGAAGGTCGACCGGTATCCCGGTCTGAAGGAGGAGTATTACCTCGCGGACTTCGAGCCGGATCCGAGCGTGCTCGAAACGCTCGGTCTGGACCCGAGCAACGTCCTCGTGACACTTCGGACTCCGCCGAGTATGGCCGCGTACCATAGAATGGCAAATCCGGTATTCGACGACGTACTGCGCCGAATTGCCGAACGCGAAGATGTTCAGGCGGTGGTGTTGTTGCGCACCGATGACCAACGGGCTGGTGTGGAGGCGTTCGGCGCCGACAATCTGATCGTCCCGACCACGGTTGTGGATGCGCAGAGCCTCGTGTACTACTCGGATATCGTTGTTTCCGGTGGTGGCACACTGAATCGCGAGGCAGTCGCGCTGGGTACTCCGGCGTATACGGTGTTCCAGGGCGTGATGGGCGCGGTTGACATAGATCTCATCGCTCAAGGGCGTTTGTGTCAGCTTGAGCACGCGGAGGATCTCGCATTTGAGAAGAAGAGCGCGTCTGACGATCGCGTGAGGCGCGATGTCGGCGATTTGGTCGACCGGATTGCCGCAGTGGCGAAGCCGGCGAGATAGGATCTGAGCAAGAGACGATGGGTAAGCATTCCGCATCGAGTGGCTCGGGAAGAGCTGGGCGAAAGGCTGACTCGGCGAGTACATCTCGCATCGAGAGGCTTGAGCCTGCCTCGACATCTTCTGAGACGCCAAGCGAGCGTGAGAAGCGTGTCAGCCGTCCAACGCGAACCGAACGGCAGGGGAAGAACCGCCGGCGCAAGCGCATCGCGCTGGGGTGCCTGAGCGTTTTCGGCATCGTGTTGCTCGCCGCGTTGGCGACCGGCGTGTACCTGTGGAAGGACTTCGAGCGTCGGACCCAAGCGGGCATGAACACTCCGGACTCCGATGCCACGGCAGTCCTCGACGCGAACAAGCCCGATGAGCGTGGCGCTCCGTTCTACATGATTATCATGGGCGTAGACAATCGCGAGGGCGAGACACGTCAGCGTTCCGACACGCTGATCGTCGCACGTGTCGACCCGCAGCAGCGAGCGGCGACGCTCGTCTCCATTCCGCGCGATACCCGGGTCGAGATTCCGGGCGAAGGCACGCGCAAGATCAACGCGGCCAACGCTCTCGGAGGACCGGCGCTCGTCATCGAGACGGTCCAGGAGTTCACAGGTCTGCCGATCAGCAAGTACGTCGAGATCGACTTCAACGGCTTCAAGGACATCGTCGATGCTCTCGGGGGTGTGACCGTCAACGTGCCCGAGAAGATCCAGGATCCCAAAGCGGGCGACTACGATGCGAGCGCGTACACGATCTACGCTGGCGAGCAGACACTGAACGGCAAGCAGGCGCTGACGTTCGTGCGGTCGCGCAATTTCCCCGACGGGGACTTCACGCGGGTCAAGAACCAGCAGCTGTTCATCAAGGCACTGCTGAAAGAGACCTTGCAGGTCGCCAACGCGTTCAAGATCCCGAGTATCGTCGATGCCGTGGCAAGCAACATCACCACCAACATGAAGGTGGGCGAGCTGCTCAGTCTTGCCAACGACATGAAAGGGATGGACGGCGACGCGCTCGAGACGATTACGATGCCCGGGGAGGCCAAGACCATCGGTGGCGCCTCGTACGTCATCGCCGATGAAGAGGCTTTTGCGGCGATCATCGACCGTCTCGAGCAAGGGTTCACTGCTGTTCCCGCCCCGACCGAGGTCGTTCTCCCGACACCGTCGACGGTGACGATTACGGTTCGCAATGGTGCCGGCATCGGTGGAGTGGCAGCCGACGCCACCTCGAAGCTCGAAGCAGCAGGCTTCGAGGTCGGAGAGGTCGGCAATGCCAACCAGTTCGTCTACGACGAGACTCTGATTGTGTACAGGGACGCCGAAGACAAAGCGCAGGTTGTGGCCGAGGCCCTCGGCCTGGGCAAACCAGTCGCATCGCGTGGCATGTATGCGTTCAGCACCGATATTCTTGTCGTGGTCGGCAAGGATTGGGGCGAGCCGTCTGCCAATGTGCTGGATTCCAGCGCTGTCAGGTGATTGGTGCAACGTCAGTTTGCTGTCGGGCCGCCGGGTGGGTAGTATTCCTAGGTGTAGATTCCCGGGTCTGTCGGACTCGTTCCCGCAGCCGGGTGGAGGTCTAGAATCATGAATCGGCCCAGTCGTAGCATTCGTCGCAGCCTAGCGCCGTTTCTCACCGCGGCGTTCGCCGCTGTCCTTGTGCTGCTGTTCGCGGTTCCCGCGAGCGCGCAGAACTCCTTCGTGATCACCGGTCACGGTTTCGGCCATGGCATCGGGATGAGCCAGTATGGCGCTAAGAGCCTTGCCGAGCACGGCTGGTCGTACAGCAACATTCTCAAGCACTACTACAAGGGCGCTGGAGTGGACTCCTTGGGCTACGCGGCTGGCAGCACTGCCGAGCCAACCATGCGGGTGGCGATTCAGCGGTACGACTACTCCAAGACCTCCTGGAGCGTGCGTGCGAACAATGGAGATCTGTGGGTAAGTTGGGAAGGAATGCCTTCCGGCGGCGAGCTGAAGCTGTCCAAAGGGGTCTCCTACACGTTCCTCCGGTCCGGTGGCGACATCATCGTGCGGGATCAGAGCTTGGACGTGAAGAAGACATTCACTGGCGCGAACTGGGTGCGTGCCTGGGAGCGGGACACCAGCAAGCCGAGGTATGTCGGACTGACGCAGGTCACCGACCCGTCGGGTCCGTGGGACTGGAGTAACGTCCTCTACAACGGCTCCATCAGCATAGAGAAGCAATCTGCGTCCACCACGGGTCTGTTCGTGCGCAATTGGGTGTACATGGAAGACTACGTCAGAGCCGTGGTGCCACGGGAGTCGCCGGCATCGTGGCACCAGGAGGCGTTGAAGGCGCAGGCGGTGGCCGCTCGTTCATATGCGTACGTGAGCCGCAGCAACGTCCGTACCTACGACGTCTACTGCACGACTTCGTCCCAGGTCTACAACGGGTGGGGCCTTTGGGTGAGTGGGAGCGGGAATGTGCGCCACTCGGTGGACAGCCTTGTCGACCCTGCGGTGAGCGCCACAACGGCTCGCGTCATGAAGTCGGGTAGCACGATTGTGCAGACATTCTTCTTCTCGACCTCCGGCGGCTACACCGAAGACATTAGCAACGTGTGGGCAAAGTCGCAGCAGCAACCGTACTTCTCCGGCGTCTCGGATCCCTACGAACACACGGCCGGCTCTCCTCGGCATGACTGGGGTCCATTCGTCTACACGGCCGCCGAGGTCAGGACGCAGCTACTCTCGGCCGGTCTTGCGGCAGAGAAGGTGCCTTCGACAATCACGGACATGTACGTGACCAAGCGTGGTGTTTCGGGCCGTGTCTTGGAGATGACCATCGTTGGGACCGACAAGACGACGACCCTGTCGTGGCAGGACGGCGATATCGGCAAGGTCCGCAATGCTTTGTGCAAGTCGTATGACACGTGGTTCTACATCGACCAGAAGAGCGAGCGGATCGCAGGCGACGATCGCTATGAGACAGCTGTCGAGCTGACGAAGGACTCGTTCCCATCTGCGAACGAGGTCGTCGTAGCCAATGGCCAGGCTTTCGCCGACGCCTTGGCTGCCTCGGGACTTGCCGGCGCTCTCGAGTGTCCCATTCTGCTCGTCTCGAAGGATTCTCTGCCTTCTGAGGTCTCGAATGAGATTACGAGACTCGGCGCGAAGAAGGTCTACGTGATCGGCGGTACCGCCGTAGTATCCGATGCCGTGCAGCAAGCACTGGGCAAGATCTCCGGCGTCACCGGCGTGGAGCGCGTGTGGGGGCGTGACAGATACGAGACCGGGCTTCGAATCGCCCAGAAGATCAAGTCGATCAAGGGGACTGCGTACAGCGGCACGGCCATCGTAGTCAGCGGCGTGAGTTTCCCGGATGCCGTGGTTGCGGCGCCCTGGGCGTATCGTGCAGATACCGCGGTGATCCTCGTGAACAACAAGAGTGCCCCCGCAACCTCACGCCAGGCAGTCCGCGAGCTTGGAGCCACGAGTGTTCAAGTCGTCGGAGGTCCGGCAGTCGTGCCTGATGCCGTTGCAGCATCGCTGGGTGTGCAGGTGAAGCGCGTGGCGTCGGGGCTAGACCGCTATGACACGGCAGCGAAACTGGCGACCTACCTCACGGACTCGGCCGGATTCGGTTGGGACAGCACGCACATTGCGTCTGGCGAGTCGTTGGTAGACGCGCTGGCGGGTGGACCGCTGGCCGGCAAGAAGAGCGGCCCAATCCTGTTTGCCGCCAAGTACTCTCTGCCTACGGCGAGCACCACGGCGCTCAATACTCACAGGTTGCTCATCGACGACGTCTACATCTTCGGCGGTCCCGGGGCACTCAATAACGTGGTGGAAGCCCGCATCGAAGAGGCGCTCGAGCACTAGCGCCAGAGGCGCGAGTGCGAGCCGTGTGGGCGGCGACATCTGTCGCTGTCGCCTAAATGGCATGGTGTGGTCTGCCGATACAACCTACGAGTGACAATCCACTACTGTGAGGTGCCTCAGCATGCGTCTTGCTCTGCGGCTGTTTGTGACGGTGTCCCTGTTCGTCGCGACGTTGGCTGTCGCACCTCCGCATGCGGAGGCTGCAACGTCACTGTCGGTCGGCGTCGTCCAGACGACGACAGCTCGTAATACTCGTCATTATCTCAGCGGCGTTGAACTCAACGGTGGAGGGATGTACGAGGCTCGGGTCGATCATGTCGTCAACTTGATGAAGACCGAATTCAGGAATGTCGGCATCATCGACGAGGCCGCCTTGGCAAGTCCGTCGACGCTGGCCAAGTACGATGTCCTCGTGTTCCCGAGGACGCTCGCGATGACTGCGGCACAGCGCTCCGCTGTTCTGCAGTATGTCGCATGCGGCGGAGGCGTGGTCGGCTCTTTCGGCATGTCGCGCTGGACGCCGGATTCGAGCAACAAGTATGGCTACAAGCCCTTCCTCGGCATGTCCTACGCTCCCGGCGTGTACCAGTGGCCGCCAAGCAGCGATGGCCTCAAAGTCTGGGAGTGGGGCGACGTATCCGAGATGTACGGTGTTCGGTTCAGCAACGACGACGTCATGTACGCAACGTGGCAGGCCGTAGGCAAGTCGGCGTCGAGTCATTGGATTCTGTCCCAAACGGCCAAAGACATTGGGAAGTCCTCGGTCACACTCAACATCAAGCAGCAGGACAACTGTGAGGCTATGGTGACGCTCCCAGGTGCGACAGGAGTGACTCCGCTCCTCACGTTCGGTACGCGCAAGAACTCCACACCTGCCGATGACGCGTACGACGGTACGCTTGCCGCAATGGCGAACGAGTACTACTTTGGCCGCTTCGTCTACTACGGCTTCCAGCTGCACGACACGATCTCGTTCGCGTACGCAACGACTGCCGATCAGCTTGCTGCGCAGAGGCTTCTGGTCAACTCGGTGACATGGGCGGCGTCTTCGACCAGCTTCCGGCACATGAACAAGAATGTTGCGCTTGACGGGACTGCGTGGCAGTCGGGCGGAACGCTCAACGTCAAGCCGACGGTTTCCAATGTAGGCAACATCTCTTTGCGAGGACCTCTGACTATCACGGTGTACACGCCGTCGGGTTCGAAGTTCGGGACGTATCAGGCGTACTCCCCGCATCAGGTGCCCCTGCCGCCGGGCAGCGCCTACACACACGGCAGTTTCCAGGTGCCCGTGGGCACTGCGCCGACGGCCGGTACATGGAAGGTGCGGGTGTCGTATCGTCACAGTGATTACTTCCACGGCGGCACCGCCGAGTGGTCTCGCGATCTCTATCTGTCTTCGAACGGTCACGCTCTGACACACAGCTCGACAGGCCCGCTGGTAGTGCCGAGCGGCTCGCTCAAGACCATCGGGACGCAGATCGCGGGTAGCGATCGGTATCGCACGTCGGTCGAGCTGTCCGAGAAGGGATGGCCGAACGGCGTGAGTGAGAGCAGGGCCGTCATTTTGGCGACGGGAGCAAACTTCCCGGATGCACTCGCTGCCTCGCCGCTGGCGGGCAACCTGAATGCTCCTGTTCTGCTCATCAAACCCGCAGGAGCGCATCCGGCGGTATCTGCCGAGCTCAAGCGTCTCTATGCGAACAAGACGAGCGCGGTTCTCTACATCATGGGCGGCTCTGATGTCGTGCCGGATGCTGTCGTCGCGGCCTACAAGAAGACACTCGTGGCCAACGGGACCACCGAGGTTCAGATCAAGCGTCTCGAGGGCAACGATCGCTACGGCACCGCGCTTGCCATCGCCAAGGCAGCTGGGGCACCTGAGGACGGCACCTTCGCCGACACGGCATTCATAGTGAGCGGCCTCGACTACCCGGATGCGCTTGCCATCGGTCCGCTCGCCGCGGCCGAGGGTGTGCCGATACTTCCTGTGAAGGACGCTTCGGTCCCGTCGACGATCCAGAGGGCATTGAAGGATCTCGGCATCAAACACTGCGTGATCATGGGTGGATCAGGAGCTGTGAGCACAACGGTCGAGACATGGCTCGAGAAGAACGGCTACCGGGTCTCGGGTGTGGCGGCCGGCACAAACAGCGTGGACACGCGTCTGGGTGGTAGCAATCGGTACAGCACCGGCCTGCTCGCGGTCAACTACTCGGTTGCAATGGGAAAGTTCAACGACGACTCGCTGTATCTGGCTACTGGAGCCAACTGGCCTGATGCCTTGGCACTCGCCCCCGTGGCCGGTTTGGGCGCAAACCCGCTCATGCTTGTCGATGGTGGCGAGCTCGGCAAGTCCTCAGTAGTCGCGAATTACCTCATCAAGCGCCAGGCAGATGCGCCTTCGCTCGCCTTCGTGGGGGGCGACGGAGCAGTCACGCCGTACGTGCGCGGCCAGATCCGGGTGGCGCTGGACCAGTAACACCCTCGTAACGCCGGTTGTCCGGGTGAGGGTGGCTGACATAGACTAGCAAGGGCTCGCATCTCGCGCGGGCCCTTTGCTCATTCATGTCGGGAGTGTGCATGACCACCACCCGCCGGGATCCACGACTCATAGCCTTCGCGGCCCTCGCCGTTCTCACCATTGTCGGTGGGCTCGCGTTGGGGTTTCTCGGCGTGGGCGCTCAGCTTGCCGAGGAGCGAGACGTCCGTCTCACGTTGCTCGTCACCGAGATCCCGCCCGAGGTCGCTCAGAAGGTGCAGGTCGGCGACCCGGTGTTCACGGATCCGGGAGGGATGCGCATCGGCGAGATCGTTGAGGTCGAGGCGGGTCCCGACTTGCTCGATGTTCCCGACGCTGAAGGCAACATCTACGCGCGCGAACATCCCATTCTGTGGCGCGTGCGTGCCGTGGTCGAGGCGCCCGGGCGCATGAGCGACGAAATCGTCGCAATCGATAACGAGGTTGTCCAGGCCGGGCAGTTCTTCGCGCTCATCTCAAAGTCGTACTACCTACATGGCATGGTGATCGATGTCGATGTCGACTGACACTGCAAAGCCGCTCGCCGCGATCGAACCTTGGCCGCTGACGAGACGCCTGTTCTCGCCGTTCGCGGTGCTGTTGTACGTGTATGTCGTGTACTTCGCAGTTGTCTACTCGCGTATCTACGAGTACGTGTACTGGGAGCTCATGAACCTGGGCACCCGCATCATCGGCTTCCATCCCGGCGGCGAGACGCTGCTGCTCTACATCTGGGGGGCGGTTGCGCTCGGGTGCGGATTCTTCGGCGGGACGCTTGTCGCGCGTGCTGTCCAGGCTCGCGTTGAGTCTGCCGAGGACACGTCGCTGTCACGAGTGCTCGGCACGATTGCACGCCGCGTGAGTGACCTGCCGATCGTGCGGACGCTCGGACTTGCCTTCGTGATCTCGGTTCTCGGCTGGGCGGTCGGACTGACCGCAAATGCCCAGCAGATCGTTGCATCGGGCACGATTAGCCTGACCGACATCGCCTCGCGTTGGGCGCAAAGCCCGGTGCTCGTATGGTTGGCAGCGTCGCAGATCTTCTTCGTGCCCGCGCTCATCGTGTTCGCCAAGACGCGATGGCAGCGGGCGTTTGTGGTCGCGGCGGTCGTGATGTCGACAGGCGCGTTGGGTCTGCTCGGCGCGCGCAATCTGCCGGCGAAGCTCGTTGTAGCGGCGTTTCTCGCGATCGTCTACGTGGTCAAACCGAAGACGGTGGTGAGGCTGGCTATCGTGTTCCTCGTCGTGCTTGTCCTGGCGATGGGATTCATCGGAGCAGTCACCAAGTCTGGGATCTACGGACCATCGGCCACGGCGGGACTGGCGGTGGCCTTGACCTACTCGGACAGTGTGGGCACGGCGTACAACCTCGACCGCATCGTGAAGTTGACGCCCCCCACCGGCATCTACGGAGGCCGACTGCTTCGCGACAGCTTCTACGCGCTCATCCCCGGCGTTGACGCCGAGTACGCGAACTTCCAGATCGGCCGTTATCTGGGTGGTCGAAAAGGCTTCACCATCGGTGAAGAGGAGATCGAGCGGTCGGTGAGTCTTGCCCCCACGCTGCTTGGCGCGGCATATGCGGACTGGGGTGTTCTCGGCACGGCAGCGCAAATGCTGTTGCTCGGCATGCTGTTCGGCTATCTGCAGTACCGAGCGCGGTACGCTCTGTTGCTCGTGCCATTCCTCGCGACCATGGCCAGTTACGTCATCAATGGCGTGAACGCCGGTGTGCACAATCCGCACGCAATCGTGGCGGTGGGCTCGGCGATCGTGGTTGTCGCCATCGATCTCGCGCTCGCTCCACAGCTACAAGCCCTGCATGTATCTGCCGAAGAGGTGCAAGCCGCATGAAACGCTTTCTGATCGCTGTCACGTTCGCCGCCGCAGTGTTCGCGCTCGTGTCGCTTGCGGGATGTTCCTCGGGCGAGTCGACCGGGGGAGGCACGGACACCGCTGCCACCGAGAAGGTCGAACTCGTGCTGTTCGTCCGAGAAGCACAGCCGGAGGTGGCCGACTCGTTCGAGGTCGGTCAACCACTGCGCGTGAAGGACACGGGCACGCTGCTGGGTGAGATCACCGACGTGCGTTCGGAAGGATCGCGCACGGCGGTGCCCGATGCTCAAGGTGAACTCCACGAACAGCCATCCCCGGTGGAAGTGGATATCTGGCTGACGGTCGAGGGCGAGGCTGTTGTGAGCGATGCCGGCTTCAAGTTCGGCAACGAATTCGTGTACGTCAACAACGACGTGAAGTACCTGACCCCGTTCACGCAGTTCGGCGGCATCATCCTCG
The DNA here is from genome assembly GCA_963790405.1 of uncultured Actinomycetota bacterium. Lineage (GTDB taxonomy): Bacteria > Actinomycetota > Coriobacteriia > Anaerosomatales > JAGXFU01 > JBGSMX01. The sequence continues at coordinate 103,790 of CAWBOJ010000005.1, forward strand.
AGATGAACGTCGCGGGCGAGTAGCCCGAACTGTGTCCGCCAAAGGGGACAGGCCCAACGGTGCGCCGATGCGGATCCTGCTCGTGTCCAACATGTGGCCGAGCGAGCGGTCCAGCGTCTTCGGCTCGTTCGTCGAGCGTCAGGTGCGCGGCCTACGTGACGCGGGAGCGCGCGTCACGGTCGTCGCGAATGACGATCCCCGCCCGGGTCGCCTGCGGGCGCTACGCAAGTACGCGGCGCTGTCGCGCCGTGCGCGCGCTCAGGCCCGCCGTGGGAGCTTCGACATTGTTGTGGGCCACTACCTGTATCCCACGGCGGCCTTCGCCCGCGCGGCCGCCCGCATTGCGGGCGTCCCGTACGTGCTCGTCTCTCACGGTACCGACGCCCGCTCGGTCATGCGCGACGACCGCTTCGGCCGCGCGGGGCGCGCGGCCCTCGCCCAGGCCGCGCTCGTGGTCGCGGTCTCGAACTCCCTTCGCGACACGTTGCGCACGCAGGTAGCGGTGCCGTCTCAGGTCCCGATCGAGGTCGTCAACATGGGCTTCGACGGCGAGGCCTTCGCGCCGGACCCGGCGGCGCGCGACAGGTTGCGCATCAAGGAAGGCGACCGGGTGGTTGTGTTCGCCGGCAACCTCGTGGAGATCAAAGGCGTCGATGTACTGCTGAAAGCGTTCGAGCGGCTGCTGGATACGGGAGCTGCCGACCGTCTGGTGCTCATTGGTGGCGGACCGCTCGAGTCGACCGTGAAGGGGTGGGTAGAAGCGTTCTCGGGAGATCTGTCCCACGCCGATCCCACCAACCGCGTCACTATGACGGGTCAGTTGCCGCAGCGCGATCTGGCGCTGTGGATGGCGGCGGCCGATGTGTTTGCGCTGCCCAGTCGAGATGAAGGCCTTGGGCTCGTGTTGCTCGAGGCGATGGCGTGCGCAACGCCGTGCGTGGCGTCAAAGGTTGGCGGCATCCCCGAACTGGTCGACGAGTCGTGCGGACGGCTCGTGCCGCCCGATGACGCCCGATCGCTGGCCGAAGCCATCGCCTGGGTGCTCGCTTCGGGTAAGGACACCTTCGGGGCCGCGTGCATCGAGCGCGCGGCGTCGCACACTTCGTCGGCCAAGGCCGTGGAGTTTCTCGGCCATCTTGAGAAGGTTGTGGAGCGCACATGAATCCGAAGGCTGAGGCGATGAATCGCTATGCGATCGCACAGGTTGCCGCAGACGCACTGCGTAAGGCATCCGAAGGGGTGGCGCCGCGTGCGCTTGTGATGCTCGGGAGCGGGCTTGATGGAGTGACCGCGGACATGGATGTCTCCGCAACGGTGCCCTTCACCGACATCCCCGGCTTTCCCGCGCCGACCGTCGAGGGCCACGCTGGCAAGTTCGTGTTCGGTCATGCGGGCACCACCCCGGTGCTTGCGATGCAGGGACGTCTTCACCTCTATGAAGGGCACCCGGTCGAGAAGCTTGCGCTGCCCGTGAGAGCGGCTCGGATGCTCGGTTGTGAGACGTTCGTTGTGACCAACGCCGCTGGAAGCGTGAACCTTGACTACGCCCGCGGCGACATCGTGTTGTTGTCAGACCAGATCAATATGATGCTCGTGAATCCGCTGATCGGGCCAAACGTCGACGAGCTGGGTCCGCGCTTCCCGGGGATGGTCGACGCCTACGATCCCGAGTTGCGCGACCTCGCGCGTGAAGTGGCCGCCGAGCAGGGTGTCGCGCTGCGCGAGGGCGTGTACGTTGGCCTGTCCGGTCCGACATTCGAGACACCTGCCGAGGTACGAATGTTGCGCACCGTGGGAGCTGACGTTGTGGGCATGTCGACGGTGCCTGAGGTCATCGCGGCCGTACATTGCGGCATGCGGGTGCTCGGTTTCTCGCTCGTGACGAACGTGGCCGCCGGGTCGGAACATGGACATGAAGAAGTGCTCGCAACATCGGCGCACAGTGCACCGATTCTCGCGAAGCTCGTGGCTGGTATACTTACACGTCTGTGACAGATAATTGGGCGCACCATCGTGCGCCTGTTCGTTTGAAGGGAGCACTTCAATGGAGCATCACGTCAAGGATTCCAACCTTGCGCAGGCTGGCAAGGCACGTATTGAGTGGGCCGACCAGGACATGCCCGTGCTGGCGAGCATTCGCGAGCGTTTCGAGGCCGAGAAGCCACTCGAAGGTGTGCGCGTGAGCGCGTGCCTGCATGTCACCACAGAGACTGCGAACCTCATGCGCACGCTCAAGGCCGGCGGTGCCGACATCGTGCTGTGTGCGAGCAACCCGCTTTCCACCCAAGATGACGTCGCCGCTGCGCTCGTGAGCGAGTACGGCATCCGCACGTACGCCATCAAGGGCGAGGACACCGACACCTACTACTCGCACATCGATGCCGCGATCGATCACAAGCCCCAGATCACGATGGACGACGGTGCCGACGTGGTCGGCCGTATTCACGGTCAGCGTCCTGAGGCTCTCGCCGACATCATCGGCGGGACCGAAGAGACGACTACCGGCGTTATTCGCCTCAAGGCCATGGCCGCCGACGGCGAGCTGAAGTACCCGATCGTCTCGGTCAACGATGCCGACACCAAGCACCTATTCGACAACCGCTACGGTACGGGCCAGTCCACGCTCGACGGTATCATCCGCGCGACCAATCGCCTGCTGGCGGGTCGTACGCTTGTCGTGACTGGCTACGGCTGGTGCGGTCGCGGAATCGCTATGCGTGCCCAGGGAATGGGCGCCAACGTGATCGTGTGCGAGGTCGATCCGTTGCGCGCGCTTGAGGCCGTCATGGATGGCTATCGCGTGATGCCGGCGGTCGAAGCCGCAGCCAGTGCTGATATTTGGGTCACGGTGACCGGCGATCTCCACGTCATCGATTCGGCGATGTTCGATGCCATGAAAGACGGCGCGATCATCTGCAACTCGGGACACTTCAACGTTGAGATCAACATCGCGCATCTGCGCGAGAAGGCGGCGAGTAGTCGTGAGGTTCGCCCGCTTGTCGAGGAGTTCACGCTCACCGACGGCCGCAAGATATACTTGCTCGCCGATGGTCGCCTCGTGAACCTCTCGTGTGCAGAAGGTCACCCGGCTTCCGTCATGGACATGAGTTTCGCCAACCAGGCGCTGTCCGCCGAGTACTTGGTCAAGAACGCCGCGAATCTCGGGGCTGGTGTTCACCCCGTGCCTCGCGAGATCGATGAAGGCATTTCGGCTCTCAAGCTCCAGACGATGGGCGTGTCGATCGACGTGCTCACTCCTGAGCAAGAGGCCTATCTGAGTGAGTGGCGCGAGGGTACGGTCTAGCGCCACCCGACTGACTGACGGCTGTCCGGCCTACAGTCGCCGGCACGCAATAACGAAACAGGAGGTTTGATCGCCGATGAGTGACGACCACACCGAATCCACGCCTGTCGACGCGCCTCGCACGGGACCTGATCCTGCCAAGGAAGGCTGGCCAGGACCGGACCTCGAGGGGCGTATCCCGCGCACCATCTGGTGGGAAGACAACACGATTCGCATGATCGACCAGTCTCGTCTGCCGCTCGTTGGCGACGTCTTGGAGTGCGACACATACATGGGGCTCATCTGGGCCATCAAGGGTATGGCCGTGCGGGGAGCGCCCGCGCTTGGTGTCGCCGGGGCTCTCGGCGTCGCCGTGTGGGCGGCGAATGAGTCCGAGCACTACGAGGCCCCCGAGATGTTCTTCGCGGGTTTGGAGGACGTGGCTCAGGAGATCAAGGAGGCCCGTCCGACCGCAGTGAACCTGGCGTGGGGAGTCGAGCGCATACGGCGTTTGGCATACCAGAACGATCAGGCCGAGGTCTCTGCGATTCGCGCGGTCATCATCGAGCAGGCGCAGGCCATGATCGCCGAAGACGAGAAGCGCAACCGCTATCTGGGCAAGTTCGGAGCCGAGCTTCTTGAGCCGGGTGCGAAGATCCTCACGCATTGTAACGCCGGGTCGCTTGCAACGGCGTACTACGGTACTGCGCTGGGCGTCATCTACGCTGCGCATGCGCAGGGCAAGATCGAGCACGTCTGGGTCGATGAGACCCGTCCGGTCATGCAAGGTGCGCGGATGACGGCCTGGGAGCTCATGATGGCTGGCGTCCCGTGCGCGCTGATCACGGACAGCATGGCGGGCTGGATCATGAGCCGTGGCGGCGTGGATGCCGTGATCGTGGGTGCCGATTGCATCGCAGCCAACGGTGACGTAGCCAACAAGATCGGCACGTACAGCCTGGCCGTCCTCGCACACGAGCACGGAATCCCGTTCTACGTGGCAGCACCGAGTTCGACGATCAACCTGCTGCTGAGCGACGGTGAGCAGATTCCGATCGAGACGCGTCCGGACGAGGAGATCACGGGTACGACCTGGTCTGCGGCGTTCGAGTCGCCCTCGTCGGAGGCGAGTCGAGCATTCGACGCGCTCACGAAGGATGGCCCCTACGAATTCGACATGAAACGCGGCCACAAGCTCATGGTTACGCGCAAAGGCGGAGGTTTCCAGTTCGACGGTTGGGCACGTGTCGCGCCAATCGGGGTACCGGTCGTGAATCCCGCATTCGACATCACACCCGCGAAGTACATCACTGCTGTCATCACCGAGCGCGGGGTTGCCGAACCCAACGAAACTGCGCTCGCGATGGTCTCGATGGGTTCGGGGTCCATGCACGAGCTCGCGATCGACTAGCGCATGGACGTAGTGGCGCTTGCCGAGACCATTTTCGGCTTCGTCGCCATCGTCGGTGTGGGATGGGCACTCAAGCGCATCGGTCTGCTGCGTGCAGAAGATGCGCGGCCCATCAACAACATCATCATCTACGCGGGGCTGCCGGCACTCATCTTCCGGGCGGTCTACCCGGCTCAGCTCGAGCGCTCGCTCGGCGTGGTCGCTCTAGTCGCATGGGGCGTGTTTGCCGCGAGCGCACTGCTTGCGTGGGGTGCATGCCGGCTGCTACGCCTGCCCCGCACGGTCGCCGGGGGTTTCATCCTTGCCGCAGCCCTCGGCAACACCGGCTACATTGGCTATCCGGTGTCGCTGGCTGTGCTCGGCGACGAGGGACTCGTGCGAGCCATCTTCTACGACGTATTCGGCACGGTGGCAGCTCTGCTGTTCGTCGGGCTATTCATTGCCCAGCACATGGGCACTCATGACGGGCCCAAGGTCAATCCGTTGCGCGAGGCGTTACTCTTCCCTGCAGTGATTGCGCTGTTTGTTGCGCTTGCACTGCGGCAGATCCCGGTAGGGATTCCGATTGTGGTAAGCGGTGGTTTGGAGGCGCTCGCTAGTCTCGTCGTGCCGTTGATTATGATCTCGGTAGGCGTGTCGCTGCGGCCGGGCTGCATTCGTGAGCACGCGGTTCCGCTCGCGATTCTGGTGGGTCTGCGTCTGCTAGTCGCACCCGTGGTCGCTCTACTGCTGGGCCGCGCGTTCGTGTCCGATCCGGACATCGTGCGTCTCATCGTGCTGGAAGCCGGCATGCCATCTATGATGCTGTCGCTCGTGATCGGTGCGCGCTTCAAGCTGGATACGGACTTCATCGCATCGGCGATCCTCGTCACGACGGTGGCGTCGGTCGCGGCGATCCCGCTCATGCAGGTGATCGCTGGCTGATCGCGCCTGTGGAGGTGCGCGGTTGGGGTTGATCGCCGGGTTAGCCGAGGGTTTGCTCGAGGCGGTCTTTCCGACCCGCTGCGCCGGGTGCGATCTTCCGGGCGGGTTGTTGTGCAGCACGTGCCGCGACTCTCTGGTGCGGGTGGCCGAGCAATGGGCGTGCCCGCGCTGTGGTGCCCCCTACGGGCACATCGTGTGCACCGAATGCTGGGAGGCGGAGTTCGCGTTTAGCGCAGCGGTGGCGGTCGGTACGCTTGAGCGCCCCTTGTCGCGAATGGTGACGCTGTACAAAGACGGCGGCGAGCGGCGGCTGTCGGCGCCGCTGGCGGCGCTGCTCGCAGCGCGCGTCGAGCCCTGGCGCGGGTGGCCGCACGCGGTCGTCGCGGTTCCCGCGACGACACGCGCCGTGCGCGATCGCGGTTTCGACCACATGGCGCTGGTGGTTCGCGATTTGGCTGCAGCGCTCGATCTGCCTGCACTTGACGCGCTCGGCGCGTGCGGGGCACGCGATATGCGAGCCCTTTCGCGCGAGGAGCGTCGCTGCGAAGTGCACGGTGCGTTCGAGTTGCGGCCGCAGGTTCGCGTGCCTCCGCGCGTGCTGCTCGTGGACGACGTGCTCACGACGGGCTCGACGCTCGACGCCGCCGCTCGCGTGCTGCTGGATGCGGGCGCGGGAGAGGTGCGTGCCGCAGTGCTGGCGCGTGCGTGGTGAGTGACGCTGGCGAGAGGGCTCCTCGGCACCGAATGCGTGGTAGAATCCTTGTGCTTTCACTCGGGTCTGTGGTTGCGGGCTCCTCGGAGCCCTAGTCCAAGGCAGGTGCGGTCAAAAGGATCCACGTAAACGCGTGCGCTAATGGCGACGCGTGAGCATGGCGCGCCTTAGGGGTAAGTCGTACCGTCCGTTAACGCGGGCGAGAGGGTCAGTAGTGAGATAGCATCAAGCGGAAGCCCCGGTACGCGAGTGTGGGGTCAAAGACCAGGTCAGCCGAGTGGAAGCACCCTATTTGTACGTCTCGGCCTCTGACGCACGAGAGGATAGACATGCGGTTGCAGCTCAAGACTATGATCTTGCTCGCTCTCGTCGCCACGCTTGCACTAGCTGGCGGATGTGCGCAGACGGCTCAGGAAGAACCCGTTCCGCAGCCTGTAGTAGCACCGCCGGTGATCGGCGAGGCCGGAGTCTTGCGTGTTGGTGTCGACCTCGAGTATCCGCCGTTCGCCGGCGTGGACAAGGACCGAGAGGCCGGCATCGATATCGACGTTGCCGAGGCGCTGGCGTCCATGCTCAATCTCTCGCTGGAGACCACCCAGGTGGCGCCGAGTGATGTCGCGACCGCTTTGGCAGAAGGCAGAGTCGACATCGTCATGTCGGTACCTCTGACCGAGGAGATGCTCACCGGAGCGGCCATTGCCGGGACGTATGTCTCCGACGGGCCGGCATTCTTCTCGGCATCGACCGAGGACAGCGAGTCCGTGACACTCGCGACGGTCGGCATGCGCTCGATCGGCGCACAGGAAGGCTCGGCCGCGTTCTGGGTTCTTGCCTACGAGTTGGGTGAGGACGCCGTGACACCATTCGGCACGCTGCGTGAGGCGTTCGATGCGCTCGCCGCGAAGGAGATCGATCTCGTAGCCGGTGACGCTCTGGTCGGAGCGTACATCCTGCGGGACTACGACGAAATCGCGTTCGTTGGCCAGGTGCACCAGGCCACGCCGCTGGGGGTTGCCGTGTCGCCCGAAGCGACCGAACTGGAAGCGGCTATTCGGGAGAAACTCGATGAACTCGCGTCCGAAGGGGCCTTCGATACCATTCGTGCGACGTGGGTCGGTGAGCTACCCGAGCTTGAGACTGCATCAGTCGAGAGCGACGCCGAGTAGGGCGTGTGCATATCTAGCGCAGCTTTCTGCATAAGTCTACGGTGTTGTCACACCGATTCACGCATGGTGTATCGTTATGCAGTACGGTTTGCGCGTTCGGGAGGTCCGGCGCGTGGTAAGTAGGCATTTACAAGGAGGCACTATGCTCAGTACCAAGAAGCTACTGTCCCTCATGCTTGCTCTGGTTCTGGCTTTGGCCGTCGTCGGTCTGGCCGGTTGCAGCAGTTCGGATGAGGAGGAGCCTGCCGCAGAGGCGACCACCGAGGAAGTCGCGACGGGCATCACCAGCGTCGATGACCTGGGCGAGGGCGACAAGGTTGGCGTCCAGTCCGGCACCACCGGTGAGGGTTGGGCCAAGGAGAACCTCGAGCCCAACGGCGTCGAGGTTGTACCGTACGATGATATCCTCGCCGCATTCTCCGCTCTCCAGGCGGGCGATGTCGTGGGCGTCATCAACGACCTGCCGATTTCGCAGGATGTCGTGAAGGACGAGACTCGCGGCCTTGAGATCGTCCAGGAGATTCAGACCGACGAGACCTACGGGTTTGCGTTCAGCCAGGACAACCCTGGTCTTCGCGACGCAGTGAACTGGGCTCTTGCCGAGGTCATCGCAGACGGTACGTACGACACGGTCTATGAGAACTGGTTCGGCGCTGCTCCGATGTCCATGCCCGAGGCGATGAGTGGGGTGGCTGAGAAGCCCGCCGACATCACGACGATTTCCTCTGGCAAGATCATCGTTGGCTCCGACACCGCATACCCGCCGTTCGAGAACGTCGAGGGTGGCGACTACCGTTGGCTTTGACGTCGAACTGATGGCGGCCATCGGCGAGAAGCTCGGCCTCGAAGTCGAGTTCAAGAGCTACAAGTTCGACGCGCTGATCACGGGCGTTCAGGCTGGCACCGAGTTCGACATGGTCGCCTCAGCTATGACGATCACCGAGGAGCGCATGCAGTCTGTCGACTTCTCGGATCCCTACATCAACTCGAATCAGTCGCTGGCAGTCAAGATAGCCGAGTAGTCTGATTCTGGTGGCAGGCTTGAGCCAAAGGGCCGGCGGAGTGTCCGCCGGCCCCAAGGCATTCTCACTCGAGGAGGACACGGCGTGAACTCGAAGCTCCGGGGGACCCTGCTCTACGTGGTCTACGCGGTGGTGCTTGTCGTCGCTGCGGTGCTCCTGTTCACGATGGTCGGCCCTGACCGGTTGCTCTACGAGCGCGAAGCGTCCCGGGGCTCGAGCGGCCTGGTCGACGACATCTACCTCATGTCGCCAACCCGGGACTCGGTGACCGTCGGCAAGAAGGCCAACGTCGCCATCACCCAAGCCGAAATGGATATGGATGTCGGGGCGACGCTCGACCGACAGCCTTCGGGCGGAGGCATGGACGACTCGGTGTGGATCCTCACTGCCGAGGAGACAAGTCCCACGCCCGTGCTGCTCAACGGTGACACCGTCGAGGGCACTCCCACCCTGGCCGAGGGCGATGTCATAACCGTCGGCGGCGTCGAGGTGCTGTTCGATGGACCGCGCGGGGGTGTTCTCGGAGCCCTGGACTGGTGGGAGACCGGCAAGGTGTCCCACCTGTTCGCGTCTCCCAAGGTCATTGCGCGAGGCGTTCCCGATTCTGCTGGGCGCGTTCCCGGTTTCGATCCTGGCCGTTCTTGTGTCGTTCGGCTTTGCGATACCCGGGGGACTCACGCTCGCGTTCATGAAGATGGCGAAGAGCCGCTGGTTCCGCTGGCCGGCAACCGCTCTACATCGATGTCATCCGAGGCACGCCGATCTTCCTGCAGATTCTGCTCGTGTTCTTCGGCCTACCGCTCATGCCGCCGTGGCAGGTGCTCTCTGGCCGCCGTCCCGCAGCTCAATGATGCCGGTCCGTTCGGCGTCACCTGGTCGCTGTACATGCGTGCGTTCGTGGTTCTGAGCTTCAACTCGGCGGCGTACATGGCCGAGATCTTCCGGGCGGGCATCCAGTCGATCAACAAGGGTCAGATGGAGGCTGCGCGCTCGCTCGGCATGAACACGGCGGCAAGCCATGACCTACGTGATCATCCCGCAGACCGTCAGGCGCATTCTCCCGACGATGATGTCCGAGTTCATCTTGCTGTTCAAGGACACGTCGCTGTTCGCGGCGGTCGGCATGGCCGAGATCATCATGCGCTCTCGTGAGGTGGCATCGACGACGCTCAACGTGTCCCCGTATCTGCTCGCCGCAGTGTTCTATCTCGTGATCACCATCCCGCTGGGTCGATTCGTCCAGCAGTTCGAGAACAAGCTGGCCGCTCGCGGAGGGCGGCGGAGGTACGGCGAGCTGACGAGCGACGGCGACGATGATGATGAGGATGCGGTCGCGCCGCTCACAACCCACCGTGACCTGGTGGAGGACTAATGGAGACGCAGATGACCAGCGCAAACGGCGGACCCATCGTCCGCATCGTGAACCTCCAGAAGGCGTTCGGTGATCTCGCAGGTTCTGCGCGGCGTGGACATGGATGTCCAAAAAGGCGAGGTGGTCGTGATCCTGGGTCCGTCGGGATCCGGCAAGTCCACGCTGCTGCGCTGCGTGAACCGACTCGAGCAGCCCACCGGTGGCGAGATCTGGCTCGAGGACATCCAGGTCAACTCCCCCAAGACCAACATCAACGAGGTGCGCGAGCGCATCGGCATGGTGTTCCAGTCGTTCAACCTCTTCCCGCACCTGACAGCCAAGGGCAACGTGATGCTCGCGCAGCGCAAGGTGCTGAAGCGGCACAAGGACGAGGCCGAGCGGATCGCGGTCGAGCAGCTCGAGCGCGTGGATCTTGGCGACCGCGTCGACTACTTCCCGTCACAGCTCTCGGGTGGTCAGCAGCAGCGCGTGGCCATCGCACGATCGCTTGCGATGGACCCGCACGTGATGCTCTTCGACGAGGTCACCTCGGCTCTCGACCCAGAACTCGTTCGGGGCGTGCTCGACGTCATGAAGGAACTCGCCAAGGCGGGCATGACGATGCTCGTGGTCACTCACGAGATGGGCTTCGCCCGCGATGTCGCATCGCGCGCCGTGTTCATGGACGGTGGCGTGATCGTCGAGGAGGGTACTCCGTCCGAGGTCTTCGACCACCCACAGAACGAGCGAACCAAAGACTTCCTCGGCCATATCAGCTAGACTCTCGGATACTCGTGCCAAAGTGCCCCCTTGTGGGCCGGCATGGGTATCTTCTTGTTAGAACCAACCTGGAGGAGGTCCCTATGAAGATGATCATCAAGGGCCGCCACATGGCCGTCACAGATCCAATCCGTGAGTATGCTGAGGAGAAGGTCGGCCGTGTAGCGAAGATCATCGACGGTGAGAACATGCAAGCCGAAGTGGAGCTGTGGGTCGAGAAGAACCCGTCAATCGAGAAGAACCAGGTCGCCGAAGTCACGGTGTGGACCAAGGGGCACGTGATTCGGGCCAAGGAAGCCGACCCGGACATGTACGCAGCGATCGACCTGGCATCGGACAAGCTGGAGCGCCAGTTCCGCAAGTACAAGGGCAAGATGGACGATCGTCACGCGAGCAGGGGTGCGTACGCGCCGGTGCTTGTAGAGCCGGCGACTCTTCCCGAGGAGGTTGTCGAGCCGAGCATCGTTAAGATCAAGGCGCTTGATGTCAAGCCGATGACCGCCGAGGAGGCGATCTTGCAGCTTGAGCTTCTGGGACACGATTTCTTCGTCTTCACGTCTGCCGAGACCGAGGACATGAACGTTCTGTATCGCCGCAACGACGGCGACTACGGACTCATCGAACCGAAGAAGAGCTAGCCGAACCAGGCTAGAGCTGAGCAGAGCGACAGGGCGCCTCAGCGGGCGCCCTGTCGCTTTGTTCGATGAGTTGACACGCCAATCCCCGCCCGCATACCCTAGATGGGAGCCATTTCCAATCGGGGCAGTAGGCACAACTCTAGTAGTCTTAGTAGCAGTAGTCGAACCAGGAGGGCTCCCGGTGGATCAGAGTACGTCCCATGTCTCCATTGAGGACATCGAGAGCACGCTCTCTCAAGTCTCCGAGATCAAGGCTGCGCGCATAGTAGCGTCCGTTGACGGAGTCATCCAAGAGGTCCACGTCTTGGCTCTTCCCACGAAGTCTCCCAAGCAGCTTGTGCGCGACATCGAATCGACCCTTATGGCTAGCTTCGGTATCGCAATCGATCACAAGAAGATCTCGATCGCGCAGCTTGGAGTCGACGCTCTTCCCGATGAGCCTTCTGGAATTCCCGAGGTCAGGGCTCGTATCCAGGCCATCAATGCCAACGTCGCGGGAGTGCATGCGGCTGTCACGGTCACGCTCGAGATTGAAGGGGACCCCTACGTCGGGCGAGGCCTCGGGTCCCGCGAGTCAGACCGGCCGCCAGCGCCTCGTGGCGCTTGCTACGCTCGGTGCCGTGGAGCAGTATGCACACGGTGCACTGAGTTTCGCACTCGAAGACGTTGCGATCACTCATCTCGGCCGCGAACAAGTCGCGGTATCATGTGTGACGCTTGTCTCACCATTGGGGGAGCAGGCATACGCCGGTTCTGCGCTCGTACGGCAGAACGAGAAGGACTCAATCGTTCGGGCGACGCTTGATGCGATCAACCGACGATTGGGCTTCTTGACAACCTCATAGCCCAGTTTGGGCCAACGTCGTGGATAACGCTTTGGACACTGTACGCACACGAACGAGCGGAGCGGACAGCGTTCTTCCATTGTTAGCGGGATGGGAGAAGACACCACCGAAAAGGGGGTCTTCTCACTATGAAGCGTATTGTTGTTCTGCTCAGCTCTCTCGCCGCTGTGGTTCTCTCCGGTGGCGCTTGCTTCCGCTGGTAGTACGAGCTCACCCGTTTTGCATCCTCGGCGTTGGCCCATCTCGCTTCGGGGAGGCGGCGATGAAGGCTAAGGTGTACGTTATGGCCGTCATCGGCTTGCCGTCGGGGCGGTCGCGGTATGCAGGGTTGGTCTACGGAATCACTGACATCCAGACCGCTGCTGTTTCTTGGGGGTCTCGCGCTGCTCACCGAGTGGGTCGCGGTGGACCTGCCCATGGTCGGCTCGGTTTCTCTGACGTTTGCGCTCATCTACGCTGCGGTCTTACTGGGCGGGCCCGATGGACGGCGCCATCGTCGCCGTAATCGGCTCCGTCTCGATCAGGGACATTCTGGGGGGCAAGCCCTGGATTCGGATGGCCTTCAACACCGGGCAGTACGCTCTGCTCACGGTTGCTGGCCGGTCTGGTTCAGGTCGGTCTGGGTCTTGTCCCTGCTCGGCGGCCAGCACTCCTACGCCACTTCTGGAGCGTACTGGTTGCTGGGAAGCCTCGCGGTTGCCGCTACGCTCGCCACTCTGAACATGGTGCTCGTCGGCATGGCCATCTCACTCTCGACCGGCATCCCGGCTGTCGGTGGTCTGGCGCGAGAGCTTTCGTTCGTACACGGTCAGCCTCTTCGTGCTAGCTCTACTTGGGCTCGTGCTTGCGCAGTTGATTCAGATTGCCGGTCTTGCAGGTACGTTCCTCATCGTAATTCCATTCGGCGTGGCTCGACAGACCTTTCAGGTTTACAGTCAGCAGGCTGAGGCGTATCGCGATACTGTGCGTTCTCTGGTCACAGTTCTCGAGGCGAAGGATCCGTACACACGCGGGCATTCTGAGCGTGTCGCTTGGTATGCGCGACGGATTGCCGAGGACTCGGGCTTGGGGCGATCAGGAGGTCCAGAAGATCGAGTGGGCCGCACTTCTTCATGACATCGGGAAGGTTGCGATACCGACCGCGACTCTCGTGAAGCCGAGTGGTCTGACGGCTGCCGAGTACGGGATCGTTCAGGAACACCCAGGACTTGCCGTCGAAGATCCTCGACGGCATCGAGCTGCTGAGTGACGTGGTTCCGTTCGTCGGAGCGCACCACGAACGGCCCGATGCCAAAGGGTATCCTTGCGGGATCGGTGCCGACGACATTCCGCTCGGTGCACGCATCTTGGCCGTCGCGGACTGTTTCGACGCTATGACTTCGGATCGATCGTACCGAAGCGCTCGCGTGTACGAGGACGCCATCGCAGAGCTGGTGGCTGTCTCCGGGACTCAACTCGATGCAGCCTGCGTGAATACCCTTCTTGCCAGTGTCGACGAAGTGTCGGTCGCCAGGCTGCTGGAAGGGAGCGTTCCCGAGGATGTCTAGGATACGGGAGGATTTCGCTTACGCCGTGGGCCTGTTGCTCCTGGGTGCACTCTGCTGCATCGCGCTTGTTGCGCTGTCTTCCTCCGGAACTAGCTTCGTGCCGCTCGTGCTTCCGCTCGCATTCTCGTTCGCAGCGATGGAGTTGGCGCCATTGCCGCTACCGAGAGGAGAGCAGTTCAGACTCGATGCAGGAGTGGCCGTTGCTGCGATGCTGCTACTCGACCCGGTCTCGGCGGGGCTGACGGCGCTGGCCGGCAGCGCGCTGGGTGTCCTAGTGATGCGGTTCGGTTCGACGAAACGGCACGATCTCCTGGAGGTGCTGCGCACCGGTGTGACCGTGTATGTCGTGTCGGCGGTTTGGTCCTATGCCGGGTTGGCTACGACTGTCGACCCGGCCGCTATCGCCTCTTGGGCGAACGCACTCGGCTTGGGTCTGCTGTACATGACCGTGGATCTGCTTGGATGGACGATTCTCGAGGCACGAGTTCCTGGGGCGAGGGTGCCTCGAAGTCTCGGCAACCTGGTAGTTCTCCTGGGCAGTGTCTACCTCGGACAGATTTCGGCGGGGGTCGCGATCGCAGTTGTCGAGGACAGTTTGGGTGCGCTTGCCATTCTCTCTCTGGTCATGCTTGTGTTGATCATGCAGCACACGTTTGGATTGTTGCTGCGCGTCAAGGCCGCATACACGATGACCGTCAGCGCGCTCTCACGTGTGGCCGAGATGTCACAGGAGCTACCGCCCGGTCACGGCGAACGCGTCGCTGAACTGTGCGCCGGAGCTGGTCGTCGTTTGGGACTCAACTCCGCTTCTGTTGAGAGGCTCACGTTGGCGGCGCTCCTGCACGACATTGGTGGCGTCAAGGGTGAGCCCAACGCAAGCCGCAGTCTACAGGCCGTTGAGAGACATCACGCGTCCGTGGGTGCAACCCTGATCTCGAGGGTGAACTTCTTGTCCTCGCTTGCGCCAATCATTGCGCGCCATGCCAACCCGTACTCCGAGTACATCGAAACCCACGACACCGATGGGCTTCTGGCCCGCATCATCCATGTGATGTCGGACTACGATCGCATGGTCAACGAGGCGGGCGATCGGCCTGAGGCCGTGGTCATGAGGATGGCGGAGCGAACGGGTGAGGAGTACGACCCTCGAGTCCTCGGGGCGCTGGAGAGTCTTGTGCGCGTGGGCGGGCTCCCGTCGTGATTCTCGTCATCTACGCGGTCGTGGTGGCCATTGTGTTCGGTCTTCTCACCGGCGGTAGTCTTGGAAGCCTGGGCGAAATGCGTCTCCGCGGGGAGTGGATAATCCTGGTGGGTCTGCTTCTCCAAGTGGCGCTACCCGGAATCGTGCCAAGTGGACTCCTGTCGGATCGGATCACGGTTTGGCTGCTGTGGTTCCTTCCGGGAGCACTACTCGCAGTCGCTCTGTCATTGAACTGGAGACGCTTTGGGCTTGCGCTGGCCGCGTTTGGTGTCGTCTCGAACCTGCTCGTTGTCGGGTTGAATGGAGGTATGCCCGTTCTAGTCTCGGCGGCGAGCTATGTTGGTCTGCCTATCGACGGTGTTCAGGTGCAGCTTGCTGCTTCTTGGCTGCACATTCCGGCTGGATCGACAACCGTTCTCCTCTACTTGGCCGACGTGCTTCCCCTGCCAGGCCCTGTGTGGTTCCGGGGTCTTGCCAGCCTAGGGGACGTGCTGTTGGCTGCAGGAGTGATGCACACGGTCTTCGCGGGCACACACGAGGTCTGACGGGACACGTTCCCGCCTCGATCGCGATTTCGATATGGCGTGTGATTCGTGGTGTCTCTAGGCAGACAGCTCCTACCGAGTTCGACTGGCTTCTCGTTTGGGGTCAGAGAACGGTAAGACAAGGCGTGTATGGGTAGGATACGAGGCACTTGTCGGGGAGGGGGAGTAGTGGCTAGCTTGGATTCTGCGCGGGTTGGCACTCTGAAAGGCTTTGGAACGGTACTCGTGCGTTCGAGATTGCTTGGCGTCCTCAAGGATCGTGCGGAGCCGGTGGTCCTACTCTCGGCGCCTGGTGGATACGGGAAGAGTGTGATTGCAGCCCAGATAGCTGCCTCGGACTCCTTCGAGAAGTGCCACTGGATTGACGCCAGCGGACTGGATTCGGACGTGCGGTCACTGGAGGCCGCATTGGCCAGCACTTCGGTGGTCTGCGACTCGTGCTTCTCCTCCACCGCGCTCGCAGCGCCGGATGACGATGAGTATGAGACGCAGGATGACACGTCGCACGTTCGGCCAGCCACCGAGGCGTTGCGTGTTCCGACGTGCGTGGTTCTGGACAATCTCAGACTACCCAGCCCACGGGATCTCGGGTTGTTTGCCGAGGAACTGCGTGCCCTGTCCAGCAGTTCGTCACTGCTTGTTGTCACGACTCGGGATGACGTCTCCGCCTTCGAGGACGGTCGAGTGTTCGTTGTTCCTGGAAGTTGTCTCAAGCTCGACGACTCAGAGGCGATTGCGCTTGTAAGGATGTACGCGGGCGCACAGTGGGTCGACGAAGACTGCAGAAAGCTGGTTCAGGCGTCGGGAGGTCTGCCCGCGATACTGAGCGTTCTGTCGCGACAAGCGGCGCTGGCGAGCCTGGACGAGGCGTTGTCTGCCGCCGTGTCTCGGGATGTTCTTGATCACCTTCGGATGCTTGCAGCTGATCAACTGGGTGACTCGGAAGCGTGTGTGCTGTTGGCGATGACGCTCCTGGGTGAAGGCAGTGCAGTGCAGGTTAGCGACGTAGTGGGCGTGCACGACTGTCAGGCTGAGATAGAGCGTGTGGCGGATGTCGTGCCTCTCGTTCGTGTCGACGCCTCCAGCGGGTCTTTCCGGGTTCATGACTTGGCGATCGCGGCGTACGGTGTGTCCGGCACCGGTGAGATCGAAGACGACGTCCTTCTGCAGGTACGTCGAGCGTGCATGTACCGCTCTGGACAGGGATGGTCGATATGATCATCTGCTGCGTCTGGCCGCCGCCCACACGAGATCCCAAGACTCTAGCGATGTGGACTGAGCTACACGGGGCACATCTGTTGTCCACCGGTAGCGTGCGATTGCTGGGGGATGCGATTGAGGCAATTGGACTGCCAGCAATGCTGGGGAGCCCAAAGCTGCTGCTCCTGCATGCTGAGCTCCTGCGTCAGACTGGAGACTACGGTGACGCGCTGCTCAAGGCTACCGTTGCCAAAGACATAGCAGAACACGAGGACGACACTGCTTCACTGTTCGAGGCGCTGTTGATGATTGGGCGCATGCAGGTTGATCAGGGGGCGATGTCCGACGCCGGGCTCGCGCTTGAGAGGGCACTTGAATGCTCGCCACCCGGATTGAGCACGGAAAGCATCGCTTTGGCGGAGGCACTGTTCGCGCTGTCACTCGCATCCATTGGGCGGTGGGACGAGGCTGAAGCACACGCCGAACGGGCTCAGACTCTAGCAGCCGAAGGTCGCTTCTCGGCCGATGTGATGGCCAAAGTCACGATGTCGATCGCCGCGACCGCTGGCGTCTTCAAGGGTCGCTGGGACCTCGTGCTGCGAATGTGTTTGCAGCTGCGCGAGGCTTGTGGAATGTCAGTTGTTCAACGATTGCAGTGCGACGGGAATCTCGGCGGCTGTGCTCACAGAACTCGGGAGGCTTGGGCGTTCGGCAGCGCTCCTGAGCGAGGTTCTGTCCGAATGTCGCGAACGCGGTCTGCAAACACTTGAGTTGAGTTACACGGACAGTCTCGCCATGGCTGAGGCGGCACTGGGTCACTACACGCTGGCCGACGAACTCGCGGAGAGCGCTCTGCGCGGGCTTGGGGAGATTGGCGACAACATGGAGGTGGCGAGAGCGCTCGTCTTCCAAGTCGGCATGGACGCGCGCATCCGGCGCGCCGTCGAGGGCATTGGAGCTCGCTGAGGCGGCGCTAGAGTATCCGAGCGCCATACACTGCAAGTGGCTGAACTGGTCTGCAGCTCTTGAGGTCGCCGCGAGTCTTCTGGCGCTTGGCGACACGCACGCGGCGGCCCAGCAGGCGACGCGCCTGCGTGGCGAGTCGCAGGCGGTTGGTGCGGAGCGACTATGGCTTACGGCTGACATGATTCTTGCCGAGGCCGCAAGGCGCGAGAATCAGGTAGCCGAGGGAGTCGCACGGTTGATCGAGCACGAGGAGTACGTGCTAACCGAGAGCGCAAACTGGCAGATTGCCATGTACATCCGATCATTTCCTCACTTGCTGGGCCTGTTTGCGGCTGCGCTCGGTCCAGGCGCAATCCCGGCGCACCTGCTGCGCATGGTGTTGTCTGACGAGGTCGACGGTGTTCTTGCCGCTGCATCCGACGTGCTTGAGGACGAGCCGTGGAGACGCTTGGCTCAACGTCTTGTCGGAGAAGAAGACATGGAAGCGCTGGACAGGCGATTGGGCACGCCCGACTGCGAAGTGCGCGTCTTCGGCGGGCTGGACGTTCGCGTGGGGAGTCGCAGAGTCACTGATCGCGACTGGCGGAAACGCAAAGCGCGTCTTCTCTTCGCGATGCTGATCCTCAACTGTGGTCGGGAGATGCCACGAGAGCAGCTTCTGGATTACTTGTGGCCTGAGATGGACGGTGAACGAGCCCGAAACAACTTCTATGTGATCTGGAGCGCCATGAAGGGCGCGCTCAGTCCCGGTATCGACAAGACCACGCCGTGCCCCTACATCGAGAACACCGGCGGGATGTGTCGCATTGCGCCGAATCTGGTGAAGTCCGACGTCGTGCGTTTCAGCGAACTCGTTGCGGAGTCTCTGAGCGCCGAGAAGGCCGGTGACGCAGACCTAGCCATTAGCGCCCTAGAGCAGCTTGCCGAGATCTACCGGGGCGAGTTGTTGCCCGGAGATGTGTATGACGACTGGTTCGCGCAAGCTCGCGATACCTACCGTATCGAGTTCGGCGACGCGATGCTCAGGGCTTCTGTGTTGCTCAAGGCGAGGGGCGAGCCCACTCGCGCGCTGTCGATGGTCCGTCGCGCTCTCATCGCAGATGTCTGGCGAGAGGATTTGTACCAAGCGGCTCTCGCGTTGCAGATGGAATGTGGCCAGCGGAGCGCAGCGATTGAGACCTATGCAACATGCCGACGCAAGCTTGCCGATGACCTCGGTCTGGACCCCTCATCCGAGACAATGCGACTCTATGAGCAGATTCTGTCCATGGAAGAGGAGTCTGAGACTCCCGATGAAGGGAGCGTACGCGACTGAGGTGGAGCCCGGGATTTCGCGCTGACCTACTCTGCGATCTGTGATGCCAGCTCGCCTCTCACACTCGACGATATCGCGCTTTCGCCGCCCACGAACGTGATCCGTTCGCACTGCTCGGCGGGTAGTGCGCCAAGCGTTGAGGCTACCCCGGCGTTGACTTTGGATCCAGGAGTGAGCAGCAGGACCGAGCCGTTCTCGGCTTGGAGTGCGCTGCAGGTGAGGGCGTCGGGGAAATCCTGTCCGGTTGCGATGGCCAGACGCGAGTAGTCGAGCAGGCCACCTCGGCTTGCGTATTCGGCGATCCGGAGGGCCGTTTGGTAGCGGTCGGTACCGTAGACACGTGTCGGGGTCTCGCCCGATAGTGACGTCGCGTTCGCGGTCAAGTCAGATACCACGGCAGGGCCACCGACGATGAGGGCGGTCGCATCTGGGTGATCGGCGAGGAAGGTTCGCGTTGCTCCGGGCAGTGCATCGCGCTTCGTGAGCAGTACGGGCCAACCCTTCGCGGCAGACAGGGGCGAGGCAGCAAGCACGTCGGGGAACGAGAGACCCGAAGCGAGGATGTACGTTCCGTCCCAGGGCGTCCCGGCGGCGTCGAGG
Source organism: uncultured Actinomycetota bacterium (assembly GCA_963790405.1). Taxonomy (GTDB): domain Bacteria; phylum Actinomycetota; class Coriobacteriia; order Anaerosomatales; family JAGXFU01; genus JBGSMX01. The sequence goes on from CAWBOJ010000005.1 coordinate 123,296, forward strand.
ACACGCATCGTCTCTTCGGCCACGAGACGCGCCGTCGCGTAGCGGTCACGTCCGCCGAAGCGCTGGATGGCTCCGGCTCCCACGAGGTATTGGAGATCTTGCTCGACGGTCGGATCAACCGCGCTGGCTCCGCCCACGATGACCGCGTGCGTGGCGCCGAGGCGTTTGATCTCCGCGGCGACGATGGGCGGCACCGAGTCGGGCTTGACCAGCAAGATCGGCGCATCGAGTGCGCCTGCGAGACTTGCAGCCCCCAAGCCGTCGGGCCACGAAGTGCCGGTCACTACGATCACGGCGTCCGCACCGTTGGGGAAGGCCTCTCGCGAGATCTCGACAGCGGTTCCATAGCGGTTCTCGCCCGCGATAGCGTGCACGGACGGGGGACCGGAGGGGCCGCTAGGTTGCGGATCGCTGACCTGACCGGCGAAGTTGAGGTGCGTGACCAGCGCGGGGTTCTCGGCCGTGACGGTGATCGTCGGTGCGGCTTCGAGTGTGTCGGCGTCGTTGTTGAAGCGGGGCAGCAGCGCACCACTCGGATCGCTGAAACCGAACTTGTAGGTGTTCTCGGCAATGGCCATGCGCCACGAGCCGTTAATGTCTGCCGTGGTCCAGGACGATGCCTTCCAGGCACCGTTGATGTACGTGTAGGCGGCGATCGAGATGCCGGCAGCGGGTTGGCTACCGTCCCAGTTGGTGACCGTGCCATTCAGGCGCGTCCATCGCACGGCCGAGACGGGAGGCAACACGCAGTTCTCGCCCTCGGCAAGTTCGATGTCAGACGCAGCGTCTATGGTGCGTGTGGAGGGGTAGTAGGTACCCTGTCCGGAACTCTGCTCCGCTCCCAGGCGGTAGGTACCGGCTTCGAGAGTGAAGCTGTAGCTGCCGGCGGAATCGGAGTAGGCGCTGGCGACCTTGCTCCAACCCAACGAGTCGGGGGCATAGACGGTGACGAGTGCGTAGCCTATCGGGATGTCGCCGAGGCCTGTGGCTGTGCCTGCCAGGGTAGCTCCGGAGATGTCGCGTGCGGCGATTGAGTACGCCCCCGTGGTCCACTCGCTGTGGCCGGCGAGCCGGATGTGCCACGTGCCTGACGCGAGGGCAGTGAGGGTGAGCCGTGGCATGAGGTTCGTGCCACCGTCGTCGTCGGACCCGAGAACGGTCGTGGTTCCGGAGGCGTAGACGTCGAGTGTGAGGTCCACCCAAGGATCGCGCTCGTCGGGGGTGACGTCGAGAACGTAGGTGTGACCGGCTTGGACATCGAGCGAGAACCAGTCGATGTCGCCTTCGGAGCCGATTGCACGTACGACGGGGCTGGCGCCCGCCGTCAAGGCGGGCATGTTCAGGCGGGAATCAGGTTCGAACGGGTCGGATGTCGCTGCGAACGCGGGGGAGACGGTGAGAATCAGAAGTGCGGCAACGGAGGCCGTCAGCGCCAAGGTGCGCACCAAGGCCGCGGACCAGTGGTCCGTGCGGTTGTGGTGAGTGGTGTTCGCGCCCTGCCGGTACATGGTCGTTCACCGCTTAGAGTCTCATGGTGCCCGTTTATGCTCCTGCTATTACCGTATATCGGCGACAAACGGTGCTTGTATGGAGAGGAGCACGACGAACGGCCAACGCCTGTGCGTGAGGGCTACCGTTCGGCGGAATCACGCGGGGCCACTGCATCCAACGTTGCCGAAGTCGAAGGGTGGTTAGAGGTCGGTAAGACGACCGTGTCAGGATGCGTTGTGTCGGAGCGTGAAGCTCCGAGAGCGGCGGGCATGTTCGGCTTCTTGGTTGACGAGACGAGCGGAGGCGTGCGACCGGCCTGATCGGTGTGGAGACGGGAGACTCCTGAGGGGCATTGGATCGGGACTGTGCGGCCCACCCTACGGGCCAGAGATACCTGTCGCAGAAGGGGTCGGTGGTCGGGAGCGGCCACCGGCTCCTTCAGGTTGAAGGGCATGTCCTGTGCTAGAATCGGTCGTGTTTTCTTCACCCAACCCCACCGCTAGAAGGTGTCCTTACATGGCCAATATCCTCGGCAAACTCCTCACCATGGGTGAGGGGCGTCAGCTCAGGCAGTTCGAAGGCACGGTTGCACGAATCAACGAACTCGAGGCTGAGTTCAAGGCGCTGCCCGACGAGCGCTTCCCCGAGTTAACCGTGGAGTACAAGCAGCGCATAGCCGACGGCGAGTCGCTCGAAGACATCCTCCCCGAGGCGTTTGCTGCCTGCCGCGAGGCGGGCGTGCGCGCGCTGGGCATGCGCCATTTCGACGTCCAGCTCATCGGCGCCATGGTGCTGCACAAGGGCATGATCGCGGAGATGAAGACGGGCGAGGGCAAGACACTTGTCGCGACACTCGCCGTGTATCTCAACGCCCTGGCCGACAAGGGCGTACACGTGGTGACCGTCAATGACTATCTGGCTAAGCGCGATAGCGAGTGGATGGGTCAGGTCTACAAGTTCCTCGGCCTGGAAGTGGGTCTGATTCAGTCGCAGATGCCGCCGGCGCTACGCAAGCCCGCGTACGCCGCCGACGTCACGTACGGAACCAACAGCGAGTTCGGTTTCGACTACCTGCGCGACAACATGGTCGTCGTGCCGGGCAACCGCGTTCAGCGGGGTCACGGCTACGCGATCGTCGACGAGGTCGATTCAATCCTGATTGACGAAGCGCGTACACCGCTCATCATCTCCGGTGCAGCGACCAAGTCCGCAGAGGCTTACAAGTCGTTCGCTCGCGTGATTCCCCGGCTGATCGAGGAAGAGGATTTCGAGCTCGACGAGGCCAAGCGAACCGTTGCGCCCACTGAAGAGGGCGTGCGCAAGGTCGAGAAGTGGCTCGACCTAGAGGATCTATATTCGGATCCCAGCGGGACGATGGTCAACCACATGCAACAGGCCTTGAAGGCTCAGTTCCTGTTCAAGCGCGATGTCGACTACGTCGTGAAAGACGGCGAAGTGCTGATCGTCGACGAGTTCACCGGTCGCCTCATGGTCGGTCGTCGCTACTCGGAGGGCCTGCACCAGGCTATCGAGGCCAAAGAGAAGCAGCACGTGCGCGAGGAGAACCAGACGCTCGCCACGATCACGCTGCAGAACTACTTCCGTATGTACGACAAACTCGCCGGCATGACCGGTACTGCCGTGACTGAAGACCAGGAGTTCCGCGAGATCTACAGCCTGCCGGTCATGGTTATCCCGACCAATCAGCCCATGGTTCGTGATGACCGCAATGACCTGATCTACCGCAGCGTCGACGCGAAGTTCGGTGCTGTGGCCGAGGAGATCGCCGAGCGTCACGAGGCCGGTCAGCCATGCTTGGTGGGCACGATCTCGATCGAGAACTCAGAGCGGCTAGCTCGCGCGCTGACCAAGCGCGGCCTTACGCACAAAGTGCTGAACGCGAAGTTCCACGAATCTGAAGCGCATATCGTCTCGCAGGCCGGGCGTCTGGGTGCTATCACCATCGCGACGAACATGGCTGGCCGAGGAACCGACATCGTTCTCGGCGGCAATCCGGAGGCGCTTGTCGAAGAACTGCTCGTCGAGCGTGGTATCACGCCGGAAGAAGCGACTGAAGAGCAGCAGGCCGAGGCGCTTGCCTCGGCAAAGCGCATCTGCGCTGACGAGCACGTGAAGGTGGTCGAGGCGGGCGGGCTGGCCGTCATCGGCACCGAACGTCACGACTCGCGTCGCATCGACAATCAGCTTCGTGGGCGCTCCGGCCGCCAGGGCGATCCGGGGCTGTCGCAGTTCTACCTCTCGCTGGAAGACGACTTGATGCGGCTGTTTGGCGGCGATCGCATGGATCGCATCGGCGCCATGATGGAGCGCACCAAGCTGCCCGAGGACCTGCCTATACAAGCCGGCATGGTCTCGAAGGCGATCGCGAGCGCGCAGCAGCAGGTCGAGGCGATGAACTTCGGAGCACGCAAGCACGTGCTCGAATACGACGACGTGATGAACAAGCAGCGCGAGGTCATCTATCAGGAGCGCAACCGCATCCTCGACGGCAAGGACATACACGGCCGTGTGACCGAGATGATGCTCGACAGCATCACCGAAGGCGTGCTCGAGTACTGTCCCGAGAAGGTCTACGCCGAGGAATGGGACTGGGACGGCCTCTCCATGTGGTACCGCGACCTCACAGGGCTCGAAGGCGTGGTCGAGGCGGCGAAGGGCGGCAGCGACAACCCACACGAGCTTGCGGACGAGCTGGCACAAAGTGCGCAGGCCAAGTACGACGAGAAGGAAGAGGCGCTCGGCGCTGATGCGCTGCGCAACCTCGAGAGGCAGGTCATGCTCCGCGTGATCGACACGCGTTGGATGGAGCACCTGCTCGAGATGGACTATCTCAAAGACGGTATCGGTCTGCGTGCCATGGGTCAGCGCGACCCGCTCGTCGAGTACAAAGCCGAAGCGTACGACATGTTCGGTGGTCTCGTGGCGACCATCAACGAGGACTTCCTGCGCACGATCATGCGCATCCAGGTCGTACGCGAGCAGGCGGCCGAGCAGCCCGCCGTGAAGGACGTCGCCTACTCGGCACCCACAGAGGCGAGCATCTTCAAAGGTGCGGTCGATGCGGCCGCGAAGGCGGGGCCTGCGGGACCGTCGCCCGACCAGATTGCGGCAGCGTCTGCAGCAGCGGGCGGCTCGGGCAAGGCGGCGACCGTCGTGAAGGACAAGGAAGACCCCTACGCGAATGTCGGCCGCAACGATCCGTGCCCGTGTGGCAGCGGCAAGAAGTACAAGAAGTGTCACGGGGCGAACGCGTAGGAAGCTATCGCGAATGCGTGATGCATACCAAGCGGTATGCATCAGTGGTATGCTTCAGCTATGACCGAACGAGTGACCATAACACTGCCCGATGATCTAGTCGCCGAGATTGATGCGCTCGCCGAAGCTACCGGTCGCTCGCGTTCCGGCGTGATTCGCGAGGCTTCAGCTTCCTGGGTAGCAGGCGCCAAGGCGCAGGCAGCTGATACGCGCCGCCAGGCTGCTGTCGCCGACACACTTGCGTTTCTCGATGAACTCGCAGAGCTGCCAGTTCAAGACGACCGCGCCGTGGGCGAGATACTGCGCGAGATTCGCGGGCCACTCGGTGACTCTTCGCTCGAATCGCACTGCAGCCGCGCCGGGAGACAGCGCGGGTGAGTGCGGAGCTGCTCGTGCTAGACGCCTCGGTGGGCGTGAAGTGGCTGCGCCGCGAGTCCGGCTCCGACGAAGCACGCGAGCTGCTCGCGCAGCACGCCGAGGGAGCCGTGCGCCTGATCGTGCCCGTCATCTTCGTGCACGAGGTACTCGACGTGACTCGGCGTCTCTATGGGATCGAGCGCGCCCGTGGCCTGTGGGAGCGTCTCGAGCGCGATGAGATCACCGTTGTCGGGCTCGATTCTCGGCTGGTACATGAGACGCTCGATGCTGCCGAGACGCTTGGCTGCACCTTCTGCGACGCCGCTGCGCCGACGCTGGCGCAACGGGTTGGCGCCACGCTCGTGAGTGCCGATCGCGAGGCGCACGGACGGGTGCCCGGGGTGCGGCTCCTCGGTCTGTGAGGGAGCGGTTCGCGGTCCCTGTCATATACTGGACGCGGGCGGTTGAGGGGAAGCGGAAGGGGCACATGCGATGGACGCACGGATGAAGCGGCTTTTCGGTCTCGGACTGGCGTTTGTGCTGGCGGTGAGCCTCGCCGGGGTCGCGGGCTGTTCGATCGATTATGCCGAGGACACGCCATCGGATCCGGTGACCACGGCGAGGCGGAGACAACCGAACCTGAGACGAGCGCCGAGGAGGCTCCCGAGGCAGAGGCCGAAGCTCCGGTGGAAGAGTAGTGTCTCGGAAGACGAGCTTCGCAACGGCGCACTGGACACAGCGCAAGGCTACTTCGTGGCGACCGGGGAGCGATTTCACCGCCGATCAGTTCGACTGGACGGTCGTTTCGCTCGTCCAGGACAACGAGGGTGGCTGGTGGGCCCGGGTCACTGCGAGCCCCCACATGGAAGGCTACGAGACCGAGCAGATCTTCGTGATGCTGTCACCGGGCATGACATTGTGGCAGCCATTCGACATGGGGACCGGGATCGAGCCGGAAATCGACGATCGGTTCCCCGAGGAGATCCGCGGGGAGTTGTAGGGGCGGTCGCTGACAGCCGAAGCGTTCACAACGAACCGTCCGTCTTAGAATAGCGGCCTTCGGTCGCGGTTCTCGTGCGTCCGGCGCGATTCTCACACGGACTCGTAGCCTACGCGTAAAATGTTGGCACTCGCACGAACGATCGCGCACAGCTTGGGGGAACACAGGGAGGCATCGACGCGCCGGGAGCACTGCCCGGTCACCGATTTCCGGCGACGAGCCAATGGTGAGACCGACCCATGTATTTGGGTCGGTCTTTTGTATGCCGACTCGTGGAGGCGAGGCTGGGTCCGGGGAATCTGGTCTCGCGGGAGGTGAGAAGAATGTCGTTCTTCATGCGGCCATGCGTGTCTCGACGTGTTCTCAGATGGCTCGTCTCGGAATCCGAGAAGGGAACTCGTCGACTTCGCAAGACGCGGGCGGCGTTTGCCCTTCTCCTTGGCGCAGTGTGTCTCGGCGCGGTCGCCTCGGTCGCGAGCGGTGCGATGCTGATAGCCACGGACGGAACGCCCGCGACGGGCACGACGGTGTTCGTCTCCAACGCTCCACCTGTGGTCGCGGCCGGAGAGAATGCTGGTACGTACCAGGGCCACACGTTCACAGTAGCCGCCACGTTCACAGATCCGGGCGTGGAAGACGTGCACACGGCGACGGTCGACTGGGACGATGGTAGCCCTCGGGAGGCCGCTGTTGTTGCAGAACTCGGCGGCTCGGGGAGTATAGAGGCAACCCATGTGTACGTCGAGCAGGGCGTCTACAGCGTGACCTTCCGCGTGAGCGACGGCATGTACACGGTGAGCGACCAGCTCCAGGTGCCCGTCGGCGACCCCGACTCCTACACCGTGTACGAGCACGAGGTCCTCACCGTGGCCGCTCCCGGCGTGCTCGGCAACGATACTGATCCCGACGGCGATCCGCTCACCGCTGTGCTCGTCAGCGAGAGCAGCATGGGTACCCTCACCTTCCAGGCGGACGGCTCGTTCACCTATGAGCCGGAAGACGGATACAATACCCCCACTGATGGTTACCCGGGTGGCTTCACCTACTGCGCCTTCGACGGGGAGAGCTACTCCGACCCCGTCTATGTCGAGATCGACGTCTTGCCAAGATGGGCAAGCATCATCGCCTACGACCAGGCCTACTACACCGATATGGGCACCAACATCGATGGCATGCTCAATGCGGTCAGTCCCGATGCCGGACTTTGGGACCACCTCTACTTCGACATGCGCGGCTCTCTTTCTCCCCAATCCGGTATGGTGCTCCAGTTCAGCGGTCAGCCAACCTTCACCTACGTCCCCAATCCCGGATTCACCGGATACGACGCATCCAGCTACAGCGCGAGCGACCTCCTTCATGGAAGCGCGGAGGGCTACGTATCTTTCGCTGTTGGCGTGCCACTGCTGCATCTGCCTGTAGCCACAACCGATTCCTACGCGGCCACCTACGAGACGACGCTTGTCGTCGATGCCGTCTCAGGTGTGCTCGCGAACGATACGGACTCCGACGGCGACATGCTTTCCGCAGTGCAGTTCCTGAGATACGGGGTCGGCGACGAGCCCGACCACGGCACGCTCTCACTCGACCCGGACGGCTCTTTCGAGTACGTACCGGATGCTGGCTTCACTGGCACCGACACCTTCAGCTACCGCGCATCCGACGGATTGCTCAGAAGCGATGTCGTCGATGTCGAGATCGAGGTCGCACCGACCGGTGGGCTCACACCACCCGTGGCGACAGATGACTCCTACCTGACCGGCGGTGCCGCCACCTTCACGGTCTCGGCGGTCTCGGGCGTGCTCGCAAACGATACCGATGCCGACGGCGATGCACTCTCCGTCACGCTCACCAGCGATGTCACGCACGGCACGCTCGCGCTCAACTCGGACGGCTCGTTCGCTTACGGGCTCGAGCCGGGCTACGCCGGTACCGACACGTTCGACTACGAGGTCACAGACGGGGTGCTCACCGACAGCGGCACCGTCACCATCGAGGTGCTTGCACCACCCAATACCCCACCGATGTCGACAGACGACGTCTATGCCACCGAGGAAGACACCTTCCTTGCGGTCGACGCCGAGACCGGTGTGCTGGCAAACGACGTGGATGCCGAGGGCAATCCGCTTGTGGCAAGTGTGAAGAATGCTCCCGACCACGGGACGCTCGCACTCGACCCGGACGGTTCGCTCACCTACGCACCGGACACGGACTACAACGGTATCGACACGTTCACCTACACCGCGAGCGACGGCCTGAGCTCGGACACCGCGACCGTCACGATCGAAGTGGGCAACACTCCGCCCGTCGCCGTTGCGGGCGGCCCCTACGTAGCCACCGAGGGCATGCCGCTCCAGCTCGACGGCTCCTGCTCGTTCGATCCGGATGCACCCGCAGATTCCATCGCCGCCTACGAGTGGGATATCGACTGCCCCAGCTTCTTCGACGACCAGTTCGGTGTGACGCCCACAGTATGGTGCGCCGACAACGGCATCTACGAGGTGAGCTTGCTCGTGACCGATGAGGGCGGGCTGACCGACGAAGACACGGCCACCGTGATGGTGGCGAACGCCGATCCGGTCATCGACTCGTTCTTCGATGTCTTCACCGATCTTGGCTACGAGACCACTATCACTGCGGAGTTCTCGGACACAGGGGTTGCTGACACTCACACCGCAACTATCGACTGGGGAGATGGCAGTCTGGTCGAGCCGGGGACGGTCGCTGAAGCCGACGGCGCCGGAACTGTTGAGGCATCGCACGTGTACGCTGCCCCAGGTTCCTACACGGCGACCGTCACGGTCACCGATGACGACGGCGCAAGCGCCACAGAGACCGCGACGATCACCATCGTTGCCAATAGCGCTCCGGTGGCGGTCGACGACACGTACGAGACGAACGAGGACACGACTCTCACGGTTGCCGCGCCCGGCGTGCTCGAAAACGACAGCGATGCAGATGGAGATGAGCTCATCGCTACTCCCATCGAAGAGACAGCGCATGGCGTGCTCACACTGGAGCCCGATGGCTCGTTCGTCTACACGCCCGACCCCGACTTGGTGCGGTACCGACACTTTCACGTATTGGAGCTTCGACGGGAATCTGTACTCCGATCCCGCCACCGCCACGATCACCGTCCTCCCGGTCGACGATCCTCCGATCGCAGACGCCGGTGGTCCCTACGCGATATCGCAGGGCGGGACTCTGTCCCTCGACGGTTCGGGTTCCTCGGATCCTGGACGAAGGGTGCGGCGACAGCATCGACGAGTACGCGTGGGAGATCGACGGTGATTTCGACTTCGACGACGCGTACGGGATCAGCCGTCGACCTGCCCGATGGCTACTACCAGGTCGAATCGTTCTTCGACGTCTGGCTGCGCGTGACCGACACGACGGGTCGCTCGGATACCGACAGCGCAACCGTCACGGTCACGAATGTTGCTCCGACGCTCGCGCCACTTCCCGATATCGAGGCCGTTCGAGGGCGACGAAATCACGATCACCGTGGAGTTCGGCGACGCGGGTCGCGAGGACACGCACACGGTAACGATCGACTGGGGCGACGGTACCGAAGTCGAGCAGTTCGAGCCGGTCCGACCTTCCGAGGCAACCTCCGGCACGCTCAAGGCGGCACATGAGTACGGTGACGACGGTGAGTACGAGGTCGATCGTGACGATCGAGGACGACGAGGCTGCATCTGCCGAGGAGACCTTCACCGCCACGACGTACAACTACTCGCCGGTTCTGGGGTTCACCGTGCCGATCGGCGGCGAAGATCACGGGCGGAACTTACGACAGCGCATGGTGGAGTGTGAGCGGTGGTTCACTCAATATCGAGATCGTGACGTTCAGGGATGCGGGCAACGACAGCCACTGTCCTACGTCGACATGGGGTGACGGAACACCGCGTGAACCGGCGGTCGTGACATCGCAGCCGGGGGGCAGTGTGGTCGGCACGATCACGGCCGGGCATGCCTAGGTCCGACACTGGAACGTACACCGTTACGGTCGAGCTCTAGGACGACGACGGAGGCTATGACGTCGGAACGTTCGACGTTGTGTGCGAGAACGTCGCGCCGGACATCGATCACTGGTCACGAAGACGACTCCTCGGAGAGGAAGGTAGCGGCCATGACCGGTACGTTCGCCGACGTCGGGCTGCTCGGACACCCATGAGGCTACGGTCGACTGGGGCGATGGCGGTCCACCCGAACCTGCCGAGGTGGTCAGCCGCCAGGTGCGGAGACGACCGGCACGCTCACCGCGACGTCACGTCTACGCCGACGAGGGCACCTACACGGCGACCGTCACGGTCACCGACGATGACGGCGGCGTCGGCACCGACACCTTCGAGGTGTTCGTGGCGCAACGTCGCGCCCACGATCGAGTACTTCGGACCCGGTATCGGACCCGTTCGAGGGCCAGGTGGCCAGCGTCGTTGCGACATTCACCGATCTCGGCGTCGAGGACACGCATACCGCGACCATCGATTGGGGCGACGGCTCTCCGCTCGAGCAGGCTCATCTCGTCGAGCCCAACAGCCCCGACGGCAGCGTGGACGCGACCCACACCTACGCAGACGACGGTACCTACACGGTGACACTTACCGTACAAGACGATGACGACGGCATCGACACGGAGACGCTGATGGTCACCGTCACCAACGTGGCCCCCGAGCTCGACGCAGGCCCCGATCGAGAGGCCGATCGAAGGCGAAGCTCGTCCCCATCATCCCGAGCTTCGTCGATCCTCGGCGATCCTGCGACAAACACATCCGGCACGGTCGACTGGGGAGACGGTTCGGCAATCCAGCCGGTGAAGGTCACTGAGCCCAACAGCCCCGCAGGCTCCTCGAGGCATCGCACACCTACGCCGACGACGGCGTCTACATCGTCACGTTCACCGTCGAAGATGAGGACGGTGGCATCGACACGGACACGGTCATGGTGACCGTGGACAATGTGGCACCGTAGCATCTCGGGCGTCACGTTCTCCGATACGACACCCAAGACCGGGCAACTGCTCCAAGCATCAGTGACCTTCACTGACCCCGGCGTGCTCGACACGCACACGGCGATCTGGAACTGGGGCGACGGCACGACCTCGGCAGGCATTGTGAGCGAGGCGGGCGGCTCGGGCAGCGTGGCCGGCTCGCACATCTACGCGACCGGCGGGACGTACACCGCGAAGTGCACGGTGACTGACGAAGACGGCGACACGGGCACGAGCAGCAAGCCGGTTACGGTTGAGGCTGACACGCCTCCTCCGGTGGAGCCGACCGAGAAGACCGTCGTGCCTATCGCCGGCACGGACCGCTATCGCACCGCGGTGGAGGCCTCGCAAGAGTCCTACCCGACAGGTGCCGCCACCGTCGTGATCGCAACTGGCGTGAACTGGCCGGATGCCCTGGGCGGCTCGGCGCTTGCTGGCGCTGTCGAAGGACCGCTGCTGCTCACCAAGCCCGGCGAGCTTCCCTCGGCGGTGGTATCTGAGATCACGCGGTTGGGTGCGACAAACGCCTACATCCTAGGCGGCACCGCAGCGGTGTCCCAAGCGGTCGAAGACGGACTGAACGCAAAGCTTACCGGCACCGTGACACGCATCGCAGGTCCCAACCGCTACGGCACGGCCAATCTGGTCGCCGATGCTGTCATCAGGTTGCAAGGATCGAAGTTCGCAGGCGGCGCCTACATCGCCACAGGAGACAACTTCCCCGATGCTCTCGGCGCCTCGCCTCTGGCGGCCTCTTCAGGCACTCCGATCCTGCTCACCAAGACCGGTGGCACGCCGTATCTGCCTTCGAAGGTCGACTCTGCCGTGATCTTGGGCGGGGAGGCGGCGGTGACACCGGTGACGGAAGCCGCCGTGCGGACGGCACTAGGTACCGCAAAGGTCACACGCGTCGGTGGCACGGACCGCTACGACACCGCGGCGAAAGTCGCCGACTACGGAGTGGCGCACGGGATGCATTGGGACGGCGTGGGTATCGCGACCGGCCTGGAGTTTCCCGATGCGCTGTCCGGAGGAGCCATGCTCGGCCAGATGGACTCGGTGCTGCTGCTCACCAAGCAGGCGAGTCTGGTGTCTGCTGCACGGCAGCGTCTCACAGCCACAAGGACGACATCGACACCGTGTACTTCATCGGAGGCACGGCGGCCGTGAACCAGAGCGTGCGAGACGAGGTAGCCAAGCTGATCGAGTAGGACGCCCATGGACCCAAGCCCAGACGGCACCGCCACACCCACCGGTGAGCGCAAACACGCCACGGTTCTGTTCAGTGACGTCTCGGGCTTCACGGCGCTGTCCGAAGCGCTCGATCCGGAGGACTCGCGCGACATCGTCTCACGCATCCTCGGAGAGGCGGCACACGCTGTCGAGACCTACGGGGGCCGCGTCGAGAAGCTCATGGGTGATGCCATCATGGCAGTGTTCGGCGTACCGACCGCACACGAAGACGATCCGGTCCGGGCGCTGCGGGCTGCCCTCGACATCCATTCATTCGTCGACGGCCTTAGCGAGGAGATCCTACGGACGACCGGTCACGAGATCCGGATGCACTCGGGTCTCAATACGGGCCTCGTGCTCACCGGTGAGATGGACCCCACGCAGGGCAGTGAGTCGCTGCTCGGAGACGCCGTGAACGTCGCGTCGCGGCTCACGTCGATCGCTGGTCCCGGCGAGATCGTTGTGGGAGAGGAGACGTGGCGCAGGGCGCGGGGCGTCTTCGAGTTCGAGGAACTGGGCGAGCAGGCCGTGAAGGGGAGGGCCGAGGTCGTTCGGCCGTTCCGGCTCGTTCCCGGCGGCAGTCCGGTGCGCTCAGCGGCTCAGGCATCTCGGCGTCGCTCCCGCCTCGTAGGACGCGAGCAGGAGATGCGCGTTTTGCGCGAGGCTCTGGATGCCGCCAACCACGAGACCGGGTCGGTCGTGACCGTCCGAGGTGATGCCGGCACCGGCAAGAGCCGGCTGGTGGCCGAGTTCCGCGATTCGCTGTCCGGTTCTGGAGTCGCCTGGCACGAGGGTCGGACGTTCAGCTACGCACAGAGCATCCCGTACTTCCTGTTCCGGAATCTCCTTGGCCAGGCGTGGGACATCGCCGAGGGCGACAACGCCGAGACTGTCCGCGCCAAGATCGATGCCGCCGTGCGGGGGCTTGTCGGCCAAGACACGACGGTCGTGCCGTACGTGAGCACGCTGTTCGGGGTCAAGTCCAGGGAAGTCGAGGAGTTGGATCCCGAGACGGCACGGACGCGGATCGAAGGTGCGCTCGAGGAAGTGGTCCGGGCACTCACGGCTCACGGCACGACGGTCATCCACTTCGAGGATCTGCACTGGGCCGACACGTCTTCGCTCGGGGTCGTGAGGCGGCTGCTGGACGCCCGGCTTCCGGGCGCGGCAATCCTCTGCGTATCGAGGCCTTCGGTCGATCTACTCCACCGAAGTGCCGCGCGGTCGGGCGATGCGGCGACATCGGCGATTCTGCTTTCGGAGCTGACCGAGGAAGACTCACGCGCGATGCTCGCGTCGATGCTCGATGCTGCTGCCCTGGACGACGAGCTGTGCGAGGTGCTCTTGCGGCGCGCCGAGGGCAACCCGTTCTTCCTCGAAGAGACGGTCAACTCGCTGCTGGAACAGGGACTTCTGGTCGAGGGAGTCGACGGGTGGAGCCTGGCGGGCGACCCCGCATCGCTCGATATCCCGACGACCGTGCAGGGAGTAATCGCCGCCCGCGTCGATCGGCTTCCGTCTGACGCGAAGCACGTACTGGGAGAGGCCTCAGTGATCGGGAGGCGGTTCCACCATCGTGTTCTGGAGTACGTGTCGGAAAGCGGGGATGGACGACTGGAATCGTCCCTGCGAGCGCTCTGCGATTCTGACCTGATCAAGCCCGTTGGAGACGGTGGGGAGCGAGAGTACGCTTTCAGACACGTGCTCATGCAAGACGTCGTGTACGACGGATTGCTGCGTTCCGATCGAGCGCGAATCCACGAGCGTGTTGGCGAGGCCATCGAGAGCCTGTTCTCCGATCGACTCGGCGATTTCGATGAAGTCCTTGCCCTGCACTTCTCGACAGCCGCATCGAATGAGAAGGCGCTGGGGTATCTCATGGCCTCGGGCAAGAAGGCGCTTGCCCGCTACGCGCTCGACGACGCACATGACTACTACGCGCGGGCGTACGATCTGCTCGATCACGATGACCGCTCCATCGAAGAAGACCTCGCTTTGCTCGACGTGGCGAATCAGTGGGGACTCGTGCACTGGTACAAGCAAGAGAACGATCGTCTGCTCGATCTGCTGGCGAAACACCGGGACCTGGCGGAGTCCGGAATCGATCCGCTTCGGTCCGGGATCTACCTATCGTGGCTCGGCCTGGCGCTGTGGGCTTGCATGCGACCAGGGGAGTCCTACGAGGTGCTGCATCACGCGCTCGAGCTCGGTCTCGAGGCAAACGATCCGGCGGCAATCGGATACGCGCATGCACGGCTGGCGATGCTGTGCTCCGACATCGGTCTGCTCGACGAGGGAGCCGAGCACGGTGACCGGGCGATGGCCATGTCGCTGCGCGTCAATGACGGTGACCTGTACAGCTTCGCCCGATGCTACGCGGCGGTCGTGTGGCTGTACAAAGGTGACATCGTGCACGTTCGCGAGATTGCCGAGGACCTTCTCGACTACGCCGAGCGGCACGCCCATGGCCGGAGCCTGTGCATGGGATACTTCGACATGGGACTGTGGTGCCTCGGAGACGGGGACAATGTTGCTGCCGTCGACTGGTTCCGTAGATCGGTGCAGGTCTCGGAAGATCCGTTCTACCGGTTGTTCCCCAGCCTCCAGCTAGGAATGGCGTGCCTGTTCGCGGGACTGTACGACGAGGCCGAAGCGCCGCTGGCATACGCCTACGAGCATGCGCACGCGAATGGATTCGAGTATCTCGCGTACATGGCCGCCCCGCATCTCGCCTCGGTGCAGATTGCGCAGGGCCACATGGCCGAGGGGATGCGCGATCTCGAGCACGCGCGCGATCGACTTCGCGACGAGGGCTGCCTCACGCACTATGCAATCGCCGAGATGCTTCTCGGCAGCGTGTTCGCCGAGATGGCGACGTCCAAGGAACTCCCGTCCCTGCGAGAAATCGTCGGCAACCTCGGCTTCCTCGTGCGCTACGTCCCCCGCGCCTCGCGCCTGGCCGAGGAGCATCTACGCACAGCAGCCGGG
This sequence comes from uncultured Actinomycetota bacterium, assembly GCA_963790405.1. Classification (GTDB taxonomy): domain Bacteria; phylum Actinomycetota; class Coriobacteriia; order Anaerosomatales; family JAGXFU01; genus JBGSMX01. The sequence goes on from CAWBOJ010000005.1 coordinate 138,631, forward strand.
GTCTTCGAGGAGATTGGATCTGCTCACCTGGCCGCCTGGACCAACCTGGCGTTGGCGGAGTTCCTCGTGACCAAGCGACGGAGCGACGAGGCGCGCGCTCTTCTCGAGGAGGCCATCCCGACGTTCGACGCGTGCGGGATCGAGACGGACGGTCAGAAGGCTCGCGCCTTGCTGCGCACCCTGGTGTAGTCGAGAGGCGACGCCTCTAGCGCCCGCCGCTCCTACTCCGGCACGAACCACTTCGAGCTTGCACGGGTCCACCCGTTCGACGTGGCCTCAGCAGTCACGATCATCGGTCGCCCTCGTGCGTCGTCAGGAATCCAGCGCATACATGATGCAGCGCCCTGGGCGTTGGTGCGATCGATACACGAATGGCTTCCGGCTTCTGAGCTTAGCGTGAAGACCACCCGGGCTCCTCTGACTGGTTCGGCGCCCTCAGACACGTGTGCCACTGTCACAAGGAAGGCACCGGATTGCACCCCTCCGACTGGTTTGCCGAGCGCCTCAGAGATCGAATTGCCGTCCCACTCAATGGTGCCGACATCGATAGCCGGGTCGTAGCGGGAGCCAGCGGTCGGGTACGGCAGCCGTCCTTCGGAGGGACGCGGGAGCGTTGCCCATGCCTGAATCGTTGAGTGATTGAAGACGAAGAACCACACGCAGGAGATCATGCTGCACGCCACGACGACACCGGCGACGAAGTATCGTCTTCGCCGGCGCTGCGTAGTCAGAATGTTGGCATCCCCGCGCATGCCCGTACCCCCGAGTCGAAGGTTTCGTACCGAAAAGTATCGGTTGCAGGCATGCGTTGACTTGAATCAGCCTGCACAGACGGGGTATTTGGAGGCGAACGCAAGACCGGCGCCACGGGTGGGTGACGCCGGTCGGAAGGACGCTCCGCAGCGCGGGAGCGTGTGTGCGCGGGGGGTTTGCCGCTGCGGTCTACTCGCAATACACGCGGACGTTGTCGCCGTTTGCCGAGTCGATGTTGACCTCCATCTCGCGCAGGGCGACAAGCAGGTCCTCGATGTCCTCCGGCTTGAGGTTCTGGAAGTCGATCGACATCCCGTGCTCGGACATGGAGTCGCTGATCTGATCCATCGCCTGCGGGGGGATGAGCGACGTGAGCTTCAGTCCTGCCCTTAGGAGCTGCAGCGGAACCTTCACGTCCACGTTGTCACCGTCGGTGCTGATGATCTTCACGTAGAGGAACTTCGGTGCGCCGAGAGGTGCGTTTGCATCGTTGGTGTCGGGGCCGCTGCCCGGTGCGGGCGCGGTGGCTACGGCGGATGCGGTGGCGCCAAGGGCGTCGAGCAGCCGCTCGGCTTCCTCGGCAGAGATCTTGCCGGCGGCGAGCATGTTCAGGATTCGTGCGCGGTCTTCACTCATCGGTCTACTCCTTCGCTAGACGAGTCGGAAATCAATGGTTGCGTCGGAGCTGTCCACGAACACGGTCAGCCCCCGGAGTGCGTCGAGCACTCCAAGACAGGCGAGCAGGAATCGCGTGTAGCTGTGATACCGCGCGCCTGCCAGGTAGGTCAGGATGTCGGCGGTGATGGCCACAGCCAGCGCGACGAGGAACATGAAGAGCAGCAGTGGCCATAGCAAGAAGATCGGGAGCCACAGGCCCCATTCGCGTCCTTCGCCACGGAAGCCGATCCTGACGAGACTCGGAGGAATCATGTCGACAACCTCCCCAACGCCTCTTCCGCGGTGATCTCACCGCGTTCAAGCATGCCGAGGGTCTCCTCGCGTTCGTTGGTCGTCTGGACCTCGACGAGCTGGAGTCGCTCGGTGATGCGGTTCAGCCGGCCCTTGATGGTCGGGTAGCTGACTCCGAACGCTTTCTCCATGTGCTTGATGGAGCCGTGTGCCCGTACGAACTCACCGACGAACACCTGGTCCGCGTAGGACAGCCGGGCGAGCAAGGGGAGCTCGAACTCTCCCTGGATCTCGATGTCGGTGTCGGCCACGCGGACGCCGGTGACGACGAAGTCTCTGTCGCCGGTGAGATCCGTGAGCTTGTGCCAATCGTGTGTCATGCGGTGTCTCCTTCCCTTATCTGAAGCGAATGTATACCCGTAAATTGAGAAAGTCAAGCACCGACTTCACAAAATCAAGCGCGTAGCCACACATGCGTGAGATTCCGCAGGTTGGAGCCGGCTCAGAGCCTAGTTTGGGGTGAGCCGCAAGATAGGGGTCGGATTGCCCCGTGACCACCGGGGGGCTTACAATCGGAGCGACAGGTAAGACACGCGAGTGGCAACGGGGTGATCGAGATGTACGTGACCGTGTCGTCGAAGGGGCAAATCGTGATCCCGTCTGACATCCGCAAGCGCTACTCGATCCAGGAAGGCGATCGTCTCGGCATCGTTGAGTACGGCTCGCATGTCTCGCTCGTGCCGGTGCCCGACGACCCCATCGCATTTATGCGCGGGGCGCTCAAAGGGACCGGGCTCACGACCGACGACTTCGTGGCTGAGCGTCGGGCCGAACGAGTCGCCGAAGAGGACGAGGCATCTCGGTGGGACCGGTAGTCCTCGACGCGCACCCGGTCATGGAGCTACTCACCGACGGCGCGAGGGCAGCAGACGTGCAGGCCGTGCTTCGCGAGGCGCAGGCGTGCGACGTCTGTCTACCGATGTGCGTCGTGAACTGGGGCGAAGTCGTCTACAACATCCATGCGAGGGCAGGCGAGCGGGTGGATGATCTGCTGATGGCGCTCGAGGCGCTGCCGATCGCGACGGTCGATGCGGACCGCACGCTGACGTCACGGGCTGCGCTCATCAAGGCGGGGCATGGTTTGGGCTACGCCGACAGCTTCGCGGCAGCGTTGGCCATCATGCTGGACGCGCCGCTCCTCACGGGCGATCCGGACTTTCTGCCGCTGCAGGAGGCGGGACTCAAGCTGCGGTTCCTTGGCAAGGGAGGTTAGCGGAGCACACCGAGGCATTTGGGGCCTGCACAGAGTCCACTCGGGTCCGTCTTGCCAAGTCTCGCGAACGAGAACCTGCACATTCTCTCCGTGCTACAATCCGTATGCTCAGCGCCCCCAGGCGCGAGCCGAGAAGACCACTGTGAGCAGGGGAAACGTGATTTCGGACCGTACAGCAGACATCTCCGCCATCCGTGAGGCCGTGGTGGCCATGGAGGGGTATCTCAGCATCGCCGAGAAGCGAGCCGAGATCACGCGTCTTGAGACGCAGGCTGCGGCGCCGGATTTCTGGGACGACGCACAGGCCGCGCAGGTTCTCATGGGGCAGCTCTCTGCCGTGCGTGAGGACGTGAAGGCCTACGACGAGATTTGCTCGGCGCTCGATGACATCGAGGTTGCCAACGAACTCGCGGTCGAGGGCGAAGACGAGGGTATGGCTGCGGAGGTCGAATCCACGTTTGCCGATTTGCGCGCGAGCGTCGATTCCCTCGAGGTTGCCACCTGGTTCTCGGGCGAGTTCGACCGCGGCGACGCTTTGGTGACTATCACGCCCGGCCAGGGGGGACTCGAAGCTCAGGACTGGGCCGAGATGCTCATGAAGATGTATATGAAGTATGCCGAGCGCAAGAAGTGGAAGATCGACCTGCACGACGCGCCCGCCGGCACCGAGCTGGGTATCGATCGCGCAGTATTCACGGTTCACGGCCGCAATGCCTACGGCATGCTGCAAAGCGAATCGGGAGTTCATCGGCTGGTGCGAATCTCCCCGACCGACGAGAAGAAGCGCCGTCAGACCACGTTTGCCGGAGTCGAGGTCCTGCCGGTGCTCCCCCCAAACGTGGCGATCGACATCAAAGACGAGGATCTGCGCATCGACGTGTTCCGTTCCAGCGGTCCCGGCGGTCAGTCGGTCAATACGACGGATTCAGCAGTGCGCATCACCCACCTGCCAAGCGGATTGGTGGTGTCGTGCCAGAACGAGAAGAGCCAGCTCAAGAACAAAGAGACCGCGATGGTGATCTTGAAGTCGCGGCTGTTCGAGCTCGAGGAGCAGAAGCGCCGCGAGGAACTCGACGCGTTGCGCGGCGAGAGGCGTGACATCAGCTGGGGCAGTCAGATTCGCAACTACGTGCTCTATCCGTACCAGTTAGTGAAAGACGTGCGGACCGATATCGAGACCGGCAACGTCGACGCCGTGCTCGCGGGCGATCTTGAGAACTTCGTCATCGGCTACCACCGCTGGCGCGTGGGTGCGCAGGAGGCGACGAGCGCCGGAAGCGGGTCGTAATGCTGCTGCGCGCCGATCTCCACACTCACACGATCGCTTCGGGCCACGCGTACTCCACAGTCATGGAACTCGCGCGCGCGGCGTCCGAGAAGAACCTCCAGCTCATCGCAGTCACCGACCACGGGCCTAGCGTCCCGCAAGGAGCACACCCGTGGTACTTCTGGAATTCCAAGATCATCCCGAGCGTTCTCGATGGCGTGCGAATCCTTAAGGGTTGCGAGGCCAATCCCGCGCTCGACACCGACAACGGTATCGACTTGCCCGACGAACTGCTGCGTCTGCTCGACTTTGTCGCGGTTGGCCTCCATCCTCTCACCGGTTTCGACGATCAGGACCGCACCAAGAACACGGAAGCGTTGCTGCGCGTCATCGAGAACCCGTACGTGGATCAGATCGCGCACCCAGGCAACGAGCACGAGTTTCCGCTCCACATGGATGCGATTGTCGCGGCCGCAGTGAGACACCGCGTGATCCTCGAGCTCAACGACCACTCCTTCGCACCCACTAGTTCGCGTTCGATCAGCCTGGAGCGGGAGCGTGAGTTTGCGCGCGCGGCGTTGGATGCGGGAGCGCCCGTGGCGATTGGTTCCGATGCGCACTTCGCGATGCACGTCGGCCGATTCGATGCGGCAGTTGCTGCGGCCGAGGAGATAGGCTTCACCGCAGACGATCTCGTGAACCGAGATGCCCGTACCGTTCTGGAGTTCCTGACCGGAAAACGGGAACGTCCTAGGATGGATGTCGGTGGCGAGTGGGATTCCTCGGCAGGGGGGAGGCGGGTCTAGATGGCAAGCGCATTGAGGAAGCTGCATCCGGGTGTCGTGCTGCGCAATCGGCCCGTACGCGACTACGGACTCATGACGATCGGCATTCTGCTCACAGCGTGGGGTCTCAACGCGTTCCTCATCCCGAACAAGGTCGCCGCAGGCGGCGTCTCCGGTCTGGCGACCGTCTTCTACTACCTGGCCCGCGATGCGGGCGTGAGCCTGCCGGTCGGCATCCAGATGCTCGCGATGAACGTCGTGTTGCTCGTGATCGCACTTCGAGCTCGCGGGTGGCGTTTCGCTGCCAAGACGATCTACGGCACAATCGCGCTTTCGGTGGCGGTCGATCTTGTCGCGCCGTTCACAACTCCGCTCGCGACGAACGATCTGCTGCTTGCTGCGCTGTACGGCGGTGTCTCCACGGGCGTGGGCCTCGGATTGGCCTTCAAGGCCGGGGGCAACACCGGGGGCAGCGATCTGGTGGCGCAGCTCATTTCGCGTCGGGTCGCTCTGGGACTGGGCCAGCTCACGCTCATGATCGACGCGGTCGTGACGTTAGTTGCTGGCCTCGTATTCGGCCCCGAACTGGCGCTCTACGGCGCGGTTGCGATCTTCGTTTCCGGTGGCGTGATCGACCTTGTGCTCGAGGGTCTGCCGGTCAACAAGGCCGCGTGGATCGTGTCAGAGCATTCGGATAGGATCGCCTCGGCGATCATCCACGACCTTGGCCGAGGAGCCACGGCTCTGTCGGCGCGCGGCGTCTACACAGGTGCCACACGCGAGATGATCTTCACAGTCGTGTACCGCAATGAGATAGATCGGTTGAAAGAGATAGTCAACACCGTCGATCCGACCGCGTTGCTGATAATATCGGACGTTCATGAGGCTATCGGCGAAGGCTTCAAACAGATGGGAGCGTGAAGGATGGACCAAGCGCCCGACGTCGGGCTCATCGAGGACAAAGCGCGGCAGATGCGACTCGACATCGTGGAGATGATTGCGAAGGCAGGCTCGGGACATCCCGGCGGTTCGCTCTCCTCGGCAGACATCGTTGCCGCGCTGTACTTCGGCGTGATGACGCACGATCCCAAGAATCCGACCATGCCTGAGCGCGATCGTTTCGTGCTCTCGAAAGGTCACGCGGCACCGGTTCTGTACGCGGCGCTCGCCAACGCTGGCTATTTCGGTCGAGAGCACCTTGCCACGCTCCGCAAGCTGGGTTCGATCCTGCAGGGTCACCCCGACTGCAATAAGACGCCCGGTGTCGAGGTCTCCACAGGTTCGCTCGGCCAAGGTCTGTCGATTGCCAACGGCATTGCGCTCGGACTGCGCTTGGATGGCAGCGATTCGACCGTCTACTGCCTGCTGGGTGACGGAGAGCTGCAGGAGGGTCAGGTCTGGGAAGCAGCGATGTTCGCGGCTCACAACCATTTGGACAATCTGATCGCCATGGTCGATCACAACGGACTTCAGATCGACGGCGCGTGCGCTGATGTCATGAATCTCGGTGAGGTCGAGGCGAAGTTCGCCGCCTTCGGCTGGAACGTGATCGCGGTCGATGGGCACGATGTCGAGGCGCTGCTCGCCGCATTCGAGACTGCTGCGGCGGTCACGGGAACGCCGACAGTGCTCGTATGCCGCACCGTGAAGGGCTGCGGAGTCTCGTTCATGGAGAACAACGCCGACTGGCACGGCAAAGCGCCGAGTGCCGAAGAGACCACCTGCGCACGCGATGAATTGAGCTGCGAACTCGAGGAGGCCGCCGATGTCTAATCGAGCAACGCGCGAGGCATTCGGTGCGACCCTGATAGAACTCGCACAAGAAGGCATCGACATCGTCGCGGTCGAGGCTGACCTCTCGAAGTCGACGACGACAGCCAAGTTCGCCGAGTCCTACCCCGACCGTTTCTTCAACGTCGGGATCGCCGAGCAGAACATGATCGGCACTGCGGCCGGGTTGGCGGTTGCCGGCAAGGTCGCGTTCACGGGGTCGTTCGCGGTGTTCGCAACGGGCCGTGCGTACGACCAGGTGCGCAATACCGTGTGCTATTCGGAGCTCAACGTGAAGCTTGCTCCGACGCACTCCGGCATCACGGTGGGTCCCGACGGCGGGAGCCACCAGATGATCGAGGACCTCGCACTGATGCGGGTTCTGCCGGGAATGCGCGTCGTGGTGCCCGCCGATTTCAATGCCGCCGTTGCTTCGCTGCGAATGGCTGCCCTCACGCCGGGACCGTTCTACGTGCGTCTCGGTCGAGCAACCGTGCCGCAGGTCTACGACGATGATGCCGAGTTTGAGCTGGGCAAGGCGCACGTGTTGCGAGAGGGCTCCGACGTGACGCTTCTCGCATGTGGCGTCATGGTAGTAGAAGCGCTTGAGGCCGCCGAGGCACTCGCTCGCGAAGGCATCTCGGCCGAAGTCATTGACGTGATGACCATCAAGCCGATTGATGTGGACGCTATCGTGGCCTCGGTGTCGAAGACCGGGGCGGCCGTGACGTGCGAGGAGCATTCGATCATTGGCGGACTTGGATCGGCCGTGGCCGAGGTTCTAGGCGAGATGCGGCCAGCTCCGTTGGAGCGGATCGGCGTGCGCGATGTGTTCGGCACCTCGGGCACTCCTGACGAGCTGATGGAGCACTTCGAACTCACCGCCGGGGATATTGCGGCTGCTTCGCGCGTTGCAGCAGGACGTCGGTAGCTGGGTCGCGCCCGGCTTGTCGGGCGAGTGTGACAAGGCGGGAAGTGTGTCGGTTCGGTGAAATTGGCCGTTCCGACGCCTTGTTGGCACCCGACTTTGCTACCATTGTGCGGGGCTTTGAAGCCTCAGACATATCAGACGCACAGGAAGTGATGCGCCAGATGATAAGTATGCGCGGCGTAGAGAAGCACTACGCTCCAGGAAAGCCCGCGCTCGTGGACGTGAATGTTGAGATTGAACAAGGGGAGTTTGTCTTCTTGGTCGGCCACTCTGGCTCGGGCAAGTCCACCTTCATCAAACTCCTACTTCGCGAAATCGCGCCGACCAAAGGCCAGATTGCCGTCGCGGGACAAGATCTCATCAAGCTGAAGAACTGGAAGGTTCCCTTTCTGCGCCGCAACATCGGGTGCGTCTTCCAAGACTTCAAGCTTCTTCCGAACAAGACCAGCTACGAGAACGTGGCCTTCGCGCTCGAGGTCATCGGCAGGTCTCGTCATGTCATCCGCACCCAGGTGCCCGAGGTCCTGCGACTTGTCGGCCTCGAGGACAAGATGGAGAGCTATCCGGACGAGCTATCTGGAGGCGAACAGCAGCGTGTGAGCATCGCCCGCGCGTTTGTGAACCGTCCACCGTTGCTGCTTGCCGATGAGCCCACTGGAAACCTCGATCCCGCGACATCGTTGGGGATCATGAGTCTGCTCAACCGGATCAACAAGACAGGCACGACGGTGCTCGTCGCCACCCACGATCGTGAGATGGTCGACTCGATGCGCAAGCGCGTTATCGCTCTCGAAAACGGCAAAGTCATCCGCGACCAGAACCGGGGGGTGTACGGCTATGGCGACTAACGTCGGATACTTCGCTCGCGAATCGGTCATCAACTTCCGGCGTAACTGGGTCATGAGCCTAGGCGCGGTCATTACCATCTACCTGTCACTTCTGCTCGTGGGAATCTCTTTGGCGACCGGGATAATCGTGAACGAGATCGTCAACTCGGTTGAGGAGAAAGTCACGATCCAGATCTTCCTCAAAGACGGCGCGGCTACCGAAGATGTGCAGGCGTTGCAGGCCTTCGTCGACACCGATCCGCTTGTCGACACCACGAACTACACCTCGAAGGAAGAGGCGCTCGAGAAGTTCAAGGAGCAGATGGCCGAGAGCCCCGAGATCCTCGAGCAGATCGAGGACAACCCGCTTCCTGCTTCGCTCGACGTGACGCTGAACGACCCGCGCGAGGTTCAGACGATGGTCGACAAGATCAAGACGAGCGAGCTGTTCATCGCCGTTGCAGACAGACCCGACGACCCCGAACAGTCTCTCAAGTACGGCCAGCAAGTGGTCGACAAGCTGTTCGCGTTCACAAGAGTCATCCGCATAGTCGAGGTCGTCTTCATCATCATGCTTGCCGTCGTGAGCCTCATCTTCATCAACAACACGATCCGTTTGGCCATCTACGCCCGCCGCAAGGAGATTGGGATCATGCGGTTGGTCGGGGCATCGAACTGGTTCATACGCACGCCGTTCCTTATGGAGGGTGTCATTCAGGCGCTTATCGGTGCCTTGCTGGCAATCGGGAGCATCGCGGCGTTGCAGGCGGCCTTGCTGCCGCGCCTGCGTGAGACGCTGCCGTTTCTTGCGGTGAACCTTTCGAGCGGGACTCTGGTCCAGCTTTCGCTGATACTCGTCGCGTCCGGCATGCTCATCGGTCTTGTCGGATCAGGTTTCGCCTTGAGGCGTTACCTTCGGGTCTAGATCCTACGCTCCACTGGCAAAGACAGGTCATCGCCATATGAAACGCGCAACGCTCTACATCGTCGGCTCCGTGCTGCTACTCGTGCTCCTTGTCTCCGCGTTTGCCGGGGGCGTGGCTGCGGCACAACTGGTGAACATCCCGGGTTTGCTCGGCATAGTGCAGACGGACTCGTCTTTGAGCGAGCAGGGTCGGCGAGGTCGAGCGCTTGCTCGATCAGCAGGCACTCGAACCCTCAAGCGAGGACTCGAAGAACGGCCGGGGCGATTTCCGGTCTCCTGACGTCCCTTGGTGACCCATATGCCGCGTACTTCGATGCGGAGGACTTCGCGTACTTCAACGAGCAGAGTGAGGGCCAGTTCTTTGGGATCGGCGTGACCATCGCAGAACGCGAGAGCATCGTGTACGTGGTGAGTGTGATCGAAGGCACGCCTGCGGCGGAAGGCGGCCTCAAGGCCAATGACGAATTCGTCGGCATCGATGGGGTCGAGCAGGATCCGTGGACTCTCGATGAGGTCGTGAGCCGCGTGCGTGGGCCGGTCGGAACCACCGTCGACATCCAAATACGCCGTCCAGATGCCGAGGATCCCGAAGCAGAGAGTGAGCTGCTTGATTTCACTATCGAGCGCGCTCAAGTTGAGATTCCGAACGTGATGTCGCGCATGGAAGGCGACGACGTCGGCTACATGCGACTCCTGAGCTTCAACCAGCGTTCAGCCGATGATTTGCGGCAGGCGATTGGTGAGCTGGAGGGCCAGGGTGCCAAGGGTTTCGTGCTCGACTTGCGCGACAACCCGGGCGGATTGCTCGATTCCTCGGTGGATATCGCATCGTCTGTTCATCGATGACGGTGTCATCGTTCGCGTCGAGTACCGCGATAGGCCCGAGACCGCCGACCGCGCGTCGGGCCAGATGGCCACGGATGCCCCGTTGGTGGTTCTGATCAACGGCAACTCCGCGTCGGCTAGCGAGGTGCTCTCCGGAGCTCTGCAGGACTACGATCGGGCGAAGCTGGTCGGTGAGACCAGCTTCGGCAAGGGCAGCGTGCAGACGGTTGAGCGCCTGACATTCGGTGGTGGAGTGAAATACACCATCGCGCACTACCTGACGCCGCAGGGGCGCGTGATCGATGGCGTGGGGCTTTCGCCGGATGTGACCGTCGAGATGGAGCCGGAGCTGCAGGCCGAGCCGGATACCGACACACAGCTGGCAGAAGGCGCTCGATCTCGTGCGCGAAGAGCCGAACTGACCGCGTGAGTCTCGGTCATCCCCGCCCTGACCGCGCCCGGTACGCGCAACCATCTCGGCAGTCAGCTAGAGCAGGCCAGCGGCCCTGATTCTATACGGCAAGCAGAACCGCTGGCCCGCAACGCGAGTGCTGTGCGTGGTCTACGGTGCCGGGGGCGTCCACCACCCGTCGCTCAGCGTGCCGAGGAACGCCACGATCGCGTTCTCTTCGGCCTCGGTGAGTCCGAGATCACCCATGAGCACGGTGTCTACGTTGGCTGCGACCTCGGGCTCCGGCCAGCCTGCGGCGGGTACGTCGCGGGTGTTGTAGAAGTGGACGATGTCCTTGAGCGTCGCGAAGGCGCCGTTGTGCCCGTACGGTGCGGTGAGTGCGACGTTGCGCAAACTTGGCGTCTTGAACAGACCGTCGAGTTCGGGATTGGCCGCGACACCGCCGGGCATCACGTTCGCCAGGCCGTGATCGATCCAGTTCGCTCCATCGGGGTTGAGCGCCGGTGGGAGCGTGTAGAACGGATTGGCGGGGTTCTTGGGGATCCCCAGGTTCGAGAAGCGGTAGTCGGTGAACAAGACGAGCTGGTTGGGTATCTCTGCCATGTTCGGATCCATCAGGGCCATGCCGCCCATCGGAGTCGCGTGGCACTGCCAACACTTCGCCCTATCATTGAACAGCGACATGCCGAGCCGCTCCTGCATGGTGAAGACCATGAAGCGCGCCGTCCCGCTGAGCGTCATCGCGTAGTCGTGCTTCGAGCTGAACGGGCTCACCTCGTCGCTTCGTTCGTACGACCCGATCGCTGCGGTGATCCGATCGAATGCAGCGGGTGTGTCCGAGGTATCCAGGCTTCCGGGCCCGAACGCTGCCAGGAAGTCCGGCGCGTATGCGGAGGCGGCCACGGCCTCAACAACAGCAAGTTCATCGGCCATGTTCATTTCCAGCGGATTCAAGAACGGGAACCTCGCCTGGTCTTTGAGTGTGTCCGCCCGGCCGTCCCAGAACTGCCCGCCGACATACGCTCCGATCGCATCGTCAAAGCCGAACGGGGGTGTGTAGGCGGCGTACGAGACAGTCGGTGCGTTGCGGTTCGCAAACCTGTCAGGGACTGCGCCCGGAGAAATGGCGTCGTGGCCCGGGTCCGCGAACCCGGTTGCTGGATCGTGGCACGATGCGCATGCCTGCCCGACGGGGTCCGACAGGTTGGTGTCGAAGAAGATCTGCCTGCCGAGCGCCTCGAACGCAGCCAGCGGCACTGAGTCGTTGACCACCGACACGACGTCGGTGGAGTCGGAATCCAGCGTTAGGGTCGGGAAGCCGATTGTTGCAGGATTGCCGGCTGTGTAGTCTGTCGAGTCCCCCAGAACGTTCGTCGCGTGCACCCGGTAGTAGTAGGTCCCACCGGGTACGGTGGATTCGTCGGCGTAGGTGGTCGCGTTCTCGGGTGCCTCGAAGGTTGCGGTCGCGCTCGTGAAGGCCGAGTCGGCCGCCCTTTCGATCACGAATCCGGTCTCGTTGTGCGAGTTGTCGGTCCACGAGAGATTGGCGACGCCCACCTCGAGGAGTACGGACAGATCGGTGGGAGCGTCCGGCGTCACACCCACGGCAACAGGCCGCATCATGTCCATCTCTTCGTGGCTCAAGATGTGACAGTGCATCATGTACTCTTGCCCGAAGTTCACCAGGTGGTTGACCACAGGGGAGATCGGCTCGCCCAGCGGGTCGAAGATCTCTCCCGGGCCGTAGAGAATCATGCCGAGGGGCATTGTCGGGTCGATCGGGCGAACGCTGTTGGGAACGTCGAACGGCACTTCGGGCAAGACGGCTCGCAGCGCTACTATCGTGTCCTCCAAGGGATTGACCCGCACGGTCTCCTTCCAGCCCAGTTCGTTCGGGTCCGGAAGCATGATTCTGTTGTCCCATGCGACTCTATTGAGGAGCTGGACTTCGAACAGGTGGAAATGCACAGGGTGCGTGTCCACGCCGTTTTGAGTGATCTTCCAGATCTGCGTGCCGTCTCCCAGCTCACCGATCTGACTACCCCGTACCGACGACTCGATGATCTCTGTCGGTGGAGCCATGAAGTCGTAGAGGTTGAAGTTCTGAAGTCCCGCGACCGTATTGGGGACTTCGAGGCCGAACTTGCCCGACATCCGGCCGTAGACCTTGTCGAACGTCTCGCCCATCTCGTCTTGGATCGCCTTGGGCTCGAACGGTATCGTCACCGAGGTCCCCTCGACCGTCCTGAAGGTCAACTCGTTGTCGAATATCCGTGCGATTCCCCAGTCGGGCCACGTGGCCGAGAACTCCTTGTTGTAGGCGGAGTTGTACGCAGCCTGGGAGACGATAATGTCTTCTTGTGATGACTCAAAGACGCCCTCTCGGGTATCTGTCGATGCGAAAGCCGCTCTCAACGCCGTCAGGTTGAATGGTTTGGCCGCAGGAAGATCGGCGACTTTGATCTGCATGACGGTGCGTACGTTCGGACCATAGCCGGGGCGGGCGCCGTCATAGCCACCTGAGTCCGTGTAGTCCGGAGCGTTGGTGTAGTAGTCATAGCGTGGATCCCCCGATGGCCATGGAGCGGGAGCATCGTTGTACATGATGAGCGTCTTGCCTGCGAACTTAGAGAAGTCCACGATGACGTCCGCACGCTCCGCCGGTCCGAGCATCAGCGTGCCCGCCTCCACAAGGCCTGCGTTGAACGTCGTCACATCCATGTTCCACGATATCGGCTGTGAGGGCAGAACCACCGGTTCGGGGAGGAACCCACCTTCGGTTGCGATCTGAATCATGTCCGGACCCACTGTCGCCGGATCGGGAACACCTCCCTCTCTGCCGTCGGTAGGCCAGTCTGCAGGGAAGCCCGCCGTACCCGGCGCTGCCGGCACCATGCCGACCTCCGTGTGCTTACTGATCAAGTCGTTCAGTTCCTTGACCTCGGGCTCGCTCACCACGACCGGGCCGCCGAACACGTGGCCGAGTTCGATGTCCCAGTAGTTCTTGACCACGAAGCTGCTGACCTGACTCTTCAAGACATCCTGGCGGGTGAGCAACATCGGTCCGCCGAGATGACCCATCGCCACGCCTCCGGAGAGGGCGTCGATGGTCGTCTGAGCGACGCCCACGTGCCCGAACGTGAGCCAGTCTTCGGCCAACGCGCGGATAGCGAAGGTGACGGCCGTCGAGTACCGGTTGACTCCCCAGATCCGGTCACCGGACGCCATGCCGACGCTGTTGGCGACAGAATCGCTCACCGCCGCCGTACCTCCAACCACGAACGCACGCGTGGTTCCCAGCGTCTTCAAAGCCCGCGCGGTCTCCACGGGCACGGAAGTGTTTCTCACGAGAAGGATCGGGAAGTCGGTCTGCACCGATGCGGGACTGGCGATCAAGCTGTCGTAGAAGTTGGCCGGGTTCGACCCGTTCACGACAAACGCGCTGGTCGGGAAGTTGCCTCCCAGCACGGCTTTCATTCGCTTGGCCACGGCCTCTGCAGTCGCGTACCGGTTCGCGCCGTACACGCGACCGACGCTGCCGACCTTGGCGAGTCCGTCTATCGTGTTGACGACTTCAGCGGACACTGCCGCCGGACCACCGACGACGTGTACTTTGATGCCCTTCGGCATCGAGGACAGCGCGGCACGAGTCGCCGGAGGCAGCGAGTCCCGTTTGGTCAGCAGCAGGGGCGCGTCGTAGACGCCTGCGAGCCCGGCTGCTGCAAGCGCGTCGACCTGATGCTGCTCCTCACCTGCAGCGATGATCACATGCTGCACGCCCTCCCACTTCGGGGAGCCGAGCTTCGCGGTGGCAGCGGCCGTCGCATACCGGTCGGAGCCGGCCGAGCGAAGGGCGCCTACGGTTGGTACTTCCTCGTAGAGCTGCAGGTTCCAGAATCGATCGTTGGCCGCATTCAGTATGCGGAATCTGTAGGACTTCGGATCCACTTCGAGAACGGGATACGCCGTGCCGTTGACGATCGGCGTATCGAAGAAGGCCTCCATGCCCATGGACGGGTCGGGCACGCCCGGAATCTGAGCAGGCTGCCACGGGGCATTGACGGGATCGTAGTAGGGATTGTCCACAGGACCCACTTCCACATCTGTGGGGGGCCAGAACCAGGGGCCGTAGTGCCAGCGACCCATGGCATTGTATCCGCTTGGGTCATACGGATTCTGGGCCGGCATGTAGACATGGGGCATCCACAGGTCGCCGGTCTTGTAGTCCGGATAGCCGTCACTGTTGCGATCAGGCCCCGTTCCCCATCTCCACGTCGGGTCCGTTTCGTCGATCGTCTCCGCGTCAACGAAGGTCTTGTCCTGGATAATGAGTGGGATCTGCTCTTCGGGGATAGTGCCGTCTGCGACGAGCTTCTTCTCTGCATCGTCGGTGAGCAGGTAGCCGGAAGCCATGCCTGCGTAGACGTTCAGCCGAGTGATCCCCAATGCGTGGTCGTGATACCACATGAGGCGGGCGCTCTGCGCGTTCGTGTAGTAGAACGTCTGCGAGCCGTCCCCGGGGTCGGCCATGTCGGGCACGTTCTCGACACTGACGCCCTCGGGGTAGGGTGTGTTCTCTCCCGCAGGCGTGATCCATTGATTGGGCGAGCCGTCGCTGATCCAAGGGGTGCGTCCACCGTGAAGGTGGACGGCGGCACGGTTCTGCGTGTAGTCAACCGGCATGCCCTCGGGCACGTTCTCTCCGAGCGGGCCCGGACCGGCACCCATCACGCTCGTGTCTACAGGGATGAACAGATCGCCGCCCTCACCCGTAGGCAGCGCGTTGGTGAACTTGACGCGAACCGGTCGGTCCTTCTGGGCGATGATTGTCGGACCCAGGTAGTGGATCGGGTCGGGCACGAGCGTATTGTGACCCTTGGCATCCGTTCCATTGTTCACCTGCACATAGCCACGCACGGTGGTTGGCGGCAGGTCCGAATGCATCTTCTCCGTGTACTCTCGAAGCTCTATTTCGTAGTAGTCCGAGCCTGGATAGGTGATCGTGTCCGGCTTGGCGACCGACAGGTACTGGCCGAGGTTGTTCGCGTTGGCAGCTCCCAGACCCGGCAGCCCGTCGACGAACTTCCTGCAGCTGCGGGCTATACGCCCAGTTCGGCGTCATGCCCGAGTAGTCCGGAACATCGCCGGGACCCGGCACGTCGATTGCCGCCTGAGCGATGTAGCGGCTGGTTCCCAGAGGGGTGATCGAGTCGCTCGATCCAGCAACGGACCCAACCAGGTCCTCGAGATTGGCCGCAGCCTCCTCGCGTTCCTCCTGGGTGACTATGCGCTCGAAGCGCTCTGCGGCAGCTTCCAGCTTCTGCTCGTAGCGTCTCTGAACCCGGATGCTATCGTCGCCATCGCCCGAGGGTGCCGCGATGCTCGTGGCCGCACCGGCGAGCAGGATGATCATCAGTACCGCCGCCAGCAGAAGCCGCGGTCTCATAGTCCGTGGGATTGCCCACTTTCGTGTGCCGACTTCTTGCGCACGGGTCATCGGATCGTGGGCGCCGCCGTGCTCGTTCATGGGGCTCCTCCTTGTTTGCACCGCCTCGGGCGGCTTCGCATGCGACTCGGATGCCTCACGTTGTGGTGTGGTGGGGAGTCCTCTGTGGCTCACACCCGAATCGGTTCGTAATGATTGTTCATTCCCAGGAACGGATGCTTTGTCCCCGTCATGACGTGCGTGCGTCTACCTCTACGGGGATCTTGCGATTTCGGCTGTACCGCGACGAGAAGCGCTCAACCTCAGCACCCCTCAAAGATCGTGCGCCTGACCCCACTGACGAGGACGCGGGACGGAGGACGGTCGCGGGGGATGGGTCAGCGTCCGCAGTGCACGAGCCTGGCCACTCCTGTAAGTCAGCGATGATTGAGGGACTGCTCGGACAAACAGAATTCCGAGGCTCGCGATTGCTCGAGTCAGACAGGCTAGTCGTCGTCCTCGTCGTCATCGCCGACGACGTAGTGCTCGAAGTCGAACATGGCTTCTTCAAGCAGGCGCAGCTGTCCGCGCGGTACGGGCTCCGAATCACGTTCCGGTGCCGCGCGTAGCGAGAGAACCGTGCCATCGCCCATGAGGCTCACGACCCACGTTCCATCTTCGTTGCCAAAGTCCAAGAACCGGAAGCTTGCGACGTTGAGGAACAGGCAGCCATTGACGGCCATAGTGGCCGAGGCCGGATCGGCCATCAACTTGACGAGCGTAGCCTCGCCCTGGGCGTGGATCTCCCCGTCGATCTCCCACGTGAAGTCCACCGCCTCGAGGGTCTCGAGTGCGCGAAGCATGTCTCTAGGATTGGTGAGCGTACCGCTGCCGACGAAGCAGGGCGCGAGGTGTCTGATCGGATCCATTTCTCTCCTGGCCGAGGTCGTGCAGTTCTTAGTCCCGATACTACCATCCTCGCGCGCATTGGAGTACGTCCCCAGACGACCTTCGTTGCGGTAGTCTGGACTAGCGATTGGCCCCAAGAGAAGAGGCGCAGGTGGCGCGGAAGAAGCGTATTCAGAAAGCCAAGAGAAGCGGCCTGATCGTGGGTCGAATCTCGATGCATCGCAAGGGCTACGGCTTTGTCAGCGCTCCCGAGGGGGACATCTACGTTTCCGCTCGCGATGCACACGGAGCGATGCACGGGGACACCGTGGCAGTCCGCCCACGCGCGAGTGGCAAGCAGGGACGCTCCGGAAGCGTCACCAAGGTGCTCGATCGCGCCAACGATTCGATCGTCGGCTTCTACGAGCGCCACGGGCGCACCGGCGTGGTCGTCCCTCACGACCCGCGATTCAGGCACGAGGTCTTCGTAGGTCCCAAGGATGCCGGCGATGCCGAGCCGGGTGATGTCGTTGTCGTTCACCTCACGGCCTATCCGTCGCGCAGCAACTCCGCGCAAGGTGTGATCGAGGAGGTACTGGGCAAACCGGGCGATCCCGGGATCGACATAGAGATCGTCATTCGCGCGCACGGTCTTCGCACGAAGTTCCCGGACGAGGTCGAACAGGCTGCCCAGTCTATTGCGCTCGATGCCGAGGACGCATTGCGAGATCCAACACGCGAAGACCTGCGCAGTCTGTTCACGGTCACGATCGATCCGGTTGATGCGCGTGACTTCGATGACGCCATCAGTCTTGAGCGCGTCGACGGTCGCGTGCGCCTCGGCGTGCACATCGCCGATGTCAGCCACTACGTGCCGTGGGACTCCACGATCGACGAGGAGGCGCGCAAGCGTGCGACAAGCGTCTATCTGGTCGATCGCGTGCTTGCCGATGCTCCCCGAGCGGCTTTCGAACGACGTGTGCTCGCTCAACCCCGGCGAGGACCGGCTGGCGTTCAGCGTGATGATGGATCTCGATCGCAGTGGGAAGGTGGAGTCGTATCACCTCACGCCGTCGGTAATTCGCTCGGACCAGCGTTTCGACTACGGTGGCGTGCAGCGGATGCTTGACGGCGAAGATCCGTTCCCCAATAGCGAGAGCGAGCAGCTGATCACCGAGTTCGCGCGCGTTGCCGACTCGATCAACGCGCTGCGTGTCGCACGGGGCGGTCTGGACTTCGAGACAGTCGAAGCCAAGGTGAAGCTGGCCGAGGACAATGTGACTCCGGTCGAGGTCGTCTTGCGCGAACGCACGCAGGCCACAAATATGATCGAAGAGGCGATGATTCGCGCCAACGAAGTGGTTGCTCGTCACATGACCGATGCTCATGCCCCGATGGTCTACCGTATCCACGAAGACCCTGATGCCGATGCGTTGTCGCAGGTCGCGGTCATCCTGAAGGAGTTCGACTACCCCATCAAGGATGTTCACGGCGCCAGCCCGGCGACGTTCCAGAAGATCATCGCTTTCTCTCACGATCGGCCCGAGAAGCGGCTCATCAACTCACTGGTGCTCCGAGCGTTGCAGCGGGCGCGCTACGTGGACTACCTTGGACCGCACTTCGGACTCGCGAGTGAAGCATACTGCCACTTCACCAGCCCGATTCGCCGCTATCCCGATCTCATCGTCCATCGGCTTCTGCGCGCACAGCTTGCCGGTACGCTCGACAAGGGACCGACTTCTGCCATGGCCGGTGAACTCGACTGGCTCGCAGAACACTCGTCACTCATGGAGCGCGAGGCCGAAGCTGCCGAGAACGAATCGGTGCGCATCAAGCTCGCACAACTCATGGCCGAGCACATCGGAGAGGAGTTCGAGGGCCTGATCACCGGCGTGCATGGCTTCGGACTGTTCGTACAGCTCGACAACACCGCCGAGGGGCTAGTCCATGTCGAATCGATGGCCGACGACTACTACCGCTACGACCCCGAGCGCTTCTTGCTCTACGGCGAAAACCGTGGCGGCGTGTACCGGCTCGGCGGACGCATGAAGGTGCGTATCCTGAGCGTGAGCGTGCAGGAGGGACGCATCGAGTTCGAGCCGGTGTAGGTACTAGCTGGCTTTCGGAGTGGTCTTGAACTCGTCGGCGACCTCGTCGGCTTTGAAGATGGCGATCTTGGTCATCGCGGGGCCGAGAATCTGGTAGACGAACGTGGTGGCGGCGATGACGTTGATGGCCAGCATGCCGATCTCCTTGCCGGTCGCGCCGTATGCGACGAACGTGTGCGATGCATCGATCGCCAGACCGATGGCGACACCGGCCTGCGAGAGCAGATCCGAGCCCGAGGTACTTCCGGACGACTTCGGGTGCTGTCGAGAGCTTCGGCACCCGTCCAGGCGCCGCGCGGTCTTGCCCGATGACGCGCATGATCAGGTACGTGACTCCGATCGCGCCAATCGCGGGCAGCAGGCCAAGATTCACCCGCGCGCCGACGAGCACGAAGAACAGCACCATGACCGGCGGGTTGAAGGCGCCGGACAGCTCGAAGGCGACCCGGTTGGCGCGTCGAGATGTTCACGAGCGTGAAGCCCATGGCCATGTTCGTGAGAATCAGCGACAGGCCATAGCGATCGGCGATTCCCGCGCACAGGACGATCATGCCGAGGATGATGATCAGCCGCTGTCCCTTGTCGCGCACCATGCGCAGGGCGTAGTGGAGCATGACGCCGCCGATCGCGCCGAGCAGCAGGGAACCGCCGATCTCGAGCAGCGGTCGCGCTGCAGCGCGGGCACCGAGTTGAGACGCCTTCGGTGCCGAGGATGAGCCTTCGTGGCCGAGGAGGCGAACGCGTAGATGATGAGCGCCGCGGCGTCGTCGAGTCCGACTACGCCGAACAGCGTGGTCGTGAGGGGACCACGCAGCGGTACTGCCACAAGACGTCGACGGTGGCCGCTGGCGCCGTCGCCGAAGCCAGGGCACCGAACACGATGGCGAGTGGAAGGCTGTCGGGTGACCAGGTATATCGGTGCCGGTCACGAGCAGGAAGGCCGCGCCCGACTCGAATATCGTGATCACGGTGATGCTCTTGCCCAGCTCCTTCAGCTCGCGCAGCTGAAGTTCTCCGCCGATGGTGAAGCCGATGAGGGCAAGCGCGAACAGTGAGATCGTGTTGAGCGCCTCAACGACCTCCTCTGACGATGATGCCGAACCCTGACGTTGCCGACGATCACGCCGACGAGGATGTAGCCCGACGACCCACGGCATGCTTGATTCGGTCACTCAGACGGGCTCCGATGAAGCCCAGGACATGCCATAAGGCCGACGATAAGTAGGGAACTCAGTTGCACAGCGGTTCTATGACTCCTCGCGTTCGTCCATGAGTGCGCCGCAGACCTCTGCCCGGCTGACCGTGCCGACGAGCATTCCGTCGCGCACGACAGGGAGGATCTTGACGCTCTCGGCGAGCATCGTCTCGGCGACCGACATCAGGCTCTCGTCCTCGGTCACCGTCAGCGCGTGTTCTGTCATGTAGTCCCCGACACGTCGCGTGCCAGCCTGGCCCATCTTGCGTGCGATCTCACCGAAATCCATCATGAAGATGCCGGATGTGTCACGGCTTCTCGGCACTATGGCCTCGATTACGTTGGCCTCGGACAAGAAGCCGATGACCTTCTGATCCTCGTCGACTACCGGCAGGCCGCTGATCCGCATCATGCTGAACAGCCGGGCTGCTTCGCGCAGGCTTGTCTCCTTGGTCAGCGCGGTGAGGTCGCGAAGCATCGCGTCTCGCACACGTCGCTCAGGCAAGCGGCATCACCTCTACGCGCGACAGGCATCCTTCAAGATCGCCGCGCTTCGCGAACTGACCGTTTGGTGATGAGGCGGCGGCAAGAGCCCCCGCGACACCCTCACGTCCGATCTCGGCAAGGTCCCCTCCGTTGAGCGTCGCATCGATCATTCCGGCGACGAGCGCGTCGTCCAGCCGGATGCGTCCGCGCAGTTCACAGGCGGGGACCGAGATCATGTGCCCGTGCTCTCCCGAGACCAGCAGCACCTCATCGCCGGCATTGACCACGGCGAGCTCGGCGCTGTCCGCAATCTCGCGAGTGAGCGCGACACGCCCAGCATGTTCGCTCACGTCATGGTCGCCATACGTGCGCAAGGTGCGCAGGTCCGGCTCGGCGAGATAGGGCTTGGCGGGGAGCACGGCCCGCATGATCGGCTCGCGGCAGTTCACCGTGACCTTGACCCCCCGGTGGACGGCAAGACGTACCAGCTCGGCACAGAACGAAGGCTCGGCACCCGGGGGAAGGCTCCCGGCGATGAGCACCATGTCGGCCGAGCCAAGCAGCCGTTCGTAGGTCTTGCGGAGGCTCTCAAGGTCGTAGGGCGTCACCTCGGGGCCCCGTTGCCTCAGCTCGGTGATGGAGCCTGCGTCGGGGTCGATGATCGCCGTGTTGGTGCGTGTCTTGCCCTCGAGGAGCGTGAACGATGTCGTGATGCCGGAGTCGCGCAGCGCGTTTTGCACCATGCGTCCCGGGCCGTTCCCGGCGAACCCGATCGCCACGACATCGTGGCCCAGTGCCCGCAGCATCATGCCGACGTTCACGCCCTTGCCTCCGGGCAGTGTTGCGATGTCGGTCATCGTGTTCAGCCCACCGGCGCTGAAGCCGGGAATCTCGACGATCTTGTCCACCGACGGGTTGAGAGTGACGGTCAGGATCACAGCGAATCCCCCCAAAATGGGTCCGCGACCCGGGTGCGGGTCGCATCTTCTGACTATACTCCGACCGCCGACGAGCGCAAGGGCGCGTGAATCCGCAGCTAGAGGCGGTGGAAAGGAAGAAGCCGACTCGAGAGCGATGCCCGCGATCGTCGAGGCGACCGCGGGCATCGCTTCGGTCACATCGCCTCTTTGCTTGTCTCCTCGATCGCCTTGTCGATCTGGCGTCGCAACACGTCCGGCAGGCCGGGGATGTCGATGTTCACGAAGCCGCGCGTGATCATCGAGACCGCCTCGTCCTTGGTCATACCGCGTGTCTGCAGGTAGTAGATCTCCTCGGCGGCGATAGGGGAGATAGCCGCCTCGTGGCTGAGTTCCGCCCCCGGCGCGCCTTCGCTCGCAAGGTCGGGGATCGCCCATTGGGTCGACTCGGCCGACTGCACGATCCCCCGGCAGTCCAGATGCGCCTTGCAGTCGTTGGTGCGCCCGATCAGCCGTCCGCGTGAGTAGACGGTGCTGCGATCCATGCTGCACGGTGCGCGCGACGGCCTCGCTGCGCGTTCCCTCGCCGATGAGTTGCGTCTCGCTGCCCAGGTCGATGAACGAGTCCTTGAGCCCGTAGACGATCGAGTTGAACACGGCACGCGAGCGATCGCCCACGAGCTTGGCCACGGGGAACGCCTGGATCGACTTGACCGGTTTGAGCAGCACGTAGTTGTTGATGTAGGTGCCGTCCTCCTCGACGCACGATGCCCGTTCGAGGTCGCACCGAGAAGTCCTCGGCCCAGTTGTGGACCATGGTGAACGTGAGCGAGGCGCCCTTGCCCACGTAGAACTCGCTGATGCCGGCGTGCAGGCCCTCTTTGACGTCCGTGTGGATGTTGCAGCCGGTGATGACGTTGGCCTCGGCACCGTCCTCGACGATGATGATGTTGTGCACGTTCTGGCTGACGTTGCTCTCGCTCACGAACAGGCAGGCCTGGATCGGCTTGTCGACCTTGTGGCCGGCCTTCACGCGGATGAAGTAGCCCTCGGTCTGGTGCAAGGCGACGAGCGCTGTGTACTTGTCCTTGTCGGGCATGACCGCGCGCCACCAGTACTTCTCGATCAGCTCTTCGGGCCAGCGCTTGAGAGCGTCTTCCGTGCTCGTGATCTCGATCGCGTTGTCGAACGCGTTCTGGACACGTTCGTAGATCGGCGAGCGGTCCATCTGAAAGTAGCTCGCGCTGCGCTCCGACTCGTCGCGAGTCGAATCCGCTCATGAGTGCGATTTCTTGCACCTGGCGCTCGAGAGAAGCGAGCGCGTCGATGCGGTCGTGCTCGGAGACGGTCTCGAACCGCGAGATGTCGACATCGGGACCGTACGCGGCCTGCTTGTCGATTGCGGTCTCGGCCGCCGAGCGGATCTCAGCGAGGCGCTCGAGGCCCGCCGAGGAGAGCGGGGGCAACGGGGTTTGGTCTATCGGCATAGTGCACACTCCACACACTTGTCGTAGCCGTGGTCGGATATCTCGTCGATCAGGTCGCGCGCATTGCCCCTGCAGGCGAGACGCCCGTTGTAGAGGACGTGTCCCACATCGGCGTTCACGAACTCGAGAATGTGACCTGTGTGTGTGATGATCAGTCCCGATCGCTTGCGCTCGGAGACGCGTTCCTCGCCCTTAAGCAGCGAGTTCATGGCTCCACCAACGACCGCGATGTTGTCGAGGTCGACCCCGGATTCAGGCTCGTCGAACAACGCCAGATCGGGTGCTTGGGCCAGCAGCTGGGCCATCTCGGAGCGTTTGGCCTCGCCTCCGGAGAAGCCCATGTTCACGTCGCGGTCGATCATGTAGCCCAGATTGAGCTCGGTGTCGAGCGCCAGGATATCATCGTCGGTCAGCTCGCCTTCTCCGGCGACCTCGATCATCTGCCGGAGCTTCACGCCGCGCACGGCCGGCGGGCGCTGAAACGCGATGCCGATGCCCAGTCGGGCGCGCTCATCGATGTCCAGTCCGAGCAGATCCTGGTCCTTGAACCGCATGGTGCCCCGGTCACCCGGTATCCCGGAATGCCCAGGATGGTGTTGAGAAGTGTGGTCTTTCCTCCGCCGTTCGGGCCGAGCAGGACGTGGGTCTCGCCCTCAAGGATCTCGAGTTCGATCCCCTTGAGTATCTCCCGCTCGCCGACGCTTACGTGCAAATCCTCGATCACGAGGAGGGGAGACGCGTCGGTCATTTGTGGTTCCCCTTTCGGTCAGGTGAGGTATGTATCGTGAGAGTGTACCTCTACGGGGCGTGTCGGGCACGAGGGTGAATGTGTTTGGCGCGGGCCAGGTGGAGGACTACACTGTGCGAACCATTCTACTCACCAGGGAGGCAGGAATATGCGGTCTGAGTCGTTCGATTTCCTGAAGACGCTCGTGGAAGCTCCCTCGCCCTCAGGGTACGAACAACCGGCGGCCCGAGTTCTGCGTGAGTACGTGGGACAGTTCGCCGACGACATCGAGACGAATGTCATGGGATCGGTTCATGCCGTGCTGCGAGGCACCGGCAACGGCCCGAGTGTGATGCTCGCCGGTCATATCGACGAGATCGGCTTCATGGTCAACTACATCACCGATGAAGGCTTCATCGCCTTCAGCGACATCGGGGGTCACGATCCTCAGATTCTTCCGGGCGCCCGCGTCCACGTGCACACATCCGAAGGACCTCTTCTCGGCGTGCTTGGGCGTATGCCGATACACCTGCTCGAGGAAGAGGATCGCAAGCAGGTCGTCAAGCTCTACAAGATGTTCGTCGATCTCGGCATGCCAGGCGACGAGGTCAAGAAGCGGGTTCGCATCGGCGACTGCATGACATACGCTGCCACGCTGGAGACGTTCGGTATCGATATGGCCGTCTCTCGTGCCTTCGATGACAAGATGGGCGCGTGGGCGTGCGCGGAGGTTCTGCGGATGGTCAAGGAGGCTGGAGGCGCGGCAGGCGACGTGATCGCAGCCGGAACCGTACAAGAGGAAATTGGCTTGCGCGGGGGTATCACTTCGACCTACGGCATCGATCCAGTCGTCGGCATCGCGGTCGAGGTCGGCCACGCGACTGACTATCCGGATGTCGACAAGCGCAAGCACGGGGATCACAAGGTCGGTGACGGCCCCATCATCTCGCGTGGCGCCAACGTCAATCCCAAAGTGTTCGAGCTGCTCGTCGAGGCAGCGGATGCCGAGAAGATCCCCTATCAGGTTGCCGGTCAGCCGAGAGGCACAGGTACCGACGCGAACGCGATCCAGCTCTCCCGCGGGGGCAAGGCCGCTGCGCTGGTAAGCGTTCCGCTGCGCTACATGCACACCCCCACAGAGGTGCTTTCGCTCGTCGACCTCGAGAACACCGCGAAACTGCTGGCGGCGTTCGTGATGAGGCTGGATCCGGAGACCGACTTCACGCCGTAGACGCGCCAGGATTCGGCTCTCAACCGCTTGCCGACAGGGGCTCTCGCTTCTGTCTGTGCGACCCCTTCCCGTGGGTATACTGTGCATGGCACACGTGGCTTTCATGCCTCGTTGGGGGGACGCGCATGATCGGTCTGTACCTGATGGGTCTTGCGATAGTGCTACAGTTCGCTGCGGCTGCTGTCGCGCTCTCTCACATCCGGTACACGAGATCGTATTGGGCGTGGGCACTGCTTTCATCGGCGATGGTGCTGCAAGGCGTTCGCAGGGTCAGTACGTTGTCTGTCTGGCTCGAAGAGGGCACCCGCGGTACGAACATGCTGGTATCGGCCGTGTTGTCTTTGCTGATCTCCGTGCTCATGTTCGGTGGCGCGTTGCTGATCGGCCCGCTGTTCAAACGTATCAGCGGTCACCGCGATGAACTCTCCCGGCTGGTCGACGAACGCACGGAAGAGCTACGCGCTGCTGCCGAGGAACTCTGCGATGCCAACGAGGAACTGAACTGCATGAACGAAGAGCTCATGCAGGCGAACAGCGATCTTGAAGTTGTCAACTCGAAGCTCGAACAGACAACTCGAGCGAAGGACCGTTTCGTTGCATGTCTGAGCCACGAACTGCGCACGCCGCTCAACTCCATTATCGGATTCAGCGGGTGGCTGTCGAGTGGCGTGCCGGGGCCCGTCACAGAAGAACAGGCGAAGATGGTGAGTATGATTCGTGCCTCCGGCGATCACCTTCTCAGCCTCATCAATGACCTGCTCGATCTCGAACACATGCGTGCTGGTGGGAGGTGCCTGACGGCCGAGCAGATCGACGTGGACGCGCTGTGTGAGCGGGTTGTCGGCATGATGGCAACCCAAGCCGAGGCCAAGGGTCTGCACTTGCGGGGATGTGAGGACAACAGTGGACTCAAGTTCTGGGGCGACGCGAGGGCCGTCGAGCAGATTCTGCTCAACCTACTGACCAATGCTGTGAAGTACACGGAACGAGGCGTCGTCTCACTCAAGATCAAGGCCGAGAACGATGAGGTGCTGATCGAGGTGTCAGACACAGGCCCCGGTATCCCTTCCGATCGGCTTGAGATCATCTTCGACGAGTTCGAGCGGCTGGACGAAGAACGCAATCGGACGCACGAGGGGACGGGACTCGGTCTGCCCTTGTCGCGAGGACTCGCCCGACTTCACGGTGGCGATATCACGGTGCACAGTGAGCCAGACGCGGGAAGTACCTTCTGTGTGCGGCTGAGACCGCTGCCACCACACGCAGCGTAGCTGACCCGGAGGTCGGCTCCTCCGCGCGTGTACCCAGTGCTATGATGATGCGCCCCGCCGCGAGCGGGCTTCTCGGCAGGTGAGAGTGATGGCTACCAACGAGCGTGCCATAGCGAACAACAAGAAGGCGCGGCACGACTACTTCATCGATGAGGTGTTCGAGGCCGGCATTGCGCTGACGGGTACCGAGATCAAGGCGCTGCGCGAACGTGGAGCTCAACTTCGCGACTCGTTCGCTACGGTGCGCCGCAGTGAAGTGTGGCTGCACGGCGTGCACATCTCGCCGTACAGTCATGGCAATCGCGCGAACGGCGACCCTGACCGCATACGCAAGTTGCTGCTGCACAAAAAGGAGATCCGCTACCTCATCGGCAAGACCAAGGAGCGCGGGTACACGCTCGTGCCGCTGAGGATCTACTTCACCGAGCGCAACATCGCCAAGATCGAGATCGGGCTGGCGCGAGGAAAGAAGCAATACGACAAGCGCGCCACGATGGCCGAACGCGATCAGAAGCGCGAGGTCGAGCGAGCGCTCAAGGACCGCCAGAGGAACTAGAGTACGAAGGCGTGTCCGACCCGACATTCTCATCGGCGTTATACTGTGAGGGCGCTCATAGGCGCGCCAAAGGCACGTTGACATAGTCGTTCGTGCACCCATGTGGGGGTGACCGGTTTCGACGTGATAGTCCTGAGGGAAGAAGCAGGCCGAGGTCGCCTTACCTCGTTAAACAGGGGCAACAGTCGACAAGCGTCGACAACAATTACGCACTCGCTGCCTAAATAGAGCAGTGACGTCGCCCGGTGCACGTCCCCGGCACCGGATCACGACGCCATTCAGGGGACTGCTGCAGCGGACGTGGGCGGTATGCCGTTGCTCAAGATCGAACCGCTATGGCGTCTACGCTGAGGGTCACCGGTTCGCGTAGCCGCCGAGACTCCTCCGGTGACTGAGCCTGGAGATGCTTCCTAGGGGGCTATTGCGGACGCGAGTTCGACTCTCGCCACCTCCACCAGATTCTTCCCGGGGCGCTTCGCCCCGTCCATGAGGCCCGCCACAGCGCGGGCTTCTTGCGTTTCAATATCACGACCTCGGGCGATAGACTGTGTGGGGCGCAAGTAACGTGGGAACCCACATCACAAGCCATGTCATTCTTCGGAAGGTCCGCACGAGGATGGATGCTCCTGATGCGTGACGAACAACCTGCCGAAAAGTCCCCTACCGAAACGGGTGACTCCGCTGCCGCGGACGAGTGTCTCAGTATTGCGCTGAGACGATTCCTCGACGGCGTGGCCTTGCCATCGTGGCAAACGGATGTCACCGGCGAGCCGATCTACGTCAATCCTGCATGGATCGAATTCACTGGTGATCTGGGTGCCGAGCTGGATGGGCTGCACCAGCGTGTGCTCGACGAGGATCGGGCTCGCCTGCAACGCAACGTTGGCACCGCTCTACGGCACGCCGAGTCGTTCGAGTGCGATTTTCAGCTGCGTCGCTCTGACGGACAACCTCGCTGGATGACATGTTTTGCGAGTCCCTACTTCGATGCTGGCGGAGAGCTTCTCGGCGTTATCGGCATGTGCCTCGACCTGACGGAACGTCGCAAGCGCGAAGAGCAGCTCGCATTCATGGCGATGCACGATTCGCTCACGGGTCTGCCCAACCGTCGCATGTTCGAGTCCACGCTGGAACGCACGGTGCTGCGGGCGCGACGCGGCACGTTTTCTGCCCTACTCGTGATCGATATCGACAACTTCAAACTGTTCAACGACACGCACGGGCATCTGGACGGCGATCAGGGACTGATCAACTTCTCTCTGCTGCTTCAACGACACGTACGCTCCGGGGACTTGCTGGCGCGCATCGGCGGCGATGAGTTCGCAGTCCTTCTCGAGCAGACTTCGATGGAGGAAGCGACCGAGATTGCCGAACGTATGCGGGCGGCAGCGGCAAGCGAGGAGTTCGTGCTCGGGGCTCGTGCCAGTGACCTCGGGATGTCGGGAGGGCTCGTACCTATCGACGGCACGCTCCAGGCTCGTGAGGTGTTTGACCTCGCCGATGAGGCTATGTACCAGGCCAAAGAGCAAGGTCGCAACAATGTCGTGGTCTTGACGTCTGCGCGCCGTGCAGGGGAGACGCCAATCGATCGCATGTCGAAGCGCGTGCGTGACGCCCTGGCGGCACGTTCCTTCATCCTCTACTACCAACCCATCGTTTGCTTGAACGATCAGCGCGTCGCATATTTTGAATCACTCGTGCGCATGGTCGAAGGTGACGAGATTCTGATGCCCGCTGAGTTCCTCGATGTTGTCGAGCGTCTCGCGCTCATGCCGCGGCTGACACGCCTTGTGGTAGGCATGGTGATGCGTTCCCTTGCCGAGAACCCCACCGCACGCGTATCAGTCAATCTTTCGCGTGGCGATCTGGCCGATGACTCTTTGCCCAGTTTCGTTGACGAGGAGATGCGCCGTCAGGGGGTGGATGCCTCGCGGCTCGTATTCGAGATGTCCGAGGCGGCGGTCGTGGGAAACCTCGCATCGGCGCGCAACTGGATCGACAGATTGGGTCGACTCGGATGCAGTTTTGTCCTCGACGAATTCGGGGCGGGCATGGGTCTGTTTGGCTTGCTGCGAGAGCTTCCATTCGATCAGGTGAAGCTGGACGGGTCGATAGTCCGTGCAATGACGGGAGACGGCGAGAACGTTGCTTTCGTGGAGGCGGTCCGTGGGCTGATTGAATCGCAGGGTCACACCGCGGTCGCCGCGTGGGTGGAGAATGCCAACCTGCTCGAGCGCGTGTGCGACGCTGGGTTCACGCATGGTCAGGGATACCACATTCACGTCCCCACGCCTGACCTCAAGGGTCTGATCCGTCGACTCGACTGAAGGTGCACCTTGACCTTGCATGCATCCGTAACTGCATCGTCATGCGTAGTTCGTTCTCGTTGGGCTAGAATCGTCAGGACTTGTGGCCCCACGCTGGCTTGAGGTGAGTATCTCGGCTCGTCCCCCGACACGATATGGTTTCGCTGCTGAGGAGTGGGGCATGATGCGCGAACGTATGCGCGCCGCGCTGCTGGAAGCGGCAGCCGAGGGAAGGACCGTCACGTACGGAGAGATTGCGGCTGTTGTGTCCGACGGGCGCGTTTCTGCGAGATCGGCGGCTCTTGCTGCGTTGCTCGGCGAGGTGTGCGAGATGGAGGACCCCAAACGTGACGTGTTGATGGGTTCACTGGTGGTACGGGCTGACACGCGTGTACCTGGTGAGGGCTACTTCCGCCACACGGGCTTGCTTGATGCGGGCAGCACAGATCAGGTCGAGTTCTGGCAGGCTCAGGTCGAGCGCGTCTGGGACGCGTATCGACCGGAAGCGTAGCAAGGAGCAGTAGTGGAAGACCTTCTGGCGGGTTTGCCGCCATACATCAAGTACGTCGTGCTGACACTCGTGCCGTGGGTTGAACTCCGGGGTGCCGTTCCATGGGCGGTGCAGCAAGGAGAACAGCTGTATCTGCCGCTTATCATCTTCACGAACATGCTGATCTTCTTCCCGGTCTACTTCATTCTCGAGTTCGTGTACGAGCGCATTCCGAAAGGTTCGTGGCTGCATCTCAAGCTGGAGCGCATCCGTGAGAAGGCGCATCCCAAAGTCGAGCGTTGGGGTGTTCTAGGGCTTGCGCTGTTCATCGGGATCCCTCTTCCGGGTACCGGCGCGTACTCCGGATCCGTTGCGGGGTGGTTGCTCGACATGGAGTGGCACCGCGCGTTCGCTGCTGTGATCCTCGGCGTTCTGCTGGCGTTCTTCATCATGTGGGCGCTATCCGAAGGCGTGCTTGCGGGCATCGGGCTGTTCTGATCCAGGATGCTCGCCGTCACCATGGGTTCACGGGCGGAGGTACAATCGCCGTATGCCAGTCTCTCAGCCTGATACTCCAGATGTCCTCACGATACTCGGTGGCGCGACCGGCATCGTGGCCGGAATGAGCATGGTGCCGTCGAGTGCGCTTGCCGAGCTGGAAGGGGGTGCGCAGAGCGCTCCGGCGCTTGCTGTGGCCGCCTGCAGCCGACTGGCGCCTGATTTCTTGTTCGTGCCTGCATGGGAGCCGTGGGCCGACGAGGCATCTGACCGTGTGGCCTCCTGCGGCACCGACGTGTTCTGGGTCGTCCCGGGGCCGTTCGGCGTAGTTGCCGAGCGGGACGGTTGGTCTGAAACGCTACACCGCACCCTCAGTGACACCGAGGGGCTCCGGACGGATCTCACGGCGGCTTTGCCCGCGCTGGTGGAGCATGTGCGACGCGGAGCGCGCCTGGACGTCAAAGCAGTGGTTGTAGCCGATGATCTGGCCGGCAGCAGCGGAATGCTGGTCTCACCCGATTTCGCGCTCGACGTACTGCTTCCACTCCTGGGGCAGCTTGCGGACGCGGCTGCGGAGCAGGCGATACCCGCTGTCTTGCACTCGGACGGGGACACACGCGTGCTCTTGCACGCGGTCAGGCGATTTGGCTTCGCCGGAGTCCATCCAGGCGGGTTGACCGTCGACGAATTCGAGAAGTTCTTCGACTCTGCTCGCCGAGAAGGACTGGGTGTGCTCGGCGGCATAGACGGCGAGTCGCTGCGCTCAGGTACACCCTCCGCGATTGCTGCCGGAGAGCGGGTTGCGGTGCTGGCCCTGCGGGGCGGTTTGCTTCTGTGCGACGACGGAGGCATCACGACCGGCTCGGAGGTCTCGGCTCTGATGAGCGCGATCAACGCTGCTCGTGGGTGAGGCGCTTCGGTGTGATGCCTAGGCGAGCCGATCGAGACGGACGTCTCCTAGGAGCCATCTCCAGTACTTGAGGTACGTTCCGCGATGCCGAGCGCTGCACGCTTCTCCCTGATTGCCTCAACGTGTCCTTCGAGGTGCCTGATGGCGTGCAACAGCAGTTGCCGCAGCGTGACCATCCCCGTTTCGGTATGGATTGCTGTGCGGTGCCAGCTGTCTTCGTCCAAGCGGTCCAGATCGGCTGCCATCTGAGCGCGCGTGGCCGTCAGAAGCGCCACGTCGAGTTCGATGTCGCGTCGTGCGTAGCTGAGAGGAACGGGGTAGTCGGCGGATTCGACACCCACGAGCAGTGGCCGCTCGGTTGCGATCGTTCGCTTCATCCGGTCCGCGAGGTACTGATCCGCGTCTACTACATGGCAGACGACCTCTTGTGCGCTCATCTTGCCGGGAATCGGATAGGCCAGCAGCTGCTGCGGAGACAGCCCGTCGAGCGACTCGCGGAGGAGGGCGACCCCACCGCGGTAGCGGTTGATGAGATCGGCAGAAGCCGTGTCGTCGTCGGCCTGGGCGGATTCGATCTGTGTGTTATCTGTGGACATAGCGCGCCTCCTGCGGGGTGGCTCGTACGATGAAGAACTTCTCATGCTGGGCTCACCGTCGTCTTAGGGCGGAGGCCGACTCTTCTAGGTGTACCGGCTTCTCTGTACCGACACAAGGAGAGATGAGCATGACCGAGACAGTCTCCAGATCCAAACGCTCGCGGTGGGTGCGCATCGGCGCAGTCGCCGGTTCTGCGGCGGTAGTCGCGTTGCTCACCGTCGTCGCGATGGCCTTCGGGGCTCCGAGCATCCCGGTGGGTGCTGTTGCGCCCCACGGTGATCGCGGCGTGTGCACCGGTTGTCACACGTACATCACCCCCGCCCCCGTCCCCGATCCAGCACCTGCTCCCAATCCGACGCCAGTGCCCGATCCGACTCCGACGCCCGTCGTCGATCCCGCACCCACTCCCGATCCTGTACCGTCGCCTGCACCCGGCGCGGACGATGACGATCATGGCAGGGTAGAGGAGTGCGACGAGGTCGAGAGCGACGATGTCGATGAGCTCGAAGAGTACGGTGATGTCGCCGATGAGGTCGGGGAGTACGACGGCGCCGCCCAACACGAAGACGCAGTCGTCTCTGATGAATCCGAAGACGATGACGAGCAGTCCTTCAGCTGCCGCAGTCTCTGCTCGATGAGCACGCGGACAACGAGTATTCCGACGCGCATGAGAGCAATACCCGACCACGACGACGATGACTAGGTAGTTGCCAGCCAATTGAACTGAACGCGCGAAGCGTCTTCAGGACTCCGGTCGCCGAACAGGCCGGAGTCCTGTTTCCGTTCCGGGCTCGCTTCGATAACCTGAGGGTCTGCGCCGTGCTGTCAGCCGAACGGGGAGTGAACAGATGTCGGACCGGTACCACCTGCGACGAGCCGATAGAGAGATCGAGGAGCCGGACCGCATTGACGGAATACTCTTGCGCGGACGCTATGCGACCTTCGCGTTGGTCGATGAGTCGGATCCCTACGTCGTGACTCTCAGCTATGGCTATGACTTCTCGGCCAGGCGGATGTACTTCCACGTGGCGCACGAAGGGCACAAACTCGATGTGATCACGCGGCATCCGGAGGTGTGCGGGACCGTAGTGATCGATCACGGCTACAACCAGGGCGAATGTGAGCACCCGTTCGAGTCGGTGGTCATGCGGGGGAGCATGCGCGTCGTTTCCTCGGCAGAAGAGAAGCGCCATGCGATTCACACGCTGGTCACGCATCTCGAGAACGATCCAGACACGTACTGGTCGTCTCGCTCATGGCGTCTGGAACAGCGGCTCGACGGGTTCACAGCGCTGTGCTTCGAGATCGAGAGTATGACTGCCAAGGAAGGCAAGTAGGTCGAATCGCGAGCCGCGCAAAGGACTAAGGCAGGATCACCACACGCGCGCCGAGGGGGATTGCGTCGAAGAGCTCCTCGGCTTCCGCGTCGTCCATCGCGATGCAACCTTGGGTCCAGTCGGTCGCAATGCCTCCGCCGTGGATCATGATCTCTCCGCCAAGTGCCGTCCTCCACGACGGCTGCCGGTAGTGGGCAAGCGCGTCGAGTAGTTGGCGGTGTTCGCGTGATGAGATGAGCCCGTCGTGAAGACCTCGCTCGGCATCTTCCTCGTTCGGGTATGAGATTCCGAGCGCGCGATGGTAGGCGGAGTCGGCGTTCTTGGTGCAGACGTAGAACTCACCTTCGGGCGTGCGGTTGTCACCTTCGCGCTCTTTGTCGGCCGTCGGTTCACTTCCCAGTGCGATGCGGTAGACCTTCACGGCCGTGCCGTCCGAGTAGACGGTCAGAGACCTTTGGCTTTTGGTGATCGAGATCGAAGGGTCGACGAGAATCGGAGGCAGCGGGTGCTGGTCGCTCGCATCGAGCGTGGCAATCACGCTGACGGTAGTGTCGTGCGAGCGATGCAGAGATTTCTGAGCCGGTTCGTCGCTGGATGGCTCTGGCGTTTGGCGGTCGCCTCGCATCAGCCATACGATGCCGGCAAGCGCCAAGACGGCAAGTGCGAGCGCAGTGAGACGCCTCATCGTGTTGTCCTCCCGCCCAGAGTGTAGCGCTATGACCCACAAGTGGTCTGCTTCCTCCTTTGAGCAGTGCGAACGCCATGCTAGGATTCAGAGTGGAAGAGTGGGAGTGCGCTGTCGTGCGCTCCGCTGTCTGTGGACCTACCTTCTCGCGAGCAGGTGTAGCGACGCTCGAAAGGATGCCGCGTGGCACTCGAGGGCAACCTCAAGGATTTCTCACTCGAAGATATGTTCCGTTTGCTCGCTTCCGGTCGGAAGACGGGGACGCTGTACATGGAGCGCCCGGATGCCGAAGGGAAGGTCTGTTTCAAGAAGGGGCGCGTCTTCTTCGCGTCGAGCAACTGGAATCGCGAGTCTCTCGGGCGTCGCCTGGTCAAGGCCGGTGTCATTTCCGAGAAGCAACTTCGCCAAGCGCTTGGCCTTCAGAAGATTCAGAAGAAGGAGAAGGCGAACCGACGTCTTGGCCAGATCCTGGTAGACGAAGGGTATCTCGACTCGAAGGTACTCGAGACATTCATCCAAGAACAGATCAACGATACGCTGTTCGACTTGTTCCGATGGGAAAACGGGGACCTACGGTTCGAGGCGGATGACGCCTGCGAAGACGAGGACATCGGTATCTCGGTGTCGGTCGAGAACATCATCATGGAGTCAGCCCGTCGTTTGGAGCTGTGGAATCGTATTCGGCAGAAGATCCCGAGTCTCGATGCCCGCTTCATCATGGCCTCGTCTCCCGGGGACAAATCGATGGAGATACACCTGAAGCCCAAAGAGTGGATGCTGCTGTGCTACCTGCACGGCAGTCGAACCGTGCGCGAGCTGGTCGAACTTACTGGCTACAACGACTTTGAGACAGCGAAGATTCTGTACGGGATGTTCTCGGCAGGCCTGATTGAGAAGCTCGAATCGCCCGAAGAGCCTTCGGGCGAAGAGTAGCGGAGAGCAGAACAGTGGCCGGCGATGGCGAGGCCCTGGCGAAGGACTTGACTCCGGAGGAGTTTGGTCGATTCCGCGACTACATTCACCAACACTCGGGCATCTTTCTCGAAGACCAGAAGTCGGATTCTCTGCGTATCTCACTCATCACGCGTGCGACTCGCTTCGGCTTCAGTGCGCTTGCCGAGTACTACGATTTGCTCACGAGCGACGAGAACGAGTTCAAGGAACTCATGAATCTCGTGACCATCAACGAGACGAGCTTCTTTCGGTTCCCGGCCCAGTTTGAGGCGCTACGGACCGAGGTCATACCGCGGATTCTGGAGCGCAAGTCCCCGAGTTCGCGACAGTTTCGCGTGTGGTCGGCCGGATGCTCCACAGGGGAGGAGCCGTACTCCATCGCGATGACGCTTCTCGATTCCGGACTGGAGGGTCTCGGCTACAGTCCCGAGGTTCTCGGCACTGACGTGTCAACGAACGCTTTGCTCAAGGCCAAGGAAGCCGTCTATCCTGCGCGCGCTCTTCTCAGCGTGCCGCACACGGCTGCTACACGTTTCTTCGAGCCGACGGCTCACGGGCATCGGGTCGTGGAGAAGGTGCGGCGGATCGTCACCCTGCAGTACCACAACCTGATCAAGGAACCGTATCCCTTGGCTCTCATGGGCAACTGGGATGTGATCTTCTGCCGAAACGTGACGATCTACTTCAAGTTGGAGTCTACGAGGCGTGTCGTCGAGAACTACTGGGAGAGCCTTAACCCCGGAGGCTTCCTGTTCATCGGACACTCCGAGACACTCACGAGCATTTCGGATCGCTTCGAGCCAGTGGAACTCGGCGGCGTCTTCCTCTACCGAAAACCCCTTCCGCGCAAGATCAAGACGTTCTCGCAGTCCGTTGGCTCCCGCGACACGCGGGGTGCGGTCGAGATTGCAGATTCGACTCGCGCGAAGCGACGAGAGCGTCGTCTCGTATCGAGCGAGCGAAGCCAGTCGTCGACTCGACGCTCTGTCTTCGATGCGCGAACGCCGCCGGTAGTGGCCGATGTCACACGAGAAGTCGCAGGTGAGACCGAGGGCGTTGAGGGTGTGTCAGGCGAAGTCGAGGCGCTGCTCGACGCTGCTCGACTTGCATCGGCTGAAGGTCGCACCGAGGCGGTCCTGGAGGCCGTTCAGCGCGTGTTCGAACTCGATTCCGAGAATCCCCAGGCTTACCTCTTGTCCGCGTTTGCCCATGCGGACATGGGTCAGATGGACTCGGCGATCAGCGAGTGCAATCGAGCGCTGTCTTTCAATCCGCTCCTGCCTGCGGCGCGCTACATCCTGGGAATGATCTATCAGCGACAAGGCGATGCGATTCGCGCAATCTCGGAGCTCAAGAGGACGATCTACATCGACTCGGATTTCGCGCTCGCACACTTCACTCTTGCGAATGTGTATCGACAGCAGGGTGCGGCGGACGACGCGTATCGTGAGTATGGGAACACAATCCGGGCGCTGTACGAGAATCCTGACGGCGAATGGAAGGTGTTCATGGGCGGGTTCAGGCCCGACCTTTTGGCGAAGACGTGTGAGCGCAGTCTGATAGAGTGTCGGAAGGTAGCGGAAGATGCCTAAAGTCCAGCAGTATCTTCGGCGATAATCACTGGTACGGGTATCAGAACGCGGAGGGGAGTACCGTATGGCCAACGCTCGCATTCTGGCGGTGGATGACAGTCCCACGATCCTCGAGATGATTAAGGCGATTCTCGTGTCGGGTGGCTACGAGGTCATCACTGCGGCGGACGGCGCTGAGGCGCTGGAAACGGCGCGCGCCGAGATGCCCGATTTGATACTCCTTGACGTCATGTTGCCCAAGCTCGATGGGTATCGCGTGTGTCGCCTTCTGAAGTTCGACCAGAAGTACAAGGCCATTCCAATCATCATGCTTACTGCTAAGACCGAGGAACAGGCCATGGCAACGGGCATACGTACTGGTGCGAACCAGTATCTAACGAAGCCCATCGAGCCGGAGAGACTGCTCCAGGCGGTCGCCGAGGAACTCGACAAGATCCAAGGATAGGCGGATACGCTGATGGGGGAGACGATCACATCACGCGTACTTGATGCGCTGGCGAATGCCGGGTTGATTACCGTCGAGCAGATTAGCTCGATTACCGGTGCTGCTGCTGCCTCGGGCATCACCGTCGGTGATGTCCTGCTGCAGCGCGGAATGGTCACCCCCGCAGATATCGAAAGTGCGATGGAAGAGGAGCTGGGGATTCCCCGGGTAGACCTTTCTAGCTACGCACCCGATGATGAGGCGCTCAAACTCGTCCCGGTCTCGATAGCCCGCGCTCGCAAGGTGCTCCCCCTCTTTGAGATCGAGGGCATGATAACGGTGGCGATAGGTGATTCCACCGACATCTTCAGGCTTGATGATTTGAGCGCCGAGCTTGGACTCGAGGTTGAGGCTGTCTTGTCGGATGCCGCGGCGATCGACGCCGCAATCTCGCAGTACTACGGAGAAATCGCCGAGCAAGCGCCGCTCGACACACCGCCCCCGCCGGAGGTTCAGGCTGTACCGGCCGAGGAGCCCGTAGTCTCGCCGTCGGCCCCGACTCCGGTGGCCCCGACATCTGCGCCGAGTGTCGCTGATGCACTGCTCGATCTCGATGCCGAGATTGACGCCGGGGACTTGTTCGAAGCACCGCTCAGCGATGCTACTCCGGTGGTCGCCGAGATTCCTGCCGAGGAACCGGCCGCACCGGTCGAGCCTTCGAGGACGATTGAAGAGGTCGTCGAGACGGTAGTGCCGTCGGGTCCGGCCGCGATCGATCTTGATGTCCTGGCGGTGGCCGATGCCCGCAAGGTGGCGGTCCTCGTCTCCGACATCCTCGAACATGCGGTCAAGGAGGGAGCCAGCCGCGTCCATCTCCTTCCTTACAAGGAGGACTTCTTCCTTGTGTACCGCGTGCAGGGCCGGCTCGAGAAGGTCGCGAGCGCGCCACTTTCGATGCAAGGTGCGCTCGTTGACGGATTCAAGAGCTTCGCGCGTCTCTCGCAGGTGCAATCCTCGCGTCCTGCTCTCGGACGCGTGAAGGCCAAGATCGCCGATCGTGAACTCGTGGTGACGGTCTCGGCGGTTCCCACTGTCGCCGGCCAGCGCGTCGTGGTATCTCTCTCGTCGGACAAACCGACCCCCCGCGGTCTCGCCGAGCTGGGCATGAATGACGCCGAGGTCCGCGCACTGCATGCAATGGTCGAACGCGGTCGTGGCATCTTGCTCGTTGCGGCTCCGGTTGCGGGCGGTCGCAGTTCTACCTACTACGCGCTGCTGAACCATGCCGCTCAGATGGGCAAGACGGTGTACTCCGTTGAGAGATCGATCGAGTACGAGATTCCGGCTGTTGCGCAGGTACTCGTGAATCCTGGCGAGCCGGTCGGTGCAGAATCCTACTTCGCAACCGGCATCCGCCAAGACACCGACGTGATGGCTATCGACACGATGCAGTCTGTCGAGGATGTGCATTTGGCCATCGAAGCGGCGGGTCTGGGCAAACTTGTCATCGCGACGTTCAGCGGCGCGGATATCGTGTCCGGCGTGAGTCGTATGCTCGAACTGGGTGCGGAGCCTGTCTCGCTTGCCTCGGCTCTCACTCTGGGGGTCGGTCAGCGGTTGGTGCGCATGAACTGTCCGCACTGCGCCATCGAGCGGAGTGACCCCCTCGCTGACAGTATCCCCGGCTCCGAGCGCGGAGTGTCCTCGAAGACGGGACAAGGATGTCCTGCGTGCGCCAACACCGGCTTCCAGGGAGCCACCGGCGTTTTCGAGGTCTTGCCGTTCACTGAACCGGTGCGTGCCACGATCGCACGCGCAGACTCGGCGGCCCAGATTGCAGCCGCTGCCAAGGCCGCGGGCATGCGTCCAATGGTCGCTTCGGGTCTGGCCAAGGTTCAAGCGGGACTCGTGAGCCCGCAGGAACTTGATCGCGTCTTGCGATTCTCGGAGTAGGATATGACTGCCGAACAACCGTCGACAGAATCGGAGCCCGCCGTCGCCGACATCGAGCAAATTGTCGTGTTCTGCCTGGCGGATCAGCGCTACGGCATTCCCATAGACGCCGTCCAAGAGATACAACAGATCGTCGCGTTTTCTGAAGTCCCGGACGGGGATGCCTGCGTTATCGGCATGTTGAACTTGCGCGGCGTCGTTATCCCTGCGCTCGACATGCGTGTTCTTCTCGGTTTGACCCCGCAGGACTTCCACGTGGACACACCGATGATTGTCTGCCGGACCGACGGCCAGCTTGTCTCGCTCGTGGTCGACGAGGTGGAAGACGTGGTATTTGTCCCCGAGGGAGGCATGGCGCCGCCGCCGAAGATGCATACGTTGTCCTCCCGGATGATCGGTGTGTGCACGATGGAGACGGGTCTGGTGTACCTTCTGGACATCGACAAGCTGCTGGCACCGGTTCCGCTTTCCGAGGAAGGTGCCTGATATGGCCGAGGCTGGTCTTCACGGCAGACTGCAAACGGGGCTGTCTGCGACCGCTGCAGAGGTGTTGCGACGTCGCGCGGAGTCGCTTGCCGCGGAATCACAGGAAGAAGAGTCGCGTGATTCGGTAGCTTTGCTCCTGTTTCGGCTCGGCGATGAATGGTACGCCGTGTACGTTCACGACGTTCGTGAGATCTACCAGGAGTACGCGATCACATCTGTTCCATGCGTGCCCGAGTTCATACTAGGTGTCGTGAACATACGGGGCGAGATCATTTCCGTGACCGACGTCTCGAAGATGACGGGGTTGGGCGAGTCCGCGCCGGTGGAGGGAATCGCTCCGGCAATAGTCATCCAGAATGAAGAGTGCACCACTGCCATAGTGGTCGACGAGATCGGGGACATCGCCGAGATTCCCCACGACAGCGTGGAACCTTCGCTGTCCGTCATAGACAAGGCTCAAGCCGAGTTCTTGGCCGGTTCCGTGCACTACGACGGTCGGCTGATTGGCCTTCTCAACATCGACCGCATCTTGGAGCCGATCGGCGCTAGAGGCTAAACGCCTCAAAGGAGGACGACATGCTAGGCAAGCTCGTGGAGAAGTTCCGCAGCAAGTTTCTCTGGAAGTACTCAGCTGCGAACGCCCTACTATTCCTCATTTTCAACGCGCTCCAGTGGGTCCTGGCGCTGTTTCTTCTTTCCGGAGGGGACTACAGCAACGTGTTTGCGGATGTCTCACCGGTCGAACTCGTGTCGCTGATCGTGGCACTTCTCGTGATCGGAGCCCTATGGCTCATCGCTTTCATCCAGGTAGGCAAGCGATTCATGGCTCCACTCGACAGGACGGTTGAGAGTGTCAAGTCCGCCTGCCAAGGTGAGATCGGCAACAAGGTTGACGTCAAGTCGACAGACGAGTTCGGCGTTTTGGCCAAGTCGTACAACCAGATGCTGGACCTCATTGTCTACCTCATTCGCCAGACGCAGGAATCGTCGAATCGACTGGGGCAGGCGTCTTCTGAGATTCTGTCAGCCACCGAACAGCAAGCTTCAGGCGCTGCCGAGCAGGCCGCTTCGATCAGTCAGACGACGGCGACCATGGAAGAGCTCGCGGCGACGTACCGACAGATTGCCGATAATGCCAACCAGGTTGTCAACATGGCCGAGGCATCGCTCGGCAGTGCGGAGTCTGGACAGCAGGCCGTCTTGAACACGCTGACCGCAATGGAGGACATCAAGACGAGGAGTCAGACTTCGGCCAACAAGATCCTCTCGTTGGGCGAACGTAGTCAGCAGATCGGGCAGGTACTCGAGATTATCAACTCGATCGCCGACCAAACCAAGATCCTTGCGCTCAATGCAGCTATCGAGGCGGCGCGTGCCGGTGAGGCCGGCAAAGGGTTCTCTGTGGTTGCGGTCGAGATTCGGAAACTCGCCGAGTCGGTTGTCGATTCGACGGGCGAGATCTCTACGATCATGACCGAGAT
The DNA here is from genome assembly GCA_963790405.1 of uncultured Actinomycetota bacterium. Lineage (GTDB taxonomy): Bacteria > Actinomycetota > Coriobacteriia > Anaerosomatales > JAGXFU01 > JBGSMX01. The sequence goes on from CAWBOJ010000005.1 coordinate 179,312, forward strand.
ACAGGGCGCGGCGAACGATCTCGTCATCGCCACGGAGCAGGAACTCAAGCAGGTTCAAGGCGGGGTCGATCTCGCGCACGTGACGGGCGAATCGCTCGACCAGATTCTCGAGATGATCGAGCAGACCACGGTCGCGGCCAAGGAGATATCTGCGGCGACTCAGCAGCAGAAGAGCGCGACCGACCAGGTAGTCAAAGCGATGCGTGAGGTTGCAGCGGTTGCCCAGCAAACGGCTGCTGGCGGGCGCCAGGTCGCCGGTTCTGCCGAACAGCTCTCGGCGATTGCCAAGGAGTCGAGCCAGGTCGGATCAGCGTTCAAGATTGTTGACTAGGTCTTCGCTAGGACGCTCAGAGGAGTAGACGAATGGTCGAGTTCGACCGAAGTGCGTTCATAGGGAAGTTTCAGGAAGAGGCGCAGGATCTTCTCCAGCGCCTGAACGAGGGCGTCATCACCCTTGAGGCACAGCCTGAGGATCGCGAACTCGTTGACCAGATGCTGCGCGATGCCCACACACTCAAGGGTTCTTCACGCATGGTCGGCCTGATCGAGATCTCCGATGTGGCGCATCGGCTCGAAGACATCATGGTTAGGGTGCGCGAAGGCGAGATAAGCTACACGCCGAAGATGAGCGACTACTTCTTCGAGGCGCTCGATGCGATCGTCTACCTTGCCGAGAATGCGGGCAAGGACATCGAATTCGAAGTGGACCTCGAGGCGTTGCAGACGAAACTGACGGGGCTTGCCGAGAGTGGCGAGGTCGCCAGCGACAAGCCGACAAAGAAGAAGGCGTCAGCGAAGAAGAAACCGCCTGAGTCGAAGTCGCCTGTCAAGAAGAAGTCCGCCGCAGATGTGGCTACGCCAAACGAACAAGAACACGTGGACGAGGACGAGGAATCGTCTGCGGCCCAGGCAGAGGACTCCGCACAGGAGGGTGAGCGAGCCGCCAACGCTGAGCAGCACGCCGCATCGAGTGACGACGGCCTCAAATCCAAGGTCCAGCCGACGATTCGCGTGAAGACCGCACAGGTCGACCTACTGCTGAACCTGGTCAGTGAAGTCGTTATCGGCCAGATCAAGGATGAGCAGCGTGTCCTAGAGCTCCGCCAGACAACGAACGAGTATGCCGACATCTGGCAGACGTGGGTCCGGCTGAAGTCGGCTCTCAACTCGCTGCTTGTCACCGATGAGACCATGATGGCTGCAGTCATGGACGAGGTAAGCACGCTGGACGGCATGCTTTCCGACCGTCGTCGCGAGCAGGTTGCGTTTGCCAAGGCGCACGTCGATGACGTTTCGCGCACGTCCATCGTCGTGAATGATCTTCAGGAGCAGGGCATGCGCCTGCGGATGCTGCCTGTCTCGACCGTTTTCCAGGCCTTTCCGCGCGCCATGCGCGATCTTGCACGTTCTTTCAAGAAAGATGTCGAGCTCTTCATAGAGGGCGGGGACACCGAACTCGACAAGAAGGTGCTCGAGGAAATCAACGATCCTCTGATACACATCATGCGCAACGCGGTCGATCACGGCATCGAGACAGCCGAGCAGCGCGAAGCAGCGGGCAAGCCCGCGAAAGGCACGATCCGGATGTCGGCACGTCAGGAGGGCGATCACATCGTGATCGAGGTCTCGGATGATGGCCGAGGAATCGATCCGGATGCCGTTCGCACTGCCGCCATCCGCAAAGGCTACATCGGTGAGGCCGAGGCCAAGTCGATGTCGGATCGCGAGGCCAAGTACCTCATCTTCGAGAAGGGTTTCTCAACGAGCGCCATCATCACCGAGATATCCGGACGCGGCGTTGGGATGGACGTGGTGCGCGAGTTCATCGTCGAGAAGCTCAAGGGCTCGCTCGATGTGCAGAGCGAACTCGGTCAGGGCACGACTTTCCGCCTCACCATTCCGCTGACGTTGGCGATCATCCGCGCACTGATGTTGCGCGTCGGGGACCGCGTCTTTGCCTTGCCGACCGCGTCTATCGAAGAGACCTCACGAATCGAGACCTCAGAAATCATGAAGGTTGAGGGGCGTGAAGTCATCAGACGGCAGCGTCGGACAGTCCCCCTTGTCCCGCTGGGAGAAATCCTCGGCGTGCCGGCTCACGGGCACGACGGAGCGAAGATCCCCATAGCCACGATCGGCTTTTCGGGTCACAGGATGGGCTTCATCGTCGATGCGCTCGTTGGCGAGCAGCAGATTGTCATCAAGACGCTCGGCACACATCTGCGCAAGGTAGAGAACGTGGCTGGGGTGACAATCCTCGGCGCGGGCGAGGTCGTGCCGATTCTCAATGTCCCGGACCTTATGGACAATGCTCGCCATCGGTCTGGGCAGCGGACTCGCGGTGGTGCCGTGCCCGAGAAGGAACATGCCGGGCCGATGCACATTCTCATCTGCGAGGACTCGTTCACGACGCGCGAGCTGGAGCGGTCGATCTTCGAGGCGGCTGGCTATGATGTCGAGGTGGCCATGGACGGCGCGATGGGGCTGTTGAAACTCAAGGAGGGTCTCGTCGTCGATGCAGTGGTCACAGATGTCCAGATGCCTAACATGACCGGCTTCCAGCTCACCCGTGCGATCAAGACCGATCCTTCGCTCGAGCACATCCCGGTCGTCATCGTCACGTCACTCGAGCGTGACGAGGAGAAGGCCGAGGGCATCGATGCGGGTGCCGACGCCTACATCACGAAGTCAGTGTTCAACCAAGACACGCTGCTCGATACCGTCGAGCGCCTCATCCGATAGCAAGAAGGACTCGCACATGCCCGACGCTCCTATCCGCGTGCTGATTGTGGACGACTCTCTCGTAGCACGGGAGATGCTTGCACAGATTCTTGCGACCGATCCATCGATCACGGTTGTCGGGATGGCTCGTGACGGGCAAGAGGCCGTGGACGCGGTGGCGCAGCTGCGGCCTGACCTTGTCACCATGGACATCCACATGCCCAAGATGGACGGGCTCATCGCCACCGAGAGAATCATGGCGTACCATCCGACTCCCATTCTCGTGGTGTCGTCTTCGGTACACGGGGAGGGGATGGGTCGGGCGTTCGACGCGCTCAAGAACGGTGCCCTGGAGGTGATCAAGAAGCCTGAGCCCAGAGACTGGGCGGACTTGGAGCGGATCGGCAAAGACGTGATCCGCAAGGTCAAGGTTCTCTCGCGGGTGAAGGTCATTACCCACATCAGTGGGCGACACGAAAGACGCTCCACGGTGGTTCCAGCGACCGCGCCGGTCGTCGGCGGGAGGTCGGTGGTTGCGATCGGTTCTTCAACCGGCGGGCCATCTGCACTTCTGGAGGTACTCGGACGGCTGCCTGCGAATTTCCCCGTGCCCATCATCATCGCCCAGCACATCGCCGAGGGATTCGTCCCCGGTCTCGTGAACTGGTTGGACTCGGGGTGCAAGATCAAGGTGTGCGAGGCCGTCGATGGCGCCGAAATGCAGTCGGGTGCGGCGCACATTGCTCCGACTGGAGCCAATCTCGAGCTCCGTGGGCGCGCTCTGCACTTCGGGGAGCCCGAAGCAGGTCAACTCTACATCCCGTGCGCAGACACGCTGTTCGAGTCGGTCGCGAGGTCCGCGGGACGCAGTGGCATCGGAGTGATCCTTACAGGCATGGGAGCTGATGGCGCCAAAGGACTGAAGCTGCTACGCGAGGTCGGGGGCGCGACCATTGCCCAGGATGAGGCGACATCGATCGTCTACGGGATGCCACGGGCGGCAGTCGAGATCGGAGCGGCTGGCCACGTGCTGCCGGTACACGAGATTGCCGCGCAAGTCGTGCGTTTGGCGACGGGCGTCGACACCATATGACAACAGTGCAACGCGACGGTGTGACACGCCGCCGTGATGTATGGACACGGGTATACTTCTCCGCATGGACACACGGCCGATAGGCATCTTCGACAGCGGTCTGGGCGGGCTCACGGTTGCCCGCGCCATGATTGACGCTCTACCGGGCGAACGCCTTCTGTACTTTGGCGATACCGCTCGTTGTCCCTACGGCCCGCAGAACCTCGATGACGTGCGGCGGTTCGTGATCGAAATCGGTTCGTGGCTCACCGAGCGCGACGTGAAACTCATGGTGATCGCCTGCAATACTGCCACTGCAGCGGGACTCGCCCTGGCGCAGCAGGCGTTCGACGTGCCTGTCATCGGTGTTGTCGAGCCTGGAGCACGCGCGGCGGTCCACGCGACAGTGAGCCGCAGGGTGGGGGTCATCGGTACCGTTGGAACGGTCGAGTCCGGTGCGTACAGCCGTGCGGTGCGCGCGATCGATGCCGGGGTAACCGTGTTCTCGATTGCTACTCCGAAGTTCGTCGATGTCGTCGAGGCTGGCTTGCGCATGGGCCCGGGAACGCTGGAAGACTGGCTTGCCACGACGACGGATGTCTTCATCCGGTCGTCGTTTTACGAGATGGCGCGCGACTATCTCGATCCACTCAAGCGCAACGACATCGACACGCTCGTTCTCGGATGCACGCACTTCCCGCTGCTCTTCGCCGCAATCGGACAGGTGATGGGTCCGCGGGTCAGGTTGATCTCGTCTGCCGAGGAGACGGCCCGCGAGGTCGTCGAGACTCTCGAGCGCCGGGGGCAGCTCGCGCAGCACGACGCGCCCGAGCACGCGTTTGCGACCACCGGAGCTGCCGATGAGTTCCGGCGTCTCGGGGCGCGCGTGCTGCGGCAGCCTATCGAGAGCGCCGAACACGTCGCTCTCGATAGGCTGCAGGCGCTTCCAGCGCCCGAGCTGCTCGCGCTGCTGCCGACGGCGCCCTCCGGGGGGGTCGCATGCGGCTGACGGTCCTGGGCTCCTCGGCATCGTATGCGGGACCGGGCCAGGCGTGTGCGGGCTACCTCATCGAACATCAGGGAACCAGCATCATGCTGGATTGCGGCAACGGGTCGCTTGCGAACCTCGGGAAGGTCGCCGATCCGCTCGACTCTCGACGCGGTGTTCGTTACGCACGAGCATGTCGATCACTTTGCGGATGTCTATTCGCTCCAGGCGTTGCTGCGCTACGCGCCTTCGGGACCGGTTGGTCCGCTGCCGCTCTACGTGCCGCACGGCGTGTTCGAGCGGATGGGTGCGGTGCTGAGCGGACGTGGCCGATTGGAGCTTGCCGAGGCGTTCGACGTCCACGAGCTGGTCCACGACACCCCGCTTGAGGTCGGGCCGCTGACGATACGCCCGATGCTGGTCGACCACTCGAGACTCACGTTCGCGGTGCGCGTGACGAGCGATGTCGGAACGGTGTGCTATACCTCTGACACGGCTTTCGGACAGCGTGCGTTGATGGCGGCTCGTGGGTGCGACCTTCTGCTCGCCGAGGCGACTTTGCCCGAGCGCTACGCAGACAAGGCGCCACACATGACTGCCACCCAAGCGGCGCAACTCGCGCTCGATGCGGGCGTACGCGAGCTGGTGCTCACTCACGTGTGGCCAACGAACGACAGGTCACAGATGCTCGCCGAGGCTCAAGAGGTCTTCGGTGGAGCGGTAGTCCTTGCCTGCGAGCTCGATACCTACACGATAGGCTCCGATTCCGACAGGACATGAAAGCAGGCAGCCGACTGAGCCGCCTGGGAAGGGAGATCAAATGCAGCGAAATGACGGACGCACGGCGGAGGATCTTCGCCCCGTGAGAGTGACGCGGCGGTACCTGAAGCACGCTCACGGCAGCTGTCTGTTCGAGCTCGGGGACACACGTGTCTTGTGCGCGGCGAGCATCTCCGAGGGCGTTTCGGGCTGGCGACGCGGCAGCGGTCTCGGTTGGGTGACTGCCGAGTACGCACTGCTTCCTGCCTCGACCCATACGCGCTCTCGACGTGAATCGACGAGTGGCGGGCCGAGGGGGAGGACGCATGAGATCCAGCGGCTCATCGGCCGTTCGCTGCGCTCGGTAGTTGACATGGGTGGACTCGGTGGCGAGAACACCGTGTACGTGGACTGCGATGTCATTCAGGCCGACGGCGGGACGCGTACTGCGGCGATCACCGGTGCGTACATCGCGCTGTGGGACGCGCTGGCGACCTGGCGCGACGCAGGCAAGATCACCGACATACCCACAATGGACCAGATCGCGGCGACCTCTGTGGGGATGGTGGACGGTGAGCTACTGCTCGACCTCGACTACTCCGAAGACTCTGTGGCCGAAGTGGACATGAATGTTGTCATGGACGGCAAGGGACGTTTCATCGAGGTGCAAGGGACCGGCGAGAAGACACCTTTCGATCGCAAGCACCTGGACAGTCTGCTCCAGCTGGCCGAGCAGGGCATCGAGCGGCTCATCACCATGCAGCGCACGATCGTGTCGGAGGCTTCGGATGTCTTTGAGCTCTGACGGCCGCGGCATCGCGTCCAAGCGGGTGGTGGTTGCCACGACAGAACGTGGGCAAACTGGCAGAGATCAGTGCGGCCCTGCCGCTGCCTGGCTGGCGTTTCGTCTCATCGGCAGAGTTGGGCGATTGGCCGGATGTCGAAGAGACGGGCGAGACATTTGAAGACAACGCTCGTCTGAAGGCGCTCGCAGCACATGAACGGTTCGCCCTGGCGTCTCTGGCCGATGATTCCGGCTTGGAGGTGGATGCGCTTGACGGTGAACCAGGTGTGTATTCAAGCCGATACGCTGGTCCGTGCGCCACTGATGCCGACAACAACGCGCGGCTGCTGACAGCACTGGGTGACGTCCCGGCGGGCAAGCGCAGCGCGCGATTCCGTTGCGTCATGGTCTTTGTGGACGATGACGGGATGGAGACTGTCGCGCAGGGCACGTGTGAGGGTTCGATAGGCTTCGAGCCGCGTGGCGATGGAGGTTTCGGCTACGATCCGCTGTTCTTACCTGACGCAGCACCAGGTCGAACGATGGCTGAGCTGGCAATTGTCGAGAAGAACACAATCAGTCACCGCGGATCGGCCCTTCGGGTGCTCAGGCAGGCGCTCGAGTGAGGCAAGGACCGCTAATCGCCGCGAGCATTTGCCCCATACCCAGGCAGAACCTATACTGTCCCTTGCCCTGAAGGCAGGAGGCCCGCGAGGGCGCCCGTTCAAAGGGCGTGTAAGGTCGGGCCGTGGCGCAGCTTGGTAGCGCACCTGCTTTGGGAGCAGGGGGCCGCCGGTTCGAATCCGGCCGGCCCGACCAAAGATGCGGCGGTAGTTCAATTGGTAGAGCATCAGCCTTCCAAGCTGATTGTTGCGGGTTCGAGTCCCGTCCGCCGCTCCACTTGACACGACCCGCCGTCCCAACGGGCGGCGTTCATTGACAATGGCGAGCATCGCAGAGTACCGTCTTGCTTCGGCACTCCGGCGGTCGCCCCAGATATGCGCCCGTAGCTCAGTTGGATAGAGCGGGAGACTTCTAATCTCTAGGTCGGGGGTTCGAATCCCTCCGGGCGTGCCAGCTACACACGGTGGGTGTAGCTCAGTTGGTTAGAGCGCCGGACTGTGGCTCCGGAGGCCGCGGGTTCGAGTCCCGTTACCCACCCCAATGCTTGGATAGGGCCCCTGGGTTCGCCCAGGGGCCCTACTTTCTCGGCGCGGCTCATGAGGGGTGCTTCCAGGCGAACTTGCATTTCATCGGCAAGGATATAGAATGTCCCGACGGGCCATTAGCTCAGCTGGCAGAGCAGGGGACTCTTAATCCCAAGGTCATAGGTTCGATCCCTGTATGGCCCACCACCTGAAAGACTCGAATGGCCAAGGAATCCGTTCCTCGGCCATTTTCGCTATACTGGATAGCCGCTTGCGTGCGGGCGTGGCGGAATTGGCAGACGCGCCGGGTTTAGGTCCCGGTGAGGCGACTCATGGAGGTTCGAGTCCTCTCGCCCGCACCACAATACATATCCGGTCGAACCAGAAACGATCGTAGGAGGACTCTTTGAAGACACATGTCGAGAAGCTGGATGGAAACATCGTCCGGCTCACCGTGACCGTGCCCGCCGATGAGGTGGACGTGGCAATCGACGCGGCCTACAAGTCGATAGCCAAGAAGATCAAGGTCCCTGGTTTCCGTGCGGGCAAGGCACCTAAGCCCGTGATCGACACACACGTGGGTCGCGAGGCTGTCGATCGCCGATGCCCAAGACGAGCTGCTCACCAAGAGCTACGGCGATGCACTGGACGCCGAGGAGCATCCGTCCGATCGCCCAGCCGGAGATCGGCGAGTTCGAGCCGCATGGAGCCCGGCAAGGACTTCGAGTTCGTCGCCGAGGTCGAGGTGCGACCCGAACTCGAGCTCTGTCCTCGGTCGAGGGCCTCAGCATCACCGTGCCCGTCCAAGAAGGCGACCGAGCGCGAGATCGACGCGCAGATCGACACGATGCGCGAGCGATTCGCCACGCTCGAGCCGGTCGAGGACCGCGGCGTCGCAGGCGGACGACTTCGTGCTCATCTCGTTCGTGGGCAAGGTCGACGGCGAGGAGTACGAGGGCAACACCGTCGACAAGTACCTCTACGAGATGAACCGCGGGCTCATGCCTGCGGAGTTCGACGAGGGACTCTCGGCGTCGAAGCCGGGTCGAGGAGCGGCTTGTCGCGTTCGAGATTCCGCGAGCACCTCGAGCAACCCGGAGTTCGTGGGCAAGACCGCGACTTTCGACGTCACCGTTCACGAGATCAAGGCCAAGGTGCTTCCCGACGGTCGACGATGAGTTCGCGTTCGCGGTGGGCGGTTTCGACACCGTCGACGAGCTGCGCGAGTCGGCACGCGAGCAGCTCGACAATCAGAAGGAGATCGGCTTCCGCCGAGCGCGTCGAGGACAACGCGCGTAGGGCGATCGCCGAGCGGCTCGAAGGCGACATCCCCGAGGCCATGATCGAGAGCACGCGCGGTCAGATGATGCGTGACTTCGATGAACGGTCTGCGAGGCTCGCGAGATGACGCTGGACGACTACCTCGCCGCGACGGGCATGACGCTCGACGAGCTCGAAGCGCAGCTACGCGCGCAGGCCGAACAGTCCGTGCGTGAGGAGCTCGCGCTCGAGGCTCTGTTCGCGAACAGGGGCTTCGAGGTCACCGATGAGGACATCGACATCGAGCTCGCGCTGTTCTCGACAGGGACCGGTCAGTCGACCGAAGAGGCTCGCAAGAAGTGGGAAGACATGGGCGTCATGGCCGTCCGTCATCGAGCAGATTCAGCACAAGAAGGCATCGATGTGGATGCTCGACAACATCGAGATCACCGAGGAATCGGAGGCCGACGAGGCCGAGCAGGTCGAGGCCGACGCCGATGCGGGTAAGAAGCCCAAGAGCAAGAAGCGCAAGAAGCCCTCGGCCGAAGAAGGCCGCCGAATCTACCGATGAAGCCGCTGACGACGCCGAGTCCGTCGAGGACGAGGCGAAGGAGTAACCGACATGGCACACGATGAATCTCGCGGTGGGCAGATGGGCCTGGTACCGATCGTCGTCGAGCAGACGTCGCGCGGCGAGCGCAGCTTCGACATCTACTCACGACTGCTCAACGAGCGCGTGGTCTTCCTCGGCCACGAGATCAGCGACGATATCGCGAACCTGGTTATCGCCCAGCTGCTGCATCTTGAGTCCGACGATCCCGACAAGGACATCAACCTCTACATCAACTCCCCGGGCGGTTCGGTGACCGCTGGTCTCGCGATCTACGACACCATGCAGTACATGAAGTGCGACGTGGCGACGATGTGCATCGGACAGTGCGCTTCGATGGCGGCGGTGCTGTTGGCAGCCGGAGCGGCCGGAAAGCGCGCCGCGTTGACCAACAGCCGCATCCTCATCCATCAGCCGTGGGGCGGTACGCAGGGCCAGGTCACGGATATCGAGATCCAGGCCAAGGAGATGCTGCGTATGCGTGAGGCGCTGGACAAGATCCTCGCGACGCACACGGGCCAGCCCCAGAAGAAGATCCACTTGGATACCGAGCGCGACAACATCATGACGGCCGAGGAGGCTCGCGCGTACGGACTCGTCGACAGCGTGTTCCTGACTCGTGGGAAGAAGGCGGAGTAGCGCATGCCTCGTAGTGAGGGCCCCGAGCATCTCAAGTGCTCATTCTGCGGCAAGAGTCAGCGGCAGGTCCGCAAGCTCATTGCCGGACCCGGCGTGTACATTTGCGACGAATGCATCGAGCTGTGCAACGACATCGTCGACGACGAGCTTGTCGACGAACGGCCCACGCCGTTCGCGGATGAGCTGCCGACGCCGGCCGAGATACACGAGGCGCCTGAACCAGTACGTTATCGGCCAGGAACGCGCCAAGAAGGTCCTGTCGGTGGCGGTCTACAACCACTACAAGCGCGTGCGGGTCATGCCGGAGTCGTCCAGCGATGAGGTCGAGCTGGCGAAGAGCAACATCCTCATGCTGGGTCCGACGGGATGCGGGAAGACGCTGCTGGCTCAGACTCTCGCACGTGTGCTCAAGGTGCCGTTCGCCATCGCCGATGCTACTGCGCTGACCGAGGCCGGATACGTTGGCGAGGACGTCGAGAACATCTTGCTGAAGCTCATCACTGCCGCTGATTTCGACGTCAAGCGAGCTGAGGTCGGCATCGTCTACATCGACGAGATCGACAAGGTCGCCCGCAAGGCCGAGAACCTCTCCATCACGCGCGACGTGAGCGGCGAGGGTGTTCAGCAGGCACTGCTGAAGATTCTCGAGGGCACGGAAGCCGCTGTGCCCCCGCAGGGTGGGCGCAAGCACCCGCAGCAGGAACTCATCCGGATCGACACGACCAACATCCTGTTTATCCTTGGTGGTGCCTTCGTCGGGCTTGAGAAGATGATCGCTGATCGCATCGGCCGCAAGGGCGTTGGGTTCGGCGCCGATCTCGCCGACGCGAACAAGCATCGCGAGGGCGAGCTGTTCGGACAGGTACTCCCCGAGGACCTACACCATTTCGGCATGATTCCGGAGTTCGTGGGACGCTTGCCGGTCATCACCCACGTTCAGGAGCTGTGCGAAGACGACCTCGTACAGATCCTTACCGAGCGCCGAAGAACGCGCTGGTCAAACAGTACGATCGGCTGTTCTCGGCTCGAAGACGTGGAGCTGCAGTTCACCTCAGAGGCGCTCCGCGCGGTGGCTCACCAGGCAACGAAGCGCGGTACGGGCGCGCGGGGTCTGCGCTCCATCATGGAGTCGCTGCTTCTCGACACGATGTACGATCTGCCTGATGCCGACGATATCGAACGAGTGGTGGTCACCGAAGAGGCCGTTGCGGCTGGCGGTACGCCCACAATCGTTCGTAGAGGGCAATCAGAGGCATCAGCCTAGATCGCGGCTACCGTACGGCGGCGTTGATGACGTCATCAACGCGCTGTGCCTCGTTCGGGTACAGGTCGGCAGGCACGTTCTCGCGGCCAGCTGCTTTGAACACACGGTACCGCGCAGCAGGTCTCGTACGCGTCCTGGCAGTATCGATGCTTGTACATGCTGGCCATGCTCGGCATGTTCGCCATCTTGTCGTTGAAGAAGATGCATGTCTCCGTCAGTGCGCACGCCATGCGTGCGCCTCCCTGTAGTCCCTGCCCGGTGTGTGACAGGCGTCAGCATTTACTGTATCGGCTGTCTGTAAGGAAACTTCAGGCCAACTATCCCGAGCGGTGGATATTCGGGGTCGTTTTGGTGACGAGCGGGTTGGCGATGGACTTCTCTGTATCTCGCACCGTACATGCCCTAGAATCCGTAGGAACCGACACCCCGAGACCGGGAGGTAGTGCGTACTCGATGAGCGAGATGCCCAAGGCATACGATCCGGAGACAGTCGAGGGTCCGATATTCACGTCCTGGATGGAGGGACGCTACTTCGAGCAGTCTGTTGTCGAGGGGCCGATCCGTTCGCGATCGTCATCCCCCCGCCCAACGTGACCGGATCGCTGCACATGGGCCACGCGCTCAACAACACGATCCAAGATGTCGTAATCAGGCGGATGCGGATGGCCGGCAGGCCGACTCGCTGGATCGTGGGGACCGATCATGCGGGCATCGCGACGCAGAACAAGGTCGAGCAGATGCTGGCCAAGCGAGGATCTGTCGCGCAACGATGTGGGCCGCGAGAAGTTCATCGAGCTGTGTTGGACATGGAGAAGCGAGCATGGCTCGATCATCATCGAGCAGCTCAAGCGTATGGGGTGCTCGTGCGACTACTCGGACGAGTGGTTCACGATGGATCCGAGCTACCAGCAGGCCGTCCGCACGGTGTTCGTCGATTGGTTCAACAAGGGGCTCATCTACCGAGGCAAGCGCATCATCAACTGGTGCCCACGTTGCTCCACGGCACTCTCGGACATCGAGGTCGAACATGAGGATCTCGACAGCCATCTGTGGCACATACGCTACCCGCTGAAGGAAGCGGTTGGCGGTGTCGATCACGTGGTGGTTGCCACCACACGACCTGAGACGATGCTCGGTGACACGTGCGTGGCGGTGCATCCCGACGACGAGCGCTATCGAGATCTGGTCGGGCGCTACGGTCGTGCTGCCGCTCCTCGGCAGGGAGATTCCGATCGTGGCCGACGACTACGTCGACCCGGCTTTCGGCACGGGCGCCGTGAAGGTCACACCCGCACACGACCCCAACGACTTCGAGATCGGCGAGCGACACGACTGCGCCAAGATCAACGTCATGGCCGCCGATGCGACCATCACCGCAGAAGGCGGCCCGTACGTGGGTCTCGATCGCTACGAGGCACGCAAGAAGATCGTCGCCGATCTTGAGGCGCAAGGGCTGCTCGTGAAGACCGACGATCACGTCCACGCGGTGGGCCACTGCTACCGGTGTCACACCGTCATCGAGCCGTGGCTTTCCGACCAGTGGTTCGTGGACATGAAGCCGCTCGCCGCGCCAGCGATCCAGGCCGTCCGCGACGAGCGCGTCGTCTTCCACCCCAAGCGTTGGGAGAACGTCTACTTCCACTGGATGGAGAACATTCGCGACTGGTGCATCTCGCGGCAGTTGTGGTGGGGGCATCGCATCCCGATCTTCTACTGCGACGCCTGCGGGGAGATGACTGCGTCGATGGAGGATCTGACCGAGTGTCTGAAGTGCGGCGCGCCCGTGCGTCAGGACGAGGACGTTCTCGACACCTGGTTCTCGAGTCAACTGTGGCCGTTCGCGACGATGGGGTGGCCCGAGAAGACGCCAGAACTCGACTACTTCTACCCGACCGGAGTGCTCTCGACCGCTCGCGACATCCTCTTCCTGTGGGTCGCGCGCATGATCATGAGCGGCATGTACTTCAACGACGGCGAGATCCCGTTCCGCGACGTCATCATCCATCCCACCGTCTTCAACGCCGAGGGCAAGCGCATGTCCAAGTCGCTGGGCACCGGCGTCGACCCGCTCGACCTCATGGAGCACTACGGCGCCGATGGGATGCGCTTTGGGTCTGATGCTTCAGACCACCGGCAGCCAGGATATCCGTTTCGCCGAGGACAAACTCGCGTCGAGCCGCAACTTCGCGAACAAGATCTGGAACGCGAGCCGGTTCGTGCTCATGAATCTCGACGAGGACTACGAGCCTGGCGAAGCCACGGTCGAGACGGTCGCCGATGCCTGGATCCTGTCACGGCTGGCCGGTCTTGCTGCTGCCGTGGACGAGGGGCTGGACACCTACCAGTTCGGAGAGGTCGCGCGCGCGCTCTGTACGACTTCTTCTGGTCGGAGTTCTGCGACTGGTACATCGAACTTGCCAAGCCGCGGCTTATCGCGGGTGGAGCCGGTGCCCTGAGCGGTCAAGCGCAATCTCGTGTTCGTGCTCGACCACGCACTGCGGCTGCTCCACCCGATGATGCCGTTCGTCACCGAGGAGATCTGGCGACGTCTTCCGTTGGCCGCCGAGGACCGTGCGGATTCGCTGATGATCGCTGCATGGCCCGATTCCGCCGAGCTGTCCCGGTTCGTCGACGATGGCGCGGAGCGTCGGTCTCGGCACTCCAGGAGATCGTCACGGCTGTCCGGGCGGTGCGCGCGCGCTATGGACGTGTCGCCCACGCACGTTGGTCGATGTCGATTCGTGAAGGCCTCTCGGAGCTGATGCGCTGCTCGTGGCAGAGTCTGGCCGAGCAGTCGCGTCGATTGCGGGCGTCGGCATTCTCGCCGTCGATCCCGACATCGTGAAGCCGCGCTCACGCGGCCACCGTTCGTGGCAGCGGGTGTTGAGGTGTTCGTGCCGCTTGAGGGCCTCGTCGATTTCGAGGCCGAGAAGGCGCGTCTCGCCAAGGAGCTCGACAAGGCCAGAGTCGATCTGAAGAAGCTGGAAGGCAAGCTTACCAACGAGGGGTTCTTGTCCAAGGCCGCTCCCGAAATCATCGAGAAGGACCGGGCGAGAGCCGTTGAGCTTGGCGACACAGTGGCTACGCTCGAGTCGCAGCTGGCAGAACTCGAGTAGGGGAGCACGCTCATGGGCGAGCGCATGACACGCTCGTACCGACGCGCGGTTGCGGCACTCGAAGGCGCTCTGACCTTCGGGGTGCATCCTTCGCTCGACGGCATACGCGCTCTTGCTGCTGCGCTCGACCGTCCCCAGGACGCATACGCGTGCATCCAGGTGACCGGCACGAACGGCAAGTCCTCGGTCACGCGCATGATCGCGGCGCTTCTCGCGGCTCACGGGGTGCGGGTTGGCTGCTACACGAGTCCACACCTCGATTCGTACACCGAGCGTATTGAGATCGACGGCGTGCCCGTTGACCAGCGAGCGGTTCGCGGCAGCTGTCAGCGATGGCCATGGACGCGGCTCTCGCGGCGCACGAAGCCGGGTACAACGAGCCCCTCACCGAGTTCGAGCTGCTCACAGCCGCCGCGCTCTGGCTGCTTTCGCGACTCCGAAGGCGTGGACTTCGCCGTTCTCGAGGTCGGGATGGGCGGGTCGCTGGGACGCGACGAGGTGGTCGATCCTGCAGTCGCCGTCATCACCGGCGTCGATATCGATCACACAGCGTATCTGGGCGATACGCGCGAAGCCGATCGCAGAGGACAAGGCTCAGATCATTCGAGTCGGCATGCGTTCCGATTCTGGGTCCGGGAACGGTTGGCGTCGAAGACACCTTCATGAAGCGCGCCGAGGAGTTCAACTTGCAGCTTCAGGCAGTTCGTCCCGCAGGGACAGCCGACGCCTGCCGAGGAAGAACTCACGACACGCTACTCCATCGACGAGCGCCCTGTCGGACCGGACGGGATCATGAGCGTCTCGATTCACGGCGCTCACGGCCGCTACGACGCGGTCGCAATTCCCGGCCCCGCCTATCAAGCGCCCAACGCCGCGACAGCCATTGCCGCCGCTGAAGCCGCCTTGGGTCGGGCACTGGACCCTGCGGCCGTTCACGCAGCGCTCGTGGACTTTCGGGTACCTGCCCGCTTCGAGATCGTGCACTGCGATCCAGTTGTGATTGCCGATGGCTCGCACAATCCGCAGGCGGCGCGGGTGTTGGCGCGCTCGATCCTGGCGGCGTGGCCCGACGTGCGCCCGCTTGTCGTGCTCGGCGTGCTGTCCGACAAGGACGCCGCCGGCATCGTGGCCGCTTTGGCTGACGCAGCCGGCTCCTGGGCTGTCGTGCAACCCGATTCTCCTCGTGCCCTGGGAGCTGATGCGCTTGCGCGCGTCGTACGGGAGACTACCGGCTGCGAGCCGCGCATCCTCGGCCCGATCGAGGAATCTATTCGAGATCTAGTCGGGGAGACGGATGGCCCCATTGTGGTCACTGGCAGTCTCGTCACGGCGGCCGCTGCACGACGGGCGTTCGACCCAGACGGGACACACCCATGAGTAGGCACGGTTTTCTGCTAGAATCCGTCTAGTCGTGTCCGCGGGACCGCGGGCATTCGGGGTACCCAGAAAGGGAGGACATGTCCGAGCTCCTGCAGCCGATCACGAGCAGTGGCGAGTACAAGCTTGTTATGCAGCTGTGCACGCTGTTCTTCGTTGTCTTCCACTTTGCTCTCACGTTCTGGACCTATCGAGACTCCGACCGGCGCGGTGCGATGGCCTGGTTCTGGGCGCTGACGGTCTTCATTTTCAACCTCGCAGGCTGGGCCATATACCTGGTCGTGCGTCCGCCGGAGAGCGCCGCCGACGTGCGCGAACGGGATCTGGAGATTCGCGCCAAGGAGATCTCGCTGCAAAAAGACCTCGAGACGTGTCCGGCGTGCTACAAGCCGGTGGAACCGGACTTCCTCATTTGTCCGTCGTGCATGAAGAAGCTTCGGAAGCCCTGTATCGAATGCGAAAGGGCGCTGAAGCTCAGCTGGAATGTGTGTCCGTACTGCAAGACGAAGCAGTAGGGTAGGAACCGGATAGGTTGTGACCCGCCCCGCTCGTGAGCGGGGCGTTTCTATAGGAGGTGCGCAGTCGAGATGCCCGAGATCACGATCACTCTTCCCGACGGGAGCGGCAAGGCGGTACCGGAAGGTTCCACGGTGCTTGACGTGGCGGCTTCGATCGGACCGCGCCTCGCTCAGGCTGCGCTCGCCGGCAAGGTGAACGATGCGTTGGTCGATGCGAATACGGTTGTCGCCGACGGGGACTCGGTTGCCATCATCACTGACCGCAGTGATGAGGCGCTTCACATCCTGCGTCATTCGGCGGCACACGTGATGGCCGAGGCGGTCAAGGCCCTGTTCCCGGAGACAAGCTTCGGCATCGGCCCTTCGATCGAGGACGGCTTCTACTACGACTTCGATGTGAAGCGCCCGTTCACACCCGAGGACCTTGAGGCGATCGAGGAGCGCATGCGCCAGATCATCGCCGAGGAGATGCCCTTCAAGCGCGCCGAGATCACGAAGCTCGAGGCGTGGGATCAGTTCGAGGGCGAGCCGTACAAGCAAGAACTCATCGAGGAGCTTCCCGAGTGCGAGACGATCTCGGTCTACAACCAGGGCCAGTTCACGGACCTGTGCCGTGGTCCCCATGTTCCCCACACTGGCAAGATTGGCGCATTCAAGCTGATGAAGGTGGCTGGTGCGTACTGGCGCGGCGACTCGGATCGTCCGATGCTCCAGCGCATCTACGGCACCGCCTGGTTCAAGCAGAAGGATCTCGATGCGTATCTCGAGCAGATCGAACAGGCCGAGAAGCGCGATCATCGCAAGCTGGGCAAGGAGCTGGATCTGTTCTCCTTCCACGAGATTGCCGGTGCGGGCCTGCCGCTGTACCACCCCAAAGGCGCACGGGTGCTTCGACTGTTGCAGGAGTGGCTGCGAGGCGAGCTGTACCGTCGCGGGTATGTCGAGGCGATCACACCGCATATCTACAAGGCCGATGTCTGGAAGATCTCTGGTCACTACGACTTCTACAAAGAGAACATGTACTTCTTCGAGATCGACGAGGGCGACGGCAGAGTCAACGAGTACGCCGTCAAGCCGATGAACTGTCCGGGCCACGTCATGATCTATGACAACGATGTGCGTTCGTACCGCGATCTTCCGATGCGCATGTTCGAGTTCGGCACGGTCTATCGCCACGAGATGTCAGGCGTGGTTCACGGACTGCTTCGGGCTCGAGGTTTCACTCAAGACGACGCGCATATCTTCTGTACCGCGGATCAGGTTCAGAGTGAGGTCGTGAAGATGCTCGAGCTCGTGGAGTACGTCTTCACCGAGGTGTTCGACTTCACGTACACAGCTGAGATTTCCACACGTCCCGAGAAATCGATCGGCGAGGACGCTATGTGGGACCTTGCCACTGATTCACTCAAGGCGGCGTGCGCCGAGCGTGAGCTGGACTACGAGATCAACGAAGGCGACGGTGCCTTCTACGGTCCCAAGATCGACATCAAGCTGCGCGACGCCATCGGGCGCACGTGGCAATGCTCCACAATCCAGGTCGACTTCAACTTCCCGGAGCGGTTCGACCTGAACTATCGGACTGCCGAGAACGACGAGGCTCGTCCGTTCATGCTGCACCGCACGATCTTGGGCAGCATGGAACGTTTCTTCGGCATTCTCATCGAGCACTACGCCGGGGCTTTCCCGGTATGGCTGGCTCCGGTGCAGGCGGTGCTGGTCCCGATCGCCGATCGGCATATCGAGTACGCCGAGAAGGTCATGGCCCAGCTCGAGGCGGCCGGTGTCAGAGTCGAGACCTACACTGACTCCGAACCCATGAAGATCAAGATCGCGAAGGCGCAGCAGCAGAAAGTCCCGTACATGCTGGTTGTCGGAGACAAAGAGGCCGAGGCGGGCACTGTCGCGGTCAGGGAGCGAACGGAAGGCGACATCGGGGCAGAGAGCATAGAAGCGTTCATCGAGCGGCTGAACGCCTAGCGAACGCTCTCCCTGGGCATGCTGTGCGGTGGACAGTCACGCCGTCGCTCGGTATACTCCCAGTCCAATCGCATATCGTTCAAGCGGGACCCCGGCCCGAATCGGGGTCGAGTCAGGTCCCCACCTTGCGGCGCCGGATACGGCAGCTGTCTGGTCGAGCATCATCGCCGAGGACCGGCCCGTTCGGGTCGTATGTTCTCGGCGGGTATTCGTCCCGTCGGCACGCATGCGCCGCGGGATGTTTTGTTTATCGGGAGGTGGTCGTATGGACGCGACTGCCCGCATACGGAGGTGACCGTCCATTAGCACGAGCGAGACGCGTATCAACGAGCGCATCCGAGTGCCGCGAGTACGGCTCATCGGGGTCGACGGGTCCCAGCTTGGGATATTCGCGACCGACGACGCACGTAGAATTGCCGACGATCAGGGGCTCGATCTGGTAGAAGTGGCCCCGAACGCCGACCCGCCTGTCTGCAGGATCATGGACTACGGCAAGTTCAAGTACGAGCAGGACATCAAGGCGAAGAAGGCGCGCAAGAGCCAGACCCGGGTCGAGATCAAAGAGATCAAGTTTCGGCCCAAGATCGACATTCACGACTATGAGACCAAGAAGAAGCACGTCGTACGCTTCCTGGCGGCCGGGGCAAAGGTCAAGGTCACGATCATGTTCCGGGGTCGCGAGATGGTGCACGCCGAGCGAGGACTCGCGATTCTCGAGCGTTTGGCCGGGGAACTTGAGGGCACGGCCATCATCGAGAGTCAGCCCAAGCTAGAGGGGCGCAACATGTTCATGCTGATTGCGCCCGTCAAGAAGGAAGAGAAAGACGGCGAGGCTGCCGAGCAGGCCGAAGCCGAGGAGAAGGAGTAGCAGATGCCGAAGATGAAGACGCATAAGGGCACCGCCAAGCGGTTCAAGGTCACTGGATCAGGCCGCAAGATCAAGCGCGGGAATGCCTTCAAGAGCCACATCCTGACCAAGAAGAGCCCGAAGCGGAAGCGCGCGTTCCGTGCGGACTCGACGGTCCACAAGTCTGACGAGAAGGTCATCCGTAAGAATCTCGGCATCGGCTAGAGCCGGCGCTTCGAACGCTAGAAGGAGTGTGATCGAGCATGCCTCGAGTAAAACGGGCAGTTACCGCCAAGAAGAAGCGCCGCACTGTACTGAACCGTGCCAAGGGCTACTACGGTAACAAGAGCCGCAGCTACCGTTCCGCCAAAGAGCAGACGCAGCACTCGCTGCAGTATGTATATCGCGATCGCCGCAACAAGAAGCGTGACATCCGCCGTCTCTGGATCACTCGCATCAACGCCGGCGCGCATCAGAACGGGATGTCGTACTCGCAGTTCATGCATGGCCTGAAGCTGGCGGACATCGGACTGGACCGCAAGGTCCTGTCGGATATGGCGATCAACGATCCGGGTTCGTTCGCCCAGCTCGTCGAGATGGCGAAGGAGCAGGTCTCCGCGTAGCTGCCGCGTATGCAGCAGAAACGTATCGAAGGCCCCGCCGATGCTGGCGGGGCCTTCGTCGTGCTCTGGACACTGTAGCGTCTGCAGGGTCCGCTCAGTCTGGCATCCGTTCAAGTGCGCCGAACGCTTCGAGCACGGATCTCTCGGGTCGGACCGGTGATCATCCACGGTCTGGTCGTCGATGACACTCAGGATGGATCGCCCGGCGGCTTGTCGAACTCCTAGCCGAAGACGATAGCTGCGGCCGTTGAGTCTCACCGGAAGACTCGGCGGCGCCCCATGAGCGTCATGTCCCAGTGGTCATCGACGGCTCTGCTCTCAGCGCTCGGGTAGGTCGTGACGTCGACCACTGCGACGGTGCGATCTGAACCCGATCCGTAGGCGTAATGATACTCGACCGTGAGCTTCCCCGAGCCACCGAGCGGCTCGTAGCCGACCTGATCGATGAAGTCCGAGTAGTCGCACCAATCGTAGCGCCCGCCCATGATCGGACCGAGCTCGCTGCCTTCAGCCAGGCGCCAGGCAGGGAACCGGTCAAACGCCTCTAGCCGAGGATCGTCAGGCGCGTAGCTCTCCTGGATCTGGTCGGCGTCTGGGTCTTGCACCGTGTCGGGATCGAAAGTACCGGCAGGCACGTTGTCGCGCGCAACGGTCTCCCACGTGGATATCGTGTACTCGTAGCGATGTGGTTCAGCGCCCGGTGGCATCCAATCGACCGTGAGCGAGACGGGCTGGTAGTCAGACTGCCTGAGAAGGACCGTGTACTCCCGATTGCCCCTCGCTCCACGCAACAGACCACGCGGGATCTCCGTCGGGCGTTGCCGACTCCGACACCGCGGAGCCGCCAACGCGCATGAGGCGATCCGCTTTGTCGGCCCAGCCGAGCATCCAGCTTGCCGGGTTGCGCTTTGCGCTCGCATTCAGTGGGTCTTCGCTGAGCACGACATCGTCGGGTGGAATGAACGTCGGGTCGTTGACGACCTGCATGAAGCTCATGTCGTCGAGCCGTCTGATGCGGTCTTCAGACATCACCACCAGAGATGCCACTTGCAGACCAGCCGAGGTCTCAACACTGTCCTGGTGACGTGCCTGGCGACGGTCTACATCGAGCCAGGTCTCACTAGTACGTCCAGTGTTCGTCTCCGTGGTCACGACGTGAAGTGCTGCGCCGGTCGGGAAGAGCACCTCGTTGGCGTGTTCGGCAGCGAATGCTCGGGGAGTCTGAGGGCTGTGCCATGCAGTCGACGCGACGAGGATAGCGGTGATCATGGCGGCCACGACTACTGCGACCCGGGCGGGATGGAGAAGCCGGGCTCTGCGGGCTGTGACGCGCCCGCGAACCGAGTCGAGCTGAGCATCGGACACTCCTACGGTACGGAGTCTCTGAGCAGCGCTTCTGTCTCGCGTGAGTCGTTTCGGTCATTGTCATTCAACACTGTTCACACCTCCTGCAGGTGCTGCGGTACCCTGTGCGACTTCAGAGGTCATGTCGATCCTCAGACGCCGCAGGGCTCGGTAGTAGGTCATCTTGGCCGCACTCTCGGAAACACCCATGAGCCGTGCGACCTCGGCGAAAGGTCGATCCTCGACCACGCGAAGGTAGATCGCCAGGCGGGAGCGTTCATCGAGTTCACGAACATGCTCCCAGACCTCGGGTCGACGCCACGCCTCCGTCGTCACGGGCGGCGAGTCGGTCGACAGGCGCTCCAACAGTCGCTTGCCGCGAGTGGCTGACCGGTGGTGGCTGACGCACAGATTCCGTGCGACCGTGAACAGCCATGCCTCGGTCTTGTCCTGCCGGACATGTCGGCGCGTACCCAGCAGCCGAGAGAACACCTCTGCAGCGATGTCCTCCCCGTCTTCGCGAGAGCCCGCTGAGAACACGCAGTAGTTGGTCACGGCACGGCTGTGAGCCTGCCACTCGCGCTCAAACCGGGCGTCGTCCACGGGCTACCTCGATCCGGTTGCGTCGTATCCCTTCAAAGGTACAACGACTGGGCAGACGACAAAGTCACATCGTGATTTGGGGAAGGAAAAGGACTCTCGACTGACGGTCCGTTGGAGTGGTTGGAGACGGGCAAGGGCATGGGCAGCCGTCCCTTGTAGTCTCGGCTTCGGCGCGCCGGTTCGATCCACATATGGCTGTCCTCCCCTCGGGCGGCCTCCAATCGAGAGGGAGGATGTCGCATGAAGCGGCTCTATCTACTGCTGGGCGCAAGTCTGCTGGCTGCGTGTTTGGGCACGGCGGGCGCCTACTTCACCGGCGAGACCATGGTTCAGGAGAACGTGATTCGAGCGGGTACGGTGGCGGTCTCGGCTGAACCGACGGCTTCGGCGCTGTCGATCGATGCCCTGGCACCAGGTCAGACGGTCACCAAACCGATGTCGGTGGTCAACGATGGCGATTTGCCGTGCACGATCGTCGTCACCGGTGCGAAGAAGATGGGAATCACCGATTTCTACGAAGCGCTGAACTGCACAGTGACCCACAAAGGGACCACGGTCTACGCCGGGCCTATGGAAGAGCTGCGCACCGCGCCGGTGACCCTGGATGTCGGAGCGCGTGAGGAACTGAGTTTCGCAGTCGCAGCTACCGGCCGAGGCCGGAGAATGATCTAGCTGGCGACTACGTGAAGATGACCCTCTATGTGAACGCCGAACAGGTGCACTAATGAGTCGCTTCTTGGCTCGTGGACTCGCCGTTGCGTTGCTGGTAGCAGCGTGTGCCGGTGCGAGGACACTGAGCTTCGCCGTGATCACCGGCGGGTCGATGGCGCCGACGCTCGTGCCTGGTGATCTGTGTGTCGTGTTCAAGACAGCAAGGGTCGCTGCAGATGATCTGATGCTGTTCGAGACCGCAGATCGGGAGCAGATGGTCGTGCACAGAATCGTCTCGGTCGGGGAAGGTGGGATTCGCACGAAAGGAGACGCGAACGGCACCGTTGACCGCGACACCGTCTCCGAGGAGCGCATTCGGGGGCGTGTGGTGCAGGTCATCGGGTTTGGACGCCTGTTGGCTTGGCTTGATTCAGCCTCGTCAGGTGATACACTGCGAAGCCAGTCGCATAGTAGGCGATGACGGAGAGGCGTTCGCGGGTCGGCTCGGTACAGGGAGAGGCTTCTTAGACTGCAAGAGCCTCCGGACAGCCAGGCGGCGGTTCACTCCATCAGCCGTGAACTGAAAGGGCGCAGTGCCCGAGTAGGGGAACCGGAGCCCCCGATACGGGCCGGTGCGGAAGCGAGACCGCATGTGCGTTCGATCCGGCAGGATCGGAGCATAGAGTGGGTTCCCTAGGGGAGCCAATCGAGGTGGTACCGCGGGAGCCGATTCCCGTCCTTGGATGAGGGCGGAGTCGGCTCCCTTTGATATGTATGGTAAGCAAGGTTAGGACGGGAGACGACGCGCAACGATGAGTACGATCGAGAAGCTGAACGAGATGCACGACCGAGCTTTGGCCGAGATCGCTGCGGCTGGGGACATCGCCGCGCTCGAGGTTGTCCGGGTCGCGTTCCTCGGCAAGAAGGGGGAGCTGACCGGGGTGCTGCGCGGGCTGGGGCAGTTGTCGCCCGAGGAACGCCCGATCGTCGGCAAGACCTCGAACGAAGTACGCGTGTCGCTCGAGGCGGCACTGGAGCAACGTCGGACGGAGTTGGAGGGTGCGGCTCTGGAGGCGCGCGTGTCTGCGGACGCAGTAGACGTGACCCTGCCCGGGCGTGGGCGGATGCCGGGCCGGGAGCATCTCATCGAGATGATCACGCGTCAGATGGTGGATATCTTCATCGGGCTTGGCTACAAAATCGCCGAAGGCCCGCAGGTGGAGCTGGACTACTACAACTTCACCGCGCTCAATCACCCACCGGCACATCCTGCACGCGCTGCGACCGATACCTTCTACGTGCGCGACCTCGAAAACGATCATCTGAGCGCGACGGGCGAGTCCGATGTGCTGCTTCGAACGCACACGAGTCCTGTCCAGGTTCGCGTGATGGAGCACCAGTCGCCGCCTATCTACGTGCTCGCGCCGGGGAAGGTCTATCGGCGCGATATTGCCGATCCCAGCCATCTGCCGCAGTTCACGCAGGTCGAGGGACTCGTGGTGGACGAGGGAATCACATTCGGCGATCTCAAGGGCACGCTCGACTACTTCTGCAAAGAGATGTTCGGCCACGACCGGCGCACGAGATTCAGGCCGCACTTCTTCCCGTTCACCGAGCCGTCCGCGGAAGTGGATGTCTCGTGTGGAATCTGCGGCGGATCCGGGTGCCGATTCTGCAAGAACACCGGGTGGCTCGAGATCTTGGGGTGCGGGATGGTCGACCCCAACGTCTTCGGCTACGTCGATATCGACCCGGAGCGCTATACGGGCTTCGCCTTCGGTATGGGTGTCGAGCGGATTGCGGCCCTCAAGTACAACATCCCGGACCTGCGCATGCTCGTTGAAGGCGACATGCGTTTCTTGAGCCAGTTCTAGTCGACACAGCCCACGAACCCGGTGCGACCGGCGAACGGAAAGGAACGACGGATCTGATGCGGATCTCGATGAAGTGGATGAACGAGCTCGTCGATCTGGGAGGAATCGCTCCCGAGGCGCTTACGGACCGACTGGATATGAGTGGAACGGCCGTTGAAGCGATTGAGACGGTGGGCGAGGCGCTCGACGGCATCGTCGTGGGCCGTGTCGTCACCAAGGAGCGGCATCCCGATGCCGACAAGCTGTGGGTCACCACGGTTGACGTAGGCGCGACCGAACCTCTGACGATCGTGTGCGGAGCACAGAACTTCGAGGCCGGCGACCGGATTCCCGTCGCGCTTGTGGGCGCGACACTGCCCAATGGCATGGCCATCAAGAAGGCCAAGCTGCGCGGGGTCGCGAGTGAGGGCATGAACTGCTCGGCAGCCGAGCTTGGTCTGGGTACCGACCAATCGGGCCTGATGATACTGCCTGCAGATGCGCCTATAGGCACTCCGTTCGCGCAGTACCATGGCCTGGCCGATACCGTGCTGGAACTCGAGGTCACGCCGAACCGCCCGGACTGCCTCTCGATGGCGGGGATGGCGCGCGAGATAGCGGCGGTTCTCGGCACGTCGTGTGAGCTGCCGACGGGATCACCTGCCGAGGCTCAGCGCGACATCGCGGAGTCCGTTCGCGTGGACATCGAGGCTCCCGACCTGTGCGGTCGCTACACGGCACGCGTGATCCGCAACGTGAAGATCGGGCCGTCACCGGAGTGGCTTGCCCAGCGGGTCATTGCCTCAGGAGCTCGTTCGGTGAACAACGTGGTCGACATCACGAACTACGTGATGTTCGAGATGGGTCAACCGCTGCACGCTTTCGATTTGGCGAAGCTTGGAACCGACGACGACGGTCGAGCACACGTGATCGTGCGGAGCGCGAAGCCGGGCGAGAAGGTGCGCACGCTCGACGGGCAGGACCGCAAGCTTGCCGAGGACATGCTCCTGATCTGCGATCCGACCGGTCCCATTGCCCTGGCAGGGGTGATGGGCGGAGAGACGACTGAAGTCTCAGAGAGCACGGTAGACATCCTGCTTGAGTCGGCATCGTTCGACTCGGATGTCACGAGCGGCACCAGCCGCTCGCTCGGCCTGATATCGGAGGCGTCGATGCGCTTCGAGCGGGGAGTGGACCGTGAAGGGTGTGCCGCTGCGTCGGACCGAGCGGCGCAGCTCATGGCGGAGTACTGCGGTGGCGAAGTCGATGCGGGCATGGTCGACGAATACCCGCGACCGGCGTTGCCGTGCAAGCTGACGCTGCGCTCGGAACGCTTGCGGCAGGTTCTGGGCGCTGCTCCCGAATCCGACGAGGTCGTCTCCATCTTGCGCGCGCTCGGCATGCAGGTTCAGCAGCGTGCCGAGGACTTCGAGGTCGTGGCGCCAACGTTCCGACCGGACCTCGGGCGTGAGATCGACCTGGTCGAAGAGGTGCTTCGCGTGTGGGGGATGGATCGAGTCGAGGCAACACTCCCGGCAGGACGTGCGCGAGTCGGCAGGCTGACCGACGAGCAGCGGTGGCGCGAACGCATAGCTGCGACTCTGCGGGCCGTCGGGTTCCACGAGACGATCACGTACGCGTTCGTCGACCCGGGTGACCTGGGGCGTCTCGGGTGGGAGCTCGAAGCGGGCGAACTGCTCGTCGAAGTGCTCAACCCGATGTCGGAGGAGCAGGCGGTCATGCGCCGCACGCTCGTGCCCGGCCTTCTGCGCGCGGTTTCGTACAATCAGCGACGCGGCGAGGACAACGTGCACCTCTACGAGCTGGGACGGGTCTTCGTCACCTCGGCGGGCCGTAAGCTGCCCAAGGAGCGCGAGATGGTCGCGGGTGTCTTGGCCGGTCGCTGGCGGGAGCCGGCGTGGCATGACACAAGCGTCACAGATTCGGGACCCGACGCCGCATTGCGCGGATCGACACTCAACTTCTTCGATGGCAAAGGCGCGATTGAGGCGCTCATGAACGACTTGGGGATCGAACGCTGGACCGCTCGCGCGACCGAGGTGCCCTGGTTGCAGCCGGGTCGGAGTGCCGAGATCGTCATCGCCGGTCAAGTGGTCGGTTGGGTGGGCGAGGTGCACCCGACCGTAGCGCGTGCCTTCGACGTAGCCGCGCCAGTCGTGCTGTTCGAACTCGATGTGGCACATCTGACCCGATCGGCAGTCGACGTCAAGCCCTACACCGACGTGCCCCGGTATCCCGCTGTCGAGCTGGATATCGCACTGGTCGTCGACGAGGATGTCGAGGCCGGGCGCGTCTTGCAGGTGATATCGAAGGCGGGCGGCTCACTGCTCGAGGAGGCACGACTGTTCGATGTGTATCGTGGGAAGGGCGTTGCCGAGGGCAAGAAGAGCCTCGCGTATGCACTCATGTATCGTGCCGAGGACAGAACACTCACCGACGAGGATGTCCGCCCGCACCACGAGCGCCTGATCAGCAAGGTGTGCAAGTCTGTTGGTGCTGAGCTGAGAGGCTGAGGTACGAAGGTCGGCTCGAGTCTCCGCATGAATCAGATTTCGTGCGATTTGGTTTGAGCATTCGCGAGCATGTAGTCTTAGTGCATATGAGTTGACGCAATATGCGTAGAGAGCGTAACATCGCCTCAGGATATGCGACTGAGGGGTGACTGATGCTACGCGCGGCCATCATAGGTGCTCCGGGATATGCGGGCGTGGAACTCACGCGGCTTCTGCTGGGGCACCCCGAGTTTGAGATCGTGGCGGTCACTTCTCGGGCGGAAGCTGGTCGTGCCGTCTCGGACATGTACCCTGCGTTCTGCGGCCTGACCGACCTGGTCTACGTCGAGCCTGACCTGGATGCGATTGCCGCAACGGCCGATATCGCGTTCCTTGCGGTGCCTCATACCGCGGCGCTCGAAGTCGCCCCGGCGCTGCTCGCGGCCGGTCTGAGCGTGGTGGATGCCTCGGCCGACTACCGCCTCAAGGACCCCGAGGTCTACGAGCAGTGGTACGGTGTGGCGCATTCGAGCCCGGATCTTCTCGGCCAGGCAGTGTATGGATTGCCCGAACTCGATCGTTCCGGTCTGCCCGGCGCGAAGCTCGTTGCGTGTCCCGGGTGCTATCCGACGGCATCGCTGCTGGCGGCCATACCTGCGATCGAGGCCGGTATCGCAGACACCGAGACGGTCATCATCGACGCGAAGTCTGCCGTGTCCGGCGCGGGCAAGACGCCGAGCGCAGCCACACACTACCCGACGGCCAACGAGTCTCTGATGGCCTACAAGGTCGGCACGCACCGGCATACACCGGAGATCGCCCAAGGACTCTCCCTGGCGGCGGGCGCACAGGTCGGTGTTGTCTTCACTCCGCATCTCGTGCCTATGACCCGCGGTCTGATGGCTACGGTCTACCTGCGGTTGCGCACCAGGCCTTCCACGGCCGAAGTGGTCGCCTTGTACCGGGAGCGGTATGCGGACGAGCCGTTCGTGACCGTTCACGATCCCGGGCGGATGCCCGCGACGGCGGAGGTTCGGGGCTAGCAATCGGGCACATATCGGGTTGAACGTCGATGCAACGGGGACACTTGTCGTCGTATGCGTGATCGACAATCTGGTGAAGGGTACGTCCGGGCAAGCCGTTCAGTGCGCGAACATCGCGCTCGGCTTCGAGGAAACGGCGGGACTCGCGGGTCCCGTGCCGGTCGTGTGAGGGACTCATGCCAACTGGATTCACATTTATAGAAGGCGGAATCGTGGCACCCGAGGGCTTCTTGTGCTCGGGCGTTGCTGCAGGGGTCAAGAAGTCAGGCAAGCGCGATGTGTGTCTGCTTGCCTGCGAGCGGCCCGTGCCTGCAGCCGCGGTGTTCACGACCAACGCGATGGCGGCCGCCCCGGTGGCCGTGTCGCGGCGCCACGTCGCATCCGGTTCGATCCGTGCGGTTGTGACCAACTCGGGCAATGCCAACGCGTGTACCGGCCAAGACGGCATCGCAGACGCCGAGGCCATGGCTGAGCGCGTCGCACTGGCTTTGGGTTGCACGGCCGAGGAGGTGGCCGTTGCCTCCACCGGCGTCATCGGCGTGCCACTTCCGCTCGAGGTAGTGCTGGAGGGAATCGACGAGGCGGCACACGCGTTGGACAGCGCGGATGGCGAGATGGCTGCTGAGGCGATCATGACGACGGACACGTTTCCGAAACAGCTTGCACTCGCGGTCGAATACGACGGCGTCAGCTACATCGTGGGTGGAATGGCCAAGGGCAGCGGCATGATCATGCCGAACATGGCGACCATGCTCGGGTACGTGACCACCGATGCCCCTCTCACGGCCGAGGCGTGTGATGCCGCACTGCGTGCCGCCGTCGACCAGACGTTCAACCGCATCACGGTTGACAGCGACACGTCCACGAACGACATGGTCGTGCTCATGGCCTCGGGAGTGGCCGGCGGCGAGCCGATTCCGACCGCGGGAGCCGGCCTTCGAGGCGGTCTCCTCGGCTATCAAAGAAGTCTGCCGAGAACTCGCGCGCATGATCGTGCGCGATGGCGAAGGCGCCACGAAGCTCGTTACGGTGACGGTACGTGGCGCGAGCAGCGAGGATGACGCGCTGGTCGCGGCGATGTCGATCGCCAACTCGCCACTGTTCAAGACCGCGATCTTCGGTGGCGATGCGAACTGGGGTCGCGTGGTGATGGCGCTCGGCAAGTCCTCGGCGAAGATCGAGCCGGAGCGGGTGGAGGTCATATTCGCAGGCATCACGACCTGCAAGGACGGCACCGGCTTCCTGTTCGACGAGACGGCGGCTGCCGAAGCACTGGCCGAAGACGAGATAGAGGTCGTCGCCGACCTACACATCGGAACAGGGGAAGCGACGGTTCTGACGTGCGATCTGTCATATGACTACGTCCGCATCAACGGGGAGTACCGCACGTAGGTGCGCAGCCGTTTGTGGACCACAGTAGAGAGGCCCGATGCGGCGATGAGTGATAGCCGAACCAAGGGGACGAGAGACACGATGGAGCACTTCCTGAATCAAGCGAAGACGCTGACCGAGTCGCTTCCATGGATCAAGCGGACGTGGGGTCGGACGGTAGTCATCAAGTACGGCGGCTCGGCGATGACCGATCCGGCGCTGCGCGAGAGTGTGGCAAGCGACATCGTGCTCATGAAGCTCGTGGGCATCAACCCCGTCATCGTGCATGGCGGGGGACCCGAGATAACCAGCTTCATGGAGCGTCTCGGCATGCCGGTGGAGTTCTACGATGGACTGCGTGTGACTTCGGATGAAGCCATGGAGCTCGTGAAGATGGTGCTTGTCGGCAAGGTCAACAAGCAGTTCGTCGCTGCGATCAACGCGCATGGCCGGCTGGCCGTCGGGATCTCTGGCGACGATGCCAATCTCATCAAGGCTCGCCAGAAGGATCCGAAGCTCGGTCGCGTCGGCGAGGTGACGTGCATCGATACCACGGTGGTCGACCGGTTGATCGGTGACGGGTTCATCCCGGTCATCGCGTCGGTTGCCGCCGGAGATGACGGCGGAAGCTACAACATCAACGCCGATCTGGTGGCCGCCGAGATTGCTGCGGCTCTCGACGCCGACAAGGTGATCTTCCTGACCGACGTCGACGGTCTGTACGCCGATTTCGAGGACAAGGAGTCGCTGATCTCCAAGATCACCTTGGATGAAACGCTAGAGATGATTGTCGGCGACAAGTTGTCGAGCGGCATGATTCCCAAGGTGGCGGCATGCACTCACGCACTCAAGGGCGGCGTACGACGTGCGCACATCTTGAACGGCACCATTCCGCACGCCTTGCTGCTCGAGGTCTACACCGATGAAGGCGTCGGCACGATGCTGGTTCACGAGGACGACGCGCTGGTTACGGGAGCGATCCTCGGCGATGCCCTTGCGCCGGGCGCAGGGGAGGGAGCGTGAGCATGAGCACCGACCTGGAGCACGCTGCCGCTCTCGATGCCGCGTTTCACATGCCGACCTACGGGCGCAAGCCGGTGTTGTTCGTGCGCGGAGACGGCATGCGTCTCTATGACGATGTCGGACGCGAGTACCTCGACTTCGTCGCCGGTATCGGCGTGGTCAACCTCGGCCATTCGCATCCGGCTGTGGTCGAGGCCGTGCGGGAACAGATCGGCAGACTCACCCATGTGAGCAACCTGTACTACGTCGAGCATCGTTCCGAACTTGCCGAGGAGCTTGCGACGTTGGCGGGCGGGGACATGAAGGTCTTCTTCTGCAACAGCGGAGCTGAGGCGAGCGAAGGGGCGATCAAACTCGCACGGAAGTGGGCGACCTTCAACAAGCCACCGCACGCGCGGACCGTCGTGAGTGCGCTGCGGAGTTTCCACGGACGTACGTTGGCTGCCCTTGCGGCGACCGGGCAGTCAGGCAAACAGGAATCGTTCCAGCCGCTGCCGAGCGGGTTCACACATGTGGTTCTGAATGACATCGACGCATTGGATCGTGCGATTGACGACACGGTGTGTGCCGTCATGCTCGAGCCGGTTCAGGGCGAAGGGGGCGTTTTTGGCTGCGAGCCCGAGTACCTGCAGCAGGTACGTGCTCTGTGCGACGAGCGCGATGTGCTTCTGATTTTCGACGAGGTCCAGTGCGGTCTCTACCGTACGGGACCCGCGTTCGCACATCATGCGGCTGGCATCCGGCCCGACATCCTGACGGCAGCCAAGGCGCTCGCCAACGGCCTGCCCGCCGGGGCGATTCTGGCCCGGTCGGCTGTTGCCGACACGTTCGCCCCGGGCGACCACGGCTCGACGTTCGCTGGCGGACCCGTTGTGTGCGCAGCTGCGCGGGCGACGCTGGCGGCTCTTGCAGCCGAGCGGCTTGGCGACAACGCCGTGAAGGTAGGCGCCTACTTGCGTGCGGGACTCGAGAGGCTGGCCGAAGACACCGGAGCCATCACCGAGGTCCGGGGCGCAGGGTTGATGCTCGCCGTGGAGCTGACCGACCCGATCGCGCCGGATGTTGCCACTGCGGCGCTCGAGCGTGGAATCGTGCTGAACAACATCGGAGCGAATATCATCCGGTTCTTGCCGCCTCTCGTGTGCTCGGAAGCTGACATTGATACACTTCTGACCCAGTTGCATGCGCTATTCGCATCGAAGGGGGACGTATGACGAACCAAACGCTGTCGGGACGCGATCTGCTCACGCTGGGAGACCTCTCGGTCGATGAGCTCCGTCTGATTCTCGATACCGCGAAGGAGCAGAAGCGCGCATGGGCGGCGGGAGATCGCAGTGCTCCGCTCGCGGGTGGCTCGGTCGCGCTCATCTTCCAGAAGCCTTCCATGCGCACACGCGTCTCGTTCGAGGTCGCGTGCGCTCGCCTCGGCGCGCACCCCGTGACGCTCGCCGGGACGGACAGCGCATTTTCGCGCGGCGAGTCCGTCTACGACACCACAAAGGTCTTGGAGCGCTACGTCGACGCCATCGTGATCAGGACGTTTGAGCAGGCGGTCGTGGAAGAGATTGCCGGGTACTCGAGCGTGCCGGTCATCAACGCGCTCACAGACGAGTATCACCCGTGTCAGGGTCTTGCCGACCTGCTTACGATCGACGAACACTTCGGCAGCCTCAAGGGACTGCATTTCACCTACGTTGGCGACGGCAACAACATGGCCCACACGTACCTGCTCGGCGGGGCTCTGACCGGCATGAACGTGCACATCGCGACACCTGCGGGCTTCGCTCCTTCGCCCGCGGTCGTTGAACGTGCTCGAACGCTTGCTGCGCAGACCGGAGCAGAGATTGTGGTCTCCACAGACGCAGCAGCTGCGGTTCAGGGCGCCGATGTCGTCTCCGCAGACACCTGGGCGTCGATGGGGCAGGAAGGCGAGCACGATGAGCGCCTCTCGGCCTTCGAGCCGTTCCGTGTCGATGAGGCGTTGATGGCTCAGGCGAGCGAGCAGGCAGTGTTCATGCACTGTCTGCCGGCACACCGGGGAGAAGAAGTGACCGATGCGGTGATCGACAGCAGCTGTTCGATCGTGTTCGACGAGGCCGAGAACCGGCTGCATGCCCAGAAGGCGTTGCTGTCGCTGTTGCTCGGCTGACGGCGCATACAGAATCGATCAAGGCGAGGTAGAGCATGAGGAAGCGACGCGAGCGACAAAACGAGATACGTCAGATCGTGCGCGACGAACGCATCCGCACGCAGCGTGACCTGGTGGAGCGGCTCGAGGCAAACGGCTATCTGTGCACGCAGGCCACCGTTTCGCGTGACATCACCGAGATGGGCCTCAAGAAGCTTCCAGAGGGTGTCTATGTGCTTGCCGAGGACTTGCACTTGCAGCGCATGATCTCCGAGCTGGTTACGGGCGTTGTCCACACGAATAATCTGATGCTCGTGAAAGCGTCACCCGGTACGGCGCCAGGCGTGGCGGCCGCTCTGGATGCCGCTGGCCTTGAGGGTATTCTCGGCAGCATCGCTGGAGACGACACGATTCTCGTGATAACCGCCGATGAGTCGAGTGCTCAGCGGTTGCAGGACCAAATCGACAAGTTCAGGGGCGAGTAGCCGAGCAGGTCGCGACTCCAGGCTCCTCGACACGAAAGGGACCGAGAAGGACATGGACAAAGACATTTGTGTACTCGCGTATTCGGGTGGACTGGACACCTCGGTTGCGATCAAGTGGATTCAGGAGAACCACGATCTCGATGTCGTGGCGCTCGCGATCGACGTGGGCCAGGAGCGCCAGGATCTCGAGTTCGTGCGTCAGAAGGCGCTCGATATCGGTGCCGTCGAGTCGATCGTGAAAGACGTGCGCGAAGAGTACGTCGAGGAGTACATCTCCAGGGCGCTCAAGGCCAATGCGCTCTACGAGAACAAGTATCCGCTCGTGCGCGCCATGTCCCGGCCGATCATCGTGAAGCACCTCGTCGAGGAGGCTCACCGGTGTCGGGCGAAGTACATCGGTCACGGCTGCACCGGCAAGGGCAACGATCAGGTTCGCTTCGAGGTCGGCATCGCGTGTCTCGACCCTGACCTCGAGATCGTCGCGCCGGTTCGCGAGTGGGAGCTCAAGACACGCGAGCAGGAGATGGTCTACGCCATGGAGCGCGACATACCCGTGCCGACGACCAAGAAGAGCCCGTACTCGATCGATGACAACCTGTGGGGACGTGCGATCGAGTGCGGCGTGCTCGAAGACCCGTGGGTCGAGCCGCCGGCGGACATCTACACGCTCACGGCCGATTCGAAGGGCAACAGTTGCGACGATCCTGAGTACGCCGAGATCAGCTTCGAGCAAGGCATTCCGATCGCGCTCAACGGCGAGCTGATGAGCTTCCACGAGATCATCAACCGCATGAACGAGCTTGCGGGCAAGCACGGCTTCGGCCGGATCGACATGATCGAGAACCGACTCATCGGTTTGAAGTCGCGCGAGATCTACGAGGTACCCGGGCGCGCTCACGCTCATCACCGCGCACAAGGCACTCGAGGACCTGTGCCTGGAGCGAGACGTGCTGCACTACAAGCTGCAGATCGAGCAGCGCTGGGCCGAGCTCGTCTACAACGGCATGTGGTTCTCGCCACTCAAAGAGGCGCTCGACGGGTTCATCGAGACCACGCAGCAGCTCGTCACAGGTGACGTGCGTTTGCGGTTCTACAAAGGCTCGTGCGTGCCGGTCGGCCGTCGCTCGCCCTACTCGCTCTACGACTACGGTCTGGCCACCTACGACGAGGCCGATACGTTCGACCACAAGGCCGCCAAGGGCTTCATCGATCTGCACGGGCTGCCCACGAAGGTCTGGGCGCGACAGCGGCGCAAAGTGGGCAAGGAAGGCGAGGTATAGGTCGCGTGACCGACACCAAGAAGCCCTGGGGCGGGCGGTTCGAGAAGTCCCCGAGCGCGTTCCTCGACCAGTACGGTGCGTCGATCGATGTCGATCGGCGATTGTGGGCGCACGACATCAAGGGATCGATCGCGCACGCTCGCATGCTCGCGAGCCAAGGCGTGATCAGCCGAGGCTGACGCCGATTCGATCGAGGCCGGTCTATCGGAGATCTACCGTGAGATTCGCGACGGAAAGTTCGAGTTCCGCGCTGCAGACGAGGATGTCCACATGGCGATCGAGCGCTCGCTCACCGAGCGCGTCGGTCCGGCTGGCGGTCGGTTGCACACCGCGCGTTCGCGCAACGACCAAGTGGCGCTCGATTCGCGCATGTACGCCAAGGACCAGGCCGTCGCGCTTGCACAGGCGACAGCGAAGCTGCGCTCGACGATCCTGCATCGTGCCGAGGAGTTTCTCGGCGCCGTGATGCCGGGCTATACCCACCTGCAAAAAGCGCAGCCCGTTCAGTTCTCGCACCACCTGCTCGCGTACTTCTGGATGCTTTCGCGCGACGCGACGCGGTTCCAGCACGCCTTCGAGTCCGCCGATGCGATGCCACTCGGCTCCGCAGCGCTGGCCGGCACGACGTTTGACATAGACCGGCGCCATGTGGCGGATCGGCTCGGATTTGCTGACGTGACTGCGAACTCGATGGATAGCGTCAGCGACCGGGACTTCCTGCTCGATCTCACCTATGCGTGCACGGTCACGATGGTGCATCTCTCGCGGCTGTGCGAGGAGCTCATCTTGTGGTCGAGCGACGAGTTCGGCTTCATCACGATGGACGACACCTATGCGACCGGCTCGAGCATCATGCCCCAGAAGAAGAACCCGGATTTTGCCGAGCTCACCCGGGGCAAGACGGGCCGAGTGGTCGGCGATCTTGTGGGCCTGCTCACGGTGCTCAAGGGTCTGCCGCTTGCCTACAACAAGGACATGCAGGAAGACAAGGAGGGCGCGTTCGACGCAATCGACACAACACTCGATGCGCTCACCGTTGTCGACGGCATGCTCGCCACGATGCACGTGAACACCGAGGCCATGCTCGCAGGTGCGCAGGGCGGCTTCATGGCCGCCACCGATCTGGCAGACTACCTCGTCGGCACGGGGATGCCGTTCCGCGATGCACATGAGGTCGTGGGCCGACTCGTGCTGGAGTGTGAGCGCAGCGGTCGGACTCTGCAAGAGCTAACGGCCGAGGAGTTCGCGACGGCCGACCCTGCCTTCGGGCTCGATGCACTCGACGTGGTCGACATTCACGCCGTGGTTGCTCGGCGAGACAGCGAGGGCGGCACCGGCAACGAGGCCGTGGTGCAGCAGATCGCGAAGGCGAGTGACGTGCTCGCGGTCGACACCACCTGGGTTGAGTCTCACGGCGAGTAGGTGAACGCGTGTCTCGTTTCTACATCTCGGTCGTCGATCCCGGCGATCCGGTAGCCATCCGTGAGGCGCAGCTGCTCTTCGAGGAGTATCAGGCGTGGCTTGGCGATGCCGTGTGCTCTACGCACCTTGCCGAGGAGATCGGCACTCTGCCCAAGCCCTACGTCGAGCCGGACGGACGGTTGTTGATCGCCCGGGATGAAGACGGCCGTGCCGTGGGCTGTGTGGGAGTTCGCCCGCATGCGGACGGTGCGTGCGAGATCAAGCGGCTCTTCGTTGCCGAGGAAGCTCGTGGCTCCGGTCTGGGTCGCCAACTCACGCGCTACGCGCTGGATGCTTGCCGTGAACTCGGCTATGCCGAGGCACGCATGACGACCCTGCCCGACATGATGGCTGGGGCGCTTCGTATGTACCGCTCGCTTGGCTTCGAGGAATGCGAGCCGTTCCGCGACTTCAGTCACGTGCAAGACGACGTGGGAATCCTGTTCCTGAAACGCGGAATCTAGGCGTTCGGACGCGACCGATCACCATGGTCCGCCGAGCCGCTCGAGTCCGATGTCGCTCACATACGGGAGCGCCCCGACCGCCCGGGCTGCCTCGGCGCACTCTGCGTCTATTTCCGGGTCGCCGGTAGTGTAGTCCGTCGACAGCACCAGTACTCCGGCGTCTTGCATAGCGGCGATCTCCTCCAACGCGGCCGCATGCTCCTGCTCCGCAACCCGACGGTACTTCTCGGCATCGAAATCGTACGTCCAGGTGACATCTTCGCGATTCCATCCGTCGAGATAGGGGAGCAGCTCGTCGATCGAGTCGCTGCCGTTCTGAGTGAAGAGCAGCTGTTCGGAGTCGAGCAGCTCGTCGATCTCGGCCACGAGCGCCCGCATGCCCTCGGCCTGCTCCGGGTGCGTTTCGACCATGTCCGTGTTGTCGAGGAACAGGCCGTCGAATTCCTTCGACAGCACCGGCTCCACGACGTGTTCGATGATGGCTTCTCGGCAGGCGGGGTCGGCTACATCGAGGAAGTACTCGTCCCAGTCTCCCCAGTAGTCGAGTCGGTACTGTTCGAGGTACGGAGACCACGGGCGCTGCGGCTCGTCGGTTCCGACGGAGACGTAGCCGAACACGAGCGTT
Organism: uncultured Actinomycetota bacterium; assembly: GCA_963790405.1. Taxonomy (GTDB): domain Bacteria; phylum Actinomycetota; class Coriobacteriia; order Anaerosomatales; family JAGXFU01; genus JBGSMX01. The sequence continues at coordinate 215,859 of CAWBOJ010000005.1, forward strand.
CCTGTGTCCTGAAGCTCATTCACCAGTTCCGGCGACGTCTCTTGACCGTCGACGACCACCAGGTCGTAGAGCGACAGGCGAGCGATCGGATCACCGGTGGTGAGGTCGTGTCCGATTGCGAACGCCCATGACTCGATCGAAGAGAGGCGCTCGCTTCTTGTGTGCTGCGTGGCCGTGCCCGATTGGTCGGGCAGAGGTGGTGGCGCGACCCCGTTCGAGCATCCGCTCAGCAGAAGCGCCGACAGCGCCAGATACGCAAACGCCAACCTCAACGTGGGACCTCGCCTCCAGTTTGCCCGGCGCGCCCCGCGCCTTCGAGAAGGTAGCGCGTGACGGCGGGTGCGAGGCCACCGGTGGGCAACGCGCTGACGACCAGGTTGTAGACGGCTCCCGATTCGGCAGGCAGGCTTGCCGAGAACCGTCGGCCCACGGCGCGCAGCTCCTCGGCCAGATTCGTGACACCGCGCGAATCGACTCCCGTGCGGCTGATCGTCTGGAGTGCTTCATCCAGTGAGTCTGCCAAAGGGATCAGTCCGCGAGCACGCCCGGTTGCCGATGTGTCGTAGGCGCTCGAACCACTTCCGGGTCTCCAGCCGGGCTTGCGCACGTTCCAGATGCGCATGCCCACGAGCAAGGCGGCCAGCGATGAGACGATCCACGCGGCTAGATAGAGTCCCTTGTCGAGCGAACCGGGCCACGCGAATGTCGATGCGAGGGATCCGAGCTGGCCTGCGATAGGTTCAAGCGCCGCATCGATGGAAGGGAGCTGCGGCGGCAGCGGCACGAATGACACTGCTCCCGTCACGAGCAGCACGATCCCGAACTTCGTTCGCAGGAACGAGTCGCGATCCGCGATGACGGCGTACCCGATCAGAAACGTCATCATCGCCGACATCACGAGCGATCCGAGCGCAATTGCGAACATCACACAAGCCTTCCTGAGCGCGAGTCCGACGCGTGCGATTCACGATACGCCACCGCACGAGCCGTGTCGTCGCCGTTTCGCCAGCCCGCTACTCGCGGATTCGCGTGAGTTCGCTTGCAAGGGCGATGACATCTGACTCGGGGATCTTCCATCCCTGGATGATCGCGGTGCTCTCACCCATGTCGATGATGAGGTGGAAGTACGTCTGCTGGCCCGTGCCAACACCGGTCGGTGTCGTGTCGGGGGTTCCGGGACCACTCGAGATCTCGTTCGGACTCCACGTGATGTAGCCGCGCTGCAGGACGGCTCGTCGGCCGTCGATCTCGATGCGTTCGATGGCATCGCCAAGCTCCACATACGATTCGCGTTCCGCGAGTTCTTTCGAATCGTCCAGGTCGACCCGGGGGATCGAACTGATCTTGAGGTCGGCGCCGTTTGGACCTTCGTAGTGCACGACGGCTTCAGTGGTCGCCTGGCTCACCAGGGGCCGGGCAAGGTCGGCGGCCCCAACATCATCCGGGCCAGGGTGCCCGTGTCTCCAGCCCTCACCAGTGTCGGCCGTGAGGCGACGGCTCTTCGGCCAATTCCAGCGAACCGCAGGTATCGCCGACCCACCACACAACCGGGTCTTCGAGCGACGCGGCCTCGTCGATGTGCATGTGACGGTTGACGAACCGTTCGATACCATCGGGGACCGGAAGCTCAAACGCGTCGACGGGCACGTCGTCCCAGGGAACTATCTCGATCGTGGGGTAGGTGATGTACCTGCGCATGTCGACAATGCGCTCACCGTTCTGGCCGGGAGGATCGTAGTGCCATTGCTCTCGCAGCATGGACAAGGGGAGGAAGTCGTCCTGTGTGACCTCGACGGTGAGCGTCTTGCCGCCGTTCGGGTCCCAGGGGAGCTTCTCCTCGAGCAGCAGGCGATACGTCGCTTCTCCGTCGACCTCACCCTCGGCCACCATCGATGCGAGCCCCGATTCCATCGCCTCTCGGTAGTAGCCGATGTTTCCGGCGAGGAGGGGTTCATCGGCAAGTCCGATTGCGTGCCCCTCTTCTACGGCCAACCGTTCGGGAGAGTCGTACTCGAGGAGATTGAACCATCCCGACGCGGAAGCCTCCGCTCCCTGCGAGTCGCCTTGCAGCACGTACCATACTCCGTCGTGCACCAGTTCTTCCTGCCGATAGACCGTCTCGGTCGAGCCCACACTCGCGAAGGTTTGGTGGGAGGTCCGGTACCATAGATCGTCGGTCGTTGAGTTGCCCGCAGCGACCCAGTACTCCGTTTGCGATTCTGCGAGCTTCCACGGATCGCCCGCGACTTGTCCGGGGTCGGGCGCCTTTCCGCTTGTCGTCGTGACCATGTGGATGGCGTACTCGGGATGAGCGGGCTCCGCGGGCGGCGGAGCGTCTGCGGATGGCTCCGGCGCAGCTGCAACCGGCCAGCAGCGTGGCGGACAATGCGAGCATCGCGATGCCGCCGAACATCGCACGCACACGGACCGGAGTCACTCTGTACATGAAATCCCCCTTTTCGAAATCCCCTTGCGGACACGGTACACGTGCTGGAGCCGAGATTCCCTGACTCCACAAGAACTCCACGCGTCGCGACCGAATTCGTCTCGGGTATCATCTTCCCCAGTCGGAACCGCCCTGACGCCCGTGCCGGAGGCCGCATGCCCGAGCTCGACAACATCGCCATCGCCCGTCAGCTTGCACTGATGGGCGACCTGCTCGAGATTCAAGGCGCCGACAAGTTCCGCTTCCTGAGCTACCGCAAAGCGGCCAACACGATTCGCGCGTGGCCCGAGCAGCTTTCAGTGCTTGCCGAGGACAACCGGCTTGCCGAGATTCCCGGTGTCGGCAAGAAGCTCGTCGCGAGCATCGGTGAGATGCTGCACCACGGCACCTTCCCGGAACTCGAAGCGGTCAAGGCCGAGTTCCCATCCGGTCTCGTCGAAGTCATGGACATACCCGGAGTCGGTCCCAAACGGGCGCATCAGTTCTACGACACGCTTGGCATCGATTCGGTCGATGCACTCGACAAGGCGCTCGAATCTGGTGATATCGCCAAGCTCGGGGGCATGGGGGAGAAGACGGCCGCCAGTATTCGCCGCGGACTCACGACGTATCTGGCCCATCACGGTCGGATGCTGCTTGGCGACACGCTCCCTCTTGCCGAGCGCCTGGCCGAGCAACTCCGCTCCGTAGCGGGTGTCGACCGTGTCGAGCTGGCTGGTTCGCTGCGGCGGATGCAGGAGACCGTCGGCGACATCGAGATTCTCGTTTCCTCGACAGACTCCGAGGCAGTGCTTCTGGCTGTACGCGAGTTGTCCGCCGTGGCCGAGGTCCTCGGCGCCGAGCAGACTAGGGTGAGCATCCTTGCGACCTCCGGCCCACAAGTGGATGTCCGTGTCGTGCGCCCCGCCGAATTCGGTGCCGCGCTGCAGCATTTCACCGGCTCCAAAGAACACAACGCGCACCTGCGCCGGATTGCCGAGAGCCGTGGCCTCGAGGTCAGCGAGCACGGCGTGTTCCGCGTGGCTACGGGCGGGGACGCTCACATGGGAGAGCGGCTCGGTGGAGCCACCGAACGCGAGGTCTACGAGCTGCTCGGCATGAGTGTGCCGCCGCCCGAGATCCGCCACGATACCGGGGAGATCGAAGCGGCCATCGCCGGTGAGCTTCCGCGCTTGCTCGAGCTTGGCGACATACGCGGGGACTTCCATGCGCATACGACGGCCACCGATTCCCAGGCCACTCTGGAGGAGAATCGCGCGAAGGCCGCCGAGCTCGGCTACGAATACATCGCGGTGACCGATCACGCATACGACCTGCGCATGGTTGGTGGACTCAGCGTCGAACAGCTCGAGGAACAGTGGGCGCACGTCGATGCGCTCAACGGCGACGGCACGGGCGCGCCGGTGATTCTCAGAGGCACGGAACTCAACATCGGCACCGGGGGTCGCGTCGACTACGAGTCCGATGTGCTGGCCCGCTTCGATTTCTGTATCGCGTCGCTCCATGGTGGTTGGAACGCAGATGCCGAGACGATCACCGCACGTCTGCTGGCCGCGATGGAGAACCCGTATGTCGACATCATCGGCCACCCGACCGGGCGCATCATCGGCAGGCGAGAGCCGCTGCCACTCGATATGGAGCGAGTGCTCGCCAAGGCCGCCGAGACCGGGACGATCATGGAGGTCAATGCGTTTCCCGACCGACTCGATCTCAAGGCTACGCATCTTCGGCTTGCAAAGAAGCATGGCGTTCGCATCGCGATCGGGTGTGATGCCCACAGAGTCGAGCACATGGGCTACATGCGCTACGGGGTCGCCACTGCCCGGCAAGGCTGGATCACGGCCGAGGAGTGCCTCAACGCACAGCCGCTCGACGTGGTCCGCAGTTGGCTGAAGCGAGCGCGCACATGACGAGCCACTCGTTGCCGTTGTGGCCTGCATCCGAGGTGCTCCCCGTCGGCTTCGGACCGATGCTGCCCGAGGTGTTCTTCGAGCGCGACACCGTGGTAGTTGCCGAGGAGCTTCTCGGCTGCCTGTTGCTCTCGCGCGCTCGCGGCGTGATCGTTGGTGGGCGGATCGTGGAGACCGAAGCGTACCTCGGTACAGGCGACGCGGGGTCGCACGCGGCCACCAAGGGCATCACCGAGCGCAACAAAGTCATGTTCGGCCCTCCGGCCCGTGCGTACGTGTACTTCACATACGGCAACCATCACATGCTCAATTTCGTCACCGAGCGTGATGGCGTGGCCGGTGCAGTGCTTGTGCGTGCCATCGAGCCGCTGGTGGGTGTCGAGCATATGCAGACCCGCCGTGTCGGACGATCCGGCTACGAACTCACGAACGGCCCGGGGAAGCTCGCCGCAGCACTGGGGCTCGACTTGTCCGACAACGCGGATACACTGGGCAAGGGCTCGCTTGCGGTGTTTGCGGGGGAGCTTGCGTCCGATGAATCCAGCGAGTTTTCGGGACGTATCGGGTTGTCTGCGGGGCATGAGTTACTCCTGCGCCGCTTTGTCAGAGACAACGGGTACGTTTCTAGAGGAAGAACGGGCCCGCCGAGGCGTGTGCGCCTTGGCTCGGGCAGCCGAAAGGGAGGCACAAGAGCATGACAGTGAAGTTGAAGGAGCTCTACCGCATCGCCGTCAACAAGGGTATGGCTGAGGATCAGCGCGACCAGGTCGAACTCGACAGGGTCTTGAGCGAGGCCAAGAAGGCCTACGACAAACTCGAAGCCGACGAGAAGGAGTTCTTTGATACCGAGAAGTTGACCAACCCCTACTCCGACACACGCATATGCGCGGGTGACCTGGACACGGACGTGCGCGGCATGATCGTCGGCATCGATATGGAGGTCGGGGAGGTTCTGCTTGCTGATCGCCTGCGCGAGAAGGGCGAGCCGATCGATCTCGTCTTCTCCCACCATCCCGAGGGCCCCGGTTTCGCCAACCTACACGAGGTCATGTACATGCAGGCCGATCTGTGGGCGGCCCAAGGTGTCAGTATCGCCGCCGCTGATGCGCTGATCGCACCGCGCGCATCCGAGGTCCGCAGGCGATTGATGCCGATGAACCACTATCGCGCGATTCAAGCGGCCGAGATTCTCGGCTTCGCGAGTATGTCGTGTCATACGCCGGCCGACAACAGCGTCAACGCGTTCGTCCAGAGTTTCCTCGATGAGCACGAAGGCCTGTCGAGTCTTGATGAGGTCGTCAAGGCGTTGCGTGAGATTCCCGAGTACGCCGATGCTGCCAAGAAGGGCTACGGCCCGATTCTCATCCAGGGTTCGGGCTCGTCGCGGCCCGGTCGGATGGTCGTGGACATGACAGGTGGCACAGAGGGACCCCTAGACGCGCTTGAGCGTTTGTCGCAGGCGGGCGTGGGAACGCTCGTCGGCATGCACTACTCCGAGGACCATCGAAAGAAGGCCGAGGAGCTGAAGATGAACCTCATCATCGCCGGGCACATCTCCAGTGACGTGCTGGGCATGAACCTCGTACTCGATGAGATGGAGAAGGCCGGGGACATGCGCATCGTGTGTACCTCGGGCATGGTGCGCGTGAAGCGTTCGTAGCCACGGGTCGTAGCGCAGATTGGATCAGATACATCAAAGGGCTCGCCATGCGGCGAGCCCTTCTTTCATTCTATGGGGTTGGTGTGGTGTCCGGAGTGGGATCAGGAGTGGGTTGAGGCGGAGTGGCGGGCTGGGGGGTAGGCTGTGGCACCACCGGTTCCGGCGTCGCTGGTGCGCCTTTTGACACATAGAGCGTGATAGTGGCACCTTGGACGACTGTGGCGCCGGCTCCAGGAGACTGGCCGACCACGATTCCGGCAGGGGCATATGGGTCGGCACGCTCCACGATCGCAATCTTGAATCCTGACTCCGCGATCGCTTTCTGCGCATCCGCGAGTGTCATCCCCACCAGTTTGGGGGATTTGATGTTGGGGCTCCACTCCGACTTCCACTTGTATTCGGGTTTGGCTTGCTTCTCGAAGTCCATGACCGGTTCGCCTGCCAGCGCCTGCTTCATGAACGATGCCCAGATTGGAGCCGCGAGCGTCCCTCCGAACCCACGTACCCCGTTCACGCTGCGCATGGATATCTCCGTCTGGTAGTAGCCAACCCAGACCGAAGTAACCAATTGGGGCGTATATCCGCAGAACCATGCATCGCGGTAGTTCTGGGATGTTCCGGTCTTGCCCGCAGCGGGACGCCCGATGCGGGCACGCGTAGCTGTGCCTCCGGAGATGACACCTTTGAGGATCGATGTGGCGGCGTACGCGATTTCTGGTTCGAGGGCTCGCACGCCCTTGGCGTCTTCCTCAAACACGACGTCGCCCTTGTGGTCGATGACCTTCGTGATTCCCACAGCCGGGAAATGCATTCCGTTGGTGGCGAGTGTTCCGTAGGCGGATGCCATCTCGAGCGGTGTGACGTTCTGGCTGCCCAGCGCTATCGAGGGATAGGGCGGAATGTCGGACGTGATGCCCATGCGGCGGGCGGTTTGGGCCACCTTCTCCGCGCCCGTGGACTCGTCGTCGTTGAGTTCCCAGATCAACCGAGCGAAGACCGTGTTGACCGAACTGCGGGTACCGGCTTCCATCGTGATCATTCCGCGACCACGTCCCTCGCTGTTCGAGACGTTCCAGACCGGGTTCGACGGAATCACGGCGGGTGAGGAGGAGTCCACATACCGGTAGGGGGGCATGCCGTTTTCAAGCGCCGTCACCAGGACGAACATCTTGAACGATGACCCCGGTTGCCTGCGTCCCTGCGTCGCGAGGTTGAACTTGTTCGTCGAGAAGTCGCGCCCACCGACCAGGGCCTTGATGTAGCCGTTGCGCGGGTCTATGGAAACGAGCGCGACGTCGGGGTCGGTGGGTCGGCCTAGCGACGACTTGACCGAGGCTTCTGCCATCCCCTGAAGCCGGGTGTCCAGAGTTGTGTGGACCTCAAGACCGCCCTGGAACACGAGCGCCTGGCTGAACTCCTGTTGGAGCAGCTTCTTCACGTGGGCCACAAAGTAATGCGCCTGATAGATGCCATTCTCAGGTTCATCGTATCGATCGAGTTTCAGCTCTGTCGCCACCGCTTCGTCATGCTCGACTTGCGTGATCATGTCGTTCGCGAGCATGCGGCCCAAGACGAGGTTCCTGCGCGCGACCGCGCCTTCGGGGTTGTCATATGGATCGAGGCGGCTCGGAGCTTGCGCGAGTCCGGCGATAAGGGCAGACTCTGCGAGCGTCAGATCCTTCGCGTTCTTGGCAAAGAACGTCTGGGCGGCCGCTTCGACGCCGTATGCCCCTTCACCTAGATAGATGGTGTTGAGGTAGAGGCCGAGAATCTCCTCTTTGCTCTTGCGCTTCTCGAGTTCAAGAGCGAGGTAGGCTTCTCGTGCCTTGTACTCGAAGGTGCGGAGCGTGCGCTCGTCGCGCAGGAGCGTATTGTCCACGTACTGCTGCGTGATCGTCGAAGCGCCCTCGGCGAGACTTCCGGCGGCCAGGTCTTTTGCAGCGGCACGTGCGATGCCGTAGTAGTCGATCCCATCGTGCTCGTAGAAGCGCTCGTCCTCGATCGCGACGATGGCATCGGCAAGATCGGTGGCAATCTCCGACATGGGGACGACCGTGCGGTTCTCGAGGTAGAGACGGGCAAGCAGTACACCGTCCGCCGAGTAGATCTTGGTGGCTTGAGCAACCTCGAACGCCTCCGGCGACTCGTAGTCGGGAAGGTCCTGAAGCCAGCTCATCACGACGCCGTATGCCGAGACAACACCGACGAGGGTGAGCACGAGAACGAGGACAAGCGCCACCACCGCGACACGGACCGCGTTGAGCGCATGTGATTTGTGATGACGGCGCTGGCGCCGTCGTCGACTTGACATGAGTGCGGGTGCACCTCCAGTTTGTCTATTGTGCCGCATGCCGCGAACTGCGTGCCAGCGTTTTCATGTATCCCGTTGCTGAATGGACATCCGTAGTGACCCAGTATCGTCGAAACACCCCTGAACTCTTGGCCCCCGCAGGCGGACCCGAAGCGCTGCGCGCAGCCGTGAACAACGGCGCGGATGCTGTCTATCTGGGCACATCGACTTTGAACGCTCGACGCGGTGCGGACAACTTCGCAATCGAAGATCTCGCCGCTTCGGTCAAATTCGCACACCTGAAGGGTACGAAGGTCTACCTTGCGGCGAACGTGGTCGTGCTCTCGAATGAGATGGGCGACGCTCTCGAGCTTGCAGACGCTGCATGGGCCGCGGGCGTGGATGCACTCATCGTCCAGGACCTCGGCTATCTGCAGGTGCTCCGATCCGAACTGCCCGACATACGAGTTCACGCGTCGACCCAGCTGAACGCGCACAACTCCCTCACGGTTCGCGAGTTGGCCCGGATGGGTGTTGAGCGTGTGACGCTTGCCCGGGAGACATCTCTCGATGAGATCGCGAAACTCGTAGCCGAGAGCCCGGTCGAGATCGAATCGTTCATCCATGGCGCGCTGTGCATGTCCTATTCAGGCCAGTGTCTGATGTCTTCACTTATCGGCCGCCGATCAGCCAACCGCGGGTTGTGTGCCCAGCCGTGCCGCATGACCTACGAACTGCTCGATGAGAAGGGGCGTGCCGCGGATACCCCGGGCAACCATCTGTTGAGTCCCAAGGACCTGTCGGCGATCGATGCACTGGGCGAGTTCGTCAAGTCCGGCGTTGCGAGCCTGAAGATCGAGGGCCGCATGAAGGATCCCGAGTACGTGGCTCTCGTGACAAGCGTCTACCGACACGCTCTCGATCGGGCTGTCGAAGATCCAGACGCCTACGAGCCGACCGATTCGGACAGAGCGATCCTTTCAGAAGCGTTTTCCCGCGGCTTCTCATCAGCGTATCTCGACGAGATCCGTGACAACCGGATGATGAGCTACCAACGACCGAACAACCGGGGCGTGCCCATCGGGCGCGTTGCTCGCACCATCGATCGCACCATCGACATCGCTTTGGACAAGGCTCTCGACGCAGATGACACCATCGAGGTGTGGACCTCGCGAGGACGGTTCGCGCAGCGCGTCGGCGAGATACGCTTGAATGGTCGAACGACCAGAACAGCTCCGGCAGGTGCCACGGTGACCATTCATGCCGAGAAGCCCGCCGCAACGGGTGACCGCGTGTTTCGTGTGGTCAACGCCTCGCTTGTCGAGGCGGCTCACCGAACCTTCGCTGACGAACGTGGCCTCACGCCTTTGGGCGTGGATGTGTCCGTACGCCTACTGCAGGGTGAGCCACTTGAGATTCGCGTGACGCATGGCACGTCATCAGGTGTCGGGCGAGGACCGAGTGTCGAGGCAGCGCGCACCAAGTCGGTGACCGCGGATGAAGTGGTCGAGCACGTCGGCAGGTTCGGAGGCACGCTGTTCGAGCCTTCCAGCTGGGACATCGAGCTTCAGCCGGGTGTCGGCATCGGGTTTTCTCAACTGCACGGCGTTCGCCGCGAGGCGGTTGAAGATCTTGAGCGCGCACTTCTTGCGCCGTGGGCCGGACGAACCAAGTCGGAGCCGAGTGTCCCAACACCTGCCATCCGTCCGCGTCGTGAGAGACCCGTCGCGCCCGAGATCGTGGTATGGACTGAGGATCTCGTCACGGCGCGCTCATGTCTGGCGGCAGGCGCACATCGCGCGATCATGCCGCACTGGTCACTGCTGGCTTCGCCTGACGAGGATGTTCCGGCGGACGTGATCCCCGAGACTCCGAGGATTGCCCACGATCGGGAGGTAGCGGATCTCGTCGCTTTGGCAGGATCGACCAGTCGGATGGTTGTGGGGAACTTGGGACTACTCCCCGCAGCGCAGAGGGACGGTCTGATGCTCGAGGCACACTGGTCCCTCAACGCCGTCAATCCCTGGACGGTTGAGGCGCTTGGACGGGCAGGTGCCTCGTTCGTGTGGCTTTCGCCGGAGCTGTCCGGCTCGCAGGCGACGCGTATCGCCGAGAGTTCGCGGCTGCCGGTCGGGTTGTCCATCTATGGGCGACAGGAAGTGATGGTCACCGAGCACTGCGTGCTGATGTCGATAGGAGAGTGCACTCAGGTGTGTGGCACCTGTCCCAGGCGACGATCGTGGCACGCGCTGCGAGATCAGAAGGGCTACGCGTTTCCTGTGTCGACCGATCCGATGGGACGCAGCCACATCTACAATTCAGTACCGCTTGATCTCACGCGAGCCGCATCCGAGATCGTTGCGGCAGGTATCGCGGCGGTTCGCCTCGACTTCACAATCGAGCACTCCCAAGAAGCCCAGAAGATCACGCGGATCGTTCGGGAGGCGCTCCAGGCCGCAGTGGCAGGGCGTTCGTACGATGAGGTTGCTGCTGATCCGGCCACGGCGGGCCACTTCTTCCGTGGCGTGATTTAGGACTACTGGACCACGATCTTCTTGGTCACGGACGAGGTCTGTCCCTTGTCGTCGGTGACCCACAGAGTTACTTCGACCGACCCGGGGTCACCGAATGGGTGCGTGACGGTCTTGCCTCCGGCATCGAAGCCGTCACCGAACTCCCAGTAGTATGTCTTGATCTTCCCGTCATCAGTAGAGCTGGAGGCATCAAAGACGACGGGCTGGTCGACGAAGGGCGACTCTGGACCGAAGACAAACGACGCGGTCGGTGGACGGTCGCCACTGCCTCCGTTGGAGACGACGATCTTGACGACCGTCTCGGTTGTGCCTTGACTTCCGACGGTTGGGTCCTGGCTGGCGACGACGCCTGCCGGCACGCCCTTGACCTCTTGCTCTCTTACCTCAAACAGCAGCATGAGTTGTTCGAGGAGAGCTAGCGCCTTTTCTTTGGTCATGCCGATGACGTTGGGGATGTCTATCTTCTCTGGTCCCGTGTGTACGTTGCACAGCTCCGGTGTGTGTCCGGTCAGGAACAGGGGACGATATGTTGACGGACACCACTCGGTAGCTCGCAGGCCGGTCTCGGTACATGCACTGACCGTGACCAGCCCCTCTGGTCTGGTGAAGTCCTTCTTGGCGATGCCCTCGTGCGCCGCCGACATGAACTTCTGCCAGATCTCGGCAGGGAATGAGCCTCCGGTCACTGATCGGCCATGTACGTTCTTCATCTCGGTTTGAGCGTCGGGATATCCGACCCAGACAGCGCACACGAGCTGTGGCGTGTATCCGACGAACCAGGCGTCTCGATACTCCTGGGTCGTGCCGGTCTTCCCGGCGGCATATCGACCGATGTTGGCAGCAGTGCCCGTACCGCGCGATATGACGCCCTTGAGAATGTCGGTTGTCAGGTACGCCACGGCGGGGTCTATCGCCGGTGCCGCACTTGTCTCTGCCGAGAACAGAATCTCTCCGGCACCGTTCTTGACTTCGGCCAGCCCGAAAGGCTGAGCATGGATTCCTCCCGCAGCGAATGTGCCGTACGCCGAGGCCATCTCAAGAGGCGAGACGCCTTCTTCCAGGCCACCCAGGGCGATGGCCGGTACGGGTAGGATTCCTTCGTGGAGTCCGAGTTTCTCGGCGGTCGCCACAACATCTTCAGCGCCGACCTGGAGAATCAGCTGTGCGAAGACGGCGTTGACGGACTTCTCCGTGGCTGTGCGTAGACGCATCATTCCGCCGCTTGAGTGGCCGGATACCTTCCAGGTCTGCCCGTTTGGCAGGGAAAGACTTGCGGGTGCACTGTTGAACGTCTGTTCCGGCAGAACTCCCTCGGCAAGTGCGGTGGCCAGCACGAATGGCTTGAAAGCGGAACCCGGCTGGCGTCGCCCTTGGACCGCGACGTTGAACTGCTGCGTCGCGAAGTCCGTGCCGCCGACCATCGCGAGGATCTCGCCTGTCTGCGGGTCGAGTGCTACCAGTGCGGCCGAGGGATCGCCCTCCTGGTTCAACGTCTCTTGAACCGCCTGTTCCGCAGCAGTCTGCATGTTCAGATCGAGCGTGGTCTGCGCTGAGATGCCGGACCGGTAGACCATGTCGGCCCCGTACTCTTCTGTCAGTTGGTGCTTGATGTACTCGATGAAGTAGGGTGCCCTGGCGGAGTTGTCCGCGAGGCCTGCGAGCGCCATCTCTTCTGTCTCGGCAGTCTTGTGCTCTTCAGAAGATATGAAGTCAAGTTCGAGCATCTGTCCGAGTACGGTGTCGCGTCGATCACGTGCCTCTTCGGGATCGAGATACGGCGAGTATGTGCCCGGCGACCTGATGACTCCAGCGATCATGGCGCATTCCGCGAGCGTGAGATCAGTGACCGGCTTGCCGAAATAGACCTGACTCGCGGCCTCCACACCATATGCGCCATGCCCGAAGTAGATCGTGTTCAGGTATAGCTCGAGGATTTCATCCTTGCTGTACTGCTTCTCGAGACGGTATGCGAGCACTCCTTCTTTGACTTTGCGCGTGAGGGTGTTCTCGCGTTCAACGAATGCGTTGACCACGTACTGCTGAGTGATTGTCGAGCCGCCATGCCGCTTGCCTTGAGTGATATCCACCCACAGCGCTCGCGCGACGCCCCAAGGATCCACACCCTTGTGCTCGTAGTAGCGCTTGTCCTCTGTCGCGATGACTGCCTGGCGCAAATCGACCGGGATCTCGTCGAGAGAGCGCTTGGTGCGATTCTGCTCGGCGAATAGCTTGGCGAGCACCTGACCGTTGCGGTCGTAGACAACCGAGGTTTGGTCCGTCCCGCGAGCTTCGCCCGTGATATCGGGCAGGTCACGCAGTATCGCTGCGTAGGCGATTCCGCCGACCACCAGCAACGCTACGAAAGAGAACGCAGCGATGATTCCCGTCCACTTCAAGATCTTGCGTCTGCCGGTGAGTGGCTCTCTGGGTGTCGACCGTTTTGGGTCACCGCGGCGCGGAGTGCTTGGCTTGCGGCCTTGCGAAGGTCTTGTGCGTGCCATTGCCTTTGTGGGTTGACGGCGGCCTGGGTTCGCTCGACCGGGATCGGTACCAGCGTGGGAGGTGCGTTGCCTCACTCTGGCCGAGGACGTGTTGTCGGTGCGCCGAGCTCCCTTCGCGTCACCCTTCTTTCGGGGACGGGGCCGGGGTTTGTCTCGGCGGTCTTTGCGGTTGCGTTCGTGCTGTCCGAAGTCGTCCATCGTCACCTGTGCGGTCGGTCGTAGCTTGGCTTTGCAGGTCTCGTTCCTGGCGCCGATCCGAGCGTCGGAACGGGCCGTTCTTCGTGCTAGTATGACGTGCAAACCACACGCCAACCAAGGGCTGCGGGTTTTCGGCTGGGTAACCGTATCACGATGCCGAGTACGAGCAGAACAGGCAGCCTTGCGCGATCTTCGGAAAGACGACAGGAGTCTCGATGCCCACGCCTGAGGATCAGATGCACGTCATCGAGAGTGGGACGGCCGAAATCGTTCCGGTTGGGGCGCTTCTCGACAAACTGAAGACAGGGCGTATGTTGCGCATCAAGCTTGGGGTCGACCCCACTGCGCCCGACCTGCATCTTGGTCATGCGGTGCCGCTACGCAAGCTACGTCAGTTCCAGGACTTGGGTCATCAGGTCGTACTGATTATCGGCGACTTCACGGCGCTCATCGGCGATCCAAGCGGGCGCAGCAGTACCAGGCCGCCGCTGACGCGCGAACAGATCGACGAGAATGCCACCACATACATCGAGCAGGCGTACAAGATACTCGATCCCGACAGAACGGAGATGCGGCGCAACTCCGAGTGGCTCGGCGCACTCGACTTCGAGGGTGTCTTGCGTCTTTCGAGCCAGTTCACGGTCGCTCGCATCATGGAGAGGGACGACTTTGCCAACCGCTTCCGGGATGGAGTAGGTATCTCGCTGCACGAACTGCTCTACCCGATGGCGCAGGCGTACGACTCGGTGGCTATTGAGGCGGATGTCGAACTCGGCGGCACGGATCAGCTCTTCAATCTTTTGGCGGGACGCGAGCTCATGGAGAAGCGAGGGATGGAGCCGCAAGTCTGTCTCACGCTTCCACTTCTCGAGGGTACCGACGGCGTTCAGAAGATGAGCAAGTCGTACGGCAACTACGTGGGACTCACTGATGAAGCGGGCGACATGTTCGGCAAGATCATGTCGATCCCCGACGAACTCATGATGAAGTACTACCGATTGTGTACCGGCCTTTCTGTTGACGAGATCGATGGAATCGACCGAGGGTTGAAAGACGGTTCTCTTCACCCGAATGCGATGAAACGGCGGCTTGCACGAGAGATAGTGACGCTCTATCGCTCGGCAGAGAGCGCCGGTGTCAGCAGAAGAGGCGTTCGATCGGCTGTTCAAGGCCAAGGAGGTTCCGGACGGGGTCCCGGAGTACACGTCTGCAGCTGGCCGAGATGGTGCACTTGCCGGCGCTTCTGAACGAAATCGGTCTCGTTCAGTCCAATGCGGAAGGCCGTCGCATGATTGACCAGGGCGGCGTCAAGATCGAAGGCAGTGCGGTGGCTCCGGGGACCTACGATATCGAGTGCGCCGAAGTACGGGGCAAAGTGGTCCAGGTGGGCAAGCGGCGATTCGCCAAGGTGATTTCGCTGACCCGAGTTAGCTCCATGGAGCGCGAGGGTATAAACAAATGCCACGGTCGGGCGGGTGTTTTGTATTGCGTGCCCGTGTCGACGGTGGTAGGCTAGCTGAGCCGCTTCTTGCGCCGAGTAACGGATTCGAGGCGAAGGTTGATATACAGACTCCAGGAGTCGATGCTCCCGAGGTGATCGAGCCCGTTAAGCGGACTGCGATCCGCTCTCGATTGTGACGCCTTCCGGATTCGGAGGGCCTTTTTTGTGGGCCTGACCAGCTGTGATGCCGCGGACAGACGAAGCTCGGAATTGGTTCGCAAGAAGTTGTTGACAGGCTCAAGGGGAATGCGTAAAGTGGTTCCTCGCCGCCTGAGCGTAGGTGGATGGGAGACGGCGGGAAAACCGCTGGAAACGACGGAAGTTTCCTGCCGCACCTGAACCTTGAAAACCGGATACTGTGACAAGCCAGTATAGGTTCGCAATGCGAACCACACAAAAACCCGTCCCCCGAGAGGGTCAACTAACGGACCAAACCGGGAGACATTTCAGATTCAAACCGCGTCGGTCCTGCCGGCGTAGGTGAATCGACCGGATCGAGCAGATCCAAACCTTCGTGAAACGCAGACTTCGGTCTGTGATGTATTTCAACGGAGAGTTTGATCCTGGCTCAGGATGAACGCTGGCGGCGTGCTTAACACATGCAAGTCGAACGATTAAAGCTCACTTCGGTGAGTGTATAGAGTGGCGAACGGGTGAGTAACACGTGGGCAACCTGCCCCTCACACTGGGATAACCATGGGAAACTGTGGCTAATACCGGATACTCCGACGAGATCGCATGGTCATGTCGGGAAAGCTCCGGCGGTGAGGGATGGACCCGCGCCCCATTAGCTTGTTGGTGAGGTAACGGCTCACCAAGGCGACGATGGGTAGCCGAGCTGAGAGGCTGATCGGCCACACTGGGACTGAGACACGGCCCAGACTCCTACGGGAGGCAGCAGTGGGGAATTTTGCACAATGGGCGAAAGCCTGATGCAGCAACGCCGCGTGCGGGATGACGGCCTTCGGGTTGTAAACCGCTTTCAGCAGGGATGAAATTGACAGTACCTGCAGAAGAAGCCCCGGCTAACTACGTGCCAGCAGCCGCGGTAATACGTAGGGGGCAAGCGTTATCCGGATTCATTGGGCGTAAAGCGCGTGTAGGCGGCTTGTTAAGTCAGATGTGAAAACCGGGGGCTCAACCCGCGGCCTGCATCTGAAACTGGCAGGCTTGAGTCTGGTAGAGGAAAGTGGAATTCCTAGTGTAGCGGTGAAATGCGCAGATATTAGGAGGAACACCAGTGGCGAAGGCGGCTTTCTGGGCCACGACTGACGCTGAGACGCGAAAGCTAGGGGAGCAAACAGGATTAGATACCCTGGTAGTCCTAGCTGTAAACGATGGGCACTAGGTGTGGGGGGTCATCGACTCCCTCCGTGCCGTAGCTAACGCATTAAGTGCCCCGCCTGGGGAGTACGGCCGCAAGGCTAAAACTCAAAGGAATTGACGGGGGCCCGCACAAGCAGCGGAGCATGTGGCTTAATTCGACGCAACGCGAAGAACCTTACCAGGGCTTGACATGCAGAGAAAAGCGGCGGAAACGTCGTGTCCGAAAGGGCTCTGCACAGGTGGTGCATGGCTGTCGTCAGCTCGTGTCGTGAGATGTTGGGTTAAGTCCCGCAACGAGCGCAACCCCTGTCGTATGTTGCCAGCATTTAGTTGGGGACTCATACGAGACTGCCGGCGTCAAGCCGGAGGAAGGTGGGGATGACGTCAAGTCATCATGCCCCTTATGTCCTGGGCTGCACACGTGCTACAATGGCCGGTACAATGGGCTGCGATACCGCGAGGTGGAGCGAATCCCATAAAACCGGCCCCAGTTCGGATCGGAGGCTGCAACTCGCCTCCGTGAAGTCGGAGTTGCTAGTAATCGCGGATCAGCATGCCGCGGTGAATACGTTCCCGGGCCTTGTACACACCGCCCGTCACACCACCCGAGTCGTTTGCACCCGAAGTCGCTGTCCCAACCTTAGGGAGGGAGGCGCCGAAGGTGTGAAGGGTAAGGGGGGTGAAGTCGTAACAAGGTAGCCGTACCGGAAGGTGCGGCTGGATCACCTCCTTTCTAGGGAGCCTAATTTAGGCACCACCAAGGATCTCGGATCTTTGGTTGGCGGATGAGCGCTTGCGCTCTCCGCCCTGGTAATCAAGTGTCGATCTGGTTTGGTGCCCGAGCACATCTCACAGTATCCGGTTTTCGGGGGTCAGTGACCCTCGTTCGTAGTGCGCCCTTCGGGGCGCGCTTGCACCTTGAGAGCTGCATAGCGCGAGATTTGATCGCGAATGGTACAGATCAAGATATTAAGGGCGCACGGTGGATGCCTTGGCATTGGAAGCCGATGAAGGACGCGGCAAGCTGCGATAAGCTCCGGGTAGGTGCACACTACCGACAATCCGGAGATTTCCGAATGGGGAAACCCAGCTGGGGTCATGCCCAGTTACCCCCTGCTGAACACATAGGCAGGGCGGAGGCAACCAGGGGAACTGAAACATCTAAGTACCCTGAGGAAGAGAAATCAACCGAGATTTCCCTAGTAGTGGCGAGCGAACGGGAAACAGCCTAAACCCATGCATGTGTAAGCCTGTAGGCGTTGCTGCATGTGGTGTTGTGGGAGTCATCATCTCAGGGCTACAGACCTGGGGCGGAGTTACAAATCGACGAGTTAGCAGAACAGCGTGGAACCGCTGGCCAGAGAAGGTAAAAGCCCTGTAGGCGAAAGTTCGTCGACTCCGTGTATGACCACCCGAGTACTGCCGGACACGTGAAATCCGGTAGGAATCTGGGGGGACCACCCTCCAAGGCTAAATACTCTCCAATGACCGATAGTGAACCAGTACCGTGAGGGAAAGGTGAAAAGCACCCCGAGAGGGGAGTGAAATAGTACCTGAAACCGTGTGCCTACAAGCAGTCGGAGCCCGGAAAGCCTTGTCTTCGGACTTGGCAGGGTGACGGCGTGCCTTTTGTAGAATGAGCCAGCGAGTTACGGTATGCAGCAAGGTTAAGCTGAAAGCGAGCCGCAGCGAAAGCGAGTCTTTAAACGGGCGTTCAGTTGCATGTCGTAGACGCGAAGCCAGGTGATCTATCCATGGGCAGGGTGAAGCGGGGGTAAGACCTCGTGGAGGCCCGAACCCACTTCGGTTGAAAACGGAGGGGATGACCTGTGGATCGGAGTGAAAGGCTAATCAAACCTGGAGATATCTCGTTCTCCCCGAAATAGCTTTAGGGCTAGCCTCGGATGTTTAGTATTGGTGGTAGAGCACTGGATGGCCTAGGGGGCTTCACCGCTTACCGAAGTCAACCAAACTCCGAATGCCAATACTTTAGAGTCCGGGAGTCAGACTATGTGGGCTAAGCTGTGTAGTCGAAAGGGAAACAGCCCAGACCGCCCGCTAAGGTCCCTAAATTCATGCTAAGTGGCAAAGGATGTGCGTTTGCTCAGACAACCAGGATGTTGGCTTAGAAGCAGCCATTCATTTAAAGAGTGCGTAATAGCTCACTGGTCAAGTGGACATGCGCCGACAATTCACGGGGCTCAAGCATGATACCGAAGCGGCGGACTTCACTATGTGGAGTGGTAGGGGAGCATTCTATTCGGGTTGAAGTCGGCGGGTGACCGTCGGTGGACTGGATAGAAGAGCGAATGCTGGCATGAGTAACGAGAGAAACGCGAGAAACGTTTCCGCCGTAAGCCTAAGGTTTCCTGGGCAACGCTAATCGTCCCAGGGTCAGTCGGGAGCTAAGGCGAGGCCGCAAGGCGTAGTCGATGCACAACAGGTAGACATTCCTGTACCACTGTCAGCGCGTTATTACCGATGGGGTGACGGAGTAAGGTAGCCAGTCCGGGCGTTGGTTGTCCCGGTTTAAGGTTGTAGGGTGTGAGATAGGCAAATCCGTCTCACGTGAAGCCTGAGAACTGATGACGAGTCGAATGCGACGAAGCTGGTAATCCTATGCTTTCAAGAAAAACCTCTAGGGAGTTCTGATGGTGCCCGTACCCCAAACCGACACAGGTAGGCAGGTAGAGAATACCAAGGCGATCGAGAGAACTATGGTTAAGGAACTCGGCATAATGGCTCCGTAACTTCGGGAGAAGGAGCGCCTCGGCCCGTGATTATCTTCGCGGTAAGAGCGGACTGAGGCCGCAGTGAAACGGCCCAAGCGACTGTTTACTAAAAACACAGGACTCTGCTAAGTCGTAAGACGACGTATAGGGTCTGACGCCTGCCCGGTGCTGGAAGGTTACGAGGATGGGTTAGCTTTCGGGCGAAGCTCTGAATCTAAGCCCCAGTAAACGGCGGCCGTAACTATAACGGTCCTAAGGTAGCGAAATTCCTTGTCGGGTAAGTTCCGACCTGCACGAATGGCGTAACGACTTGGGCGCTGTCTCAACCATAGACTCGGTGAAATTGTACTATTCGTGAAGATGCGAATTACCCGCGGTAGGACGGAAAGACCCCGTGAACCTTTACTACAGCTTGACATTGATCATTGGTTTGTCGTGTAGAGGATAGGTGGGAGGCTGTGAAGCATGGGCGCTAGCTTGTGTGGAGCCAACGTTGGAATACCACCCTCGTCAGATTGGTGATCTAACCCTGCGCCGTGAATCCGGGCAGGGGACCGTGTCTGGTGGGTAGTTTGACTGGGGCGGTCGCCTCCCAAAATGTAACGGAGGCGCGCGTAAGGTCCACTCAGAACGGTTGGCAATCGTTCGTAGAGTGCAAGAGCATAAGTGGGCTTGACTGCGAGACCTACAAGTCGAGCAGATACGAAAGTAGGCTCTAGTGATCCGGCGGCTCAGCGTGGAATGGCCGTCGCTCAACGGATAAAAGGTACTCCGGGGATAACAGGCTGATCCTTCCCAAGAGTCCACATCGACGGAAGGGTTTGGCACCTCGATGTCGGCTCATCGCATCCTGGGGCTGAAGTAGGTCCCAAGGGTATGGCTGTTCGCCATTTAAAGCGGTACGCGAGCTGGGTTTAGAACGTCGTGAGACAGTTCGGTCCCTATCCACCGTGGGCGTAAGAGACTTGAGAGAATCTGTCCCTAGTACGAGAGGACCGGGATGGACGAACCTCTGGTGTACCAGTTGTCACGCCAGTGGCACCGCTGGTTAGCTACGTTCGGTCTGGATAACCGCTGAAAGCATCTAAGCGGGAAGCCAATCTCAAGATGAGGTCTCTCACTGGGTTAACCAGGTAAGGCCCCTCGTAGACTACAAGGTTGATAGGCCGCAGGTGTAAGCACAGCAATGTGTTCAGCCGAGCGGTACTAATAGGCCGAGGTCTTGATCTCATTCCGTGATTTTCAAGCGCTATGCAGCACTCAGGGTGCATGTCACCTACGAGCGCGCATTTGAAAACGGCATAGAATGCCGTCCGCCGAGAGCCGGCGGATGTGTTCAGTGGTTTTGGCGGAGGGGGTACACCCGATCCCATTCCGAACTCGGAAGTTAAGCCCTCCAGCGCCGATGGTACTGCGGCGTAGGCCGTGGGAGAGTAGGACGCCGCTGAACACATCCGACGGCTCTTTTGGCATGCCGAGCAAGGGACGCCGCTGCTCTGAGAATAGGCTACCAATACAGTGGTAGGGATTATGCTAGACTACCCGCACGTGCATGGTTCCCGTCGGACCTGATGTCCGGCGGCGTTTACAGAAAGGATTCTTCGCATGGATGCTGAACGCGTACAAGAGGTACTCAACAAGATACGCCCGGCGCTCCAGGCGGATGGCGGCGACGTCGAACTCGTGGAGGTCTGCGACGACGGCGTGGTCAAGGTGCAACTCGTGGGCGCGTGTCGCGGGTGCCCGATGTCGCAGCTGACTCTCGCGAATGGTGTTGAGCGCGTGCTGAAAGAGCAGATTCCCGAGGTCGTTCGAGTCGAGCCCGTCTAGGCTCGATCGTGTGAATTCGGTAGGCCGTCCCGCGCGAGCGCAGGGCGGCCTTTCATGTTGCGTCAGGTTGGCAAGAGAGTGCGCCGTTGTTCGCCGCTGGGTTGGCGTTGAAGTGCAGCGAATGGCCTTTCGGCAGAGGCATGCAGCCGTTCGTCCGGCGAACGTTGACGCACTATATATAGCATGCCTACACTAACAGAGCGCAATATCTGGTAGAGGAGTCCGTAACGGGCCCTGCGGGGTCCGTTCGAGCTGGTAGACGAGGGAATCCGAGAGGGGCAGCGTTATGACCGATGCCGCGCGCGCCATCGAGTACTCGACGAGCGATCGACGATCTGCTCTCACCGAACTCGACGAAGGTGCTGCAGAAGCGATATCTCACAAAGGACGATGATGGCGACGCTTCCGAGCGGCCGAGCGACATGTTCGTCAGGGTGGCCGAGAACATTGCAGGGGCGGAGCGTGCATTCGGAGCCGATGATGTTCATGTCGCCGAGGTAGCGCGAGACTTCTACGATCTCATGACATCTCTCGAGTTCTTGCCGAACTCTCCAACGCTGATGAATGCCGGCCGTGAGATTCAGCAGCTCTCGGCATGCTTCGTCTTGCCCGTCGAGGATTCCATGGAGTCCATCTTCGGGGCGGTTCGGGACACGGCGATGATTCACAAGTCAGGTGGCGGAACCGGCTTCTCGTTTTCGCGTCTTCGGCCTGGCGGGGACATGGTTCGATCGACGCAGGGCGTGTCAAGCGGTCCAGTCTCGTTCATGCGTGTCTTCAACCAGGCTACTGAGGCTGTGAAGCAGGGTGGAACGCGCCGCGGCGCGAACATGGGCGTGCTGCGGATCGATCACCCCGACATCATCGAGTTCATCAAGTGCAAGGCAGACGGGGATTTCGCGAATTTCAACATCTCGGTTGCCCTGACACAGCGGTTCATGGACGCCGTCAAGGCGGGTACCGCGTACGAGTTGTACAATCCGCGCAGCGGAGACGTGATGGGCCAGCTCGATGCCCGCGAGGTCTACGATCTCATCATCGAGATGGCGTGGGCGACCGGGGATCCCGGCATCGTGTTCATCGATCGAATGAACCGGGACAATCCGACGCCGTCTCTTGGAGAGATTGAATCCACGAATCCGTGTGGCGAACAGCCGCTCCTCCCGTATGAGGCGTGCAATCTCGGTTCCGTGAATCTGTCTCGTTTTGTGACCATTCGGGACGGACAACCGGATGTCGACTGGGATCGGCTTGGGGATGTCGTTGGCCGTGCTGTTCGGTTCCTCGACAACGTCATCGAGGTCAATCAGTATCCGCTCCCGAAGATCGACGAACTTGCACGTGGCAACCGGAAGATCGGTCTCGGCGTGATGGGTTGGGCTGACATGCTCATCAAGATGGGCACGGCCTACGACTCCGACGAGGCCGTGTCGTTGGGCGAGAAGGTCATGGGATTCATCCAGGCGGAGGCCAAGGCTGCGTCACGCAAGCTGGCTGCAGAGCGCGGCAACTTCCCCAACTGGGAGGGGTCTATATACGATTCTCCCGATGGTGGGCCCATGCGCAACGCCACGGTGACGACAATCGCTCCGACGGGCACGCTGTCAATCATTGCGAACTGCAGTAGCGGCATCGAGCCGTTGTTCGCGGTTAGCTACATTCGCACGGTGATGGACAATGATCGGCTCGTTGAAGTGAATCCGATGTTCGAAGAGCTGGCGGTGAAGCGGAGCTTCTACTCGAGTGAGCTCATGTCGCTGATTGCGGATCACGGGTCCGTCAGGGACATCGACGAGGTGCCGGATGACATTCAGAGGGCGTTCGTCACGGCGCACGATATTGCTCCAGAATGGCACATTCGGATGCAGGCTGCGTTCCAGAAAGACACGGACAATGCAGTGTCCAAGACTGTCAACTTTGC
The DNA here is from genome assembly GCA_963790405.1 of uncultured Actinomycetota bacterium. GTDB lineage: Bacteria > Actinomycetota > Coriobacteriia > Anaerosomatales > JAGXFU01 > JBGSMX01. Next base: position 238,708 of record CAWBOJ010000005.1, read on the forward strand.
CAATGAGGCATCAGCCGACGACGTTCGCCGCGTGTACGATCTCGCGAACGAACTCGGAGTCAAAGGTGTGACGATCTACCGTGACGGATCGAAGCAAGGGCAGGTGCTGACCACCGGCAAGAGCGGGCAGACCGTGGACTCGGCGGCGGAGACGGCGCCTCGTCACGGCGAGATCGAGCCGCGGCCCCGTCCGGCGATCACTCAAGGTCGCACGGAGAAGATCCAGACGGGTTGCGGGAATCTGTACGTCACCGTGAACTGGGACGAGCAGGGGATGTGCGAGGTCTTCACGCAGATGGGCAAGTCGGGCGGCTGTGCGTCGAGTCAGTCGGAGGCACTGTCTCGCTTGATCTCAGTCTCGTTGCGAGCGGGAGTCGATCCGGATGCGATCATGAAGCATCTGCGGGGCATTCGCTGCCCGAGTCCCAGTTGGACCGAGGGTGGGAAGGTTCTGTCTTGTGCGGATGGTGTCGGCATTGTCATGGAGCACGCGCTGGGATTCATCGAGACAGGAGAAGCAGGGCGCGGTGTCAGCAAATCATCAGACAGCCGTGACTACTTGTCCGGGGCGTGCCCTGAGTGCGGCAGCTCGCTCGAACACGAGAGTGGCTGCGCGGTCTGTCGTGCATGCGGCTATAGCAAGTGTGCCTAGAACATGGTCCTCTCTGATCACACGATCAAGGACATGATGTTGTCTGGCCGGATTCGCATCGAGCCATGCGATCCGGATGATATCCAGCCATCCAGCGTGGACTTGCACCTCGGTCCGCATTTTCAGGTGTTTCGCAACTCCCGCTACCCGTACATCGATCCGAGTCGCGAGCAGGATGGGTTGGTGGAACTTGTCAGCGCGTCGTCGGAAGAGCCGTTCGTGCTGCACCCCGGTGAGTTCGTCTTGGGCACGACGGTCGAACGCATCGTCTTGCCTGACGACCTGGTGGCGCGTCTTGAGGGCAAGAGTTCGCTCGGCCGGCTTGGCCTACTGATCCACTCGACGGCAGGGTACGTGGATCCAGGTTGGGACGGGCGTTTGACTCTGGAACTCTCGAACGTCGCCAATCTGCCCATCGTGTTGTCTCCAGGCATGGCGATCGGGCAGATATCTTTCTCCCAGATGACTACGCGAGTTGATCGCCCGTATGGGACACCCGGGCTCGGTAGCAAGTATCAGGGTCAGACCGATGTGACCCCGAGCCGCATGCATAGAGGTTTCGACAGCTGAGGCGCTGACCTGCTAGAGGCCTTTGGTGACGCGGGAGACGATTCCCTGCGGGACGTATCCTGCCAGGTGTTTGCCCCAGCTCGACTCCATGAAGGGCAGCCACTTGAGCTTGCGCCGAATGTTTGCGGCGATGTGTGCGGTCGCCCGTTCATACGCGGCACCGGCGTCGCGTGGGCTGTTCTCGGCTATGGCGGTTCCCGCCAGTAGGCCAGAGTTCATCGCGTAGCTGATTCCCTCGCCCGAGGTCGGCGACATGAAGCCGCCAGCTTCTCCTGCAAGCAGGACGCGCCCAGAAGCGGGGACGACGTCTCCGGCATCGCGTACGTAGAGCGCCACGCTGGCCTCGCGCTTGATCGTCTCGCCCAATTGGGGCATCGCGGATCGCAGGATCGCCATCGTCTGATCCTGCTTCTCGTGTGGTCGCTTCGTGCGTGGGTAGTACACGGAGCCTACGATGGCCACGTCACTCTTTGGCACGATGTACGAGTAGGCATAGCAGTCACCGATGTCTCGCATGTAGATGCAGTCGAAGTACGGTTCGAGCTCACCATTGAGGTGCACGAAGTCCTGAAGTGTGACGTAGGTTGCGACGCTGCCCGCGCCCATGGTCCGACGGACCTGCGAGCGTGCGCCATCGCAACCAACCAGGTTGTTGCAGCAGACCTCGTCCATTCCGCCATTCTTGAGGTTGACCGACACGCATCCGTTGACATCCCTGAAGCCGGTCACCGCGGTTCCACCTACGACATCAACGTTGTCTGGTAGCAGGGACAGCAGCCAGTCGTCGAACGTGCGACGGTTGACGTTGAGAAAGCGAAGCTCCGTCGCCTTCTTGATTCCCCGGTCCCAATCCCAGTACCTGAAGTTCACGTGTCGTGGGTCGAGAATTACGTCTTCGGGTACCTCGGCGAACTCGCCGAGGAACTCCTGGGCGTACTCGTTGAGCATGCCCCCGCAGCTCTTGTCGCGCGGAAGTGAGGCCGCTTCAACGAGCAAGATAGGGCCGCGCCGGGCAGCCTTCATGGCGGCCATGACCCCTGCGGGTCCGGCGCCGACGATGACGGTGTCGTAGTCTGGTGAGTTGAGGTTTGACACGTACAGGTACCTCCCATATGCACAGATACCGTGTCGGGGGCACGATTCCTGCCGGTGGCTCGACTCGGAGCCTTCACATGATGCGGATTCTGCTGAGAACGCAGAGAGCAGCCGACCAGAGCATCGGCATCGGAGCCGTCGGACAGTGTATCATCGATGTCTACCGGCCGAGTACAGGAGGATCCATGGCAAAGTGTTGGGAGACCAGGGGTTGCGACGAGGAGATGCAGGCGGATTGTCCGCATCCGAATGAACTGCAGGATCGGTGTCCGACAAAGTGCGCCTTCGCGAAGTGCGATCGGCCGCAGCACGAGATGACGACCGATCCGGAACTTGTCTTCGATCCCAGCGTCGATCGCTGCGGAGACGATCAAGGAAGAGTGCATGTACTGTGCCTTCTTCTTGCGCCAGGGCCCGCGGATCAAGAGCGAAGTCTGAGCGACACCTACGTGACGCTGGCCGTCCGGTCGGGAATCAACGACTTGAGTGGGCAAGCGTGCCCGCACGGGGCGCTTGGCCTGGATGGCGGCGATGAGAGAGGTTTCGCGCATGCAATCTCCGATCGAGTACTACGACGACTGGGACGAGCTGTCCGGTCTGGTCCGTGACCTGTTCGTGGCGTCGGCGGTCACATGCTTCCTGTATGCCATGCACCGCATCGCGAGTGGAGCTGATGCTGGGCGCCCGCGTGACCGCGCTGCAGGAGTATCGCGAGGCATACGCTCCCGAGGAGCGCGAGGTGCTTATCCGCAAGATCAAGCATGGGTCGATGCGCCGATAGCGGCTCATTGGCACCCAGCGATTCACGCGTGAACAAATCAGAGGTCGGCGCGACGCTCGTTGCCTATGGTCGCGAACTTGAGGCTGATGGCGCGGCACAGGTGGGTGGATCTTTCACGAACCACGCCGCTGCCGACGCACTGCTGCGAGAAGACCCGAATGCGTTCCTGATCGGCGCGCTCTTCACTCAAGGCATACCTGCCGAGCGTGCTTGGATGGCCCCATACCTACTGAGAGAACGTCTTGGCCACCTGGACGTGATGCGTCTTGCCGCGGAGCCCGAGGCAGTCCGCGAGGCGATTCAGAGGCCACCGATGCTGCACCGGTTCAAGAACACACTGCCGCGATGGGTATCCTCGGCGGCGAAAAGGGTGGTCGAAGAGTACGACGGCGATGCGTCGAACGTGTGGGCGCAGCGGGTCGCACGTTCTCGACGTGACCGAACGCCTTGCCAGATTCGATGGAATCGGACGCAAGAAATCGGTGATGGCGGTCGAGATTCTCACGCGACACCTGGGCGTGCAGCTTGCCGGTCGAGAGTGCGGACAGGTTGCCTACGACGTCCAGGTGCGAAGGGTGTTCCTGCGCACGGGGCTGATCGAGCGCGACTGCGTCGAGGATGTTGAAGCTGCGGCCTCGGAGCTGTGCCCGGAATCACCGGGCATGCTCGATCTGGCGACGTGGCTGGTGGGTCGCACGACGTGTCGTCCTCGCGCTCCACTGTGTGACGAGTGTCGCCTCGGCGGCGCGTGTCCTCGGCGGGTGTGGTTGAACGCCGAGGGAGTTGGGTCGCGACGCTAGTGTGTGACGGCGCGGTTCGCTACTCCATACCTCGCAAGACGAGGCCTGAGAGCAGCTTGGGGTAGAAGTAGGTCGACTTCTGCGGCATCACATCGCCTGCGAGCGAGACGGTGCGCATCTGGTCCATCCGGGTCGGGCGGAGCACGAACACGACATCGTGGTCGTCGGTCATTCCGAGCGCCTCGTGTGCATTCTTGGCGAAGGACAGACGCTCGAGTGTCTCGGGCTGGTCTGGGTGTATCCGCATGATGGGATCGAGAATCAGTTCCAGTAGCACCGTGACGTCGAGTTCCTTCCAGGCCGAAGAATGCTCGGCGCGAATTTCGGTCTCGAGATCAACGCTGTCGCGCAGGACGGCCAGACGAGGGCGATCGTCGGCGCGGGTCTTGATCAGGAATGCCGGACGGTCGTGTCCGTCAAGCGCATCGGTGGGATGCCCCTCGGGCAGGTCGCTCACGAGAAAATGGGACTCGAGCTTGGCCCAGAACTCGTCCGGATCGAAATCCTCGTAGTGGTCGGCGATGCGGTGAGTCGGCATCACGACGAGATCGGGGTCGTCCATGTTTACGAGCGCCATCATCACGAAATCGTGGTCGGGGTCGAGCCGTTCGACGCCTGCACTGGCGTCTTGCTCGCGATGGAGATCGCGGTAGGCAAGCGCGACCGTGTAGCGATGGTGACCGTCTGCGATGAAGATGCGCGAGCCGGCAAGCGTTTGGGAGATGCGCTCGATTAGTGTGGCGTCGGTGACAGCCCATACCATGCTGACTACACCATCTAGATCGGAAGATGTCATGACAGGTTCGGTAGACATCGCCTCTGCAAACAGCGCGGCGGTATTCTGCTCCTCGTCCTCATACAAGCCAAGGACCTGACTGAGGTTGGCATGTGTTGCCTTCGTGAGGTTGAAGCGATCTCCGAGCGCTTTGGGCAGCGTGCGCTCGTGCGGCAGCACGATGCCTTCATCGAACGCGTGCAGCTGGACCTCTGCGATGAATGCGCGGCGGCGAATCGCTTTGCCGCCTAGTTCATATCTCTGCTCGAGCACGTAGAGCGTCGGTTCCTCGTCCTGGACGAGCACACCGGTCTTTCGCCACTCGTTCCAGCGAGTCGCGCCCGTCTCATACCGGTTGCCCGGAGTCTGAGGGTCAAGGGATCCCTCTGGGAGCTCAAGGGCAACGACGTTGTGTTCGCTCTTCGCGAGCAGCTCTTCACGCTGCTGTGGAGAGATGACGTCGTAGGGCGGTGCCGTGAATGCCGTGACATCGGCGGTGTCGCGGGCGTAGGTCCAGGAACGAAACGGGCGGATGCGGGCCACGCGGGGTCCTTCCTTCGAGGATCAGCAATCTGAGTTCGGCCTCGCCCGGGGTCGAGTCCGGCAACCCGGGTCGGCTTGAGCTGTCAGTCTAGCGTACGAGTAAGAAGGCTTCTAGCCGAGAAGCGCCTTGAAGGCGACGAACGACACGAGCCCGACAAGTGTCGCGCCGAGGAAGCTGCGGCTCTTCCAGTAAGCCAGGGCAGTGGCGAGTGCCGCCCAGGTGTAGGGGCTTGAGATTGGATCGACGAAATTGCCTTCGGGTCGGAGAACCTCGAGGGTCACCAGTGCGCCCATGACGGAGACCGGAATGAACGAAAGCCACCGCATGAGCGGACGCGGGAGGTCTACCCGCGACACGATCGCTATTGGCACGAAACGTACGGCGAAGTTCAGGATCGCCATGCCGACGATGACGGTCCATATGTACGTATCCGAGAGCGGGGGATTCACTGCGCCTCCTCATCCGGAAACGCAACTGCCCCGATCGTGGCTGCGGCCACGGAGGCGATGACGATGAACCAAGCGCTCGGAATCGAGATGCCGACAGAATCGAGCGCGGGCAGGGCGAGGGCAATCGCACCCGCGAGAAGGCCGATCATGACGTGCCGACGGTTCTCGGCAAGTGCGATGAGCAGAGCCGTGAACATCGCAGGCATCGCGAACTCGAAGCCCCAGCGCGAAGGGTCGCCGATGAGCGAACCCGCAGCTGCTCCGATTGTTGTGCCGAGAACCCATCCTGTCCACGCGATCGCCCCCACGGCGGCCATCGAGGTGCCGGTTGAGAGTCGGCTGCGCCTGTCGCTGATGTTCACGGCGAAGGTCTCATCGGTCAGCGTGAAGGCCAGCACCGCTTGACGGGGAAGTGTCAGACCCCTGAGATAGGGTGACAAGGTCGCGCCGAATAGAACGTAGCGCAGATTCACGACCGTTGTTGCGACAAGCACCGCAGCGATGCCTTGGCCCGCGCGAATGATGGACAGGGCGATGAACTGACCGGCTCCAGCCAGGGCTGTGGCGGAACACATCGCCGCCTGCAGGACGCTGAACCCAAGGCTCGCGGCGATGACCCCGAAGGCTATGCCGATGGGCATGTATCCCAGGAAGATGGGCAGTCCGAGTTGCGTGCCGCGCAGGAGTTGAGCGCGTCGGCGCGAAGGGGGTTGCGAAGAGGTGTTTGGGAGCCGTGACACGACGGCGAGTGTAGCACTTGCATTCACGAAGTCCCAATCGTGCGTTTGTCATGTTCAATCGACCGAGTGTCCGACAGGCATTCGAATGGTGGCACTCTGGCCTACGGCTTGCATGGGTGTCAGTAGCGGCCCGAGAGATAGTATCTAGACAGAAACGCGGTACAATCTCAGGTGAGGGGTCCGAAACCGCCCGAGGAGGCGAGGACGATGGAGTTCGTGATTACGTGTCCCGTCGATGGCCCCGTCGAGGTCTCTCTCGAAGACGTGGACACCGTCGTTCTGCGCGAGCCCGAGCGGGCAGAGATTGTCTTCAACTGCCCTGAGTGCGGCTCCGAGATTTCGGTCGTCGTTCGCATCCCGAGTTTCCTCATGGCAGCCATCGAAGCTATGGCCGAGGACGGCGGCGGCCACGTCGCCCCGCTTGCCAGTGTGATGGCCATGGCTGTCGAGATCGAGGACTCCGAAGTAAGCGTGGAAGACGATGAGCGATTCGACGCCTACTGCGAGTACTTCCGCCGTCAGCTCTCCGATGTAGAGACGGTGAGCGACATTCTGCGCGAGATGGGCTGCGAGGATAAGTAGTCGGTTCCGACGCGCGTTTGGCGACTTGGGCTAGACGGCTCGTCTACTTCGGGCACGTGACCTGCGATTCCCTCGGCTGCGCAGGTAGTCTCGCGTGACAACTGGTGCTGCAATCGCCAGACCGAATGCGAATCCAGCGACATGTGCCCACCATGCGACTCCCCCCACGGCGACCCCGAGAGTGCCGATGCCCTGCGCGAGCTGGAGTACGAACCAGAAGACGATCACGAACAAGGCCGGGACGGCCGCGAGTTCGATGAAGAAGAAGATCGGGATTATCGTGACCACACGAGCGCGCGGATAGAGCAGTACATACGCTCCGAGGACTCCCGCGATCGCTCCGCTCGCACCGACCAGGGGCATCGCGGACGTCGGGTCAATCGCGCCCTGCGCGATTGAGGCAATTGCCCCCGCCAGTAGATAGAACAGTGCGAACATCCAGTGACCAAACCGATCCTCCACGTTGTTGCCGAAGATCCACAGGTACAGCATGTTGCCGAGTAGGTGGGCCCATCCGGCGTGGAGGAAGACGGCGGTCACAAGAGTCATGAGCTGGGTGGGATCAGTGGGGTCGGCGAAGAAGTGCGATGCGACGAACGCACGCGTGTCGATCAAGGTGGTCAGCTGCTCGGCGGAGAGCGAAAGCTCGTAGACGAATGCCGCGATATTGAGAGCGATGAACGACCACGTCACCCAGGTGAAGCGGCGTGTGGGATTGTCGTCGTAGATGGGAATCATAGAGCACCGTTCTGCTACCATCTGAAGCAGGAGAGCAAGTGTAGCGCATCGCATGCGGCCCGAAGATCTTCGCCGCACGAAGGAGGTACCCATGGCTGTGGGTGGTTTGATGATCTGCCTGGGTGGTGGCCTGGTGCTGCTGCTGATAGTAGGGGGCGCCCTGATCGCGCTCTACAACCGGCTGGTCGTGCTGCGCAATCGCGTCGACAACGCGTGGTCGCAAATCGACGTTCAGCTCAAGTTCCGCTATGACCTGATCCCGAACCTTGTTGAGACCGTGAAGGGGTACGCCACCCACGAGTCCGAGACGTTCGAGAAGGTCACGCAGGCCCGGAACATGGCGGTCGACGCAAAGACCGTCGTCGAACAGGGCCAGGCCGAGAACATGCTCAGTGGAGCGTTGAAGTCGCTGTTCGCGGTGGCCGAGGCATATCCGGAGCTCAAGGCCAACGAAAGCTTCTTGAAGTTGCAGGAAGAGTTGACTGGCACCGAGTCGAAGATCGCGTACGCGCGTCAGTTCTACAATGACTCGGTCATGAGCTTCAATACGGCGATCCAGAGCTTCCCCGCGAATCTCATCGCCGGTGTGTTCGGATTCACTGCTCGCGACTACTTCGAGGTCGAACTGGCCGAGGTTCGCGAGGCACCGAAGGTCTCCTTCTAGGGGTCTTCCACAACGAAACGAGATCCGCCGCGGCCTGCAAGAAGGGGCTGCGGCGGAGTCGTCTAGAACGGATGGATGGGACGTGTACGATCAGATCGGATCGAACAAGTTCAAGAGCGTGCTGCTGATTGTCTTCTTCGTGATCTTGGTGCTCGCGGTTGGTTGGGCCTTCGGGTACGCGACGGACTGGGGCATCGGCGGACTGGTCCTCGCGCTCTTCGTAGCGTTCGGGATGGCCTGGGGCTCGTACTGGTACTCGGACAAGATCGTCTTGTCGATGAGCCGTGCGCGGCCGGTCAGTCGTGAGCAGGAGCCACAGCTGTACCATGCTGTCGAGGGACTCGCCATCGCCGCCGGCTTACCGACTCCTCGCTGCTACGTGATCGAAGACCCGGCGCCCAACGCATTCGCAACGGGTCGAAATCCGGAACATGCGGCACTCGCGATCACGACCGGTCTCATGGAGAAGCTTGATCGTCTGGAACTTGAAGGAGTCATCGGGCACGAGATGGCTCACATCAAGAACTATGACACGCTCGTGCAGACGCTTGCGGCCGTCATGGCCGGCACGGTGGTTCTACTGTCGGACTGGATGATACGGGCGTGGTTCTGGGGTGGCGGTCGCCGCCGCTCGAGCAATGAGAATGCTGGACCTCTCGGGGCGATTCTCGCCGTGGTGGCGATAGCGCTGCTGGTTCTTTCACCGCTGTTCGCGGCGATTATCCAAATGGCCATCTCGCGCAAGCGGGAGTACCTTGCTGACGCGAACGGAGCACTGCTGACGCGCTACCCGCAAGGGCTTGCCGGCGCATTGCGCAAAATTGCCGCCGACAAGAGTCGTCTGAGCGTCGCGAACAAGGCGACGGAGTCGATGTACATCTTCAATCCACTCAAGGACTACCGCGGGGGCAAGGGCCTCAACTCGCTATTTGACACGCATCCTCCTGTCGAAGAACGAATCAAACGTCTCGAGGCGATGTGACGTGACCTCTGTGATTGATTCGCTCACGTCGATTGGGGCGCTCGCCTCGATCGCGTTCCCGGATATCAATCCGATTCTTGTGCGTTTCGGTCCGTTCGCGGTCCGTTGGTACGGTTTGGCATACGTCGCCGGGTTCGTCGGTGCGGCTTGGGTTGCCTATCGACTTTCCCGACGCTGGAACGTGGGATTGAGCGGCGACGATGTCTTGAATCTCATGCTTGCGGCCGTCGCGGGAGTCATTGTCGGCTCGCGCCTCTTCTACGTGATCGTGTACGGCGCAGGGTACTACTGGGAGAATCCTGCCGAAATCGTCGCAATCTGGGACGGTGGGATGGCCTGGCACGGTGGTTTCATCGGAATCATTGTGGCTGGGTATGCCTATTCGCGGTTACGCGGAGTCCCGTTTCTCGTGCTCGCAGATCTCGCAGCGGTGGGTGCTCCCATCGGCTTCTTCTTCGGGCGAACGGCGAACTTCATCAACAATGAGTTGTGGGGTCGGACCACAGACGTAGCGTGGGGTGTCGTTTTCGGCGGAGCGGCTGGCATGTCGCCGCGGCATCCTTCGCAGCTGTACGAGGCTGTGCTTGAGGGTCTTGTGATGTTCCTCGTGCTGTTGTGGCTGGCTCGCAAACGACGCCCCGACGGGTTTTTCTTCGGCATGTTCATGTTGATGTACGGAGTGTTCCGGTTGAGTGTCGAGTACGTCAGGGAGCCGGATGCTCAGATCGGGTTCCTGTTTGGATCCGCGACGATGGGGCAGCTGCTGTCGGTGCCGTTGGCGCTTCTCGGACTGACGATGATTTGGTGGTCGCTGACTAGGGGGCGCAGATCTGGTCAGGCGCTTTCCAACACGGATCATCCCGATCAAGACACCTGACGACCTCACCGGGCGTGAGGTTTCGCGGCGGATTGCACTGCGCGCAGAAGCAGCGCGGGAAGGATCCGACGAGGTCCTTGAGCTGTTCGTCGTCGTAGGCGTTGGCGTCAGGTTGTTCGACCATGTGGAGTAGATAGCACGGCACGCGTCATGTCCTCTCGGCAAGCACCATCCGTCACTGTAGTCGTTTGTGGTGCGGCGTCGCAATGACGGCGGGCACAGTGGCCCGCTGTGTGCTGCTGGTGCACGTAGGCTGTGTGTCCCCGAGTTTGACCGTGTCGGTGGTCAGCCTTAGACTTCGGCGAGGCATCAAGGAGGCTGAATGGATTCGAAGCGGATTCGCATAATCGCAATCGCAGCGGCGGTCGCTGTTGTCGTCATCATAGGTGTCGTCGCGTTCTTCTGGCTCAGGGGCACAGGCGACGAAGTCGTCGAAGTCTCGTCTCCTTGGCCGGTTGCCGATGCGGAACGCATCGTCCCGCAGCCGGAGGCACCTCCTTCGTGGCCGTTGACCGGGCTTCCCGCACCGACGGCGGAGGCGCCAGCGAATCTGCGAGTCGTCTCGGTGAAGATCGAGAACTCACCGGCCGCCCGTCCGCAGTCCGGCATTCAGTCGGCTGACATCGTCTACGAATCGATCACCGAAGGCGGCATCACTCGTTTCAATTGCATCTTCCATTCGACCAACCCCGTCGAGATGATCGGACCCGTGCGGAGTGCGCGCCTTTCCGACACCCACGTCGTGCCGCAATACGCGCCGTTGTTCGTCTTCTCGGGAGCGAGTGGATCGGTGAACTCGGCGGTTCGCAGGGCAGGTCTGGAGAACCTCTCCCAGGATGTGGGGGTCTCGTACGGCTACAAACGCGTTTCGTTCAAGTCCGCGCCCCACAATCTGTTTCTCGATCTCGCCAAGATCCGGGAAGAGGGCGAGAGGCGGGGATACTCGGCCACACAGGAGTGGCGCGCTCTCTCCTTCGATAGGTCGGCTCCGGCGAGTGCGACTGTCACCAAGGTGACGATCCCGTTCTCTCAGGCGAATACCGCGCAGTGGACCTACGACCCGGCCAAGGACGCCTACCTGCGCGTCAACAACGGCAAGGTGCACACGGATGCCCTCACCGAGGCGCAGATCACTGCCACGAACGTTGTGGTCATGTGGGCCCGGACCGTGGCACAGAGCAAGCGTGATGTCACGGGGTCGACCACCTATGACATCGAACTCACCGGTTCGGGTCGCGCGACGGTGTTTCGCAACGGCCAGAAACTGGATGGCACGTGGGAGACCACGGGCGCGACTCCGCCGATGTTCAAGGCGGAGGACGGGACTCAAGTGCGTCTTTCACCGGGCAATACGTGGTTTGAGGTCGTACCGACGAACGTGAACATCACGTTCGAGTAGCGCTGGTACGACGCCCCCAGTCCCTCGCAGATGAGGCTTCTTTCGCGTGCAGCGCCGCACCGGCGCGGTTGTGACGCTCACGTTGTGCGGGTACAATCGCGACGTTGCTCGCTGGCTCGCGGCGCAGACGGCCGCTGTCCTAGATTCGATGATGTTGTGAGGAGTCCTCAAGGTGGCTGACAACTCCAAAGAGATTGGCACATTGCGGGTCAAGACCGGTCTGGCCGAGATGCTCAAAGGTGGCGTCATCATGGACGTCGTCAATGCCGAGCAGGCCAAGCTGGCCGAGGACGCCGGAGCAGTCGCGGTCATGGCGCTCGAGCGCGTTCCCGCCGATATCCGGGCGACGGGCGGCGTGGCCCGCATGGCGGACCCGACGATCGTCGAGCAGGTCGTCAACTCGGTATCGATTCCCGTCATGGCCAAGTGCCGTATCGGCCATTTCGTTGAGGCGCAGGTTCTCGAGTCACTCGGCGTGGACTACATCGATGAGTCCGAAGTGCTCACGCCCGTCGATGAAGAGCATCATGTGAACAAGTGGGGTTTCACAGTGCCGTTCGTGTGCGGTTGTCGGAACCTGGGCGAGGCGCTCCGTCGTATCGCGGAAGGTGCCGCGATGGTCCGCACGAAGGGTGAACCGGGCACGGGCAATGTCGTCGAAGCCGTGCGACACATGCGTGCAGTGACCGATGAGATCGCGTGGGTCGCCGGCCTCCGCGGCGAGCAGCTGTTCACAGCGGCGAAGGACCTGCAGGCGCCCTACGAGCTGGTCAAGTGGGTTGCCGAGAACGGCAAGCTGCCGGTCGTGAACTTCTCGGCAGGGGGTATCGCGACGCCGTCCGACGCTGCGCTCATGATGCAGCTCGGTTGCGACGGAGTGTTCGTCGGCTCCGGCATCTTCAAGAGTGGCGATCCCTCCAAGCGGGCCAAGGCGATAGTCGAGGCGACGACGCACTTCGAGGATCCCGAGATCATCGCGAAAGTCTCGCGGGATTTAGGTGAGGCGATGGTCGGCATCAACATCTCCGACATTCCGGATTCGGAGCGGATGCAAGAGCGGGGCTGGTAGGGTGCGCATCGGCGTTCTTGCACTTCAAGGGGCGTTTCGCGAGCACATCGTGATGCTTGAGGCGCTCGATGTCGCTGCTGTGAGCGTTCGCCTGCCCGAGCAACTGGACTACCTGCACGGACTGATCATTCCCGGTGGCGAGTCCACCGCGATAGGCAAGCTCATGGAGACCTACGGCTTCTACGAGCCCATCGCTCAGCGACACGATCAGGGCATGGCGGTTTGGGGAACGTGTGCCGGAGCGATTCTTATCGCACGCAAGGTTCTCGATGCGGTGCCGGGTCAGCGATCGCTCGGACTCATGGACATGACGGTGCGACGCAATGCGTTCGGTCGCCAGGTGGACAGCTTCGAAGCCGATCTCGATGTCGCGCACTTGTCGGGCGAGGCCTACCGTGGCGTGTTCATCCGGGCGCCGTGGATCGAAGAGGTCGCAGACGACGCCGAGGTACTTGCGCGCCACGACGGCGTTATCGTGGCAGCTCGCGAGCGTCAGGTGCTGGGCACCGTATTCCATCCCGAGCTGACCGGGGATCCCCGCATGCATCGCTACTTCATCGAACAGGTTGTGGGAGGCTGAGATGTCGGGACACTCCAAATGGGCAACTACCAAGCATCGCAAGGCGGCACAGGACAAGAAGCGCGCGGTGCTGTTCGCGAAACTGGCGCGTATGATCACGGTCGCCGCTCAGGAAGGGGGCGACCCTAATCCCGAGAACAACGCCTCGTTGGCTGCGGCTGTTGCGAAGGCCAAGAGCTACTCGCTTCCAAAAGACAAGATCGAGGTCGCGATCCAGAAAGCGTTTTCCAGCGCCGAAGGTGAGAGCTTCGAAGATGTCGTTTACGAAGGATACGGTCCTGCCGGTGTGGCGATCTACATCGAGGCGCTCACCGACAATCGCAATCGGTCGGCGGCCGATATCCGGAGTGCCTTCACGCGTTCGGGTGGAAACCTGGGGGCCAGTGGCTCGGTTGCGTTCCAGTTCGAACGCAGGGGCCAGATCACTGTCGAGAAGACCGGCGTCGACGAAGATGAGCTCTTCTTGATAGCTGCGGATGCCGGTGGTGATGATCTGGAGTCTACCGACGAGGCCTACTTGGTGTACACCGCGTCCGGCGACGTGATGTCGGTCAATGACGCGCTCGAGGCGGCAGGCGTTCCCGTGAAGGGCGCCGAACTTGTCATGGTGCCGCTGACTGAGACCGCGATCAGCGTCTCGGATGCGAAGAAGGTTCTTCGGTTGATAGACAATCTCGAGGAACTCGACGACATTCAGACCGTCTACCACACTATGGAGTTCACCGACGAGCTTGCCGCGGCGCTCGAAGAGTAGCCCGCCCGCTCGGCCTCAGTCCGTCAGCGCCAGAGCAGCGAGGCGAAGACAGCCATCAAGGTTCGTGTTGTCGGCGATCGCGCGTAGCCGTAGTCTTGCCGAGGAGCTCTCCGTGTACCGGGTTGTCCGCGAATCTGCGCGCGAACTCGGTTTGAGCGAGGACGGGCAGGTTCTCGGCCGTCGTTGCACCGCCCACGATCACCGCTTCGCACGGAATCACTCCCAAGGCGAGCACCTGGCAGAAGCTGGCGAGGTAGTCGTAGAAGGTCTTGATAGCCTGCAACGCCACCGGGTCGCCGGCGCTGGCACGGCTTGCGACCGTTGCGGCATCGCTCGCCGCGGACGGTTGCGCCTCGATTCCAGCGACTTGACCAGCGGCGTAGACGTTGTACAGCAGCGTCAGCCCGCCGCCTGAGACCGCATCTTCCCAGCGGGGTGCGTGGCCGAGGGACTTCACGAGTTCTCGGTGCAGCTCCTCGTGCCCTGGAGGGGCGTGCGCCGGAGTGTGCTGGCTCTCGCAACCGACCGCGTGATAGCGAGCGTCGTGGCAATGGATGAGCGTTGCAGCGCCGAGTCCCGTCCCAGGTGCGACATAGACGAGATGACCCTGGCCGAGAACCGGGGGTCCTGCAGGTCCACCGAGGTCCGTGAACGTCTCGGCATCCTGGGTGTCCATGCGGGCTAGGACACCATGCGCTCCCGCAACGAGGTCGTTGAACAGCCCGGTGCTCTCCGCAGGCAGGCCGGCCTGGACCAGCTCGGCAAGCGTGAGTTCGGGTTTCCCTGTCCAGTTGGTGATACGCGCGGACGTGTCGCTGATCGGTCCGGCGACGGCGATGGCGGTAGCGGCGATCTCGCCGAGCAGTCCCGCAAATCCCGAGACGAACTGGGCGAGCTCCGCGGCAGACGCGATCTTCTCGACGCGGTCCCTCGGCATTCCGGGGTGTGCGAGCATCTGACCGAGATCGTCGAGCACCACGGCCCGCGCCCGTGTATTGGTGCCGCCTACGTCGATTCCGAGGAGCGTTTGCATCGCGGTCCCTTCGATGTGCCGCGTGTATCGTGCACTCTCATAGTAGCGTCTCGGTGTGCACATCTCCCGGGAGGTTGACGCGCTTTACGGGTCAACAAGCGTGCGCTACCCTGAACATATGTTCGATTGCGGCTCCACATCAGTGGGCCGCAGACCGTGTTGGCGAGCGAGGGGAGCGACGTGATCATCCTCGGTATCGATCCCGGCTTGGCGAACACCGGCTGGGGCGTCATCGAGACTTCGGGATCGCATCACCGCTGCGTCGCTTACGGGTGCATCACCACATCTGCCGAGGATTCCACGCCCGATCGTTTGGCTCGGGTACACCGTGAAGTCGCGACGGTCATCGCGCGATACACGCCGGTCGCCTGCGCGGTCGAGAGTGTGTTCTTCGGTTCGAATGCCAAGTCCGCGTTCGCGACGGGACAGGCGCGGGGAGTCGCACTTCTCGCACTGGCCGACGCCGGTCTTGAGCTTGGCGAGTACAGCCCCGTGCAGATCAAGTCGACGGTCGTAGGTACGGGCACTGCGGACAAAGCCCAGGTCGCCTATATGGTCCGCGTCCTTCTGGGGTTGGACCACGAGCCTGCGCCCGATCACGCCGCAGATGCCCTCGCGGCAGCAGTGTGTCACGCGCACCAGTGTGGGGGCGCCGCGAGCAGATGTCGCATGGCCAAGGCGGTCGCACGTGCGGAGGGTGCACGATGATCACGTTTCTAACAGGCCGTCTGGCCGAGAAGGGCCTCAACCACGCGGTCCTCGACGTTCACGGCGTTGGATTCCGTATGGCGATGTCCACCAGCTCGCTGTCCGCGCTGCCGGCCGAAGGTGACGAGGTCACGGTGCACACGCATCTTCACGTGCGCGAGGACGAGCTCTCGCTGTTCGGATTCGAAAACGCCGAGGAGAAATCTCTGTTCGCGAAGCTCATCACAGTGAGCGGCGTTGGCCCAAAAGTCGCGCTCGCGGCGCTGTCGAGCTTCACGCCGGACGCGCTTGTGGCAGCTATCGTGACTGAGGATGTCGCTCTCGTGAGCTCGATTCCTGGCGTCGGCAAGAAGACTTCTCAGCGAATCATCCTTGAGCTCAAAGACAAGCTCGGCGTGCCGGATGACCTTGCGATTGGTGGTCGCGGCGTACCGGCGCAAGCTGCTGCAGCTCAAGCACGTGAAGCGCTCGTCTCGATGGGATTCTCTTCGGCCGAAGCGGCAACGGCTCTCAAAGGCTACGAGGGCGTTGCCGATGACGCGCAGGCGATGTTGCGCCACGCTCTCAAGCGACTCGGGGGAGGTGGCTAGCGCATGGGTACCGTATGGGAGAATCCCGATGATGCGACCACCGAGCCATCCGACGAGCGCGATGCCTGGACTGCGGAGTCCGAGCGGCTTGTCTCGGCCGAGCACACGGAAGACGATCTCGAGATCGATCGCTCGCTGCGGCCTGGTCGGCTGGACGAGTATCTCGGCCAATCGCGCGTGAAGGAGAACCTCGGCGTGTTGATCGAGGCGACGCGGGCGCGCGACGAACCGCTCGACCACATTCTGCTCTCGGGACCGCCGGGCCTGGGCAAGACCACGCTCGCCAACGTCATTGCCAACGAACTCGGCGTCAAGATCAAGACCACCAGCGGGCCTGCTATCGAACGTGCGGGGGACCTCGCCGCGATTCTTACGAATCTCGAGGAGCGCGATGTGCTCTTCATCGATGAGATCCACCGCCTGAACCGCGTGGTGGAAGAAGTGCTCTATCCGGCGATGGAGGATTTCACTATCGACATCGTGATCGGTAAGGGCCCCGCCGCGCGCTCGCTACGCCTCGACCTGCCGCGCTTCACGCTCGTGGGGGCGACTACACGCACGGGATTGCTGACTGGCCCGCTTCGGGATCGCTTCGGCATGGCTTTCCGTCTCGACTATTACAATGCCGAGGAGCTTGCCAGCATCGTGAAGCGCTCGGCGCGCATTCTGGACGTGTCGGTAGATGGCGAGGGTGCCGATGAGATCGCTCGTCGTTCACGGGGGACTCCTCGGCTGGCCAACCGGCTGTTGAAGCGCGTGCGAGACTACGCGCAAGTGCGACATGAGGGCCGCATCGACGAAGACATCGCGGCCGAGGCGCTCGCGTTCTTTCAGGTCGACCACGTCGGACTCGACAAGATGGACCTCGCGATCCTCGACACGCTCGTGCACAAGTTCAGCGGGCGGCCCGTGGGACTCAACACGCTGGCTGCTGCTGTCGGTGAGGAGACCGACACCCTCGAAGACGTCTACGAGCCCTACCTGCTGCAGCTCGGATTCCTGACCCGCACTCCGAAGGGACGTCAGGCTACGCCGAGGGCGTACGAGCACCTCGGGCTGTCCGCGGCGGCCGAGGCTGAAACGCCTGACGGCCTGTTCTAGCGCTTTGTTGGCGAGTTCTCTTGTGATGCTCGCCACACAGCCCGCGCCGTTCGTTGCCGAGTGGGTACCATAGGCAAAGAGGAGCACGGGGGATTCATCGCGCGCCGGTGCAGGCTCGCGTCGGCGCGGTGTCTCCACTGAATGAGAGGGGTTTCCATGTTGTCGAAGCGTTCGTTCGCGGTCGTAGTGACCGCCCTACTAGTGGTAGCTGGTGTGATAGGGGTGGTGTCCGCTGCCGCCACGGGCACGGTCAGCGGCGGCTACGCCGTGGTTCCCGTGGCTGATGGGGCAGGAGTTCAGTGGGGCGCTCTGGTCGACGGCGACACGGTGGTGTGGTCAGAAGGCACCTCGCCGCGACGTATCTACGAGCGAGACCTGACGACGGGTGATGTCTCAGGAGTATGTACGACAGCCTACTTCCGCAAGCTCTCGGGGTTCGACGGCACGACCGTCGTCTGGGCCGACACGCGCAACGGTGCAGCCTACGACATCTATGCCTACGATCTGATCGCAGAAGCTGAATCCGAGATCTGCACGGCGACTGGCTATCAGGATGGCCCCGTCGTCGATGGAGACATCGTCGTATGGGAAGACACGAGGAACGGCGATTCCGACCTCTACATGATGGACATGTCCTCCGGAGTCGAGTCGGAGCTTGTGACAATCAGTGCCGACTGTGTCGCCCCGGACATCTCGGGTGACATCGTTGTCTGGATGGACGACCGCGCCGGGTCGGGCGACTACAACATCTACGCGAAGGACATTGAGAGCGGCGTCGAGTCCGAGGTCTGCACAGACACCGCATACCAGGACAACCCTGCCATCGACGGAGATATCGTGGTGTGGGACGACCAGCGTGGCGCTGACAAGGACATCTACATGCGCGACCTGGGCACCGGTGAGACGAAGGCGATCTGCACCGCCACCGGCAACCAGAGGAGTCCTCGCATCAGCGGTGATCTTGTCGTGTGGATGGACGATCGCAACCCGACGACCGACGTCTACGGCTACGATCTCTCGGCGGGCAAGGAGTTCTACGTCTCGATGGCCGCGTATGATCAGGAGTACCCGGACGTCGACGGCACCACCGTCGCGTTCCAGGGTGACGGTGCGGCAGACATGGACGTATTCGTTGCGGTACCCGACACCGTGAAGCCGAGATCATGGTCGAACAACAAGACCACCTACACGGGCTCTGCGGCCATCAAGATCGATGCCGAGGACACGTTCCAGATCCTCGGCGGCACGTATCCAGGGTCTGGCGTCAGCAACATCCACTACAAGGTCGACGACGCCAACTGGAGCGTCCACTACGACGACACCTACACGCTCAACTACTCGCAGCTGGGCAAGCACCAGCTCGTCTACAAGGCTCAGGACAATGCGGGCATCTTGGAGACGCCGTACCACTACGAGAATTTCACGATCGTCTCGGACGGCACGTACGAGTACGAGCCGGTGGCTGGCGATAACCGCTACGAGACTTCCATAGAGGTCTCCAAGCAGACCTATCCCGACGGTGCTCACTCCGTTGTCGTTGCGACTGCCGTGAACTGGCCCGATGCACTCGGTGGCGCCGCACTTGCCGGTACCGTCGATGGCCCGATCCTGCTCGTCAAGAAGGACAGCGTTCCTCCGGCGATTGCTGCCGAGATTGAGCGGCTCGGTGCCGAGGAGGTCATCATCTTGGGCGGTACTGCGGTCGTGAGCGACGCGACTGAGGCTGAGCTGCTCGCGCTGGAAGATGTCGACACCACCATGCGGATCGGTGGAGACAACCGGTTCCAGACCGCGCAGCTCATCGCCGAAGAGACGGTCGACAGGCTCGGTGGCGGATGGGAGCGCACCGCGTTCGTGGCCACGGGCGACAACTTCCCCGATGCACTTGCGGCTGCTCCGATTGCCGCACGTCGTGGCTGGCCGATATTCTTGGCCAAGCCCAATGGCGCGGTGCCGATTGCCGCAATGAAGGACCTGGGTGTCACGCGAGTCTTCATCCTCGGCGGACCCGCCGTGGTGACCGAAGCGCAGGAGAAAGCGCTGACGGACTCCACCGATGGGTTCGGTGAAGCGAACGTCGAGCGTCTGCAAGGTGACAATCGCTACGAGACCGCAGTGGTCGTGGCTCAGTATGGCGTCGACAATGTGAGCCTGTACTGGGATGGCGTGACCATCGCCACGGGTGAGAACTTCCCTGATGCACTTACCGGGGGGATCATCCCGGCCACCAACGGCTCAGTGATGGTGCTCACCAAGACGCACTCATTGCCTCCGAGTCTGGCTATCAAGCTCAAGGCCGAGAAGGAGTGGATCCACGACGTCTATTACCTAGGTGGCACCAGCGCCATAGGCCAGTACGTGCGCGACCAGGTGTCAGGAATCCTGCAGTAGAGAGTACTTTCGACGCCAAGCAAGCACGTTCGACGGGGGCCTCGCAACAGGGGGTCCCCGTCTGTCTTGCCGGTTTGAACCACTGGGCTTGTGCTTTTCGGGTGCAGTGGTGGTATAGTTACACGTTGAACGGGCCGTTGGGGCCCGGAAGATTGCGACGTGACAACCCGCATTCTTTAGCGGTGACGGTCACGTCGCTTTGTTTGTGCCCTGCGGGGCGAGAGGATGGATCGACAATGGCAGAAGGTACAGTCAAGTGGTTCAACGCTGACAAGGGCTACGGCTTCATCTCGCGTGAGGGTGGCGACGATCTGTTCGTCCACTTCACCGAGATCCAGGGCGACGGCTTCAAGACCCTCGACGAGGGTCAGAAGGTGTCGTTCGAAGAGACCACGGGCCAGAACGGCAAGCAGCAGGCCACCAAGGTGACTGCACTCTAGACTTCGTTTCTCAAACGAAGACTTACGAACCGGGCGACCCTAGGGTCGCCCGGTTCTCTTTCTATCCGAAGCAGAGTATCTCGCGGGGCCATCAATGGGACACTTTGGGAGGGCAACGTATGATGGTAGGAGATTGCTTCCGTCCCAGGAGTGGCATGCGAGACGTGATGAAGATCGTCGTTAGGCCTGTCGGCTGGCTGTGCCTGGTGTTCGTGACGGGCATCCTGGTAGTAGGCCAGGTCACGAATGCTGCGGCGGTACCGACCACACGTCTTGCTGGCAGCGATAGATACGGGACTGCAGTTGCCGTAGCTCAGGCGGCGTATCCCGATGGTGCCTCGGCAATCGTGTTGGCAACAGGCGAGAACTGGCCTGATGCCATCGGGGGGAGTTCCCTTGCGGGTGCGCTCAACGCCCCGATCTTGCTGACGCGACGGGGCTCGATCCCGCCGAGCGTGCTCAATGCCATCGAGGCTCTCGGTCCTGAGAGCGTGTTCGTTCTCGGGGGTCCAGCGGCGGTCTCCGACGAAGCGCTGGCGATGCTCGGTCGTGTCGGGGTAGATGCGACGGCGGTGATCCGTGTGGCGGGGCAGAACCGATATCGGACGGCATCAATGGTGGCTTCGGCCACAATCGATGAGCTGGGCTCTGCCTGGTCCGGCCATGCCTACCTTGCGACGGGTCTCACTTTTGCAGACGCGTTGAGTGTGGGCCCCGTGAGTGCTGCGACCGGCAGTCCTGTGTACCTGACAGATGTGGGCCGGTGGTCGACGACCATTGCATCGATGGTCTCGGCCGGAGTGACAGACGCCACGATTCTCGGAGGCGTAAATGCTGTAGATCCCGCAGTCGAGAAGCTGCTGGCCGAGGCGCTGGGTGGCGCGAAGCACGTAAATCGCGTGTGGGGTCCCGATCGCTATGCAACAGCGACGGCTATTGCGGACCATGCTTCTGCGACGGCCGCGTTCGATTTCGGGCGTCTCGGCATGGCCACGGGAGTCGAATGGGCGGATGCCGCGACTGCGGGGCCGTATCTCGGCTTGCAGAAGGCGCCGTTGCTTCTGGCCGCGCCGCTCGAGCTCTCAGACACGACCGCGAGCTGGCTGTATGCGAATCGCGGCGACATCGAGCGGTACGTCGAGTTTGGGGGATCGTCCGCACTGCGATGGTCGGTGCGTCAAGAGGCGCAGCATGCGCTCGTAGCCTCGGCATTCAACGGCTCGAAAGCGATGTCGCACATCGAGTATCTGGCGGGACTCGGTCCGCGGGCAGCCGGGGGCACGGCGGAGCTCGTGGCGTTCGGCTACATCGCAGCGACGCTGCGTTCCTACGGCTATGAGGCGTCGATGCAAACGGTCTACCTGCCCGGTGGCGGGACCTCGCGTAATGTCATCGCCGAGAAGACCGGCACCGAGCCGGGAGTCATCGTCCTTGGCGCGCACGTGGACAGCAAGCCACCCTCGCCGGGCGGGAATGATAACGCTTCGGGAGTGGGTGTGGTGCTTGAGCTGGCGCGTGTGCTCGCCAAGGCGCCCACGGCTCCGACCGTCCGGTTCGTCGCTTTCGGAGCCGAGGAGATCAGCGGACCTACCGCCGATGACCACCACTTTGGGTCTCGCCAGTACGTCGCGGGTCTTACTTCGACACAGCGAGCGCGGATCCAGGGCATGGTGTCGGTGGACATGGTCGGATACGGCAGTGTGCTGAACGTCCGGAGCCTGCGAAGGGCTCCGCAAACGGTAGTGAATTCACTGCAGGCTCGCGGTTCGTATTGCGGACAGCCCGTGTATTTCTTGCTCGATCCAAGTGGTAGTGGCTGGAGCGATCATGAAGCATTCGAGTTTGCTGGCATCCCCGCAGCGTGGCTCGAGTGGCGCGACGATCCCGTCTATCACACGGTCTACGACACCGCGGCTCACGTTCAACCGGAACGCGTGCGTGCAACGGGTCGCTTGATGCGAGGGTGGGTTCTCGGCATGTCACCCGAGTCTCTCGATGATCTGCGCTAGCCGGGGTTGATCTCGGGTGCGGACGCATGTCGGTCCGGCATGCTAGGCTTTGCGCAAGGAACTCGCGAAGGGGAGGAGACGCTCATGCGTCGGCTGTTTCTTGTTTCGGTTGTGTTGGTCGCGTGTCTGGCGCTTGTAGGCTGCGGCTCTTCGGCGGACACAGGCAGTGATGCCGTGAGCACGGGTCCGGACACGAGTCCAGCTCTTGATGGCGGTGTGGTTCGTGTCGTCTTGGGCTGGGATGAGCCGGTGGACATGGACCTCGAGATCTGGGACGCGGATGGGCAGAATGCCGTGACCGCCGCCGGGATTGAGAACGAAGATGTTACGGATGGAACGGCGGGGACCGAGTACTTCGACTTTGCGGGTGACTACGCTGAGGGCGAGTACGTGGTTTCCGTGTACTTCGCCGAGGAGACCAACATTGCCGATGAGGCCAATGTGATTCTGACCGTCACCAAGGCCGATGGTTCGACCCAGACGCGCAGTCGCACAATCGCCTGGGAGGAAGGCAGCGACCAGTGGCACGCCTTCAAAATCGATGGTGCCACAGGTGAGATTGAGGATGTCGACGAGATCGTAGAGACTGAGGTCAAGGAGTAGTCTTGAGAGCGTCGCGTTTCTGTTGCCCCGCTGGGGGGCGGAAAGAGGTATGGCATGAGTGAAGGTACAGTGAAATGGTTCAACCCCGACAAAGGCTATGGCTTCATCGAGATCGAGGGTGAGGACGACGTGTTCGTCCACTTCAGCGAGATACAGGGTGAAGGGTTCAAGAGCCTCGACGAGGGTCAGGCGGTTGCGTTCGAGATCACGACCGGTCAGAACGGTAAGCCGCAGGCGAGCAACGTCCGAAAGATCTGACTCTGCGCATCAGTTTGAATTGTCTAGGAGGCGGTCCCATCGGGGCCGCCTCTTGCTTGTGTGCTGGCGACATGAGGGGAGCCTGGTCGATTCTGCCAGGGCGGGAGTCAAGCCGTTGCGCTCGGATATTATGGGAGTGAGGGCAACGGGGTATTCTGGTTTCTAGGAGCAATGGATGCGACTGGGTCGACAGGGGGAGGAACCGATGAAGACTGCACGTATTGTGATGGCGTCGTTGCTTGTGATCGCGGTGATGGGCGCGAGTCTCATGCTCACGGGATGCGAGAAGGCCGCCGAGCAGGCTAGTGAAGCATTGGTTGAGGGCGCGACGGGCGTGGATGTCGACGCGGATGAGAACAAGGTGACGATAGAGGGCGAGGACGGCAGCACGGTTGAGATCCAGAGTAGCGACGCAGAGCTGCCGGACGGTTTCCCTGACGATGTGCCGGTCTACGACGCGGCGATAGAAAGCTCAAGCAAGTTCTCTGCGGATGGCGGGACTTCCTATGCAGTGAGCCAGACGACAGGCGACGACTTCGACGACGTGCTGGCTTGGTTCAAGGCCGAGCTGGCGGACAGCGGGTGGAGTGAGTCGGGCAGCACGTCGAGCGAATCGGACGGCGCCAAGTTCGGGCTCATCGCTGCGACGAAAGGCGGCAACGAACTCTCGGTTGGCGTTCAGTCCGAAGACGGGTCCGAGACGCAGATCACACTGACTGTCGTGAGCGAGGAGTAGGAGCGCATGCGCACGAGAGCGTTGACTGGGCTACTCCTGATTCTTCTGCTTGCCGGAGCGATGATGAGCACCGCGTGCACCCGCGACAGCGACTCGGTGTCCACAGAGGATTCTGCCGTGTCGACGGAGACCGAGACGGGGGAGATGACGCTCGACTCCTCTGCATTCGAAGACAAGGGCCAGATACCGGTGCGCTTCGCTCGGCAGGGCGTCGAGGGCGGCGACAACGTCTCTCTCCCGTTCAGCTGGAAGCACCCGCCCGAGGCGACCGAGTCGTTTGCGCTACTGCTGTATGACTCGCACCCGGCTGCTCACAGGTGGGTCCACTGGATCGTGGTCGACATGCCTTCCGAAACGACCGAGTTGCCCGAAGGGGCGAGCGGGACGGACATGCCTCCCGGGTCTGTCGAACACTCGAATTCCTGGGGTGATGTCGGGTATGGAGGTCCCGAGCCGCCGGAGGGGACGGGAGGTCACTACTACCTGGCCACCCTATATGCGCTTGATGTGCCTGAACTTGACGTCGCGGCAGATGCCGATCTCCGGACGTTTCTGAGAGCCGTCCAGGGCCACGTGCTTGCCGAAGCGAAGATCGAGGGATCGTTGGGGCGCTGACAAGACGAGCTAGACAGTCACTTCGGCAGCCCACAGCCCATGGAGGTTGCAGTACGCGACGGCGCGCACGATCGTGCCAGACTCGACGGCCAGCACGGCACTGACGTGGGGATTGACGGCAACGGGAGAGAGTTCGAACCGGACAATCGGAGCATCGTCGACTAGCAGCTCAATCCACTGGATGAAGTGGTCGGGCTGGTTCGGGTGCGCGACGTAGTGGCCCACTTTGGCCGAAAGGAGGATTCCGCCGTCCACCTGTTCGGTCGTAATGTGAGGCGTGTGTTTCTTCTGGAAGTCGTCGGCTGCGTCCAGGTCGGTCACGTGGTTCAGTCCGCCGAGAATCGGTGCGTCAGTCATGAGTCTCCTCCGTGCGAGGTCGTTCGATCGTTACACGGGTCTTATACCCGCATGTGTTCCCAGACATCGTCTCAGGTAGAATCACTCAGGTACCGATGAGGAGGATCCACATGCCAGCTCCGGAACACACGCTCGTTCGAGCCGAGGACATGGTTCTCGTGCTGATAGACCTGCAGGAGCGGTTGGCTGCAGTCATGGAAGACCGCGATCGCGTGGTGGATCGCTCGGCCAAGCTCGCGCGCGCTGCAGCGCTCGTGGGCGCGCCAATCATCATGACGCGTCAGTATCCCGCCGGTCTCGGGCCGGTCGTCAGCGATCTGGAAGGCCTGCTGTTGGAATTGGCTCGCGATGGCGCGCATGTCATCGGTGTCGACAAGGTCGCTTTCTCGTGTGTGGCTGAGCCGAGCTTCGCCTCTGCTCTCGACGTCCACCGGCCGTCGTCAGGTTGTGTTGACCGGCATGGAGACGCACATCTGTGTGGCTCAGACTGCGCTGGCGCTGGCATCCGGTCATCAGGTCCATGTCGTCGCAGACGCGTGCTGCAGCCGTGAGCCGCTTGCACACGAGGTGGCTCTCGACCGCTTGCGCACCGCAGGCATCACCGTCACCGTTGCCGAGTCTGTGATGTACGAGGCGGTAGGCGTGGCTGCGACCGACCAGTTCAAGGCCCTCCTCGCCATCGTGAAAGACTGACCGAAAGGCCGCCGTCCGCATGCTATCTGATATCGATATCGCCCATAGGGCGTCGCTTGGACCTGTCTCGGAGATCGCCGAGAAGACTCGGCTTCCTTCCCGAGGAGGTCGAGTCCTATGGTCACTACAAGGCCAAGATTTCCTTGGACGTTCTTGCTCGGCTCAAGGATGTCTCGAACGGACGATATGTCCTTGTCACAGCGGTGACACCGACGCCGCTCGGAGAAGGAAAGACGCTCACGACGGTCGGCCTGGGTCAGGCGCTCGCACGACTGGGACACCGCGCCGCGACCTGCATCCGGCAGCCTTCCTTGGGTCCGGTGTTCGGGATAAAGGGTGGTGCTGCGGGCGGTGGATACTCGCAGGTCGTTCCCATGGAAGACCTCAACCTGCACCTCACCGGTGACGCACACGCCATCTCTGCCGCGCACAATCTGTGTGCGGCCTTCGTGGACAACACGCTGTATCACGGCACGTACGAGATCTGACCCACACTCGGTGACGTGGCGCCGCGTCGTCGACATCTCCGATCGGGCGCTGCGGCAGGCAGTGGTGGGTCTCGGAGGGCGCACCAACGGCATCCCACGCGAGAGCGGATGGGACATCACCTCGGCGAGCGAGCTCATGGCGATACTCGCGTTGGCCGAGGACCTGCACGATCTTCGTCACCGTATCGGTCGCGTGGTCGTTGGTACCACGCGGGACGGGCGACCCGTCACCGCCGAGGATCTCAAGGTGGCGGGTTCGATGACGGTACTCATGCGAGACGCCATCAAGCCCAACCTGATGCAGAACCTTGAGGGCGGTCCGGTGTTCGTGCACGCGGGACCCTTCGCGAACATCGCACACGGCAACAACTCGGTTGTCGCTGATCGGGTGGCTCTCAAGGTTGCCGACTACGTGGTGACTGAAGCCGGCTTCGGTGCGGACATGGGTGCCGAGAAGTTCGTGAACATCAAGTGTCGTTCTTCGAAACTGGTTCCCGACTGTGCCGTTCTGGTATGCACCGTACGCGCGCTCAAGATGCATTCGGGTCGATACAGTGTCAAGCCGGGATCGCCGCTTGATCCCGGCCTTCAGGATCGAGAACGTGGACGCGGTCGAGGCTGGCTTGCCGAACCTGATCAAGCAGATCGAGAATGTGCGCGCCTTCGGCATGCCGGTAGTCGTCGCAATCAACCGTTTTCCTGAAGACACGGACTCGGAGTACGAGGTCATCATGCGAGCCGCCTTGGAAGCGGGTGCGGCGAGCGCCGTAGTGCATTCGTCTGCATGCCGACGGAGGCGCAGGTGGAACGCACTGGCCGAAGCCGTTGTTGCTGCCTGCAACGGTACCGAGGCGATCAAGTTCACCTACTCCTCGGATGAGCCACTGGCCGACAAGATCACCGCCGTAGCGAAGAAGGTGTACGGCGCCGATGGAGTCGAGTTCGATCTCACTGCACACCGATCGCTGGAGATGCTCGGCCGGATGGGCTACGGACACTTGCCGGTTTGCATGGCCAAGACGCACTTGTCGCTCTCTCACGATCCCGAACTCAAGGGACGACCGAGCGGGTGGATACTGCCCGTTCGCGACGTGCGGCTCTCGGCCGGAGCGGGCTTCGTCTATGCGCTGTGCGGTGACATCATGACAATGCCCGGTCTGCCCTCAAAGCCGGCGGGCGAGAACATCGACATCGACACCGAGGGAAATGTCAGGGGGCTGTTCTAGGCTATGGCGACGATCATCGACGGCAAGCAACTGGCGGCTGATATTCGCGTTGACGTACGAGCAGAGGTCGAACGCATGAAGGCCGACGGAGTCGTCCCTGGTCTCGCCGTCGTTCTTGTCGGAGACGACCCGGCCTCACATTCGTACGTGCGAATGAAGGAACAGGACTGTGCAGAGGTAGGGATTCGGAGCTTCGACCATCGCTTGCCGGTCGAGACGACGCAGGAAGAGTTGAACGCGCTCATCGATGAGTGCAACGCCGATCCAGAGGTTCACGGAATCCTCGTGCAGCTCCCGCTGCCAGGGCATCTCGATGAGGAAGAGGCGCTTGCGCGCATAAGCGCCCAGAAGGATGTCGACGGACTGCACCCTGCGAATCTTGGGTGCCTTGTCCGAGGCATTCCCGCACCTCGCGCGTGCACGCCCTGGGGCGTGATGAAGATGCTCGAGCGCTACGGGATCGATCCCACGGGCAAACGGGCCGTGGTTGTGGGCCGCTCCGCTATCGTGGGCAAGCCAATGGCGCTGATGCTGCTTGAGGCTAATGCGACTGTGACGATGTGCCATTCGCGCACGGCTGACCTTCCCGCGGTGTGTCGCGAGGCCGACATCCTGGTGGCTGCGATCGGGCGGCCAAAGATGATTGACGCCGAGTACGTCAAACCGGGAGCGGTTGTCATCGACGTTGGTATCAGTCGCACTGAAGCTGGCCTGGTAGGTGACGTCGACTACGATGCTGTCGAACCCATTGCCTCCGCCATCACGCCGGTGCCCGGCGGGGTAGGACCCATGACACGTGCGATGCTGCTCGTGAACACGGTGGCTGCGGCTTCGCACGTCTAGTTGCAGGCGACCCCGACGTAGGCGAGACCATCCAGGCATGTCTGCTGGCACGAAATTCGTTTCGCTGCCAGCGAAACCAACGACAACGGAAGGTGCTCGCATGACGGCTCCTCGGCGTTCATCAACGCGAGCCATCAGGTGGATCGTGCAGCTCGCAATGGTCACGCTCGTCGGGTATGTGGGGTTGCGCCATCAAATTGTGGGTGGGGCCGGGGGTGCGGCTCCGTTGGATTCGTTCTGTCCCTTTGGTGCGATAGAGACGCTCCCATCTCTGCTCGGCGGGACCGGGTTCATCGCGAAAGTGGGCACATCGAATCTTGTGCTGCTCGGAGCTCTAGGGATTGTCACTCTCGGTCTCGGCGCGTCCTTCTGCGGTTGGCTGTGTCCCTTTGGGGCGATCCAGGATGTCCTGTCTCTGCTTCGGCGTGCGCTGTTCGGGCGCAGCATTCTGATACCGGATAGGATCCACCGGGTGCTGAAGCAGCTGCGCTGGGTGGTCCTGGCACTTGTGGTGTGGATGAGCTGGCGCGTACTGGGCCTGTGGTTCGCCGACTACGATCCGTTCCGTGCGCTCTTCCATTTCAAGTTCGAGTCGTGGGTGGCCGTGGCTCTTGTTGGGCTGACGGTCGTCGGCGGTCTGCTTGTGGAGCGTTTCTGGTGTTTGTACCTGTGTCCGCTCGGAGCTGTAGTGGGCGCACTCGGGATGAGTTCGATGACGAAGGTACGTCGTAGCGAGGCTCAGTGCACTGAGTGCTCGTTGTGCTCGCGTGCATGCCCATCGCGAATCGATGTCCAGAGGCGCGAGTCGGTGCGAGATCAGCACTGCACCATGTGCGGAGAGTGTGTGGATGCGTGTCCCCACCCGGGAGCGCTCACGTTGTCTACCGGCGTCGGTGCCGAGTCCCTACGGCCCGTGTCGATCGGCATTGCAACGGTGGTGCTGTTCGCTGCATTGGTCGGTACGGCGTTTGCGATGGGGTGGTGGCAGACTGGTGCGGGATGTGCGGGCTGCAGCGTTCAGTCTTCCCCGCAGACGTTGGTCGGGTACAATGTCGTGACTTCCGATGAGAGAATATTCAGTGTTCCGGCGACACAGGACAAGGCGGTTTTCCCATGATGCGTTCGCGTTCGGTGAAGATGGCGATCATCGTGGCCTTTGCGGTCGCGTTGGTGCTTCCGATGGCAAGTCCTGCGCTCGCGCAGACCTCATCGGATGTGTTCGCCGACACGGTCATACAGATCCAGATCTGGCCCGAGGCGGAGCCTGATTCGACGATCATCATTGTTGGAGCTGTCATTCCGACCGACACGCCGCTGCCTGTTACCGTCGAGTTTCCCGTGCCGGCTGATGCCGAAGTGCTGTGGGCTGGCGAGGTTGCGGGAGATGCCGTCGAAAACGATATCCAGCGAACTCCCGAGATCGTTGAGGTCGAAGGTGGCCGGGTGGTGCGTTTCGAGGTGGAGACGTATCGCACGGTGCAGTACGAAGCGTTTCTCACGCCTCCTGCTCTCGATGGAGATCGAATCTCTCAGACCGTTGACTGGGTGCAGACGGTCCCTTCCGCCGAGGTCTCAATCGCGTGGCGGATTCCTGCGAACACGACCGACGTTGAGCTCGATCCTGAGGCTCCGGCTGCCCCTGCGGTCAACGAGTTGGGCGAGAAGCTCTACACGCTGAGGTCTGTGGCGTTGGAGCCGGGTGCGTCAGCCTCGTTTGCGGCGTCCTACGCGTACATTGGAGCCGAAGATACGAGCAGCGGCGGCATCGGTATTCTGCCGATCATCATCGGCTTGCTCGTGGTGGCGGTTATCGTGCTGATTGTTGTACTGGTTCGGCAGATGCCCCCTGCAACACATGATGAGGTCGAAGACTAGGGCGGTCTCGAGGATAGAGGGTTGAGTGGATGAGGGTCTTGCTCCATGCCTGCTGTGGACCGTGTTTGCTCGAGCCCTACGACGCTCTCGCTTCTGAGCACCAGGTCGATGTCGTCTATGCGAACCCGAATATTCATCCCATAGGGGAGTATGAGCGGCGTCGTGACACGCTCATCGCCTATGCGGAAGAACGCGGGATCAATGTCATTGAGCTTGGCTATGATCCCAGGAGTTGGATGCGTGCTGTGGCGGGGCTCGAGGATGATCCTCACCGCAGATGTGCTGCCTGCTTCGAGCTGCGGCTGGGTATGGCTGCCGAGCACGCGAGCCTGCACGGGTACGATGCTATCGCCACGACGCTCACCGTGAGCCCGTATCAAGATGCCGCAGCTATTCGAGATGCAGGTACCCGTGCTGCGAGTGCTCAAGGCGTGCGCTACCTCGACACGGACTTCCGCAATCGGTATGCCGAGGCAACCACGCGCTCACGCGAGCTTGGCATGTACCGCCAGAACTACTGTGGCTGCTTGCTCTCGGATATCGAAGCGAGAGACGATCGGGCGGCGCGCAAGGTGGAGCGGAAAGCTGAGCGCGAGGCTGCTCGCGTTGGGCGGACGGTCTCGCGAAAGTAGATAGTGTGGAGGCATGCGGTGGGCTTCCTGCCGAGACGGCCAGCGTTCTCGGCCAAAGTGATCGTGTCAGACTAGAGTGGGGGACAGTGTCAGTGCGAACGAGAGACTTCGATTACGACCTGCCAAGTGGAATGATCGCGCAGCACCCCGTGGAGCCCCGGGATTCCAGCCGGCTGCTTGTGTTGGATCGTCGGAGCGGGCAGATGGATCACCGGGTGTTTTCTGATCTCCCGGACTACCTCCGCGACGACGACGTGCTCGTTGTGAACGAGACGCGTGTGCTTCCGGCGCGATTGAAGGGCGCCAAGGACGAGACGGGCGGCGCCGTCGAGGTGCTGCTGCTCCGAGAGAGCTACGAAGACACATGGGAATGCCTGGTGAGACCTGGGCGACGCCTGAAGCCCGGCGCCCGAATCGTGTTTGGTGACGGCGAGCTGACTGGCCTCGTCGTCGACATCCTCGAAGAGTCCGGCGGTCGCCTTGTCCGCTTCGCACTTCACAGCGGCGGGACGTTTCTCGACATGGTGCATCGGCTCGGCGAGGTGCCGTTGCCCCCGTACATCACGCAGCGTCTGGAGGATCCGGAGCGTTATCAGACGATGTTTGCGCGTGACGAGCGTTCTGCCGCAGCGCCCACGGCAGGACTGCACTTCACGCCGGAGTTGCTCGAGCGTATCGAGTCGTCCGGCACACGCATCGCGCGCGTCGAACTCGACGTAGGCATCGACACGTTTCGGTCGGTGGCCGAGGAGGAGCCCACGAAACACGTGATGCACAGCGAGCACTTCCGGGTGAGCGCGATGGCTGCGGACCTTGTCAACGAGGCGAAACAACGGGGAGGCCGAGTCATCGCGGTCGGAACCACCTCGGTTCGCGCACTCGAGAGTGCGTTTGACCCCGAGTCGGGAATGGTTGCCGCCCAGGAAAGGGCAACAGATCTCTACATCCTGCCGGGGTTCCGGTTCAATGTCGTCGATGCCATGGTGACCAACTTCCATACACCGAGGTCCACGCTGCTGATGATGGTCAGCGCGTTCGCCGGTCGAGAACTGGTGCTTCGCGCCTACTCGACCGCGATGGAAGAGCGCTACCGGTTTCTGTCCTTCGGCGATGCGATGCTTATCGTGTGATTCGCCCGGCGACTCAGTCCTGCTGCTCCCACCATGTCCACTCGGGACTGCCTGCGGCAGGGTCGTCTGCTGGTGAGTTGGGCGCCACCGCGAATCCGTCTTGGGCATTCCGACCCGTTCGAGTGTAGATCGACACGCCGCCGCTCTGTCCTGCGATCTTGAACACAGGGCTTCCGTCCAGCTCCGATGGCTTGGGAATGCCGCTTGGCATGGTCGGCCACTCGCCGAAGGCATCAACGGAATCCGAGCGCATCACGTAGACTGCGTCTTCGAATCCTCGCGTGACAGGTACGAACGCGTAGATCCCGTTTCCCTCGATGTAGATGCGATCTTGTTCATCCGATCCGTACGCTGTCCGCTGTTGCGGCGTGCCACCCGTGTCCAGCGCGGTGCGTAGCGTGCCGAGACGAGTGAGATCAGCGGTGTCTTCATCTACTATGCCGCTGAAGCGATACACCGTGTCGTCGAACACGATGTACCCTGGTGCCCGGGATGCGGTCTCTGTCTGTTGTACGTCGCCCGTTTCGGGTGCTTGCGCTGTGAGGGCATCGTTCTGGTTCTCGGAGTAGAGAGTCGTCGCGTCTTTGGCGGAGTCGGCGCTTCTTGGCTCGTTGATCGTGCGGAGTCCCTGGGCTGTGACGATCATGGCTACGAGCAAGATTGCAGCAACACTGGCTGCCCAGACGGCGTAGGACATCGTTGAACGGCGAGGTGGGGTAGCAGCAGCGGCTTCGATCACACGGCTGTTGGAGGCGATGGTGTCTGCTGATCCGGCGCGAGCGGACGCATCGTCTGCCGGTGATCCTGCAGCGGGTTCGGCGGCGGCGCGCGCTTCCGCGATGCGCCGATCGGCTTCGATGAGCGCAGCACCTTCGGCGATAGTTCGAGCGACAGCATTTTCGGGGGCGTTCGGTATCGGCATGGCTTGCAGTTGTGCGAGCGTTCGCACGTAGGCAGTGCATTCGGCGCACTCTGCACAATGGTGCTTTGCCCACCCGGCCTCGTCGGCGGTCACCGCATCTCCGTCGAGGGCGCGCGAAATGGCTTCCTGGGCTCGCAGGCACTCCTCCCTCATGCCGGTTCACCCCCTGACTCTTCGAGCAGGCCGACCAGCATTCGTCGAGCGCGGAATACGCGTGATTTGACTGTTCCGACAGGCACGTCGAGCGCTTGTGCCGCCTCTGCATAGGACAGGTCGAACAGCGTCACCGCTCCGAGAGCCTCTCGATCTTCGGGCTGTAAGGCTCGCATCGCCTGCTCGACCGCGGTCATGTCGATGATCTGTTGTGCATGGTCGGGAGTCGTGCGTGCGCCCGCGAGGTCAACCGGGTCGACAGGTATCGGACGTTTGGCACCTCGACGGAACATGTCGAGACACACGTTGCGTGTGACACGGAAGAGCCATGTCGTGAACGCAGCGCGACCGTCATACGTGTCGATCGAGCGGTACACCTTGATGAAGACCTCCTGAACGACATCCTCGGCACTCTGAGGTTCGCCGAAGAACCGCAGAGCGTGAGCGTAGACCTTGTCCGCATGCGTACGAACGAGTGATTCGAACGCCTCAGCGTCGCCGCCGCGCAAGGCGTCGACGATCGCGCGATCGTCAGGTCTGTTCTCGGCAGACATCCGCTTCCTTGGGTATGACGTGGCCAGGGCGCGTTCGGTTCTTCATCAGCAAGGATATCGCAGCGGAGGGGTGCTGGTAGAATCCCAGGAATGCGAAACATCAATCTCACGGTCGAGGCGACCGACAGTAGCACCAGTGCGCGGGCCACGACTTTCCACACAACACACGGGCCAGTGAGGACGCCGCTGTTCATGCCGGTGGGTACGCGCGGGACGGTGAAGGGCGTCACCACACCGCAGCTCGGGGACATTGGCGCACAAGTGCTGCTCGCCAACACGTACCATTTGTT
The DNA here is from genome assembly GCA_963790405.1 of uncultured Actinomycetota bacterium. Classification (GTDB taxonomy): domain Bacteria; phylum Actinomycetota; class Coriobacteriia; order Anaerosomatales; family JAGXFU01; genus JBGSMX01. Next base: position 272,406 of record CAWBOJ010000005.1, read on the forward strand.
CTTGCGCCCCGGTTCGGACGTCGTACGCGATGCCGGCGGGCTTCACTCGTTCATGAACTGGGATGGCGCCATTCTCACCGACTCGGGCGGATTCCAGATATTCTCTCTGCGTGACACGCTGAGACTCACCGATGATGGCGTGCGGTTCCAATCGATTGTTGACGGTGCCTATCACCATTGGTCGCCCGAAGAGAACATGCGTATTCAACAGGAGCTGGGCGCGGATATCGCGATGGTGCTCGATGTCTGCCCCCCGTATCCTGCCGAGGAGTCGAAGGTCGCCGAGGCAGTCCAACGCAGCGCGCACTGGGCTGCTAGATGCCGAGAAGCGCACGGTCGCGAGGACCAGGCCCTATTCGGGATCGTGCAGGGCGGAGTCTACCCAGAGCTGCGGATGGAGAGTGTGGAGCGAACGGTCGAGATTGGCTTCCAAGGTTACGGAATCGGTGGCTACTCGGTGGGCGAGCCTCATGACCTGATGCTTGAATCGCTGGCGCCGGTCTGCGAGGCCTTGCCGAGGAACGCGCCTCGCTATCTCATGGGGGTTGGCAACCCGACGACGCTGCTTGAAGCGGTTGCCCTTGGAGTCGACATGTTTGACTGCGTGCTGCCCACGCGCACGGCCCGAATGGGCACCGCCTTTTCGTCCGAGGGGCGCATGAACCTGAAGAATGCCTGCTATGCACGCGACTTCGGACCGCTCGATCCTCGGTGTACGTGCCCGACCTGCACGGGCTATAGTCGCGCCTACATACGGCACCTTGTGGTCATGAAGGAGATGCTCGGTGCGATTCTACTATCGGTGCACAATCTGCATTTCCTGATTGACCTGATGGCCCAGGCGCGCGAGGCCGTGCTTGCCGGGGCGTACGGTCCGTTTCTCGATCAGTGGCGCGCGGGGCCCGGGGTTGATGATTTCTAGCGTATTCGCGTGCATCGTTCAGTGTATTATGGGTGTTTGTGGTCTCGGCCAGGTGTGAGCATGCCGACCACGGTATCCCGAGAGTGGCGAAGGACGTGACCAATGGACTACACAGGTTTGATCATCTTCGGTGGATTCATCGCCTTCATGTATATGTTCATCATTCGACCGCAGCAGAAGCGGCAGAAGGAGATAACGGCTCTGATGGAGTCGCTCGCACCGGGTGATGACGTAGCGACGATCGGCGGCATTCACGGGCGTATTGTGAGTCTCGATGAGGAGACCGTCTTGCTGAAGGTCGCGGACGGCACCGAAGTCGTCTTCGACAGGTCGTCGGTGGGACGTCGCATGGATGACACTGCGTCTGACGCGTAGTTGCAGTACGGCTTGCGTACGCGCTAGGGTGCGTCGTGACTTTTCATGTGTCGTGACGCGTAGGTGACCGCCATTTGAGGCGGATTGGTTCAGGCAAGCAAGAGCAAGTAGACCGGAAGGCGAACGAGGAATGGATCCGAAACAACGCAACGCTTTGGGGCTGGCGCTGGTAGTAGTGCTGGTCGTGTTGGCGTGGTGGGCACTGCTCCCATGGACGGGGTCGGACTACGTCGAGTACCCGGTTCCGGAGACGGACGGCTCGATTACAACACAGAAGATGGACCTTGGGACGCAGGAAGCTCTTGGTCCGTTCGGTCCGGTGGATGCTGCTGATGAGTCAACATCGACCGCGAACATCGAGTTGAGAGCCGGCACGGCCGAGGACGGCATGAGCGAATGGTGGCTCGTGCCGGGCGAAGCTGAGGTGAGAGTCTCTACCGAGACTGTCACGGCCGACTATCAGCTTGGATACAGCGAGGAGTTCTACGTCGGGACTCAGTCATATAAGGTGCGCGAGGGTCGCACGAGCATCACTCAGGGTCTCGATATCCAGGGTGGTCTGTCAGTGATTCTTACGGCCAAAGAAACGACTGCGACACCCGTGACCGATGATGTGATGGACCGCGCCGAGCTCATCGTGCGCAGCCGCGTCGATCGACTCGGAGCGAGTGAGGCTACCATTCAGCGGCAGGGGGCCGATTCGATCCTCGTCCAGTTGCCGGGTATTCGGAATGCCGAGGATGCCCTCAAGGTTCTGGGCTCGACGGGTCAACTCGAGTTCGTAGACGTAAACAGCATCACGGATCCGACCGTTCAGGCCGAGGTCCTCAGCTATACCGGGCAGCCCGGTCAGTCGCGTCCCGTTCTCCCCGAGGGGACCTACGAGCCGTTCATGACCGGTGAGGTGATCACAAACGCGCAGGTGGAGGCAGACAGCACCACCGGGCAGCTTGCTGTGACGCTTGCGATGACGCCGGAGGGCACCAAGATCTGGGCCGACTACACCACGGTCAACGTCGGCAACCGAATTGCGATCGTTCTTGACGGTCAGGTGCAGTCGGCACCGAGCATCAATGAGCCCATTCTCGGCGGCAACACGCAGATAACGGGCTCGTTCACTGCTGATGAGGCCAAGCAACTCCAGACGGTTCTGGAGACCGGTGCGCTTCCGGTGACGCTTGAGTTCTCCGAGTCAAGAGTCGTCGGGCCGACGCTGGGCCAGGATTCCCTACGTCAGGGCGTTATCGCCCTGCTGCTCGGGCTCGCACTCGTGGCCGCGTTCATGGGGCTGTACTACCGGGGACTCGGTGTGATCACCTGGTTCAGCCTGGGGATATTCGCCTCCCTGTTCTTCGGCGTACTTGCCGGGTTGTCGAGCCTTGGGGCGTTCGCACTGTCACTACCGGGCATCGCGGGTATCGTGCTTACGATTGGCCTTGCAGCCGACTCATCGATTCTGATCTTCGAGCGCTTCAAAGAAGAAGTCAGGATGGGCAAGACATACCGGTCTGCGGCGAAGTCCGGCACGAAGCACGCGATCCTCACAAGCCTTGACGCGGATCTCGTTACGTTCGTTTCCGCAGTCGTCCTGTTCTCCGTGGCGATTGGGCCTGTTCGCGGTTTCGCACTCACACTGATGGTCGGTATCGCGATCGATCTCACGGTCGCCATTCTGTTCACACGTTCGATTGTGATAATCCTTGCTGAGACGTTGGTGCCCAAGATGCCCTTCCTCTTTGGCGTGAAGGGCGGCGATCACGATGCGTAGAGCGAACATCGACTTCCTGGGTAAGCGCTACTGGTTCTTGGGCTTCTCGGCAACGCTGATCGTGCTGAGTATCGCCGCTCTGCTGATCCGGGGCCTCAGCTTCGGCATCGAGTTCCAGGGCGGGACAGTGATCGACTTCGCCAGCACTGCGGACGTGACCGCGGAGCAGCTGCGCGATGCGTTCTCAGCTGCCGGCATGGACGGTGCGCAGGTTCAGTCCACCGAAGGTGGCGGCTACATCGTGCGCACCAGCGAAAGCAATCCCGATGTGTCCAATGCCGCCTACAGCCAAGTCGTGGATGATCTGGGACTTGCCGGCGATGCAGGCAACGTAACGACGATTGGACCGGGTTGGGGCAAGAACATCACCGATGCGGCCATGCTTGCGTTCGTTCTGTCGCTTGCTGCGATCCTGCTCTACACCTCGTTGCGATTCGAGTACAAGATGTCGGTGACGGCGGTAATCGCCCTCGTTCACGACATCATCATCACGCTGGGTGTGTATGCCATGGTGGGCCGTGAGGTCACGCCGAATACCATTGCGGCGTTGCTTACGATCATGGGCTATTCGCTCTACGACACGATCGTCGTGTTCCACCGCATTCGGGAGAACGGGCAGCGGCTGGTCAAGCGGTCGTTCATGGAGATGGCCAACGAATCGATCAATCAGGTCATTGTTCGCTCTATCAATACTTCGCTGACGTCGTTGATACCGCCGATGGCGATGCTGTTCTTTGGCGGTGAGACGCTGAAGGACTTCGCGTTCGCTCTGGTGATCGGACTGATCGCGGGCGTGTATTCGTCCGTTGGTGTCGCCAGCCCCATTTACTCGATGTGGAAAGAGCGCGAGCCGAAGTTCCAGGCGCTCAAGAAGAAGTACGCGAAGGCGTCGTAGCGACGCATGCATGGATGAGTGAGACTCACGGAAGGACCGGCACATGTGTGTCGGTCCTTCCTGCTACCATGCGAGTGTGAAGACGGCCGATCCTCAAGTGCAGTGCGCTCATGCGCGCTGGGACATCCAAGAAGCGAACGAGACCGATGTCGAGAGCCTGGCGGCTGCGACCGGTCTGTCGCATATCGTCGCACGCGTGCTTCACTCGCGCGGCCTGCGAACGGCCGAGGATGCACGACGCTTCTTGGAACCCGATCTGGACCGCGACTGGCTCGACCCGTCCGTGATTCCCGGGATGGACGAAGCGGCCGATGCCGTTGTGGCTGCGATCAGCGCGAACGACCGCATCGTGGTATTCGGTGATTTCGACCTCGACGGGATCTCTTCGGCGGCGGTCGCTGCACGCGGTCTGCGGGCGATGGGGGCGGACATCCGCGCAATCGTGCCGAACCGGTTCACGGAAGGCTACGGCCTGACGGGGCCGGCCATCGAGCGGATACTCGCGATGGGCGCCAACATGGTCGTAACGGTCGACTGTGGCATCTCGGCGGAGTCAGAAGTCAGGCAGCTTCTCGACAGCGGCGTGCGCGTCGTCGTGACCGACCATCACGAGCCAAGCGGGGACGTGCCACAGGGTGTACCGGTTGCGGACACCAAGCTAACGACTGACTGCCCTTCGGGTGATTTGGCCGGGGCGGGAGTCGCGCTCAAGCTGGTCCAATCGGTGGGGGAGCGACTTGGTCACCCTGACGTGTGGCGTGACCTCACGGATCTCGCAATGCTCGGGACGATCGCGGACATCGTTCCGCTGGTTGGGGAGAACAGGGCACTGGTTGCAGATGGCATCGCGCGTGTGCGCAGCGATCCTCGGGTGGCGATAAGTGCTCTGTGCGCGGTCGCGGGCGTCTCTCCTGCGGAGTTTGGCGCAGATTCGGTTGCGTTCGGTCTCGCCCCAAGGCTCAATGCGGCCGGCAGGATGTCCGACCCGGATGTCGCGTTGTGCCTGCTCATGACCGATGATGCTCTGGCCGCCGAGGAATCCGCGATGCAGCTCGACGAATACAACAAGATGCGTCAGCGGGTTGAGCTGGACCTGAGCGAAGCCGCTGCGGCGCAAGCCGAACGAACGTACCGGCCAGGTGACAGGGCTGTGATCGTCTCTGGTGAGGGATGGCATGAGGGCGTCAAGGGCATCGTGGCATCACGGCTCGCCGCCCGGTTCGGAGTGCCTGCGCTTCTGTTCGCGATCGATGGTGACGAGGCCCAGGGTTCTGGACGATCGGCCGGCTCCGTCGACCTGTTCTCGGCGATTTCGAGCTGCTCGGACCTCGCCGATTCGGTTCGGGGGTCATGAGGCTGCTGTGGGCGTTACCGTTCGCCGAGAGAACCTCGAGCGGTTTCGAGATGCGTTGATGAAGGCACTCGATGCATTGCCGGAAGCAGTATTCAAAGTGAGCCGTCGGCTTGATGCCGAGGTCGAGCTCGAAGACCTGAGTATCGAACTGGCGGCTGAGCTCGATCTGCTCGAACCGTTCGGACACATGAACCCCCGTCCCATGTTCGCCGCCACAGGCGTGTTCATGAATGCGCGGCAGCGTGTCGGGCGCACCGGTGATCATCTGCGCTTCACGGCTTTCGATGGCACGTCTTCCGTTCAAGCGATAGCATTCCGCTGCCCTGACATCGAAGCGATGGCTGGTCATGACGGGGCTGTCGATCTTGCGTTCGAGGTCGTTGCCGATGAGTGGAGGGGCCGCCGACGCGTGCAGATGCACGTTCGCGATTTCGAGGTCCGTACGCGCTCCGGAGCCTACGGGCCTGCGGCCGAGCTGGTAGAGGATCTATTCGCGCACGCGGATGAGATTCTTGCGCGCGAGGAATATGCAGGAATCGAGGATGCCGAGTCGTTTCACACCAAGCTGGCCGGCGTCACATTCGAAGGCCGTCAGGGCGTCATTGAGAAGCTTGCCCCGGGCACTCCGTTGCGCACGCAGCGGCAGCCAGATAACCCACACGACGCCAATGCGATCGCGCTGTTCGAGCCGCATGGGGTACAGGTTGGCTTCCTGAACCGCCGACTCGCCGCCGTACTTGCGCCCGTGATCGACACAGGAGTCGAGTATGACGTCGAGGTGACGGACGTCACCGGCGGGGAGGACGGGCATGCGCTCGGTGTCAACGTGCTTGTCGCGCGTCGAGGTGTCGAGGGCGAAGAAGACGCCGAGGAACTGAGGCTGGAACGCCGAGTCGAGCTGTCGGCTTTGCCTCCCGAGCGTCTCGATCAGGAGCTGACGCGTGCATTCATCGGGGATCGCAAACTTCACGACGCACAGCGTGCGGCGCTTGAGGCCTTGGCCGATGGTCGCCGTTGTCTGACAGTGATGGCGACCGGCCGCGGCAAGTCACTCATCTTCCACATGCACGCCGCGCGGCTTGCGCTTCGTGAGAATCTCGCTTCGGTGTTCGTGTTCCCACTGAGGGCACTTGTCGCGGATCAGGCGTTTCATCTTGATGAGGCGCTAGCAGGCATCGGTCTGTGCGTGACGACGCTGACCGGTGAATCATCACCGACGGTTCGTGACGCCACCTTCGAGGCGCTCGCATCAGGCGGGGTGGACGTCGTACTAACGACTCCGGAGTTTCTCGACCACCACGCGGGACGCTTTGCTCGGACCAATCGCATTGGGTTCATCGTCGTCGACGAGGCTCACCACGTTGGAATCTCACGTGCGGGCCATCGCCCTGCCTACGGGCGGTTGGATCAGGCGATCGAGACATTGGGCAAGCCGGTGGTGCTCGCGGTGACGGCAACGGCCGATGATGACGTCGCCGCCTCGATCCGCGAAGTACTTGGCATCGAGGTAGTGATTACCGATCCGACGGTGCGCGAGAATCTGCTCTTTGAAGATCAGCGGGGACAAACCGACAAGGACTCCTACATCGCCGCTCTTGTGGCGAGCGGAGACAAGGCCGTCGTCTACGTGAACTCACGAGACCAGTCGGTGCGGCTGGCTCGCATGCTCCGCAAGCGTGTTCCCCAGATTGCGATGCGTGTCGCGTTCTACAACGGTGGTCTGGGCCGCTCGGTCCGTCACGCTGTCGAGAACGCGTTCCGCAACGGCGACGTGAGCGTTGTGGTGTCGACGAGTGCCTTTGGTGAGGGCGTGAACATCCCCGATATCAGGCACGTGGTGCTGTATCATCTCCCGTTCAACGACATCGAGTTCAACCAGATGTGTGGGCGTGCGGGACGCGATGGAGCTGCGGCTCGTGTACACGCGCTCTTCGGTCCCAAGGACGGCAAGATCAACGAGATGATCCTTTCCTCGGCAGCTCCCGGTCGCGATGACATGGCCGCGCTCTATCTCCAGCTGAAGGAGATCGCTGCTCGCGAAGGAGCGGGCTTCGAAATCACCAACGCCGAACTCGCGGAGAGGGTCACACGCGCAAACAAGCACAGCAGAATGAACGATCGCGGGGTATCTTCTGCTGTCGGAGTCTTCCGTGAACTCGGCTTTCTGGAGACTGAAGGCTCGGGATCGTATCGGCGGATCACGATGTGCTTGTCGCCCGTTCGTAGGGTTGAGCTTTCAGAGTCTGTAAGATATGCCGAAGGCGTAGAAGAGATAGCCGAGTTCGAGCAGTTCAGGACTTGGGTGCTTGGCGCAACGGCAGAGCAGTTGCTGGCACGGTTCAATCGACCCATTTTGCCGAAGGCGTGAAGATGGGAGACGGAGAGGGCCGTGGTTTCGGGTAGTCTCGGACATAGTCGGGTCATCACGCTGCGCGCTAGCGGACACGCGCGCTGGCGTTTGGCTACCGTGACACTGCGATTGGCGCTGCTTCTTGCCGCCCTCCACGTCTTCGCAGCAACACCGGCTGTTGCCGCGGGGCCGAATGCCGTCATGAAGCCCACCGGCTACAACGTGACCGCTGTCCCACGTGGTGATGACACCAGCAACCTGGTAGTGAATCTCCCGTTCGCCATGAATTGGAACGGGACGAGTTTCACACAGATCTACATAAACATGAACGGCAACTGCACGTTCGGCTCGGGCTATACGTCGTACAACCCGAACACGACGCTCGCGGCGACCAACCGCAACATCATGGCGCCGTTTTGGGCCGATGTTGATACCCGCAACACGGCAGCGGCACAGGTGACATACAGCAACACCACTGCGGGCAGCGTTCCACAAGTGAACGGGCGCGATGCGTTCTTCGTGAACTGGGTGGGGGTAGCAAGCTACAACAACCAGTCGACACCGACCGATTCGTTCCAGCTCGTTCTCGTTGATCGATCGGACACCGGTGCCGGGAACTTCGACTTCATCTTCAACTACGACGAGATTACCTGGGACATCGCTACTGCTGCGTCGAGTGTGAAGGCGCGTGCCGGTTGGGGTCAGTCCGGCACGGGCTTCGAGCTTCCGGGATCCGGAACCGCGGCCGCGAGCACGAGCACGCTTCTCGATACGTCGCCTTCGGCCACCTCGCTCATCCAGAACTCGATGAACTCCGGCGGACAGCTGGGTCGCTACGTCTTCCCGGTGCGAAATGGGCAGGCACCCAACATCCCTCCGCAGCTCACCGTGATCGAACCGCGTTCTCGAGGGCAACGCTGCCGAACAGCTACGTCGGCTACACGGGCGCTGGCGACGTCACGCGCGATCGATCCGGATGGATCGATCGTGAGCCTCACGAACAATATGCCGGCGACCTGCTTCCGCTCGGCACGACGAGCGTGACGTGGACAGCAACCGATGATCGAGGTGCGGTCGTCACAGCGGTCCAGACGATCGCTCGTGCGGGATACGACTCCGCCGGTAACCCGACGCTCTCGAGCCCGACCCACTCCACCGGGGTGTGGACCACGAACAACGCCGTCACGGTGAATTCGGAGGGTATCAACGGACATCTGCACCGGGTGCGAGCGGAGTCTCGTACTCCTGGAGCCAGGACTCACCCGCAGACGCCCGACACTGTGGCTGATCGCTGTCGACATCGTCCATCACGTCGGAACGTACCGGTGACCGTTGACTACGCAGACGTTCCCTGAATGCGGCGTGGCCGGCGGACTGGACCCGTTCCGACACGACCTAGGTCAGACTGACCGAACGACCGGCACGCACACAGGGCAGCTACGCCGCCGAGATTTGGGCGAACAGCAACACGCGACGCACGGCGGACTTCTACCGCGACTACGACCTGACCGGTCTCACGAGCGCGACGCTGACATTCTGGGACAACGTCGCGCTGTCCCGCAACGGGTAGCTACGCGCGGGTCGAGTACTCGACCGACGGGGGAGCCAACTACACGCAGCTGCAGGAATCGACGAGGACTCGGCGACATCGGGTGGACCGAGCGCAGTCTCACGCCCTGCCCGTCGGCGGCGTGGTGCGCGTGAGGTTCTCTGGCTCGGTCACTCGTAGCACGGAGTACGTCGATTGGGACGACATCTCAGTCGCGGGATTCGTGGCGACCACAGACGACGATCACGGGCTTTCGACGAGCACCACAGCGTACGCTCGCCGACGGCACGTGGTACTTCAACCTGCACGCCGTTGACGACGCTGGAAACTGGTCGACTGCCAGTCAGCAGGGGGCCGTTCCTGATCGACACCACGCCGCCCGTGACGAGCGACAACGCCCCTGCGAACTGGAGCGCGGCCGACGTCTTGGTCACTCTGACGGCCTCAGATCCAGGCGGCATTGTGAGTGCGACCCTGTACAGTCGGAATGGTGGAGCGACTGCGACGTACGCAGGTCCTGTCCTGGTGAACGCCGAGGGGACGACCACACTGCAGTACTGGTCGATCGACGCGGCGGGCAACACTGAGACTCCCAAGACCGCGATCGTTCGCATCGACCGTACGCCTCCTACGACGCCGACAAGCGTAGACGCGAGCGCACTCAGTACAAGCAGCGTCGAAGTCACGTGGACTCCCTCGGCAGATGGATTGTCCGGAGTGTCCTACTACGCGGTGTATCGGGATGGCGCCGTGGTGGCGACCACCACTGCGACCACGCTTCCGGATTCGGGTCTTGCGTCGGGAGTGACCTACACCTACACCGTCGTGGCAGTTGACGAAGCAGGCAATGAATCGGCGCCGAGTGCGCCCGCATCGGTGACGATGCCGTCCTCGGTGCTGTGGATGTCGATTGGCGCACCGACTGTTGACACCGGCCCGATCGATCCGGGCGTTGTCTCCACGGTCACGAGTGCGACTGCTGTTACGGTTGGCGGCTACGGAAGCGTGCAATATGACTTGTCGTGCAACGGTGTCGACTTTGTGAACACCGATCCTGTGTCACCGACACCCAGCTTCGGAATCAGCGCGATGAGCTATGTCACGGGAGGCTGGGTGACCCTGGCTTCTCAGCAGTTCGGACCGACCCAGCACGTCATTGACACCGGGATCGGCACACCTGCGGTTTGGGAGCGCACCTACATTTTCGACTACTCGGTCGATGCCCCTTGGACCTGCGAGCCAGGCACGTATACTACGACTGTCACGTATACGCTCGTGCTGCACTAGGCGGTGGCCGACTCGCCACCGCGATCGTAGACGGCCGGGCAGGGCAAGACTCGCAGAAGGGTGACGATGCCCACTACCATCGAGAAGATCCGGGGGCAGATCCGGGAGTACAACCCTGGTGTCGACGACGAAGCCCTCGTCGAGGCGTACGAGTTCGCGCTTGACGCCCATGAGGGACAAATGCGGAAGTCCGGCGAGGCGTTCATCGCGCATCCCCTCGAGGTTTGCCAGATACTCTCGGAGCTGCACCTGGACACCTCGACGCTGCAGGCTGCTCTTCTTCACGATGTTGTCGAAGACAGCCACGTGCCGCTTTCGGAGATACGTGAGCGTTTCGGCCCGGAAGTCGCCGACCTCGTCGACGGCGTAACGAAGCTAGGCAAGATCAAGTTCCAGTCACTCGAAGAGACTCAGAGCCAGAACCTGCGAAAGATGCTCATCGCGATGGCCAAGGATATTCGTGTGATCCTCATCAAGTTGGCCGATCGCCTGCACAACATGCGCACGCTTTCCGCGCTTCCTCCCGAGCGTCGTATCGAAAAGGCCCGGGAGACCATTGAGATCTACGCCCCACTGGCCAACAGGCTTGGCATCTCCAGCATCAAGTGGGAGCTCGAGGACCTGTCCTTCTACTATCTCGAGCCCAAGAAGTACCAGCAGATCCAGAAGATGGTTGCCGAGAGCCGAGCGGCGCGCGAGAAGTACCTGAATCAAGTCATCGATGAGCTTCAATCCGAGCTGCACGCCGTTGGCGTCGTGGCGGAAATCTCGGGTCGGCCGAAGCACCTGTACAGCATCTATCAGAAGATGTCTCGGAAGGGCAAGGATTTCAACGAGATTTACGACCTGATCGCCCTGCGAATCGTGGTCGACTCGGTCAAGGACTGCTACGGAGCACTGGGCACGGTGCATTCGATCTGGAAGCCCGTGCCCGGACGCTTCAAGGACTACGTGGCGATGCCCAAGTTCAACATGTACCAGTCACTGCACACCACAGTCATCGGTCCGGCCGGCCGGCCTCTCGAGATCCAGATCCGTTCGACCGACATGCACCGCACGGCCGAGTACGGGATCGCCGCTCACTGGCGCTACAAAGAAGGTGGCCGAGGAAACGACACGTTCGATGAGCGTCTAGCGTGGCTGCGGCAGATGCTGGAGTGGCAGACCGAACTCAAGGACCCGCGCGAGTTCATGGAAGCACTCAAGATCGACCTGTTCGAAGACGAGGTGTTCGTCTTCACGCCCAAGGGAGATGTGCGTTCGCTGCGCCGCGGATCGACACCCATTGATTTCGCGTATGCCATCCATACCGAGGTCGGCCATCATTGCGTGGGAGCAAAGGTCAACGGCTCGATAGCGCCGCTGAACTACGAGCTTCAGATGGGTGATCGGGTCGACATCCTTACGAACAAGAGCTCGGCTCCGTCGCGAGACTGGCTCAATATCGTCAAGACCTCATCGGCACGCTCCAAGATTCGCAACTACTTCTCGAAGCAGAGCAGAGAAGACGACCTTGCAGCAGGGCAAGGACGAGTTGGCCAAGGTCATGCGCAAGCACGGTCTCGCGCTTGGGCCGTCGGGCTCGCAGCGGGCTCTCGACGTGGTGGCCACAGACATGAACTTCCAAGCGTCCGAGGATTTGCTGGCTCATATCGGCTCCGGGAAGGTGTCGGCCAAGCAGGTGGCGGGCAAGCTGCTTAAGCAGATGTCTGGCGTCGAGCCGAAGACCACTGCCGAGGAGGACGATCAGCCGATAGTCCCGTTCGAAGGACCGATGAAGCCTCCCCGGGACAAGCGGCGTCGCAGTGGTGTGGGCGTCCAAGTCAAGGGCATCGACGACGTTCTCGTACGTCTGGCGAGATGCTGCAATCCGGTGCCTGGCGACGAGATTGTCGGGTTCGTGACTCGTGGTCGGGGAGTGTCTGTGCACAGGCGAGATTGCCCCAACGCGCGTGACTTGCTCGGTCAGCCGGAGCGAATCATCGAAGTAGACTGGGATATGGGGAGCGAGACCACTTACCAGGTGGAGATCATCATTGAAGCGGTCGATCGCATGCGTCTTTTGCAGGAAGTCTCTTCAACGCTTGCGGAAGCAGGCGTGAACATCCTGTCGGCGAGCGTGGCGACTTCGCGAGACGGCATCGCCACGATGCGCTTCCTGTTCGAACTCGGCAACATGGATCAGCTGCAGTCGATCCTGTCCGAAGTTCAGTCCCTCGAGGGCGTCTTCGACGCGTCACGCATGCTTCCGGGCGAAGGCGGACGCGCGAAGGACGGATACTCGTGAGAGTACGCGGCTTCGTCGTGGGTCCCTTGCAGACGAACTGTTGGCTCGTAGGTTCAGATGAGTCACTGATAGTGATCGACCCGGGAGGTGACTCGGAGCTGCTTCTCGAGAAGATCGGCAGTGCTTGTGTACGATGGGTCGTCCTCACGCACGGGCATTTCGATCATCTGGGGGCGGTGGGGGATATTCTTGCTGCTGCCGGTGGTAGCCTGGCGGTTCATCTCGCGGATGCACCATGGATTACAACCGGTGCGGGAACCGGCGCCGAACTCTTCGGCTTCGACGATCACTCCCCGCCAGCCGATCGCGAGTTGCGCGACGGAGACGTGATCGAGGCAGGGGACGTGAGTCTCGAGGTGCTTCACACGCCAGGGCATACGCCAGGGGGAATATGCCTGCTGGGAGACGGTCATCTGTTCTCTGGTGACACGTTGTTTGCCGGCAGCGTGGGAAGGACCGACTTCCCTCGTGGTGACAGTGCGGCCTTGCGGCGGTCCATCGGAACGAAGCTAGCGCCGCTGCCTGATGACACGCTGGTACACCCCGGCCATGGTCCAGACACGACAATTGGACGCGAGAGGCGAATCAACCCATTCTTCCCACGAGTGTGATGCTGATCACGATGCCGACGCGGCAGCTCTCGGAGTCTCGCGAGTATCACTGCAGGTCAGGCGATGAGAGCGGGTTGTGGGAGCACTCTCAGAATCACGCGTTGAATCTCGTCACAAGGGTTATGCCCAGGTATACTGAACTACTGGAGTATGAACATTGCTTGACGGCGCGGAGATGTATGACGCGCCGCGTACGGCGTTGTGCAGTGCCGGCTGCGAAACCGAGGTGTGTATGCCGCGGGTCTTTCTGGTCACGAACTGCGTGAATGGCAGTGGGATTGCTAACGTATTGCCAGGCCGCTGGATCTCGTGGCCGATGTCGCCGGCTGGTGCGACACGGACAGCACTACGCGGCATGAGGTGCCGCTGATATGGTTCTTCGCCAACAGAGAGTGCATGCGTCTGCCGCTGAGACAGCACGCGTGCTCCTATTCTTGCTGTTCATCATGGCAGGGATGCTGTTGGTCATGCCAGGAGTCGCGATCGCTGCCGATACGAGTCCTCCTAGTGTTCCCGCCAATGTGAACGCCACCCCGGGCTCTGCATCGCCGACTATTGCGACGGTGACCTGGGATGCTTCGACGGATGACGTCGGCGTAACGGGATACTATGTTTGGCGATCGCTGACTACGACCGGCACGGCTGCGCGCATCGGCGAGATTGCAGCCCTGACCTTCGATGATGAGTCCGGTGTGCCGGGTCAGACGTATTTCTACTACGTGAGCGCCTTCGATGCGGTGCGCAATACGTCGTCCACATCCACGCCCGCTGCTGGTCCGGTTGTGGCTGGCTGGACCCAGGCGCCGCACACTACCTACTCGGCGTCAGGACGCTTCTGTCGGATGTGCCATACGCCGCATCAAGCGACCACGCAGGTGAGTCTGATGCGCGTCACGTCGCGTACCCCGGGCGAACTGTCTGTGTGCTACGCGTGCCACGATGGTCAGGGTGCGTCCACGAACATCCTCTCGGGTTCGGTCAATTCGTTCGCTCTCACGAGCGGGCACACCGTTGAGGCTGTTGATACGGGAGCCGACCCCACGAACCTGTGCTCGAGCTGTCACAACGTACACAACGACTACACGGAAGCCACGGGCGAGCCGAGCTTGCCACGAGGGATCATCAACGGTGCAACCGTCACAGGCAACGACAACTCATGGTGCCTTGCGTGTCACAACGACAGCAAGCGACTGGTATGGGGCGGGCTATCCATCGCTGAGCAGTCCGACGCGAGATGCCGACGGCTATCCGACTTACGGGACCTTCCCGGGTCGCACGGTCTACGAGGATCCCGTCGAAGAATGCGCATGCCTCGATTCCTGCTTCCGGGACCGTCCGGCAGTGCGGGTGATTGTCTGTACTGTCATGCGTCGCACCGTGCGGCGAACGAATACGATGGGCTCGTCGCAACGTTCACGCCGTCTGGCGCGACGTCGGTCGCCGACGATCAGGCCAACGGCACGTACGCTACTTCGTGCTTCGACTGTCACGGCGGCGTGCTTCGCAGCGAGTTCACGACGCGCCCGTCGACATCAAGCAGTTCGTAACTGCCGGCACGGAACGCTCTGGTCATCGCATCAAGACATCGGGCGGCAACCTGCCCGTCGGTGCGCCGCTTCCGTGCTACGACTGCCACAATCCTCACGGCTCGAGCCGAGGCAACGACGAGCTGTTGGTCTCCGACACACTCGGCAGAAGTCTCAACACCGACGACGGCAGCCGGCCCAGGAACTCCGGCAGAGGTGCGACAGTTCTGTTTCACGCTGCCATAGCGAGCGATGACGCGCAAAGGGTTGGGATGGCGACTCGACGCGACGGCACGCACGACGACGGTGCATACGTCGCCGTGGCACGCGGGAGACTGTCGAGGGTCTGCGTCGCGATCGGCGGGGACGCGAATGTCGTGCTGTCTCCCGAGGGCGTCGGGGTCACAGTCGAGACCGACACCCAGATCGTGCTACCAGTGCCACGGATCTGACTACGAGGATCTATCGGGGGCGGCCGGCTACAACGTGCACAACCCGACCGGCGGTGTCTCGCCTGGTGGCTCGACTGCTATGCGTGCCATTACCCGACGGGAGCTACGAGAGCTACATGGAGAATGGCGGCTCCAACAGCTCGACGTCTATCACCACGTGATGGGTACCGGCAGCACGGTGACGGAGACACCGCGTTCGCGGACGGCTCGTATCCGGGCAGTCGATCACACGGCAGACCGACGTGTACTGCATGAGCTGCCACGCCGATCACGACCAGTTCAACGACGCACCAGGCGGCCAACCTGCGCGCGAGCCTGTCGACTACGGCCGACACGGCTACGACGGACTACATATCGACCAGTTCCCCGTACGGCATCTGCGTGTCATGTCACTCGGCGAGCCTCGACAAGGACACACGCATCAGAAGACCGATGGGTCGACCAAGACACCCAAGATCGTGGGCGGCCCCTCGGCGTCAGGTGGTTTCACCGGCACCGCGCACGACTACCCGGTGAGTTCGACATTCGGCGACACGAACGACGTTCAGTGCCAACTGCTCGAAGTGCCACAACGACGAGCAGACCAAGGACTACCAGACCTCGACCTACAAGTTCGGTACCCACTACTCGGCGTCGAATCGACTGCTCTCCGCGTTGGGTGGCACGGTGGATCCGCTGGCGCCGCTGGCGGAGCGCCATTGCTACCGGTGCCACTCGGAGGCTGGAGACCTCAGCGGAGGCAAGGCGGTCACCACGCTTGACTGGTACGGTGCCCAATCGATGACAGCGGCATCCGCCGATGTCTACGACCAGTTCCAGCTGTCGCTCGAGCTCGAAGCATCCGGTTGCAGCTACCGCCAACGGCTCGGTTGAGTGCGAATCGTGCCACAACGCACACGTGGTCACGTCGACAGCGATCGTGACGGATCCGGACAACACCTACAACAAGCTTGCGTACGGAACGACTGCCGAGCAGGCGTACTTCTGTCTGCAGTGTCACAACGGGTCGGCTCCGAAAGCACGCACGGTGAACAACCTGACGTACATCCCGTACACCGTGACTATGCTATCCGCGAACATGGACAAGAGTGCGAACGCCGCGAAGGGTCACTGGAGTGCAGGGTTCAACGGTTCGACGCCCAAGCCCGCCGCAGCCCAGTCCTGTGCGCTGTGCCACGACAACCACGGTTCGGACTATGTGAAGTTGCTCGGCGCTCGATATCCCTTCGTTGGCGCGAACGGCGAGAATCGTATCAACAACACCGCGATCGTTCCGGCTGACGTCAACGGGCGTGCAATCACAGGCAACGACAACTCGGTCTGCTTCGCGTGTCACACGAGCGCGGACGAGGATTGGCCCAGCTTCGTCCGTTCGACCTCGACCGTGCAGGCTACAAGGGCTATCCCATCGATGGCACGTGGCCGGGCACGACGATCTACGACGAACGCGACGACACGGCATCCACCGCACCGGTCGCGCGAACGTGCGGTGGCCCGGTTCACGAGCTACGCCGCGCGGCGACTGCAAGAACTGCCACGACGTGCACGGTACGGCGAACGATCTTCGACGAGCTGCGCGGGACGTTCACGCGCGTACGATACTACTCGACCTGCTTCACGTGTCATGACTGACGATGCCAGCGGGCCGTCCACCGGCAACATCGCGCCAGTACTACTGGACGTCAACTGGTGGAACCTGCTCCAGATAGGACGGTTCGGTCACAAGGGCACTGATGGCGGGACCGTCCCCGATCGCACGACGCCCGTGCTACGACTGCCACAACCCGCACGGGTCGGCTTCGGCCTGACGGTCTGCTGGTCGTGCACGCAGATCAAGTCTCGACCAACACGATTGTCGTTGGCGACGCGGCGGACGAGTTAAACTACAGCACAGCGTCAGGGCATCCGCAACTTCTGCTTCACGTGTCATCTGCCACGCGAACTCGAACGCTACGGTTACGACGGTACCGCCACCTACGGCTTGGTCGACTGCAGGCGCGACCGTTGACGGCTTCGATCGCATCGGACGACTTGAAGATCGGCATACTGCAGATCAACGTCAACCACTACCAGGCCGCACACATCAGCAGTTCGCTTCAGGCGGCGCCAGACTGCCACACCAACGCGCACAGTCCGTAGCTCGCTAATCGCGCTGCTGGCTGTCGTGGCCTTCCGCGCGGCCCTTCCTCTATAGTCTGAATCCGTCACGATTCGACCGCAGGGAAGGCCTCGCACGCGCATGAACTCACGTGCCCCCAAAGGAACCGCAGACATGCTGCCCGATGTGGCGCGCGCGTGGGAGTACCTCACGCGTACCGCTCAGGAGCTCTTCGCCCGCTATGGCTACGAGCCGATCTACACACCGGCGTTCGAGCATACCGAGGTCTTCGCTCGCGGCATCGGTGAGGCGACCGACATCGTCTCCAAGGAGATGTACACCTTCGAAGATCGGGCTGGTCGCTCCCTCACATTGCGTCCCGAGAACACCGCGAGTGTGGTGCGCGCTGCGCTCGAGCACAACCTCGTCCCGCAGGGCAGCTACACGAAGCTCTACTACGCGGGACCGATGTTTCGCTACGAGCGCCCCCAGAAGGGCCGCACGCGCCAGTTCTGGCAGATCGGCATCGAGTGTTTGGGCTCCGCAGAGCCGAGCATCGACGCCGAGGTCATCGCGGTGCTGGTGCGCTTCTTCGAAGCGGTCGGGATTCCTCGGCGCAACATGAAGCTGCTCATCAACTCCATGGGTGACGAGACGTGTCGTCCTGCATATCGCGAGAAGGTCGCCGGATTCATCAAGTCGCACGCCGAGGAGCTGTGCGACGAGTGCAACCGTCGCGCCGACACCAACCCTCTGCGCGCGTTCGACTGCAAGAACCCCGCGTGCGTCGAGATCATGGCAGAGGCTCCGCTTCTGCGTGACGAGTTGTGCGACGAGTGCACCGAGCACTACGCGGCCGTGAAGCAGTACCTGGACGGCCTGGGACTCGACTACATCGAGGAGCCCAAGCTCGTGCGTGGTCTGGACTACTACACGCGCACGGTCTTCGAGATCCAGGTCGAGGCCGGACTCGGGTCGCAGAACGCAATCGGCGGGGGCGGGCGCTACGACCGCCTGATGGAGGAGTACGGTGGACCTCCGACGCCTGGTCTGGGCTTCGCGCTCGGGTTCGAGCGCACGTTGCTCGCGCATGCAGGCGGCTGGCGTGGAGATACCTGCACCGCCGCGCGCCGAGGTCTACGTCGCGCGCGTAGACGCAGAGTGTCGCAGGCGAGGTCTTCGGCCTGACTGCGGCACTGCGCGAGTCGGGCGTGGCCGCCGAGATGGACCACCAGGCCCGTTCGCTGAAGTCGCAGTTCAAGCAGGCGGATCGTTTGGGCGCGCGTCTCACGGTCATCGTCGGGCCCGACGAACTCAGCGCCGGTGAGGTTACGGTGCGCGACATGGGAACGAAAGAAGAGACCCGCGTGCCGCTTTCCGGCGTCGCGTCATGGGTTGCCGAGAAGCTCTCCTAGAAAACCAGCCGGAGAGCCAAGAGGGAAGGGCGTTTGCCAAAGATGCTCGATGCACGCTACTCATTCCGAACCAACACCTGCGGTGCGTTTCGTGCCGAGAACATCGGCGACGAGGTTGTCGTTGCTGGCTGGGTCGCCAAGCGTCGCGACCATGGAGGACTGATCTTCGCCGATCTGCGGGATCGCACCGGCATCGTGCAGTGCGTGTTCGATCCTGATGCCAGCGGCGAGGCGTTCGTCACAGCCGAGCGTATGCGTCCCGAGTGGGTCATGAAGCTCACCGGCACGGTGCGGCACAGGCCTGAGGGTACGACCAACGCCAACATGGATACCGGCGAGGTCGAGGTGCTGATCTCTGCAGCAGAGGTGCTCAACAGCAGCGAGACACCTCCGTTCGAGGTCGAGGCCGGCATCGAGACCGATGAGACGACGCGTATGCGCTACCGCTACATCGACATCCGTCGCCCCGAGGTGCTGGCGGCACTGCAGCTGCGCGACCGGGTGACCCAGCGGTTCCGCAAGGGATTGGAGCACCGCGGGTTCATGGAGGTCGAGACGCCGATCCTCGGCAAGTCGACGCCTGAAGGCGCGCGGGACTTCGTGATCCCGAGCCGGATGAGTCCGGGCAAGTTCTACGCGTTGCCGCAGTCGCCTCAGCTGTTCAAGCAGCTGCTCATGGTCGGCGGCATCGAGCGCTACTACCAGATCGCGCGCTGCTTCCGCGACGAGGATCTGCGCGCGGACCGGCAGCTCGAGTTCACCCAGGTCGATATCGAGATGTCGTTCATGGACCAAGACGACGTGCTTCAGATGATGGAAGACGTCATGCATGAGGTCATGAAGGAGGCGGACGTCGATCTGCACGTGCCGCTGCGCCGCATGACATACGCCGATGCCATGGAGCGGTTCGGCTCGGATCGGCCCGACACGCGCTTCGGGATGGAGCTGGCGGATGCCGGGGACGTGTTCTCGGCAAGCGAGTTCAAGGTCTTCTCGAGCGTGCTCGGCAGCGGGGGAGCCATCAAGGGCATCAACGCCAAAGGCGCCGGGGACTGGTCGCGCGGCATGATCGATGCACTCAACCAGGTTGCGCTCGATGCGGGCGCCAAGGGCCTGGCGTGGGTCGCCTTCACGAGCGGCGGCGAGGTCAAGTCGCCTATCGCGAAGTTCTTCAGCGACGAGGAGACGGCCGCGCTTCGCGAGCTGTTTGCCGTCGAGCCCGGGGATCTCGTGCTCATGATCGCCGACAAGCGCGATGTAGCCAACGAGGTCAGTGGCGTGCTGCGTCTGCACATGGCCGAGCAGCTCGGGATCGAGCGCGACGGCTTCGATGCCCTGTGGGTGGTCGACTTCCCGCTGTTCAAGTGGGATGCGGACGAGGAGCGGTGGCAGGCGAATCATCATCCGTTCACGATGCCCTTTGCCGAGCAGGTGGATTCGCTTGAGGACGACCCTGCGGCGGTGCTCTCGTACAGCTACGATCTCATCATCAACGGCTACGAGATCGGCGGCGGCACGCTTCGTATTCACAACGCCGATCTTCAGCGTCGCGTTCTTGCGCTTCTCGGCATCTCCGTGACAGAGGCGGAGGAGAAGTTCGGCTTCCTGCTTGAGGCGTTGGCGCTGGGAGCTCCTCCGCACGGCGGAATCGCACTGGGACTCGACCGGTTGGTCATGTTGCTCGCTGGCGCGGACTCGATCCGGGATGTCATCGCGTTTCCGAAGACCAGTTCGGGTAGTGATCCGCTCACGGGTGCTCCGGACGTAGTCTCTCCACGTCAGCTAAAGGAAGTGCACCTCAAGACCGATTAGCATCGCATGTGGTGATTGGTAGCGTTGTCGGTGTCAGATACGCGCGCTACACTGTAGTCGGGCTTCGCCTTGATCGTGGACTCGGCATACAGCGGTTGAACCAACACTTCTTGATAGGGAGCCTTATAACCCGGAAGGAACAGGGATCCCCGAAAGGGGAAGCTGGGAGATTCGGTGCGGGCACCCACCTGCTTAGGCGGGGATTCACCGAGTCGGGCCACGACAAGGCGGGGTTCGACCTGTAAGCGGGCGGAGGAACCAGAATGCGCAGATTCGTCGCAGCACTTGTTGTAGCACTGATGCTCGTAACGCTTGTAGGTTGCGGGGGCGGGGGCGATGAGGCAGCCACTGACGAAGTGGCCACTCAAGCCGAGACGCCAGCCACTCCTGCAGCGTCGGCGGCCACGGATGAAGAAGAGATTCCTGACTACACGCCACTCGAGGGGCAGCAGTTCGAGCCTTTCCCGACTGACGAGGAAGCCCTCACTGACGAGATCGCCGAACGTCTTGACGCAGGGCAGCCGATGGTCGTCTTCTTCTACGACGAGGCCCAGGAGACGGCGGACGATCAGCGAGCAGAGATCGATGCCGTACTCGAGGACTATCGTGGACTTATCGAGCTTGTCGCCTATGACGTGGCATCGTACATAGACGTCTCGGATGAAGGTGAGATCTCTGTCATCCCCGGAATGGAGGATGACGAGACAGCGAACAAGGTCGGCAGACTGTTCAGCAGCGACTACCTCGACGTCAAGTTCACTCCCTATCTCGTCTTCGTGAACGCCGACGGCTACATCACCTACAGATACCGCGGCATCGTCGATCGAGATCTCATCGAGCGCGAGGTGCTCAGAGCGACCGAATAGAGGTCGCGCACACGGATGGACAGCCTGTTTGACGACGCCGTGAACGAGGCCGTGAGCGCGAACGCTCCGCTTGCAGCGAGGATGCGGCCCCGAACACTTGACGAATTCGTCGGCCAAAGCGCAGTCGTGGGTGCGGATTCGCCGCTGCGCACCGCCATCGAGCAGGACCGCGTGTCCTCTCTCATCCTGTATGGTCCAGCCGGCACGGGAAAGACCTCGCTGGCTCGTATCATTGCGGGCGCGACCCATGCGGCGTTCACGGAGGTCTCGGCTGTTTCTTCGGGCGTCGCCGAGCTGCGCAAGGCAATCAGCGCCGCGCGCGAACTGCGTGGGCTCAACAATCGACGCACGATCTTGTTCGTGGACGAGATCCACCGCTTCTCGAAGTCCCAGCAAGATGCCTTGTTGCATGCCGTCGAAGACGACATCGTCACACTCGTCGGGGCAACGACCGAGAACCCGTTCTTCGAAGTCAACGCGCCGCTGATCAGCCGCTCTCGCATCGTTGAACTCGGTCCGCTGAGCGATGATGACGTGAGGGTGATCGTTAATCGGGCGATTGCGGACACGCGTGGGCTTGGGGAAGCGTACGTGCTCGAACCCGCAGCCGAGGAGCGCATCGTCGTCACGGCCGGCGGGGATGCTCGCGTGGCGCTGACGACTCTTGAGCTGGCCGCCGCGGGCGCCGAACGCGACGATGAGATGCAGCCGGCGATCATCACGCTATCCGATGTACAGGGTGTCACTGCGACGCGCTCGCTTGCATACGATAAGACCGGTGACGTGCACTACGATGTCATCTCGGCGTTCATCAAGTCGATGCGCGGGTCTGATCCAGATGCGGCGGTCTACTGGCTGGCCCGGATGGTTCACGGCGGCGAGGATCCCAAGTTCATCGCTCGGCGAATCATGGTGTTCGCCTCGGAAGATGTCGGGAATGCGGATCCTCGGGCGTTGTTGGTCGCCGAAGCGGCGGTGAAGGCTGCAGAGTTCATCGGCTGGCCGGAATGCCGGATCAACCTGGCTCAGGCGGCGGTGTACATGGCGCTTGCACCCAAGTCGAATGCGAGCTACCTGGCAATCGATGCAGCTTTGGCCGATGTGCGCGAAGGACCTGCTCGCGCTGTGCCGGATCATCTGAGGGATCGGCATCGACCCGGCGCGGATTCGTACGGGCCGTATCGGTATCCGCACGACTTCGCGGGGCGGTGGGTCGATCAGCGGTACCTACCCGACGGGCTGGTGGAGGGCACGTTCTACCGTCCCGGAGAACAGGGGTGGGAAGTGGAACGGATGACGCTACTCAACCGCCTTCGTGAGCGCAGGGGCAATGCCGAGTAGCTGTCTGTCAGAGTGTTCCGCCCTTTGATACACTCAAGTGACCGTTCCGCGACACTCGAGGTGGGCAGTGGACGCAGTGTCTGTGCTGGTCATCGTCGCCCTAGTTGCAGCCATCGCCATGTGTGCGGTGGCTGTCTTCGCGTTGTTCGAGGCAATCGCCACGTTGCGATCGGCTCGCACCTTCTTTGACGAAATGGATGGCCGTCTCGTTCCGTTGATCGAGAAGGTGGACATCACGGTCGATGCCGTCAACGCGGAACTTCTGCGGGTGGACGGCATAGTTACGCAGTTCCAAGAGGTTGCCGACAACGTGACCACGGCGACTCATGTCGTGCGTGATGCCGCGAATGCGCCCGCAGGGATCGCGAATGCGGTGGGCACAGGCGTACGCCGTCTGGTGCGCGATCTCAAGAAGTAGAAGTACCCCCTCGATTGGGCGAAGGCTCGGAGGAACCATGTCAGCAGACCGTATCTCGCTTACCGTGCCGGCTTGCGCGGAGTACGCGAAGACCGTGCGCATGACTGCGTCGGCTCTGGTCGCGAGGCTGGGCATGACCTATGACGAGGTCGATGACGTGCGAATCGCTGCAGAGGAAGCGTTCGTATATGCGGTCGACCATGCGCCAGAGTCCGCAGAAGTCGGGCTCGTGTTCACCATTACCGCTGATGCGTTCGAGATTCGGGTGGGGCTTGCGCCCGGCTCGCGTGTGACCGATGAAGACGTAGAACGCCGGGCTGCCTACGCGACCTTCATCCTGCAGGCGGTTTGCGATCACTTCGAGCTCTCCTCTGACGAGACCGGTTCCTACCTGAAGGTCATCAAGAGCATTTCTGCGGAGCGGCCAGATGCCCAGGACTAGGGGAACCAAGAAGCAGTCGCGGAAGCTTTCCTGGGACAAGGAACTCACCCGCGAACTGTTCAGGCGGTATCGCGAACACGAAGACGAGCAGGCTCGTGATGAACTGATCACGATGTACCTGAACCTCGTGAAGTACCTCGCGAGCCGCTTCCGCAATCGAGGTGAGCCGATCGACGATCTCATCCAGGTCGGCACCATTGGACTCATCAAGGCGATCGATCGCTTCGACATCGACCGTCAGGTTGAGTTCACGACCTACGCGACGCCTACCATCGTAGGTGAACTCAAACGCTACTTCCGCGACAAAGGTTGGGCGATCAAGGTCCCGCGCCGTCTTCAAGAACTTTCGTTCAAAGTCAACAAGGCCATCGACGCACTCACGCAGCGGCTACAGCGTTCGCCGACGATTCAGGAGATTGCCGATGAACTGCAGGTGACTTCGGAAGAGGTGCTGGAGGCGATGGAGACCTCCGAGGCCTACAACTTCGTGTCACTGGAAAGTGATCGCGGCGACGGGTCCGACACGTTCAGCATTCTCGAGTACATCGGCAAGGACGATCAGCTCATGGCTATCGTCGATGACCGTGCAACGCTTTCTGCGGCTCTGAAGCATCTCACGCCGCAAGAACAGAAGGTGCTGTACTTGCGCTTCTTCGAAGGGCTCACGCAGACGGAGATTGCTCGCCAGCTCAACATCTCGCAAATGCAGGTCTCCCGATTGCTGCGCAAGACGCTGAAAGTCCTGCGCGAGAACATCGTCAGGGAGGTGTAGGCTGGTGAACCTTTCATCCGAAGATGTCACGCGCGATCGTCTTGCCCGGGTCGGCATCGGTGCCTGGACGATTGTCGGTGTCGTCATCGTCGGTTGGGGAGTGTTGTGGCTTCTCGGCCGCATCTCCTCGGCGCTCGTTCCGTTCATCATGGCCGGAATTGTGGTTCTGCTGCTTCGCACGCCCGTTGCGCGTCTGCGGCGGCGAGGGATGTCCCGTGCCGCGGCCGTTGCGGTGTGCTATCTGGTCGGCATCGGTGTTCTGACGATTCTCGGTTCGTTCGTGTTCCCGGCGGTTGGCGCGCAGATCGCCGAGTTCCTCGACAAGTTCCCGACCTACTACGCCAGCGCCCAGGACTTCTGGGTGCAGATGCAGAACCAGTTCTCGGCGATTGTGATACCCACCTGGGCGGAGCAGGCGATCACCGATGTGAGCGCATCGATTACCGCTCAGTTCAGCGTGTGGAGCAAGAGTCTTGCCTCTGGAGTCGTGACCGCCGGCGGTGCTGCGGCATCGTTCGTATTCAACATCGTGTTCGCGCTCGTCATCGCGTTTTGGGCACTGAAAGATCTTCCCGCCATGCGCGAGGAACTCATCGGCCTGTTCGGTGAGCGTCGTCGTGCCGAGGTCGAGATGATCGTTGCGACCGTCCTGCGCGTGCTGGGAGGCTACATTCGCGGACAGGGGATCATTTCGCTTGTGACCGGCTTGCTCACTACCATCGGCCTTGCGGTGCTCGGAGTCCCGTATGCTCTGGTTCTCGGACTCATCACCGGCGTGCTCAACGTCATCCCTTACGTCGGAGCCGTCGTGGCCGGGCTCATCGCGGCGATCGTCGGGGCGTTCCAGGGTCCCTGGGTCGCGCTGGCGGCGATCGGGGTTGCTGTTGCGGCGCAGCAGGTGACGGACCTGTTCATCACGCCGAGGGTCATGTCCGAGCAAGTCGACCTCCACCCCGTGCTCGTGATATTCTCCCTGCTTGTCGGCGGCAGCCTGATGGGTTTCTGGGGGCTGATCGTGGCCATCCCGATCGCCGCCATTGTGAAGGGTCTGTTCGTGTACTACTTCGAGAAGCACACACAGCGTGCGCTCGGCAGCGAGCAAGGTGCGTTGTTCCGCAAGAAGCCGCTGCCGTATGCCGGCGAGTGCCCGCCATGCGATGCGCCCGCCACAGATTCCGATGACCGACATGCCGAGGAGAGTGACTGAGTGAAGTCCGCCGAAATCAGAGAGAGTTTCCTCTCCTATTTTGAGAGCAAGGGCTGTAGGCGGCAGCCGAGCTCGTCACTCATACCCGATGACCCTTCGCTCCTGCTTACGACTGCGGGCATGGTCCAGTTCAAGCCGGTGTTCCTCGGCGCGAAGGATCTTGGATTCACCCGGGCCACGACGGTGCAGAAGTGCGTGCGCACCACCGACATCGACATCATCGGTACGACCGGCCGGCACCACAGTTTCTTCGAGATGCTCGGCAACTTCAGCTTCGGCGACTACTTCAAGAGCGAGGCGTGTGCGTGGGCCTACGAGTACTCGGTCGACGTACTCGGGCTCGACCCCGATCGCATCTGGTACACGATCTTCGATGACGACGATGAGGCCGAGAAGGTCTGGCGCGACGAGGTCGGGATTCCCGCCGAGCGCATCGTACGCATGGGCGCCAAGGACAACTTCTGGTCAGCCGGACCGACCGGACCGTGCGGCCCGTGCTCGGAGCTCTACTACGATCAGGGCTCTGAGCTTGGGTGCGACTCACCGGACTGCGGCCCGGGGTGCGACTGCGATCGCTACGTCGAGTACTGGAACCTGGTGTTCATGCAGTACGACCGCCAGGAGGATGGATCGCTTGAGCCGCTTCCCAACAGAAACATCGACACCGGGATGGGCCTGGAGCGTCTGGCGGCGATCCTGCAAGGCGTGCACTCGAATTTCGAGACGGACATCCTGCGCACGATCATGACCGAAGCCGAGGCACTCACGGGTGTCTCGTACGGCGTTTCCGAGCGAAGCGACACGAGTCTGCGTATCTTGGCCGACCACGCGCGAGCGATCGTGTTCATGATCTCGGACGGTATCCTGCCCTCCAACGAGGGGCGCGGCTACGTGCTGCGTCGCATCCTGCGTCGAGCGGTGCGTCATGCGCGATTGCTCGGCAGGGAAGAGCCGTTCCTCACGCGACTCGTCGACGTCGTCGTCGCGGAAATGGGCGACGCGTACTCCGAGATCGTGGAGCATCACGAACTCGTCAGAAGGATCGTGGATGCCGAGGAGCAGCGTTTCAGCACGACGCTGCGACAGGGTCTCGCATTCCTGGACGAGGAGATCGCCACACTGCGCGAGACGAACTCGACTGTTCTGGACGGGGCGAAGGCGTTTGCGCTGCACGACACCTACGGGTTCCCGATCGAGCTCACTGGCGAGATCTTGGCCGAAGCCGATCTCGCCTTGGATGCCGAAGGGTTCGAGCGCGAGATGGATGCTCAACGTCAGCGTGCCCGCGCGGCCGTGAAAGACGACTCGTGGACCGGCTATGACGGAGCGTATGCACAGATCGGTTCCGCAGCGGGGCCGATTGAGTTCGTAGGCTATGAGCGTGATGCATCCGACGCAACTATCGTGGGCATCGTTTGCGACGGAGAGCGGGTTGAAGCGCTCGAAACAGGGCAAAGCGCGGACGTCGTTTTGAATCGCACACCCTTCTATGGCGAGCAGGGCGGCCAGGTGGGCGACACGGGTACGATTGCGTCGGCGGGCGGCGCTGTGTTTCGTGTCGAGGATGCTGTGATTCCGCAGTCTGGACTCGTCGTCCATCGTGGGGTATTGGAGGCCGGGTCGCTTGTCTTGGGCGAGAGCGTGACAGCAACCATCGATGTCATGCGTCGCGAGAG
The DNA here is from genome assembly GCA_963790405.1 of uncultured Actinomycetota bacterium. Classification (GTDB taxonomy): domain Bacteria; phylum Actinomycetota; class Coriobacteriia; order Anaerosomatales; family JAGXFU01; genus JBGSMX01. The sequence continues at coordinate 299,829 of CAWBOJ010000005.1, forward strand.
AATCCGTCGCAACCACACTGCTACGCACCTTCTTCATTGGGCTTTGCGGCTCGTTCTAGGCGAGCATGTGAAACAGTCCGGCTCTCATGTGGCGCCGAATCGGATGCGGTTCGACTTCACTCACTTCGAGGCTCCCACTGCCGAGCAGCTCGCCAAAGTCGAGCGGATGGTCAACGTGAAGATCATGGAAGACCATCCGGTTCGGGCGTACGAGACTTCGCTGTCGTCGGCACGAGAGGCCGGCGTGACGGCGCTCTTCGGCGAGAAGTACGGCGACTTCGTGCGCGTGCTCGAGGTCGGCAACTTCAGCAAAGAGCTGTGCGGTGGAACCCACGTCTCCCGAACTACCGAGATAGGGTTGCTGAAGATCGTGAGCGAGGGGAGCGTCGGAGCCAACGCGCGGCGGATCGAGGCCGTGACGTCGTTCGATGCGCTTGAGTATGTTGCGCGCGAGGAAGCCGAGCTCGTCGAGACAGCGGAGATCCTCAAGATCCAGCGCTTCGAGGTGTCCGAGCGTGTCGGGACATTGGCTCGGAAGTTCAGGGAGCTCGAATCGACAGCCGAAAAGACGAAAGCGGCCCTCTCGGAGACGAGCATCGTCGAGGTGCTCGAGGGTGTTGTCGATGCTGGATATCCGCTTCTGGTGATGCAGATTCCGAACATGAACGCCAACGGGTTGCGCGGCATCTCTGACATCCTGCGCGCCCGTATGGGTGGGGGTGCGGTCGTGCTCGGCACGGTGGATCCTGATAGCGGCAAGCCGTTGCTGCTTGCGGCAGGAAGTGACGAGGCCGTGGCGGCCGGCTTCAACGCGGGTGCGCTCATCAAGGCAATAGCGCCCAAGGTTGGCGGCGGAGGGGGCGGCAAGCCTTCGATGGCTCAAGCCGGAGGTAGCGATGCAGCCGGTCTCGCCGAAGCGCTTGCGCAGGCGCGTTCCACACTCGGCGTGGGTTAAGGAAGCGGTAGCGCACGTGCGGGTGCTGTGCCTGGACATCGGCGAGAAGCGCGTAGGAGTCGCTGTTTCCGACCCGCAGGGCCGCGTTGCGACACCTCTCGTGGTGCTCGACGGTCCACCCAGTGCCGACGTGCGCGGAATCAAGCGTCTAGCCGAGGACTACGAAGTCGCGGCGATACTGGTGGGACTGCCGCTCACGCTTGCGGGTGAGGAAGGCCCCCAGGCCGAACGGGTGAGGGCTGAGGCGGCTGCTGTCGCGTCGATGATGGGAGTGCCGGTGGTCTTCCAAGACGAGCGCCTGTCCTCGGCGGAAGCGAGCCGTGTGATGGCGGATTCGGGAATGAGCGAACGGCAAAGAAGAGGGTCAGTCGACATGGTTGCAGCCTCGATAATCCTGCAGTCGTACCTGGATGGTGGCGGTCTTGAGCGAGATGGGATCCGGCTCGATGGATGAGGTGACACTGCCGCCACGGCGGCGAAGGCGCGTGCGCCGCAAGCATCGGGTTCTCCGCACGTTCACTGCGATCGTCTCGATGCTGGTCGTCATTGCCGTGATTGTCGCGGCCGTGGGCTGGTGGCTGCTGTCTCGTCCGCAGGTCGATGTTGAAGTCGGCGTTCCGGTCGAGCTGGAGATCGCAAGCGGCTTGAGCAGCGCCGAAATCGGAGCGCAGCTCGCCGAGGCGGGCGTTGTGACCAATGCGAACATGTTCCGGCTGCAGCTTCGGCTTCAGAATGCCGGCTCGGATCTCAAGGCCGGAGTGTACGAGTTCCAGACCCGTATGTCGTACGACGACGTGATCGAGCGACTATCATTGGGGCCGGAGATCACGTACTTCAGCGTCACGATCCCAGAGGGATTCGTCCTCGAACAAATCGCCGAGCGCATGGAGGCACAGGCGGGTATACCCGCGACTGAATTCCTCGCGCTTGCCAGACCAAACGGGCAGTCTCAGTTCCCGGAACGTCCATACCTCGCGCAGACGTACCAAGGCTCACTTGAGGGGTACCTGTTCCCCAAGACATACCGGATTCGTGAGGGAAGCACAGCGCGCGAAGTCATCGAGATGATGCTGGCTCAGTTCGAGCAGGAAATCGCTACGGTCGATTTGACACCTGCCGAGAACCGAGGAATGACTATGCACCAAGTCGTCACCTTGGCTTCCATGATCGAGCGCGAGGCGAAGGTGGCCGACGAGAGGGTGCTGGTCTCCTCGGTCATCTACAACAGGCTGGACATAGGAATGCGTTTGGAGATCGATGCGACGATCGAATACGTGTTGCCAGGCAATCGCTTTCGCTTGAATAGCAACGATCTCAAGGTCGATACGCCGTACAATACCTACATGTATGAGGGTCTTCCGCCGGGCCCGATTGCGAATCCGGGTCTTGAAGCACTGAAGGCGGCGGTGAACCCTGCCGATACGGAGTACTTGTACTACGTGCTTACTTCGCAAGACGGCTCGCACACGTTTGCATCTACCTATGAGGAGTTCCAGCAGGCCAAGCAGCTGTCCAAGGAGGTGTTCGGTCAGTAGCCATGAGTGATTCGCATCCAGCTATCTTGATCAGTGACGCGCGAAAGACCTACGGCCGTTCGGGAGCCGAGGCCGTACGCGGAGTGGACCTGTGCGTTGAGGCGGGGACGGTTCACGGGCTTCTCGGACCCAATGGCGCAGGCAAGACGACGACTCTCAAGATGCTGCTCGGCCTTGTGCGCCCCACTGGAGGGGACTTCGAGATTCTCGGCGAACCAGCCGGTCCTGCGGTTCGCGGGAGTCTGGGCTTTCTGCCCGAACAACCGTACTTCTCGCCTCAGCTTACGGCTGCACAGGCGATGCGTCTCTACGGTCGCCTGTCGGGTGTTGATGACGGGGAGATTGCGGTGCGCACGAAGGCGCTGCTCGGTCGTGTCGGCCTTGAGGGCAAGGAGCGCACCGTGCTTGCGAAGTTCTCTCGCGGCATGTTGCAGCGGCTCGGCATAGCCCAGGCGTTGATAGGGGAGCCGCCGATCGTCGTTTTGGATGAGCCGGCATCAGGTCTCGATCCTGTCGGTCAGAGAGATATTCGAAACCTCATGCTTGAGCTGCGCGATTCGGGGACCACGGTGCTGCTCTCATCGCACCAGCTTTCCGAAGTCGAGGCCGTGTGCGACCGGGTGAGCATCCTGAACCGTGGCAAGGTCGCCGCAGAGGGCGCGATTCACGAGTTGCTTGATGCGGGTGGGCAGACTTCCATTCGCGCACGCGGTGCCGACAAGCTGCCGGCAGTGCTTGAAGATGTCGTGTCGGATGTAGCTGTGTCCGGCGGCGTGTGGGTGTTCTCGGTCTCCACCGACAAGGTTCGTCCGGTTGTCGACTCCTTGGATGATGACGGCTGGACGATCATCTCGGTGACTCCGAAACGGGATTCACTGGAGGACTACTTCACTCGATTGTTGGAGCAGACGGGGGAAGGTGAGGATCGATGATTCGCCGTGTCTACGCCATCGCAGCATCGGTCGTCGCCGATGCGCTCCGGCGCAAGGTGGTCTACGTCGTTCTCCTCTTCGGTGCGGTGATGGCTGCTGCGATACCGATGCTTCCGAGCTACGGGGTGGGTGTGGTCCAGGGAGTCTATCGCGAAGTCGCGCTGAGCCTCACCTACATCGCGGGGATGGCGGTCGTGTTGGCGCTCTCGGCCAATCGCATACCTGGTGAGGTAGAGCATCGCACCATCTACAACGTCTTGTCGCGTTCGGTGCGCAGGTGGGAGTACGTGCTCGGCACGTGGCTCGGCATCGTGGCCACTATCGGCGGCGTCTTGGCGGCTTTCGGTGTCGTGGTCTTTGCATTCGGTCTGTTCGTCTATCACGTCCCGATGTGGCAGCTATGGCAAGGTATCGTAGCCGTGTGGCTCGAAGCATCGGTGATAGCTGCGTTCTGTATGGCGATTTCGGCCGTGTCCGGGCCTGTCGTCGTTGCGACTGCCGCGCTGGCGTTCCTCTTCATTGCCCACGTACGTTCGGGCATTCTGAGCTCCCGATCAGTTCGCTTGGAAGCTCTATCCGTCGCTCGATACCTTCAACATCATCAACCCGGTCTCCCACGGTTCAGGCGTGGGGGCTATGTACATGCTTGTCATGCTGCTCGTATTCACCGGATGGGCAGGCGCTTTGCTGGTTGTTGGCTCAGCCCTGTTCGAGCGGAGGGATCTGTAGCACCGTGAGTCGTCTTTCGAGAAGACCGCTTGTTCTGATGGTCGTCGTTGTCTTGCTGTTCTCGACGGTACTGGCGGGACAAGCGGTTGCTGACTCGATAGCGTTCGAAGATGCCCCGTTCACCTCGACAGGGGACGCTGTCGGTCGTGCGGGTTTCGCCTATTTGGCTGGCCTGAGAACGTTTGCTGCGGCCGTTTTGTGGAATCGACTTGACCCGCAGTATCACGAGTACTACAGCAACGTGGAGCTCAAAGACCAGATTCAGATGCTGCCTACTGCGAAGCTCGTGACCCTGCTCGACCCGCAGCTCCCGGAGCCGTACTACGTCGCAGCCTGGGTTCTCGCGCGCCGTGGGGAGGTTGATGCAGGACTTGAACTGGCCGGCCTTGGCGTAGAGAACAACCCCCACTCAGGTCTTCTGCGGGTCAACAATGCGCAGATTCTGTGGCTGTACGGTGATATGGACAAGGCGGTTTCCGAGGCACGCGCCGCACTGGGTGATGACATGGTGTGGGACAGTCCGTTTGACCAACACGACGCGTATGTGACGGTTCGCGTAATCCTTGACGATCAGGGGTATGCCGATGAGGCGCAGGAGGTCGTGAGGCGCATCGAGGAGATCGATGAGGTCCTTGGTGACGAGATGCCCGCAGGGACTCATGATCACGACGGAGACGGCGTTCCCGACCACTAGGTGGCACATGGCCTTTCTCGAACCGGATCTCTACCATACCGGCGTTCACTCGATCGACCTCGATGCGTTGCAGGCGATCGGCATCGACACGTTGCTTGTCGACCTCGACAACACTCTGCTCCCTCGGGATACGAATGAAGTACCCGAGGACCTGCGCGTCTGGGCAATCGGACTTCGCACACGAGGATTCCGCGTGTGCCTCGTCTCGAATAACTGGCATGAGCGCGTGAAAGCCGTGGCAGACGAGCTGGGTTTCGAACTCGTGGCAAAGGCAGTGAAACCGCTTCCGTTTGCGTTTCTCGCTGCCCTTCGGAAGTTGGGGTCCTCGCGCGACCGTGCTGCCGTTGTCGGCGATCAGCTCTTCACCGACGTGCTCGGCGGCAAGGGGCTCGGCATGAAGACCGTGCTTGTCGTGCCGCTCACCCAAAGCGACCTGCCGCATACCCTCGTACTGCGCAAACTGGAGGGACTTGTGTTGGCGGGTCGTCGTCCGCTGCCTTAGACTTGGGCAGACGGTAAGGTCTAGATGAGCGGAGCCCACGTGACCTCGCGTATCAACGGTCGCACCAAACTTGCAGGGATTGTCGGGCAACCACTCGACCACACGCTATCTCCGGCGATGCACAACGCGGCGTATCGATCTCTGGAACTCGACTGGGTGTATCTGCCGTTTCCGATCAAAGACGATACGGATCTCATGCGGTTCCTCGGAGCAGCACGCGTGCTGCCTTTCGTTGGTTTCAACATCACCATGCCGTTCAAGCAGAGCATGCTTTCCATGTGCGATGAAGTCGCGATGATGGCGAAGATGGCCGGGGCGGTGAACGCCGTGCATGTCGTCGACGGTCGCTTCATCGGCTACAACACGGACGGCCGAGGACTGCTCGAGGCACTTGAGGAAGAAGCTGAGTTCACGCCAGAGGCGAAGAACGTGACTATCGTCGGGGCCGGTGGCGCCGCGGGTGCGGCGGCGGTTGCGTTCATAGTCGGCAAAGCGTCGCGCCTTACCATCGCCAACCGCTCTCTGGACAAGGCCGAGGAACTCGCCGAGCGGCTGATTCCTCACGCCCGGAAGACGGAGATCGTGACTGTGGAGATGTCGCAGGCCTCTCAGGTTGTGAAGGATGCGGATTTGGTGGTCAACGCCACACCTGTGGGGATGCATCCGGGCGACCCAAGCCCGATACCCGCCGAATGGCTTCGCGCGGATCAAATCGTGTGCGACATGATCTATCGCCCGGTCGTCACGCCACTCGTGCTGGCAGCTCGCGAGAAGGGCGCAAAGGCCATCAACGGCCTCGGCATGCTTGTAGCGCAGGGAGCCATCTCGATCGACATCTGGAGCGACTCCGCTCAGATTACTACCCCCCGCGACGTAATGTTGCAGGCTGCGACCGAAGAAATGGGACGGCTGCGCTATCCAGACGCGGGGTCGGACTCGTGAGCACCGCGAGCGGCAAACGGTTGGGCAAACTGCTCGTCCAAGCGGGGCTTATCACGTCGGAACAGCTCGACGAGGCCATTGAGCATGCGGATGGAATGTCGTTGCCAGCGAGTCTGTCCGAGCTGGGCTTCGTCGACGAAACCAAGATTGCGCAGACCGTAGCGAACCAGATGGGCCTGGTCTTCGTTGACCTCGGCACGTATGAGATCGATCCGAACGCGGCCACGAACTTTTCTTCAGAACTCGCGCGGCGATACACCGTGCTTCCGATCAAGATACAAGACGATGAGCTCGTCGTTGCCATGTCTGATCCCGCGAACATATTCGCAATCGATGATCTACGCATAGTGACGGGCTATGAGATACGTCCGGTTGTTGCCTCGGAAAGTGATCTCCTCGCTGCTATCGAGAAGTTCTCGGCATCTCAGCAAAACGTCGATGACATGGTTGGCGATCTTGAAGAATCCGTGACCGTGGATGAGGAAGAGAATCCGGATGATGCGGATGACGCGCAGTCCGCAGTCGGCAAGCTCATGAACCTCATCATCACGGAAGCCATACGCCAGGGTGCAGGGGACATCTATATCGAGCCTCACGAGAGCGAGATGAGGATCAGGTATCGCATTGACGGAGTCTGCCAGGAAGTATTCAAGAGTCCCAAGAACATGCACCGGCAGTTGATCAGTCGACTGAAGATCTCATCGGGAATGGATATCGCAGAACGGCGCCAGCCGCAAGATGGTCGTTTCGGCGTGGTCTTGGACGGCAAGACAGTGGACTTCCGCGTTGCGGTCTTGCCGCTCGTTACCGGCGAGCTCGCGGTCATGCGACTTCTTCGCAAGGACTCGATCATGATGTCGCTTGAGGATCTCGGCTTCCTCGAGCAGCCACTTGCGCGTCTGATGGAGGCGTTGAGCCTGCCGTACGGGGCGATCCTCGTCACCGGTCCTACCGGCTCGGGCAAGTCGACGACTCTCTACGCGGCGATCAACCGCACAAACGACGTGACGACGAACCTCATCACGGTCGAAGATCCCGTCGAGTATCGACTGGCGGGACTATCGCAGGTGCAGGTGCACGAGAAGGCGGGTCTGACCTTTGCGTCAGCGCTCAGGTCGATACTGCGACAAGACCCCGACACAGTGATGATCGGCGAGATTCGAGACAAGGAAACCGGCACGATTGCTATCGAGGCTGCGCTCACCGGGCACCTGGTCCTCTCCACCTTGCACACCAACGACGCTCCTTCGGCGATTACGCGCTTGACAGAGATGGGAATCGAGCCGTTCCTCACCGCCTCGGCCATCACATGCGTGCTGGCACAACGTCTCGCACGGCGCCTGTGCACGGCGTGCAAGGAGGAGTATCTGCCAGATGAGGAGGCGCTTCGGCGAATCGGATTCCCGTTCGAGCCCGGCAAGCCGCCCAAGCTCTATCGTGCCGTGGGGTGCAAGAAGTGCAACAACATCGGCTATCGCGGGCGCATGGGTATCCACGAAGTGCTGACCATGTCCGAGACTCTCGAGCGCATGGCAGTGGAAAACGCTTCATCCGATGAGATCACGCGTCAGGCGATTGCCGAGGGGATGAAGACGCTTCGAGACGACGGGTTCGAGAAGGTCAAGTTGGGCACGACGTCTATCGAGGAGATCTTGCGTGTGGTGGTCTAGGCTCTCGGCTGCAAGCTCGCCGGGTTGGAGGCGTCATCGGCAGGATATCGCCTGGTAGATGCCTTTCGTCGGTTGTAAGCCATTATGCTTCGTGAGAGACTACAGAAGCCCGCCCATGTGGGGTGGTTCGTTTGTGTGCGTCTGCACTATTCGCCGGTCCGGCCTGGGAGGTGTCGAGGGGGATGGCTGACAACGGCATCGGCGATTACTTCATAAGTGACGTCGATGATGAGCTGCTCGATGAGGAAGACGAGCTAATCGCTCCGGCTCCGGTAGTCGTGCCGCAACAACAGACACAACGGGCACAGCCATCACCTCCGGCTGCTGCACCCGCACCGGTAGCGACGCCAGCGCCTGTAGCAAGTCCTGCTTCCGTTTCGCAGTCAGCTGCGCAGACTGAAGGCGCGCGGCCTCAGGCGTCGGTTCGCCCTGCCACGCGGGAGGAACGCCTGGTCGCCGCTCTCGATGATCTGATGGTCGAGTCATTGGACATCCAGGCCGCAGCTCTAGTGAGCATGGACGGATTCACCATGGCGTCGGCACTGCCCGAAGGGATGCAGGAGGACCGTGTTGGCGCGATGTCTGCGGCGATACTCGGCCTGGGTGAACGAGCTGCAACGGAGCTTGGCCGAGGGCATCTGACGCAGGTCTTCATCGAAGGTGACGACGGGTACGTTGTACTTATTGCAGCGGGAAACCGCGCAGTCCTGACCACACTCGCGCGTCCCGAGTCCAAACTCGGGCTTGTGCTGTACGACATGAAGGCGACCGCCGATACCATAGGAGAGATCCTCGGTTAGGGGCATTCGCATTCGATCACGGTGAGAAAGGTTCGACGATAGCCGATGGCGCTACGCGGCAACCTCAAAGATTTCAGTCTGCCCGATGTCTTCCAGCTGGTTACATTCAGCAAGAAGACTGGCGTGCTGCGTATTCGGCGTGAGGACCAAACCGAAGGTAGCGTCTGGTTTCGCGACGGCGATGTGTTCTTCGCACAATCGAATTGGCAGGGTGAGCCGCTCGGCGAGCGTCTGGTGCATGCCAATAAGGTGACGCCAAGCGCTCTGGCCAAGGCGCTGGACATCCGCAACGCCGAGGAACGAGAGGGACGTCGGCTCGGACAGATCCTGGTCGACGAAGGCTACATCACCGAGAAGATCCTCGAGGCCTTCGTTCAGGAACAGATCCAGGACACGATCTTCGATCTGATGCGTTGGGATGAGGGCGAGTTCGACTTCGAGGTGCTTCCGGACGTCGTTGATGAAGACATCGGACTCTCGGTTTCGATCGAGAATGTAATCATGGAGGGCTCGCGCCGACTTGAAGAGTGGGCGCGCATCAAGAAGAAGATTCCCTCGATGGATGTGGTGTTCAAGATGGCCACCGCACCCGGCGAGGGCACATTCGAAATCTCCCTCAAGCCTATCGAGTGGAATCTGCTGCTTCTCGTGGATGGCACGCGCAGCGTCGCCGATCTGGCACGAGCCAAGAACCGTACCGACTTCGAGGTAGCCCGCATCATGTACGGTCTGTTCTCGGCCGGGCTTCTTGAAGTTGCTGGTGACGATGAGATTGAGCGTCTTCGGGCCGAGCGTGCGGAACAAGAGAAGGTGGTACGGCGAATCCAGGCAGAGCGGGAGGCTGAAGGGGCGAAAGCTGCTGAGGCTGCCGTTCAGCGGGAGACTGACCTAGCGACCGAGGCCAAGGCCCGGTTGGCCGCGGAGATCGAGACTCCTGCCGAGGGGCCAGCCGAGGATTCCGCGGGTGCCGTTTCTGAGGCAACCGAGCATCACGAACCCGAGGTTCCGGAGTTCCTTGCGGGGGCGGTGGACGCTCCGACAGAGGCCGACATGGTCGTGTTCGAGGAGATGATGGGCGCGGTCCTCGAAGCTCCGGCAGCCCCGAGTGTGGAGCCCGAGCCCGAGCCGGAGCCCGAGCCCGAGCCAGAGCCGGAGCCAGAACCAGAACCGGAGCCCGAGCCCGAGCCCGAACCGGAGCCAGAGCCCGAGCCAGAGCCAGAGCCGGAGCCGGAGCCCGAACCGGAGCCCGAGCCCGAGCCCGAACCAGAGCCCGAACCGGAGCCCGAGCCGGAGCCCGAACCAGAGCCGGACGAGTTCGAGCCCTCAGGGGATCTCGAGCGAGACTTGATGGCGCTGGGCCTCGGTGAGCTTCCCACAGAGGATCTGCTCTCGCCGATGGGCGACGATACCGTTGAGAACGTTGAGTTCCCGGTTGTCGAGGGATCCGAGATTCCGCCTGCGCCCGTCGTGGAGATGGAAGACATCGGCATCGAGCTCGTCGATCTTGGTCTCGAGGAACTGAGAACCGATGTCGAACCTGTGCTCGAGGACGTTACCCAAGACGTTGAAGACGGCATTGAGGCGACGCCCGAGGTCGAGCCGGAGATCGGCGAAATGGATTCCGTCGTGGAGTATCTCGAAGATGAGACGCTCATAGGAGCTGTGCAGCAGGAAGAGGAGACCCCATCCGCCCCCGACTTCTCTGACATTCTGGAGTCGCTGGATCTGGAAGGGGAGGAACCGGAAGCGACCGAGCAGTTGGAGGTTGTCTCCACCGCAGGATTCAACGACGAGGTGGAAGAGGCTCCTGCCGCTGGGGTGATCTCTACCGACGCGTTCTTGGCCGACATCGGCGCAGACGATCTCAACGTCGGTCTCTCGGGTGGCCTTGGCGCCGAACTGAGCGCATTGACGGGTGCTGGCGGGACACGACGTCCTGCGGCGAGCGTGAACAAGATCCCCGAGCCCGGTGGATCCCTGGAGCTGCACCGTGACCACACGGTCGACAAGGAACTCCTGAAGAAGATCATCGAGGGCATCGAGAAGCTATGACCGAGAAAAGGGCATTCGAATGCAGTCTGTGAAAGTCGTCGTCACCGGTCCGTTCAATGCAGGGAAGACGACGTTCATTAAGGCCGTCAGTGAGATAACGGTTCTCTCCACGGAGCGTCAGGTGTCCGATGTCTCGGGCGAGGGGACGGGCGAGACGACGGTTGCGATGGACTTCGGGCGGATCACCATATCCGACGACGTGGTCCTCTATTTGTTCGGCACGCCAGGCCAGGAGCGATTCTCATTCATGTGGGAGACGCTGTCCGAAGGCATGCTCGGCTTCGTGCTGCTCGTGGATGTAGTCGATGACGAGACCTTCGCTGATGCCAAGACGATGATTGATTTCTTCAAGGAGATGTCTGATGTGCCGTTCGTCGTGGCGGCAAACAAAGTCGCGGCCGACGACACCAATACCATCCGGCAGATCAGAGACTCACTGGGACTTGAGGATGAAGTGCCGCTGCTGCCCGTGGACGCACGGGAGAAGGACTCGGTGAAGGCTGTGTTGCTCGGGCTGCTGTACGAGATCCTGGAGAGCATGGGATAGGGTGGATACGCGGCTGTATATCCTGGCCGGTACCTTCCTCTTCCTCGTTGTCTCCCTCATCTACCTGGTGGCGGCGGTAACGAGGTCTCGCAGGATGCCCGATTTCCCTCCGATCCAGCCGCAAGCCGATTGGCCGATGCTCAATGCTGCACCGCTGGAACTGGAGGTTGCGGCCTCGCTGGACAAGACGTTCGCCGAGCCCACAGGGGGAATGGCTGCCGTACTGAAGACGCCGCTGCGAACTGGCCAGTGGCGTCCCGATGCTCCGGAAGCAAGGTTGCCAAGGACGAGTACCGTCGATGACTACTGGGACACGCTCATCGACGAGGACGCGTTGCTCGTGAAACCGGTGTCGGCGCAGTCAAGTGTTCGCGAGCTGTGGCCCGATGCACCACCGGAGCATTCGATCGTGCAGCCGCCGATTCAACCCGTTCAGGCCGAGGAACCGCGCTCGCCTGTGCCAGTGGCGTTCGAAGAGCCGCCCCTCGAAGAACTCGACACAGAATACACTGCAGTGCACGCCTCCCATCCGGAGGCGCGGAAGATAGACGACATAGTCGCTGAGCTGGAATCTGAGCCCGAAAGAGTTGCTGTTGCGGTGCCGGAGCCGGTGTCTGCTCCCGCATCGGGAGTCATGCCGGTACCACAGCCCGAGACACCTCTGCCGCCTGTGTCTGCCATTGAGCCGGAGCCGGAGCCCGTGCCCGTCGTTGTCGTTCCCGAACCCGAACCTGTGCCGGTTGCTCCCGCTCCCGCGCCCGTGCCGGAGCCCGTGCCCGTCGTTGCCGTTCCCGAGCCCGAACCTGTGCCGGTTGCTCCCGCTCCCGCTCCCGCGCCCGTGCCGGAGCCCGTGCCCGGTCGTTGCCGTTCCCGGTCCCGAGCCCGAACCTGTGCCGGTTGCCCCCGCGCCCGTGCCGGAGCCCGTCGTTGTCGTTCCCGTGCCGGCACCGGTTGCGACCGAGCCGCTGACGGCTGCGCGTTCGGTGGCACACGCCCGGCCGGCTGTGGTTAGCCATGTCTCGCCTCCAGTCGCGAGCCCGGCCCCCTCCGTCTCGGGGACAACACCACGACCGGCAACAAGAGCAGCCGTAGTGTCCACTGAGGCTGCGGTGCCCACCGTTTCGGGCGAGATTCCTGCTCACGAGCTCGTCGCACCGATTGAGATGTGGTTTGGTGACACGCGGATCGGAGTGAAGGCGGGGACGAAGACCTACGATCGCTTCCAGAAGATTGCGCGTGTGCTCTTTGACGACCTCAAGCAAGCGACCCCACGGTGATCCCAGCGGCCGTGCGTGCCGTTCCCATCTGGTTGTCGTACGATAATCCCGTCACGAAGCGGCGCTCGCGTATGCGATGCGCCTTCGCACCGTAGAAGAGGGATGCAGTAGTGGCGGAAGCGGGACAGCGACTCGGCCAGCTGCTCATGCGAGCCGGGATCATCACCGATCGACAGCTCACTGACGCGCTTGAGGTTCATAACGCCACAGGGAGTCCGCTGGGGCGTGTTCTCGTTGACCTCGGATATGCCACCCAAGGCGCCATTCTCGCGGTCATGGCCGCCCAGATCGGAATCCGGTACATCGATTTCTCGGAACACAGGCCCGATCCCAACGCCATTGCCGTCGTGCCGCGCGAACTCGCTGAGCGCTACATTCTCATGCCGTTCGAGGTCAACGATGAGAACGAGTTGGTCGTGGCAATGGCCGATCCCCAGAACGTGCTGGCACTCGATGACTTGCGGATCATCACAGGCTACGAGATCAGACCCGCCATCTCGACCAAGGACGACATCGTGTCGGCCATCGAGGACTACTACAAGATCGCCGAGGAGACTGAAGCGGATCAGTTCATCGGCAGCGAGGATGTCGACGACAGCGAGCTGGAGTCACTCACCGATGTCACCTCTGATGCGCCGATCGTCAAGCTCGTGAACTACATCATCCAGAAGGCCGTATGCCGATCGAGCGTCGGACATACACATCGAGCCGCAGGAGTCGGACCTTCGAGTTCGCTATCGCGTAGACGGCGTGCTCCACGAGGTCATGCGCAGCCCCAAAGCTGTGCAGGCGTCGATCATCAGCCGTTTCAAGATCATGGCGGACATGGACATCGCCGAGTCTCGCAAGCCGCAAGACGGGCACTGCGCCATCACTATCGGGGTTCACAAGTTGGACTTCCGGGTTTCGACGCTTCCGACCGTGTACGGCGAGCGGGTCGTTCTGCGAATCCTTCGCAAGGACTCGATCCTGCTCCAACTGTCCGACCTCGGATTCCTGCCGGGGACGCTCGAACGGTTCCAGGCTTCGTTCACCAAGCCCTACGGGGCGATTCTGGTCACCGGCCCGACTGGTTCGGGAAAGTCGACGACACTCTATGCGGCCATCAACGTGCTCAACGCGCCCGAGAAGCACATCATCACCGCCGAGGATCCGGTTGAGTACCGTCTGCCGGGGGTGAATCAGTGCCAGGTGAACCCCAGGGCGGGCCTGACGTTCGCGAGAGCGCTGCGGTCCTTCCTACGGTGCTCGCCGGATATCATCCTTGTCGGCGAGATTCGCGACCAGGAGACCGCGCAGATCGCTATCGAGTCGGCACTGACCGGTCACCTGGTTCTCTCGACGCTCCACACGAATGACGCTGCCGGCGCTATCACGCGACTCATCGAGATGGGAGTCGAGCCGTTCCTGGTGTCCTCGGCGGTCGACTGTATCCTCGCGCAACGGTCTGACCCGACGGCTGTGCTCTGACTGCAAGGCCGAGTGGAAGCCGAAGCCGCAGGTGCTGATCGATGCAGGCTACCGCGAGGACAATCTGCCCGAGACGATCTTCAAAGCGGTTGGCTGCAAGAAGTGCGGCAACACCGGGTACCGGGGACGAATGGGCGTTCACGAGGTCATGCTGCTGTCCGAGGAGATCAGCAGATTGACAGTCGATGAGGCAACTGCCGACGAGATCAAGCGCGTTGCTATCAAGGAGGGTATGCTCACTCTGCGTGAGGATGGTCTCGAGAAGGTGCGAATGGGACAGACATCTATCGAGGAGATCGTGCGCGTGATCGTCTAGGGGTGATTGTGAACGTCACAGAGAGGGGTCTGTGTCGATGCGAGATCTGAACGAGTTGCTGCTTGAAGTACTGGAGCGGGGGGGCTCAGACTTGCACATCACGGTGGGTGTTCCGCCGATGATGCGATTGAATGGACGGCTGACTCCACTCGAACCAGGGTCCTTGACCGCCAAGGAAACGCGAGAGTCTGTCTACACGATGATGACGGAGGACCAGCGCGCAGCTCTGGAACGCGATTGGGAGTTCGACTTCGCGTATTCGATTCCGGGTCGTGCTCGCTTCCGAGTGAACGCATACTTCCAGCGCAACAGCGTGGGTGCTGCGTTCCGGCTCATACCGATGGAGATCAGGAGTGTTCGCGAGCTCGGGCTTCCGCCGATTCTCGAGGAGCTCGCTCTCAAGCCGCGGGGGCTGGTGCTTGTCACGGGTCCCACCGGCTCGGGCAAGTCCACAACGCTTGCAGCGATGATCGACTTCGTGAATGAGAACCGCGAGGATCACATCATGACGGTCGAAGATCCGATCGAGTATCTTCACAATCATCGAAAAGCGATGATCAACCAGCGCGAGGTCGGGGCGGACACGAAGTCGTTTGCGAACGCCCTGAAGTTCGTGTTGCGCCAGGATCCAGACGTCATCCTCATCGGGGAGATGCGCGATCTCGAGACCGTCGCGGCTGCACTGACCGCTGCCGAGACGGGACATCTGGTCTTTGCCACGCTACATACGCAGGATGCGACTCAGACTGTCGATCGTGTCATCGATGTGTTCCCGCCCTACCAGCAGCAGCAGATCCGCGTTCAGTTGTCAGGCACTTTGCAGGGCATCGTCAGTCAGCAGCTCCTGCCGACGGCCGACGGATGCGGTCGCGTCGTTGTCTCGGAGGTGCTGATACCTACTTCAGGTATCCGCAATCTCATCCGGGAGGGGAAGACCCATCAGCTTGCGACGGCCATGCAAACTGGCAGTCAGCACGGAATGGTAACGATGGACAGCTCACTGGCCGATAGATACAGGCAAGGTATGATTACCTTGGAGACGGCGATGCAGCGCGCTGTCGATCCGGGAGTTCTCAAGACGCTGCTCAACAGGATGGTCTGAATTCAGCAAGGGAGCGGCTCGAAATGGCGACCTTCAACTACTCGGTACGAGACAAAGCAGGCAAGATCGTCAAAGGGACCCTGGACGGCGACAGCCGCGAGGCGGTCAGCGCGAAGCTGCGCCAAATGGGCTATATCATCCTCGAACTCGATCAGAAGGGCGCGCTGGCTTCTCTCGGCTCAGCTGAAGCTCGGGGGTCGCGTCAAGAGCAAGGACGTGCAGATCTTCGCGCGGCAGTTTGCGACGATGATCAACGCCGGACTCTCACTCACGAAGTGCCTGTCGATTCTGGCGACGCAGACCGAGAGCGATGTACTCGAAGAAGTGATTCAGCAGGTCGCCAAGGATGTCGAGGCGGGGCAGTCCCTGTCCGACTCGATGAGCAAGCACCCGAAGACCTTCCCGCCGATCTTCGTGAACATGGTCCGGGCAGGAGAGACCGGTGGTGTGCTTGGATGAGGTTCTCGTACGCGTCGCGGACCTGTTCGAGGCTGAAGGCGCGCTGAAGGCCAAGATCAAGTCGGCGATGACCTACCCGATGGCTATGGGCGGTCTCGTGTTCGTCATTCTCGGAGCGATGATGATCTTCGTCGTGCCGATCTTTGAGGAGATGTTCTCGTCATGGGCGGCGAACTCCCGTTCATGACCCAGTTCCTGGTCGATGCTTCGGATTTTGTAGCGGGCATGGGGGGCATCGTGACGGTCGGGGTGACGGTCGGTCTTGTGTTCGCCGTTCGTGCCTGGGTCGGTACCGAGTCGGGTCGCTTCATTTGGGACGGGATGAAACTCAGGATGCCGGTGGTCGGCGGTCTGGTGCGGAAGATCTCTCTGGCCCGGTTCACGCGAACCTTCGGCACTCTCGTGGCTGCGGGTGTGCCGATCTTGTCCGCTCTCGACATCGTTGCTGATACGGCCGGCAATGAGGTCGTCTCACGCGAGGTCAAGAAGAGTCGTTCGGCGATCAAAGAGGGCGAGACGATTGCCAAACCGCTGTCGGAGTCGAAGTTGTTCCCTTCGATGCTCGTTCAGATGATCTCCGTTGGCGAAGAAACGGGAGCGCTCGACGCGATGCTCAACAAGATCGCGGATTTCTACGACGAAGAGGTGGGAACGGCGGTCGATGGTCTGACGTCGCTGATCGAACCGATGATGATGGTTGTCCTGGGTATTATCGTTGGGGCCATGGTCATCGCACTGTATCTTCCGATGTTCAACGTCATCTCCCTGGTTCAGTAGGTGGCCAAAGGTCCGATCTCACTTGACGAACACTGCGAACGGGCCGCTTTCGGGCGGTCCGTCCTGTGTTCCACGTCACGTTTATCGGGAAGTTCTAAGAATTTCCTAAAGTACCCTGAGTGCAGCCCGATAATGAAGTTGTAGGGAAACGGTGGCCAAACGGGCTGCCGACGTTGGCCCCGAGAGGGGTAGAAGGAGGTGCGAAAGCCATGAGGTTCCGTAGAGATGAGGGCTTCACCCTCGTTGAGCTGATGGTGGTCGTGCTTATTATCGGTATTCTTGTTGCAATCGCGATTCCCGTCTTCAACAGCGCTCGTGCTACCGCTTGGCTGCGTTCGTGCCATGCGAACCAGCGGACGATCGAGGGCGCCTGCCAGACGATGCAGGCTGACACGGGCTCGCTGCCCGCGGACATGGCTGCTTTGATGGCTGGCGGCACGTACATCAAGACCGCGCCCGAGTGCCCGCGCCCGGGCTCTTCGGCTGCCACGGGCTACACCCTGAATGCAGCCGGTGACACCGTTGACGACTGCACGGGCGGCACCGATGGTGGCGCCGACCACGATCACTTCTAGGATCTAGCGAACAAGGCCGCTTTTCGAAGCGGTACCAGAGGGCCGGCGCGATAGCGCCGGCCCTCTTTGCGTGCGCGTTGTACGCCGCATCTCGCATCGTCGACAGCCATGGGACACAGCGTGTACGCTGTGCTTCGCATCGATTCGGCTTGCGTAAGGACGTGGCGTGGACTACGTGTTCTTCAACAGTGCGCTGTTTGTGTTGGGGCTTGCGTTCGGCAGTTTCGCGAACGTGGTGATCTGGCGTTTCCCACGTGGTGAGTCACTGTCGACGCCTGGGTCGCATTGTCCGTCGTGCGGGCACCCCATCAGATGGTTCGATAACGTGCCGGTTGCCTCATGGCTCCTACTGCGTGCGCGATGTCGTGATTGCGGCGGGCGGATATCGTTCAGGTATCCCGCAGTCGAACTCACGACTGCTCTGATGTGGCTCGCGTGCGGCATGAGGTTCGGGCTGTCGGCAGGCGCTATCGTTGCCGCTCTCATGTGCTATTTGTTGCTGATCCTCGCGGCGATTGATTTCGACACGTTGCGTCTGCCCAATGCGATTGTGGGGATTCTTGGCGGAGTGGGCGTGGTGGCAGTGCTGGCAAGTCAGTTCGGTGGGCTCGATGCGGCGCCGCTTACGTCAGCGGGCGGATCGCTGGCCTCGCCGGTAGGGGCGATGCTTGTCGGCTCGCTGGCGAGCGGCGGTCTGAGTCTGGGGATTGCGCTGGCCTATCGTGGAATCCGAGGGCGAAGCGGGTTCGGAATGGGCGATGTGAAGCTGCTGATTGCTCTGGGTCCTTACCTGGGCATATACAGCATTGCCGTGCTGTTCTTGGGCAGTATCTTGGGGGCCGCATGGGGAGTGGCTGTGGCATTCAGGCAAGAAGAAGGCCTCTCGGCGAAGATTCCGTTCGGTCCGTTTCTCGCACTGGCGGCCGTCGTTCTCGCTTTCGCGGGTCCGGCCTTGTGGGGTTGGTATGCAGCACTTGTGGGTCTGGCCTAGGAGACTGCTGTGTGACCTGCGTCGCAGAGTCGCATTCGGCTACTCAAGAGAGCCGATGAGTGTGCCGATACTTCAGCTGGAGGGGTATGCGATGTGTGCCCCCTATGTATGGTGAGGTGTGAGATGAACAGGAAGCTTAGGGGCAGCTTCGCGCGGGACGAGGGCATGACCATCATTGAGGTGGTTGTTGCCTCCGTCATACTGTTCTTTGTGCTAACAGCCATTCTCGGCTTGGTGGCGACTACAACGAACATGGGCTTGAGCGCTCGTCAACGTGCGGCGGCGACAAATGCGATATCTTCGCACATCGAGTTCATGCGTTCGCTCGACTGGGATGAGGTTCAGTCCGTCCCATCCGAGGTTCCCATTGCTGTGGACGGATTCGCGGGAACGATTGAGACGGTTTTCTACGAAGGCGACAACGGGACTCTCGAGGTTGAGATTTCTGCAACCGTCACAGGCTCGGGATTCACCCCCATGACCCTCACTCGGTCCATCGTGCTCCGTGATCCCGACAGCTTCACAGTCACACGCGACGCTGCTGACGGCCCCACGGTTGAGTACGTGTATCCGACACCGGCAGAGAACTCGATTGTGTACGGGAATAGCGTGTATCCGGGCGGAGGCGACCTCAATATCGCCGTCGAGGCCGACTGCCAGGATCCAGATGACTTGATCACCGAAGTGACCATGGTGTGCCCGGACATGCCCCTACGCGACAGTGATAGTACGTATGCCGATTCTGCGGTCTGGACATCGAACGAGAATCATTTCGAAGACAGTTTTCATTGGTACACGAAGTTGCCAGAGATTCACGAGGGCAACCGGCTCGTGAGTGCGGTGGTCACGGATTCGAACGGCCTTCAGGCCACTGCCAATCGGCAGTTCTATGTCGACAACTACGCTCCGGGGCAACCGGGCGTCCCTACGGCCCAATTCTGGTCCAGTACGCAGACCAGACTGAGCTGGACGCGAGCGAAGGAGATTGACAGCGACGATGCGTTCCCGGTCTACGCGCCGTTGTATCTGATCAAGTGGTACCAGGTTCAACCCTCGGGATCGATTCCTGCCGAAGGTAGCTGGAACACGGGTACTCTGGAAGAGAATGCGTGGATTCAGACAGTCCAACCGTTCAGTCGCTATGAGTTCGGCGTGGCCTCCGGGAGCTTGCGCTTCGTCGAAGGTCGTCCATTCGAGTGGGTGGCGCAGCCGTACTTCTCTGCGCCACGGTTGACCGGTACGGCTACGATCACCGCGGTCAAGTTCAAGAACACCACGACGGTGCACACGGACGTCGCGTTGGCGGTCTCACAGCCGACGTTCCCTGTGAGCGGTATTCGCTACGACTTGTATCGGGCGCTCACTATTGCCGGCCTCAAATCGTCGTCGCCGGTTGCCCTAAATGTCGATCCGTCGGCGATTACGAACCATGATGAGGTAGCGGGAGGCAGTTCCAAAGCCTACTACTACGCTGTGAAGGCCACGTTCACTCCCTCGGTGTACAAGCCAGCGCAAGGGCAGCAGGAGCTGTGGTCGAACGCCGTGGGACCGGTGCCGGTGGCGTCGCCCAAGGCAGGCACGGTCATCGTGGAGCCTCTGGCGGAGCAGCTATGGTAGCCTCACTATGGACAGACGAGGACGGGTTTTCTCTCAGCGAGCTGATCGTGGTGCTCGCGTTGATCGGCGTGGTTCTTGCGGCGACCTACGGCGCACTCGACGTTGTCAACAAGTCGAGTGATGTGAGCGACAGGCAGGCACTGTTCGCTCGTGAGATTTCCACACCGCTGAACGCGATGGAGGAGGTACTGTCCCAGGCGATTGACGTGAGGTCGATCGGGGACTACTCGGTCACGGTCACGACCGACGCCGACCATGACGATCGCGTGGAAATACATACGATCACTGCGACCGCTGACGGACGGGTCACTCACCAAGCGTGGAATACGAATGCGCTTCGTCAACAAGTGTTTCCGGCGTACTTCGACGTCCTGTGGTCGGAGCACAACACGAATCAAGCTGACAACGAGCCTGCGTTTGTGTTCTTCGACTCTAGCAACACAGCGATGGATCCCGCCACGGATGACGAAGACGATGCGCGAACGGTCCAGGTGACCTTCAGCGTCGAGTACGACGGTAGAGCTTACTCCGATTCTCGGATGATATTCATGCGTAACCGAAGAGGGTTGTAGCAGGAGGCGCGCGGAGATGAGAACGACACGAACGCGTGATGAAGGCTTCGCGATGGTCGTTGTGATGGGTGCGATTGCGCTCATCACAGTTGTGGCCCTCGGGGGCTATCTCCTGTCGTCGAACGTTTTAGGAGAGTCCCAGCGGGTCGAGGCAGAATCACGCGCTTTCCAGATAGCTCAGTCTGCACTTGACTATGAGCTGGCGGGGTTCAAGGAGACAAATGACTACACCGGTGATCTCAAACCGATGGACGATGGTCAGTACTCGGTTGTGGTCGCACCAGTTCCCAACAGGGTCTACCAATACGACATGACCGTGACGGGCTATCTGGATGATGTCAGCGAGTCGATCACGATGAGGTTCTACTCGATGGACCTGTGGGGCATGAATATCGCCGCTGGTGATACCTCGCTCGGAGGCGGCAGCGACTGGAACGGGCAGGCCGCGATCGAAGGCCCGCTGTTCGTCAAGGGTACTGTCGAGCTTGGGGCAAACAGCTCTTTCGATATCGGACCGCTTTTCATCTACAACGGTGACCTTGTCGTGAAGTCAGGCGCCGCTGATCTCGGCGGTGCGTTGGGAAGTGTCGACATCTACTGCACCGGTGAGGTGCCGGATCCCATACCAAGCAAGTGGGATGTGGGCACTGTCTCCTCTTCATGTCCTAACATCAAGTTGCCCTGGGTCGACCAAGAGTATATGGAGGAACGGCTGGCGGTAGCTCTGGAAGAATCCGTTGACAACGTGATGGGTACTCCGACGCGGAGCACGCTCGTGAACACCGAGTCGACCGCCTCGGATCCAGACACCTATGAGACTCTGTTGGCTCGCAGCAAGGTGGCCGGAGCATCGGACCACTACAAGTACGTGGGTTCCGGCACGACCATGGGCACCTTTGGAGCGGGAACGCACGATCTGACGATCGACGCTGCTTCCTTCGGGGCGTGGGAGGGCAACGGCTATCCTCTGAACTCCGGATTGCATGACGATTTCGCGTTCGATGCCGCTCTGGGCAGGCTGTATGTTGAAGGAACTGTGTTCATCGACGGTGATCTGATGCTGGGTGACAACGTCAAGACGTATGTTGGCAACGGATCGCTGGTGGTCAACGGTGATGTGCAGATCCTGGGAGATCTTGGACCGGCATCGGGCATCTCGGCCGAGCAGGCGCTCGGTATCGTGACGCCTGGTGACGTCGCCATCGGTGACCCGACGCCCGCCAACAACGGCAGTTTCACGGGCGCCATCTTCTCAAATGGCACCGTGGGCATGTACGGGTCTGCCTCGTCGACGCACGGCTCTTGGTACGAAGGCTCGATCCTGTGTGACACCATTTTGGGAAGTCAACCCAACCAGGTGTTGAGGATCTCGGAAGAGCTCGCCGGCAACATTCCGGACGGCATGCCGTTGGCCGGCGGTCGACTTATCGTCTACGGAAACTGGACACGCCAGTAGAAGCACGAGTGGGCTCAAGAACGCGTCCTATTGCCCTATACCGGGGGTATTGATAGAATTCCCGGCAGGGAGCAAGTAGCAGTTGTAGTCGAAGCTCTATCGCAGCAACAATGGCAGAAGGGGGATCCCTGTGGGCATTCTCTCCCTCGGCGCCCAGCCGATGCCCATCGGTCTTGACATAGGAACCGATCATGTCAGGGCCGCTCAATTGAAGCCGTCAGGTGCCGGGTACACGCTTACCGGGTACGGGATGGTGAATATGCCTATGGGCGCTGTCGTTGAAGGCGAGATAGTCGACGTACACGCCGTCTCATCTGCCGTCAAAGAACTCATGCACCGCTCCAGCGTGCACGGCAAGGACGTAGCTATCGGCGTTTCCAACCAGAAGGTCGTTGTGCGTCTGATCGATCTACCCTTCATGGAGCGCGCTGAACTTGAGGGCGCCATCCAGTATCAGGCGCAGGACTACATTCCGATTCCTGTAGAAGACGCCATCCTCGATTTCCAGATCATCGGCGACTATATGACGCCTGCGGACGAGCACATGATGGAAGTGCTGCTCGTCGCGGCGCAGCGGGACATGATCGACAACGCTGTTGCCGCGGTCGAAGGCGCGGGACTTCGGATTGCGCGCATCGACGTCACCGGTTTCGCGATCGTTCGGGCGCTTCTCGGCACTGCCGAATCTGTGCTGCCAAGCGAGGACGAAGAAGCTGGTGAGGCGGTGGCGATCGTCCACATCTCGTCGGGTATCACCAATATTGCCGTAGTGGAGAAGGGTGTCCCTCGCTTCACTCGTGTCTCGGCAATAGCCGGCAACCAGTTCACACAGGCGATAGCCAACGTGCTGAATCTGACTTTTGATGAGGCCGAGGAGCTCAAGATACGTGCCGGTCTGCCGGATATCGACGGGCAGACCCCCGTTGACAACGAAGACGAGGCCGTCCAGGTTGCTCGTGACGCGCTTGAGCGTGAAGTGAACAAGTTCATCGCGGAAGTGCGTCGCTCTCTGGACTACTACCTTACTCAGGCCACGCAGATTCGCACCATTCGCAAGATATACATGACCGGTAGCGGCGCCCAACTGTCGAACATGGCGAGCTACATCGAGAAAGGGCTTCAGGCCCAGGTCATTCTGAGTGACCCGATGAGTCGCATCGAGATCGCTGGTTCGGTGCAGCAAGTGGCCCTGGCCGATCGCATGGGCTCGACTCCTGCGGTCGGACTGGCGATGGGAGGCGCGGAGTAACATGATCCGCATCAACCTTCTACCTCACGAGCTGGTCGAGAAGAGGCGTTTCGAGCACCGGATCGTGTACGTCGTAGCTGCTGGGCTCGCGGTATTTCTGCTGCTCGGCGTGGTCTTCGGATTCCTGCAGTGGCAGGTGAGTGGCAAGAACGAGGTTCTCCAGCAGAATAGCGAGAACGCCTCACAACTGCTCAAGCAGGCCCAGGCCTATGAGGTCTTCCAGAACAAAGAAGACATGCTGCAGCAGCGTCTCGACACTGCGGCCGTGGCCCTCGACGGACGCATTGACTGGGGGCGCATCTCGAATGAGCTGTCTCTGGTCATGCCGTCTGATGTGTGGCTTGTCTACTTGAAGGGCTCGGAAGAAGAGGGCGTGCAGCTGGAGGGTTGGGCATTGGATGCGGCGGTAGATGTGCCCGATGTCGGGCACAAGGCGGTCGCGAAGACGCTCGTTCGACTTGCTGACCTTGAACTGCTCGACTCGGTCTGGCTGACCTTCTCGGGCAAGGACTTGGTCAGTGGCGTGGACAAGGATGCGATCAGGTTCACTATCGAAACAGGAGTCGTCAGGCCGACGGCGACCACGACCGCAACCGCGAGCGTGCCTGCCCCGCCTAACCAGAGCACACCGTAGAAGACAAGGCGAATGAGATGAATCTTTCATCAGGACAAAAACTCATCGTCGTGATCGTCTTGATCGTGGTGGTCGCGGCCGCTGCCTTTTTCCTGTTGCTTCTGCCGAAGTTCTCGCAGATGACCACGCTGGATGACCAGATCGCAGCGACGGAGTCAGACATCGCGAGCGCGCAATCGTTGCTGGAACAGCGCCAAGCGCAGAAGTCTCGCAGTGCGCAGACCGAAGCGCAGCTGCTGGCTCTGTCCAACGAGCTGCCTGAGAATCCGGAGATCCCCAGTCTGATCGTTGAGCTTCAGGACACCGTGAACACATCCGGTATGGAATTCGTGTCATTGGAGCCGGCGGTGCCGGAGGTACGCGAGGAGGGCTACTCGGCCATTGTGTCCACGATGTTCGTTCGTGGATCCTGGCAAGACATGGTCGATCTGCTTCAGCGATTGCGCCGCATCACGAGGCAGATCCGGATAACCGAGTTCGAGGTCATCCCATCCGAGACGGACGAGGACCAGCCTGAACCATTCCAAATCGAAGCGACCGTGATGATCGAGATTTACACGATGTCGCCCGATCTTGTGAACGCGGGCGTAGCGACGCCTGCGCCGCCGGCGGAGTAGGGCGGGAGAAGGAGAGGGCCGTGGTGGACAATCTTACTCCCCAAGAGCCAGGGATAGTGCCCGAGGGCACTTCAGGGGACGCATCGGGCGAGAAGCAGGGCTTCATGTCCACGACGCTTGGGAAGGTCGTGGTGATTGGCGGTGCCGCGTTTGCCTTCCTGGTGATTGCCGGACTGGTGGTATTCGCCGTGATTACATTCGTATTTGTCGACACAGTGAATGAAGCAGGCGACGCGATCATTACGGGGATAGAGCAAGACGCAGCGGGCGATGTCAGTTCGACGGAGACGACCATGGCTGCGGTCGAGCCCGACGCTGTCCCACTGAGCTCGATCTTCACGTTTCGGGACATCTTCGATCCTCTCATGAAGCCGGAACCAGCCGAGGAGGATACCGGTACGGCGGGACCAGATGGTGAGGGCGTGGTCACCGAGCCGGACACCTTGTATCTCCAAGACATAGTCGTGGACAACGGTGTGTCGATGGCGGTTCTCTGGTACAACAGCACCGCCTACACGCTCCCCGCAGGTGGGGTCATTCCCGAAACGCCGTGGCAGGTTCTTAGCGTGGGCGCCGACTCGGTCGTCATGTTGTATGGCGACACGCAGGTCACACTCGTTATCGGTCAGGGAGTTGCGTCGAAGTAGACTGCACGGCTGCCCGCCGCCCGAGTGGTAGAATCTGCCCACCGGATCCATCTTCGGAGGAGACTCTATGCGCTATGTGACCTCGGGGGAATCTCACGGCCGCGCGCTAACCGCACTTGTCACTGGCGTTCCGGCGGGTGTGCCGCTGACCCAGAACGATATCGACGAGGATCTTGCGCGCCGTCAGCAAGGGTACGGTCGCGGTGGCCGTATGCAGATCGAGGCCGACACGGGTCGCATTCTATCAGGCGTGCGGTTCGGCGCCACGATCGGCACTCCGGTGGCCATCATGATCGCGAATCGCGACTGGGACAACTGGACTGACGTCATGGCGATCGCAGGTGCTCCGCTCGATGATGCCAGGGTGACTGCACCCCGTCCGGGTCACGCTGACCTTTCCGGCATGATGAAGATAGGTTCCCGTGACGCGCGCGATGTGCTCGAGCGTGCGAGTGCTCGCGAGACCGCTGCGCGGGTAGCAGCGGGTGCCGTGGCCAAGGCGCTTCTGCGTGAGGTAGGCGTGACGGTCACGTCATTCGTGAGCGCAATCGGGGATGTCAGTATGGAGACGCCTACTGATCCCGTATCGATCGACACCGATGCGGTGAATACCAGCGACGTCAGCTGCCCCGATCCGATTGCCGCGGGCAAGATGCGCGCTGCTATCGATGCCGCCCGAGAAGCTGGCGAGAGTCTCGGTGGCGTGTTCAACGTGACGGCGTCGGGTCTGGTGCCGGGGCTGGGGACCTACGCTGAGGCAGACGGACGCCTCGATGCCCGTCTGGCCGGAGCGCTGATGTCCATACCGGCAATCAAAGGCGTTGAGATCGGGGACGGCTTTGATGCTGCTCGTCGGCCTGGGTCCGAGGTCCATGACGAGATCCGACACGATGGCTCGCGCGGTTTCTACCGCTCGACGAATCATGCGGGTGGTCTCGAGGGCGGAATGACCAATGGCGAGCCGGTACTGCTGCGTGTCGCAATGAAGCCGATACCCACGCTCATGAAGCCGCTTGCAACGGTCGACACGGACACGCTGAAGCCGGTCGATGCGTCGAAGGAGCGATCTGACGTCTGTGCGGTTCCTGCCGCCGCTGTGGTCGCCGAGGCAGAGGTGGCGCTCGTGCTGGCCGATGCGTACACGCGGAAGTTCGGGGGCGACTGTCTCGACGATCTCAAGGCAGCTCTACGAGCGTACGAGGCCAGGATCGCTCCGTGAAACACATCTACTTGGTCGGCTTCATGGGTGCCGGGAAGTCGACCGTCGGTGAGATGATCTCGACACAGCTGGATCTCCCATTCGTCGATCTTGACGATCGGATCGAGCGCATGGACAAGCACACCGTAGCGGAGATATTCGCCGAGCGCGGGGAAGACAGCTTTCGGATCTTGGAGACAGGTGCTCTGGCGGCACTCGCCGCAGAGCCACCGTCTGTTGTTGCGTGCGGAGGCGGAATCGTTATACGAGACGCGAATCGCGCGATGCTGAAGCAGACCGGTCGCGTCATCTACCTGAAGGTCAGCACCGCCGAGGCACTTGCGCGGGTAGGCGATTCGGACACGAGGCCGCTTCTATCAGGAGCCTCGGGTGCGACCGCGGTCGCACTTCTGACCGCACGCGAAGTGCTGTACGAGGCCGTGAGCGACGCAGCCGTCGATACGAGTGGTCGCCACGTTGAGCAGGTTGCATCCGACGTTCTCGCGATCGTGGAGCGGGAGGGCTGGCAATGAGCGTTGTTGTCACGGTCGGTATCCCGGGGCGTCGTTACGACGTGGTCATCGGAGCTGGTCTTCTCGGCTCAACAGGGTCACTGCTGGTAGAAATCCTGGGCAAGCGAAACGTGGCCGTGATCAGCGACCAGAGTGTGGCTTCCCTGTTCGGTGAGCAGGTACTCGGGTCCCTTCGCGATGCCGGGTGTGAGGCTACGTTGTTGACCGTTGCGCCTGGCGAAGCGAGCAAGAGCTGGGAAACCGCGGGCGATCTGCTCGAGCGACTCGCTGCTGCCGGGATGGACCGCGAGAGCGTCGTTGTTGCACTCGGTGGTGGTGTCGTAGGTGATCTGGCGGGATTCTGCGCCGGAGTCTACATGCGAGGCGTGCCGTTCGTGCAAGTGCCAACGACACTGCTTGCCCAGGTGGATTCGTCTGTCGGAGGAAAGACCGCCGTGGACTTGCGGGCGGGCAAGAACCTGGCCGGCGTATTCGTCCAGCCGTCGCTTGTGGTCGCGGACACTTCAACGATGACGTCGCTTCCGCGATCTGAGTGGCGCAGTGGGCTGGCAGAAGTAGTGAAGTCCGGTCTCCTTGACGGCGAATCCCTTGTTGAGTGGATGGAATCGAACGCCGAGAAACTCGCCATCGGTGACGACGAGGCAGTGGCGCACGCCGTGCAGGCATGTGTTGCATTCAAAGGGCGGATCGTGGTTGCCGACGAGCGCGAGCAAGGTCAGCGGGAGTGGCTGAACTACGGTCATACGCTCGGGCATGCGATTGAGAAGGTGGCCGGCTACGGGACCTTCACGCATGGCGCGGCTGTGGCCGAGGGCATGCGTTTCGCCGCACGATTGGCCGAGCGGATCGCCGGTGCTTCTCCGGAGTTCACCGCGCGACAGGAACGATTGCTCGATGCGGTCGGTTTGCAGCGCATCGGAGGCGGGTTCGACGCGGATGCGATACGCTCGGCTATGTCGTCTGACAAGAAGTCGAGAGGTGGAGTACCGCGCTTCGTTTTGCTGGTGCGACCCGGCGAGGTCATGGTGACTCGCGTGGAAGAGCAGATACTCGCCGAGGAACTGGCGCGGTGGGCGCAGTCTGAGAGGGAGGCAAAGCGGTGATCCGAGTACTCGTTCTCAACGGACCAAACCTCAACATGCTCGGCACTCGCGAGCCGGAGGTCTACGGATCGGCCAGTCTAGCGGACATCGAGCAGGTACTGGGCGCGCGCGCCAAGGAGCTGGGTGCCGAGCTGGTCTTCGTGCAGTCCAATCACGAGGGTGTGCTTGTGGACGCTATTCAGGAAGCGGTCGATTCTGCAGACGCTGTCGTCTTCAATCCTGGCGCTTTCACCCACTACTCGTACGCCTTGCGAGATGCAATCGCATCGATCGACGTACCGGTGGTAGAGGTGCACCTGAGCAACATCGCTGCGCGTGAGGAGTTCCGGGCAACGAGTGTCATCGCCTCTGCGTGCGTGGGCCAGGTGTCCGGATTCGGCACGAGTTCGTACATCCTGGGCCTCGAGGCAGCGGTAGCGATTGTGGGTGAAGTCGTGTGAACACCGATCGTCGAGTGGCAGCGCTTCGACGCCGGATGCGCGAAGAGAGTCTTCCGGCCATAGTCTGCTCGGACATTGCGAATGTGCGGTACATGACCGGTTTCGAAGGTGTTTTCGATGACGGCGCCAACGTGGCTCTCGTCATCACGCCCGAGTTGACGCGTGTCTACACGGATTCCCGCTATTCAGAAGCTGCGGAGGAGGCTGCCGAGGGGACTCCCTGGGTCCTGTATGTCTCCTCGGATGTATACGTCACTCTGTGCACTGACCTGGGACAGGAGGGCGTTGCAGAGCTTGCTATTGAATCCTCCGTGCCGTACGGACGCTTCCGGTTCGTCTCGGAGAAGTTCGGTGGACACGTTCGCGTTTCGGATCAATGGATAGAGGAGCTGCGCCAGGTCAAGGAGGCGGCAGAAGTTGAACGGATTGCCTCGGCAGCAGCACTGACCGACAAAGCGTTCGAGCACATCCTTTCGTTCATCAAGCCGGGCGTACGGGAGTGCGATCTAGGGCTGGAGCTCGAGGTGTTCATGCGCACGCATGGTTCGACCGGCCTGGCATTCGATCCCATCGTCGCGTCCGGACCGAATTCAGCGAGACCGCATGCCGCAGTCACGTCACGTGAGATCGAGGAGGGTGACCTACTGACCCTCGATTTCGGCGCGCGAGTGGATGGCTACTGTGCGGACATGACGCGTACCGTGGCGATCGGACGAGCCACGGACCGGCAGAAAGCGCTCTATGATGCTGTCTTGGAAGCGAATGAGGCTGCCATTGCCTTCGCACGCGCCGGCGTTACCGGGCTGGCGATCGATAAGGTCGCGCGAGAGCTTCTTGGGCAGAAGGGTTTGAGCATCTACTTCGGACACGGTCTTGGACACGGGGTGGGTGTCGAGGTTCACGAATTGCCGAGCGTGAGTCCACGCGGCAGAGAGTCGATGCAGTCCGGTGCCGTGATCACGATAGAGCCCGGCGTCTACATCCCCGAGTTCGGCGGTGTTAGAATCGAGGACCTGGTTGTCATCGAGGAAGAAGGGTGTCGCGTGCTATCGCACGCGCCCAAGGAATTGATCGAGGTGTCGGGCTAATGTGTTCGAACCTCGTACACGCGTCGGAAGGGTAAGGCATGTCTGTTTCGACCAACAACTTCAAGACCGGCATGGCCATCATGTACGACGACAAGATGTGGACGATCGTGGACTTTCAGCACGTCAAGCCCGGCAAGGGTGGCGCTTTCGTCCGGACGAAGCTGAAGGAGATCAAGAGCGGCCGCGTGGTCGACGTGACGTTTCGTGCCGGCGAGAAGATGGAAGACGTGCATGTCGAGACCAAACGCATGCAGTATCTGTACGGCGACGGATCGGCATTCCACTTCATGGACAGCCAGACCTTCGAGCAGCTCGAGCTCGACGCCGATTTTGTCGGGACAACGGCTCAATGGCTGAAGGAGAACGACGAGGTCGAAATCCTCGTGGCTGGTGGCGAGATGATCGGCGTGGAAGCGCCGATGTTCGTTGAGCTCGAGGTGACCGAGACCGATCCCGGGTTCAAAGGGGATACGGTACAGGGAAGTACCAAGCCAGCGACACTCGAATCAGGGGCAGTCGTTCAGGTGCCGGTGTTCGTGGAGATTGGCGACAAACTCAAGATCGACACGCGTGATGGTAGGTACGTGACGCGCGTCTAGCATGATCTGACAGCACGCTACCACCGCCCTGGCTGCGCTTCGCGTCAGAGCGGTGTCGTATATACTAGCCTGACCACCCAATCGCGGGATTTGTAGACGCGCGGGTGAGTTGTACCTTTTGTGGCACAAGGGAGTACTGAATGCGACCGGTTCACATAACGGACACGACGCTTCGCGATGCGCATCAGTCGCTGTGGGCGACTCGGATGCACCTGGCGGACATGTTGCCGATTCTGGGCAAGATGGACAGCGTCGGCTACTGGTCGCTCGAAGTCTGGGGAGGCGCGACCTTTGATGCCGCCCTGAGATTCCTCGACGAGAATCCATGGGAACGGCTGCGCGTCATCAAGAAGCACTGTCCCAAGACGCCTCTGCAGATGCTGCTGCGGGGCCAGAACCTGGTCGGCTACCGACACTACAGCGATGAGATCGTCACTCGTTTCGTGCACGCCTCCAAACGCAATGGGATCGACGTGTTTCGGGTGTTCGATGCGCTCAATGACATTCGCAACGTTCAGGTGGCTTCCGAGGCGATTCAGGAATGCGGAGGGCACTTCGAGGGAGCTATCAGCTACACCGTTTCGCCGGTGCACACGCTCGACAGCTATCTGGAGTACGCGCAGGAGCTCAAGGACCTGGGTGCGGACACGATATGCATCAAGGACATGGCCGGCATGCTCACGCCATTCAGAACCGAGAAGATGGTGAAGGCGCTGGTCGAGCAGATTGGCCTGCCGGTTCACGTGCACTGCCACTACATCGGCGGCATGGCGCCCATGAACTACCTCAAGGGTGTTGAGGCGGGCGCCGAGATCATCGACACCGCCGTGGTCGCTCTTGCGTTCGGCAACAGTCAGCCTGCCGTCGAGATGATCGTCGCGGCACTCAAGGAATCGCCGTATGACACGGGCATCGACCTCGACCTGCTCTTCGAGATCGCCGAGTACTGGGAGGCGGTTCGCGAGCGCAAGAAGCTCAAGCGCGGAGTGACTTCGCTTCTGCACATGGAAGTCTTCAGTCACCAGGTGCCTGGCGGCATGATGAGCAACCTCGTCAGTCAGCTCGAGTTGCAGAAGGCGCCCGATCGCCTGTCGGACGTGCTGGAGGAGATTCCTCGGGTTCGCGCAGAGGTCGGATATCCGCCTCTTGTGACGCCGATGTCTCAGATCGTGGGAACGCAAGCAGTGATCAACGTGCTGACCGGCAAGCGCTGGGCGGTCGTTCCCAATGAGATGAAAGACTACGTCAGAGGGAACTACGGCAAGGCGCCGGGTCCCATGGATCCGGCAATTGTCGAGAAGGCTTTGGGCAAAGACGAGCCCTTGCCGCTGGACGTAAGGCCGGGTTCGCTCGTGACGACGACATATGCCGAGGTCGAGGCAGAGATTGCGGATCTCGCCCATTCGGAGGAGGACGTTTTGATGTACGCCCTCTTCCCGAACGAGGCGCGGAATTACCTCACGCTGCATCAGGAGGGCGCCGAGAAGGCCGTCTTCATGATGGGCGAGGAGGTCACCACCATGATGGAGGGAGAAGAGCCCGTGGACGTGAACCAGATACGCGAGCTCATCAAGATCGTAGAGATGTCGGATGTATCAGAGGTCACGGTCGAAGAGGCCGGTTCGAAAGTGATCGTGCGCAAAGGCGGAGTGACGGTCACGCCGGCGACTCCGACGCCGACCGAGCAATCGGCCACATCCAGCGTTCCAGATGGCGCACCGCAAGACGTGGCGGTGCATGACGCCGATGAGCGACCGGCCACGTGGAAGACGATCACGGCACCGATGGTGGGCACGTTCTACCGCTCCTCCTCACCTGGCGCCGAGCCGTTCGTTGCGGTCGGAGACAGCGTCGAAGAGGGCGACACCCTGTGTATCCTCGAGGCGATGAAGCTCATGAATGAGATCACTGCCGAGGAGCCGGGAGTGATTCGTGAGATAGCCAGCGCTGATGCCGACCCCGTCGAATACGGGACTGTCCTGTTCTACTACGAACCAGTCTCGTAGGTGCCGGACATGTTCAAGAAGGTACTGATCGCCAATCGCGGTGAGATTGCTTTGCGCGTGATTCGCTCGTGCAAGGAGATGGGCATCGCGTCGGTGGCGGTCTATTCGGAAGCTGACCGCGACTCGTTACACGCTCGTATGGCAGATGAGTCCGTGTGCATCGGACCGGCGCAGTCCTCGCAAAGCTACCTCTCGATGCCGAACGTGATATCGGCTGCGCTCGTCACCGGGGCCGAGGCGATACACCCTGGCTACGGATTTCTTGCCGAGAACGCCGCATTTGCTCGCGCAGTGGCTGATTCCGGCCTCGTGTTCATCGGCCCGTCTCCGACCGCCATCGAGCGCATGGGTGACAAGGCTGTTGCGCGGCAGACCATGATGGAAGCTGGCGTGCCGTGTGTCCCAGGTAGCGACGGCCCGGTCGACACGGTCGAGCAGGCCATGGAGTTCGCGCGCAAGGTCGGATTTCCCGTCCTCATCAAGGCATCGGCTGGTGGTGGCGGCAAGGGTATGCGGGTCGCAGAGAGTGAGTCCGCGCTCGCGCATAGCTTCACGGCTGCGCGAACCGAGGCGGCGGCTGCATTTGGAAACGATACGGTCTACCTGGAGAAGTACCTCGCGCGTCCGCGTCACATCGAGTTCCAGGTGTTGGCTGACACGCATGGAAACGCAGTCCATCTGTTCGAACGCGACTGTTCTGTGCAGCGACGCCACCAGAAACTGATCGAAGAAGCTCCGAGTCCGGCACTCACTCCCGATCTTCGTGCTGCGATGGGGGAGACGGCCCTGCGGGCAGTCCACGCAGTCGACTACGTCAACGCCGGCACGGTCGAGTTCCTTCTCGACGCCGACGGGAGCTTCTACTTCATGGAGATGAATACCCGGGTTCAGGTCGAGCATTGCGTCACGGAACAGATCACCGGTGTCGACATCATCAAGGAGCAGCTGCGCATCGCTTCAGGCGAGACTATGCGTCACACGAGTCAGGACCAGATCGTGCTGCGCGGACACGCGATAGAGTTTCGAATCAACGCCGAGGATCCGGCGCACGATTTTCGACCGCATCCCGGTGTGGTTCAGGTGTTCAACGCTCCGGGCGGTTTTGGCGTTCGCGTCGACAGTCACCTCTACTCTGGATACGCGGTTCCTCCACACTACGACTCGCTACTAGCGAAGCTGATCGTGTGGGGTGAGACGCGCGATGAAGCCCTCGCCCGGGGACGTCGCGCGCTTGGGGAGTTCATCGTTGTTGGGATTCCGACGACGATTCCGTTCCACGAGGCCGTGCTTGATGTCGAGGCGTTCTGCTCGGGCGACGTATATACTGATTTCGTCGAACGGCACATGTCGTGACCGTCTGGGACGTACTAAGGGGAATGATCCATGTCCGATGAGATCCGGCTAGATGGTCTTGGCCTCAAGCCCGGTGTGCTTGAGCGGATCGTGACACTGGCGGCGACACACGTCGACGGTGTGTCTTCGGTGTACGGGCAAGGGCTCGCCGGACTCGTCCAGAAAAGCGGCGCGTCTCGGTGCGTCGAGGTTACCGTAACCGAGCAGGCGAACGTGTCGGTGCGTCTTCACGTGGAGATCGTCTACGGGCGACCACTGCATACGGTGGCGGCAGCAGTGCAAGACGCAGTGGCCGAGGCGATTCGCAGCCAGATCGGCACCGAGGTGGACAGCGTCGATGTGTTCGTCGACGCTGTCGCGTTCGCGGAGTAGGGCGAATGCCGCGATCGACGACGGGACGCTGACCATATGCACGAACGCACGCGAGCTCGGCGACAGGCGCTGAACATCCTCTACCAGCATGAGATCACAGGAGAGACGCTGACGCGTATCTTGGACTCGGGCTCCTACAGTCCCGAGGAAGGGGAGCCGTCGGAGTTCTGCCGCGAACTCCTCGATGGGGTGCAGGCCGGGCTCGAAGACATCGACACGGCGCTCTCGGAGATATCTGAGCACTGGACTGTGTCCCGAATGCCACTGGTGGACCGCAACATCTTGCGCCTGGCGGCCTATGAGATACTGTTCGCCGAGGACATCCCCGCGTCGGTCTCGATCAACGAGGCGGTTGAGATGGCCAAGGTGTTCGGAGGAGACGACTCCTCGAAGTTCGTGAACGGCGTGCTCGGCCGTCTGGCCGAGATGCATGGCGAAGACCAGAGCGAGGACCAATCCGAAGATGGCTGATGACAAGTACACATTCGAGCAGGCACGCGTGCGACTCGAGGAGATTGTCACGCAGGTTCGGCGAAAGGATGTCTCTCTCGAGGCGAGCATAGAGTTGCTCGAAGAGGGTGTCCGCCTTGCGAACACATGCACCGAGCTGTCGGACCACACGGAATGGCAGGCAGTCGTTGAGGAGCAGGAGGCTGCACGCGATTCGAGCGTGGACTCGGAGGCGGCAGGCTCTTCTCGGCCAGATGACTTCGAGCCACAAGATGTCGAGAATCCTGCATCCGCTGCAGATGTGACGACTGACGGGAGTGCGGACTCTTCCGACTCCGATGAGGCAACCGACTCTCAACCGGTTGAATCTGCAGAGGAGTAACACCGCGGCAACGGGCTCGGTCCTCGGCTTGTGAGGTCATCGACGAGGGTACTATGCTTGAAATCCGTCACATGTCGGACGAGGGTGACCACGGGGTCGCCCGTTAGGGGTTTTTGAGTGGAACCCGCCGAACGCATCCTGGACTCGATACAGTCTCCCGCAGACCTGGGCGGTCTCAGTGACGAGCAACTCAAACAACTCGCAATCGAGATTCGCGAGACACTCGTCAACACCGTGTCGCAGACGGGCGGTCACCTGGCACCGAACCTGGGTGTCGTCGAACTGACTCTCGGGATTCACCTTGCTCTCGACGCACCCAACGACCACATCATCTGGGATGTTGGGCATCAGTCGTACGTGCACAAGCTCCTCACGGGCCGCACGGATCGTTTTGGGACATTGCGGCAGTACGGCGGAGTGTGTGGCTTCCCGAAGCGGTCGGAGAGTCCCTACGACACCTTCGACACCGGGCACGCCTCCAACTCACTATCGGTGGCCCTGGGGCGCGCGACTGCGCGAGATCTCTCTGGTGGCGAGGAGACCGTCCTGGCCGTCATAGGGGACGGCTCGCTGACGGGCGGCATGGCCTTCGAGGCCCTGAACAACATCGGACACCTCGGGACGAAGATGACGATCGTGCTCAACGACAACGAGATGTCGATCGCCGAAAATGTCGGTGCGATGGCGTCATATCTAGCGCGCGTCCGGCTTGATCCGCGTTACATGCGCCTTCGAGATGACGTAGAGAGTGCTCTTGCGAAGACCAAGCTCGGAGCGGCGATGGTAGCTGCGGGTGAAGCTGCGAAGGAGTCCTTCAAGCAGCTGCTTGTGCCGGGCATGCTCTTCGAGGAGCTGGGGCTCACCTACGTCGGGCCTATCGACGGTCATGATGCTCGGCGTGTCGCCGCCGCCGTGGTCCAGGCTCGTCAAGCCGAGGGTCCGGTAATCATCCATGCCGTTACTCGGAAGGGATCCGGGTACACACCTGCCGAGGACAGACCGGAAGCGTTCCACGGCATCAGCCCGTTCGCCATCGATACGGGCAAGGTGAACGGATCTGGCGGACCGATGTCCTACACCGAGGCGTTCAGTCGCGCCCTCGTGGCAGAGGCGGCACAAGACGAGCGCATTGTGGCGATCACCGCAGCGATGCCTTCGGGCACCGGCCTCGATGCATTCGCGCGCGAGTATCCGGATCGCTTCTTCGATGTCGGGATCGCCGAACAGCATGCGGTGGGACTCGCGGCCGGTCTGGCGCTGGGTGGACGGCTTCCGGTGGTCGCCATCTATTCGACGTTTCTGCAGCGGGCCTACGACCAGCTCATCATGGACGTTGCCCTACAGAATCTTCACGTCGTGTTCTGCCTCGATCGAGCCGGACTGGTGGGTGAGGACGGTCCGACCCATCACGGTGTGTTCGATCTGACGTACCTACGGTCGATCCCGAATCTGATGATCATGGCGCCTGCCGATGAGGCGGAGCTTGCGGACATGCTCCACACAGCGCTGAGAGCCGATGGTCCTGTAGCCATCAGATATCCGAGGGGCAAGGGGCGCGGTGTCGTGCACGATGGTGCACCTGTTGTGCTCGAGGCTGGACGTGCTGAGGTGCGGGCGCGAGGGACGGACGTGGCGCTTCTTGCGGTAGGACGCATGGTGAGTGCAGCGGAGGAAGCAGCCGATCTGCTTCGTGCAGACGGAGTCTCGGCCAGCATAGTCAACATGCGATGGGTCAAGCCATTGGATCTCGAGACGATCTCGTGGGCCGCCCACGAACATCGCCTCGTCGTCACGATAGAGGAGAACACGGGACTCGGAGGAGCCGGCGCGGCGGTTCTCGAGGCCATTTCGGATCTGGATATCGAGATTCCCGTACTGAGGCTGTCCGTGCCGGATTGCTTCGTTACTCACGGCGCGATGGGCAAGTTGCTTGCCGAGGTCGGTCTCGACCCTGCGGGTATCCGGGGAGCTGTTCTCGGACGACTCAAGGGTTTGGACGGAGAACTGCCACTGCCAGCCGAGGAATCCGCAGACGATGCGACGCCGAGCCGACGTCGTCCTCGCTGAGCGGGGCTTTTTCGAGTCTCGCGAACGTGCGAAGGCCGCGATACTGGCGGGCGAGGTACGTGTCGGCGATCGTGTGATCGCGAAGGCCGGGGAGCAGATCGAAACCGACGCACCGATCCAGGTGGCCGAGGCCCCTCGCTTCGTCTCGCGGGGGGGTCACAAACTCGCAGGAGCGCTCGACGTGCTCGGCATCACCGTGGCAGGGGCACGTGCCATAGATGTCGGGGCGTCAACCGGCGGATTCACGGATTGCCTGCTCCAGCGAGGTGTTGCATCGGTCGTGGCCGTGGATGTCGGCTACGGGCAGCTGGCGTGGAAGCTGCGCAACGACGAGCGTGTGGATGTGCATGAACGCCTGAACATCCGTCACGCGGACGTAGAATCCCTGGGCGCTCCGTTCGACCTGGTTGTCGTAGACGTCAGCTTCATCAGCTTACGAGTCGTGCTGCCGATTCTCGAAAGGCTTGCGGGAGAGGACGGCAGCCTGCTCATGCTGGTAAAGCCTCAGTTCGAGGCTGGTAAGGGTCGTGTTGGTAAGAAAGGTGTGGTGCGCGATCAGGCGACTCATCACGACGTTGTGTCTGCTGCCCTGGAATCAGTGAGGTCGGCAGGCCTGGTGGCAAGAGGTCTGACCTGGTCGCCTCTCAAGGGTCCTGAGGGTAACATTGAGTTCTGGCTGTGGGCCTCGCGATCCGGCGAAGATGTCCACCCGCAGTCCGAGCAGGTTGTCAGCGACGCCCATACTGAGCTGGGAGAGTGAGAGTGCCGGTGCGTATCCTGATCGTTCCGAACATCAGGCACGAGACCGCACGCCTTGCGGCGTGCGAGCTTGTGACGTGGCTCGTCGGCGGCGGGTACGAGCCGGTTATCGCCACCGATCACGCAAGTGGCTGTGGGCTTGAGGCCTATGCGGTGCCACCTACCGAAATCGGCACGCCCGAGCTCGTGGTAGCCCTCGGGGGGGACGGCACCATTCTGGCGGCCGTGCATCTTCTGGGCGAGGTCGAGGTGCCGATTCTCGGCGTCAATCTCGGGCATCTGGGCTTTTTGGCAGGGGCATCCGCCGAGCAGATGCGCGAGTCAGTCGAGGCTGCGCTGGCGGGGGAGTGTCGCATCGAGCGGCGTTCGACACTGGAAGCGCATGTTGTCATGGATGGGCGAGAGGTGGGTCGGTACCGTGCGCTGAACGAGGTAGCGCTGGCACGCGGTGCATCGGCACGTGTCGTACGCGTGGCCCTCAGCATCAACGGCGTGCCGATGTCGGAGTTCGACGGTGACGGGATCGTCGTCGCCACCGCGACCGGATCGACTGCGTATGCGCTTTCGGCCGGCGGTCCGATCGTGTCTCCCAATCTTGAATGTGGCGTCGTGATACCTGTTGCGCCTCACACGCTGTTCCGCCGCGCGATCGTCATCGCGCCGTCCGATGTCGTGGAGATCAGATTGCCGGACGAGGCACGTCGCGAGGCGTGTGTCACCGTCGATGGTGACCCGACCCCGTGCCGTCAGGCCATCGAGTCGATCACCGTGAAGCATTGTGACCACGATGTTCTGCTCGCCAAACTCGACGGGCGCGATTTCTACGAAGTTGTCCGCTCCGAGTTCTACGGGGGGCGGTAGCGTGCTGGAGGAACTCCACGTACGCAATTTCGCTCTGATCGAAGAGGCGTGGCTGGAATTCGGTCCGGGAATGACAGTGCTGACGGGTGAAACGGGCGCCGGCAAGACGGCCCTCGTGGGGGCCATCAAGCTGTTGTTGGGCGAGCGCGCGGATTCGCAAATGGTACGTGCAGGTGCCGAGGAGACCGTGGTGGAGGGTCGCATCCGTCTCGTGGACGATGAGATTGTGGTGCGGCGTCGCGTCAGTGCCGATGGGCGCTCACGATGCACGATAGACGAATCAATGGTGAGCGTTGGAGCGCTCGCTGACCGGATGGGCCCTCTGTTCGATCTCCATGGTCAGCACGAGCACCAATCGCTTCTGCATGCGGCTCGCCACGTCGACTACCTGGACCGCTACATCGGAGTTGCGGCCGACGAGGCTCTTGAGGCGTACGCGGCGGCACGGCGCGAGTACGACGAACTCTCCCAAGAGCTCGAAGGACTCGACGAACGCCTGACCGAGGACGCGCGACAGGCCGACTACCTCCGTTTCGTTGCCGAGGAGATTGCGCGTGCAGCTCCCGAAGAAGATGAGGACGAGAGACTCGAAGCACGGCTACCGCATCTCAGACATGGCGGGCGCCTGATTGAGGCTGCTGCCGAGGCGCACTCTTCGTTGGGTGATGACGGTGCTGCGTGCGATTTGGTGGCCAGGGCCAGTGCGGTCTTGTCTCGCGTCGACGGCCTCGACCCCGTCTTAGACGAGCTACATCGTCGACTGGACGAGGCGTCGATTGCGCTCGGAGATTTGGCTGTCTCAATCAGAGACTACGGCGAGGGCATCGATCACGATCCCCGCGAGCTCAACGTAGTCGAGGCGCGCTTGTCCGCGCTGGCTGAACTGAAGAAGAAGCACGGACCCACGTTGCGTGACGTCATCTCGGTACAAGATGAGGCAGTCGCACGACTCGAGGCGTTGGAGCGAGGCGAGTCGGGGCGGGGAGCGCTTGAGAAGCGAATCCAGGCCGCGCGGTCTGCAGTCGAGGAGGCCGAGGCGCGCGTCACGGCTTTACGTCGGGACGCGGGAGGTCCGTTTGTCGAGCGGCTGGGCAGCGAAGTGGTCGATTTGGGCATGCGTGGTACGCGCTTCGATGTTTCATTCGAGCAACTCGAGTTTGACGTGTGGACATCCGGCGGGGGTCACCGTGTGGAATTCCTGTTCGCAGCCGGCCCCGAGCAGCCGCTTCGCCCGCTTTCGAAGATTGCATCGGGCGGAGAGATCTCGCGCGTGATGTTGGCGCTCAAGACCGTCCTGGGTACAGCGGACAGCGTTCCGATTCTGGTGTTCGATGAGGTTGATGCCGGAATTGGGGGCGCTACTGCGACCGCAGTCGGACGACGTCTTTCCGCTCTGGCAGAGCGTCACCAGGTACTCGTGGTGACGCATCTGGCGCAGGTGGCGGCTTTCGCTCAGCAACATCTCGTTGTCGAGAAGAGCGTTGGGGACGAGCATGCGCGCACCGAGGTGAGGCGTGTGGAGGGTGACGATCGGGTGATGGAGATTTCGAGGATGCTATCGGGGGGCGACAGCCAGGTTGGACGCGCGCACGCCGAGGAGTTGCTCGCCAGCGTATCGACTCCCGGCGCGGCAGACGCATGATAGAATCCGATGCCGGTTCTTCGGCAGACGCCGATGACCGATGCGATAGACCTGACGTGGGGATCTGACGGATGCGCCACATAGGCACAGCCAGGCTCGACAAGCGAACGAAAGACCTCGTGAAGCGGCTTGGCTCAGACGACATAGCGATTATCGACCACATCGATATCGATCGGGTCAGTGCCGAGTCGCTTCTTCAGACCGGCGTTGAGGCTATCGTCAATGTCTCACCGTCGATTTCGGGGGCGTATCCGAACACGGGTCCGCTTCTGCTCACGCGCGGTGGTGTCACCCTGATCGACAACGTGGGACCAGAGGTCTTCGAACGGGTCCAGGAGGGCGACACCGTATCAATCGTGGATGGTGACGTGCTCGTTGATGGCCAGGTAGTTGCCTCGGGCGCACGGCTGACGGTCGAGGCTGTCGAGCAGGCGATGGAGCAGGCCAAGTCCAAGCTCGAGGATCAACTCGACAAGTTCGCGCGGAACACGCTCGAGTTTCTGGAACAAGACAAGTCCCTGCTTACCGAGGGAACTACGGTGCCGATGACGCGCGTGCACATCGCGGGGCGTCACGTCCTGGTTGTAGTCCGCGGCTATGACTATCAACGGGATCTCGTCGCCTTGAAGCCCTACATTCGCGAGATGCGTCCGGTTCTTGTCGGCGTGGACGGCGGAGCCGACGCGATCGTCGAGATTGGGTTCAAGCCGGACATCATCATAGGTGACATGGACTCGGTCAGTGACGAGGTGCTGAGAAGCGGGGCGGAGATCATCGTGCACGCCTATGCTGATGGTCGCTGTCCGGCCATGGAGCGGCTCGATGAACTCGGGGTCAGCGGGACACCCTGGCCCATCTCGGCAACAAGTGAGGATCTCGCGCTCTTGCTCGCTTGGGAGTCAGGTGCGGACCTGATTGTCGCGGTGGGAACGCACGCCAATCTTGTCGAGTACTTGGACAAAGGGCGAAAGGGAATGGCATCGACGTTCCTTGTGCGGTTGAAAGTCGGACCCAAACTCGTGGATGCCAAGGGCGTCAATAAGCTCTATCGCAGCACGGTCGGTACCTCGCATCTGCTCGCGATCGCGGGGGCTGCGCTTGTGACCCTGTCGGTCGTCATACTCATCTCGCCACGGGCGCGAGACATGCTCGCCCTGGTACTCTTGCAGCTACGGACGTGGCTCGGGATCTGAGCCGCGCATGAGGAGACGCTGACATATGTACAACCTCAGGTACCACGTTGCATCGTTGGTCTCGGTCTTTCTGTTCTTGGCGGTGGGGCTGGTGCTTGGGACCATTGTGGCCGAGCGAGGACCGCTCGATACCCAGCTGGATACGATGATCAGCAGCTTGCGCGCTCAATACGAGGATCTCTCGGCCGAGAATTCGGATCTTCGTGCGGAAAATGAGGCACGCGAGGACTTCGTGAACGATATCCTTCCGCTGATAACCAGCGGACGTCTCGATGGTCAGGCAGTCGTAGTGCTGAGCAACACAGGTCGCACGGATGGTCTCTCGGTCGTGGCGGACACGATTTCGAATGCCGGTGGCATGCCGGTGATCATCATGGTGGATGAACCGGGCCTTGGCCTTGCCGATCCCGCGGTCTCTCAGATTGCGACGGCCTATGTCGACGTCACACCGACCGAGGATGTGGATGCGTTTCGCAGTGCAGTGGCTGAAGAGCTCACGCGTGAGTGGCTGTCGCCCGGCATCGAACGTCCGCTGACTGAAGCGCTCGTTGCGGCAGGAGTCCTGAGCGTCGACGAGTTCCCCGCTGAGTTCACAAGCGGAGGGTTCGTGACGATGACGACGTTTGACGGGGTTGCCGACGAAGGGTGCCTTTCCATCGCGGCAGCTGCGGCTGTGTCGGGCGTGCCGGCAGTGGGCGTGGTAGGGCACACACAAATCACGGATATGGCCGAGGCGGCAGTGGCCCGCGGTCTGTCGATAGTCGACAACGTGGGCACACCGGAGGGGAACTACTCGCTTGTGATGATTCTGTCGGGTGAGGCTTCCGGATCCTACGGTACGTCGTCGTCTGCGACAAAGCCCTATCCATTGGTAGCGCCTGCAGCAGCACCCTAGGTATCGTTCCGCCGCTTCTCGAGTGCTAGCGACAGGAGCGCTCGTGCGACGTGAGCGAACTGTCGGCCGCGATGGGCGAAGCCCGCTGCGTCGCGACCCGTCGCGGCATGAGCCATGGTCGTCGGCACTTCCAGGAGCGTGAGGTTCGCACGCAGCGCGCGAACGGTGAGGGCGACCTCGACTCCATACCCCCCGGCGAATGGTGTGCACGCGCTCAGTGCGCGGGCATTGAGCGCACGCTGTCCGGAAAGCGGCGCCTGCGCGTTGAATGAAGTGTCGCCGAGGCGGTGGATACCCCATCGTGCGAGTCCCATGACGAGGCCGAATCCGGCCTTGCCTGTAGGACGAGGAAACGCCGCGATACTCATGTCCGCTCGCCCGGAGGCCACAGGCTCCAAGAGGAGCGATGCCTGGCGTGCCGTGTCGCCCAAATCGGCATCGAGCAGTAGCAGCGTTTCCACCGGCTCGTCGGTCGAAGCGTAGGAGTAGCCGGCATCGAGGGCTGCCCCTTTCCCCAGGTTGGCAGCAAGCTCCACCACTTCTGCGCCGGCCGCGAGGGCCGATTGAACAGTCTCGTCGGTAGAGCCGTCGTCGATGACGATGATCCGATCGATGCCGGTCACAGCTCTGGTCCCCGCTACGGTGGCCGCGACTCTGTCCGCCTCGTTGAAGGCGGGAATGAGGGCGACGACACTCATGAGGAGGCGCCTCGGCCTCGAATACGACGGGGAAGGCTGCGCAGCAAGTCCACTCCGATGCCGACTTCCTCCACGCGAAGCGCAGCGGCGACGCCGTACGAGACACCGAGACCGCTGACTCCGCCGATCAGGAGCTGTAGCAAGAAGCCGGTGCGCGTGCCGGTCAGGCCCGGCGTGGCGAGAACGATGCCATATGCCACGAGTCCGCCAAGGAGTGCCGCTATTGCGGTGCGAACGAGCATCCACAAGATGCCACGCATGTCGTAGCCACCGATCTTGCGGCGCAGAATCAGCGACAGTGTGGCGAGGCTGACGCCATAGAAGAGCATGTCTGCGATAGGGATTCCTTTGAGACCGAGGCCAGCCCAGCCCCCGAAGCCCACCGTGAGCCCCGCGTACATACCGATCTGGCCGACCGTCAAAATGAGGTTCACGGTCATGGGCGTCTTGGTGTCCTGGAGCGAGTAGAACGTCTTGAGTACGTACATGTACGTCGCGAAGAAGAAGAGCGCTACGCCCCACCATGCGAGTATCTCGGCAACCACAGGCACGTCACTGGACGTGAACGCGCCGGCTCGATAGAGGGTGATGAGAGGCGTAGACAGGGCGACGAGCATTGCCGCCATCGGAAGGATCAGCATCCCCGTGGTCTTGAAACCCTTGCCGAAGGTGGTCTTGAAGCCCGTC
Organism: uncultured Actinomycetota bacterium; assembly: GCA_963790405.1. Lineage (GTDB taxonomy): Bacteria > Actinomycetota > Coriobacteriia > Anaerosomatales > JAGXFU01 > JBGSMX01. The sequence goes on from CAWBOJ010000005.1 coordinate 343,272, forward strand.
CAGTCGTCTCGGCCTGCCTGGTCCGAGAGCTCGGTGAAGATGGCGGTTGCGAGCGCGACCGCGAAGATTCCGTAGGGCAGTTGGTAGAACATCCACGCATAGAGCAGGGTTGCGGGCCCTTTGGGGGAGACCTCGAAGGCGTAGGCGTTTCTGAACGAGACCGCGGTGAGGTTTGTGATGACGTAGACGATGGTCGGGATCGCCATGCGGCCCATTCGCCTGAGTCCGGGGTGTTTGAAGTCGATTCGCGGCGTGTAGCGGATGCCGAGTTTGAACAGGCTTGGGATCTGGGCGACGAACATGACGAGGACGCCCAGAGACGTGCCGACCGCAAGACCTATCAGCGCGAGATCCGGCCTCGACTCACGGAACGGGACGTAGAAGCCAAGCAGGGTCACGATGACGACAAGGTTGTTGAAGACGGGGCCGATTGCGGGCCACAAGAACTTGCGCTGTGAGTTCAGCAGACCACTGATGACCGCCCCGGCCCCGTAGAAGACGACCTGCACGGCGAAGAAGCGGAAGAAGTAGGCCGCCAGTTCGACCTCTTGAGTGCCGGAGGCGGAGCGGAAGGTCTGCGTACGGACGAACTGCTCGGCAAACACCGTTCCGATCACAGCGACCACGGACAGCACGACAGTCGTGAGGTTGAACAGGTAGCTCGCGTACTCCCACGCTTCGTCGCGTCCGCGCTTCTCCCACTGTTCGAGGAAGATCGGTATGAACAGCGATGAGATGACGCCGCCCGCAACCAGCTCGTAGATCATGTTGGGAATGTTGTTGGCGACGCTGTACGCGGACGACATGGTGGTCACGCCGAGCGCATAGGCGATCGCCCACGTTCTAACGAATCCCGTGACGCGTGAGAGCGCCGTCGAGATCGACATGATCGCAGTCGAGCGGGCGATAGTGGGCTTGGTGATCGTGACCTCCCGTGTACGTGCGGAATGCGTGCGTTCCGCGGGATCGCTCGTTATTGTAGCCGAGGATGGCGCGGCTGGTGACGGAAGCTTCCTGAAATGGCCAACGCGTCACCATGTCGTTACAACGGGGTTGTGGCAGCGTCAGGAGCATCCGCTATACTTGCCCATGGGCGTCTCTCGTCCGACCGGCGCGCTTCTTTGGCGCGACGGACCGTTGTCCCCCAACGACCGAGCCGTCCGCGATGCGGCACGTGGTTGTGTGCCGCACAAGGAGCGTACATGAGACGCGTCGCGTGCAAGGCGATGTGTGTGATCGCTATGTCAGTCCTGCTTGTCACGTCTTTGGCGGCGGTCGGTATGACTACGGCCGAAGCTGCCGATACCGCCCCTTCCGGCCGCGTCGTATTGGTCCTTGCTCCCTATTTGAGCTGGGCGGATATCACGGAGCAACAGACGCCCACTCTGTATCGCCTTGCGAGCGAAGGCGCGGTCGGCGACATCAACGTCAACAACCGCAATCGGAGCGCAGGGCAGGATACGCCCGATGAGGGAGCCCTGACGTTCTCGGCAGGCTCGTGGGCTGCAGCCGATGCCCTTGCGCCAGCCGCGTACTCGGTTGACGAGTACTACGAGGGCGGCACGAGTGCTGAAGCATTCGAACGAATGACCGGTGTGACTGCTGCCGGCCACGAGATCGTCTTTCTCGGCACGCCGAGAACCCAAAGACTCAATTCGGCCTACACGACTCTGGAGGTCGTCGTCGGCACGCTGGGACAGGCGATCGTGGACGCCGGAGGCGTGACGGCCGCCGTGGGAAACTCCGACTCGGGCTACGAAGTGCGAGGTCTGTGGCGTAGTCGCCCGGCAGCTATGGTCGCGATGGATGTTGAAGGACGCGTGCGTGTCGGCGATGTCTCGACGGATCTTCTCGTGAACGATCCCGATTCGCCGTTCGGTTTTCGAACAGACCTTGAGGCGTTCAAGACGGCGTATGCCGCTGCCGAGAAACGCGTTTCGGACGTGGATGGCCCGTCTCTGATAGTCCTGGACAGCGGTGATTTGCAGCGTGCGTATGAGTTCGCACTCGAAGTCGCGCCTTCGGTCGCGGACAAGCATCATGCGACCGCCGTTGAAACGCTCGATCAGGTGGTCGCGATGGCTGCGGAAACCTTGCCGGATGACGCAGTGCTGATCGTTGCGCCGCAGGTGGGCAGCTACCGGGAGAGAAGCTTCGCCGGGCTCGGCCCTATGGTGGTGTCCGGTCGCGGCTGGCGAGGCTACTTGACTTCGTCGTCAACGCAGCGCGAGGGTCTGGTAACGAACCTCGACATGGCGGCCACCGTGCTCGACTTGCTCGACACCGACGTGCCGACTCGGATTCTCGGCAATCCCATGGGGGCAGATGGTTCGACGGCCGCCCTCGAGCAGCGGGTATCGCAGTTGGTCGAACTCGATGAGAGTGCCATCGCCATCGACACGGCGAAACCCGCGATCTTGAACGGTTACATCACGTTCACGACACTTGTGCTGCTTGCGGGCGGGTTTGTGCTGCTGCGAGCACGCCGATGGGCTTCGAGCACCGTTCAGGTCGTTTCGTGGATCTTCCGCAAGACGTTGCTCTTCATTCTCGCCGTGCCGGCCGCGTCGACGTTGATGTTCGTGTTCGATGTGCGACCGCAAGATGCTCAACAGGCGACGGGCATGTTCGTTGTGGCGACACTGGTCGTGTGGGGAGTCGGACTGTTGCTCGAGCGATTCGCGCCGGTCCGGGTACCGGTGGCGACGCTCAGCCTGTTGTGCGCCTTCACGTTGCTCATAGACCAGTGGCTCGGCGCACCGCTGTCATTCAGCAGCTTTCTCGGATACTCACCGCTGCTGGCTGCGCGGTATTACGGCATGGGAAATGAGGGTGCCGCCCTGTTGTTCGGCGCCGTTTTGGTCGGTTCGTCGTACGTGTTTGACCAGTATCCTGACTCGCGTTGGACAGCCAGTGCCGTGAAGTGGGGCCTGCCCCTGTTGGGGCTGCTGGTCGTTGTGACTGCCGCCGCGCCGTTCTGGGGTGCCAATGTCGGCGTGGCCGCGTGGGGCGTGGTCGGTTTCGCAGTTGCCTGGGCGCTCATGAACGGATACCGGCTGTCTTGGCGTTTGATGCTGGCAGTGCTTCTGGTCATCGTGATGATCGTAGGCGTGTTCTCGTTCGTGGACCTGGCAGCCAGCAAGGGCTCCCAGACGCACTTGGCTCGAGCGTGGTCCAGCGCTGCCTCCGGAGGCATCGGCGAGCTGTGGCTCATTGTCGTTCGCAAGGCGGAGACGAACTTGCGTGTCCTCACACGAACGAACTGGTCGTATCTGCTCGTAGTGGTTCTCGGGTTCCTCGGCTTCATGCGATGGCGTCCGCAAGGCGACTTTGCTGCCACTCTAGATGAGAATCCATATTTCTCCGCAGCAATGGCGGCGTGTCTGATCGGCGGTGCGGCAGCGTATCTGACGGAGGATTCGGGAATCGTGATTCCTGCGTTGATCATGCTCTATATCGGTGCGGGAATTCTGTACCTCATGCTGCACCGACTTATTGCAGGCGGCTCAGCCTCTTCTGACGCCACCGAGCGCACATCTACGGACTTGGCATCTCTGTGACGTGGGCAGCTGCCATAGGCGTCGCCCTTCTCCTGGGCGTGGGTGTTCCATGGCTAGGAATCCGCATGCTCGTGCCGGTGTTGGCCGACGGTCGACTTGTGGCCAACTATCGAGGCCGAGAGGTGTTTCTTGGGCTCGGCATCGCCTGGTTGCTATGGGCAGGTGCTGCAATCGTCGGTGGAGTCGTCATCTCCTCTATCCTGTCGTCGCCGGCGTTTGCTAGCGGGGAAGCGGGTTCTGTCGTCGCAGTCTTGACGCTTGCCGGGCCGTTGGCGCTCGTGGCATTTGCGCTCGGTGTCGTGGACGATGCGTATGGTTCGTCGGATGCGCGTGGGTTTCGTGGGCATCTGCGAGCGCTCGCGCACGGGCACATGTCGACCGGAATGTTGAAACTCATCGGGATCTCGGCCGCCTCGCTTGTCGTGGGTCTGATCCTTTCCGGTGTCGCTCCATGGGTCGACGCCGGAGGGGACGTGGGTCCGGCGAGGCTTGGCGTGGGTGTTTTGGGTGGTGCCGCGATAGCGCTCACATCGAACTTCGTGAACCTTCTGGATCTGAGGCCTGGTCGTGCACTCAAGGCTACGTTGTGCTCGGGCTACTGGGCGTTGCTTCGGTCGCGGTTCTGCTGCCGTCACTGACAGCGGTCACTCCGGCGCTATCGACGGCATTGGGCGCACGGCTAGTCGACGTGGTGGTGCTTGCGCTGTTCGTCTTCGGCCCCGTGATTGCAGTGTGGGGCCACGACTTGGGCGAGCGCGGAATGCTTGGCGATGCGGGAGCCAACCCGATGGGCGCGGTCGCCGGGATGTTGATCGTGATTGGATTGCCTCTGTGGGGACTTGTCGCGTACTTCGCGCTCATGTTGGGTCTCAGTCTCACAAGTGAGCGCGTGTCGTTTTCGCGTGTGATCGAGCAGAACGCCACGCTGCGTTGGCTCGACGGGCTTGGTAGGCTACACGCCGAGAATTCCTCGGCAGGTACGTCAGATTAGGACGAAATGCGGCTCCAGAGTGTCAGAGCCGAGGGTATAGTGAACGTGTGCGCGGCAACCAAACGGGAGGATGAAGGGCTCATATGGCAAAGCACATCTTCGTGACCGGAGGCGTTGTGAGTTCGCTCGGCAAGGGCATCACGGCTGCATCGCTGGGCCGTTTGCTCAAGGCCAGGGGTCTCAAAGTAACCATCCAAAAACTGGACCCGTATCTCAACGTTGATCCCGGTACGATGAGCCCCTTCCAGCACGGCGAGGTTTTCGTGACCGATGACGGGGGAGAGACCGATCTCGACCTCGGACACTACGAGCGCTTCATTGACGAGTCGCTTTCACGTGACTGCAATGTCACGGCCGGGTCGGTGTACTCCACGATTGTGACCAAGGAACGCAGAGGCGACTTCCTTGGGGGAACAGTGCAGGTCATCCCTCACGTGACCAATGAGATCAAGGACCGGATTCTGCGGCTGGCCGAGCAGACACAGCCCGATGTGATTCTCACCGAAGTCGGCGGGACGGTCGGAGACATCGAGTCGCTACCGTTTCTTGAGGCCATTCGACAGCTTCGCAAGGATCAGGGGCGCGAGAACGTGTGCTATATCCACGTCACCCTCGTGCCCTACCTTGCAGCGAGTGCCGAACTCAAGACCAAGCCGACCCAGCACTCCGTCAAGGAACTCCGCTCGATCGGTATTCAGCCCGACTTCATCGTGTGCCGCTCGGATCGACCGATCGACGCGGGCATCCGACGCAAGATCGCGCTGTTCTGCGACGTCGATCCGGGAGCGGTCATATCCGCACAGGACGCGCGGAGCATCTACGAGGTGCCGCTGACTCTGAGCGAGCAGGGATTGGACGAGATGGTCATCGAACGGCTCGCGCTCGAATGCGGACAGCCGGACATGCGGGAATGGGCTGCATTTGTGGCGCACTCGGCGGCCCTGGCCAAAGAGGTCGACATCGCTCTCGTGGGCAAGTACGTACAGCTTCCCGACGCGTACCTGTCTGTGAATGAAGCGCTCAATCACGCGGGCATCCATCATGATCACAAGGTGAATATCCACTGGGTCGATGCCGAGTCGCTCACTCCCGAAGAAGTCGATGCGGTGCTTTCCGAGATGGATGGCATACTCGTTCCCGGCGGTTTCGGAATCCGTGGTATTGAGGGCAAGGTCCGCGCGGCTCGCTATGCGCGAGAGAATCAACTGCCCTACCTGGGGATCTGTCTTGGTATGCAGGTGGCAGTCGTCGAGTTCGCCCGCCACATCGCCGGGCTGGAGGGTGCGAATTCCGCCGAATTCGACCCGGTGACCGAGCATCCCGTGATCGACCTCATGCGCGACCAACACGATGTCGCCGACATGGGTGGGACGATGCGGCTTGGTGCCTACCCATGCAAAGTAGTCGCTGGGACCAAGGGACACGAGATCTACGGCGAAGAGGTCATCTATGAACGTCATCGTCATCGCTACGAAGTGAACAACGCATACCGGCAGCAGCTCGTCGATGCCGGTTTGGTGATAAGCGGTCTGTCTCCTGACGAGAAGCTTGTCGAGATGGTCGAGCTGCCCGATCACCCGTGGTTCGTCGGCAATCAGGGGCATCCGGAGTTCAAGAGCAGGCCGGAGAGGCCTGCCCCGCTGTTCCGCGACTTTATCGGTGCGGCCGTCCAGCGGCGTGCGGTGCGGGGGGCATAGACTCATGTCAACCGAGGAGGAACGTGTCCTGGATACGTTCCTTGACCTTGTCAGGATAGACAGCCCTTCGGGTGAAGAGGATCAAGTCGCGGAGTACTGCGAGCGTGCCCTGAACGAGATGGGCTTCGACGTCACGTTCGATGAATCCCGGTCTCGTACTGCATCCAACACGGGCAATCTCATCGCACGACTTGAGGGCACAAGCGGGCACACGCTCATGTTGAGCGCCCACATGGACTGCGTTGAGCCGTGTCGTGGCATCGAGCCTGTGGTTGCGAACGGACGCGTGTCGAGCTCGGGGGAGACCGTCTTGGGGGCGGACGACAAAGCCGGCATCGCTGCCATTCTCGAGGCCGCACGACGAATCATCGCTGCCGCAGGACCGCGTCCGACCCTGATGGTTGTTCTGACTGTGAGCGAAGAGACAGGTCTTACGGGGGCCAAGGCTCTTGACTTGCCGGCACTCGACGCCGATATGTGTCTAGTTCTCGATGCTGATGGTCGCCCAGGCGGTATCGTTATCGCCGCCCCGACGCACTACACCTTCTTGGCCACGTTTCACGGGCAAGCTGCGCACGCGGGTGTCGCGCCGGAGCAGGGCATATCGGCAATCGCCATGGCATCGAAGGCCATCTGCTCGATGGAGCTGGGACGTCTCGACGAGATGAGTACTGCGAATATCGGGAGCATCGAGGGCGGTACGGCGACCAATGTAATCCCTGCGAGCACATCTCTCACAGGCGAGTGTCGTTCTCTCGACATCCGCCGCGCCGAGGAGATCAAGCAACGCATGGAACATGCGATGCACGACGCGGCTGAGGCAGCCGGGGGTCGGCTCGAGATAGCATGGACCCGGGAGTACGTGGGCTTCTCATTCGACGAGAACGCCGACGTGGTGCGCGCGGTATCAGATGCAGCGACGAACGCCGGTCTCATCCCCTGCACTCTCAAGACCGGGGGTGGTAGCGACGGCAACGTATTCGCCGAAGCCGGTATCCCCACGCTGGTGCTGTCGTGCGGCATGAGTTCGGTGCACAGCACTTCCGAGAGCATTGCGGTCGAAGATCTGTACTCCATGGTCGATTTCGTCCAGGCCGTAGCGGTCGGCATGGCTGGCGGCTGACGATGCGCCTGGTATGGGGCATCGTTCGTTCCATCGACGAGGACAGGGCGGAGATTCAGCGGCTTGAAGTAGCCTTGGACGATCGCAGCGTCGGTACCGCGATCTCGTATCCGGGCTTGTCTGGGCGCTGTTCTGTGTCGGATCGCGTGCTTCTGAACACAACGGCCGTCGGACTCAGGCTTGGTACTGGCGGCACGCACTTCGTGATCGCACGTTTGGGAGAGGGCGAAGGCACGCCCCTGGACGACCCCTCTGGCGGCCACATCATGAAGCTGCGCTACACCCCTATGCAGATGGATGTCTTGACCGTCGAGGAGCAAGACAGCCCCCATCACGACATCATGCGGCGCGTAGAGTCGTTGGACGGCCTGCCGGTGGCATGCTGTGGTCTCCACAGCCAGGTTCCGCTGGTCGCGGCAGCGGTGAAGCATGTTGATCCCGACCTCAAGGTCGCGTACGTCATGACGGACGATGCGGCACTTCCGCTGTGTTTGTCTGAAGTAGTGCGCTCGTCTATCGAAGCCGGGCTGATCGACACGACCATCTCTTGTGGGCATGCGTTCGGGGGCGAGCTGGAGGCCGTGAACCTTCATTCCGGACTGCTGGCAGCGCGCCATGTCGCGCGAGCTGATGTCGCTGTGGCCGCAATCGGCCCCGGGGTCGTTGGCACCGCCACTCCGTTCGGGCATGGCGGAATCTCGCAAGGTGAGGCGCTCAACGCAGTCGCGGCACTTGGGGGCGAGCCGGTTGCAACGCTGAGGGCATCTATCGCCGACGTGCGGCCGCGACACCGTGGTGTGAGTCATCACACGTTGACCGCTCTAACCCGAATCGCGGCGTCACAAGTCATTGTCGCCGTGCCAACGCTCCCCGACGAGTATGCTGATGAGATCGAAGGGATTCTCGAAGATGCAGGTGTGTGGGAACGTCACATCAGGGCGGTCAGTGCAATCGGGTCTGATGTCTTGCCTTCCACGCGAGGAGTGGAAGTGCGGAGTATGGGGCGTGGAATGTCCGAAGACCCGGTCTTCTTCGCGTGTGCGTTTGCGGCCGGGGATGTGTGTGCCAAGATCGCGCACGGTGCCCAGTATCTAGGCAACGCTTCTGGCGAAAGGGGATGGTGAGCATGATCGTAGGTGTCCCTCGGGAGATCAAGAACAATGAGTTTCGCGTGGCCATGACACCGGCCGGCTGTCGAGAGCTTGTCGAGCACGGGCACAGCATCTTGCTGGAGCGTGAAGCGGGCATCGGCTCCTCGTTTGAGGACGGCGAGTACGCTGGCGCCGGGGCCGAGATAGTGGAGACCGCCGCTGAGATTTTCGATCGTGCAGAGCTTATTCTCAAGGTGAAAGAGCCGCAGGCGCCGGAGATAGAGATGCTTCGCGATGATCACGTGCTGTTCACGTATCTGCATCTCGCTCCCGATCGGCTTCAGACCGACGGTCTGATCAAGAGTGGCGCGACTTGCATTGCCTACGAGACCGTCGAACTGCCTTCGGGAGCACTGCCCTTGCTCGCGCCGATGTCCGAGGTTGCCGGGCGCATGGCTGCCCAGGTGGGAGCGGAGTACCTTCTCAAGCCTATGGGTGGCCGCGGAATGTTGATGGGCGGCGTCCCGGGCGTGCTTCCTGCGAACGTTGTCGTTCTCGGTGCTGGCGTTGTGGGTATGAATGCGGCCTATATAGCGGTTGGCATGGGTGCCCGAGTCACCGTGCTTGACGTGAATATGGACCGGCTCAAGTACATCGATGATCTGTGGGGCAATCGGATCGGCACGCTGTACTCTCTGCGGCACAACATCGAGCAGGCGGTGTACGACGCCGACCTTGTCGTCGGCGCCGTGTTGCTCACGGGGGCGCGTGCTCCGTGGCTCGTGACTGCGGATATGCTCCCACACATGAAGAGGGGTTCGGTCATCGTCGATGTCTCTGTAGACCAAGGTGGATGTGTTGAGACGACACACCCGACCACGCATAGCGATCCGACATACGTCGTGGACGGGGTTCTGCACTACGGTGTGGCGAACATGCCCGGTGCTGTGCCCAACACGTCGACCCTGGCGCTGACGAATGCTACGCTCCGCTACGTCTTGTCGCTGGCTAACAAGGGTTGGCGTCAAGCCGCCGCCGACGATCCAGTGCTTGCCAAGGGTGTGAACGTGAGCGGTGGTCTGCTTGTGAATCATGCGGTAGCTGATGCCCATGGGTTGGACTTCACTGCTCTCGCTGACGTGCCAGGAGTCTCGCCGCAGTAGTGCGTCGGGCGTCGAGGATCGGTGCACATGAGTGTTGGCGCGCTGACACAGGAATTCCTCGCGCACCTCGCTGTAGAGCGCGGGTCATCGACCAACACCATCGATGCGTATCGCCGTGATCTTGGGCTCTATCTGGATGTTCTTTCGGCGAGAAACGTTGCGGATCCGGACCACGTCTCCCGTGAGGACGTGACAGCGTATGTGGAACGCCTACGTGAGATGGGATATGCGCCGAGTTCTGTCGAGCGCAAGGTTGCTGCGGTGAAGAGCTTCCATCGCTTCTTGGTGCGCGAAGGAGTGACAGAGAACCACCCGACCGCAAGGCTGCCGCTCCCGAAGGTTCCCCAACGCTTGCCCGATGTGATTACTGTCGACGATGCGGAGCAACTGCTATCGCAACCGTTTCCTCCAGGTCCTCGTGGCTATCGCGATCGCGCGATTCTCGAGGTGCTGTACGGGTGTGGGCTGCGCGCTAGCGAGATTGTGGGATTGGACTCCACGGACCTGGACCTTGAAACCGGGTTCATCCGAGTGTGCGGGAAGGGGGACAAGGAGCGTGATGTACCTGTTGGTGGTGCCGCGCTTCGCGCACTTGCGGAATACGTGAAACACGGCAGGGCATTCTTGCGGCCGAAAGGGTCGACACGTCCGGCTGATTCGTCTGCACTCTTTCTCAATGTGCGAGGGCAACGTCTCACGCGCCAGTCCGTGTTCGTCTTGGTCCGTCGCTATGGAGCGAGAGTCGGTATCGAGATCCATCCGCACACCCTCCGACATTCGTTTGCGACACATATGCTCGAAGGTGGAGCTGACCTTCGCGTGATTCAGGAGCTTCTGGGACATGCGGACATATCGACCACGCAGGTCTATACACACGTCGACAGACAGCACGTGCGCGCGGAGTACCTGACGACTCACCCGCGAGCGAGAATCCGCTGATACGAATCATCGGTCGATTCATCCATCTCACGAGCGGTGTGATGAACGTCTTCAGTAAGGGAAAAACTGGTGGTAGGTGCAGTAGGGCACGTGTACTATGAATAGCGACCAGCAAGTTTTGAATATGGAGGAGGAGATGCGGGTGGACGGTAGGCTGAGAAAGGCTTTGGCGCTGTTCCTTGCGTTCGCACTGATTGCTGTATTTGCCGTGGGCTGTGCGTCAGACAGTGGCGACGAGGGCACGACCGATACGACCACAGAAGAGCCCATGACGGATATCAAGGCCGCCATGGTCACAGACGTCGGTGGACTCGGTGACAAGTCGTTCAACGACGCCTCCTACGCAGGTCTACAGAGGGCGGAGACGGAACTCGGCGTTGAGATCAAGGCGCTTGCCTCCGCTGAGATTGCCGACTACGAGCCCAATATCGACCAGCTCGCGGGTGCGGGCTACGATGTCATCTTTACGGTCGGTTTCCTCATGACGGATACGACGACCCTGAAGGCTCCCGAGTATCCGGATGTTGCCTTCGGTGGAATCGATCAGTTCTTTGAAGCCCCGGCCCCGAACCAGGCGGGTCTGGTGTTCAAAGAGAACGAGGGCGCATACTTGGCCGGTGTCGTCGCTGCGATGGCCACTCTTGACGAGAACCTCGACGACAGCATCAATCCCGACAATACGATCGCGTTCATCGGCGGCATGGATATTCCGCCGGTGGAGAAGTACGAAGCCGGGTTCATTGCCGGCGCCAGGTCGGTCAACCCCGATGTGAAGGTCGTCAGTCTGTATGCCGGCGACTTTGATGATCAGGCCAAGGGCAAGGAGCTTGCTCTGACGGCGATCGAGCAGGGCGCTGACGTTGTATTTGCCGCAGCCGGTCAGACCGGACTCGGTTGCATCACGGCGTGCGTCGAGAAGAACGCACTGTTCATCGGCGTCGATGCCGATCAGTACGAGACCGTTGACGAGGCGAAGCCCATCATCATCACCTCGGCGATGAAGAACCTCGACAATGTCGTGTTCACAGTTGTTGAGGAAGTCGTGAACGGTACGTTCGAAGGCGGCAAGAACCTTGAGTTCGGGCTTGCCGAGGGCGGCGTTGGCCTTGCGCCATATCACGATTTTGAGGACAAGATCTCGCAAGATATCAAGGATGCCGTGGACACGGCCAGTGCGGAGATCCTGGACGGAACCATTACTGTTCCGGCGGCACGCGCTGATCTCTAGGCAAACGGGCGTGAGCAACGTGTGATCCATGGGGCGACCGGCCGCGAGCGACCGGTCGCCCTGTTCATGCTCGGGATGATGAGTCTGCAAAAGGAGTGGGAATGGGAACGCCGCTGCTCGAACTACGCGACGTCACGAAACGCTTCCCCGGTGTACTTGCGAATGATCGCGTCTCGCTGGCGCTTGAGAAGGGCGAGATAGTCGCCTTGCTTGGTGAGAACGGTGCGGGCAAATCGACACTGATGAACGTCGCATACGGGCTCCTGTCGCCCGACGGCGGGGAGATTCTTGTCGATGGCGAGCCCGTAGACATCCGCTCACCCCGGCAGGCTATCGACATGGGCATTGGAATGGTTCACCAGCATTTCATGCTGGTCGAGCCCCTAACGGTCACCGAGAACATCGTTCTCGGCAACGAACCCACGAAGGCCGGCGTGATCGACTTTCGCACGGCTCGCGCGGGAGTCGTCGAGATATCAGAGCGATACGGGCTGGCTGTGGATCCGGACGCGCGCATCATGGACCTGCCCGTTGGAATGCAGCAGCGAGTCGAGATCCTCAAAGCGCTGTATCGTGGCGCCCGCATCCTGATTCTCGACGAGCCGACGGCCGTGCTGACCCCGCAAGAGGTCCGAGAACTGTTCGGAGTCGTGCGCCAGTTGGTGACCGAAGGCTTGTCAGTCGTTCTGATCACACACAAGCTCGAGGAAGTTATGGCCAGCTCGGACCGTGTCGTCGTCATGCGCGACGGACGCGTCGTGGGCGAGACGAAACCCTCGGAGATCGACATGGCCGGGCTCGCGAAGATGATGGTTGGGCGCGAGGTCGTCTTCAGTATCGAGAAGAAGCCGACCAGATGTGGCGACATCGTTCTCAGCGTTGAAGGACTTCACGTTGTGGATGATCGCCATCTCGAGGCCGTCAAGGGCGTTTCCTTCGACGTATGTGGCGGCGAGATCGTTGCAATCGCCGGAGTCAGCGGCAACGGGCAGTCACAGCTCATCGAAGCACTCACCGGTCTACGCAAGGTCGAGGACGGGAAGATCACGCTGTTGGACAAGGACATCACGCACGCTACAGCGAGGAGCACGATCGAAGCAGGGGTTTCTCACGTTCCCGAGGACCGGCATAAGCGCGGCCTAGTCTTGGAGTTCGATCTTGCCGAGAACATGATTCTTGGCGATCACCGGAAGCCCCCGTTCGTCAAGCGCGGAGGCATTATGGATACCCAGGCGATCACCCGTATCACTGCCGAGCGCGTCGAGGACTTCGATGTACGGACGCCCTCGATCAAGGTCGAGGCCAGGACGCTTTCCGGTGGCAACCAGCAGAAGCTTGTGCTGGCCAGAGAAGTCGGCCGCAATCCCGAGTTGTTGATTGCGGCACAGCCCACACGCGGCCTCGATGTGGGCGCGATCGAATTCGTGCACACTCGCATCTTGGCCGAGCGTGACGCCGGAAAGGCGATTCTGCTGATCAGCCTTGAGCTTGAAGAGGTTCAGACGCTGGCCGATCGGATTCTCGTCATCTTCGAGGGCATGATCGTGAAGGAATTCGCCGCGGGCGAGGCAACGGATGAGGATCTTGGCTACTACATGACGGGTGGCGGCGGCGCAAAACTCGCACAGGAAGCGGTCGTGGGAGGGGAGGGCAGCGATGCCTGAAACGAGTGAGGCAGTCTCAACCGGGCGGCTTCGCGGCATCGTCGAGCAGTTGGCTACGCCACTGGTGTCGGTGCTTCTCGCTCTGGTACTCGGCTCGCTCATCATCTGGGCTGTGGGCTACAACCCGATTGAGGCGTTCGCGGCGCTGTTCAGGGGAGCCTTTGGAGACGCGCGCCGAATCGGCGATACCATGTTGCGCGCGACGCCCTTGATCTTCACCGGTCTTGCAGTCGCATACGGCTTCCGCGCGGGTCTGTTCAACATTGGCGCCGAGGGGCAGCTGTTTCTCGGCGGTCTGTCGGCCGCGTGGCTCGGCATTGCACTAGGAGGTCTGGGTCTTCCGCAACCGCTCAACATCGTGATTATGCTGATCGCGGGTGCAGCTATCGGTGCTGCTTGGGCTTTCGTGCCGGCACTGCTCAAAGCACGGGTCGGGGCGCATGAGGTCATCACGACAATGATGTTCACCTATATCGGTCGATATCTGGTCTCCTACTTGGTTACTGGGCCGATGAAGGCCGAGGGGCAGATACCTCAGACGAGCAGACTTCCTCTCGAATCGCTGATTCCCAAGCTGTCCGAGACGTTCGGGATAGACTTCGGGCGTGCTCACTGGGGTTTCGCAATCGGCATCGCCTTCTGTTTACTGATGTGGTGGATTCTCAAGTACACCACATTGGGCTATGAGGCTCGGGCCGTCGGATACAACCCGTGGGCATCCGAAACGGGTGGGATCTCCGTATCTGGAACGATCGTCAAATCTCTGTGCATCTCCGGCGCTTTGGCCGGTATTGCCGGCGTGGTTGAAGTGATAGGAGTGCACGGCCGTCTGTTTGACCAGTTCTCGTCCGGGTTTGGCTTCACGGGTATCGCCGTGGCTCTTCTGGCGAAGAACAACCCGCTGGGTATCATCCCGGCGGCGATACTGTTCGGAGCGTTGTCCGCAGGCGCGGGCACGATGCAGATGGAGGCGGGTGTCCCCCAGAAGGTCATCTTCATTATCCAGGCGCTTATCATCTTCCTGGTGGCTGCGGAGCAGCTCGCGAAATGGATACTTGCTCCGTTCAACAAGGAGGAGGTCGAGAATGCTTAGCGACATCATCACTCCCGATCTCTTCGCTTCTGCGATCCGGATGGCGACGCCCCTGGCCTTGGCGGCCATTGGCGGCACCATCTGCGAACGATCGGGTATCGTCAACATCGCGCTTGAGGGAATGATGCTGACGGGTGCGTTCTTCGGAGTTGTTGCTGCTCTCGCCACGGGCAGTCCGTGGATCGGCGTCCTGGCAGCAGTCGTGGCGGGTACCGTGCTTGCCGCAATCCATGCGTTCGCCTCGATTACGCTTCGAACAGATCAGGTGGTCTCTGGTACCGCGATCAACATACTCGCGCTGGGGCTAACGGGCTTCTTCATGGAGGTCTTCTACGGTCATCCCGGCACAACGGACTCGGCACCTCGCCTGCAGCCAGTGTTCAACATCACCGGCCCGACAGAGGGCTTCCTGGGAACGGTTTGGACATGGGTGAATGGAGTGTTTCTCTCGTACACGCCGATCGTGTACCTGGCCATCGTCATTGCTATCGTGGGCCAGTGGGCCATGTTCAACACCAGTTGGGGTCTGCGACTTCGGGCCATGGGCGAGCATCCTCGCGCGGCAGATACCGTCGGCGTCAGCGTCATCCGAGGTCGATATTCGGCGGTCCTACTCAGCGGCGCACTCGGCGGCCTTGCGGGCGCGAATCTGACTCTGGAACAGGTGGGCTCTTTCACCGAGAACATGACGAATGGCCGAGGATTCATCGCCTTGGCGGCGAACATCTTTGGACGGTGGACCCCCGTCGGGTCCTATCTGGCATCGTTGCTGTTCGGCTTCGCCGATGCGCTGCAGATCAAGCTGCAGCTGTTCCGGGACGTCATCAAGATCCCATCGCAGTTCTTTCTCATGCTGCCCTACATACTCACTGTCATCGTGTTGGCCGGAGTGGTCGGTCGGGCGGTAGCTCCCGCAGCCGTTGGCAAGCCGTACGAGAAGGGCTAGTCAGTGCCTGACTCAGTGAGGTTCAAACCCGTGCACGCAGCGCTATGGGCCACCACCTGGGGGCTCGGGGTTGCACTCGGGGTTGCACTGGGGGGTTGGCTGACTGTGGTTGGCGGTGTGGGCATGCCGGGGGTCGCTTCGCTAGACATCACCGAGGATCTGATAATCCTACCGCTCCTGGCGGGCGGGGTCGTGTTCGTCGTGCACTTCCTCGGTCAGGCTGTCGTGTCCGTTCTCAGGAGACGCCGCACGGCGTACGAGGAATACCGCGAGGACGAGCAACGCGAGCGCACCGTAGACGATGGCGTCGACGGGTAGATCCGGCCGAAAGTCGAAGCCCCGACCGACCGAGCGAACCACGTAGGCGGCGGCCGGGAGTGCGACCGCCGCCCATAGCGGCATCTTGAAGTGGGTGTGCAGCACGGATCAGGATTCCTCGGCAGGGAGGGTCTTCGCGCGACGCTTGCGGACGAAGAACCGGACGATGTAGAAGGCGATCAGGCCGAGGATCATCACGGGCAGCAATCCGCCGAAGACCACGATGAGCACATTGATGGTTCCGACGAATGCGCGAACCGCAGTGGTCAGTGCCCTTACGAAGCCCCAGTCCTCACCCTGCGGGCGCACGACCGAGACGGGACCGACCAGCTCGATCGTCACTGTGGACATCGAGGCCTGACGCTCGAGGTAGGCAATCTGGGCCTCGAGTGAATCAATCTGTGAGCGGACGCGCGTAAGCTCCTGCTCGATGGAGAGCAGATCCTCCACGCTCTTGGCCTGGTCGAAGAACTCCCGCAGTCGCGTTTCTTGTGCTTTGAGGTTGTCGAGCTGAGCTTGCAGATCGATGTGCTGTTGAGTCACATCGCTTTCGCTCTCGGATTGCCGCACGACTTCGCCGATGCCTCGGACAGAGTCCAGGAATGCATCGTAGGAGTCGGCCGGGACGCGAACGGTGACGTAGCCGGATAGCGCCGCCCCGTCAGCGAGTGAGCCCTGCGCCTCGTAGCGATAGACAGGTATGTCTTCCTGGCTGCTGAGTTGCACGTCGGTCACGATGCCGTCGACGGCCGAGGCCTGCGCGCGCACTTCCTTGAGAGCTGCTTCGACATCATCGACGTCGATGCGGACACCGGCCGTGCGAACGATCATGCGGTCCTGCGCGGGGATTGTCGCGGCATCCTGTCCGCCCGCGTACGGCTCAACTGCCGTGAGGGCGGACTCGTCGTCTGCAACGAGTCGCTGTTCGTTCATGTAGTCCTGGCCGACTTCAGGCGCGCACACCCGATTCGGCGGTCCCTTTGTAGGCCGAGTCCGTGGCTGTCTCGACGAGACTGCAGCCGCCGAGCGCCACGACGAGCGAGACAGCGAGAACGACCAGGATCGCCACACGAGCCGCTCGCACGTAGCTTGAATGATGAGTCTTCATCGAAAAGCCTCCTTGATCGTCGTACTCGAGGCGCCAGGAACGCAAAGACGCCCTCCACTACGCGAGCGGAAGGGCGTCCGTCGTTTCAGCGGAAGAGCGGGTCGGAGGCTACTCGTTGCACTTCTCCTCGAGCTTCTTCATCTGCTTCGCAGCGTAGATACCAACTGCTGCGCCGAGTGCAACAACGACGAAGAACACCAGCACAAATGTATTGAAGAACGCGCCTGCAATGTTCGGAGTCAAGGTCATCGGGGTGCGTCACCTCCGTATCGCCCGTTGGGTCTTCTGCGATTCTACTCGTCGTGACCGAGCCGAGCAACACGCTGCACGGCCATCACGAGCCGAATCCTTCAACCCTATTCTTCCGCTGTCAACGTCCGAATTCCTGCCTACTCGGTCATATAGACGCGCGAAACATCGTCAGGGTTCGAGCGAGTGTTGCGAGTACATCTCGTTGGGCGCTTCCGCATCGCTGGTGAGGCGGGCACTTGTGGGTGCTTGGGGCGCTTCGAGAACCGCATTTGGGCTGCAGTGGGATGAAGTGGCATCCAGGTGTTGCAAAGTGGGATGAAGTGGCATAGAGTTTGACCTGCGTAGAACACGGACCGTGTGTTTCTGGGGAGCGAGAGTCCCGAAAACACAAGAAGCGGGGAGGGCAGAGGGCGGATGTTTCTCGGCGATTACCAGCACACGCTGGACGCCAAGGGTCGCGTCTCTCTGCCTGCCAAGTTCCGGGCGGAAATGACAGGCAAACTCGTTGTGGCCAAAGGTCTCGACACCTGCCTGTACGTCTATCCTGCCGAGGAATATGCGCGCTTCGTCGAAGAGCTCGTGTCAAAGGAAGATTTCGATCCGCGTGTTCGGCAGGTGCGCCGCTTCTTCACATCTGGAGCGGTCGAGGCCGAGCTTGACTCGGCGGGTCGCGTATCGCTACCTCCGCTTCTGCGAGAGTATGCGGCTTTGAAGAAGGACGTATCCATTACGGGCAACGGCAACCGCATCGAGATATGGGATGCCGAGGCCTGGGATTCGTACGGCGAGGGTGGAGAGAGCATCGAAGACCTCGCAAAGGAGCTGGCCGACGCGGGTCTGCTCTAGGAATTGACAATGGAATACCGGCATATCCCAGTTTTGCTGGCCGAGGTCACGCAGCACTTATCGTTGCAGCCCGGTTCGATAATCGTCGACTGTACCTTAGGCGGGGCAGGACACGCGAAGCGGATCAGTAGCTTCGATCGCTCCCACCGGAACGTTGGTGGGAATCGACCAAGATGACATGGCACTAGACGCAGCATCAGTCACACTCCGCCTCGGCCAGCAAATACCGTCCGAACCCCACACGCAGGTGATCCTGCTCAAGGGCAACTTCGGGGAGCTCGATTCGTTGCTTCCCGAAGCTGGTATCGCCTACGCCGATGGGTTCCTGTTCGATCTCGGTGTCTCCTCTCCGCAGCTCGACCTCCGCGAGCGGGGGTTCACGTACCAAGAGGATGCACCACTCGACATGCGGATGGACGCAAACGGGCCTATCACAGCAGCTCAGATACTCCAAACCTATGACGAATCGCAGCTGGCCCGCGTCCTCCGTGATTACGGCGAGGAACGGTGGGCCTCGCGCATCGCAGCTTTCATCGTAGCCGCGCGAGGCCGCCATCCTGTCGAGACCACGGAGCAGCTTGTCGAGATCGTGAAGGCTGCTATCCCCGCATCTGCCCGTCGCACCGGCGGTCACCCTGCGCGGCGCACGTTTCAGGCACTGAGAATCGAGGTAAACGGCGAGATGCGGGTTCTGGAAAAGGGGCTCAGGGCGTCAGTTCGCTGGTTGAGCCAGGGCGGGCGAATCGTGGTTATCAGCTACCACTCGCTTGAAGATCGCATCGCGAAGCGTGTCTTTTCTGAACTCTCGACAGGTTGCACGTGTCCACCGGACCTTCCGGTGTGCGTCTGCGGGAACGAGCCGGTACTCCGAGTCATTTCGAAGCGGCCGATCGTGGCATCGGCCGATGAAATCGAGCGCAACCCGCGCGCGCGTAGCGCCAAGATGCGCGTGGCGGAGAAGACCTGACGAACAACGAGGGCATGCGCCCGGTGGCGGAGAGGAGGAGACGTGGGAACTCCCGCGGTCGAGTTGACCAGAAGGACGCGCAGCTCGCGACCTCGTCTCCGGCTTGTCAAACCCACACCGGCGCGCCGCCGTCGCACGCGTCGTGACGCACAAGCGTCACGAGAAGTGTTCGCTCTGTGCTGCGTCTTGCTCGCCGGTCTTGCGCTGTTTGGCGTAGGGCGTGTGATGCTTGCAGCGCGGGCGACAGAGGCGTCGATGCGTTCGAACGATCTGCGCAAGGACATCAAGGCTGAACGCCTCGTGGGCGACATGCTTGAGGTAGATCGCAGCGCACTGACCGTGCCCTCTCGCATAGAGAGCATCGCAGGCGCCACCATGCAGATGGCCGAGGCCGATAGTATCGAGTACATGGCGCTGCCCGAATCCGCTCAGACCGAATCCGCCGAAGTGAATGAGACAGCCGAGGAACCCGTGGCTGAGACGACAGGCTCGCGAAATCAGGAGGGTGTTGCCGGTGTGTTCGCTTCGGTCATGGAGATGGCCGCGGGCGAGGCGCAGGTGCTCCTGGTGGGTGATGTTGGTATTGCATCGCCCGAGTAGTCGGCGTGCGGACATTTCGGGACGGGTGGTTGAGCGGTGACACGCAAAGGAAAGGGCACGTCTGGCTCAGGCCGCTACCGGTTCCTACTCGGGGTGCTGGTCGTGCTTCTTCTCGCTGTGGGCGCGCGTCTGGTGCAAATCCAGGTGATTGCCGCGCCAGCATATGCTGCGAAGGCGCACGAGCAGCGCACACGGGACATAACGCTGGCTCCTCGGCGTGGCTCGATCTACGACCGCGAAGGTGAACCACTTGCGGTGAGCATCGAGGCGCGTACGGTGTATGCAACT
This sequence comes from uncultured Actinomycetota bacterium, assembly GCA_963790405.1. GTDB lineage: Bacteria > Actinomycetota > Coriobacteriia > Anaerosomatales > JAGXFU01 > JBGSMX01. The sequence continues at coordinate 363,146 of CAWBOJ010000005.1, forward strand.
CCCTATGCCGTCGAGGATCCGAAAGGCACGGCGGCGACGCTTGCGAAGGTACTTGGCGGGGATCAGGCCACGTATGAATCGAAGCTTGCGACCGACACCGGTTTCGCCTACATCGCACGCAAGGTCGACATGGAGCGTGCGAATGCGCTAGAGAAGCTCAGCCTCGAAGGAATCGGGTTCATCGAGGATTCGCGCCGTTCGTACCCTTCAGGAGAGCTGGCCTGCCAGATTCTGGGGTTCGTCGGCGTGGACGACGAGGGACTTGCGGGTCTCGAAAGCTACTACGACGATCTTCTGGCTGGCGAGCCTGGCACTTTGCTGGCGGAGCGAGATCCGTTCGGTCGTATCATCCCTGGTGGCGTGAAGGAAGCCGTCGACCCCGTGAACGGCAACAATCTCGTGCTGACGATTGACAAGGACATCCAGTACGAAGCTCAGGTCCTTCTGTCGGAGGCTGTTGAGAAGTGGGGCGCGAAGAGCGGAACGGTTATCGCAATGGATCCGCGAGACGGTGAGATCTACGCCATGGCGACGGTTCCGGGTTTCAACCCCAATCGGTTCGGCGAAGCCGAGCAGACTGCGTACCGCAACCGCGCCATCACCGACACCTATGAGCCAGGCTCGACGCTGAAGTCGCTGACGGCCGCAGGCGTGATCGAGGCGGGACTGTACACCCCCGAGAGCATGTTTGAGCTCCCGCCTACGATAGAAGTCGGCGGGCGGACCATCGGTGAAGCGCATTATCGCCCGACGATGAACTGGTCGCTCACGGATATCGTCACGCAGTCTTCGAACGTGGGCGCCGTGAAGCTCGGTCTGGCACTTGGGCCGGACGGCTTGTACGACTGTTTCGAGAAGTTCGGGCTCACCGAGAAGACGGGGGTCGACTTTCCCGGCGAAGGCCAAGGTTGGCTTCCACCTACCGACCAATGGTCGTCGTCTTCGATCGGGACGATTCCGTTTGGTCAAGGCATCTCGATGACACCTATCCAGTTGGCGCGGGCTCTGAGCGCAATCGCCAACGGAGGCGACCTCGTCACGCCGCACTTCTTGCTTGCGTTGCCCGAAGAACCGGATGCGGACCTCACGTGGCCGAAGCAGGAGGCGTTGTCTGCGCAGACGGCGGCGACAACTCGCTCCATGCTTGCGGCGGTCGTGACTGAGGGCACGGGAGCGAACGCGATGGTCTCGGGATACACGGTCGCGGGCAAGACGGGAACAGCGCAGAAGGCCCGAACCGACGGTGTGGCAGGGTATGCGGCAGGGAAGTACGTCGGCTCGTTCTCGGGCTTCCTACCCGTTGAGGATCCACAGGTGCTGATCATCGTGAGCCTCGATGAGCCGTCCAACTCGATCTACGGAGGCGTGGTGGCGGCACCGACGTTCAGTCGTCTCGCACAGTTCGCCGTATCGCACCTGCGAATCCCGCCGAGTACCGCAGAAGTAGCAGGCTCCGTCAACCAGACGGAAACACCGTCTACCACCCCGTAGGAAGGCCACTACGTGCGTGCTAGAATCACTCGTCCGACGCATGGTGGGGAGCAGTGGAGCTGAACAACATCCGAGGACTTCTGGGAGCCGGATCCCCCGGCGATTCCCCTATCGAGACGCCGATCACGGGCGTCGCATATCGTTCCGACATGGTGCATCCCGGAGATGCCTTCTTCTGCATTCCGGGGTTCGATCACGACGGTCACGACTTCGCCTTGGATGCCGTGTCCCGAGGTGCAGCAGTTCTGGTTGTGGAGAGGCACCTGCCCGACATCTCCATACCGCAAGTCGTAGTCGGCAGCAGTCGCGGCGCGCTCGCCGTAGTATCGGACGCCTTCTTCAACAAGCCGAGTACGAGACTTGATCTGATCGGTGTCACGGGCACCAACGGAAAGACCACGACTACGTATCTGTGCGACGCGATTCTTCGCCACACAGGCCGCGTCACCGGGCTCATCGGTACTGTAGAGACACGTGTGGGCGGTACGCGAATCGAGTCCAAGAGGACGACGCCGGAGTCGAGCGATCTGCAGCAGTTGCTCGCTCGGATGGTGGAATCAGATGTCGTGGCTGCAACCATGGAAGTCTCGAGTCATGCGATTGATTTGCACCGCGTGGATGCGGTGCATTTCGCCGTTGCCGCCTTCACGAATCTGACTCAAGACCACCTTGACTACCACCACACCATAGAAGAGTACTTCGCTGTCAAGAAGCGGCTGTTCACTGATCTTGACGTCGACGCACGGGTCATCAACGTTGACGACCCGCTTGGCGCGGGCATGGCTGCAGAACTCGATCACGTCCTTACGGTTGGGGTGCGTGAGAGAGCCGATCTGCGCGCCACGAATGTGACGCTATCGGCGAGCGGCTCGCGGTTTCGGCTCGTCACGGGTTCGGGTGCGGTCGATGTTGTCGTACCGCTCGTTGCCGGCTACAACGTGGCCAACGCGATCGTCGCGGCGGGATGCGCCTACGCCTTGGGCATCGATCTGGATCAGATTGCGGCCGGACTTCGGGAGGCTCCACAGGTGCCCGGACGTCTGGAGCGCGTGGAGCAAGGGCAGCCGTTCGCGGTATTCGTCGACTACGCGCACACTCCGGACAGCCTTGAGAAGGCCCTCATGGCAGTTCGTGAGATTGTCGAAGGCCGCGTCATAGTCGTGTTCGGCGCCGGGGGCGATCGAGACCCGGACAAGCGTTCGCTGATGGGGGCTGCGGTGGGTGTTGCGGCCGATCATGCTGTTGTGACGAGCGATAACCCGCGCTCGGAAGACCCGGTTGGGATCATTTTGCAGATCGAGGACGGTCTCCGTGATTCCTCGGTGAGCTATGAGATCGAAGTAGACCGCCGAGCGGCGATCGCTTGTGCACTGGCCCAGGCCGATGCGGGTGATGCCGTCGTCATCGCTGGCAAGGGGCATGAGGACTACCAGATCTTCTCTGACCACACGATTCACTTCGATGATCGTGAAGTCGTCCGTGAGGAGCTGAGGCGCCTGTGCTGACCCTTTCGGTTGAAATGCTCGTCGAGGTGGTGGGCGGTGAGTTGCTCGCCGGCTCGTCGGCGGCGATGGTGAACGGGCTCACAACGGATTCGCGCAGAGTTGAGCCCGGCGTGGCGTTTGTGGCCTTCTCTGGTGACAAGGTTGACGGGCACGAGTATCTGGACGAGGCGATTTCGACGGGTGCCCGCGCGCTTGTTGTGACGCGATCGGCGGAAGGCATCGCCAAAGCGCTCGAGAACGCACGCGATCGAGATGTGGCCGTCGTGCGCGTGCCCGACGCACTTGACGCGATCCAGCGCCTCGCCGCATACCACCGAAACCGGCTCTTCTGCCCGGTGGTGGGAGTCACCGGCTCCACTGGCAAGACGACCACGAAGGACTTCATCACGTCGGTTCTGTCCGTGAGGTCGCGGGTTGTGGCCACCGAAGGGAACCAGAACAACGAGTTGGGAGTCCCGCTTACGATCCTTCGGGCAGGAGCGGACACGGATGTGCTCGTTGTAGAGATGGCCATGCGTGGAGAAGGGCAGATCTCCGAGTCTATGTGAGATTGCTCGCCCAACGGTCGGCATAGTGACGAATGTCGGGAGCAGCCATATGGAGCTTCTCGGCACTCAAGAGGCGATAGTGAGAGCCAAGAGCGAACTTGCTGCGGCGATCCCGGAAGACGGGGCCGTATTTCTCAACTGTGATGATGCGTTCTCGACTGTCTTGGCGCAGAGCGCTCGGGCAGAAGTCCTCTACTACGGACTGGCTGAAGATTGCGACATCCACGCGTGCGAGATCACGCTCGATGACGAGAGCCATCCGTCGTTCCTGCTCGTTGCCGAAGGTCAGAGCAGGAAGATCACACTGTCGGTCCCGGGCAAGCACAACGTCTACAACGCGCTCGCGGCGTGTGCGGTGGGAGCGTACCTCGGGGCCGGGCTTGATGAGATTGTCGAAGGACTGGAGAGTGCACGCGTCAGTGAGATGCGCATGCAATCGTTCCAGACGGCTTCTGGCGTGTTCGTCATCAATGATGCCTACAATGCGAATCCGACATCGATGCGCGCTGCGATAGAGACACTTGCCGAGATGACCGCGGACGGTCGGAAGATCGCCGTGCTCGGCGACATGGCCGAACTCGGCTCTCTGACGGAGTTGGCGCACTTCCGCATCGGCGAAGAAGTAGCGCGGCTGCCGATCGATTTGCTCATAACCGTGGGCGAACGTGCCCGGCGTTTCGGCGAGGGCGCGCGAGCCGAAGGAATGGCCGAGGAGAAGATTCGGCCGTGTGCGAGTGCCGAGGAAGCTAGTGAGGTCGTCGACGATGTCGCAAGCCCAGGTGATATCGTCCTTGTGAAGGCCTCGCGAGTGATGGGTCTGGAACGCGTGGTGGAAGGAATCGTGAACCCTCGTGTTTAGGCTTGCACAGTATCCTACCTACCAGGTATTCCTCGGCGTAGTCGTTGCACTGGCCGCCGCCGTCGTACTGTTCCCGTTCTGGATCCGAGTGTTGCGCGTGCGCAACATCGGTCAGCAGGTACGTGCTGACGGCCCGCAGGGTCATCTGGTGAAGCAAGGCACGCCGACCATGGGCGGCGTTTTGATTCTGCTCATCGTCTCGGCGACGTACGTTGCGATGGGCAACTACGGCCGAAGAAGCGTGCTTGTGCTCGGAGTGACACTGCTGTGTGGTCTGCTCGGATTGGTCGATGACTGGGCCAAGGTAGCGCACGAGCGTTCCTTGGGCCTCACGCCTCGCGCGAAACTCTTCTGGCAAGCTGTGATAGCTGCGATTTTCTGCCTGCTTGCAGTGAACTGGGGGGGCGTGACCTCGGATGTGAGGTTGCCGCTCACGAGCTTCGCGATGGACCTCGGCGTGTGGTCCTCGACGCTGAGCGCTGGCCCGTATGTGTGGCACATTCCCTGGCTCTACTTGCTGTTCGTCTTCGTCATGGTTGCGGGTGAATCGAATGCGGTGAACCTCACCGACGGGCTCGACGGTCTTGCCGCCGGGACCGTGACGATAGTGATGTTCGCGTATGCAGGTATCGCATTTCGTCAGAACCGCCTCGAGGTCGCCTTGCTTGCCGCTGCCATCGCCGGCGCTTGCATCGGCTTCCTGTGGTACAACAGCTACCCTGCTGACATCTTCATGGGTGACACGGGTTCACTCGGACTCGGTGCCGCTGTCGCCGCCTTCGCAGTCGTCACGAAGACAGAGCTGCTGCTCGTGCTCATTGGAGGTATCTATCTCGCCGAGGTGTTGTCTGTTGCGGTGCAGATAGCAGCGTTCAAGATGACAGGCAAGCGGGTCTTTCGCATGGCGCCGATCCATCACCATTTCGAGATGCTTGGCTGGTCTGAGACCAAGGTCATGGTGCGCTTCTGGATCGTCACCGGCATCATGGCCGGGGCCGGGTTCGCGCTCTACTTCGTCCAATCCGTGAGAGGCTGAGCATGCGCGCGCTGAGCGGACGCATCGCGGTTTTGGGCGTGGGCGTGACAGGCGCAGCGGTTTCGCGATACCTGCTGTCTGGTTCAGAGGCCGAGAGTGGCGCTTCTGTCACGATCTACGACGAGCGTGACGTTGCGGCCCAGGGCGGTGTCGTCGCGGAGCTGCGAGCATTGGGCGCTTCAGTGAAGCTTGGTGCATCGGCGGTGGACGACGACTACGATCTCGTGATAGCCAGTCCGGGAATCCCGCCCAGTAGCCTGCTGCTGCGAAGTGCGCGCGAGCGATCTCAACGGGTGGTTGGCGAGATCGAGTTCGCCTACGAACGCTCCAGGTCACCATGGCTCGCCGTCACGGGCACGAACGGAAAGACAACCGTCACCAGCCTGTGTGCTCATCTGCTGCGCTACGCGGGTGTTCCCACGGAGTGTGTGGGCAACATTGGCGATCCTGCGATCGCTGTCGTCGGCGAGGTGGGTCCGTCCGCGGTTCTTGTAGCGGAGGTTTCGTCCTTTCAGCTTGCGTTGACCGAGGACTTTCACCCACGAGTAGCCGTATTGCTCAACATCACCCCGGACCATATCGACTGGCACGGTTCGATGGAGGCATACGCGGCTGACAAGGCGCGTGTCTTTTCCAACATGGGTCCAGGAGACACGGCTGTCATCGATGTTGATGATGCCGGCGCCTCTGCGTATGTCGACTCAGTTGTCGCTGCAGGAGTCTCCGTGGTGCGCGTTTCGCTGAATGGCGTGCCTGCTGGAGGTGCGGGCGTCGAAGACGGAGTGCTGGTTCTCGATACCGATCATGGTCGTCTTCGCTTGGCCAGAATCGAGGATCTTCAAATCAGAGGTGACCACAATGTGAGCAATGCACTGGCGGCTGCGGCTGCGGTGCATGCATTCGGTGTGGGTGCCGACGGGATCGCCAAAGGACTGCGAGAGTTCGTGCCGATACATCACCGTCTACAACCTGTGGGTGTCGTTGACGATGTCGAGTACATTAACGATTCGAAGGCCACCAACCCCGGTGCAACCAACAAGGCGTTGGCCGCGTTTGAGGACCGCCCCGTGGTGCTTCTTGCGGGTGGCCGCAACAAAGGAAACGACTTCGCCGACCTTGCTGATGCCGTTGCTGGCTGTAGGGCTATTGTCGCGTTCGGGGAATCGAGCGGGGAGATCGCGGATGCTCTGGCGAGCAGCGTTCCTCGCCTGGAGACCGCAGCGAGCATGATTGACGCGCTCGGAATCGCCCGTGCGATGGCGCAGCCGGGAGATGTGGTACTGCTGTCACCTGCGTGCGCGAGTTTCGACGAGTTTAGCGGGTACGCCCACAGGGGCGACGTGTTCTCGGATGCCGTGATGCACATGAGCGGTGGTTTGGGGTGAGCCGGGGTCGAGACACCCACGCTGGCGGAGCAACCGCACGGTACCTCCTACTGGGGGCGACTGTGTTTCTCGTGCTTCTCGGACTTGTCATGGTGTACTCGGCCTCCTTCGTTTCGGACTACGTGAACCTGCAAGACAGTGCGTATCACCTGAAAAGACAGCTGATCTGGGTGGCTGTAGGCATTGTTGTGCTCGTCCTCGGTAGCAGATTCGACTACCACCGGATACGTTCGACAGGCTGGTGGTTCTACGGCGCCTCGGTGGCGGGATTGCTTCTCGTCTTGGCGATGGGCGTCGACAAGTTCGGTGCAAGGCGTTGGATCGATTTGGGATTCTCGACCGATACAGCCCTCGGAATACGCGAAGCTCGGATGCGTGTTGGTGACTGCGCTCCTCCTGTCTCAGCTGGACGCGCACCGATTGACGCCAAAGGAGTTCTGGGGCCGACTGTTCGTAGCCGTGAGCGTTGTCGCAGTACTGGTGATGATGCAACCCGACATGGGTACGACCATGTCCATTCTCATCGCGGTATACATGGTGCTCCTCCTCGGCGGCGTGTCGTGGTACGCGGTCGGGGGCATCGCTGCTATCGGTGCGGGGGGCGCTCTGGTTGCGATCCTGGCCGCACCGTATCGAGCAGCACGTCTGTTCGCGTTCATGGATCCGTGGGCCGATCCGCAAAAGGGCGGGTACCAGACGATACAGGCACTCCTGGCATTCGGCTCGGGCGGAGTAGATGGCGTCGGAGTCGGGATGTCGCGCCAGAAGTTCTTCTACCTCCCGGCCGCGTACACCGACTTCATCTTCGCTATCATCGGAGAAGAACTGGGACTCATCGGGACGCTCGCGATCGTAGTCGGCTTCATGGTCTTCGCCTATGCGGGTTTCCGCATCGCTCTTGGTGCGAAGGATGCATATGGGCGGCTTCTGGCCGGTGGGCTTACCGCGATGATCGTGACCCAGGCGCTGATGAACATGGCGGCGGTCACGAATCTGATGCCCGTCACCGGCATTCCGATGCCATTGGTGAGTTTCGGCGGTTCTTCGCTCACGTTCACCATGCTGTGTATCGGACTCATACTGTCGGTATCGAGATACGGACAGCTCGGCGTGCGCGCCGTGCGGAGTCCAGACCGTAAGGAGAACATGCGTGCGCGTGATACTGAGCGGAGGAGGGACAGCCGGCCACATCTATCCCGCGTTAGCAGTGGCCGAGCTGCTGGCCGAAGACGGGCGTAGCGAGGTCGGATTCGTCGGCACGCCTGGTGGTGTTGAGGCCCGTCTCGTCAGCGAGGCGGGTGTTCGCTTCTATGGTCTGCCTGCGCGCGGTTTCGATCGAGCTCGTCCCTGGACACTTGTGACGGCCTCGGTGATTCTCGCTATCTCCGCGATTCGAGCGCTGCTTCTCATGCGACGTTTCCAGCCCGATGTCGTGGTGGGCTTCGGCGGTTACGTATCGATTCCCGTTGGGCTAGCTGCTGTTGTGAGCGGGCGACCGCTCGTGCTTCACGAGCAGAACTCGGTTCCCGGACTGGCCAATCGGGTGTTGTCCCGATGGGCGCATTCCGTGGGAGTCACCTACGAATCGTCTGTTGCGTATCTCAAGCACCCCGGGCGGGCGATACTGACCGGCAACCCGGTGCGGCCCGCGGTTCTTGCCGGCGACCGTGCGCTCGGGCGCGTGGCGCTTGGCGTCGCGCCTGACGCGACCATGTTGCTCGTGTTCGGAGGCAGCCGAGGAGCTCGCCACATCAATCAAGCCGTCATCGACGGCAAGGACGCGCTGCTGGCGCTCGAGAACGTCAGCGTCGTCCACATAGCGGGCCGATCGGAAGGCGATACTGTTCGACGACGCTTCGGTGAAGACGGGCGCGAGATGTCCCCGCGATATGCGATCCACGACTACATCGATGAGATGGGTTCGGCACTTGCGGCGTCGGATCTCGTTGTGTCGCGGGCGGGTGCGACTTCGATCGCGGAAGTGACAGCACTGGGGATTCCCTCGGTACTCGTGCCCTTCCCATTTGCCACAGATGATCATCAGACGAAGAACGCGAAGGCCGTGGCAGAAGCTGGTGGCGCTATGGTGCTACCCGACGCCGAGCTGGATTCGCCAGCTTTCATCGAGACGGTAACAGCGCTGCTCGCAGACGCCGACAAGCGTGCTACGATGGCGGCCGCCTCGAGGAGTCTGGGGCATCCCGATGCAGGACAAAACGTGGCGGACATGGTGCGAGCTGCGGCTTCAGGGCATGCAAGCGACGAGCGCAAGGGGGCGGATTCGTGACCGAAGGTGTTTACGCACACTTCATCGGGATCGGTGGAGCGGGGATGAGCGGTATCGCTCGCGTGCTTCATGATCGTGGGGTGAGTGTGACCGGTTCGGATCTGAAGGACTCACGCTACTCGCGTGCGCTACGTGACTCGGGCATCCCGGTCGCGGTAGGTCATGTGCGCGAAAACCTTGGAGACCCACAGGTCGTTGTCGTGTCGTCGGCCATTCCGGAAACCAATCCGGAACTGGCTCTGGCACGTGAGCGCAACCTTGATGTGTGGCCTCGTGCAAAGATGTTGGCGCACCTTGCGGGCGATTTGCAGACCGTTGCGGTGGCGGGAACACATGGGAAGACCACGACGAGTGCGATGATTGCGACGATGCTCGACGGGATGGGGCTGTCTCCCACATTCTTGGTAGGTGGTGAGGTCTCGGACCGTGGCACGAACGCTTCGTGCGGAGATGGCGTGCACTTCGTGGTCGAAGCAGACGAGTCCGATGGATCGTTCATGTTCTTGGATCCGTATGTTGCTGTCGTGACGAATATCGAGGCGGATCATCTCGATCACTACGGGTCGCTCGAGCGCGTTGAGGAGACTTTCTGCGAGTTCATGGAACGTGTCCCTACCGACGGCCGGCTCGTGATCTGTGCCGATGACGAGCGGTTGGTCGAGCTGGCGTCGACATGCCGGGCTCCACGAGTGACCTACGGGAAACGGGCCGATGCTGACGTTCGATATGGAAACATGGATCGCGACGGGATAGGCCATCTCTTTGACGTTACGTTCCCTGACGGGTCTTCCGTGCGGGCGAGGGTGGGCGTGCCGGGCGAGCACATGGTGCAGAACGCGACGGCGGCGCTGGCGAGTGCATGGGCGCTCGGAGTGGATACGATTGCCGCTGCGGAGGCACTGTCCGAATTCGGCGGTGTGCGGAGACGGTTCGATCGTGTAGGCGCGGCGATGGGCGTGGATATCATAGATGACTACGCTCACCATCCAACCGAGGTTAGAGCGACGCTCGAGGCGGCCAGAGAGTGCGGATACGAGCGGGTTTGGGTCATATTCCAGCCGCATCGGTACAGCCGCACCAGTGCGCTTGCCGATGACTTCGGACAGGCTTTCGGCGATGCCGACAGAATCGTGTTGCTCGATGTCTACAGTGCGGGTGAGACGCCGATTCCTGGCGTGACAGGCAAGACCGTTGTGGACGCGGTTCTCAGCCACGCGCCTCGATCGAGGGTGACCTACCTCCCGCATCGCAGCGATGTTGCCCCATATGTGACTGCGAACATTCGAGCGGGCGACATCGTGATGACGATGGGTGCCGGGGATGTCACGACGGTCGGGCCCGAACTGCTCCGCGTGTTGAGCGAAGAGCGGGGGAGTGAGGTCTCGTGTCCATAGCCGGCGTCAGGGTCGCGCTTGAAGGGAACCTTTCGGGAACGCTGCGAGCCGACGAGCCGTTGGCCCGGCACACCTCCTATGGAATCGGAGGACCGGCGGCGTTGTTCGTCGAGGCGGATACCATCGGGGATCTCAAACTCGCTCTCACGACCTGCCGAGAACACGATGTCGCGAGTGTGGTTCTCGGCAAGGGAAGCAACATGCTCGTCTCGGATGAGGGCTATGACGGCGTCGTGGTTGTTCTAGGCAGAGATTTCAAACACCACTGTGTCGAGGGTGAACGGATAACCTCGGGCGCCGGAGTGATTCTCGCGCATGTTGTGCAGGATGCGTATGCCCGCGGACTGTCGGGTCTCGAGTTCGCGGTCGGCGTGCCCGGGACAATCGGAGGCGCAGTCGTCATGAACGCGGGGACGCGAAATGACTGGATGGGCTCGATCGTCGAATCGGTAACCGTGTTCGACCCCTTGCTCGGTCTCGTGGGGCTGCGGTCGGGCGACGTCAACTGGGGCTATCGCGTCACCGACATAGCTGACAAGGGCATCGCTGTCGAATGCGTTCTGCGATTGCGCGAGGGCGACAAGACATCGATACGGCGTACGATGGACGCGAGTCTTACGCGACGAAAGAAATCTCAGCCGCTTGCTGTGCGGACAGCCGGAAGCGTGTTCAGGAATCCCGAAGGCGATTCGGCGGGTAGACTCATCGAGAGTGTCGGACTCAAGGGAGCCCGGTACGGTGGTGCGGAGATATCAACCGTTCATGCGAACTTCATCGTCAACCGCAAAGGAGCTACGGCAGCCGATGTCGTAGCGCTCGTGCGTCGTGCGCGATCTGCAGTGAAGGATCGATATGGCATCGAGCTCAAACCAGAGATCAGGTTCCTCGGGTCGTTCTTCGAGGCGTAGGAAAGTCGTCATCTCCGCGCGGGAGACCTCTCGCGTAAGAAACACGCAACCTGAACCCAAGGTTGAGTCTAGACACTCCACACGCCGACAGAGCAACCCGAATGTTGAGGCTGCCGCTCGACGCGTGGTGAATTCCAAGCGCGTTGAGCGCGAGAAGCGGCTGCGGATACAGCGCAATAGGTTCAGGTTGAAGGTTGCGTTGATAGTTGGTGTGACTGCGTCGATTGTGTTCGGCGTGGTCGGGCTATACCGATCCCAGGTGTTCGAGATCCGGACCGTTCGTATCGAAGGCAACGACCGCGTCAGCGACGAGCAGGTCTTGGAGATCGCGGCCATGCCTACAGGCTCGACACTGCTGAGATTCCCCGGTGCTGGAATGAAGAATCGGCTTGAGGCCGATCCCTGGATTTCTAGTGTTCAGGTGACACGGGACTTCCCGGACACGGTAGTAGTCAGGATCGTTGAGCGTGCGCCCGTGGCCTTGGTTGACGTGCCTGAAGAACAGTTCTGGCTTGTCGACCGATCAGGCGTCATGATTACCCAGGCGACTCCCGAGAACACGGCGACGCCGGTGGTAATTCGAGATGTGACTGGACTCGACCCTCAAGTCGGGACTCGGACTACATCCGAGCCCTTGTTGAACGCGCTGGCTGTGTGGACAGGCATCAGTGACGATCTGCGTGCCAGAACGCGTGCGATTAGCGCCCCGTCAATCGACAAGACTGCCCTCATCACTAAGGATGATGTGGAAATCTTCGTTGGGGCAGTGGATGATATTGAGAAGAAAGATACGATTGTCCGCAGTATTCTTGACGACCAGGCGGGCAAGGTCGTGTACATCAACGTCCGCACGGTCGATCGACCGACGTGGCGAGGAATCGACGAGTAGTTGACGGGAGTGCAGCCGGGATGTTGGCAGGACGTCTGACGCGTGCGGTTCTCACGGGAACCGGCTTGCTGGTGCTAGGAGCGCTGCTGGCTCCGGGGCACGCATGCGCGATTCAGGTGGCGCCCATCGGGGCCGATGTACTGGACTACGCCCAGCTCGAGGTCAAGGTTGCTTCAAGCGATCCGACAGGCACACTCGTCTTGTCGGTCGATGGCGAGCTACTCGACGCCCGACCTGTAGCACCGGGGGATACGATCAAGTACCCCAAGATGCGGTTGCATGCGGGAAGGCGCACGGCGATTGCCATGCTCCGAACTCGCGAGGGCTTGAGACTATCGAAGCCAACGTCGTTCAACGTGTGGACCAAGCCGGAACCGGCTGTGTTGGTGACGCCTTCAAGCTACGCAGCACGTCTCACCGAGACGACCGTGGAAGTCGGCGAGTCGACGACGGTGTTGTCGCTGTATGTGAACGATGTCTTGAAGAACACTCGTATCGTTGCGGCGGGAACCTTCGCAAGCATGGGCGCTATCGAGCTTGCGCAGGGTGCGAACGAGATTGTGATCGTCGCCTCCAACCCGCTCTCCTCGACTCGATCGAGGTTCGTGGTCACGCGACTCGATTTCCCGTGGCCGACTTGCATAGTGATCGACAAGTCGGAGTTCAAGTTGTACTGGGTCAAGGACGGCGCGCTCGTGAAGACCTATCCAATCGCGATAGGAAAGCCCAGCACGCCCACACCGTCCGCCACGTGGCGGATCGATGCCAAGTACTACACCGATCCGGCGAGCGTCTACGGTCCTCGCAAGATGCGGCTGTTCCGACAGACCTCCTCCGGCTACGCGTACACGGCGTATGGGATACACGGGACCAACCAGCCCTGGGTGATAGGGACGATGGCGTCCCATGGCTGCATTCGGATGTACAACGCAGACGCGCTCGACTTGTTCCCCCAAGTCCCCCTGGGAACGATGGTCCAGACCCGGCCGTGATTTGGCGGCAACGATTTGTTGCAAACTCCTTGCGTGTCGTATAAGGTTTATGCAAAGATTGACCTTTGCACATGCAGGCTAACCGTTAACTTGAGGGTTACTCCTGACTGATTGCGGGTCGACTGAAGGACCGTTCGGGGAGGACAACATGCTCGAGACGGGCGCCAACTATCTGGCGGTAATCAAGGTCGTCGGTATCGGCGGTGGCGGCACGAATGCCGTCAACCGTATGGTCGAAGCCGGCGTCAAAGGCGTCGAGTTCATTGCGGTGAACACGGATGCGCAGGCTCTACTCATGTCCGATGCGGACTACAAGGTTCACGTCGGCGTCAATCTGACCAAGGGCTTGGGGGCTGGCGCCGATCCGGATGTGGGTCTTCAGGCAGCCGAAGAGAATCGCGACGAGCTCAAGGAAGCCTTGCAGGGTGCGGACATGGTGTTCGTGACTGCGGGCGAAGGCGGCGGCACGGGTACCGGTGCCGCCCCGATCATCGCCCAGATTGCGAAAGAGGAGATCGGCGCACTGACGGTTGGTGTGGTGACTCGACCGTTCTCGTTCGAAGGCCGCAAGCGGGCGATCCAAGCGGAGGACGGCATCAAGCGACTCCGCGAGCACGTGGACACGCTCATCGTGATTCCGAACGACCGGCTACTTCAGGTCGCAGAGAAGAAGACATCGATTCTTGATGCGTTCAGGATCGCCGACGACATACTGCGTCAGGGCACTCAAGGCATCACCGACTTGATAACCGTTCCGGGTCTAATCAACCTGGACTTCGCCGATGTTCGTACCATCATGCAAGATGCCGGGTCGGCCCTGATGGGCATCGGTGTGGCAGCTGGTGACAACCGCGCCCACGATGCAGCGAAAGCTGCGATCTCAAGCCCGCTTCTGGAATCCAGCATTGAGGGTGCGCAGGGTGTGTTGCTGTCGATCTCCGGAGGCTCTGACCTCGGCCTGTTCGAGGTGAACGAAGCTGCAGAGGTAGTGGCGGCGGCTGGCCATAGGGATGCGAACATCATCTTCGGCGCGGTTATCGACGATTCGATGATGGACCAGATTCGAGTGACCGTTATCGCCACTGGGTTCGAAGGTCGCCGCAAGCAGGAGAGCATGGAGTTTGGTGCGGATGAGGAGAACTCGTCGCTGCCGACCTTCGAGCCGATCGGCGAAGATGAGTTGGATATCCCTGCGTTTCTGAAGAAGCGTACGTTCTAAGTAGAGTTCGACGGACCCAACAGGTCCGCACATACTGGCCCGGGTGCGACGGCGGAGCTGCCCCGCCGCACCCGGGCCGTACTATTTCGTCAGCCCAAAGACACGACCCGCCGCTTCGTTGCGACGGGTCGTGGGTCGTACCTATGTGAATCGTGCGTGACTACTCCGGAGTACCCATGCCGCCGGGTGCCTCTGGTGGAGCCGGAGGTGCGGGCGGAGCGGGCGGTGCAGGTGCCGCGGGCGGCGGAGTCGGAGGCGCAGGAGGCGCTGCCGGAGCCGGAGGTGCGGGTGGCTGCTGCTGTACGGGTGGACCGGGCGCGGGCTGTGGAGCTGCCGGCGGCCGCGGAGCACCGACCGGAGCCGACTGCTGCTGTGCCCATGGGGGAGCGACCGTACCTCGCTTGATCTTCTTGAAGACCAGGAAGTAGTAGACAATCGCCACAATCGAGCCGAAGCCGAGGACCATTCCGACGACAAGCAGGATGATCCAGGTCGTCTTGGTTGTGCCCTGGGGGTACTCATACTCCTGGCGCGAGATCGAGTCGATCAGCATCCAGACGTTGAGAACGAACAGCGCGAGGCCAAACAGTGCAACGATACCCCAGCAGACCAGGAACCCGAGGCCGAGAGCAGCGTCGCCCGAATTGTCGTACTGGGCGTAGGCTGGTGCAGCCATCAACAAAGTGGCGGTCCCTGCGAGAGCTGAAGCGAGAAGCGTTGTAGACCGCTTCATGAAGTCACCCCCCTCCGGAGCAGTCAGGAACTTCTGGACGGGACGCAATATGCGAGAGAACCCGTCTCTTTCACGTATCATGAGTGTGCCCAATCCAACGCCCGATTTCCACCCACTCTACGAAGTGAAGTGCAATAACTGTGGATCTGACGCACAAACACCACCCTGGCCTCTCAAGGAATGAGGTCGGTGGGATTGCGGTGCACATCGATTCCGACCTACGTACGCGCAGCGGGATCGTCGTCGCCTTCTCAGAACGTCAAGGCGGAGTCAGCAAAGCTCCGTTTGGCACCCTGAATCTTGCGGGCCATGTCGGTGATGATCCAGGTGCGGTCGATGAGAATCGCACTCGGCTGATGGAGACTCTGGATCTTGGGGACTTGCGGGACAGACTCGTGACGGCCGAGCAGGTCCACGGGACCTTCGTGACGGAAGTCACGTCGGTAGACGTCGGCGCTGGAGCTTGGGCAGCTTCCGGGTTGCCACAGGTGTCTGCTACAGACGGGCTGCTTACGACAGTTGTCGGTATGCCGCTTCTGATGTCGTATGCCGATTGTGTGCCCGTGATCTTGGTCGTTGAAAGACCGATCAGGACCGTGGCCGTAATCCACGCAGGCTGGCGTGGGGCGCTCCAGGGCATCGCGGGAAGTGCCGCTCGGCGCGTGGCTATCAGAGCCGGTACTGGCACCGAGGCTGTTCTCGCGTACATCGGCGCTCACATCGGCGTGTGTTGCTACGACGTGGATGAAGCGCTGGTTTCGCAATTCTGCAACAGGTTTGGTACCATCTGCGCGGTCGACGGACGGCTGGATCTGAGTGTCGCGATCACAGAGAGCTTGAGCCGCGCTGGCGTACAATCCGACAGCATCGCCACACTCGACACATGTACGCGGGACAGAACAGATCACTTCTTCTCATACAGGGCGCGCCAGGTTACTGGTCGGCACGGTGCGCTCGCGGCGATCACAAAGGGCGAGTAGATGACGCTGAGGCCTCGCGGCCGACACGGACGGCGCCGCATGTCTCTCCAGATGATGGGGGCATATGCCGCTTGCATGGCACTACTTGTCGTCTCATCAGGTTGTTCGCGCGGCGGCGCGGCTTCCCAGGAGCTCATCGTTACCGGTTCGACGACGATTCTTCCTATTGCGGAGATTTCAGGCGAGATGTTTCATGAGCAGAACCCTGAAGTGAAAGTGCTCGTGTCGGGACTTGGCTCCTCCGCAGGGATTGAGACTGTGTCGAGGGGCTCTTCGGACATCGGAACCTCGTCACGCGATCTGAACGACGAGGAAGCGGATATCGGACTCTATGACACGCCGATTGCATTCGATGCCATCGCCGTGATCGTCAATCCGACCAATCCAGTCGATGAGCTGACGACCGAGCAGGTCCGCAAGATCTTCGATGGCACGATCGACAACTGGGCCGATGTCGGCGGAGAGGACCGTCCGATCGGACTTGTCAATCGAGACGAGGCCTCCGGCACACGCGAGGCGTTCTACAAGATCGTGATGGAGAAGACCCCGTTCGATCGAACCGCAGCGGTGTTGCCGGGAACCGGCCAAGTGCGTTCGGTGGTTGCAGAGGCCCAAGGTGCAATCGGCTACATATCGCTCGGCTTCGTCAATGACGAGGTGAAGGTCTTGAAGGTCGATGGCGTCGTGCCGTCCGAGGACACGGTCGTGAACGGCTCGTATCCAATCCAGCGCATCCTGCATTTCTTCACTGTGGGCAAACCTGAGGGTGCCGCTGCGGACTACATCTCATATGTCCTGTCCGACGACGTGCAGCTGACCGTCGTGAGAGATGCCGGCTTCACGCCCATCGGCGGGAAGGTCGACTAGGTGATCGACGAGACCAATAGGTCTGCCGAGCAGCCCGGGCATCAGGACACGGACAGCCGACTCAACGGAGCCCGTCTTGACGAGTACGGCTCGTTGCGCAAGGGGCAGACGGGCGAACTGCGTCTCATGTCGCGTTCAACATACCTTCGTGAGGCGGCGCTCAGGAACCTGTTCTTGCTGTGCGCTTTCGTCGCGGTCATGGGCGTAGTGTTGATCATCGCCTTCGTGGGGTGGCGCGGGTATCCCATATTCGCGGTCGAGGGTGTGGGCGGGTTTCTCTTTGGACGAGAGTGGAATCCCACGGACGGCGTCTTCGGGATCCTGCCGCTGATCTACGGTTCGTTCATCGTGATGGCGGGTGCCCTTGTCATGGGCACGCCGCTGGCCGTCGGGACGGCGGTGTTCCTGTCCGAGATCGCGTCCCCTCGAGTGCGCTCCATCGTGCGTCCCGCTGTTGAGCTGCTTGCCGGAATCCCGTCAGTCATCTTCGGCTTCTTCGGACTCGTCATCTTGAGGCCGGTTGTGGCCAGGGCGAGCGAGGGTCTCGGCTTCGGGGCCGTCACGGCGTGGTTCATCCTCGCAATCATGATTGTGCCGACGATCGCCACGCTGTCCGAGGACGCTCTGCGTTCCATCCCCAACGGTATCCGCGAGGCGAGCTACGCCATGGGGGCAACCACGTGGCAGACGATCTACAAGGTTCTGATCCCCGCCGCCGCCGTGGGCATCATCGACGCAATCATCCTCGGCATGGGCCGGGCAATCGGTGAGACGATGGCGGTGCTCATGGTGGTGGGCAACGCGCCCGTCTTCCCGGAGAGCATCACCGAACCGGTCGCGACGCTCACGACGCAGATCGTCATGGATATGCCGTACGCGGCGGGCGACCACCGCACCGCGCTGTTTGGCATGGCAATCATCTTGTTCTTCGTATCGATGCTGCTTGTGGCGAGCGTGAGATTCCTCTCGCGGTTCCAAACGCGACTGGACGGCCAGTGATGTCGGATGGGTGATATCCGATGAACAGGAAGCTTGCGAACGCCATCGCGCTGGGTCTGCTGTGGACCGCGGCCATTATCACGGTCGCCGTGCTCTTTGCGGTGATCCTGTACGTGTTCATCAACGGTATCGGCGAACTGAGTATGGGTTTCATCTTCACGTGGCCGGAGGGAGTGAACTCAGAAGGAGGCATCTGGCCGACGATCGTTTCGACGCTCTACGTCACCGCACTTGCGATGGCAATCGTCACACCGATCGCGATACTTGCCGCCGTCTATCTCGCCGAGTATGCGGTCCAGGGTCGGCTCGTTCGCATCATCCGATTCGCAGCGGATTCTCTGGCGAGCGTTCCGTCGATCGTTATGGGTCTATTCGGTCTGGCGCTCTTCGTAGAAGCGATGGACATCGGCTTTTCGATGCTCTCTGCGGCCATGGCTTTGTCCTTCCTCATGCTGCCGATCGTCATGCGCACGACCGAAGAGGCGATACGTGCGGTGCCGAAGTACATCCGTTGGGGCTCCTACGGTCTTGGCGCCACCAAGTGGCAAACGGTGCGCCGCAGCGTTTTGCCGGCTGCGACGCCTCGCATCATCACCGGGATCATTCTCTCGACGGGTCGCGCGGTTGGCGAGACTGCGGTGGTCATCTATACGATGGGCCAGGCGATCAACTTGCCGATGTCGCCGCTGGATTCGGGTCGGCCCATGACCGTTCACCTCTATCTACTAGCCATGGACGGCATCAATCTACCGGCGGCGTATGGTACCGCACTGCTCTTGATGATCATGATCTTAGTGTTCAACCTGGGGGCGCGGTATTTCTTGCGCCGAAGCAAACGGAGGATGTGACCGCATGCCCGAGTTCGACATCCGCGAGAACCTGGCTGGGCCACCGGAGGGTCCCGACAAGATCGTAGTGAAGGACATGGGCTTCTTCTATGGTGATTTCAACGCTTTGACCGAGATCGATGTCTCGATCAAAGAGAAGGCCGTTACGGCGTTCATCGGGCCATCGGGGTGTGGCAAGTCCACGTTCATACGTTGCTTCAATCGCATGAACGACCTCATTCCCGGCACACGGGTCGAGGGATTGGTCACGATGGACGGGCAGGACATATATGCGCCCGGGGTCGATCCCGTTGATTTGAGGCGTCGGGTCGGCATGATATTCCAGCAACCGAACCCGTTTCCGATGTCCGTCTACGACAACGTAGCGTACGGACCACGCCTTCACGGTGTGAAGAAGAAGTCCGAACTTGACGACATCGTGCGCACTTCGCTCGAGCGGGCCAACCTGTGGAAGGAAGTCAACAGCATCCTTGACCACAACGGACTCGCGTTGTCCGGTGGTCAGCAGCAGAGGTTGTGCATCGCTCGTGTTCTCGCGGTGGAGCCCGAGGTTATGCTGATGGACGAACCGTGCTCGGCTATCGATCCGACCTCTGTGCAGAAGATCGAAGATCTCATGGCGGAGCTCAAGGACCGCATAACCATCATCATTGTCACCCACAACATGCAGCAGGCCGCGCGCGTGAGCGAGTACACGGCATTCTTCCTGCAAGAGGTGACCGGCGAACCAGCGGTTCTCGTTGAATACGATCGCACCGCCAACATCTTCACGAGCCCGACCGACCGACGAACTGAGGACTACATCACCGGCAGGTTCGGTTAAAGCTGCGTGAAACGCAGGTAATCCCAGGTGGCCAACTGTATAATGCGGCCATCGTCCGACACGACGCGGACACGACAAGGAGTTGACGCTACACATGCGCGAGGGATTCAGGCGCGAACTGAAGGACCTCAAGGCCGAGGTCTTGGACATAGGCAGGAATGTCACCGGCATGACTCGCCAGGCGGTCACATCGCTGGTGGGGGGCGACGTGGATCTTGCCGATCAGGTCATTTCCCACGACGACAGCATCGATGCGCGATGTCTTGGAATCGAAGAGCACGCGATTGAGGTCATTGCGACCCAGTCTCCGGTGGCGCGCGATCTGAGGCTGCTGTATTCGCTGACCTACATGGCGCTGCACCTCGAGCGCATGGCCGACCTTGCGGTCAACATTGCGAAAGCCACGAAGCGTACTGCCGGGCGTCGCGGCCCTCAGACGCTGTACGATCTCATCCAGGCGCAGGGCAATCTCGTGTACCGGGTTCTTGACGCGACGATGGAGGCCTTCGAGAAGAAGGATCTCGAACTCGCACGCAAGCTCGAGGATCTCGATGAGCCGATCGATCATCTCTACAAGCAGTTCTTCCGCGAGCTCGGTCGCCTGCAAGACGAGGACGATATCGAGTGGGCTTCTTCGATGGTTCTGGCCTCGCGATATCTCGAGCGCATCGCCGACAACGCCGTGGACATCGGGGAGCGCATCGCCTACCTTATCACCGGGGAGTTCGAGGGTCCCCAACTGCAAGACGAGGAGTAGGCAACCCCACTTTGAGCCTCATCGGCGAGCGATACGGTATCATCCGCAACCAGGTTGCGGATGCGGCCGACCACGCCGGGCGGTCGGCTAGCGACATTGCGATAGTCGCCGTGTCGAAGCACGTCGGCGTTCCGGAGGTGATTGCTGCTCTGGAGGCCGGAATCGAAGACTTCGGGGAGAATCGCGTCCAGGAGTTCGAAGGGAAGTTCGGCCTGTTCCCGGACGCGAGATGGCATTTCATCGGGCATCTGCAGACCAACAAGGTGAAAGATGTGGTTGGCAAGGCACATCTGATTCATTCGGTCGATTCGCTCAAGTTGCTCAGTTTCATCGACCACAAGGCTGCAGAGGCGAACGTAGTGCAACGAGTCCTGTTGCAGGTCGACATCTCGGGCGAGGAGTCCAAGTCAGGTTTCGATCCCGATGAGGTCGCGGACGCCATGATAGAAGCGTCGAGCTTGGACAACGTTGAGGTCAGAGGCCTCATGACAATGGCACCGTTCGCGCTGGCGGCGGATGTGAGATGGGTATTCCGTGAGCTGCGGGAACTGAGGGATTCGCTCTGCGCGATGCCCCTCAATGGGGTAGAGTTAGACGAGCTTTCGATGGGGATGACCAACGACTTCCGCGTTGCGGTAGAAGAGGGCGCAACCATCGTGCGCATCGGTACGGCGATCTTCGGCAAGTGACACCGGCCAGCAAGGAGAACGACGGTGGGTCTGTGGCACGACATCAAAGTGCGCCTGGGTCTTGAAGACGACTGGGACGAAGAGTACGACGAGTTCGATGAGGACGCGCCGGCGGATGAGGCGCCATCGGATGACGGCATGTACGGTCGTTCGGTGTACGAGTCGCCGTATGGTGCCCAGACGACTGGCGTGAGGCGCAAGGAGCGCGAGCCCGACTTCGAGCGAGGGCGCGATTCGCGTTTGCGCAGCGTTCCGGCTGGTGCAGAGGTTGCGCAGGTTGCTCCGCAGGTCAAGATGCACATCGCAGAACCCAAGAGCTTCACAGAGGCACAGGGTATCGCCGACAGGTTCAAGCAAGGGACGCCGGTGATCATGAACATGACGATGACATCTCCAGATCTGGCCAAGCGTCTCATCGACTTCGCTTCGGGGCTGACGTACGGTCTCGACGGCGGACTCCAGAAGGTCTCGGACAAGGTCTTCATGCTGACACCCGCCAACGTCGATGTTTCGGCTGGCGAAGTGCGCCGCCTGCGCGACAAAGGCCTGTTCAAGATCGAGTAGACTGGGCGGTTGTTCATGACTCAGGGGCACTTCAAGCTTTCCGGCACGCTTGCCGTTGTCGGTGGCGGTCGGATGGGCGAGGCGATCATCAAAGGGTTGCTGGACGCGCAGGCGCTCGCAGCTTCCTCGATAGTCGTTGCAGAGCCGCTCGCACAGCGTCGGGATGAACTCGGCGCGGCACATGGCGTGCGATGTGTGGCTCAGGCTGCCGAGGCTGCTCAAGAAGGCGATATCGTGCTGCTCGCGGTCAAACCCCAGGTCATGGACGGTGTTCTGGACTCGATCGCCGATGCAGTCGGCGCCGCGCTGGTCGTATCGATCGCCGCGGGAATCACCTGCGCTCGGCTTGAATCACACATGCCCGCTGGAACTGCGGTGGTCCGGGTCATGCCCAACACGCCAGCGATGGTCGGAGAAGGCATGAGCGTGATCAGCGGAGGCGCTGAAGCGTCCACTGAGCAAGTGGATATGGCGCGCGAGTTGTTTAGTCTCATCGGCAAGGCGATCGTCGTCGACGAACATGCTCAGGATGCGGCGACGGCTATTTCGGGCGCGGGTCCGGCATACATGGCGTTGTTCATCGATGCGCTTGCCCGCGCAGGTGTTCGGCAAGGACTGCCGCGCTCTGTGGCCGAGAATCTTGCGATTCAGACGATGTTCGGAACCGCCAAGATGCTGGATGCGACGGGAATGCATCCCGAGCAACTCATCGACGCCGTGAGTAGCCCCGGCGGCACGACTATCGCTGCCATCGAACAGTTTGAGGCGGGCGGTTTGCGGGCCACGGTGTTCAAGGCAGTCGAGGCGTCTGTGAAGCGTGCCAAGGAGCTCGGACAATGAATGTTGTTGGCATCATCAGCCTTGTCGTAACGATCTACTCGTATACGATTCTCATCTACATCCTGTTGTCGTGGTTCCAAACCCAGGCATGGGCACAGGACATGCGGCAGATGCTCGAACCTGTGGTGGAACCCTACATCGGGCTGTTCCGCCGAATCGTTCCGACGACAGGTATGATGGATTTCTCGCCGCTGGTGGCGATACTTGTGCTTCAATACTTGGTCAGACCCGCGCTTCTGCTCCTAGCCAGTGCTTTGGGGCTGTAGGAAGGATCGGTTTTCATGAAGCTCACACCGCTGGACATCCACCACAAAGAGTTTCGTCACTCGATACGTGGCTACAGCGAAGAGGAGGTCGATGCCTTCCTCGATGAGGTCGCCGACGAGTTCGAGCGCCTGTTCAAGGAGAACATCGACCTGTCCGAGCGGCTGGAAGCGGCGAACGCAGCGGTGCGCCAGTTCCAGGAGCAGGAACAGACGATCCGCAATACGATGATCTCAGCCCAGCGCTCTGCCGAAGATATCGTTTCGAAGTCCCGCGAAGAGGCCTCGACTCTGCTGCGTGACGCTGAAGTGAAGGCCAAGGAGATCATTCACAACGCGCTCACACAGAAGCAGAAGGTACAAAACGAGCTCGTTCGCATCAAGCAGGCGGAAGAGGAGTTTCGCGGCAAGTTCAAGCAGATGCTTGAGGGTCATATAGCCGGTGTTGCCGAGATATCGCTGCCCGATGACGTGCACGTGCTCATGGGCGAGACCGACGCCGGTATGGTTGGCGAGGTCGAGGTTGCCGCGAGCGACGCAGTCGCCGCCGTCGAGGCGCAGGCCGCGGTCGTCTCTGCGCCGCCCGTGCCCGAAGTGCCTGTCGCTGAGCCGAGTCAACCTGAAGCCGAGATCCCTGTAGAGCCTCCGTCTTCAGGCTTCGTCCAAGGCGTCGTGCTCGGCGAGACCGAGACGCCTGATGTGGAGGCGGGGGAGCCGGAACTCATCGAGCCGAAGGAGTTCGACTTCGGGCAGTTCGATTCGTTCGGCGAGCGCGAAGACGACATCGACATCGAGGAGATCGACTGACGATCGTATGAGCGCCAGGATCTCCGTTCACGTCACCCCCAAGTCGAACTGCGACCAGATCGCAGGATGGCGAGGGGGTGAGTTGTCTGTGAAGGTGACCGCTCCACCCGAGGGCGGGAAGGCGAACACAGCGGTGTGCAAGGTGCTCGGCAAGTCCCTCGGCGTCCCGAAGAGTTCGATCCACGTGGTCCGCGGACAGACCGCACGCCACAAGCAAGTAGAGGTGGACGGCGTCGACCAGGGGAAGATCTACGAGACCTTCGGCCAACCCGAGGATTCCCTCTTCTGATGTGCTTGCCGAGGAGTTCGATGTGAGGCGGTGGCGTTGACCGTCGCCTATGCCGCGCGCTACCATCGCCACTACGCGGCCTCGTGGTCGCGTGTATGTGACAAGCATAGGCCGTGACGGGGACGAGTAGTCCGGTAGCGCCCACCCAGCGAGCGGGGAAGAGTGCAAGCCCGCAGGTAGCGGATCGGACGAATATCACCCCAACAGCCTCGGACCGAACCCGGATTGCCGATGCATCAGGCGTCCGGCGGGTAGGCTCCGACGGATGCCTCCGTTATAGGGCAACCGAGTGGCGTGCGGGGTGACCTCGCGCAAGCTGGGTGGTACCGCGAAGCGAGACGCGCTTCGTCCCGGCACTGGTGACGAGCGCGTTTTTGTGTGTCCGCAACATCGGCCATGCGAGAATCCGCCCGATACGGGATCTGAGAGGGAGACGATGGGCGACAAGCCGGACTACAAGAGCACGATGAACCTGCCACAGACCGAGTTTCCTATGCGTGCGAATCTGAGCACGCGCGAGCCGGAGTGGCTGAAGTTCTGGGAAGACAATGATATCTACGCCAAGTCGCTCGAGGTCAACGAAGGCGGCCCGGTGTTCATCCTCCACGATGGCCCGCCATACGCCAACGGGCACATCCACATGGGAACGGCGTTCAACAAGGTGTTCAAGGACCTCATCGTCAAGTACAAGACGATGCGTGGCTACTGGTCTCCGTACGTGCCGGGCTGGGATTGCCACGGTCAACCCATCGAGCATCAGGTGGAGAAGAACCTCGGGCCGGAGAAGATGGCCGAGATCAGCCAGGCCGATCTGCGCACGAAGTGCCGCTACTACGCGATGAAGTTCGTCGGCATACAGGCCGAGGAGTTCCAGCGCCTGGGCGTGCGTGGCGACTTCGAGGATCCCTATCTCACGCTGAACCCTGCATACGAGGCGGGCAACGTGAAGATCTTCAAGCAGATGTACGACCGCGGGATGATCTACAAGGGCTCCAAGCCCATCCATTGGTGCATACGGTGCAAGACCGCGCTTGCCGAGGCTGAGATCGAGTATTCGGATGAAGTGAGCGACTCAATCTACGTGAAGTTCCGCTTCACCGAAGACGCGCTTGACCTTCTGCCTCCGCTCAAGGCGGCGTGGGGAGAGAACGCATCGCTGCTTATCTGGACAACCACGCCGTGGACTTTGCCGGCCAACGTTGCCGTCACGCTTGCGCCGGAAGCTCGCTATGTGGGCGTACGCGTCGGTGATGAGGTTATGGTCATGGCCGAGGATCTTGTCGAAGACGTTGCGCACGTTGCCGGGTGGGAGAACTATCAGGTTGTCTCCGACGACTCGGGTGAGCCGCTCGCAGTGCAGGGAGACTCACTTGTCGGCTCGGGGCGCTACGGTCACCCGATCCATGCGGACCTCACGGGCGCCATCATCACCGGTGATCACGTCGAACTATCGACGGGTACCGGTGCGGTCCACACGGCACCCGGTCACGGTGATGAGGACTGGCTCGTCGGTCAGAAGTTCGGTCTGCCCTCACCGATGCCGGTCGACGACTTTGGCGTGTTCGATGCGGGCGGCGGCCCGTTCGCCGGCATGAACGTCAACGATGCCAACCCGGAGATCATCGAGTGGCTACGCGAGCGTGGCTCTCTGGCCGCAGCCGTCAAGACATCGCACAGCTACCCTCATTGTTGGCGCTGCAAGCAGCCAGTGATCTTCCGGGCGACCGAGCAATGGTTCGTGTCCATGGACAAGGCTGCCGAAGGGATTCGCCCTGTTCGTGAGGCTGCTTTGGAAGTCATCGAAGATGTCGAGTGGATCCCCGGCTGGTCGGTGAACCGGATTCGTTCGATGGTTACCGACCGTCCCGACTGGTGCATATCGCGTCAACGTGCTTGGGGCGTGCCTATTCCGGTGTTCACTTGCGTGAAGTGTGGAGAGACGGTCGCTACTGACGCTACGTTCGACGCCGTGATCCATCTGTTCGAGACGGAAGGCGCCGACGCTTGGTTCATCAGAAAGCCCAGCGAGTACCTTCCGGAAGGTACTGCATGTTCGCGCTGCGGAGGAACGGAGCTCGTTCCCGAGAACGACATCGTGGACGTGTGGTGGGAGTCGGGCGTCTCGCATACGAGCGTACTTGAGGCACGCGAGGAGCTGCGCCGCCCTGCGGAACTCTACCTGGAAGGCACCGATCAGCACAGGGGTTGGTTCCAGTCTGCCCTGCTCACGAGCGTGGGCACGTACGATGCCGCACCGTTTAGGGCCGTACTCACTCACGGTTTCATCGTCGACGGTGAAGGTCGCAAGATGAGCAAGTCGCTCGGCAATACGATCTCGCCGCTCGACGTGATCGAGAAGTCCGGTGCCGATATCATTCGCCTGTGGGCCGCCGCAGCAGACTACAGCCAAGACGTGTCGATCTCAGAGGACATTCTGGCTCGAACGAGTGATGCATACCGGCGCATGCGCAACACGTTCAGGTTCCTGCTGTCCAACCTCTACGACTACGAGCCTTCTATGGCGATCGAGTGGGACGACATGCCGGAGCTTGATCGCTACGCCCTGGTCCGGCTCACTGACGTTGTCGAGCGAGTGACCAAAGCCTATGACGAGTGGAAGTTCCACACGGTCTATCACACGGTGTTCAACTACTGCGTGACGGATTTGAGCTCGTTCTACCTCGACGTCCTCAAGGATCGTCTGTATTCGGACGCGGCCGATTCGGCTTCCCGCCGCAGTGCGCAAACGGTGCTCGCGGAAATCCTACAGGCGCTCGTGCGTCTGGTTGCGCCCATTCTCACCTTCACCTCCGAGGAAGTGTGGCAGTTCATGCCCGAGATGCTGCGCGGTGATGCGAACGAGTGTTCAGCTGGCCAGGTGGCCCGAGCTGGTTCACGTCTCACAGCACGCAGAAGAAGCCGAGGAACTGCGGACATCCTACGGGGTGGTGCTCGAAGTCCGCGACGCAGTCACGAAGGCCCTCGAAGATGCGCGCAACGCGAAGATTGTCGGCAAGAGCCAGGAGGCGCGCGTGCAGCTCACGGTGCCTGCGGTGGCCGAGACCGTCTTGGAGGCGCGCGGCGTGAGCGCGCTAGCGGACATGTTCATCGTCGCGGATGTCTCGTTCACTTCCAGTGGCGCTGATGAGGACGAGGCCATTCAGGTTGTGGTTGCTCCCGCCGAAGGGGAGAAATGTCCTCGGTGCTGGAACCACAGGGAACTCACGACATCAGGTGTGTGTGCACGCTGCGATGCGGTGTTGGCTCGACTCGTCTAGGACGGGCATGGCGTACGTTCCTCGGCAAGGCTTGAGTGGTACAATCTTGTGTATACGCGAGGTCAGCGCCCGGTCATTTCCGGGCGCTTTCCGATGTAGCAAGGGACGAGACACCGCATGGACAAGAAGACAATGTCACAGCTTCGCGACCACCTCGAGGTGGAACGCACGCGCCTTCAGCACGATGTTGAGACCATCGAGCGAGAGGGTCATGAGGCGCTGTCGGAAGCCAGCGGTGAGAACAACTATCGCGATCACATGGCTGATCAAGGCACTGCGACGTTCTCGCGGGAGCTCGACATGACACTCGAGGAGAACGTGCGGGAAGCTCTGGATTCGGTCAGCAAGGCCCTTGGCCGCATCGACGGAGGCACATACGGGACATGCGAGCGTTGCGGCGCACAGATCAGCAAGGAACGTCTCAAGGCGATGCCCACCGCGACCTTGTGCATAGCGTGCAAATCCGAAGAAGAATCGCGGTAGCGACCAAGGCGCCTGGGCGATTGTTCTCAAGCGTCTTCCTTGTCGTCGTCGCACTGGACCAGGTCGTCAAGGCGGGCATTCGGTTCTGGCTACTCCCGAGCGAGTCGTTACCGCTTATCGATGGCATTCTCCACATCACATACGTGCGTAACACAGGTGCCGCGTTCGGCTTGATGCCGGGGCAGCGGATCTTGTTCGTGGCGACCGGCCTGCTCGTTGTGATTGGCATCCTGATTTACTGGTGGCGAACTCGTCCCAGTGCTACCTGGCTCGTGGTCTGTCTTGCCATCATGGCCAGTGGCGCGGTCGGCAACTTGATCGACCGTGTCTTGCCGGGAGGGTTGGTCACCGACTTCATCGACGTGTTCGGTGATTTGTTCCCTGTCTTCAACATCGCGGATTCTTCCATAGTCGTGGGTGTGGCGATGCTGTTCGTGTGGGTCCTATTCGGTCCCGAGCCGAGCGAAGACGGGGCCGCGGATGAAGATGACCTCCCAGGGGCGGATGGTGCGCCGGCGTGAATCGACACGAGCACATCGTTGCGGAGGACGAAGCCGGAGTGCGACTCGACACCTTGTTGGGTGGACTCGAGTTCATGACATCGCGATCGGGTGCGGCGCGCCTGATCGAGGGTGGGAAGGTCACCGTGGACGGGCGCACGGTGTCCAAGCGTCACATAGCACAAGCAGGAGAATGCGTTGTCGTGGATATTCCGCCGTACGATCGCGGCGAGCATGAGGCCGAACACATACCGCTCGACATCCGATTCGAGGATCGCGACCTGATCGTTCTTTCGAAGCAGGCGGATTTCGTGGTGCATCCGGCGCATGGGAATTGGAGCGGCACGCTCGTCAACGCACTGCTCGCACACGTCGATGAGCTCGGCACTCTCCAAGGCGAAGACAGGCCGGGCATCGTTCATCGGCTCGACAAGGACACGACCGGGCTGATGCTCGTGGCAAAGAACGACAACACCCAGGCCGCACTACAAGAAGCGATCAAGATCCGGGCGGTCGATCGCCGTTACGTGACCTTGGTGCATGGCTACATCGCCCCGGATACGGGGATCATCGATGCTCCTCTTGCGCGCGACTCGCGAGATCGTCTGAGGATGGCGGTCTCAGACTCGCCGCGAGCGAAGCAGGCCGTGACTACGTTCCGGGTTGCCGAACGCTACATGGCGGGAGTGCATGACGACGGGTATTCGCTCGTGGAGTGCAAGCTCTACACCGGCAGGACGCATCAAATACGCGTGCATATGGCCTACATCGATCATCCGTGCGTCGGTGACCAGCTTTATGGTGCGTGCAAGATCAAGGCGGACCGCGGACTTGAACGGCAGTTCCTTCATTCGTATCGACTCGAGTTCGAGCACCCTACGACGGGAGAGCGATTGCGCTTCGTCGACCCGCTGCCCGAAGATCTCGCTTCTGTTGCTCGCGAAATCGAACCTGACTCGATGGGCCGTACGGAGGCTGGAGATGAGATCGCCCAGCTTCTGGGACAGCTGACTGACTAGCGTCACGGATTCGTGACGCCGCGAAATGGTGTTCCGATCGTCCGTGCATCGGCGCTGCTCGAAGCTAGAAAGGGTACAAGCCAAAGAGGAAATCAGATCGAGAGGCTCCACGGTGCGGACTCCGACCCGTACGGCACTGCTCTACCTGATGATCGCGCTGGCATGGATTGTCGTGTCGGACTCGCTGGTCATCGCCCTGGGGCTTGACGGGAACGTCGCGCAGCTGGTCAAAGGGATCGGGTTCGTGTTCGTGACGGCCGGAGTGTTGTGGATCACCCTTGAGCGTCGGGAGCGGGTCCGCGAACGTATTGAGGTAGCTCTCGAGACGAGTGAACGTCAGTACCGCGAGCTGTTCGTATTCAATCCCCAGCCTATGTGGGTCTACGATCTGGAGGATCTCAAGTTCCTTGCGGTCAACGATGCTGCTGTCGAGAAGTACGGCTACTCGCGAGACGAGTTCCTCGGCATGACGGCAGAAGACATCCGACCGCCCGAGGATGTCGATGCGTTCCGCGAGAGTATCGCTACGCTTGGTGAAGGGGTCTATCACGCAGGCGTATGGCGGCACGTCACCAAAGACGGTGAGTTGCTTCAGGCGGAGATCACCTCGCACGTGACGGACTTCGACGGCCATAGGGCCAGGTTCGTGCTTGCAGAGGACATCACAATGCGTCTGGCTGCCGAGGAAGCCGTTGTGCTTGCGAAGCGGCAACTGGAGGCCGTGATCGAGACATCTCCACTCGCGATTATCCAGCTCGATCGTGAAGGCATGGTCCAAGGTTGGAACGAGGCAGCATCGCGCATGTTTGGATGGAATGAAGCGGAAGTCATCGGGAAGCCGAATCCGATCGTTCCCGACCAAGAGAACTACGCAGGTCGGTTTGCTCGGGTGCTCGAGGGCGAGCGGTTCGATGGAGATCGGGTGAGGCGCTGGACGAAGGACGGGGCGCCACTCGATCTGATGCTCTACATGGCACCTTTGATGAGTCCTACCGGCGATATTGAGGGTGCAGTCGGGCTCATGGCCGATATCACAGAGCAGGTCGAAGCTGAGGCGGAGCTTAAACGATATCGAGAGAGACTCGAGGAGCTGGTCCAAGAGCGCACGAGCGAACTGAACAAGGTGAACGAGCATCTTCGAAGGGCGACGCAGGTCAAGAGCGAGTTCTTGGCGAACATGAGTCATGAACTCCGGACGCCGCTGAATTCGATCATCGGATTTTCGGGGGCCATGCTTCAGGGTCTCGCCGGTGATCTGACCGAGGAACAGCTCAAGCAACTTGGCATGGTTTACCGATCCGGGAAGCATCTCCTTGAAATCATCAATGACGTACTAGACTTGTCGAAGATCGAAGCTGGACGCATGGGCGTAGAGGTTCAGGCGTTCGACGTGAACGAACTCGCCGAGTCGGTACTTGAGACGCTCAGACCGCTGGCGGAGCGCAAGTCTCTCGAGATGAGGTTCGTGCCTGCTCCGGGCACGCCTGAGGCCGAGACCGACCGAACGAAGGTGCGTCAGGTACTCCTCAACCTGGTTGGCAACGCCATCAAGTTCACCGATACGGGAACCGTGGAGATCCGGGTCATCGGCCAAGGATCCATGCTGCTCATTGAAGTTGAGGATACCGGGCCGGGCATACCAGCCGAGGAGCGCGCGCTCATATTCGACGAGTTCACACAATCCAATCGTGGCGCTGATGAGAAGCCGCAGGGAACGGGGCTCGGACTTGCAATATCACGTCGACTCGCTCGGATGATGGGCGGTGAGCTACTCATCGACAGCGAGATTGGACGTGGAAGCACATTCTCGCTTCGAGTGCCTCGGGTCTACGTAGGTAGTCGTGGACCGGCGACATCGGCAATTGAAGCGCAAGGAGAGACAGGTAGGGGATAATAACCATGCTAGGCTCAGTGACCCACGAGGAGGCGGCTGGATGTCGGGACGGATACTCGTTGTAGAAGACGATCCGCAGAACCTGTACCTTGTGAAATTCCTGCTCGAGCGGGCGGGACATGAGGTGCTTGTGGCGACGGATGGCCTGCAGGCTGTCGAGGTTGCGGTCGAGAATCCACTGGATCTCGTATTGATGGACATGCTCCTGCCGCGTATGGACGGCTGGGCTGCGACCCGCGCCCTCAAGGGTGAACACGGTTTCGCCGGACCTATCATTGCGCTCACGGCGTACTCGATGAAGGGCGATCGTGAGTCGATTCTTCAGGCGGGCTGCGATGGGTACATATCCAAGCCCATCGACCCGGAGACGTTCGTTTCACAGGTGGAGCAGCATCTCGCCGGGACCAGCTGATGCGGATTCTGATTGTCGACGACGACGACGCAGGGCGCTATCTCGTCTCCGCCATCGTCTCAGCTGAGGGGCATGAAGCCATCGAAGCTGTGGACGGCGCAGACGCCCTGATCAAGGCGCGCGAGAACCCACCTGATGTCGTGATCTCGGACATCTTGATGCCGGGGATGGACGGCTATCAGCTTGCGCGAGAGTGGAAGGCCGATCCGGACCTCGTCTCGATTCCCTTGATCTTTCTGACTGCCTCATACACGGATCCGGCGGATGAGAAGTTCGCCGTGGAACTCGGTGCCGACGGATTTCTCCACAAACCGTTCGAACCCGAAACGCTTCTTGCGGTTGTCAACGATGTCGTCGCCTCGGCACAATCCGCAGAACCGCAGCAGCCTATGCCCCGAACCGACACCGAGGTCCTTGAAGCCTACAGCAAGAGGGTTGTGCACAAGCTGGAGCAGAAACTCGCAGAGTTGGAACGGGCCAACGTGATGCTGGAGAGCGCTATGGATGCGCTTTCCGACGAGGCCAAGATCAAGACGGGTCTTCTCGATGACCTCTCCGAAGCGGTCAAGAAGAGCGAGAAGCGCGAGGCGGAGTTACGAAGCGAGCGGGACTTCACGAGCAGTGTTCTCGAGACCGCAGAGGTCTTCATCATCGCCACCGATCTCCAGGGACAGCTCACCTTGTTCAGCCCTGGTGCCGAGCGCATCTCCGGATACGCGGCGGACGACGTCTTGGGTCGCGACGAGGCGGGGCTGTTCTCTCCGGCGGATGAGGTGGATCGTCGACGCGAACTCGATCGTGCGCTGTACGAGAGCGGGACGCGTCAGAGCCTCACGAATGCTTGGGTGATGCAATCGGGCGAGATGCGAGTCCTCGATTGGTCCTCGACGATTCTACGGGATTCGGATGGTGAGCCTGCCGGAATCATCAGATTCGGTATCGATGCGACTGAGCGAGCGACGGTGACTGCTACCGAACGTGTCTTGGGTGTCGTGGACCTTGCCGTGCTTCTCGACCGGCCCGAGGCCGAGATCGTCGAGCTTGCGTGCGCACAGACTGCCGATGAGTTCGCTTTTGCGGGTGTGTACGTCGCACTGCTTGGCGAAGACGGTGCCGATGGGTGTGTCGTGCGTGACTGGCCACGCGGCGCTCGGTCTCGCGCGGGCATTCGAGGTCGAGCCGGAATTGCGCATGTCCCGTAGGCCCTCTTGACTCTCTGATCGGCACCGTGAGTGTCGACTCTATCGGCGAGGGGTACCCGGATGAGTGGAAGCGCTTGGCGCAAGAACACGGTATCAAGTCAAGCGCTGTCTCCCCGGTCCGAGCTCATGGAAGTGTTTTGGGAGTCGTGGGCGCTGCTTCGTACTCAGCCCGTGCGTTCCCTGCACTCGTACAACATGCGCTGCAATCGATTGCCGATCGGCTCGGGGTTGCTCTGCTGTATGGACAGGCAAGAGAACAGCTTGCGCTACAGTCGGCTGCGTTGGAGTCGGCAGCCAACGCGATTGTGATTGCAGATCTCGACGGTCGCGTGCTGTGGGCGAACCCTGCTTTTGAGGACATGACTGGCTACTCGGCTCAGGAGGTTCCAGGCACCGATCTGTTTGCCCGAGGTGCCGGGTACCGTGAGCCTGCCTATGCAGAAGGTTGGCAATGGCTCCGGGAGGGCCGTTCGTGGCGTGGTGAAGTGGTGAACAAGACACGTGAAGGTGTGGAGTATCACGAAGATGTCACCATTGCTCCGGTGCGCAACGAGGCGGGCGACGTGGCGCATGGCGTGATCGTGAAGCAGGACATAAGCGAACGGGTGCGCTTCGAGCAGCTCAAGTCGGATTTTGTCGCCATGGTCTCTCACGAATTGCGAACTCCCCTGACGACTATCATCGGGTACGCAGACCTGCTCGCCGCGCGCGCTGCTGCTCTCGATAGCGACAAGGTCAGCGGTGTCGCTGGGAGTATTCAGGGGAGCGGTCGGAAGATGAAGGAAATCATCGAACAGCTCCTTGAGGTCAGCGAAATCCAGGCGGAGGGTGTCCACATCGTCAAGACATCACTTGATATCGGGCATCTTGTGCAAGAAGCCGCCGAGAGTGTCGAGTTGAGTGACAAGCACGTTCTTCACCTGGACATACCCCAGGATCTGGCTCCCGTGCCGATGGACGCCCGTCGCATCTTGCGAGCCGTACGCAATGTGCTGGAAAACGCGGTGAAGTACTCTCCCGACGGTGGAACCATCAGTGTCGCCATCAACGATGTGGGCGATGAGGTGGTCGTCTCGATAACCGACGAAGGCGTCGGCATGTCTGCCGAGGAGATACCACGCTTGTTCGAGGCGTTCCATCAACACGACATGTCGAGCACGAGGACGTTCGGTGGGATCGGCATGGGGCTGTTCGTCGCCTATCAGTTCGTCGCGGCGCATGGGGGCCGGATGTCCGCTCGCAGCCGGGAAGGACATGGCTCGACGTTTGAGTTGCGGCTACCGCGCTAGGACACGTCTCTCAAGCCTTATGGGGACCTGAGGCTTCCTAGCACATCGAATTCGACGTTGTAGGGGACGGCTGCTGGCCCGCCGAAGATGCGAACGGCCGTGACGCTTCTGGCCTTCATCGACAGCCATGTGTCGTACGACGAGTCCACCTGCTTGATCAGTAAGGTTGGCGCTCGTTTTTGGGCGGCGTACGGGCCCGCGCTCAGTGCGTCCGGGAACGACTTTCCTGTAGCCAGACCTACTGAGCCGAAGGAGAGTATTCCGAGCGAAGTCGCCTTGTCGGCGATGATGCGCGAAGTCTCGTACCGGTCGGCTCCGCCCCAGCGCTGCGCTTTCGGAAGAGCGCGGAAGACGGATGCGGAGACGGCTGCCTCTCCGCCAAGTACGATCGTCTTGGTTGTTCTCAGATCGGACAGAGCGCTGGCGGTGGCCGGCGGGAGGCTACCGCTCCGCGTCAGAAGGATCGGCCATCCCGCGCGAGCCGCAAGTGATGCGCCGCTCAGTGCGTCCGGGTAGTTCTCGCCAGACGCGACGATGACCGTGCCGCCAACGGCTGACCCAGGCAGACTCTTGATCTTCTTCGCGACAATGTAGGCGGTGCGATAGCGGTCGCTTCCGCCCAGACGCACGATCTTCGCCGAAGGAACCAGCTTGCCGATGAGTGCCTGAACCCCATTGGAGACAGCGGTGGTACCTCCAATGAGGTAGATCGTCGAGGGGCGCAACCGCACGAGCTCATCGCGCGTCGGGACAGGAACATCGTCGGTCTTCGTCAACAGAAGCGGACCGCCTGCACGGTAGGCGAGCGCCCCGGCAGACAGCGCATCGGGCCAATTCGTGCCGAGTGCGATTACTGCGGCGGATGACGTCTTCGCAAACGATGTGCGACTCACTGCGGCAGCAGTCTCGTATCGGTCGTTGCCCGATATGCGCTCGGAGGAGATGTCGGCAAGTCCGGATGCTGCGACGACGGTGCTGGTGCCGGGAAGGGCTGCGCCCCATCGGTCCGTTGCGAACGAGCGCACGTAGACAGTGTGCGTACCGTCGCTCGAGAGGAACAGACGGCCGGAGCGTGCTGTCGTCGCATACTCGGGCCCGCCCTCGTATCCGTAGAGGTACTTCACATTGCTACCCGAAGCGGCACTCCACGATAGCCGCGTTTCCAGGCCCTTCGGCTTGGTAGCTGACACGGTTACCGGCGCCTGGGCGGCTACGGTGCTCGTCATCTCGTTGTAGGCCGCATAGACATCGAGGAGCCCCCAACCAGTCTCGACATCGAATCCCGGGGCGGGACCATAGTCGGCATCAGCTGTCGAGGTGACGATATGCTCGATGCTGCCGACCGACAGCCGGGGGACCAACGACCACAACAGGGCTACGGAGCCCGATACCATGGGGGTGGCAAATGACGTTCCTGAGCTGTTGCGATCCGGGGTGCCGGATGGAGGGACAGTCCAAATCCCTGTCTTCGGCGAAGGCTGATACTGTCCGGGCGCCACGATATCGAGCTCGGTGCCGTAGCAGGAATACGACGAACGGTCTCCGCTGGACACATCGATCGATCCTACCGCGAGCGCTCCGGTGCACGCTGCGGGATAGAACACCGGAGTGTAGCCCCTCGCAGCGTCGTTGCCGGATGCGGCCACGACGAGCGCCCCTCGGGAGCGGCAGTAGTTGACCGTGTCCTGCCACTGTTTGCGCGCTGCGGGGTCCGGCGTGCTGCCGTACGACGAAGTGGTCGCTCGTTCTCCGAGGGACACGTTAATGACCCGCGCGCCCGCGTCGGCGGCATCGCGCATCGCTTGCATGGCATCGGCGCTGGATCCGGAGCCGGTACGATCCAGGCACTTGTACACCCGAACACGAAGGTCGACGGTGCCCAAGATGCCTGCGATACCCGAGGCGTTGTTCCATTTCGCACGGATCAGCTGGGCGACTCGCGTGCCATGGTAGCCGAGAAGCGAAGCATCGTCAGAGGCGTCCGTGTCGCGATTCACGTAGTCATAGGCCGAGTAGTAGTCACCCGTATCCTCGAACAGGGAGGGCGTGGCACCGGTGTCGATGACGGCGACCGTCACACCGGGTCTATCAGGGGTCATCGCAAATGGACCGTCGTTGAAGACCGCTTCCCACACCGGCTCTACGTGTAGCGAGTGAGGTGCGACGTCGGCAGGACCGAGGTAGTTGCGCTGAGCGTAGC
Organism: uncultured Actinomycetota bacterium; assembly: GCA_963790405.1. Taxonomy (GTDB): domain Bacteria; phylum Actinomycetota; class Coriobacteriia; order Anaerosomatales; family JAGXFU01; genus JBGSMX01. Next base: position 399,395 of record CAWBOJ010000005.1, read on the forward strand.
TCGCGAGGTAGGCCGTGTCATTGGGAGGCACCTCGAGCGCTGTCACCACGCCGTTGGGACCGGTTGCAGCGACCGCATCCAGCCGATTCAGCGCATCAGATGCCTGCACGGTGTCAGACGCTTCCACCACGGCCATGTCGGGACGCCGGATGTCGATCGAGTCTGGACTCACGCCCGCTTCGCCCAGGGTGGAGATCATTTCGGTCTCACCGAGTGGGTTTTCGAAGAACACGACAACCTCACCCGGGGACTCCGACGGCCTGTCGGCAGGTCGACCGATACCGGAGGGCACGAAAGCCAAGGTGAGAAGGAGCGTGAGTGCAAGTGTTGTGACGGAGCGGAGCGAGCGATGCATGGGTGCCTTTCTCATCGTGTATGTCGATGGTAGCAGGGTTTTGCACCCTGCAGTCCGGTGAACGGACTTGCCGGTCGTCCAGCACCTTGCTAGAGTGCCAACAGACCTTTAACCCGGTCCCGTGAGGCTGGCAAGGGATGCATATTGGAACGTTCGGCCACGTGTCGACCGGTCTCGTGCCTTCTTGCCAGCTGCAAGAAGGCTTTTTTGTGTCCGGGCATGTCACTGAGGAGGCCGAGAGTGGAATACCGCACGAAGGCGGTCGTCATGGACCGCGAGGCAATCGAGCGGGCGCTCACCCGCATCGCCCACGAGATTCTCGAAGCGAACAAGGGTGCCGAGAACCTGGGCATCGTGGGCATCGTCACGCGTGGAACACACGTGGCCGAGCGGCTTGCCCAGCGCATTCGGGACATCGAGGGTACGGCGGTACCGGTCGGATCACTCGACATCTCCTTCTATCGAGATGACGTGGGGGAGCGCTTGAATCCAGAAGTGCACCGTACGGACATCCCCTTCGACGTCGAGGGTCGCAGCATCGTGCTCGTCGACGATGTCCTGTACACGGGACGCACCATCCGCGCAGCGATGGACGCGATCATGGACTACGGCAGACCGGCTACGATGCAGCTCGCCGTACTCGTCGACCGCGGCCATCGTGAACTGCCCATTCGGGCGGACTATGTGGGCAAGAACGTACCCACTGCGCGGCGCGAACGCGTTCGCGCCGCGTTTGAAGAAGCCGGCGACAGTGCTGACGAAGTGCGCATACTCGAAGCCGTCGGCGGGGAGAGTGAGTGAAGATGCTCTCGTGCCGCAACATCATCTCGATGGAGGACCTCACGCCAGAGGACATCGTGAAGATCCTCGACACCGCAGAGTCGTTCAAGGAAGTCAACGAGCGTCGCATCAAGAAGCTGCCTACGCTTCGCGGTCGCACGATCATCAATTTGTTTCTCGAGCCGAGCACGCGCACGCGAACCAGCTTCGAAATCGCGGCCAAACGGCTTTCGGCGGATGCAGTGAACATGACCGGTTCAGCCTCGGCCACGGTCAAGGGCGAATCACTTCGCGACACAGCCAAGACCCTCTCGGCGATGGCATGCGATCTCATTGTTGTCAGACACAAGTACGCAGGCGCCCCCCAGGTGCTTGCGGAGTCGATGGATGCCTGCGTGGTCAACGGTGGCGACGGCATGCATGAGCATCCAACGCAGGCGCTGCTGGACCTGTTCACGATGCGCCGTCGCGTAGGGGCGCTCGAGGGACTCACGGTCGGTATCGTCGGCGACATTGCTCACTCTCGAGTCGCCGGATCGCTCGTACGCGCACTTCGGATGGTGGGTGCCCGCCCGATTGTCGTGGGTCCGCCGACCCTGATGCCGTCACGTCCAGATATTCTCGGTGCTGAGATCGCCTCAACACTGGATGAAGTCATCGAGGAGCTCGACGTAGCCTACATGCTGCGAATCCAGATGGAGCGAGCCGAGGGGATGCCGTTTCCCTCCGTGCGCGAGTACGCACGCTTCTACGGTATGAACGAGGAGAAGTTCGCGCGTATGAAGCCGGAGGCGATCGTCATGCACCCGGGCCCGATGAACCGAGGCGTCGAGGTTTCCTCGGCAGTTGCGGACTCCGACCGCTCGGTCGTGCTCGACCAGGTCAACGCAGGTGTCGCGGTTCGCATGGCCGTCATGTATCTGCTGTTGGGAGGTGACGCGAATGAGACTGCTGCTTAGAGGCGGATGCCTCACCGATCCCGTAGCGGGCCTTGACGGCGTGGGCGATGTGCTCGTCGAGGATGGTGTGATCACGCAGGTCGGAGCCGATCTGGAGGTCGATGGCGAGGTTGAGGTCATCGAGTGTGCCGAGAAGATCGTCTTGCCGGGGCTGGTCGATATTCACACGCATCTGCGCGAGCCGGGTCGCGAGGACGAAGAGACCGTTCAGAGCGGTACGCGTGCCGCGGCACACGGTGGTTTCACGGCGATATGCGCGATGCCGAACACCGATCCGATCTGCGATACCGGTTCGAAGGTGCGCTTCATCGTCGAGCGAGCCGAGGAGCGTGCGGTTGTTCGGGTCTACCCGATCGGTTCACTCACGGCCGGGCAGCGCGGTGAGGCGATTGCAGAGATCGGCGACATGGTCGGCGAGGGCGCGGTGGCTTTCTCCGATGACGGTCGCGGCGTTCAGGATGCTGGCATGATGCGGCGCGTGATGGACTACGCGAAGGCGTTCAAGACGGTCGTCATCTCGCATTGCGAAGACGAATCGCTGGTCGGACGTGGCGTCGTCAACGAAGGCGTGATTTCCACCCGCATGGGTCTGCCGGGCTGGCCATCTGCCGCCGAGGAGGTCCAGGTCGCTCGCGACATCACGATTGCCGAGCTGACAGGCTGTCGGCTGCATCTCGCCCACTTGTCCACGGCGGGGTCGGTTGCCCTCGTGCGTGCAGCCAAGGAGCGCGGAGCGCCGGTCACCGCTGAGGTGACTCCACATCATCTGTTTCTCGATGAGGACGCCCTGACTGGATACGATACCCATCTGAAGATGAATCCGCCGTTGAGGACGAGCGAGGACCGATCAGCGCTGCTGGAGGCCCTCATCGATGGGACCGTGGACTGCATCGCTACGGATCACGCGCCTCACGCTGCGCACGAGAAAGAGATGGAGTTCGAGATCGCACCGTTCGGCACGACAGGTCTCGAAACCGCACTGTCGCTGATCACAACGGAACTGGTCGACACCGGAGCGATGACCTGGAGCGATGTGGCGCGGATTCTCGCGCACGGGCCCAGGACGTGCCTGGGCCTTGAGCCGGTGACACTGGCGGAAGGATCGGTCGCCGATATCACTGTCGTGGATCCGGAAGCAAGAGTCGAAGTCACGAAAGAGTGGTTCGAGTCCAAATCGCGCAACTCCGCATTCCTGGGTCGCAAGCTGCTTGGAAAGGCGAGCGAGGTGCTCGTCGGCGGCGAGTTCGCGCTGCGCGGCGGGAAGGTGGTCGGCTAGGTGTCTGGAGCCAAAGCGCTGCTAGCGCTCGAAGACGGCACGGTGTTCGAAGGACTGGCCTGTGGCGCGCACGGTGAGGCGTTCGGGGAGATAGTCTTCAACACGAGCATGGCGGGCTACCAGGAGATCCTTACCGATCCCAGCTACGCTGGCCAGATCGTCACAATGACTTCGCCCCATATCGGCAACTACGGCGTGAATGGTGCCGACATGGAGTCGCGCGGCGTGTTCTCCTCCGGATTCGTTGTGCGTGAGATGTGTGCTGAACCCTCGAATTGGCGCTCGGAGGAGTCCTTGCCTGTATTCCTGGAGCGCCATGGGATCGTTGCGATCGAAGGGGTCGACACGCGACGTCTCACACGCCACATCCGCGAGGCGGGAGCCATGCGAGCGGTGATCTCGACAGTCGACTTCGTGCCCGAGTCGCTTGTTGACAAGGCGCAGAAGTCGCCAGGGCTTGTCGGCCGAGACCTCGTCGCCGAGGTCGCCGTGTCGAAGCGCTACACATGGGGCCTCGAAGGTCCTGAGGGAATCCTGCCCGTCGACACGGGCATCTTGCCGGTCCAACCGCGCTACCGCGTCGCGGTGTTCGATTCCGGAATCAAGTACAACATCCTGCGGCAACTTGCCGAGGCGGGTTGCGAGCTGATCGTCCTGCCGCCGGACACACCGGCCGAGGATGTTCTCGCGCTCGAACCGGATGGCGTATTCGTTGCGAACGGTCCAGGTGATCCGGCCGCTGTCGACTATCTCTACGGCACTCTGCGTGATCTCATCGGCGTCAAGCCGCTGTTCGGCATCTGTTTGGGACACCAGATGCTCTCGCTGGCTGTAGGGGCGAAGACTTTCAAGCTCAAGTACGGTCATCGGGGCGGCAACCAGCCGGTGAAGAACTTGCTTACCGGCCAGGTGGAGATCACCAGCCAGAACCACGGCTTCTGTGTCGATTTCGGCGCTATTGGCGAACTCGATCCCGAACAGAGTGGGGGGCTCGAACATCCCGTGGAGGACATGGGCGCGTGGGCTGGGGCCGGAGTCGCGCCGGTGGTGCGCTCTGAGGCATTTGGCCGAGTACAGCTCACGCACGTGAACCTCAACGACATGACTACCGAGGGGATCCGCCTGCTCGATGCGCCGGCCTTCTGTGTGCAGTACCACCCGGAGGCCGCGCCGGGTCCGCACGATGCGCGGTATCTGTTCGGTGCTTTCACGGCAATGATGGACGGCCGCACGGACTATCTCGAAGCCAACGACGAGGAGTAATCAGCGATGCTGCGCTCTGTGATGGTACCCGCCGAACTCTCGGACGAGTGTGCCCTCATCATGCGATTCGCGGCGGGACTCGGTGTTCTCGGGGTGCGGCGGGTCGTGCTCGGCCATGTCGTCGAGGCGAGCGGACTCGAAGGCCCCGTCATCGCTGCGAGGGTCGACAAGGCCCGCGAGGACATTAGTGAACTCGCCGAGCCGCTCGTGAAGGCTGGCCTGGATGTCGAAGTGCGTATCGGGACGGGTGACCCTGCTCAAGCGCTGCTCGGCATCGCGAGTGAAACGCACGTGGGTGCCGTCATGTGCGGGACTCACGGCAAAGGCAAGCTCAACTCGCTGTTTGCCGGTTCGGTGTCCGAGCAGATTGCGGTCGAGGCGAACGTGCCTACGCTGCTTGTTCGCTACGAGCTGCTGCGGCTCAGAAGCGACCCCGCGGAGTGTGCGAGTTCATTCGGTCGCTCGCTGATTCTGCCCACCGACTTCTCGGCATCGTCGGAACGCGCGTTGACGGCGCCTTCTCGGACTTGCTCCGAAGGCGCTGGGTACGGTGTATCTGACCCACGTGCTGGATCGGAGTCTTGCGGGCGAGAAGCTAGACAAGGCAGAGCACGGTGCGGAGTTCCAGCTTCTGAACCAGCGCAAGATAGCCGAGAAGCAAGGGATCACCGTCCGGGGAGTCGTGCGTCAAGGTGACCCGGTGCAAGCGATTCTCAGTGAAGTCAAGCAGCGGCGCGCAACCGGCATTGTCGTCGGCACGCGTGGCCAGAACCTGTTGCAGGAAACCGTGCTTGGGTCGACGTCGATGACGCTGATCCGGCAGGCGAGTTGTCCCGTAATGATCGTGCCGTAAGCCAAGGAGCTGCGCATGCCCCGCCGCGACGACATCAAGAAGATCCTGGTCATCGGCGCCGGGCCGATTATCATCGGCCAGGCGTGCGAGTTCGACTACTCGGGTTCGCAAGCGTGCAAGGTGCTGCGCGAGGATGGCTACGAAGTCGTGCTCGTGAACAGCAATCCTGCGACCATCATGACCGATCCCGGGCTTGCCAACCGCACCTACGTCGAGCCGGTCACACCCGAGTTCGTCGAGAAGATCATCGAGCGCGAGAAGCCCGATGCGCTCCTGCCGACGCTCGGTGGTCAGACGGGACTCAACTGCGCCGTCGCACTCGCGCAGTCCGGCGTGCTCGACAAGCACGGCGTGGAGCTCATCGGTGCCCGGCTCGAGGCCATCCAGAAAGGCGAGGACCGCAGGCTGTTTCGCGAGGCCATGGAGCACATCGGGCTCGATACGCCGGCCAGCGGTTACGCGTACTCGATCAAGGATGCCGAGGAACTTGTGGCCGAGCTCGGCTTCCCGATCGTCATACGCCCCTCGTACACGCTCGGTGGCGCCGGCGGTGGCATCGCGTTCAACATCGACGAGCTGCGCGAGATTACCTCGGGCGGCGTTGCGCTCTCGCCGGTCGGAGAGGTGCTGATCGAGGAGAGCATTCTGGGCTGGAAAGAGTTCGAGATGGAGGTCATGCGTGACCGCAACGACAATGCGGTGATTGTGTGCGCCATCGAGAACTTCGATGCAATGGGCGTGCACACCGGCGACTCGATCACGGTCGCCCCAGCGCAGACCCTGACCGATCGCGAATACCAGATGATGCGCGACGCCTCGATCGACATCATGCGTGAGATTGGCGTGGAGACCGGTGGCAGCAACGTGCAGTTCGCCGTGAACCCCCAAGACGGGCGCATGGTGGTCATCGAGATGAACCCGCGTGTTTCGCGCTCCTCGGCGCTTGCGTCAAAAGCGACCGGCTTCCCGATCGCGAAGTTCGCGGCGAAGCTTGCTGTCGGCTACACCCTCGACGAGATCTCCAACGACATCACCAAAAAGACGCCGGCGTGCTTCGAGCCGAGCATCGACTACACCGTGGTCAAGGTGCCGCGCTGGGCTTTCGAGAAGTTCCCGGGCACGGACACAACGCTCACCACGAAGATGAAGTCGGTGGGCGAGGTCATGGCGATCGGGCGCACGTTCGAAGAAGCGCTTGGCAAGGCGATGCGCTCTCTCGAGAATGGCCGAGGAGGCCTCGGAGCGGACGGAAAGGGCAGTTTCGCCGAAAACAAGTTCGACTCGATGCTCGCCACTCCTACCGAGTCGCGCATCTTCTACGTGGCCGAGGCGTTCCGCCGTGGTCGCAGCGTCGCTGACGTGCACGCGCTGACTCGAATCGATCCGTGGTTTCTCGGCAGGATCGAATACATGGTAGCTGTCGAGTCAGAGGTGGCGGAGTGCGCGCTCGGTGCCATAGACGAGAGACTCATGCGGCGCGCGAAGCAAGCGGGTCTGTCGGACGTGCAGATCGCCTACCTGACGGGAACAGTCGAGGCAGAGGTGAGGGCTCGAAGGCTCGAGGTCGGGGTGAGGTCTACTTTCAAGGCAGTCGACACCTGCGCTGCCGAGTTTGAGGCCAGCACGCCGTACTACTACAAGACCTACGAGGAAGAGGACGAGGTCGCTCCGAGCGACAAGCCCAAAGCGATGATCCTGGGTGCCGGCCCCAACCGTATCGGGCAGGGCATCGAGTTCGACTACTGCTGTGTGCACGCAGCGTACGCGCTTGCACGACATGGGCTACGAGACGATCATGGTCAACTGCAACCCCGAGACCGTGTCGACCGACTACGACACATCCGATCGTCTCTACTTCGAGCCTCTGACCTTCGAAGACGTCATGGACATCTGCGATGCCGAGAAGCCCGAAGGCGTCGTGGTCACGTTCGGCGGGCAGACGCCGCTCAAACTCGCGCGTTCGCTTGAAGAAGCAGGCGTTCCTATCATGGGCACGAAGCCCGAGGCCATCGACTTGGCCGAGGATCGGCGTCGCTTCTCGGCGGTTCTCGACAAGCTTGAGATCGCGTATCCGGCCGCAGGGACGGCCGAGAGCTTCGAAGAGGCGCTCGAGGTGGCGAAGCGAATCGGTTTCCCGCTGCTCGTACGCCCGAGCTACGTGCTCGGCGGTCGGGGCATGGTGATCGCGTACAACGAGGACTACCTCGAGCGCTACATGCACGAGGCCACGGCTATCTCGCCTGACCACCCGGTCTTGCTCGACCGCTTCTTGGAGGGCGCGATCGAGGTCGATCTCGACGCGGTGTGCGACACAGAGACCGTGTACATCGGCGGCGTGATGGAGCACATCGAGGAGGCGGGCATCCACTCCGGCGACTCTGCCTGCTGCATCCCGCCGTTCTCGCTCTCCGATCAGACAATCGAGCAGATCATGGCGCACGCGCGCGACTTGGCGCTGACGCTCGGGGTTTGCGGGCTGATGAACGTCCAGTTCGCGGTCAAGGATCAGACGGTCTACGTGCTCGAGGTCAACCCGCGAGCGTCCCGGACGGTGCCCTACGTCAGCAAGGCGACCGGCGTGCCGCTGGCAAAGGTGGCTGCACGGGTGATGGCGGGGGAGAAACTCGCCGACATGGACCTGCCGGTCGAAGGCCGCGAGCTGGGCCGCTACTGCGTCAAAGAAGCTGTCATGCCGTTCGGGCGATTCCCGGGTGCGGACAGCGTGCTCGGTCCCGAGATGAAATCCACGGGCGAGGTGATGGGCGTGGCCGAGGATTTCCCTGCCGCCTACGCCAAGTCACAGCTTGCGATCGACTACTCTTTGCCCACCGAGGGACGGGCATTCGTGTCGGTGTGCGATCGCGACAAGCGAGCAATCGTCTCGGTAGTACGCCATCTCCACCAACTCGGCTTCGAGATTCTATCCACGCGGGGGACCGCCCGGACGATCCGCGCTGCGGGCATCCCCGTGACCGAGGTGTTCAAGAAGCACGAAGGTCGCCCGAACATCATCGACGCTCTCGTCAACGGCGACGTGCAGATCGTCATCAACACACCGTTCGGGCAAGAGACACGTTCGGACGGCTATCACATCCGTACTGCCGCCGTGCAGCACGGGGTTCCGAACATCACGACGCTGCCGGCCGCCGACGCGGTCGTGCAGGCCATCGAAGCGATCAAGGACGGTCGCCTGAGCGCCATCGCCTTGCAGGACTTTCGCGAGGTGGGCGAATGAGCTGTGCTGCGGACAAGGCCGTCCCGAGCGCGCTTGAGATCGTTGAGGTCGTTGCCAACGACCGGGTGACAGAAGGCGTGGGGCTTCTGGTGTTCGAGGCACCCCGGGTGGCTGCGGCAGTGCGCCCCGGCCAGTTCGTGCATCTGCGCGTGGCGAGTGGCCGGGACTTCATCTTGCGCAGGCCATTTTCAGTGCACCGCCGTTCCGGAACTCGGATCGAGATTCTGTACCAAGTTCTCGGCATCGGCACGCGGGCGATGTCGCTCCTGGAGCCTGGTGACATGTGCGATGTCATCGGCCCGCTCGGGACTGGATGGACAGTATCGAGCGGTCTGGAGCACGTGCTGTTCGTGACGGGAGGTCTCGGAGCCGCGCCCATGGGTATGCTCGCCGAGGAACTCTCGCAGCACGGGACGGCCATCACGGTTGCGATGGGTGCTCCCAGCGCCGATCGACTGGTGGCTCGTGAGCTGTTCGAGGATCTTGCGCGTCGCGTGGAAATCGCCACGGATGACGGGACGGCGGGATGGCACGGGTTCGTGACACTTGTGTCACAGGAGCTCCTGTCAGCCGAGCACTACGATCGAGTGTACTGCTGCGGCCCTGAGGCGATGCAGCACATCGTGGCCGCGCAGTGTCGTGACGCCGCGGTTGAGTGCGAGGTCTCACTCGAGCGTTTGATGGCATGCGGGATCGGCGCATGTCTGTCGTGTGTGGTGACGACGACCGCTGGATTGAAGCGTGCATGTGTCGACGGTCCTGTCTTCAATGCGGCGGATGTTGTGTGGGATCGGTCCGAGATACCCCCGAAGCACTAGGAGGGCGTGCGCATGACTGTGGACATGAGCGTGCGACTGGGTGCCCTCAAGCTGCGCAATCCAGTTGTGACGGCAAGCGGGACGTTCGCAAGTGGACGCGAGTTTGCCTCGTTCGTCGAGTTGGAGCGCCTCGGTGCGCTTGTGACGAAGGGTGTCTCGCTGGAGCCCTGGGCGGGCAATGACAGTCCGCGGATCGCCGAGACCGCGAGCGGGATGCTGAACTCGATTGGGTTGCAGAATCCGGGCGTCGAAGCGTTCATCGAGCGCGACTTGACCTGGCTCGCCGAGATCGACGTGCCCGTGATCGTGAACGTCTCCGGGCACAGCGTCGCGCGAGTACGCGGCAGTCATCGAGCGACTCGAGGCCGTCGATCGGGTGAGTGCCTACGAAATCAACATCTCGTGTCCGAATGTCGATGCGGGAGGTATGGCATTCGGGACTGCATGCGCTCCGGCTGCTGAGGTGACGCGGGCGTGCCGAGTGGTCACGGATCGGCCGCTCATAGTGAAGCTGAGCCCCAACGTCACCGACGTCGTCGAGATTGCGAAGGCCGTGGAGGCTGCGGGTGCAGATGCAGTGTCGCTCATCAACACGCTGCTCGGAATGGCAGTGGACGTGGACACGTTCAAACCCAAGCTTGCGCGCGGCGTGGGCGGCTTGTCTGGTCCGGCTATCAAACCGGTTGCGTTGCGGATGGTATGGCAAGTCGCATCGGCTGTCGGGATACCGATTATCGGCATGGGCGGCATCATGTCAGCCGAGGACGCGGTCGAGTTCATGTTGTGCGGGGCCACGGCGATCGCGGTCGGAACCGCTAACTTCGTCGATCCGACGGCGACAATGCGGGTCGTCGATGGCCTCGTAGAGTTCTGTCATGCTCGCGAAATCGCGCGAGTCGCTGATCTTACGGGTGCTCTGAAGATCGACTGACGCCGAGAACAGGGGGCAGTAACGGTGTCTGAGGAAGCAGATCATTCGACACAGAGCGTTCCTGTGCCGCTCGCGACACCACCCCGAAAGCGCAGTCTGACGGGACTATGGGTCGCGCTCATTGTTGTCGCGCTTCTCGGCATGTGCGGTCTGGCGGGATGGGGTGTCTTCCTTGCCGTCGACAGTCTGCCGCCGTGGGTTTCGGGCGAGGCGTGGTCGTCGCAGTACGTGTCGGAGGATGTCCTTTGGACTGCGGATGGCCGTTTCGCGGTTCTGCAGACGCAGGATGAGGATGGCATTCCGATGGTTGTCGTGGTGGACATGGATACGAAAGACGTGCGCGAAGAGCGAGGAGTGTACGTCGCGACTGCCGAAGCGGGAGCTCCCGTTCTGTGGCTGGTTCGGATGAGTGATGATGAGTGGCAGGCGCGCCTCGAGTCAGAAGATCCACTTCCTGGAGCCGGACCGTTCGACGAGCCGCCATCGGCCCTCGAGGTTTGGGACCTCTCGGACGAAGATGCCGCTCCGAGCGACAGGGCGCCTGCACGGTGGCGGAAGGTGACAGGTTCCGCTGGATGGGATGCGTATCTTGAGATCGACCCGTTGGCCGGTGCGTTTCCGAGAAAGCTGCTGTTCAACAACTCGGCATCGAGCGGTGAGGGGCATTCCGCCCAGCTACCGGACGATTTCGGTACCTTCGCATTCCTCGGATTCTCCCCATCAGGGGAGTACGTGGCCATAGAAGAGCTACTCCTTCCATCCGAAGTCGGGCACAAGACTCGTCGACTGTTGATGATCCGGGCCGAGGATGGTAGTGCTGCAACGGAGCGGGAGCTGGGCAACGCTGCCCACACGTTGGCATGGGATCCGACTGGCGATCGCCTCATCTGGACGGACTATGGATTCGACACTGAGACGCGCCAGGCCAACTGGGCGCGTTTGGTCACTCTGTCCGCAGACGGAGTCGAGAGAGACGCCTTCGATGTCTGGGACTGTGAGAAGCCTGCGGAATGGGATGAAGTGGCGTGTGGGGCAGAACTCGTCGGAACAGACTCGGTCGAGCAGGTAGTGTGTCTTGCCGTAGAAGACGAGAATTCAACGCGGATCACGACTGTAGGACCCGGCGGGGTGACGGATAAAGGCGCTTTGCCTTGGAGCTGCTCGGCTCGGGACTACTGCAACCAGCACGGGTTCTTGCAGTCTGAGACGCTATGGGACGAGGACAGCGGCTCCCAATCGCAACTTGTTCGATATGACTCGGTAGGTGGGTCCAGGACGGTCTTGTGGACAGGACCGATGCTTGGCGATGCCGACACTTGGGAGGACTGATGCACATGACCGATATGCGCGAGGCGATCATCGTCGCTCTCGATACCGACGTCCATACGGCGCTCTCGTTGGCCCGCGCAGCTCGAGGGGCGAGCGCGGTGGGTGAAGATCGGGATGACGCTCTACTACGCCCAGGGGCCCGAGGTCGTCGCGAGATTCCGCGACATGGGCTTCGAGGTCTTCCTTGACCTCAAGCTGCATGACATACCCCATCAGGTCGAAGGGGCAGCACGAGAGATCGCGCGTCTCGGTGTCGGGATGTTCACGGTCCACGCTTCCGGAGGGGCCGCAATGATGGAGGCGGCCGTACGCGGGGCATGTGACGGTTCGGAGGAATGTGGTCTCGATACGCCGTCGGTGCTTGCGGTGACCGTTCTGACGAGCATGGACGATGCAGCGCTAGGCTCGGTCGGAGTGAACGCGGCAGCCGCAGCTCAAGTCGACCGCCTGGGCGCGCTCGCGCGCGATGCCGGCGTGCAAGGTGTCGTATGCTCGCCGCACGAGTCCGCCGCGATGCGCGAACTGCTCGGGCCCGGAGCGTTTGGTCGTGACTCCCGGCGTACGTCCCCAGTGGGCGGCTGCGGGAGATCAGGCTCGGATTGCGACTCCTCGGCAAGCATTGGAGGCGGGGGCATCGCACCTCGTGATTGGCAGACCCATAACTGCGGCTCGAGATGCCTGCGGTTGCGTTCGATCGCATCATCGAGGAAGGCTAAGGATATGACGCGAATGACCGACGTCGACGTGTTCGAAGCGCTGAAGGATGCGAGCGCGATTCTATCCGGACACTTCGTTTTGACAAGCGGGCGGCACTCGGACACCTATGTCCAGTGCGCACGCATTCTCGAGGATCCGGCGTTGACGACACGTCTTGCCGAGGAGCTTGCGGCTCGAATCGGCGGGCGTAGAGTCGACCTTGTTGCAGCACCTGCGGTCGGAGGCATCATCATCGGGTTTGCAGTTGCCCAGGCACTGGGGGTCAAGTTCATCTTCAGCGAACGGGAATCAGGAAAGATGCAGTTCAGACGCTCGTTTCAGATTCCCGCGAAAGCCCATGTCCTGGTCGTAGAAGACGTGGTCACGACCGGTGGAAGCGTCGCCGAGGTCGCCTCTCTGGTACGAGAAGCGCGACGGTGAGGTCGCAGGTGTCGTGTCGATCATCGACCGGGGCGGGGAGAAGGCGTTCGACGATGAACTCATACCTCTACTTAGACTCGAGGTTGAGTCTTGGGAGGCCGATTCCTGCCCTCTGTGTGGTCGCAAGCGAACCCATCACATCTCCCGGAAGTCGGCGCCTCTCAACGTAGCCCTTGGCATTCCCGCAGGTCAGGGGTAACATTGTTTCGTCATCTCGGTTGTCATCGCACAGAGCTTGTGTCTACAATCGGGGGGCGAGGGGCAAGCTCCGCCAAGGAGGACGAGGAGGAACCATGGCACTTCCCAATCTGTCTGATGCGGATCGTCAGGCTGCCTTGAAGAAGGCTGCCGAGGCGCGCCAGAAGCGGGCCGAACTGCGTGCCAAGATCAAGAGCGGCAACACGACGTTCGCTCAGGTCATGGCAAAGAGCGACGATCCTATCGTTGCTCGCATGAAGGTCTCCACCCTGCTTGAGTCGCTTCCGGGCTACGGCAAGGCGAAGGCTGCGAAGATCATGGAGGAGCTCGAGATCTCCGAGAGCCGTCGCGTGCAGGGCCTGGGTGCGCGTCAGCGCGAGCACCTTATGGCGCGACTCGGCTAGTAGCGATCTCCAAGGCGGAAGGCATGTCGCGCACCGATTCGATGCGCACCGGCAATCTGTTCATCGTCTCCGGTCCTTCGGGCGCCGGAAAAGGGACCCTGGTCCGAGCAGTGCTCGACCGGGTCCCTGACGTATGGTTGTCGGTATCCGCGACCACCCGTTCGCCCCGCCCCGGCGAGCGAGACGGGGTTCACTACTTCTTCCTGACACCCGAGGAATTCGAACGTCGCGTTCGCGAGGGTGAGTTCCTGGAGTGGGCCGAGGTGCACGGGAATCGATACGGCACGTTGCGCAGTGCTGTGGAGCAGAAGGTTGCCGAGGGTCGACAGGTCGTGCTTGAGATCGACCCGCAGGGTGCGATGCAGGTGAAGCAGCAGATGCCCGGCTCTGTTCTGGTCTTCGTCGATGCTCCGACAATCGATGAGTTGCGCCGGCGTTTGGCCAGTCGCGGAAGCGAGACGCGAGACCAGATTGAGACCCGCATGCAGACAGCGATGCAGGAGCTCGAACTTGCGGGTATGTATGACTTCGTGATAACAAATGACGACATTTCTCGTGCTACCGACGAGATTGTCGGTATAATCAACTCTTGCGCCGAATAGGCTTCCTACGACGAAGGACTGAAACTCTACATGGTCATCCAGCCCGAGATCGACACTCTGTCTGGCCACAGTGGACTCGAAGTACACCCTGTGCATCATCGCGGCACGCCGCGCGCGTCAGATCAACGACATGATCCACGGTGTTCGCGATCAGGCGATTCTGGCCATGGCGCCTACGCAGATCGCGGCGCTCACGAGCACCAAGCCGCTGACACTCGCTCTCGAAGAGATCGCTTCTGGCGACGTGGCATACGAGCGGGTCGAGGAGAGCTACAAGTAGCAGGAGGCGCGATGTTCACACGCGCCGCCCTCGTCCACTATCACGAGATCTGTCTCAAGGGGCGCAATCGCGCATCCTTTGAGCGACGGTTGCGCGACAACCTCTCAGCTGCCGTTGCTGACATCACAACCGAGCCTGTCGAGCGCATCTCCAGTCGACTCCTCATTCGAACCAGCGATCCTGGCCGAATCGATGAACTTGTCGACCGCATCGCCGTAGTGCCCGGTGTCAGCAGTGTTTCCTCGGCGTACATCACGGCTCGAAATGCCGACGAGATCAATCGTGCGGCGTTGCTCGCCGTTCGCGAAGTCGCGAGAGGCATCGACTCTTGCCGTCGTTGCCCGCAGATCCAATACCGACTACCCGGTGCCCAGCATGGAGATGAACCGTGTGATCGGGCAGTACCTCGTGGACTCCACCGGAATGGGAGTCGAATCTCAACGCGCCGGACGTGACGTGTTGGGTCGAGGTCGTGCAAGGCGAGGCCTACATCTACTCGCGCAAGATACCGGGCGTCGGAGGTCTGCCGGTGGGCACCGCGGGCAAAGTCGTCGCGCTCCTCTCGGCTGGTATCGACTCGCCGGTCGCGACCTATCGGCTGATGAAGCGCGGTGCGATCGTTGTTGCCGTGCACTTCTCTGGCCGACCGCAGACCAACGATCTGTCGGAACGTCTCGTGACCGAGATCGGGGAGGTGCTCGAGCGCAGCGGGGGACTCGGACGGATCTACTACGTGCCCTTCGGCGATCTTCAGAAGGAGATATCGCTCATCGCTCCGCCGGATTTGCGCGTGCTGCTCTATCGTCGGCTCATGGTTCGTGTGGCCGAGGCAATCGCCGCATTCGAAAACGGCAAGGCGCTTGTGACTGGAGAGTCGCTTGGCCAGGTCGCATCGCAGACACTCGAGAACATCCGCGCGGTCGATGAGGTGGCGACCCTGCCCGTGTTGCGCCCGCTCATCGGTAGCGACAAAGTCGAGATCATCGCCGAGGCCCGCAGGATCGGGACGTACCAGCTGTCGACACACGATCACGTCGACTGTTGCACGCTGTTCATGCCGAGGAATCCCGAGACCCATGCGAGTGTCCGTCAGGTGCTGCAAGGTGAGGCCGAGCTCGAGCTGGAGCGGATGGTCGCTGACGCGCTCGAGGGGACGCTACCGCGATTTCGCCTGTCCCGCGTACCGCGCCCCCCGGCGCATGCCAGAGTCGGGTGCGGCCGGAGCAGACGGTCTGCGCCGACAGCGAGGCTGATGCCCGGCTCAGATCTCCGCGCGTGCTGGTGCTCGAACCGTACTACGGCGGCTCGCACCGTGCCGTCCTCGACGGACTGCTCGAGCGCCTCGACGCCGACGTCGATCTGCTGACGCTGCCCGCGCGCAAGTGGAAATGGCGGATGCGCGGGGCTGCGATCACCATGGCGGCCGAGGCGCAGCGACTTCACGAGCAGGGCCAGCGGGAGCGACCGAGCGGTCGGATTCGGCATCGAAGCGCTGGGACCTCGTCTTCGCGTCGACGTTCGTCAATCTCGCCGAGTTCTACGGTCTTGCCGGAGCGTGCGTCGCGGGCGTACCGAGCATCGTCTACTTCCACGAGAACCAGTTCGTCTATCCGAATCGCCACGCGGCGGAGTGGGACTTCCAGTTTCCGCTCACCAACATCACGAGTGCGCTTACGGCAACGAGGTGCGTCTT
>CAWBOJ010000006.1:0-598140 GCA_963790405.1 uncultured Actinomycetota bacterium
ATGGTAGGCCAGATACTTCTCCAGATCCGAGCGACTCTCGATTTTCCCGCCATAGGCCCAGGAAATGGCCCCGCAGTGATGATCCACAAGCCACTTGATCCGGTCGGGGTGATGTCTGGCGATAAGACAGAGATGGAGGTGGGAGTCGATAACCCGGTCCATGGAAAGTCTTTTTACTCCTCCACGGCCATGTCGTCATCCCCGCCCATGGGAATGGAGAGAAGATCGATGAATTCTTCCCGGGTGAAGGATCCGAGAAAGCCCGGCGCCCCTTCCTTGATGACGGCGTCCATGAGGTTCCGCTTCTTTTCGATGATGGCGGAGATCTTCTCTTCCAACGTCCCCTGGGTCACCAGCTTGAAGACCTGCACCCCCCGGGTCTGGCCGATGCGGTGCACCCGGTCCGTGGCCTGGTCTTCCCTGGCGGCGTTCCACCAGCGGTCATAG
Organism: uncultured Actinomycetota bacterium; assembly: GCA_963790405.1. Classification (GTDB taxonomy): domain Bacteria; phylum Actinomycetota; class Coriobacteriia; order Anaerosomatales; family JAGXFU01; genus JBGSMX01. Next base: position 448 of record CAWBOJ010000006.1, read on the forward strand.
TGGAATTCACCACGCGAGCCGGCCACCAGATCCACCCCGGTCCCCCCGGCCTTGAGACTCCCCACGTAAACGCGGCAGGCGGGGTCCGTGTTGAATTTGTCGATGATATCCCCCCGGTTCCGGCTTTTCCCCGTGAGCGGCCACATATCCGATCTCCTTTGCGATCAAATACTTTTCGATGATCCGGATCATCCCGAGATACTGGCTGTAGACCACCACCTTCTGGCCGCTGTCGATCGCCTCGTCGAGCAGTTCCTTGAAGAGATCCCATTTCCCCGACTGGTGCCGTTCATAGTCTTCCACCGATTCCGAAAGAAGCGCCGGGTGATCACAGATCTGCTTCAGCAGACTTAAGAGAGCGAAGATGTGGATGTAGGGGACTTTGGCACCTTCGTCCTGGAGGGCCGAAAGCAACCCCTGCCCCTGGCTGCTCACCGCATCCCGATAAAGGGTCACCTGGCCTTCCTTGAGGGGGCAGAGGCGCACGTCCTCGATCTTCTCGGGAAGTTCCGGAAGAACGCTCTCTTTATGCGCCGCAGGATAAAGGGAGAGATGAGGCGCGAAAGCTCCTGCTGCCGGGGCTTCCGGATTGGTGCGAGGGGAACCACTAGCCGATTCCTGAAAAGGTTATCTGGTTCACTGGGCAGGTCAGGTCACTAGGCTTTCAGCTGGTGAGGGACTTTTCCAGGAGCTCCGGTCAAGCTGAGCTCATCTTCGGCCCGAAGGGCCTCGGCCGCCCCATACCCGAGGGTCCCGGCGTTTTTGACATGCTGGATCTCGTCGAAAACCACCAGGGGGTAGGTCACCGCCCCGATCCGCTCAATATCCCGCCGCAGGAGGCCGTAGGAGGTGAGGATAATGTCGCTCTCGGCCAGGGCCTGGTCAAATCCGCGGTGCCGTGGTAGACCGCCACCTTGAGAGACGGGGCGTGGGCGGCCAGCTTCTGGATCCAGTGGCTCAGAACCGTGGTGGGGCAGACCACCAGAAAGGGGACGCGCACGGGGTTTCGACCGCTGCCACGCTCACTGCTGGCGAGTGGGGATCGGTCGAGGACACGCGCACCGTGGGCGAGTGTCAGAACTGCCACCGGCCCATGGGCGCCTCTGACGGCATGGGCGGCGTGGTACCGAAGCTTGCCGCTGCCGAGGGCCGTGCGCTGTGCGAGTCCTGCCACAACGCTGAATCGCAGATTGCGAGCGATTTCGCGCAGTTCGCCTTCCCGGAAGCCGAGGCACCCAAGCTCGAGCTAGCCGTCGCGTGGAACGCGACTCGGCAGGCCGAGGTCTACGACCGCATCAGCCTGTGGACTCAAGAGACGACCGGAACCGCTCCGCGTGGGCTGATCGGACCGCGTGTTTCCGAGGTGCCGAGCAGCTCGGTGGATGCCTGCGCAGGTGACATCGATGGCGATGCCATGAACGATCTGGTCGTTGCCGACGGCTCGTCGCAGCGCCTGATCATCTTCGAGCACGATCAGCTGGCAGGGCTTGTCTCCGCCTCGTACTCGATCGACGCAACTCCCACGTACGTCGGCATTGGTGATGTGTTCGTGGAACGCGACGGCACGGGACTGCCGGAGATCGTAGTCGTGTCGCGCTCGGAGGCGACGACGCCCACAAGCGAACTCTACGTCTACCGCTACCGCAGCTCCGTGCCGGATCTCGAGTTGCTTGAGGGACCGCTGACGCTGGGCGATGACGCTTCGGGCCTGGCCTTGGGACATGTGCGTGGCACCCGTGCCGATGATATCGCCGTAACATGCATGGGCGACGACACTCTACGCGTATTTACCGAATCGACCACGGTTGACGACGAACTCACGGCGTCCTCATATGCCACACTCGGCGATCCAAGAGGACCGAGCATCGGCGATGCGGTCACCAGCGCCGGCAACGAGATCGTTGTCGCGAACTCCGCAGAGTCCAGCAGCACGGTTTCGGTATTCACGGGCACGGGTTCGCTCGTGGGCTCGTACGACGCGACGGTCACGGCAACGGGCGTCCCGTACGCGACGCTCGTGGCCGATGTGCTGCCGAGTGTAGCGGGTAGCGAGACGATCGTGGCGATGCGTAGCGCATCGGGCACGGGAGGCTTCAACGTGTTCCAGCGCGGCGCGGGGCTCACGTCGATGCAGACCTACACGACGAGCGAGTACGACAACACGTCGTCACTTGCCGCCGGCGACGTCGACTCAGACGACGACCTCGAGCTCATCGTCGGCAACGCCGGCAACTGGGCGACATCGACGGTGGTCGAGAAGGCACCCGTCGGCCTATGTCTACTCGGCAGCCAGCGGGGGCGCAACGCTCGACAGCACGCCCGTGACGCTGCTGTCCGAGGGCGTGCAGCATGCCGGCAATCCTCCGGCACTCGTGCCCGTCGACCTGGGTAGCCTTGGCGAGAGTCGTCATCCGGTGAGCGTGGCCGAGGGCGCACACGTCTCGACCGAAACGACGCCGTTCACGGCTCGCCATGTCGAGTGCGTGGACTGCCACAACGTGCACGAGACCACCAGCACCCCGGCTCCGACGGGAGCACCGCTCGACTACGGCAGCATCAAGGGCGCGTGGGGCGTAGCGGTCACCAACGGACCGACCGCCGGTCAAGATCACGTACGCGCAGAAACCGGGCATCGACTACGAGTACGAGCTGTGCTTCAAGTGTCACTCGGGTTGGACCGAGACGCCGTGGTCCGAAGACGACATCGCTGCGCAGTTCGACACGCGCAACGCGTCGTTCCACGCGATAGAGACCAGCACCACCAACTCGATGGCCACGAGCGGGTCGTTCGTCACGACGAGTCCCGCGTGGACGAACTCCTCGGTGCTGTACTGCATCGACTGCCACGGCAACAGTGACGGTGGCGAGCCCGCAGGCCCTCACTCGAGTGAGGACGCACCTCTGCTCCAGGCTCCGTTCCGCGGTGCCACTCCCGACACAGCTGCAATCCTGTGTTACACGTGCCACAAGTACACCGTGTACGCCTCGGGCGTAGACGACACAAGTACCGCGGCCAGCAACTTCTACGGCTCGACGCTCTCGGGTGACGCGAGCAAGCTGCACTATCAGCACACGTGGGTCCGTGGATTCGGCTGCGAGTCGTGTCACGTGAGCCACGGAACCGCGAAATATCACCTGATCCGCTCTGACATCGGGTGGGCGCATGACGGTACCGGTGGCGGAGCGTGCACGAACACCTGTCACTCGACCGACGCGGTCACACCCGAGAGTCGCGAATACTAGCGCCCTACCGCACGATCAGCACGCGCGCTCCGACCTCGACGCGCTCGTAGAGGTCCTCGACGTCCCAGCGGTGCATGCGCATGCAGCCATGGCTTGCTGCGTGTCCGATCGACCAGTTCTGTGTCGTGCCGTGGAAGCGTATTCCCGAGGCGCTGATGTTGATGGCGCGCGTTCCGAGCGGGTTGCTCGGTCCGGCCGGGATGTACGCGGGCATGCTTGCGGCCCAGGCGCTTCCCGGATTGCTCCACGTGGGCATGTAGCGCTTGAGCGTGACCTCGTAGGTACCGCGCGGCGTTGAGTGCCCGGGCATACCGATCGCGATCCCGTAGGTCTTCTCCGCCTCAAGGCCCTCGTAGAGCGTCACAGTGCGTTCTGAGAGGTCGACCCACAGTGTCTGGCCCAGGGCATCGTCGGGGACCTTGGGCGCCACTACGTGGACCGGCAGCTCGACTCGCTTGTCGCCGCCGAGCAGCGCCTCGGTGATCAGCTCGGTCGTCTTGTCGACGTCGGTCCGCAATCCCGGTGTCGAACCGTGCATCTTGACCGCGTCATCCTCGATGTAGAACGCTGCATCCACGGGAGGCGTGTCGACCTGAGAGGCGATATCCTCGGCCCACTGCTCCAGGGAACCACCTTCGACTTCCAAGATGGGCTCGATGTCGAAGGGGACAGAAACGTCGGCCAGCCGGCGGTACGTGCGGTCGAACACCGTCGTTCCCGTCTTCGGGTCGAATGCGCTTTCGAGCATCGTGTCGACGTCCATGCTCAGACTCTGCGAGGGGTCGAGCGTGAACGTGCGGTCTTCGAACACCACGTCGACAGGCTCGAACAGCGGTGCTGCGACGCTTTCGAGGACAACCTCACGGGCCTGCTCCCGTGTGAGGCCGCCCAACTCGTGCCCCGCGACGGTCACGCCTGCCGGAACGACCTCTCGCGTCGAGTAGTCGTCGACGACCGTCCAGGCGAATCCAGCCGATAGCGCCAGTAGTGCGCATGCGGCCAGGACGCCGGTGAAACGTATGGCTCGTGTCTTGATGCTCATTGTGTGATTCTCCCGATGAGTGCGATTCTTCTGGGTATTCTACAATGCTTGCATAAGTGTGCCCTACACCTTGTTTCTGATGAGGGGGCCATGTGACCCAGACCGACGCCGGTCAGGTGTACCGGGGCAATCTGGACAAGCTCGTCAAGAAGATCGACGAAGAGCGTGGCATCGATCTCGGCCAGTACCGCCGACAGTACCTCGAGCGCCGCATTGCCACTCGGCTCAGGAGCCTCGATCTGCATTCGTATCGTCAGTACTCCGAGTACCTCGACGGCCATGCCGAGGAGTACTCGAAGCTGATCGACGTCTTGACCATCAACGTCACGGACTTCTACCGCGACTCGATGGTGTACGACATCTTTCGCAGGCAGATAGTGCCGGACATGCTTGCCGAGAAACAGCGCTCGCGGCACAGGATGATCCGGGCGTGGTCGGCGGGTTGTGCCACGGGCGAGGAGACGTACTCGATCGCCATGTCATTCCTCGCGGGTATGGGCGAGAACGAGGGGCGCTTCCTGCTTTCGATCCTGGGGACCGACCTGGACGAACACGTGCTGTTGACCGCCAAGCGGGCAACCTATCCGATCGAGAAGCTCTCGAGCATCCCCGAGGAGCATCAGGTAAAATACGTTGAAGTACACGGGGAGACGTTCACCATTCGACCCGAGGTGCAGCGCTACGTGAAATTCCGTAGCTTCAATCTGTTCTCGGACAAGCCGATAAGTGTTGTAGACGTCATTTTCTGCCGGAATGTGTTCATCTACTTCAGCCGCGAGCAGCAAGATGCCATCCTGGATCGCTTCTGGTCTGCGCTTGCCAGGGGGGGATATCTCGTTCTAGGTCGAAGTGAGAAGTTGTCGAAGACTGCAGCGTCTCGTTTCGAGCTGGTCAATGGCAGAGAACGGATATACCGCAAGCCGATGGACGTATAGAGGGGAACGCGGGACCCGGGACGGGTCGCCGCGTCACATGAGTTCGGGAGGAGTACGCGCATGGCGCAAGAACAGCGCGACAGTGCGATCAAGGGCGGTCTCTCGCTCACCTTCACGCTGTGGACATGGGCGACGATCGGGCCGCCCGTCCTCATCGGCCTTGTTGTATCGGCTACCTTCGCGGAGTTCTGGTTGCACCTGAGCTTCTCGGAGATGCTCCCGGTGATCGTGTTCGGTGGCTTCACGATGCTCGTTCTCTCGCCGATCGGCACACTGATCTGGCGTTGGAAGTTCAGAGAGCAGATACTCGATCCTCTCCGGGATCTCGGTGGCGTCATGACCCAGGCGGCCGAGGGCGACTTGCGCGTGCGCGCTGAGATCACTCGCGGCGACGAAATCGGGCTTCTCTCCGAGGACTGCAACCATCTCATCGAGTCTCTGGCCGGGATAGCGAGCAACGTGCGACGTTCGGCCGAGTCTGTCTCGGCGGCTGCGTCGGAACTCTCGGCGTCCTCGGAAGAGATCAGTTCATCGACGATGGAGATCTCGAGTTCGGTGCAGCAGATAGCACACGGCGCCGAGCTTCAGTCACGCAAGGTCGAGGAGACCTCGGGCGCCATCGAGTCGATCAATCGCACGACCGAAGACGTCTCCAAGCAGGTGGACGAAGCGGCCCGCACCAGCGAAGACGCGGCCCGCGTCGCGGCGCGTGGCGAAGAGGCCACCAACGAGGCGATCATGAAGATCGGCGAGGTGCAGCAGGCCATCGAGACGCTGGCCGGATCGGTCGAGCTGCTCGGCAAGCGAAGCGGCGAAATCGGCAGCATCGTCGATGTCATCACAACGATTGCGGATCAGACCAACCTGCTGTCGCTGAACGCGGCTATCGAAGCCGCCCGGGCGGGAGAGAGTGGCCGAGGATTCTCGGTCGTGGCCGACGAGGTGCGCAAGCTTGCGGAGGGTTCGGGTAAGGCCGCCGAGCAGATCGGCGAGCTCATCAAAGAAGTGCAGGAAGAGACGGCCAAGGCCGTCAAGTACATGGAGATCGGAACACGCGAGGTAGAGGTGGGCGCCGAGGTCGTCGGGCGTAGCGGCGAGGCTCTTCGGCAGATCACCGAGGCCGTTTCGCGTACTGCGGTACTCGCCGAGCAGATCGCTCACTCCATGCAGGATCAGTCCGATCGCACGGGTTCGGTGGATCGGGCAATGCACGACATCGCTGCGGTCGTAGAGGAGAACGCGGCATCTGCCGAGGAGACTGCTGCGGCAGCCGAGGAGCAAACGGCGTGCATGGAGGAGATTACCTCGGCAGCCCAGGAGCTCTCGGACATGGCCCAGCGCCTCGAGGACATGGTGCACGCGTTCAAGGTCGACGAAGGACACTCGTGATCGATCTAGCCGAACAAGAGGGCAAGGCCTACGTCATCTTCCGGCTCGGTTCGGAACGAGTACGGTCTGCCCATCGAGCGAGTTCAAAGCATCATCCGCTTCGAGCAGCCAACACCCGTTCCCCGGGCGCCGGATTCGGTACTTGGCGTGTTGAACCTCAGAGGTCAGGTGATTCCGGTTGTGGATCTCTCGCGCCGGTTTGGGTCCAACGTTATCGTGCCTTCTGTGTCGACGCGGATCGTGGTTGCCGAGGGCGAGTCAGGTACGGTGGGTCTTGTCGTGGATGCGGCGAACGAGGTCGTAACGATCCCGCTAGCCGACATCAAGCCCGCGCCCGAAAACGTGCTCAGTGCCGAAACGGCCGAGGCGTTCGAGGGAGTGGCCGAGCGTGACGGCGAGACTCGTCATCCTGCTCGACATGGACAAATCCGTGCCTCGGGCCGAGTACGTGAGACTCGCAGGAGAGATCAATCCGGAAGGTGGTACGGATGTCTAAGACGATTCTCGTCGTTGACGATGCGGCGTTCATGCGAATGATGATTCGCGACATCCTCGCGAAAGAGGGCTACGTCATTCACGAGGCGGTCAACGGGCGTGATGCTGTCGAGAAGTACGAGGAGACTCCATCCCGATCTTGTCACGATGGATATCACCATGCCCGAGATGAGCGGATTGGATGCGCTACGGGAGATCCGGACCTGCAACACCGAAGCTCGCGTGCTTATGGTTAGTGCAATGGGGCAACAGAAGATGATCGTTGAGGCGCTCGAGTCCGGCGCGATGGACTTTCTAGTGAAGCCGTTCCAGCCGACGAAAGTGCTTGAGACCGTCAAGAAGTGTCTGCAGCCCCAGGCAACCTAACCGAAGGCGCGGCGATGCGCTCAACCATTAGAGTCCTGGTCGTCGATGATTCGGCGCTGATTCGTCAGATGCTCACGCGCGCCCTCGATCTCGACCCGCGTATCGAGATCGTAGGTATCGCCAAGACCGGTGTCGAGGCGATCGAGAAGGCCGAGTCACTCGCTCCCGACGTGATCACGCTCGACATCGAGATGCCCGAACTCAGCGGCTTGGAAGCTCTGCCGCATCTGAAGAAGCGCAGCGATGCACGAGTAGTGATGCTCAGCAGCGTCGACGACCCTGATACGACGTACCAGGCGCTTGCCGCTGGTGCTGTCGACTTCGTATCCAAGCCGAAGAGCGGCGTTGCTTCTTCGATCGCCGAGCTCTCGGAAGCTCTCATCAGAACGATTCACACGGCATATCTGGTCGATCCCGGCCGGCTTCGACGCGTGCTCGCCGAGGAGTCCAAGCTGGCGTCGCAACAACAAGAAGCTCCGCCGCCGCCCCGCATCTCAACTCCTGTGCCTGCAACGAGTGACACCCTCGAATGGGTCGTGGCACTTGCTGCTTCGACAGGCGGACCGCCTGCTCTCGAGCGCGTGTTCGAGGGCCTTGCGGCTTCGTTGCCTGCTGCGTACGTCATCGTGCAGCACCTGCCCTCCGGGTTTGCGGCATCGTTCGCCCGTCGCCTCTCGGCGGCAAGTGACATCGAGGCGGTCGAGGCTGCGGAGGGTATGAAGTTGCGTCCGGGACGTGCGTATCTGGCTCCCTACGGCGCCCACATGATCGTGATCGAGACGGCGCCGAGTGATTTCCGGATACATCTCCAAGACGGTCCGTTCATGCATGGTGTGCGGCCTTCGGCCGATCCACTCTTCTCGTCTGTGGCGAAGGTATTCGGATCTCGCGTGACCGGTGTGGTGCTCACTGGCATGGGCGCAGACGGGGCAGACGGACTAGGTGAGATCAAGGCATCTGGCGGTGAGACCATCGCTCAGAACGAGGAGACGAGCGTGGTGTGGGGTATGCCGGGCGCAGCCGCCAAAGCGGGCGCAGCGAAGCGCCTCGTGCCTATCGGGCTTGTCGCAGCCGAGATCAGACGGACTATTCGGGGGGGTTGGCCGTCATGAGTGATATGGATGCATACAAAGACATCTTCCTGTCCGAGAGTGCCGAGTTCATCCAGGGCATCACCGAAGGGTTGCTGGCGCTGGAGTCGAACCCCGACGATCTCGAACCGGTGGAGGTGGTCTTCAGGGGGGCCCACAGCCTCAAGGGCATGGCTGCGGCGATGGGCTACTCGGCCACGTCTGATCTGACGCACAAGATGGAAAGCCTCATGGACCGCGTTCGTCAGCGCGAGCGGGTCGTCGACAGCCCGCTGATCGATCTCATGCTCGAGGCGGTAGACGTCGTCAAGGAGGTCATCGACGCGGAGTCCTCTGGAAGCGCGTACGACCCGTCAGGGCTCATCGATCGGATTGTTGCTGCCACCGAGGCCGAGTCGACCAAGCAAGTCGCACCGGCGGACACCGAATCGATCCCGGACAAGCATGCCGAGACCAACGTCGAGGACGCTGCTGCGCCGAGCGCAAACGTGGTCGAGACAGGTGACGCCAGCCGCTTCCAGGTGACGTGCACGCTTGAGGAGAACTGTGCGCTCAAGGCGGTTCGCGCCTACATGGTCATCAAGCGCCTGAGTCACATGGGAACCGTCGTGGACACGATCCCCTCTGGTCGGGAGATCGAAGACGAGAAGTTCGAGCATGACTTCGCGGTCATCGTCGACACGCCCGCGACCGCAGAAGAGGTTTGCGAGGCCGTGCGCGGCGTGAGCGAAGTGGAGTCGGTCACGGCCGTGGCTGTCGAAGCGTCGACAGAGGTAGTGCCCGCCGAGGAAACAGCAGGGACGGGTGAAGACGCCACCCGTAGGGCAGCGATTCCCAAGCTCTCGGAGACCCAGACCGTGCGTATCGCTATCGGTCATCTGGACACCATGGTCAACATGGTGGGCGAGCTAGTGATTCTGCGCGCCCGTCTCCAGCGCATCGCCCGCGACCGCGAAGACCGCGAGCTTGCGGATGCTGTCGAGGAACTCTACCGGGTCAGTGCCGAGCTCCAGCATGAGGTCATGAACACGCGCATGGTTCCGGTCGGCAATATCTTCAACCGGTTTCCCCGGATGGTGCGCGATCTCGCCCGGGACCTCGAGAAGGATGTCGATTTTCAGATGGAGGGCCTCGACATCGAACTCGATCGCACCGTGCTCGATGAGATCGGCGATCCGATCGTGCACTTACTGCGCAATAGCGCCGATCACGGTATCGAGTCACCCGCCGAGCGTGAAGCCGCGGGCAAACCGGCACGAGGCACGGTCGTACTCGCCGCCAGGCGTGAACGCGACCGCGTGCGCATTTCGGTCTCCGATGACGGACGTGGTATCGATTGCCAGGCGGTATGGGAGAAGGCGTGCTCGGTGGGACTGGTCGAAGGAGACGCGCGCTCTGCCTACACCGATGACGATGTCTTGCAGTTGACCTGTGTGCCGGGGTTCTCGACGGCAAAACAAGCGACCAAGGTCTCTGGTCGCGGTGTCGGCATGGATGTCGTCAAGGGCAAGATCGAGCATCTCGGCGGCATGCTCTCCATCAACTCGAAGCCTGGACAGGGAGCGACTTTCACGCTCACGCTTCCGCTCACGCTCGCAATCATCCAGGCGCTCCTCGTCGATTCAGAGGGACAGACGTATGCGATCCCGTTGAGTGCCGTGAACGAGGTCCTCGCGCCGGAGGACGTGCACGTCGAGACGGTCGACGGGCACCCCGTGATGATCGACCGCGATCACAACGTCGTGCCCGTGCACTACCTCGACGCATTGCTCGGGGCACGCCGGGACGAAGGACGCATGCCTGTCGCGGGCGAGAGCGTTGTGCTCCTCGAAAGCGGTGAGCAGCAGCGCGCACTCGTCGTCCAGGCGCTGCTGGCGCGGCACGAGATCGTTATCAAACCGCTGTCGAAACTATTCGCCGGCATTCGTGGAGTCGGAGGAGCGACTGTGTTGGGCGACGGTCGCGTCGCGCTCATTATCGATCCGCGAACGGTCTTCCCTCGACGGGAGGAGGCACTATGAGACTCGAGGACCTTTCCGAGTTCCATCTCGATGCCCTGCGCGAGGTGGGCAACATCGGAGCTGGTCACGCAGCGACGGCATTGTCGCAACTGATGGACAAGCCGGTGGGACTCAGCTACCCGGAGCTCGATCTCGTGCCGTTCGGCGACGTGCCGCATGTGCTTGGAGGACCGGAGAAGCTCGTGGGCGCCGTGTACTCACGTCTCCTCGGCGACATCAAGGGCGGCATTCTGTTCATGGCCGAGAGGGATTCATCTCTCGCCTTGTGCGACCTTATGCATAGCCACCCGGTCGGGACGACCAAGTCGTTCGGACATGCCGAGGAAGCCTTGTTCACTCACGTAGCGTCGATCATTGCGGCGGCGTATCTTGCCGCCATCGCGCGTATGGCGGATCTCAACGTTCTGCCTGCGACGCCCCAGTTCGCGTTCGACATGTCAGGGGCGATACTGGAAGTCGCCACAGCCGAAATCGGGATGAAGACCGAGTCGGCCCTACTGGTTCGCACGAGTTTCTACGACGAGGACACCACAGTGGATGCGGTGCTGCTGTTCCTGCCGGATCCGGATTCCCTCGATGTGATTCTCGGCCGCCTAGGAGTCATCTGACGCTGTGACTGAGAGCCTGGACAACGAGCTATTCCCGCAGCTTCACGACCCCAATATGGTAGAGATTGGGGTGGGCGAGTTCGCTGTCGCCCAACACCCTATGTATCTCATGACACCGGCGCTCGGCTCGTGCATAGGTCTGGCGATCTACGATCCGCACCTCAAGCAAGGCGGACTGGCGCACATCATGCTGCCGGTGCCTCTCGAGAACTGCTCGTCCGGATACGAGTGGAGATTCGCTTCCTCCGCTGTACCTGAACTGGTGCGTAGGCTCACGAGCAAAGGATCGTCGCGCAAGCGACTTGTGGCGAAGATGGCGGGAGGCGCGGCGATGTTCGGCGGCGACACCGTCCTTGCCGGCGTCGGACAGCGCAACGCGATTGAGACGAAGAGCCAGCTCAGACTATTGAACATCCCTCTGGTTGCCGAAGATATAGGGGAGAGGCATGCGCGCACGGTCGAGCTTCACCTCGACACGGGTCTGTTAGTGGTGCGCTCGTACCTTTACGGAGTTCTCGAACTGTGACAGATTTCTAGGCGAGCGGACGAAGGCAGATCCATGGAGGAGATTGAGATGGCTGCCGCTCCGGTGCGATCATCGGCCGGACGGCAGCTGACCATAGCGATCGTAGGAGGCAGTCTCCGCGCTGCTTCGATCCTTCGCCTTCTCTCTGAGGTCGACAACATTCACGTTGCGGCTATCTGCTGTTCGAATGCCACGGCACCCGCCGTAAGACTCGCCGAGGATCTAGGCGATCTACGCAACGCGCGACTACTCCGAGATATACCAGGTGCCGGGGCTCGATCTCATCATCGACATGTCCGACGATCCTCGCATTCACCAAGCGCTTCAGTCGCAGCGCCCCGAGGGCGTCGAGATGATCGGCACGAACGGCTCGGAACTCGTCTGGGATCTTCTCGTGGCGAAGAAGCGCGGCGAGGAGCAGGAGAAGCTGTTCGTCGAACTCCAGGTGGCCTACGACAAGATCCGCAGTCACGAGCGTCGTTTGCAGACGAGCAAGGAAGCGCTTGAGCGAGCGAACGAGGAGCTCGAGAGCCGACTCGCCGAGATATTCTTCACCCACGAGTTCTTCAAGGCGCTCACCAGCTTCAGCTCGGTCGAAGACGTGTGTTCGCTGATCGTTGACGGCGCCAACGGCATTCTCGGCGCGGAGATCAGCTGCGTGTACCTGTTCGAGCGCGAGGACTGGACCTTGCGACTTCGGGCTTGCCAGGGTCGTGCAGAGGACGCATTCGAGCCGGTGGTCTCAGTGAGGGACACGATTCTCGGCGAGGCGTTTCGCGATGGGATCGCCCAGGAAGCGGACATCGGGTACGGCTCCGACAGCGCGAGGTGGTTTCGCGACCCCGAGGGTATTCGCTCGCAGGCTGCCGTCCCGTTGCGTACGGGAGATCACGTCATCGGAGTCATGGGTATCGGCTCGGCGGCATATCGCGAGCTCACAGCTGCCGAGATGGACCGCCTGCAGGTCATCGGCAATCAGTCGTCGCTGACGCTGCAGAACGCACTGCTTCACGGAGAACTCGAGCGTCTGTCCGTCACCGATCGTCTCACCGAGCTGTACAACCACGGCTACTTCCAGCAGCGTCTCGAGGAGGAGATGGGTCGCGCGCAGCGATTCGGTCATCAGCTGGCACTCATCATGCTCGACATCGATGACTTCAAGGAGTTCAACGACACATACGGACATCCCCGCGGAGACGCGGTTCTCAAGGCAGTGAGTCGCATCATTCGTGAGAATCTGCGAGACATCGACGTCGCGGCGCGTTACGGTGGCGAGGAGTTCGTCGTCGTGTTACCGGAGACGGATGCTGCTGGTGCCGCTGCGGTCGCGGAACGCATTCGCGAATCGGTGGCCGAAGCGCTCTTTGAGACGGGCGAGGATATCCCTGCCGTGCACGAGACGATCTCCCTGGGTGTCGCAGCCTATCCGGAACATGCACAATCTCAGAGCAAGCTTGTTGAAGCGGCGGACAGAGCTATGTACGCTGCAAAGAGGCAGGGCAAGGACAAAGTTCAGATCGCCAACTGAGGCATCAGAACGGAGGCGGGCTATGAGCCTCAGGAGCGCATTGGAGCACCTCCCGCACGACCGGGAGTCCGATGCACTGCTCAAGGAAGTCCTGAACATCGCCCGTCGCCATGAGGGCGAGTGGGTAGAGCCGTCTCGGATATCCATCGTGCTTAGGTTCGCACGAGGACAGGATTCGCGGCATGCTCTCGACGCTTGCCGAGTTCTTCGTGCTAGACTTCGTCGACGGTCCGCCACGCTATCGCTACAAGCACGACCGTCTCCTCGAGATTGAGATCGAACGGTTCACTCGGCGCGCCGAATCTCACAACGGTGCCCTGCAGAACAACGTCGAGAAGTTCCGGCAGCGCTACGGTTCTCGCTAGTCTGACCGTCGTACGGGAGCGTGAAACCGCGTGAAACCCATCCTGCCCGGGGCTCGCGGCCCCGCGGTCGAAGACATACAGAAGCGTCTCCTCAGCCTCGGATACGACCTTGGTCCGACGGGCGTTGATGGAGTGTTTCTCGGCAAGACACGCGAAGCCGTGATTGAGTTCCAGAAGCGTGGCGAGCTCAACGAGGACGGCACCGTCGGTGACTCTACGTGGGCGGCTCTCGTGGACGCCAGCTTCACGCTGGGGGACCGAATGCTGTACCTACGCCTCCCGCACTTTCACGGCCGGGACGTCGAGGTTCTCCAAAGTGCTCTCAACACGCTTGGTTTCGCATGCGGAGACGATGACAGCATATTCGGCAGGTTCACAGAACATGCGGTGCGGGAGTTCCAGAGAAACTGCGGTCAGCCCGACGACGGGATCGTCGGTCCCGAGACCGTGAGGGCGATCAGTGGGCTGAGGCACGTGTGGGAAGGCAAGGATGCCGTCGTACCACGTGATTCGCGAACGGGCGCTCGCTCCGTGGCCGCATTGGTCGGCCGAGATGTAGTGGCTACGGGAATCGGAGAGCAGCCGCTCGATGTTGCCGAGCGTCTTGTCAATGTGGCGCTTGCATCGGACGAACACGCAGGCATCAGGCTGGCGGACAGTACGGGCGGAAGCGACGCTGCCATCGTGCTCACGCTCGTCTCGCATGCAGAGCACGTCGATCGTGGCGTTCCTGCGGTCATCTCGGGTGAGGATTCGATCGATGCGCTCGCCGCACGACTTGTTACGGCGCTTGCGTCGACAACTCGTGGCTGCGCACATCTCGTGATCGAGATCGGCGTAGGGACGCTGGATGAGAGGGAGCGTCAAAGAACGGCCGTACGGCTTCTTGATGCGCTGTGCATCGCACTGGCCTGAAACGTGCTTTCAACTGGATTCCGGGCCGCTGAAGTGCTAGAATACAGCGGTTGCACTGTAGCAGACTGACAGTGGAGGAAAGCTCTGAACAGCCGACTCAAGACAATCATGGTACTCATGACGGCGCTCGTGTTACTTGCGAGTGCCGTTCCCGCGTATGGCGTGCCGGCGACGAGCGCAAAGCAGGATGAAGCGCGCCGCGTCAAGAAGCAGATCGACCAGCTAGACAGCGAGGTCGAGATTGCAGCTGAGGCCTACAACGAGGCGAACGCCGCTCACCAGAAGCTCATCGGCGAGATTGCAGCGACCCAAGCCGAGCTGGACAAAACGAACGCTCGTATCGGAACGCTGCAAGGTCATCTGACAGTACGTGCGAACTCCATGTATCGAAGCGGACCGGTCGGGTTCATCGAGGTGCTTCTCAGCGCCAAGGACTTCAGTCAGTTCGCCGCAACATGGGATTTGCTTCGTGAGATGAACCAGCTTGAGGCCGACAACGTCTCCGAACTCAAAGACGGCGCGAGCAGATGCCGAGGCAACCAAGGCTGAACTCGGCACCAAAGAAGCGGAAGCCGCCGCGGTTGTCGAGCAGATGGCTCAGAAGAAGGCCGGCATTCAAGGACAGCTGTCCGAACGCAAGGAGATGCTGACCGGGCTTGAGAGCGAGATCGCCGTACTGGAAGCAGCAGAGGCCGCACGCGCTGCTGCCGCTGCCGCCGCCGTAGTCTCGCGTAGCGCGCGCGAGACGAGGTCATTCCCGGCTCCGACTCGTGCTGCTCGAAGCGAAGTTGTGAGCATTGCGAAGAAGTACCTCGGCGCACCGTATTCCTGGGGTTCTGCCGGACCGAATTCGTTCGACTGCAGCGGTTTCACGATGTTTGTGTACTCACAGGTCGGGGTTTCTCTGCCCCATTCTTCGCGTTCACAGATCAACTCTGGTCAGCGTGTCTCCAGCGCCGATCTGAAGCCGGGCGATCTGGTGTTCTTCGGCTCGCCCATCCACCACGTCGGTATCTACGTTGGCGGCGGGCAGTACATCCACGCACCTCACACCGGAGCCGTGGTCAGTATTGCGTCGCTCAGTCGAGGTGACTACGCGGGGGCATGTCGACCCTGATCCACTAGTCTGCCGAGGAGGGACCTGAACGACATCGCGTGACCCGTCGATGGTGCGGTATGCTTGTCACTGTCGGGTACGCGTCAAGAACCTCTTGAGGTCCGCATGGCAGAGATCGATGGACTCCTCAAACTGATGGCTGAGCGCGGATCCTCGGATCTGCATATCAAGGTTGGCAGCCCGCCGGCTATCCGTCTGAACGGCAAGCTGGTGGTCATGCGCGACCAGTACCAACCTCTCACGCCAGAGCAGACCACGACTTTGGCAACTGGCATGATGGACGAGCGTCAGCGCGAATCATTCGAGAATCACCGCGAAGTGGACTTCGCCTATTCCCTGTCAGGTGTCGGCCGATTCCGGGTCAATGTCTTCCACCAGCGGGGTAGCGTCGGAATCACTCTTCGCCGTGTTGCCACGGATAGGGCGTCGATGGAGGATCTCGGGCTGCCGCCGATTATCCGACAGCTTTCCGATGAGCCTCGCGGTCTGATACTTGTCACCGGCACGGCAGGCTCGGGGAAGACCACCACCCTGGCATCCATGATCGACCACATCAACTCGACGCGCGAGGGCCATATTGTCACTATCGAGGACCCGATCGAGGTTCTCCACCGGGACAAGAAGTGCATCGTCAACCAGCGTGAGATCGGTATCGATACGGAGAGCTACGCCGACGCGCTGAGACACGTTGTCCGTCAGGACCCCGATGTCATCCTCATCGGGGAGATGCGAGATCACGACACCGTGTCCGCAGCATTGACGGCCGCCGAGATCGGCAACCTGGTGTTTTCGACGCTGCACACAATCGATTCGACCGAGACAATCGGTCGCATCATCGATTTCTTCCCCCCATACCAGCAGAAGCAGATTCGTCTTATGCTGGCGGCCACGCTCAAGGGCATCGTTTCTCTGCGATTGATTCCTTCAATCAACGGAGGCCTGGTCCCTGCAGTTGAGGTCATGGTCGTGACGGGCACGATTCGCGAGTACATCACGGATGCCGACAAGACCTACCTCATCAGAGACGCGATGGAAGAAGGCGAGTATTACGGCATGCAGACCTTCGACAAGGCACTGCTGAGCCTGTATCAGGATCGCCAGATCACGCTCGATGACGCGATGGCCATGGCCCACAACGCCCACGACTTCAAGATCAAGGTACGCCAGCTCGGCATCGACCCCCATACCGCTGCAGAAAGTGGCGTGTACTAGCATGGGCACGGTGCGGTTCACCGTGATTGTGCGGTGTGCCGACCCTCGAATCGACGTGTTCTTCACAGACCCGGCACTTCGAGCGCGGATGGGCCTTGCCGAGCATCCCGAGCCTCTCACCGAAGCGTGCATCTCGAACGTGGGTGGTCTGTTGTCCTTGGCGGGCGCCGAGGTTCCTCGCTTGTTGCACGATGTAGGGCTGCTGTTGAAGTTGTTCGGCGGGGGCACGGGGCGCGTCGTACTCACCGCACACACATCGTGCGGCGGATACGAAGATGCGGTACGGGGCGACAGCGAGGCCATACGCGCGCGACAGGAAGATGACCTCCGGACCACGGCCGGTCGGCTGCGGGGGGAACTGGGCGACATCGCTGTCGATTGCCACTACCTGGATACCGACAATCGCAAGGTACAGCCGGTCACCTCTTGAGGTATCGGATCCGTGCAGGGTGTCGATTTCCATAGTCTAGAATCGAAGAACCCTGAGCAATCGGGCGGAGATATATCTGCATTCTGTCATTTCATGTCCGCTGACTGCGTAACCATAGACGGCCTTCGAGCGTTTCTCTGATTGGAGAAGAACTTCGTTGAGTGGCGCCGACGATAGGCACATTGATAGGCTCGTTCGTCGGGCTGTTCGTGGTGACGTGGAAGCGTTCGGGAAGCTGTACGACGAGTATGTGGATCGGGTGTTCGCATTCGTCCGTACTCGAGTCGGAAACCAGCACGATGCTGAAGACGTTGCCGAGACGGTCTTCCTGAAGGCGTTCGGTGCGATCAAGACCTACGATCGGCGTGGTCTGCCGTTCGGGGCCTGGCTGTTTCGGATCGCACGTAATGCCACGGTGGATCATCTTCGCCGGTCGGGGCGAACGCCCGAGCCGGTCGAGGACGTCGAGGTACATACCTCGCCAGATCCAGTGATGCTCGACGAGATGGTTGCCTCTCGTGTAGACGCCCAGGTGGTGCGTGACGCGGTCGCCGGGCTTACGGGAGACCAGGCGGCAGTGATAGCGTGCCGGTTCTTTTGGGACATGGACATACGGCAGACGGCCGAGACACTTGGCCGGACACCGGGAGCAGTGAAGGCACTGCAACACAGAGCGCTACGGGCAATGGCCGAGACGCTCGGGGAGTTGAAGGTTGATGAGTGATCGTATGCACATGAAAGAGGTCCCGCTCGAGGACGTATTGAGAGGTTCGTTCGAGCCGATGTCCGACGATGTGCGAGATCGTGTGCGAACGCGCGTGATGACGGGGATCGACGCCGAGAGCCGGTTCGACCGCGCCCGGACGCTGTTCATGCGCTCGGCCGCGGCATTTGCCGCTACTGCGACACTCATGGCCGGCACGGGCTACGCCGCCGCCAACTCTCTGCCGGGCGATCCTTTGTACGAAGTCAAACGAGCTGCCGAGGAGATTCGCATCGTGTTCTCCTCTGATGCGCAGCAGGGTGAGACTCTCATGAGATTGACGCGCGAACGTACGCGAGAGGTGAGACAGCTTGTCGAGTCCGACGCGGATGAGAGCGACTTGAGATCTGCCGCGAAGGGTTTCGGCGAAGCGGCCGATCGAGCCGTGCGCAGCCAACCCGATTCGGCGTCGGCCGAACAGACGGCGATGCAGATTCAGGATGCTGTAGCACAAGAGCCCGACGCGGTTCAGCAGCGTGTGGAGCAGATGGTTCCGTCATCTGCCTCGGAACCGGCGGCCGTGCAACCGAATGCTGCGCCGAGTTCCGGACCCGGACCAGCACAGCCCCAAGAGAGCCAAGTCCAGGAACCGAAGGTTGATCCAAGCGAGGCCCCGGTGCCTGATTCCCCCGGACCCGGAGAACCCGCTTCTGGCGATAGCGTACCCGGAAAGGGTCGGTAGGCGTTACTTGTGGTGGAGGAGCGCGAGCAACCAAGGAGTGAACAATGAAGCACAAGACGACACTAATCTTCGCGGCCGCTGCGTTGGCCGTTATCCTGGGCGTCGTTCCCGCGTATGCCGCTCAGAAGGCTGCGCCTGCTGAGCCGGTCGGTAGCGCCGCACAGCTGAAGACCGGGGAGTCGGTTGGCGAACAGGGTCAGGCTTCGGAGGCCGTGGCCGCTCAGCCCAGACCCAGACCCAGACCCAGACCCAGACCCAGACCAAGATGTCCGCCGGTGTGTGCGAGGAATGCGACGAACCCGTGCAGCTCAAGGAGCGCACGCGTGCGCGCGAACAAGAGCGAGTGAATGAGAACGAGAATCCCGAGGGTGCCGCATTGCGCACACGCGATGAGAATCGTGTGAGTGATGAGGCCCAGGATTCCGATGAGCCGAGCCAGTCAGTGGACCCGACATCTTCGGTGGAGCCCACTCCCACAATCGAGCCGACCTCAACAGTCGAGCCTGAGGCTGAGGTGGCAACGGAGAACTTCGTTGAAGCCGTAACGGTGGGTCTCAAGAACTGGTTCCAGACGATGCTTGGTTACTTCGGACTCAGCTAGAATGTGACGCGCAAGGCCACGCGAGAGCGGGGGCCGATCACGCAGAAGGGCGCCTACGGGCGCCCTTCTTTGCTAGCCATGCGATGAGGACAGCACCCGTCAGTGCTCCTAGCGTGTCGAACCCCCAGTCCGCGACATCCGGAGTACGACCGGGTACGAACGCCTGGTGGATCTCGTCGGTGATGCCGTAGGCGGAAGCGATCATGATCGCGAAGGCGATCACGCGGGGTTCACGTTCTGCGTTCTCCAGGGCGATCCATGCCAACAGGCCGAGAACCGCATATGCCGAGAAGTGGGCGAGCGACGCGAACCGACCGGGCAGTGACGTTCCAGTGAGCGAAGACAGGTAGAACAAGACGCCCATCCAACACGCCACGACGAGCCAGCGAATCGCCCGTGGTATACGTGCAATGAGTCTGTCTACGAAGTCCATCGGCCATCCTTTCCGCGCCGTTTTGAGGCGCAGCGCGACGAGTCTATCACGACTGCTGTGTGCCCAAGCTGGCGTCTTGACGGGAATGCCGCGTGCGTGCCACCTTTGGGCTTCGGTCTCAGAAGGGGGCTTTCGTGTGAAGCATCGTGCGGCGGCCACAGCTGCAATCGTCTCGGCTGCGTGCTTTGGGACACTGGCGATACTCACGACCCTCATGTACGAAGCAGGCGCCGAGCCGCTCCAGGTCCTGGTGTGGCGGTTCGCGATGGCATCAGTGCTTCTCGGAGCCTATGTGACGCTACGACAACCCGGTTCCCTGCGGGTCTCGCGAGTCAGCCTGCTTGGGTTTGCACGATTGTCAGTATTCGGATACGGAGCTGCTTCTCTGTGCTTCTTCTTCGCTCTGCGCTACGCCGATGCTGCGGTCGTTGCGATTCTGCTCTACACGTATCCGGCCTTGATCGTCGTGTTTGAGGGCCTGAAAGAGCGCACCATGCCGGACTTCGCGCGCCTGGTCGCAGTGGCGCTCACGTTCCTTGGGTGCGTTTTGGTAGTCGATCCGTTCGGAGGACAGCTCAGTGTCCGGCCTGTCGGAATAGCTCTCGGCCTGGGTTCGGGAGTGGCCTACGCTTCGTTCTCGGTTCTCAGCCATCGCCTGATGGAAGGCAACGCTCGGGGCGTGATCATGACCTACCTGTTCGGCTTCACCGCGCTGCTTGCCGCAGCCGCAGCTGTGGCGTCTGGTTCCACGCTCTCGGTTGTCTCGTGGGACGTGCGGCTGTGGGTGTTGCTTGGCGTTCTCGTCATCGTGCCGACGTTTGCCGCCGTGATTCTGTACCTTCGCGCGGTGCAGGCGCTCGGTGCCTCTCAAGCGGCACTGCTGTCGACCTTCGAACCTGTGTTCACGCTCGCATTGGCGGTGACCGTGTTGGGAGATGCCCTCTCGGTATCTCAATGGGTGGGCGCGGCCTTGGTCATAGTCGGCGTGATCATCGCCGAGAAGAGGGGCGCGACGCTGGAGCCTGCTGCTCCGTAGGTTCTGTGCGACCAACTCAGTTGAGCAGGAACGCCGCGACCATCGCGTTTCGGGCGAGCCAGGTCACAGCAAGGCCGACAACTTCGAACCCGAAGCCGATTCCGACCGTGGACCAGGCATTGCGGCGCTCAACGTCGGAATGAAGCAGCATGCGAAGCGCCAGGGCAAATCCGAACATCCAGGTCACCGGTCGAAGCGGGAAGACTCCGGCAGCTATCCAAGGCAAGGCACCGGCAGCCCACGCGCGCGAGACCGATGAAGGGCTCGCGGTGGTGCCACGGGCTGCGATCCGCATGACGAACAGTCGTGCCAGAACCCACGCAGAACCGATGAGGGCGGATGCCCCAGCCGAGAGCCACGGCTTTCCTGACGCGGTTTCCAGACAGGTCCAGACTGTGACTCCCAGGCCCAAGGCCGCGCACCCGACAATCACACATGCTGTTGGCGTCGCTGCCGCATCATCCGCTCTCCCCGTGAGTAGAGCGACTGCGACCTTGAGCGTCTGGGCGACCTTCCGCACCAGTGTTGCGAGCATGCGCTGCCACGTTCCGAGCAGTGCACGAAGGAGAGTCGACCGCTGTGTCGCCGGGGGCGTTCGGGGCTCTTCGCGTGGTACCATTGTCTGCACCAGATCGGTCCTCTTCCCAGTCGGTGTGCTGTCGAACGATTTCGATGTGTATCGGCAACCGATTCGATTGTGTGCCACGTTGTGAGTGTATCCGAGACACGCGGAGACGGTGGAGGTCGCCAGTGCCGCTCTCCGGCCGTATGGCCACCATACTCAAGGTCGTTGCAGGTGTCTTGGTCGTGCTCCTTGTCGTCTTTCTCGGCGGGGGAGTCTACCTTTACCGCCTGTCGCTGACGCTGCCCGATATCGGTTCGGATCCTCGCGCTGTCGAAACTGCGCAGACCTCGATCGTCTACGCCGCAGATGGCTCCGAACTCGCGCAATGGCATGGAGAAGAGGACCGTACCGTTGTTGCCATCGAGGCGATGCCCCAGGAGCTGCGCGATGCAGTGGTGGCAGTGGAGGACGAGCGGTTCTACACGCACAACGGCGTGGACGTGCAGGCCATCACACAGGCGCTGAGGGCGAGCGCGGGCGAAGGCGAAGCCTCCCGGGGCGGGAGCACGATCACTCAGCAGCTGGTGAAGATTCTATTCAACGATGGAGAGCGCACCTTCACCCGCAAAGTTCGCGAGGCCTTGCTCGCCTACGAGCTGGAGGCACGCACCGACAAGGATCAGGTCCTTGAGACCTATCTGAACACCGTGTACTTCGGACACGGGGCGTACGGTGTCGAGCGCGCGGCGCGAACGTATTTCGGAGTAGGCGCGTCTGAGCTCGATCTGACACAGTGCGCAACGCTGGCCGGAGTCATCCGTTCACCCTCGCGGTACTCGCCAATCGATGCTCCGGATGCTGCACGTGAGCGCCGAGATCTGGTTCTGACGAAGATGCGCGAGAACGGCTACGTCGACGAGACGAAGGAGAGGGAGGCTCGCGAGGCCGAGCTTGTCATCGCCGCTCCGGCAGACGCACCCGAGAAGGCGCCGTACTTCGTCGAATACGTGAAGAAGGAGCTCATCGAACGTCTCGGTGCAGATGCAGTGTTCATGGGCGGTCTCCGCGTGCACACGACCCTCGATCCCAAGCTTCAGGCGCAAGCCGAGAGTGCTGTCGGATCAGTGCTGGGTGAAGAGTCCGATCCCGAGACCGCACTGGTAGCCGTTGCATACGACACGGGTGCGGTGGTGGCCATGGTCGGCGGAAGGGACTTCACCCGTAACCAATTCAACCTCGCGGTGCAGGGAAAGCGGCAACCGGGGTCGGCGTTCAAGCCCTTTGTCCTGGTGCGGGCGCTCGAGGAGGGCGTGCGGCCGGACCAGGTGTTCTCGGCGCAACCCTACTCGGTCAAGGTCGAGGACGGCGTCTGGAACGTTCAGAACTACGAGAACCAGTTCACCGAGTCATCTCTGACACTCAGTGCGGCGACCAACTGGTCGGTGAATTGCGTCTACGCACGGCTCATGATGCAGGTCGGTCCGGAAGACGTTGTCGACGCAGCTCAGCGCATGGGTATCACGACGCCGCTTGAGCCGCATCCGGCCATAGCGCTCGGCGGACTCACGACCGGTGTGTCTCCGCTCGAGATGGCGTCCGCATACGGGACGATAGCGTCGGGTGGCATGCGTGTCGCTCCCACGGGAATCGCCCGTGTGCTCGACGGGAATGACGATGTGGTCTACGAACCCGCCGACACACCCCAGCGAGCAATCTCGGAAGAGGTGGCTGTCCAGGCCTCGCTGATGCTCCACGACGTTGTCGAGAATGGCACCGGAACCAACGCTCGCATTCCGGGCGTATGGGTGGCAGGCAAGACGGGAACGACGCAGTCGTATCGCGACGCATGGTTCGTCGGCTACGCGCAAGACCTGTCGTGCGCCGTGTGGGTCGGCTATCGTGAGGGACAGGTAGAGATGAACAATGTTCGAGGGACACAGGTGACAGGCGGCAGTTTCCCTGCGACCATATGGCGTGGGTTCATGTCTCAGGCACAATCCTATGGCGATGCACCGCTCACGCCAAACACGAACCCTGCACCTGACGGCGAGAGTCTCGCGGGTGAGTCGGAACTAGTTAGCATCTGTCCGGAGACCATGCAGCTTGCGAATGGGCGATGTCCGAATCCGGTCGAGATGTATCTCAGCCCGTCGCTCATACCGAAGACGACCTGTACCCTGCACTAGGAGGACCGAGGGTGGATCACTACCGGACTCTGCAAATCTCACGCGACGCGGAGCCCGAGGTCGTTGAGAAGGCGTACAAGGCCTTGTGCCTCAAGTACCACCCCGATGTTGCACCGCCTGAACGCAGGGCAGATGCGACGCGTCGAATGCAGCAGATCAATGAGGCGTATCGGGTCGTGCGTGACCCCAAGGCCAGAAGATACTACGACGCGACGCTACCCCTGGAACACTCCGGGCGCCGGGCGTGGGACGACTTCATGGACAAAGGACTCGTCGGCATGCTCCTGGACAAGGTAATGCCGAGGAACTAGCTCGTGGTGCGTTCGCCAAGCTTGTTCGACACAGCTCGCAGGATCGCGGGGTAGGAGACGGCTCCGTCATAGACGGGAACGCCGTCGATGACCGTGACGGGGAAGAGCAGGCCCCTCTTGTCGATCTCATCGAGGAGTTGGACGTGCGCGCTGTTCACGGATGGGTCACGAGCGTCCAGATATGCGATCTGCGCGTCTTCGCCGAACCGCTGTACCATCTCCTGGGCGATGATGGCCGTGATCTCCTCCGGAGACCATGACGGGCCTCAACCACCGCTGTAGCAGCCGGCTTCAGCCGGGACGTCGAAGACGTCTACTTGGATTGGTTTCGCTTCCACGTTTCCTCCTCAGCCGATCTTGACGGCGCCGCCCGCGCATACGCGCGCGCAAACGCCACAGGAACGACACAGTTCTTCGATGACGGTATACCCGTTGGCACCGGGGTAATGCCCGCCCTCCACAGGAACGATAGCACCCGTAGGGCACACGCGCCGAGAGGGGCATCCGGGGGATCGGTCACACAAGGCATTGTCGATGTTGATGTCGGCGAGCACTCGGCACAGCTCCTTCATGCGGTGAACGGGGCCACTATCTGGCAAGGGGAGAGGTCTCCTCGATGCGATTATACCCATGGGGGTATACGGGCGCAAGCACACCTGCTGTTAGTATTGACAAGGTACCCATACGGACAGGGAGTTGACGTGGCGAAGCTACGGCTTACTGAGTCCAATCGACGTCTGATTGCTTGGATGATTCTCGCCGGGATCGTGGTGGGGCTTGTGTTTCCATGGGCGTCATCCTTCTTCGTCGAGTTCAAGAGCACGGCGGGGTTGATCGGCTTCCTGGGATTGTGTGTCATTGCCGGAGTCATGATGGCTGCAATGTGTTTCTGGGTTGCCACCAAGACCTCTCAGCGTCAGTTCCGCGCGGTCCTCGAGGAGGTAAGCGTCGAATTCACCGGATTCGAGACCATGCGAGGTGGCTCTTCCGATCAGATGCAGCAGCAGTTAATGGGCGTGCTGACGGGTGTTGGCTCGATGCTCGATCATGCCACGCGCGTCAACTCCGACATCCGGGCGCTCACTGCAGAAGTACTAGCCGCAACCGAAGAGCAGGCCTCAGGCGCCGCCCAGCAGGCCGCGGCAGTCACCGAGACATCCGCCACGGTTGAGGAGCTTGCGCAGACTTCGAAGCAGATAGCCGACAACTCCGGAGCGGTCGTTGGAGTGGCGGAGCGGACGTTGGCGAGTGCTGAAGAAGGAATGGAATCTCTCGATGACACGAAGGCGGGTATCGAGGAGATTCGCCAGAGCACACAGCAATCTTCGGATCGGATCCTTGCGCTGGGGGAGCGCAGCCAGGAGATCGGCCGGGTTCTCACAATCATCGACGACATTGCCGAGCAGACGAAGATCCTCGCCCTCAACGCCGCGATCGAAGCGGCGCGAGCTGGTGAGGCCGGCAAGGGCTTTGCGGTAGTGGCCGAGGAGATTCGCAAGCTAGCCGACTCTGTCACCGAGTCGACGCAGGAGATCGGTCGTGTCGTCAGGGAGATCCAAACATCGACATCGCAACTCATCATGTCTACGGAGCGGGCTGCGAAGAAGGTCGACGAAGGTGGACTTCTGGCACTCAGTACGGCGGATTCCCTGGACAAGATCGTGAGCCAGGTCGAAGAGACCACTGATGCCGCCAAGCAGATCTCGATTGCGACACAGCAGCAAAGGACGGCATCGGATCAAGTCGTGCTTTCTATGAAGGAAGTGGCCCAGGTCTCACAGCAGGCTGCCGAGACGTCCAGGCAGATTGCTGCGGCAATGACCGACCTCAATGGTCTGGCCGATTCGCTGCTGAGCAGGTGATGGCGTGTCCGATGTGATTAATCGCCTCGCCGAGGTGGGACTGTCCGTGCCGCCTGCGCCGCAGGCGCTCGGCGATTATGTACCGGCCGTACGCTGCGAGAACCTTGTCTTCACTGCCGGACAGTTGCCTGTTCGTGATGGTGTACTGGTCGCAGAAGGCAGGGTTGGCGCTGACGTGACGCTCGAACAGGCGCAGGAAGCCGCTCAGATTGCGGCACTGAACGCGCTGGCGGCTGCATCGACGGTCTGCGATCTCGACTCTGTAGAACGCGTGGTCAAGCTGACGGGCTATGTGTCCTCGGCAGAAGACTTCGTTGCGCAACCGACGGTAGTCAATGGAGCCAGCGGGGTGATGAAAGCAGCCTTTGGGGAAGCGGGACTTCATGCGCGCGAGGCTGTCGGAGTGGCATCCTTGCCGCTCGGGGCTCCCGTAGAGATATCGCTGGTACTGCAGCTCGCACGGGATTGAGACGTGTTCGGCGAAGTGTGCGAAATCGTGTGCTTTGTGTGAGGAAGTGGTGGAGGGATTTCGTCGCACATGGCGAATACCCGAGTGGGACGCCTGAACAGGGGGAATCTGTCTTGCCCTGTTGAGCACCTGGGCGTGTTCTTATATCGTTAACGGGACGGGCGGACGCATCCGCCGATTTTCTGCGTGTGCGTTGTCGGCGATCGATATGGGCAAGGAGAGATGTGTATGCCGAAGATCTCCCTCGTGGCTGGGTTCAAAGACCCGGTCCGACGGCCGCGATTCATCATCTGGACAGGAGTCATCGTTATCCTGTTCGCGGCCTTCGTCATGGTCGCCCTGGGGGTGACATCAACCTACTGGTTCTGCGCCAATGTGTGTCATAAGGTGCAGGACGATTCCATCTCCGCATACAACCGGTCAGCGCACTCCGAGATCTCGTGTCTCGCCTGCCACATGCCGGTGAATGCGAGTCCGCCCATCTTCCTTCTTCACAAGATCGAGGCGGGGGTTCTTGGCGGTCTCCACACCGTCACCAACAACTTCGAGAACCCGCTCAATCCGGAGAACCATACAGCTCTGGAGATGTCTGAGTATCAGTGCACGCAGTGTCACTCGAAGAATCGAGTGATCACAGCGAGTGCAGGCATCATCATCGACCACGAGATCCACTCCGAGAATGGCGTTCAGTGCACGCTTTGCCACAACCGCACCGCACATAACGAGAGCGGCGACTGGGAACCCGTCACGAAGAACCCGAAGACCGGAGAGTCACCGCCCAAGCATGCCGACTGGATGAAGATGACGGCGTGCTTCCGGTGCCACAGCCTCGAGGCCGATGCTGAGGCTCCAGGCGAATGCTCGGCCTGCCACCCGGCGGACTTCGAGCTCAAGCCACCGAGCCACTTCGAGACCGACTTCTATCCCGGCGGCCACGCCGAGATGGCCAAGGAGGATCATGAAGCCGTCGCAGAGGCCAAGGCCGAGGCCGAAGGTAGCGGCGAAGAAGGTGCTGCCGAAGAGGGTTCCGAGGAAGGCACCGAGACAGAAGAAAGCTCGGAGACTTCGATGCTGGGTGTCGACAAGGCCTATGCAGAAGAAGCCGAAACAGCCGAGGAGAAGGAGTGGGCTGAAGAGATCAGCACCGTCGGCGAGGTCAGCTACTGCAGTACCTGTCACCTGGACAGCTTCTGCGAGAACTGCCACGGCATGGAGATGCCGCATCCGGCTGAGTTCGTCGAGAAGTCTCATCCGGAGCTGGCCGCAAAGAAGAGCGACAAGTGCGATCTGTGCCACAACGTCGTTGAGACCGAGTACCTCTTCTGCAACAACTGCCATCACGGCGAGAAGTCCGATTGGGAGTACGACCCGAACGTGCCATGGCAGACCCAGCACGCTCAGACCGTCACATCCAATGGTGTCGACATCTGCCTCGAGGCGTGTCACGAGGTCAAGTTCTGCTCGGATTGCCACAACAAGCTGAAGCCATACCCGACCTCCCACAAGGCCGCTGACTGGCTGCGCAAGCCTGCCGCCGAGATTGGTGCGCACGCTGAGATATCCAAGTCACAGCCGCAGTCATGCGAGGTCTGCCATGGTGGAGACATTCCGAACGGGAACACTTTCTGCAAGAGCTGCCACGTGCTCGAGATGCCTCACCCGCAGGACTTCAAGGACTTCCACGCCAAGACCGGTCGCGACAATCCGGCCGTATGCGCGAACTGCCACACGTACAAGGAGCTGTGCTCCGACTGTCACCACGAGGGAGCCAAGGACGGCACCGCATGGACGCAGGTCCACGGCCCGGTCGTTAACGACAAGGGCGCGGCAGGCTGCTTCGAGAAGTGTCACCAGAAGGACTTCTGCGTCGGGTGCCATACGACCCTCAAGGTCGCTGCCTGCTTCGCACAACGAAGCTGGTTGGACGCATCGCACGGCGCTCAGCAAGCCGGCCCTCCACCCTGCGGCATTCGATTCGCAGGCTGACAGTTGCACGTACTGTCACGGAGACGGTGGGACCGAGTCCAAGTTCTGCATGGGCTGTCACGTGTGGAGATGCCGCACCCGATCGACAGTGGCGACAACCAGAAGTATCTGCACAAGGATGCTTTCGCCGAGAAGAAGATCGCCAGGACCACCTGTGCAGAACTGTCATGCAGGCGCGTTCTGCAACGACTGCCACCACGGGTACACTGGTGCGCAGCCGTGGGTGAACTATCACCCGAACACGGTCAAGGACGACGGGCGCCACGCCTTGCTTCGAATGCCACGAAGAGACGTACTGCTCGTACTGCCACGTTCGTGAGGCGGGCAAGTACCTCGGTAACTAGGCCACCAATCGCTAGTTGCATGACATGATAGGGACCCGCCCGGTCGGGCGGGTCCCTTCACTTCTGGGCGATGAGGTTTGCCCCGGATTGCAGGAATGCTTTGCCCTGGGCGCAGGTACCGTGTATCATTTGCCCTCGTCGGGATGTGGCTCAGCTTGGTAGAGCGCTGCGTTCGGGACGCAGAGGTCGTGGGTTCGAATCCCGCCATCCCGACCAGATGATCACGACGGCAGGCCGGCTGATGCCGGTCTGCCGTTTCGTTTCTGCGGAGGTGTGTGGTTGCTCGACGAACTCATGCGATGGATTGGCCTCGGGCTGTGCCACCAGCTTCCGGAGCGTTCGTTCTTCGGCGGCGGCGTCCAGTTGCCGGTATGTGCGCGTGACACTGGTATCTACGTCGG
The DNA here is from genome assembly GCA_963790405.1 of uncultured Actinomycetota bacterium. Classification (GTDB taxonomy): domain Bacteria; phylum Actinomycetota; class Coriobacteriia; order Anaerosomatales; family JAGXFU01; genus JBGSMX01. Next base: position 29,370 of record CAWBOJ010000006.1, read on the forward strand.
CTTCGCGATCGCGCTCTTGGTCTTGTGGGCCATTGATCGAGACCGGAGGTCGTCCGAAGTCCCTCCGGTCGGCGTGAGCCTGGTTCTGGGCGGCTTCATTCTGCTGATGGCCCTCGACGGATTCACTTCGTATGCTGGCTGGCGACCGACGACTAATGGGCTTCGTCTTGCGACTGGACTGATGACGGGATTCGCCATGGCGGCATTCACAGTCCCGTTGCTCAACAGCCAGTTGTGGAGACGTCCAGGTACGACGCGGGTTCTCGGTTCATGGCGCCAGCTCGCCTGGTTCGTCCTTGTGCTGACCGTGGTCTTCGTCTTGGTGTGGACGGGGGGGCCATTGCTCGGGATCGGCTATCCGATCATCACGGCCCTCGCAATCTTTGTGACGTTCGTGGCCGTGAATGCGGTCATCGTCGCTCTGTTTCCGCCGTTCGAACGTCACTATGAGCGGTTGTTGGCCGCCTGGCCCGTGTTCGCAGTCGCTCTCATTATCACCCTTGTTGAACTCGCCTCTACTGCATGGCTGCGCGTGTGGTTGAACGGAATCGCGGGAAGTTGATGGACCGATGTCTTTCACCTGTGCAGTCGGTTGAGGTAATCTCTGACTGGGACGAATAGCGCCGGAAGGGGGCGTACGTGGTCTACACCAACAAAGACCGGGTTCGCGTGATGATTGCCACGAACGTTTACCGTATCGAAGGTGAGATGTACGTGTTGTCCGGCAGTCGCTTGACGGATGCTCTCAATTCCAAAGCGAAGGACTTCTTCGCAATCACGGATGCCAAGATATTCGATCTGACAACGCAAGAGCTTCTGTTCGAGCCGACGTACGCTGCTGTGAACCGGGATTCGATTGCGCTGATCTTCCCGCTCTGAGTATCGAGCGTGCGTGAGGTTGCCCCGCGTGACCGTTCATGTCAGACCCATGACCTACGCTTCGTACGGACATCAGTTCGCGCGAGGAGACAGTCATGGAAATCACGATTCAATCGCCATCCGGTGCTGAGTTTCTGGGGCTACTTGCTGGACGCGCATCCCGCGATGGTGTCCCGGAGCATGTCGTCGACTACTGCGTACGGGTGACCGGTCGAAGATTCGGTCCATTGACGGCACGTCCACTCGGTCAGCGAGACGCCGCTCGGCTGCGAGCGTACTTTGAAGGTGTTGTGCGCCGACGCGCGATGCGCTCGCGAGGGAACGAACTCCTCGACATGCGCCAGCGATACGTCCTGACGTCTCTTGCCGAGGATCTGCGGGGTGCCGGCGTCGGGCGGGAGCGAGTGCTTCGGGAGTTGTTGGACTTCTGCGGCGAGACGGTCCCCGAGCAGGAAGTCGCCAAGATAGTCGATATCTTCGAACCCGAGTGCGATTGGTCCGATTTAGTCAGCCGCTGCAGTGAAGAGTACGCGCTCTGACTCGCGATCGAAGACCCAGACTCTCGTGTGTTCGAGAGAACCGCCCTCGGATCCCCATACCTCGAAGATGACCCAGGCGGCGGCACCATTGAACGAGGCAGATTCTGCGTAGAACGGAACACTCCGGTCACTTTCGGGAAACTGCTCCGTCAACAGATCTGCGAGTTCGGCACCCTCTTCACTGTCTGATCGGAGCGCGACAAGAGCATCATGTCGGAGTTCGGCTGCCTCAGATATGGGCTTGCCAAGAACCGTGGCATCATCGGGCGCGGCCGATGTGACGGTTTCGATATCGTAGGAGCCGCCCTCGGGCTCGAAGCGCATCGCCGAAGACGAGCACCCGACCAAGAGAAGCAAGGCCAGCAGAAACGCGGGATAGAGGAGGCGGCGCGCAGCGTGCATGGGACAGGCTCCCTTCCGTGCGGTCTTCAACGATTGTAGTCTACGGGGTCTGTTCGGTGTCGATCTCTCGGGAGGAACAGATCTGTCCTCGAGAACGTGTCTGTTCGGTGCCGATGCATAATAGGGGTATGCCCGTCGGACGCAGGGGAGTGTCGGTGCAGAACATCATATGTCTTGTGTCTGACTTCGGACTCGAGGACACATGGGTTGGCGTGTGTCACGCGGTGATCCACGCAGCGTGCCCGCAGGCGCGAATCGTCGATCTCGCGCACCAGATACCCCCATTCGACATTCGAAAGGGGGCAGCCGTAGCGGCTTCAGGAGTGTTCCAGCTCCCGGAGGCCATACACCTTGTCGTCGTCGATCCGGGCGTCGGCGGCGGGCGCAAGGATCTCTGTGTGTTGACGAGGCACGGTACCCGACTGGTGGGTCCAGACAACGGGGTGCTCCTGCCGGCCGCAGAGAGGACCGGCGGCATTCTAGAGGCGTATTCGATCGACCCCACGAAGATTGATTTCAAGCCACCGCTCGCGACGTTTCATGCTCGAGATGTTCTGGCGCCTGCTGCAGCTGCCCTTGCGTGCGGCGTCGAACCATCCGCTCTCGGCGACCCCGTCGAACCTGCCGAGCTTGTCCCGGGCCCCTTTGAGGCCTGTCGGAGGGAGGGTGATTTTGTCATTGCTGAGGTGGTTGATATCGACAGGTTCGGTTCAGTTCGCCTCGGTATCGGCGCGGATCAGTTGGACGACCTTGGACTCGTCGGCGAGCGCCTGGAGATCAGTGCGGGTCACAATGTGATAGAAGTGCCTTTCGCGAAGACCTTCTCAGACGTTCCGCTGGGTGAACCGGTTGCTCTTGTGGACTCGTCCGGTTGGGTGACACTCTCTCTTCGGCAGGCAAGTGCTTCCGAACGATATGGCGTTGAGCCGGGTGCGCTGACACGTGTACGGGCCACCTCGCCGTAGACCCCAGCCCCTCCAATTTCGGTGTCAGACCCTCGCTGTAGCCTTGATCCACAAGATGGGCCACTGCGGGAGGACACGGCATGAAGAACCAGTATGTGAAGGAACTCGCCGAGGGAACCCGTGTGGACACAATCTGTGTGCTTGCGGCACGTGAGATGAGATCGACGCGGACGGGCGACGCCTATCTCGCTTTTGAAATCTCAGACAAGACCGGTCGGATTCAGGCCGTGTTCTTTCGCCCGTCCGCCCGCGCGGTTGCACTCCAGTCAGGGAGCGTGGTGCGCGTGTCTGGGGTCGTGACCGTCTTCCGTGGATCGAAACGCGTCTCGGTAGACAAGGTGGAGGCCGCTCGGACCTACGACCCTGGTGACTTGGTGGCTTCCGGGCACAGAGACACAGATGAACTCGTAGACGAGTTCAAAGGGCTTGCGGCCAAGGTCCGGTCGGCATTCTTGCGCGCGATACTCAAGGTCATCTTCGGAGACGCTGAGTTCTTCGAGCGTTTCTCGACGTGTCCCGGAGCGCAGTCTCATCACCATGCGTATCGAGGGGGGCTCATCGAACACACCGTCTCTGTGGCGCGTCTGTGCAGACAGATTGGTGAGACCTACGACGAGGTCGATGCGGACATGCTCCTGGCGGCAGCACTACTCCATGATATCGGCAAGGTCGACGAGATCGAGCACTCCGTGACCATCGAGTATACGAACGAAGGCAGACTGATCGGCCACGTCGTTCTCGGCGAACGTCGGATTGTGGATGCAGCGGCTTCGTGTGGCGTTCGGGCCGATCCTACGGTACTCGTGCGGCTATGCCATGCGGTCCTGTCCCACCATGGTGAACTCGAGTGGGGTTCACCGAAACGGCCGTCCACACTTGAGGCATTGGTCCTACACCACGCCGACAATCTTGATGCAAAAGCCGCGGGTTTCATCGAAATCATGAACGGCGTGTCCGCGCTGGACGAACGCTGGACTGATGCGCAGAACCTATTCCGGCGACCCCTGTTCGCGCCAATGTCGGCAGAAGACGAGCGACTCGCGCCGGTGCGCGAGGACGACCAGTATGATCGCTGCAGTGCCTAGCACCCGGTGTTCGAAGCTGCGACTCCATCCGTTTGGTGGGAATACTCTACAATCATCGGGCACGCTAATTGACCATTGGTTTGCGAGGAGTGAAGTGATGCAGTACCCACAAGCTGAGATCGGTGTGTTCGGAGGCAGCGGTTTCTACTCTCTGCTTCAGGATCCCGAGGAGATTCGGGTCGACACGCCGTACGGGCCCCCCTCGTCGCCGGTCATGTACGGCGAGATTGGCGGAAGACGAGTCGCGTTTCTTCCGCGGCATGGCAAGGAGCATCAGTACCCTCCGCACATGATCAACTACCGTGCGAATGTCTATGCCATGAAGACGCTCGGCGTCCAGCGCATCATCGGTCCGAACGCATGTGGCTCGCTGCAGCCCGATGTTGTTCCAGGTGACTTCGTCATATGCGACCAGTTTGTTGATAGGACGTGGGGTCGCAAAGACACGTTCTATGACGGCCCCACGACGACGCACGTATCCTCGGCCGATCCATATTGTCCGACGATGCGTACCGTTGCCGTACAGGAGGCACGAAATCTGGGCATCAACGTGCACGAGCAGGGCACGGTGGTGGTCATCCAAGGGCCCAGATTCTCCACTCGGTCGGAATCACGCTGGTTCGCTTCGCAGGGCTGGGAAGTGATCAACATGACGCAGTACCCCGAGTGCTATCTCGCCAGAGAACTGGAGATATGCTACTGCAACATCTCGCTGATCACAGATCATGACGTGGGAACCGAAGGTGTGGAGCCTGTGTCTAATGAAGACGTAGTGCGCGTGTTCATGGAGAACAACGAGAAGGTTCGAGCGTTGCTGCACGCCATGATACCGGCCTTGCCCAAGGCTCGTGAGTGCGTGTGCGCGAACGCGCTGGAGGGAGCTGCTTTCTAGCGGGGTTGGACAGAAGTGGGCAGACGCTGGGCCGCTTGTTCGTGCGGCATCAAGGAGTGAGCGCTTGTGTTCAATCTGCCAACCATACGACTCGGGCGTGTGTTCGGCATACCGCTTGAGGTGAACCCGACTTGGCTCATCATCTTCGTACTGGTGGTCCTGAGTCTCACGTTTGGCTACCTGCCTTCAGAGCAGGGGATTGTCATCAACCTTGTTAGCGCAATTGTCTCGGCGCTCCTGTTCTTCGCCTCAATCGTTGCGCATGAACTTGCACATTCGCTTGTTGCGCGAGCGGGTGGAATCAAGATAGATCGCGTGACGCTGTTCATCTTCGGCGGCGTTGCGAGTATGGAGGAGGAGCCCGGCAGTCCCGGTCGCGAATTCGCGATGGCGGTTGCGGGTCCAGGCATGAGTCTCGTTCTTGCGGGCTCGTTCTTCGCAGTCCTCGTGCTAGCCGAGACGCAACGATGGGGCGCGGTTGTGACTGCCCCACTCACGTATCTCGCATTCATCAACTTCTACGTAGCTCTGTTCAACCTGCTTCCCGGCTTTCCGCTGGATGGCGGGAGGGTGTTGCGTGCTGCGCTGTGGGCGCTCACTGGCGATGTGCTGAAGGCAACGCGGTGGGCGAGTCGGGCGGGACAGTTCATCGGCTACGCGATGGTAGGCGTGGCAGTCCTCGGCGTCACACGTGGGGCATTGAATCTAATCTGGCTGGGGTTGGTTGGCTGGTTCATAGCATCACTCGCGGAGTCTGCGTACAGACAACAGGAGGTGAAGACGAGTCTTCACCCGGTTGCGGTTTCTGGGATCATGTCGCCTGATCCAATGACGGCCCCGGGGGACATCACGCTTGAGTCGCTCGCCGCCGACTACTTCCTGAGCGGGCGCCACAGTCGGTACCCCGTCCTGTTCGACGGCTCGGTAATCGGGCTTATCTCTCTCACTCAAGTGAAGAGAGTCCCAAGAGAGCAGTGGCCACACACGCGCGTTGTCGATGTGGCGGACAAGAATCTGTCGTCCCTGGTAGTCGATGCGGCAGCACCATCAGACGAGATAATCTCGCGTCTTGCCGGTGACATTCCCGGTGCGTTGCTTGTTGTGGAATCCGGACTTCTCGTGGGAATCGTCACTCGTGCGGACGTGCTCTCTCGTTTGCAGTACTTTGGATCAGAACGGGCAGCTGAAGCCGGTAATCCGTCAAATCGTACGTCCTAGCTGCGATTTTCTTCCCAGAATCTCTTGTGCATGTTTGTAACTATTGTTACGATGAAGGCTGACCCCATTACCGGCGATGGGCTCCTTCCCGTGGACGCACCTGCAACAGACCGCATTCCCGAAGGCGTTGTTGAGCGTCTGCCTACCTACCTGAGCGTTCTCATACAGCTTCGCCAGGATGGTTGCTACACAGTCTCGTCCGCCCGTCTCGGTGAACTCACAGACGTCAATCCAGCTCAGATACGTCGTGACCTCACTCACTTCGGCTCTTTTGGCAAGCGTGGAGTCGGCTACGAGATCGTGTTGTTGATCGACAAGATTCAGAGCATTCTCGGTTCGGATCACACTCATCGGCTTGTCTTGGTCGGCGCAGGCAACTTGGGTGCAGCTGTTGCCGCATACAACGGATTGCGGGCGCGCGGCTTCGTCGTGGGTGCGATCTACGACAAGGATCCGGCCAAGATCGGTACGCGCATAGGCGATCTGGTCGTGCAAGACGTCGCGGACCTTCCCCGGCAAGTGCGCGATCAGAGCATACGCATCGGCGTGATCACCGTTCCGCCTGAGGCCGCGCAAGAGGTCACCGACCTTATGGCTGCGGCTGGAATCAGGGTGATTCTCAATTACACACCCATGATGGTGCAGGTTCCTGAAGAGGTGACGCTCCACAACACCGATCCCGTGCGGGAACTGCTCCACACCTTGTACTATCTCTCGCGCACCGAGTCCGCGTCACCCGAGAACGTGGCGACCTTGTGACAATTGGTGGTACGCTAGCGCACGGTGTTCAAACCGGCTGTTCGGCCGGTCAAGGGTAACGTTTCTGATCGATGGAGGAAGTATGGCTGCATTGATTCCCGGTATGGGGGGATGGGAACTCATCCTCATCCTGTTCATCGTGCTCATCTTGTTTGGCCCCAAGCGGTTGCCGCGCTCGGCAAGTCCTTGGGCCAGACGATGAAGGCGATTCGACAGGGCGTTGACGGTAGCGAAGACGAAGAAGAGGACGAGGACGCGCCCGCCAAGCCCAAGTCCAAGAAGAAGGACAAGGACGAAGAAGAGGACGAGGACGAAGAGTAAAGTCGGCAGCTGCAGGTTGCCGCCTTGCCTCAGCGCGGTTTTCGGGTATACTTTCGTGGACATTTTCGGGCTGCTCCCAAGTGGGCAGCCCGTCCGCTAGCCTATGTCGCTTCGGTCACTACGTAGCGACGCGTCACAACGGGAGCACAACCGGATGCACAAAGAGATCGCTCTGACGCCCGAGGGCCTAGCCCGCCTAGAGGAAGAACTCAATCATCTCCAGACTGTTCGTCGCCGAGAGGTGGGCGAGCGCATCAAAGAGGCGAAGGAGTTCGGTGACATATCCGAGAACTCCGAGTACGACGACGCCAAGAACGAGCAAGCCTGGGTCGAGAGTCGTATCACGGAGGTCAACGTGATACTCGCGAACGCCACGGTCATCGAGTCACCCAAGAAGAGTGACAAGGTGACGTTGGGTTCCAAAGTGCAGCTCAAAGATGTCGAGACCGGTGACACGCATGCGTACCAGATCGTCGGCTCCGCAGAGGCTGATCCCGCACGCGATCGCATCAGCAATGAGTCGCCTGTCGGGCAGTCGATCATGGGCGCCAAGAAGGGCGATACGGTTCAGGTGAATACGCCATCCGGCCGAGTCATCGAGTACCACGTCGTCAAGATCACGCGGTAGATCCTTGTGAGCGATCGCAACGACAGTGGGGCAGGCAGCCCGGAACAGCCGAGCGACGATCCCTTCGTCGTTAGGCGGCAGAACCTGGACGCGTTGCGTGCGCTCGACATCGAACCCTATGCCGATCGTTTCGATGTCACTGGTCGGGCACGGGACATCACGGAGACGTACGCTGCTCTTCCCGACGGCGAAGGTACGTCGGATGTGGTATCGGTCGCCGGCCGACTCATGGCCAAGCGCGACCAGGGGAAGCTGGCGTTTCTCGTACTTCGGGATGCGACGGGTGATCTCCAGCTCTTCTGCCGCGTGAATGTCTTGGGGGAGGATGCGTTCGGCGCTGTCAAGAACCTGGACGTGGGGGACTGGATCGGCGCCACTGGAACGGTCATGCGCACTCGACGCGGCGAGCTATCCGTTCAGCCGACGAGCGTTTCGCTTCTCTCAAAGTCGTTGCGTCCTCTTCCTGAGAAGTTCCACGGTCTGACCGACACCGAGACACGCTATCGACAGCGCTACGTGGATCTCATCGTCAACCCCGACGTTCGCACGGTGTTCGAGACACGATTCAAGATCATCTCGGCGATTCGTAGGTTCATGGAGTCACGCGAGTTTCTTGAGGTCGAGACCCCGATGCTCCATCCGATTCCGGGCGGTGCTACCGCGCGTCCGTTCGTGACTCACCACAACACGCTGGACATGGAGTTCTATCTGAGAATCGCTCCGGAACTCTACTTGAAGCGCTTGCTTGTCGGCGGATTCGAACGTGTCTATGAGATCAACCGGTCGTTTCGCAATGAGGGCATTTCGGTGCGCCACAACCCCGAGTTCACGATGCTCGAGGCATACCAGGCGTTCACGAACCTCGACGGAATGATGGAGCTCACCGAATCGCTGATTACGAAAGTTGCCGAGGAGATCCTTGGCGGACTGCAGATCACTTACCAAGCGGTCGATATCGATCTGTCCGGGCCGTGGCCCAGGCGTACCATGGTCGAACTCACCTCAGATGCCGCGGGCGAGGACGTGTCGTTCGATCGCAGTATCGGGGAACTGCGTGCGTTGTGTGAATCGCACGAGATTCCGGTCGACGCTTCATGGGGGAAGGGCAAGCTGATCACCGAGCTGTTCGAGAAGTTGGTCGAGGGCAATCTCGTGCAGCCTACGTTTGTCACCGAGTACCCACTTGAGACCTCACCGCTTGCCCGAAAGAAGCCTGGCGAGCCTGAGCTAACGGAGCGCTTCGAACTGATCGTCACGGGACGCGAGATAGCGAACGCATTCTCGGAACTCATAGATCCCGTGGATCAACGCGAGCGGTTCACAGCTCAGGTCGAGGCGAAAGCCACGGGGGACGATGAGGCCATGGGATACGACGAAGACTATCTTCGGGCGATGGAGTACGGTATGCCTCCCTGTGGAGGCCTCGGTATTGGGATCGACCGACTCGTTATGCTGCTTACCGACAGCGCATCCATTCGAGATGTCTTGCTGTTTCCTCATATGCGACCCGAGGCCCAGTAGTCGGGCGTTGAGGCGGAGCAAGAATCTCAGTCCTTCCGACTCAGATGTGTGGCATATCGCTTGCTGTCTCTAGGCAAACGCGTCGGTACGGCTTCACGCGCGAGGTATACTAGAGCCGACGTTTGAGGAAACCACCGGCCCTTCGGCCGACACATGATTTCGAGGAGTGCCTATCATGTTCGAGCGTTTCACTGAAAAGGCCCGCCGGGTCGTCGTTTATGCTCAAGAAGAAGCCCGGATGCTCAACCAGAACTACATCGGCACCGAGCACCTGCTGCTCGGTCTGATTCGTGAGCAAGACGGCATCGCCGCCAAGGCACTCGAGTCGCTCAATATCTCACTCGAGGATGTCCACCAGCAGGTGGAGGATCTCATCGGCCGCGGGACATTCGTCCCAACGGGGCACATCCCGTTTACGCCACGTGCCAAGAAGGTTCTCGAGCTCTCGTTGCGAGAAGCGCTACAGCTGGGCCACAACTACATCGGCACCGAGCACATCCTTCTCGGCCTCATTCGTGAGGGAGAGGGTGTCGCCGCGCAGGTGTTGTTGAACCTCGGCGCCGATTTGGAGAAGGTACGCTCAGCGGTCATCCAGCTGCTGTCCGGCCACTATGGCAAGCAGGCCGAGGCGGGCGAGGAACGCGGCCGCGGTGGGAGCGGTGCGCTGCTCGACGAGTTCGGACGCAACCTGACGCGAATGGCGAAGGATGGCAAGCTCGATCCGGTCATCGGGCGCGGCAAGGAGATCGAGCGGGTCATGCAGATCCTCTCACGCCGCACCAAGAACAATCCCGTGCTTATCGGCGAACCCGGCGTGGGCAAAACCGCCGTTGCCGAAGGGCTGGCTCAGGTGATTGCCGCCGACGAAGTCCCTGAGACGATCAAGGAGAAGCAGCTCTACACGCTCGATCTTGCCGCTCTGGTGGCGGGCTCGAAGTATCGCGGCGAGTTTGAAGACCGGCTCAAGAAGGTCATGAAGGAAATCCAGGAACGGGGTGACATCATCCTGTTCATCGATGAGATGCACACGCTCGTCGGGGCGGGTGCTGCCGAAGGCGCGATCGACGCCGCGAGCATCATCAAGCCAGCGCTTGCGCGCGGCGAGTTGCAGACCATCGGAGCGACCACGCTTGACGAGTATCGCAAGTATGTCGAGAAGGACTCGGCACTTGAGAGGCGCTTCCAGCCCATTCTCGTCGGCGAACCGAGCGTGGAAGAAACGGTAGAGATCCTCAAGGGTCTGCGCGATCGCTATGAGGCCCACCATCGCGTGAGCATCACGGATGGCGCAATCGATGCGGCCGCTACGCTCGCGGATCGCTACATCTCGGATCGCTTCCTGCCCGACAAGGCTATCGACCTCATCGATGAGGCCGGTTCGAAGATGCGCATCAAGATGATGACTGCTCCGCCGGGCATCAAAGAGGTCGAGGACCGTCTGCGCGCCGTCCGCGCGGAGAAGGAGGCCTCGATCGAAGCGCAGGAGTTCGAGAAGGCCGCCGCTCTCCGAGACAAGGAGAAGCACACCCTTGCCGAGAAACGCGCGATGGAAGAGGAGTGGCTCAAGCCCGACAACCGTCGAGTTGTAGAGGTCACGGAGCGCGAGATCGCCGAGGTTGTTTCGATGTGGACGGGCGTTCCGGTCACGGCGCTCACCGAAGAGGAGACAGAGAAGCTGCTGCGCATGGAGGCCTCTCTCCACGAGCGTATCGTGGGTCAGGACGAAGCCGTAACAGCGGTCTCGAAAGCGATTCGTCGTGCGCGTGCCGGTCTCAAGGATCCGCGTCGCCCGTCCGGGTCGTTCATCTTCCTCGGCCCATCGGGCGTAGGCAAGACCGAGCTATCCAAGGCGCTGGCGGCGTTCCTGTTCGGCAGCGAAGAAGCTCTCATTCAGCTGGACATGTCCGAATACATGGAGAAGCACACAGTGTCGCGTCTGATCGGATCGCCCCCGGGGTATGTCGGGTTCGATGAAGGCGGACAACTGACGGAACTCGTTCGGCGCAAGCCCTACTCGGTGATTCTGTTTGATGAGATCGAGAAGGCGCATCCTGACGTGTTCAACGTCTTGCTGCAGATTCTTGAAGAGGGTCGTTTGACCGATGCGCAGGGTCGCAAGGTCGACTTCAAGAATGCGATTGTCATCATGACGAGCAACCTGGGCGCTCGCGATATCGTCAAGGGCCAGTCGATAGGCTTCGCGGCGGAATCCACGCAGGGCCTTTCGTACGGCGACCTGAAGGACCGCGTTACCGGTGAGCTCAAGAAGATGTTCCGGCCTGAATTCCTCAACCGTGTGGACGAAGTCATCGTCTTCCACGATCTTGTCGACGAGGAGATCAAGCAGGTTGTCGATCTGATGATCGGCAGATTGCGCGAACAGCTCATGCTGCAGGGCATCGGCATTTCACTAACCGATGACGCGCGTTCGCTGCTTGCGGAACGAGGTTTCGACCCGGCGATGGGCGCGCGGCCGTTGCGCCGAGCCATTCAGCGGATGCTGGAAGATCCGCTTTCGGAGCAGATGCTCGCGGGCCAGTGGGAACCCGGTCAGATCATCGAAGCCTATGTGGAGGACGGCGTGATCGTGTTCCGAGTGGGTGAGGGCACCGTTGCGGTTCGAGTGTCCAGTCATTCCTCGGGACCCTCTGCGCCGAGTGTCCCCCCTCGCTCGAGCCGAGGCTCCGGCGGCGTGGCCACCGGCGGCGCGGCGTCTAGCGAGTAGTCGTGGCCCGATCCCGCACTGTCTGGCGGTGTCAGTCGTGCGGCGCGACTGCACCCAAGTGGCTGGGGCGTTGCCCGGAGTGTTCCGAGTTCGGCACCTTTGTCGAGGAGATCGAGCAGACCGAGCGGGCACCAAGCTCGTCGACAACGCGTGCACGTCCGGTCTCGCTGGCACACGTCGATAACGATTCTCGCGTACGCATCGCGAGTGGCATCGCAGAGCTCGATCGGGTGCTCGGCGGTGGGTTCGTGCCGGGGTCGCTTGTGCTGCTCGGTGGTGAGCCTGGTATCGGGAAGTCGACACTGCTCCTTCAGGCCTCGGCTGCTATGGCGGCTGCGGGCGTCGATGTGCTGTACGCATGTGGAGAAGAATCGCCGTCACAAATCGCCCTACGCGCGGAGCGTCTCGGCGTGATCGGCGAGGAGATCCGTCTCGTTCCCGAGGTGGATGCCGTTGCCCTCGAGCAGACGTGTGCCGAGTGCCTACCCGGCGTGCTCGTGGTCGACTCGATACAGACGATGTACGATCCCGAACTGGCGGGTGCCCCAGGTAGTGTCGGCCAGGTCAGAGCATGCACGGCGCGTCTGATGCGGCTTGCGAAGGACCGTGGCGTGACGACGATCATCGTGGGGCACGTGACCAAAGAGGGGTCGATCGCCGGCCCACGGGTGCTCGAGCATATGGTCGATGCCGTTCTCTATTTCGAGGGTGATCGGGATCACGCATTTCGCGTAGTCAGAGCTGTGAAGAACCGGTTCGGCTCTGCTTCCGAGATCGGCATCTTCGAGATGGGGGAGCACGGACTTGCGGGTGTTGGCAATCCGGCGGCCCTGTTCCTCGGCGAGAGGGATGCGCAAACTCCAGGGTCGGCTGTCATGGCGGCTATGGAGGGATCACGCCCACTGCTGCTTGAGGTTCAGGCGTTGGTGACGCCGTCTTATCTCCAGATGCCCCGCAGGCTCGCTACCGGTATCGACTCGGCTCGTCTGCTCCAGGTACTCGCGGTTCTCGAGCGACATACAGGAGCTTCGTTCTCCGGACACGACGTGTATGCTTCGGTCGCCGGCGGCGTACGTGTGACGGAACCGGCCATCGATGTGCCGCTTGCGCTCGCGTTGTTGTCGGCACTGCGAGACACACCACTGCCGGCGAATTTGGTGGGGTTCGGAGAGATCGGGCTCACCGGGCGAGTCCGGGCTGTCGCACACACAGAGGCGCGTGTACGAGAGGCGTGTAGGCAAGGACTCACACAGATCGCTGCTGTGACTCCGGTCTCCGTGCGACTCGACGAGCAGGCGCAGCTGCGGGAAGTGGACACGGTAGCCAGAATAGCCACGTTGCTCGGCTAGACGAACGCATTCAGCGCTGGTTTGAGGCAGATCTGCCGGTTAGCTTCTGAAGCGCGGTGTGGTCTGCTCAGGCCAGTCGTGGCAGAATCAGGAATGAGGGGCTCGCCGCGCGGACGAACGGAGGGTGTCGAGTGGACCAGCGGTCCGAAGAGGCGTTGCGCTCGGAGCTTGAGAAGGTGGCGCCGGGCACGACACTGCGCGAAGGTCTCGACTACATCCTTTCTGCGCGCACGGGTGCCCTGATTGTGATCGGCGATGTGAGCAACGTCCTCAAGCTGTGCAACGGCGGCTTCGACATAGAGACCCCCTTCACAGCGCAGCATCTGTTCGAACTTGCCAAGATGGATGGCGCAATCACGATGGACGCAGAGTGCGAGCGCGTTCTGCGGGCGAACGTGCACCTTGTGCCCGATCCGACGTTGCCGACCTCGGAAACAGGTATGCGGCATCGTACCGCCGAGCGCGTGAGCCGCCAAACGAGCGCGCTGGTGATATCGATCTCCCAGCGCCGAGACGTGGTCACTCTCTACGTTGACGGCAACAGAATCATCCTCGACGACATCGAGGTCGTGCTAGCAAAGGCGAACCAGGCCTTGCAGACCTTGCAGCGGTATCGCAGCCGCTTGCATGAGGTGCTCGAGCGCCTCACCCTGCTCGAGTTCGACGACATCGTGTCCGTAGGCGATCTGGCTGAGGTCGTGAGCCGCTTCGAGCTCGTTCAGCGAGTGGCGCGCGAGGTCACGCGCTACATCAGCGAACTCGGAACGGAAGGTCGACTGGTTCAGATGCAGGCCGAGGAGCTCACGGCCAATGTGGATGACGACTATGTGTTGCTGATTCGGGATTACGCTCACGACGCAAGGCCGCGCAAGGCCGCTTCCATGCGAGCTGCGTTCGGCGGTCTGAGTCCCGAACAGCTTCTTGAGCCGCTGCAGATCGGGCGTGTGTTGGGCTTGCCGGATGATGTTGCATCTGGCGAGGACCATCTTCGGCCACGAGGCTTCCGCGTTCTGAAGAGGATTCCGCTTCTGCCGGCATCGGTCGTCAACCGACTCGTCGAGCGGTTCCGTGTGTTGCCGGAGATTCTCATTGCGACAGAAGACGATCTCGATGAAGTGGATGGCGTCGGTGCACGACGCGCGCGGGCCATCATAGAGGGTCTCGCGCGCATGCGGGCGCATCTCGGCACCTAGCATGCAGCCGCGGGCGACGAATTCAAGCAACCACTGCCTACATGCCGATTATCAAGGGTGCGAGCTACCGACGCGGTACGCGTGGTAGAATCCGCTCGCATGTTCGCGGCCCGGCGGTCGCCTGAAGCAGATGGGAGGTGAGAGCGAGGGCGGACAACCCTTCGTTCACGACCCATGATCGTGTACATCACTCGCTTCGTCTTCATGACGGCGGGCGCGATGGGTGGGTTCGCGGTCTCACGTCTTATCGACTGGTCCGAACAGATCGGCTTTCCCGAGTATTTCGTCATCCTCATTTTTGTCATTCTCGGCTGGTCTATCGGCTACTTAATCGGTGGCATCGTGGGGCGCGAGCTCACGTTTCAGTTCGCTCGGCTTGAGGAACGCATGCGAGACACGGCTCCGGCCGATCTCGTGCTCGGCACCATAGGTCTCCTTGTGGGCCTTCTGATTGCTTGGCTTGGCTCCCTACCGCTAAGGCTCATTCGGCCTGAGTGGCTGGCCGTATCGTCGACGATTCTTCTCTTCCTTATGGCTGCGTACTTCGGCTTGCAGGTGGCCCTGCAGAAGCGCTCGGACTTTTCCAGAGCCTTCCCTCGACTAGCTGCCGGCGCTGAGGGCGCTGCCGTGGAACCAGCGGGGATGAAGCTCCTCGACACGAGTGCGGTGATTGACGGACGCTTCGCGGACCTGTGCACGATCGGTGCCATCGAGGGGCAGATGCGCGTTCCACGGTTCGTACTCGCGGAGCTGCAAACGCTGGCCGATTCAGCCGATGACATCAAACGAGCCCGCGGCCGTCGCGGTCTCGATCTCCTGACTCGCTTGCGTGAGGATCCGTGTGCTCCCCAGGTGTTTGAGACAGATTACCCGGAGATTCCGGATGTCGACGGCAAACTCATGCAGCTTGCTTCCGATACTGACTCAGTGCTCGTGACGGTCGACTTCAATATGTCGCGGGTGGCTGGAGTGCGAGGCATACGCGTCTTGAACCTCAATGAGATAGCCAACGCGTTGCGTCCAGCGTTCCTTCCCGGGGAGCCACTGCGTCTCCGTATCGTGCGCGAGGGGAAAGAACCGGACCAGGGCGTCGGATACCTCGACGATGGCACGATGGTCGTCGTAGGGGACGGAAGCGGACACGTCGGTACTCTGTCTGACACGGAGGTGACCTCGGTGCTCCAGACGTCAGCCGGACGCATGATTTTTGCTCGGTTCGTCGGACTCGCCGAGGACTCACCACAGGAGTCGGGCGATGCCTCGTAGGCCATCCGAACAGCCCGCTGTTGTTGCCGTTGTCGTTGCGGGCGGCACCGGAGAGCGCTTCGGACTCACGGGTGGCAAGCAGCTCGCCGTGGTTCACGGACTGCCAGTGCTCGCCCATACCCTGAAGGCGTTCGATGAAGCTCGGAGTATCTCGGCGATTGTGCTCGTGACCCATCCGGACAGAATCGAAGAATACCGAGACCGCGCGATTACGCCCATCTCGCCGAGCAAGCCCGTCACGGTGGTAGCAGGAGGTAGCACTCGGCAGGAATCAGTCCGGAACGGAATCGCGGCCGTTCCAGATGATGCGGCCGCTATTGCAGTTCACGATGGTGCGCGACCGATGGTTACTCCCGAAGTCATCGACGAGGCTGTCACGCTCGTTGTGGGGGGCGTGGACGGTGTTGTGGTCGGACACGAGTCGTACGACACATTGAAGGTTGTCGATGGCGGCAGCGTGGTCGAGACGCCGGATCGTTCGCGCTACTGGGTTGCCCAGACCCCCCAAGTCTTTCGGGCGGGACTCTTGCGCACGGCCTACGTCGAAGCTGAGCGCAACGGACGGACAGGAACGGATGATGCATCGCTTGTCGAGGCGATTGGCGGGCATGTTCGGATGCTTGAGGGGCCCAGAACGAACATCAAGGTGACCGTTGCCGAGGACCTGGAGATAGTCGATGCGCTTCTCGGCATGCGAGAGGGGTCGGAATGAGTATCACGAGAATTGGTCTCGGTCATGACGCTCACGCGTTCATCGATGGCCGACCATTGATCCTCGGCGGCGTCGAGGTGGATTTCGACCGAGGATTACTCGGCCACTCGGATGCCGATGTGGTTGCTCATGCGCTCATGGATGCCATCCTTGGCGCGATGCGTTCTGGTGACATAGGCGAGCATTTCCCCGATACAGATTCTGCCTACGAGGGGGCGTCGAGTATCGAACTGCTCGCTCGGGTCAGCTCGCTCATGCGGACACAAGGTTTCGAGCTCGTCGATGCCGACATTGTCTTGGCTCTGGAGCGACCCAAGGTCGCACCGTATCGTGACCGGATCCGTTCTTCGCTCGCCGATGCCCTTGTGGTTGACAAAGCGTGCGTCGGCTTCAAGGCGACGACGACCGAGGGTCTCGGGTACGTTGGGCGCGAGGAGGGGGCCGCAGCTTGGGCCGTCGTTCTGCTCGAGCGTTCCTGATTCGCAGCTCGGCAGTACCGGAAGTGTCGGCTCTGGACGATTGACACGCACTCGACCCCACGGGATAGTCAGTGAGCACGGGCCACAACGCGCCCGCACCGTTGGCGCCTCAGATGAAGGGGCGAGCGTAGGCATGTGACCAGTGATGGAGGTCGCGTTCGTGTTCGAGCGGGTTCGTGAGGACATCAAAGCCGTCAAGGATCGTGACCCTGCGGCGACCTCGACACTCAACGTGCTGTTCAACTATCCAGGTCTGCATGCGATCTGGTGGCATCGATTCACCCACTGGCTCTGGATACACAATCGGTACGGTGTCGCACGATGGTTGTCGCAGATAACGCGCTTCCTCACCGGCATAGAGATTCATCCAGGCGCCACAATAGGCGGACGTTTCTTCATCGACCACGGTATGGGTGTGGTCATTGGTGAGACTACGATCATCGGCAACGACGTGACGCTGTATCAAGGCGTGACACTCGGCGGTACCGGCAAGGAACGCGGCAAGAGACATCCGACGCTGGATGACTGTGTGGTCGTGGGCGTCGGGGCTGCGGTTCTCGGCGATATCACCATCGGGGAGGGCAGTCGTGTGGGAGGTGGCGCGGTCGTTGTCAACGATGTTCCTCCCAACTGCACGGTTGTTGGAATCCCGGGGCGTATCGTCGTGCGTGAAGGTGAGCGCATCGATGAGATTGACCTTCACCACGAGGTTCTGCCCGACCCCGTAGTCGAGATGTTCCGCTCGCTGCAGCGCAGGATCGACAAACTGGAGCATCGTGCGGCCGAGAACGGGGGAACGGCGGAGGAGCCGGTCCTACCCGAAGAACAGGAGTGACTACTCAAGCGATGAGCATTCGACTGTACAACACCCTGTCGCGCACCAAGGAAGACCTGGTGCCTCGTGACGAAGGCCGCATCGCAATGTACGTTTGCGGGCCCACAGTCTACAACCACATCCACATAGGCAACGCGCGCACGTTCTTGTCGTTCGACGTCATCAGACGCTATCTGGACTATCGAGGCTTCGACGTCACGTTCGTACAGAACATCACTGACGTCGATGACAAGATCATCAATCGCGCCAACGAAGAGGAACGCTCCGTGGGCGAGGTTGCCCGCGAGTACACGAAGGCGTTTCAGGATGCGATGGAGGCTTTGAGCATCAAGAAGCCGACGGTGGCGCCCAAGGCAACAGAGACCATTCCCGAGATGATCGAGATGGTGCAACGTCTGATCGACCGGAACAACGCCTACGCCGTGGACGGGGACGTCTACTTCTCCGTCAGGTCCTTCGACGGCTACGGGAAGCTTTCGGGTCGTGACATCGACGACATGAACGCGGTTGCACGGGTAGACGCCGACGACCGCAAGCGGGACCCTCTCGATTTCGCGCTGTGGAAGGCGGCGAAGCCGGGGGAGCCGCACTGGCCGAGTCCGTGGGGCGAAGGCCGACCCGGGTGGCATCTGGAGTGCTCCGTCATGTCCGAGCGCGAACTCGGTGTCACCTTCGATATCCACGGAGGCGCGAGCGACCTGATCTTCCCACACCACGAGAACGAGATCGCTCAGTCGGAGGCCGCAACAGGCGAGCCTTTCGTCCGCTACTGGATGCACGGCGGGCTTCTGCAGGTGAACCAGGAGAAGATGAGCAAGTCGCTCGGCAACTTCATGCTTCTGAAAGATGTTCTGGTCGAGTATGAGGCGCCAGTCGTTCGGCTCATGATGCTCCAGACGCACTATCGTAGTCCGCTCGACTTCTCGACGGACAGGCTTGAGGAATCTCGGGTTGCCTACGATCGGATCGTCGGACCCCGTACGTGAGATCGATGAGTGCATGCGTGTCCAGGCTCCCTGGACTGGCAAAGAGGCATCTACGACAGACAGGAACAAGCTGCTCGAGGCGATTGAGACGGCGCATGAGAAGTTCGTCGCCGAGATGGATGACGATTTCAACACGGCCGGTGCGCTTGGGGCGATCTTCGAACTTGTCCGAGCGACGAATCGTTTCCTTGGTGACCTGGGTGTGGGCGAGCACGAGGAGAACGTTCCGCTCCTCAAGCAAGCACGCGACGCCATCAGCGAGTTGCTCGACGTTCTCGGTATCGACGTGGTTGAACGCAAGAGGTCGGAATATCCCGACCAGGTCGTTCAGCTCGCCGCTCAGTTGGCGGGATACGACGGTCATGACCCGGACCTGGCAGTGGAAGCGTTGCTCGCGGCGCGCGCGGCTGCTCGAACAGAGCAGAACTGGGCGGCAGCAGACGCCGTACGTGACGGGCTCGGTTCGCTGGGCTTCGTCATCGAGGACACGTCAGCAAGGTGCCCGCATCACCTACGATCAGAAGGCGTGACTATGTCCGATCTGGTCGAAGGCCGCAACGCGGTCATCGAGACACTTCGCTCCGGTGTGTCCGTGCGTCGAGTTTTCATTAGCCGAGGAGCGAAGGCCGGCGGAGCCATGGCAGAGATCGAGCGCTTGGCCCGTGAATCGGATGTGCGCATTGAACACGTCGAGCGCACTGCTCTGGATCGAATGAGCGATCACGGTGCCCACCAGGGTGTCATCGCCGAGGTGGCTGCGTTCGAGTTTGCTGCGCTGTCGATGTCGCTGCACCGGATCGGTGATGCACCGCGCAGTCTCGTTCTCGTTCTTGATCATGTCACGGATCCCGGCAATCTGGGTGCGATCGTGCGATCTGCCGAGGTTGCAGGTGTTGATGCGGTCGTTGTGCCGAGTCGTCGCACTGCTGCCGTCAATGCAGTCACCCACAAGGCCTCCGCGGGCGCGCTGACCCACCTTCCGCTCGTGCAGGAGACGAACGTGGCTCGGGCGATCGAGAGTCTTCAAGCGGCGGGATACTGGGTCGCCGGTGCCGATGGCGCTGCGGACACCTCGGTTTGGGATGCCGAGATGGACGGGCGTCTGGTTGTCGTACTCGGGGCCGAAGGCGAGGGTCTGTCTCGGCTCGTCAAAGAGAAGTGCGACTTTCTTGTGCGGATACCGGTGGCAGGGCGTGTCGATTCGCTCAATGTCGCGCAGGCCGCCACCGTTCTTGCGTTCGAATGGGTCCGTCGTGGGCCGCGGGGCTGACAGATGCGCTACATCATCATCGACGGCTACAACGTCTTGCGTGCGGCGCGTCAGTACGCCGCGGCTGCAGAGGCCGATCTTGAGTCTGCGCGAGCTCGATTGCTCTCCGATGTCGCCGCCTATGTGGGTCCCGGCGAGCATGCGACAGTCGTGTTCGACGGCGGTGCCAATCCACACTCGGATGGCACTCCGCACGAACTAGCGGGCATCGAGGTGCGGTTCTCCCCCTACGGCACAGACGCCGATGCGGTGATCGAGGACATCGTTGCTCGGAGAAGGGCTGTTGCTGACGAAGTCGTGCTCGTCACGTCGGACCAAGAGATGCAGTGGGTCGCCTTGGGCCCGACGGTCACCCGACGTTCCTCGGCGGAGTTCGCAAGCGAACTTGTCGAAGAGCAAAACGACAGGTCAGAGTATGCAGTGGATGGACGACGAACGACTCTCGATGCCCGGATTGACGCGCGAACACGACACGCGCTCGGAAGGTGGGCTCGAGGGCAAGATTGAAATCAGTCTTCTTCAGCCTTGTCGAGATTTGTTGACAGTCTCTGCCGGTGATGACAGTGTTCAGTACGCACATGTCCGACGCTGCCCTGCCGGGGGCATTTCCCTCCCCGCACGAACGGGGAATCGCTATTGGGGGGATTGTGATTGGATGCACAAGGACGAGCCGCGACATAGGTCGCCTGGAGACTAGCGCGCGGTGAACTCGCACTGGTACGCGCCGCACAGGCGGGCGACCAGAATGCGTCTGCTCAACTCGTACGCAAGTACCGCAGCCTGGTTCGATGCAAGGCGCGATCGTACTTCCTTGTCGGTGGTGACCGGGAAGATGTCATCCAAGAGGGCATGATCGGCCTGTTCAAGGCCATCCGAGACTACGATGCGAACCGGCAGTCCAGTTTCCGCTCATTCGCCGAACTGTGCGTCACTCGGCAGATGATCACCGCGATCAAGACCGCCACGCGTCGCAAGCATGCGCCGCTGAACAGCTATGTCTCGCTTGCAGCAGGAGCACGGGCTCCGAGGATGACGGCGAGCGCCTGCTCACCGATATTCTGGCCGCGAAAGAGGTCTGCGATCCCGCCGAGATCGTCATCTCCGCATGGGAGGGCGACTTCATTCGCCGAGGATTCACCGAGGCGCTCTCGGATTTCGAGGCTCGTGTCCTGCGTCTCTACATGGACGGCTGCTCCTATCAGGAGATCGCCGATCGCCTCGGACGCCATGCCAAGTCGGTCGACAATGCGCTTGCAGCGCGTCAAGCGCAAGATCGAGGCCCAGATAGACCGCTGCAGGGTCTGCTGACGACTCGATGTGACAGGCTCGCGGTGCCGCGTCTACAATAGGGCGCGCTGCTGGCGTAGCTCAGTCGGTAGAGCAGCTGGTCTTGTAAATCAGCAGGTCGCAGGTTCGATTCCTGTCGCCAGCTCCAGGAAATGGATAACGACGCCCGGCAGAGCCGGGCGTCGTCACTTCTTGTTCAGACCAGCGCGGAGACCGACGTGATGCTCCTATGCGTCCGCGACGTCCGCGTCAGCGCGCACTCCCTGAGGCTCAAGCGGCTGCTGGTCTGCGGCCCACAGAATCTCGACGACCTCGTGGGCTCCGCGATGTTCTTGAGCGTGAAGAGTCCGTGGCCGTGAGCTCGAATACCCGGGCGACGCTCCGGCCTTGTCGACCACGGGACGTGTCGTCAGTATCTGACCGCCGTCGCCGAGGTTCATGATGCGTGCGGCCAGATTGAGTGCTGCTCCGATGAACGGGCGACCGCCCTTGTCGAGCACGACCTCTCCTGAGGCGATTCCGCACCGGATGATGATGTCGCGCTCGGATTCGTGTTCGTCGTTGTAGATCACGCAGCTTGCGTCTGCATGACTCGGCGGCAGCTGAGGCGCATCTGTGGCGGTCGCGAAGGCCGCCACCAGGCCATCGCCTCCGGTGGACTTACCGTGGCCTTCGTGTGCCGTGATGACCGGGATCAGCAGGTCGCGGTGACGCTGTATCGTCTTCGCCGATACGATGGAACCCTCTTCTTCGGTCATTTTCGAGAAAGACTTCATGTCGGTGATCATCACGAATGCGTTCGTCGAGTGTGCTTGCTGGCGAGCTGGTCTTCGGCAGTGGAGATGAGGCGAAGGAGTTCGTCGACATCGGCATCCTCGGCCGACATCGTTCCCGGACGCACCGCTGGGGTGGGCTTGCGCACGACGGGTGGGAATATCCATTCCCAGGCGGCCACGACGATCGACTCCCAAGAACAGCGAGCCAAGTGCGGCCTGGAGCACCGTTGCGCTTGCCGGTGGATCCGACAGTAGTGAAGCCGCAGCGATCGATGTACCAGCCAGCAACGGCCACTCCGGCGCATACCGCGAGCAGACCGAAGCGACCCCTGCGGGGGTCGTCCGCCGGTCGCGGAGCATACCGGTGATGGCTGCTCCGATCCCCCAGATGGCGGGCTGTATCGCAAGCACTGTCTTCGTCGAAGCTCCGGTGAAGGCCTCAAGCAGCGCGTGCGCATCGATACCCTTCAGGGCTGCTCCGAGCCAGCTGAACGTCGAGCAGGTTCGCAGGTGCATTGTCGAACGACACGAGCCCAGGTGCGACACCGCCCGCGAACACGATTCCAATGTGGGCGTGCCCCAAGACCAGTGCGGCGCCCTCTAGCGCGACACATGCCAGTATCGCGGTGACGGCACCCTCGGATGCACCGAGCAGGTACCCGGCAATCACGGCCGCTGCCCACGCCGGACCGAATACAGCACCAACGAACGCAAGCGCGATGAGCAGGAACACACGTCCATTGTTCTGGGCCAGATACTGTGCGGATGCGAATCCTATGACCAGGAAGACCGACGCCCACGAGGAAGTTCGCAGCAAGCAGAGGAAGCGACAGGGCTACGATCGCGATGAGAATCGCTGCGCCTGGGGCGAACAATGAGGTGACCCCGACGGCTACTGCAATCGCCATCGCAACACTGCCCGGCTGGAACGACATCTTGCTCAAAGCCGTTGCGGTCACGGCCGCATAGGCCAGGCCGCGCAGCCATCGGAGTGCTTGCTCGTTGCGTCTCAAGGCGCCTACGCTCATGTTCGATTCCCCTCGATCTCGATCATCTCGTGGTAAGCAGCGTCACGCCGGCCACGAGTCCAAGCGCGGCGGCGCACACGACGAGGCCTCCTGCAGCGTGCAGCATCTGATATGCGCGGTCCTCGGTTGGCTGACGTAGTCCAGTAGAGCACGCGGGGCAGAAACGCAGCTACAAGGAACAGGGCTGGTGCGACCGGGCTTTCGACTCCGATAAGCGCCGGACCGAATGCCGCGAGCAGCAGGGCGCCCCCCCGCTCGAAGATGCCCAGGATTCGCTCGGCGTCATAGGGGAGTATTGCTCGGCGTCGACTTCTTGGCCCAACGACATTGGCGACTTCGAATAGGAGGATCGAGCCGAGCGAAGGTGACGCCGACAAGGGCACACGCCAGTGCCGTCCAGGGCACTCCTAGCTCAACGCCGAATGTTCGAACATGTTCGACATCGATGAGCGGGGCGGCAATCCACACCAGGAGGACGAGCGACGAGATGTGCAGTCACCTGGTCGATGACGAACACAGACAGTCCGCTCAAGGCCTGGGAGTCTCGCGCACGAATAGAAATGATTTCAATCAGCAGATGGGCCGCGATGGCCAGCAGGATGATATTCCAAACAGAGGGCAGATCAGCCCATAGAATAGTCGCCGTGCTGATGCCGATGATCGTCACGTGCGTCAGCAAGTCCAACGAGCCCGCGACGTTTTGCCGTCCACAAGTTTGCCCGGTTGCAGCACAAAGTCCCCGAGCAGGTGACCGAGGTACAGGTTGAGCAAGAGCTCCATCGGACCCCATGTCCGACGATCTCCCGTGACCTATTGTGCATGAAATGGACGGTTCCGTCTGCTGGAACAGGGGTATCTGTGCGATATAGTGGTTGCGGAAACCAGCATACGGTTCACGACCACTGCGGTTCGCGTAGCGTTCGAGAGGGAGGATCGAAGCTATGGCTCACGAGGAGTTCCTGGCACGGGTACCGATCTTTGCGAACTGCACGCCCCAGGAGAGTCGAGGCAATCACTTCGGTTGCCCAAGAGAGCGGTTTCCAGACTGGTCAGATCATCGTGACACAAGGGACCCCAGGTCAGGCCTTCTACCTCGTTCTGACGGGTCGTGTGGAGATCATTCGTGACGGCCAGTCGCTGGGTGCGTTCGGGCCGGGTGACTTCTTCGGCGAGATGTCCTTGCTCGACCACGCCCCCCGGTCGGCGACCATCAAAGCGCTTGAGCCAACGAACTGTCTGATGCTGTCAAGCTGGGACTTCAAGGCTTTGCTTGAGAAGCATCCGTCGATAGCCGTGAAGCTTCTCGAGGTGCTGAGTCGGAGACTTCGAGTTGCCGACGAGCGCATCGGGCAGTAGCCGGCCAAGTACTTCAGGAGGATCGGATGGCTCGTCCCACCGGGATTTTGCTTCTCCATGAGGTCTCACGAACGTATCGTCGCTCGCTATCTTGAACGTGCGGGCTACGCTGACGTATCAATCGTGCCGGCTGCCCGCCAACGGCGGATCATCGGTCGTTGATATCACGTACAAGATGCAAGGTCGTCGCCTGAGGGCGCAAGGTGAAGCCGGATGCCTACTTCGGTACTGATCCGGCGAAGGTCCGAGATAGGGGACTCATCTTCTATCGTAGTGACGCCGGACACTACGCGTTCGAGTCGATATCGAACAACATGACTCGGGAGCGCGGCTGGATGTTCAACTCGGACGCTGACGAGCTCTTCTACTACTACGTCGTGATCGCGCAGTCGGAAGAGGAGATTGCTGCCCTTCTGGGCGAGCCGGACGATGTGTTCTTCAGTGAACTCAAGGTCGATCGCGACGAGCTCAAAGTCCTGCCGATGCGTGCGACGCGCGAGTGGTTCGAGGCTCACTACGAGGAGTACACACCTCGGCCGGTGACGACAGGCGAGCACTCCGCGTGGTATCGGTTGATTCCTCGCTCCGACATCGACACGCAGGTTCGGGGCATCAGGACGCTCGGGTCGGTCTTCACGGTGGTCGCTGAATAGGTTCCGAAAGAGACACGAGTCGAGAGCTTGCGTCTACCGAATGGGTACACCCGGCACCGTTGTCGTCGTTGACACTCGAGAGAGCGATACAGTAATATCCGTATGCCTTTCGCCCAGGCAAGCAACTTGAAAAGCGTACACAGTGGTCTTTTTTTTGTGGGGGTGTGCCCGAGTGGCTAAAGGGGACGGGCTGTAAACCCGTTGGCTACGCCTACGATGGTTCGAATCCATGCCGCCCCCACCAGCGTCGATCACCGGGAGTGATTGCTCCCGTGAACACGCCCACATAGCTCAGTCGGTAGAGCACTTCCTTGGTAAGGAAGAGGTCACCGGTTCAAGTCCGGTTGTGGGCTCCACCCTGATAGATCGCCGGTCACGCCGAGCGAGGCGGACCGACTGGATGGCGGTGTAGCTCAGCGGTTAGAGCACACGGTTCATACCCGTGGAGTCACTGGTTCGAATCCAGTCACCGCTACCATGCAAGAACGCGCGAGGAGTGAACCTCGCGATGGATGAGCAGAAGGAACCGTAAGAGGAGATATACAAGACGGGTCGCGGTCGACCATGGTGGTCGGCTCCGTCGAATGGTCCCGTAAGGAGGAGACTCATGGCGAAGAAGAAGTTCGAGCGCACCAAGCCGCACGTGAATGTCGGTACCATCGGTCACGTCGACCATGGTAAGACGACGCTGACCGCGGCGATCACCAAGACACTCGCCGAGAAGGGTTGGGCGGACTTCACGCCGTTCGATCAGATCGACAAGGCTCCCGAGGAGCGCGAGCGCGGCATCACGATCGCTATCGCACACGTGGAGTACGAGACGGAGAACCGTCACTACGCCCACGTCGACTGCCCGGGCCACGCCGACTACGTCAAGAACATGATCACGGGTGCCGCACAGATGGACGGTGCGATCCTCGTGGTATCGGCTGCAGACGGCCCCATGCCCCAGACCCGCGAGCACATCCTGCTCGCCCGTCAGGTGGGCGTGCCCTACATCGTCGTGCTTCCTCAACAAAGTCGACATGGTCGATGACGAGGAGCTCATCGAGCTCGTCGAGATGGAAGTCCGTGAGCTGCTGTCCGAGTACGAGTTCCCCGGCGACGATCTTCCTGTCGTCAAGGGCTCCGCTCTCAAGGCGCTTGAGGGTGACGAAGAGGCCAAGAAGTCGATCTGGGAATTGATGGATGCTATCGACTAGCTGGATTCCCGAGCCCGAGCGCGACATCGAGAAGCCGTTCCTCATGGCTGTCGAGGACGTGTTCACCATCACCGGTCGCGGCACCGTGGCCACCGGTCGTGTCGAGCGCGGTGTGGTCAAGGTCGGCGACGAGGTCGAGATGGTCGGTATCCATGAGGCTACCTCCAAGACCGTCGTGACCGGCGTCGAGATGTTCCGCAAGTTGCTCGATCAGGCACAGGCCGGCGACAACATCGGCCTGCTGCTTCGCGGCGTGTCACGCACCGACATCGAGCGCGGCCAGGTCGTGTGCAAGCCTGGGAGCGTTACTCCGCACACGGAGTTCATGGGTCAGGTCTACGTGCTGACCAAAGAAGAGGGCGGCCGTCATACCCCGTTCTTCGACGGGTATCGTCCGCAGTTCTACTTCCGTACCACCGATGTCACCGGTGTTGCCCATCTGCCTGAGGGCACCGAGATGGTCATGCCTGGCGACAACGTCGAGTTGCGTGGCGAGCTCATCAACCCGATCGCCATGGAAGACGGCCTGCGTTTCGCTATCCGTGAGGGTGGTCGCACCGTCGGTTCTGGTCGTGTCACGAAGATCTTGAAGTAGCCACGATCGCTGTGTGAGCGACTCGGGGCCCGGCGGCTGACGCCGGGCCCCGTTTTCCCCGCTCGGAGGTGTTCCGGCGGTTTGACAGTGCCGAAAACGGGGTGCTAGAGTACCCTACCGCGCCCGCGCCCCGGCGGAGAGCGGATGCGGTTGGCTAGGAGGACGAATGAGAACCTTGGTCACTCTGGCGTGCAGTGAGTGCAAACGTCGGAACTACACCACCACGAAAAACAAGCAGAACAATCCCGAACGCATCGAGTTCAAGAAGTACTGCAAATGGTGCAAGAGCCATACGGTGCACAAGGAGACCCGCTAGGGTCTTCGGGCAGGGACGAACACAGGGCAGTAGCTCCAATTGGTAGAGCGCCGGTCTCCAAAACCGGATGTTGGGGGTTCGAGCCCCTCCTGCCCTGCCAGAACGAATTCGCCGCCGCGTCGATCGCGGCGGTTCGATTGAGACGCCGCCCGGAAGGCGGCACAAGGAGTGCGAAATAGCGATGGCGAAGGCATCGAAGGGCAAGCCAAGCAACGTGTTCAGTCGGTTCGTGGGCTACCTCCGTGGCGTCACGGTCGAGCTGAAACGGGTCGTCTGGCCCGGACCGAACGAGGTGCTGAACTCGAGCATCGTTGTCATGGTGACCCTCATCTTCTTCATTGCGTTCACGTTCGTCGTGGATCAGGCGATGGTCTACATCGTCAAGCTCATCGCCGGGATCGGTGGTTAGATCACATGGCCCGTAGGTGGTATGTCATCCACACGTATTCCGGTTACGAGAACAAGGTGAAGACCAATCTCGAGCACCGGATCGAGTCGATGGGCATGGAAGACAAGATCTTCGAGGTGCTCATCCCGAAAGAGACCGTCACCGATCTCAAAGAGGGCGGTCGGCGGGTGACCAGCGAGAAGAAGGTGTTTCCCGGCTACATCCTCGTTCAGATGGAGCTGACTGACGACTCGTGGTACGTCGTTCGCAACACTCCGGGCGTTACGGGATTCGTTGGCTCTCAAGGCAAGCCCGTGCCGCTGCGGCGCGATGAGTTCAACCGAATCGTGAAGCGCACAGAGGCCGGGGCAAAGCCCAAGACCTCGACCGACTTCACGGAAGGCATGGCGGTGAAGGTCACCGCTGGTCCTTTGGCCGAGTTTGACGGTGTTATCTCGGAAGTGAATGTTGATCAGGCCAAAGTGCGGGTAATGGTATCTATCTTCGGCAGGGAGACACCTGTTGAACTTGGCTTCGATCAGGTAGCCAAGCTGTAAGAAGGAATCGCGCGACGACGACGTGTCGGGTCATCCCGAACGCTTCTCACGCCGGATCGTCGCTTGATAGAGAATGAACAAGTGCGCCAGATTACCGGCGCCGTAGGTTAAGGACGTGAGAAGAGACATGGCCAAGAAGGTCGCCGGTTTCATCAAGTTGCAGATCCCGGCAGGACAGGCCAACCCGGCTCCGCCGGTCGGTCCCGCGCTCGGTCAGCATCAGGTCAACATCATGCAGTTCTGCCAGGCGTTCAACGCCGCTACGCAGGACAAGATGGGGACCATCATTCCCGTTGAGATTACGGTCTATGAGGATCGTACGTACGACTTCATCACCAAGACTCCGCCTGCGGCGGTGCTGCTCAAAAAGGCAGCGGGTCTCGAGAAGGGTTCGGGCGTGCCGCATCGCGAGAAGGTAGGTTCGGTCACCAAGGCGCAGGTTCGCGAGATCGCTGAGACCAAGATGCCCGACCTCAATGCGAACGATATCGACGGCGCCATGCGAATCATCGCGGGAACCGCACGTTCGATGGGTATCACCGTAGCTGACTAGCGCTACACGAGTCCGTATGCGGCTTCAAGAGCCGTGATGTGTGGGAGGACCGCATGGCGGTCCGCTGACCACGAGGAGGAACGATGAACAAAGGCAAGCGATATCGCGACGCGATCGCACAGGTCGATCGTGAGAGGCTCTATGGGCCCAAGGAGGCCGTGCGCCTCGCCAAGGAACTCGCCACGGCCAAGTTCGACGAGACCGTAGAAGTGCACTTCCGTCTCGGAATCGACACCCGCCAGGCGGACCAGCAGGTTCGAGGCTCGATCTCTTTGCCGCACGGCACGGGCAAGGACGTTCGCGTCGCCGTTTTTGCCGAGGGTGAGGCCGCGCGTGAGGCCGAAGCCGCCGGAGCGGATGTTTTCGGCTCCGATGATCTGGTCGAGAAGATCCAGGGCGGATTCACGGATTTCGATGCTGCTGTCGCCACGCCGGATCAAATGGGCAAGGTGGGCAAGCTGGGAAAGATCCTCGGCCCCCGTGGTCTGATGCCCAACCCGAAACTCGGGACTGTGACCAACGACGTCGGGCGCATCGTCGGCGAGCTCAAGGCGGGCAAAGTCGAATACCGTGCGGACAAGTACGGCATCGCCCATGTCGCGATCGGCAAGGCCTCGTTCGACGAAACAGCTCTCGTCGAGAACTACGGAGCTCTTCTCGACGAGGTTCTACGCGTGAAGCCGGCTGGAGCCAAAGGTCGCTACATCAGGTCCATTACGCTTGCCACGACGATGGGCCCTGGCATCAAGCTTGATCCGGCTCGGGGTCGGAATCTCCTCGACGAGGACTAGACCACCTTTCGGATGGGGGTTGCGCGGGACCCCCGACCCGATGCATACTAACCTGCGCACTTCACAACAGAACAGCGTGCACGACTCTAGGAAGCCGAAGACAGCAGGTGCCCGGGCACACGGGCATGATGGGCCGAAGCGATGCAGGCCCGCCAGCCGAGGTGGACGCCAGACCGTACGACATACTGTACGGTGCGCATCAGTAACATGTGCGTGGCCTCCGCCGGATTTCGGCGGGGGCCACGTTTTCGTTCTCGTCCGTTTTGGAGAACGTCGTGGCCCGCGTGGGTCGGTTGCCATCGTGGAACCGGTCAAACGGGTTGCGTGCGCTCTTGAAGGGAGGGAAGAGAATGCCGACAGATGAAAAAGCTGCGAAAGTTGCGGAGATCAAAGGGAAGCTCACCAGCGCTACCGGTGTGATTCTGGTTGACTACCGTGGTCTGTCCGTCAAGGACATGCAGGAGTTCCGCGCATCGGTCCGTGAGGCCGGAGGCGAGGTCAAGGTCTACAAGAACACCCTGACCGAGATTGCGCTGCGCGAGTTGGCCATGCCTACCATGGATGAGTACCTGGTCGGTCCGACGGGTTTTGTCTTTGGGGACACAGAGGCGGTTGCGCCTGCGAAGGCGATTGTGGACTTCGCCAAGACGCACCCTTCGCTGGAGATCAAGGGCGGCTTCATGCAAAACGCAGTCGTGGACATGGCTGCGGTCAAGGCGATTGCGGCTCTGCCGACGCGCGAGGAGCTTCTCGCGAAGTTCATGGGTACGCTGCTTAACCCGATTCGCGGGTTCATGTCGATGGCGAACGCCCCGGTGGGCGCGTTCGCACGCACGCTGCAGGCGGTGGCCGACCAGAAGGCGGCTGCCTAGCAAGACTGATTCGAGTACGACGATTCATGAGAGATCGTTGGCTCTTACGAAATGAAGACGAGGCCGCCTGAGGCGGCGCAGAGATTGAGAAGGAGAAGACAGAAATGGCGAACATCACAAAAGACGAGGTTCTGGAGTGGGTAAAGAACGCTCCTGCGCTGGAGCTCGCTGAGCTGGTCAAGGAGATGGAAGAGGTCTTCGGAGTGTCTGCAGCTGCGCCTGTCGCGGTTGCAGCAGCGGGCGCTGCTGGTGGCGAGGCTGCCGTCGAGGAGGAGAAAGACTCATTCGACGTCGTCCTTACCACGGTCGGCAATCAGAAGATCCAGGTCATCAAGGCGGTTCGCGAGCTGACGTCTCTCGGTCTCAAGGAGGCCAAAGAGGTTGTCGACAGCGCGCCGAAGGCCGTCCTCGAGGGCGTGGACAAGGCGAAGGCCGAGGAAGCCAAGTCCAAGCTTGAGGATGCCGGCGCGGTCGTCGAACTCAAGTAGATCGATTCACTACTGCTTCGACGCTCTGTTGCAGCGTCGTCCGAAGCTGTAACGATGGCCGGACCCGCACGCGGGTCCGGCCATCGGCAACACCTCGACGAGAAAATCAAGTATTGACCAAGAGACCATAGTTCGGTATTTTTGTAATTTGCGACTCATCTGTCATCGCCCCTAACTCTGAAGGAGGAATCGCCTGGTGCCCCGCGGAGCAGGTTCCCCCGTTGTGAGCGCAGGTTTTCGCCAGCGCCGTACCTTCGCAAAGATTCCTGAGATCCTTGAAGTACCCAATCTCATAGCCATTCAACGGGACAGTTTCGACTGGTTCCTTGAAGAGGGGCTGCGCGAGACGTTCTCGGACATCTCGCCGATTGAGGACTTCACCGGGACGCTCGCCGTAGAGTTCGGAGCTCACGAGTTTGGTGATCCGAAGTACTCGGTCGACGAGTGCAAGGAAAAGGACATGTCCTACCAGGCGCCCTTGTTCGTCGAGGTGCGCTTCATAAACAAAGAGACCGGTGAGATCAAAGAGCAGCAGGTCTTCATGGGAGATTTCCCGCTCATGACTGATCGCGGCACCTTTGTGATCAACGGTACCGAGCGCGTGGTCGTGTCTCAGCTGGTCCGTTCCCCGGGTGTGTACTACTCCGAGGAGCTCGACAAGACGACCGACAAGGCCATCTACACGGCGAAGGTCATCCCTGCGCGCGGTGCATGGCTCGAGCTCGAGACCGACAAGCGCGATCTCGTGAGCGTGCGTGTCGACCGCAAGCGCAAGCAGCCCGTCACGGTACTGCTGAAGGCGCTCGGGATCGCCGAGACACGCGAAGAGATACTCGAGCTGTTCGGCAACTCGGAAGCCATCGAGAAGACGCTTGAGAAGGACATCACCGAGACGCGCGAGGAAGCGCTGATCGAGATATACAAGCGTTTGCGTCCCGGCGAGCCGCCGACGGTGGACTCGGCCCGGTCGCTTCTCGAAGGACTGTTCTTCAATCCGCAGAGGTATGACCTTGCGAAGGTCGGACGCTACAAGATCAACAAGAAGCTGGAAGTCGATCTGCCCGACTCTCAGTCGACGCTGACCAACCAGGACATCCTGGCGGCGGTGCAGTACCTCGTGCAGCTGTGGGAAGCCAAGGACGGCTACGAGGTCGATGACATCGACCACTTCGGCAATCGCCGGATCCGTAGCGTCGGTGAACTCATTCAGAATCAGTTCCGCATCGGTCTTGCGCGGATGGAGCGCGTCGTGCGCGAGCGCATGACCACACAAGACGTCGAGGAGATCACGCCGCAGTCGCTGATCAACATCAGGCCGATCGTGGCGTCCATCAAGGAGTTCTTCGGATCCTCACAGCTGTCGCAGTTCATGGACCAGACCAACCCGGTCGCCGGTCTGACGCACAAGCGTCGTCTCTCGGCGTTGGGACCAGGCGGTCTGTCGCGTGAGCGCGCCGGCTTCGAAGTTCGAGATGTGCATCCGTCGC
Source organism: uncultured Actinomycetota bacterium (assembly GCA_963790405.1). Classification (GTDB taxonomy): domain Bacteria; phylum Actinomycetota; class Coriobacteriia; order Anaerosomatales; family JAGXFU01; genus JBGSMX01. The sequence continues at coordinate 61,743 of CAWBOJ010000006.1, forward strand.
ACTATGGGCGCATGTGTCCCATCGAGACGCCTGAAGGTCCGAACATCGGCCTGATCGGTTCGCTCGCGACGTTCGCCCGGATCAACCCGTACGGCTTCATCGAGACGCCGTATCGTAAGGTTGTCAAAGGCAAGGTAACCGACGAGATCGACTACCTGACCGCCGATGTCGAAGAGCGTTTCATCATTGCCCAGGCGAACGAGCGTTTCGATTCCAAGACAGGGAAGTTCGTCAAGGAGCGCGTGCTGTGTCGGCTCAAGGGCGGGGAGCCCGACGAGGTCGAGCCCAAGCGGGTCGACTACATGGATGTGTCTCCTCGGCAGATGGTATCGGTTGCTACCGCACTGATTCCGTTCCTTGAGCATGACGACGCAAACCGCGCGCTCATGGGATCCAACATGCAGCGTCAGGCGGTGCCGCTCCTGCGTCCACAGTCTCCGCTGGTGGGCACAGGCATGGAGTACCGCGCCGCTGTCGACACCGGTGAGATCATTCTTGCCCGTCGTACGGGCGAGGTCGAGTCGGTCGACTCTCACTCGATCGTTGTTCGTGCCGAGGATGGCACGCTCGACGAGTACGAACTTCCCAAGTTCATGCGCTCGAACCAGGGTACGTGCATCAACCACCGGCCGATCGTGGTCGAAGGCCAGAAGGTCAAGCAGGGTACGGTTCTTGCCGACGGTCCGTCCAGCGAGATGGGCGAACTCGGCCTGGGACAGAACCTGCTTGTCGCTTTCATGCCCTGGGAAGGCTACAACTACGAAGACGCGATCATCATCTCCGAGCGCATCGTCAAAGACGATCTGCTCACCTCGATCCACATCGAGGAGTACGAGGTCGAGGCTCGCGATACCAAGCTCGGACCCGAAGAGATCACACGCGAGATTCCGAACGTCGGTGAGGACGTGCTTGCCAACCTCGACGAGGACGGCATCATCCGCATCGGTGCCGAGGTGTTCCCTGGCGATGTGCTCGTAGGCAAGGTCACTCCCAAGGGTGAGACCGAGCTGACTGCCGAGGAGCGGCTGTTGCGAGCGATCTTCGGCGAGAAGGCACGCGAGGTTCGCGACACCTCTCTCAAGGTCCCACACGGTGAGACCGGGCGCGTCATTGCGGTGCGGAAGTTCACCCGCGACGAGGGCGATGATTTGAGCCCCGGCGTGAACGAACTCGTACGCGTGTATGTGGCGCAGAAGCGCAAGATCCAGGAGGGCGACAAGCTTGCTGGCCGTCACGGCAACAAGGGCGTCATCTCCAAGATCCTGCCGATCGAAGACATGCCGTTTCTGACGGATGGAACGCCGGTTGACATCATTCTCAACCCGCTTGGCGTTCCGAGCCGAATGAACATCGGCCAGTTGCTCGAGACCCACCTGGGCTGGGCAGCATTTGTCGGCTGGAGCGATGACCCCAAGCAGAAGAAGTCTGTCGAAGGCCCCATCCACGTGGCTACTCCGGTGTTCGACGGAGCGCGCGAGCAAGAGATCTCGGACACGCTCGACGCCTCGAACCGCAACTTGCGATTCAAGTACGACGAGCGCTACGGCAAGAAGGTCATGGAGGAAATCGTTCCTCAGCTCACGCGTCAGGGCAAGGCGACTCTTCACGACGGACGTACGGGTGAGCCGTTCCGCGAGCCGGTCACGATCGGTCAGATATACATGCTCAAGCTGCTGCACCTGGTCGATGACAAGATTCACGCGCGTTCGACCGGACCGTACTCGCTTATCACACAGCAGCCGCTCGGTGGTAAGGCGCAGTTCGGCGGTCAGCGATTCGGTGAGATGGAAGTCTGGGCTCTGTACGCGTACGGCGCTGCCTACGTGCTGCAGGAGATCCTCACGGTCAAGTCCGACGACGTGCTCGGTCGCGTGAAAGCGTACGAGGCCATCGTCAAGGGCGAGAACATCCCCGAGCCGGGTATTCCTGAGTCCTTCAAGGTTCTGGTCAAAGAGATGCAGTCACTGTGTCTCGACGTGGAGATCATGACCGAGGACGGCAAGGAGATTGAACTCAAGGAAGAGGACGAGGACATCTTCAAGACTGCCGAGGAACTGGGTCTCGACCTGGGTACCGCGGATGAAGAGTCCGATGTCGATACGAACGCCCTCGAGGAGCTCATCGAAAACGACATCTCAGCGCTGGATATCTCCGGCGACAGCGACGAGAAGGAGTAGACCTTGCTCGACGTCGACGTCAACAACTTCGATAGACTGCGGATCGGACTAGCATCGTCCGAGCAGATCCGCCAATGGTCCCGTGGCGAGGTCAAGAAGCCTGAGACCATTAACTACCGCACGCTCAAGCCCGAAAAGGACGGACTCTTCTGCGAGAAGATCTTCGGTCCGACCAAGGACTGGGAGTGCTACTGCGGCAAGTACAAGCGCGTGCGCTTTAAGGGCATCGTGTGCGAGCGCTGTGGTGTCGAGGTAACGCGCGCCAAGGTGCGCCGCGACCGCATGGGGCACATCGAGCTTGCTGCTTCGGTAAGCCACATCTGGTACTTCAAGGGTGTACCGAGCCGCCTTGGCTATCTGCTCGACATCGCCCCCAAGGACCTCGAGAAGGTGCTCTACTTCGCTTCGTCGATCATCACGTCGATCAACGAGGAGGAGCGGGAGACCGACCTGCCCATGCTCAAAGAGGAGCTGGAAGCCGATCTTGACGGTCTGGAGGCCGAGAAGGCCGAGGAGATCAGCGAGATCGTTGAAGAACGCGATCGCCTCATCGCCATCGCCAAGGGCGAGCTAGAGCCCGAAGAGGGCGACGAGCTTGACGACGAGACTCCCGTTGAGGATCGCGTCAAGAAACTCGAGAAAGAGTCCGAGCGCGACATCAAGGACATCGAGGAAGAGTACTCTGACAGGCGTTCACTGCTGCAGGAGTCCCTTGATACCTTCACGAAGTTGTCGGTCAAGCAGCTCATCAATGATGAGACGCTCTACCGTGAGATGAAGGTCCGCTACGGCGATTACTTCCGCGGTGGCATGGGCGCCGAGGCGGTCAAGGACCTGCTTCGTCAGCTCGACCTCGATCAGCTGGCCTTGGATCTGCGCGCGCAGATCAAGGATGGCAAGGGTCAGAAGCGCCAGAAGGCTATCAAGCGCCTCAAGGTGGTTGCGGCATTCAAGAACTCGGGCAATCGCGCCGAGTGGATGATTCTTGATGCGATCCCGGTCATTCCGCCGGACCTGCGCCCGATGGTGCAGCTCGACGGTGGTCGGTTTGCGACGAGCGATCTGAACGATCTCTATCGCCGAGTGATCAACCGCAACAACCGCTTGAAGCGACTGCTGGATCTCGGCGCGCCCGAGATTATCGTCAACAACGAGAAACGCATGCTGCAAGAGGCTGTTGACGCGCTGTTCGACAACGGTCGACGCGGTCGCCCTGTCACTGGGCCGGGCAATCGTCCGCTGAAGTCTATCTCGGACATGCTTAAAGGCAAGCAGGGTCGGTTCCGTCAGAACCTGCTCGGCAAGCGCGTTGACTACTCCGGGCGTTCGGTCATCGTCGTTGGACCGGAACTGAAGCTTCACCAGTGCGGTCTTCCGAAGGCCATGGCGTTGGAGCTGTTCAAGCCATTTGTCATGAAGCGGCTGGTCGACCTCGATCATGCCCAGAACATCAAGAGCGCCAAGCGCATGGTTGATCGCGGCAAGAGCGTGGTGTGGGACGTCCTCGAAGAGGTCATCCGCGAGCACCCGGTCATGCTAAACCGTGCCCCCACCCTGCACCGCCTCGGCATTCAGGCGTTCGAGCCGGTACTGGTAGAGGGCAAGGCAATCCGCATCCACCCGCTCGTGTGTACTGCATTCAATGCTGACTTCGACGGCGACCAAATGGCTGTGCACCTGCCGCTTTCGGCAGAGGCACAGGCCGAGGCGCGCATCTTGATGCTGTCTACGAACAACATCAAGTCGCCGGCACATGGTCGTCCGTTGACCACGCCGACTCAGGACATGGTCATCGGTCTGTACTACCTCACGGCCGAGCGTGCCGGAATGCCCGGCGAAGGACGCGCGTTTTACAGCTTCGGCGAGGCGCTGCTGGGCTACGATGCTCGATCCGGCCTCGACCTGCAGGCTCAGATCGAGGTGCGTCTGTCAGAGGACATGAACGAGGAGTACATCGACGAGAACGGTGCGGTTGCTCAGCGCGATCGCGTCGCTGGTGAACGTATCAAGACGAGTGTTGGACGCATCACCTTCAACGCGTCGCTGCCCGCCGAGTACCCCTTCGTGAACCACGAAGTGGACAAGAAGGGTATCGGCCGCATCGTCGAGGACTGCTCGAACCGGTTCTCAACGACGGAGATGGAGGCGATTCTCGACGAGCTCAAGCGCCTCGGTTTCCACTACGCCACGCGTGCAGGTGTCACGGTCTCCGTCTATGACGCTGCGATTCCCGAGGAGAAGCCCGCGATTCTTGCCGCTTCCGAAGAGATCGTCGACAAGATCGAGGCTCAGTACGATCGCGGTCTGATTACCAAAGACGAGCGTCACCGTCAGATCGTCGATGTGTGGACGCAGGCGACCGACAAGGTCGGCGAGGCGATGGCCGAGAACTTCGACAAGTTCAACCCCATCTACATGATGGCGTACTCGGGAGCTCGCGGTAACATCAAGCAGATTCGTCAGCTGGCCGGCATGCGAGGCCTCATGGCCAACCCGAAGGGCGACATTCTTGATCGTCCTATCAAGGCGAACTTCCGTGAAGGTCTGACGGTTCTCGAGTACTTCATATCCACGCACGGCGCCCGCAAGGGCCTTGCGGACACAGCTCTGCGTACCGCCGACTCCGGATATCTGACTCGCCGTCTCGTCGATGTCGCGCAAGACGTTATCGTTCGCGAACCTGATTGCGGGACCGACGAGGGTGTCGAGTTCAATGTACTGGTCGATGGCAACGAGGTCGATCACAACCTGGTCGGACGCTGTTTGCTCGCCCCTGCCAAGGTTGGTCGCAAGGTCCTTCGCCCAGCTGGTCACTATCTGTCCAGCGACGACGATATTCGCGAGCTTGCCGACGCAGGCGTGGAGACAGTTGTGGCGCGAACCGTCATGACGTGTCATGCGGCGCGCGGTATCTGCCAGGCATGCTACGGCTGGGATCTTGCAAGCGGTCGTCCGGTCGACATCGGCACGGCTGTCGGCATTATCGCCGCACAGTCGATCGGTGAGCCGGGCACCCAGCTCACGATGCGTACGTTCCACACCGGAGGCGTCGCGGGTGAGGACATCACGCATGGTCTCCCGCGTGTCACCGAGCTGTTTGAAGCACGCAAACCGAAAGGCCAGGCAGTCCTTGCCGAGATCGCGGGCAAGCTGAGCGTCGAAGATGGCGAGAAGGCTCGCGAGCTCATCGTCACCGACGGCAAGGGCCATGAGAAAAGCTATACCGTCTCCCGCCGCGCGCGCATGCGTCCGGGCGTGGAATCCGGCGTCGAGGTGACGTTGGGCCAGCAGCTCACCGAAGGTTCTGTGAACCCGCACGACCTACTCGATTTGAAGGGCCCCAGCGCCGTCCTGCGCTACATAGTCGCGCAGGTCCAGGAGGTCTATCGTTCCCAGGGCGTCGACATCAACGACAAGCACATCGAGGTCATATCGCGGCAGATGCTTCGCAAGGTCTCGATCACTGAGCCGGGAGATGCTGACTTCCTGCCCGGCCAACTCGTCGATCGCATTGTGTTTGAAGCGGCCAACGATACGCTCCTTGGCGACTCCGGGGAGCTGGCACTTGGGCATCCGGTTCTTCTCGGCATAACCAAGGCGTCGCTTGCGACGGAGAGCTACCTGTCTGCCGCTTCGTTCCAGGAGACCACACGCGTGCTTACCGACGCCGCAATCGCGGGCAAGGAAGACGATCTGCTGGGGCTCAAGGAGAACGTAATCATCGGCAAGTTGATTCCGGCTGCGACCGGCATGAAGCGGTACCGCAGCGTGAAACTCACCTACAAGGGCGAGTCTGCCGAGTGGACGCCTTCCGAGGAAGGTCCGCTTCCGGACTTTGCTCCCGATGAGCTCAAGGAGCTCGAAGCGCTTCTGCCTGGACCCTCGCTTGGGGAAGAGACTGCGGGACTCACGCCGAGCGAAGCAGCCGCATTCTTTGCGGATTTGGATTCCTCACGATCTGACGATGACGTTGACGTTTCCGGGTTCGCCGGCAAGGTGTTCGAGCCCGAGGTAGAGAAGCCGGTTGCACCGGAGGTTGGACCTGAGGATGGGTTCGCACCAGGCGAAGAGTCGGATCGCTGCAAGGCAATGAAGGGTGACGGGGAGCAGTGTACGAACAAGGCCCGTCCTGGCAGTGACTACTGCGGCGTGCATGCCAAACTAGAGGCGGCCACCGAGTAGGCACGTATTGATCGACATTCGACGGGCGCTCTAGGCGACTGGAGCGCCCGTCTTGTTGTCTGCCCAGCTCAGAGCTGTATCGAGCACGGAAGTCGGCAGGTGCGACGTATTGGTTGGACGCGGGTAGATACGCCCGGATGCGTGGTGTTTGACAACGGCAGGCGAGCTTGCTAGAGTGCACCCTTGTGACTCTATGCTCGGCGGTCTACGCCCGTGTGGTGGCCCGTCGGTGGGATGAACATGTGCAAGAAGAGACGAAGGAGAGCACGTTGCCCACGATCAACCAGCTGGTCCGCAAGGGCCGCAAGGCCAATGCGGAGAAGAGCGCGACGCCCGCCCTGAAGGGCAATCCGCAGAAGCGGGGCGTGTGTACTCGCGTGTACACCACCACGCCCAAGAAGCCGAACTCTGCGCTTCGGAAGGTCGCCCGTGTGCGCCTGACCAACCAGATCGAGATCACCGCGTACATTCCTGGAGTCGGCCACAACTTGCAGGAGCACTCAATCGTGCTCGTGCGCGGCGGTCGAGTGAAAGACCTCCCCGGTGTCCGCTACAAAGTCGTTCGCGGCACGCTCGACGCCGCAGGTGTGGGCGACCGCAAGCAGGCCCGTTCGCGCTACGGCGCCAAGAAGGACAAGTAGAACGATCCTAAGGCCCGCGACGCATAAGTCGAAGGCTGCGTAGTACAGAGGAGACCCAGTATGCCCAGGCGTGCAGCAGCGAGCCGTCGAGAGACCGCTCCCGATCCGGTCTACAACAATCGGCTGGTCACCCAGCTGATCAACAAGGTGCTGTGGGACGGCAAGAAGTCCACGGCGGAGCGCATCGTCTATGGTGCGTTCGACATGATCGAAACGAAGACCAGCGGCGATCCGTTGGCCACGTTCAAGAAGGCGATGGACAATGTGCGTCCGACGCTTGAGGTCAAACCCAAGCGTGTGGGCGGTGCGACGTACCAGGTGCCGATCGAGGTCAACTCTCGTCGGGCGACCACGCTGGCCATCCGGTGGATAGTCGGGTACGCACGGGCTCGTCGCGAGAAGACTATGGCCGAACGTCTTGCCTCCGAGATCATGGATGCGGCAAACGGCCTCGGTGCCTCTGTCAAGAAGCGTGAGGATCTGTTCAAGATGGCTGAGTCCAACCGGGCATTCAGCCACTACCGTTGGTAGTCGTCGGACTACTGGACCAAGGATAAGGGAACCACTCTCACCATGGCTTCGAAGACGTATCCTCTCGCCAAAACCCGAAACATCGGGATCATGGCTCATATCGACGCCGGGAAGACCACCACGACCGAGCGCGTACTGTTCTATACGGGCAAGACGCACAAGCTCGGCGAGGTGCACGACGGCGCTGCGACAATGGATTGGATGGTCCAGGAGCAGGAGCGCGGTATCACGATCACGTCCGCCGCGACGACCTGTTTTTGGAAGGACCATCGTATCCAGATAATCGACACGCCCGGTCACGTCGACTTCACGGTCGAAGTCGAGCGTTCGCTTCGCGTACTCGACGGTGCCGTCGCTGTCTTTTGCGCGGTTGGTGGCGTTGAGCCTCAGTCCGAGACAGTCTGGCGTCAGGCAGATACCTACGGCGTGCCGCGTATCGCCTACATCAACAAGATGGACCGTACCGGGGCCGATTTCATGAACGTCGTACAGATGATGAAGGACCGCCTGGCCACTCGTCCGGTGCTGCTCCAGTACCCCATCGGGCGCCGAGGATCAGTTCTCGGGCATTATCGATCTGGTCGAGATGAACGTGAGCTTCTTCAACGAGGACGACAACGGCATCAACCCGACGATCGGGGAGATTCCGGCAGAGTATGCCGAGGAGGCAGCGAAGCATCGTCACGAGCTGGTCGAGGCTGCAGCCGAGTACGACGAGGAGCTCCTCGAGAAGTACCTGATGGACGAGGAACTCACCGTCGACGAAATCAAGACGAGCGCTGCGCTCCGCAACGATCGATTGCGCGATTACGCCAGTAACGTGCGGCGCCTCTTTCAAGAACAAGGGCGTCCAGCCGCTGCTGGATGCGATTCTCGACTTCTTGCCGTCTCCGCTGGATGTGCCTCCGATCAAGGGGGTCGCGGTCAAGGGCGGCGAAGAGGTCGAACGTCATGCGGATCCCAAGGAGCCCTTTGCGGCACTGGCTTTCAAGGTCATGACCGACCCGTATGTCGGTAAGCTTACGTACTTCCGTGTCTACTCCGGCACGCTGGAGACTGGGTCATACGTCCTAAACGCCACAAAGGGACACAAGGAACGTATCGGCCGTCTGCTGGAGATGCACGCGAATACCCGGGAAGACGTCGATGCAGTCCGCGCAGGCGACATCGTCGCCGCAGTCGGCCTCAAGAACACGACTACCGGTGACACGCTGTCGAGTGAGAACTCTGCCGGTGCTGCTGGAGTCGATGGTCTTCCCCGATCCCGTCATCGACATCGCTATCGAGCCAAAGACGAAGGTCGACCAGGAGAAGCTTGGCCAGTCGCTAGCGAAGCTTGGCTGAAGAGGATCCGACGTTCCGAGTCCGTACGGACGAAGAAACGGGCCAGACCATCATCGCTGGCATGGGCGAGCTGCATCTCGAAGTCATCGTCGACCGTCTCTTGCGTGAGTTCAAGGTCGAGGCGAACGTCGGCAAGCCGCAGGTGGCGTATCGCGAGACGGCCGGCAAGCCTGTCGAGGAAGTGGACATGAAGTTTGCCCGTCAGACCGGTGGCCGAGGCCAGTATGGACACGTCGTCATCAACCTGGCGCCCCAGAAGTCCGGCATGGGCTACGAGTTCGAGAACAAGATCGTGGGCGGTTCCATTCCCAAGGAGTACATTCCTTCGGTCGACAAAGGCATCCGTGAAGCGATCGAGACCGGCGTGCTCGCCGGTTATCCCGTCGTTGATATCAAGGTCCAGTTGGTTGACGGTTCGTACCACGACGTCGACTCCTCAGAGATGGCGTTCAAGATCGCCGGTTCCATGGCGATCAAAGATGCGCTCCGCCGCTCCCATCCGATGCTGCTCGAGCCGGTGATGGCCGTCGAGGTTGTCACGCCCGAGGAGTTCATGGGCGATGTCATGGGCGACCTATCTGCCCGTCGCGGTCATATCGAGGGCATGGAGCAACGCAGCAACGCGCAGGTCATCCGCGCGAAGGTGCCGCTCTCGGCGATGTTTGGCTATTCGACCGACCTGCGCAGTCGTACTCAGGGTCGTGCGGTCTACACGATGCAATTCTCCGCATACGAGCGGGTTCCGAAGTCCGTTGCCGAAGAGATCGTCGCCAAAGTCGGCGGCGACGTGTCGCACAGGTAGGGAGCGCACAAATGGCAAAGAAGAAGTTCGAGCGCACCAAGCCGCATGTCAATGTCGGTACCATCGGTCATGTCGACCATGGTAAGACGACGCTGACCGCGGCGATCACCTCGTGCCAGGCGGCGAAGGGATTTGCGGACTTCACGCCGTTCGACCAGATCGACAAGGCTCCCGAGGAGCGCGAGCGCGGCATCACGATCGCTATCGCACACGTGGAGTACGAGACGGCGAACCGTCACTACGCCCACGTCGACTGCCCGGGCCACGCCGACTACGTCAAGAACATGATCACGGGTGCCGCACAGATGGACGGTGCGATCCTCGTGGTATCGGCTGCAGACGGCCCGATGCCCCAGACCCGCGAGCACATCCTGCTCGCCCGTCAGGTGGGCGTGCCCTACATCGTCGTCTACCTCAACAAAGTCGACATGGTCGATGACGAGGAGCTTATCGAGCTCGTCGAGATGGAAGTCCGTGAGCTGCTCACCGAGTACGAGTTCCCCGGCGACGACACACCCGTGATTCACGGGTCGGCTCTCAAAGCACTTGAGTGCCGCTGCGGCGAAGGCGACTGCGAATGGTGTAGCTCGATCGAGAAGCTGCTCGATGCCGTCGATAGCTTCATTCCCGAGCCGGTTCGCGATATCGAGAAGCCGTTCCTCATGGCTGTCGAGGACGTGTTCACCATCACCGGTCGCGGCACCGTGGCCACCGGTCGTGTCGAGCGCGGTGTGGTCAAGGTCGGCGACGAGGTCGAGATGGTCGGTATCCACGAGGCTACCTCCAAGACCGTCGTGACAGGCGTCGAGATGTTCCGCAAGTTGCTCGATCAGGCACAGGCCGGCGACAACATCGGCCTGCTGCTTCGCGGCGTGTCACGCACCGACATCGAGCGTGGCCAGGTCGTGTGCAAGCCTGGGAGCGTTACTCCGCACACGGAGTTCATGGGTCAGGTCTACGTGCTGACCAAAGAAGAGGGCGGCCGTCATACCCCGTTCTTCGACGGGTATCGTCCGCAGTTCTACTTCCGTACCACCGATGTCACCGGTGTTGCCCATCTGCCTGAGGGCACCGAGATGGTCATGCCTGGCGACAACGTCGAGTTGCGTGGCGAGCTCATCAACCCGATCGCCATGGAAGACGGCCTGCGTTTCGCCATCCGTGAGGGTGGTCGCACCGTGGGTTCTGGTCGTGTCACGAAAATCTTGAAGTAACCGAGGCATCTCGTCTCGTTCTCAACGGAGGGTAGACAGTTGGCGAACCAGAAGATCAGGATTCGGCTGAAGGGCTACGATCACGAGATCGTGGACCAGTCCACAAAGATGATCGTGGATACAGCCCAGAAGACGGGCGCGAAAGTCTCCGGTCCCATTCCGCTGCCGACGGAGCGCAATCTATACTGCGTGATTCGTTCGCCGCACGTGAATAAGGACAGCCGGGAGCACTTTGAGATGAGGACGCACAAGCGGCTCATCGACATTCTCGAGCCGACGCCAAAGACAGTCGACTCGCTGATGCGTCTCGATCTGCCGGCTGGCGTGGACATCGAGATCAAGCTGTAGAGAGTGTGTGTGCTCGCAACCGCGGGCGTCTAGACGAGGCGGTCCACTGGGGACCGGCCGCACAAGTGGGTGCGGCCACACGGCCCAAGACCGCGTGATGAAGTGGAGAAGGACACGATGGTATCGACACTGCTGGGACGCAAACTGGGGATGACCCAGGTCTGGAGTGAGGACGACCGACTCATTCCGGTTACCGTCATCGAGGCGGGCCCGTGCGTGGTCAGCCAGTTGAAGACGGTCAAGCGCGATGGCTACTCGGCGGTACAGATCGCATTTGGCGACGTGCGCATCAACAAGGTGAACAAGCCGCTCAAAGGTCACTATGACAAGGCCGGTATTGAGCCGCGCAAGCACCTGGCTGAGGTCCGTCTCGACGAGGGCGACAAGGTCAAGGTGGGCGACGAGTTCACGGTCAAGATGTTTGAGGCCGGAGCGCACGTTCACGTGACCGGCACCAGCAAGGGCAAGGGATTCGCCGGAGTGATCAAGCGTCACAACTTCAGTGGCGGTCCGGGCGGTCATGGCTCGCACTTCCATCGCGCACCCGGTTCGATCGGTCAGGCTTCGACACCGTCCCGCGTGTTTCGCGGTCAGAAGATGGCGGGGCACATGGGCAATGAGACAGTCACCGTGCGCAACCTTGAGGTGGTCAAGGTCGACGGCGAACAGAACCTGCTTCTAGTCAAGGGTGCTGTGCCCGGAGGCAAGAATGCGCTCCTGACGATTTGCGCTGTGTAGAACCGAAACTTCACGAGACCGTCTCTTCGGAGGAGATAGAAACGATGGCAACGATAGAGATCAAGGACACGAGTGGCAAGAAGGTGGGAGCGGCCGAGATCGCCGATGGCGTATTCGGCATCGAGCCTCACCCCTTCGCCATGCATCAGGTTGTTCGCAGCCAGATGGCGGCTCGCCGCTCCGGTACGCACCAGACTAAGACCCGCGGAAACGTCCGTGGCGGCGGGCGCAAGCCGTGGCGTCAGAAGGGCACCGGCCGCGCGCGCCAGGGCAGCATTCGCTCGCCTCAGTGGGCTGGAGGCGGCGTCGTGTTCGGCCCGCACCCGCGCGAGTACGGGTTCAAGGTCCCGAACAAGGTCGTCAAGCTGTCGATGCGCAGCGCGTTGTCTTCGAAAAACGCTGAAGGTGTTCTGTATGTGGTCGATGGCTTCGAGTTCGACAAGCCCTCGACGAAACAGGCCGCTGCTATTCTCGGCAATTTCGATCTGACCGGACAGCGCGTCACCGTGATTGTGAACAACGACGACGTGAACGCCGCTCTGTCCTTCCGCAATCTGCCGAAGGTGTGTGTGATCACGGCGGCTGAAGCGAATACCTACGATCTGATCAACAACAACGCCGTGCTATGCACCAAGCCGGCCCTTACGTGGCTTGAGGAGGTGCTGGCGTAATGACCGATGCTCGCGATATCATCATCCGTCCGATCGTGTCTGAGAAGTCCTTCGCATGATCGAGGACAACCGGTACACGTTCGAGGTCGCCAAGAAGGCAACGAAGCCTCAGATCGCACACGCGATCGAGGAGATCTTCGCCGTCGACGTGACCAAAGTGAACACCATGAACGTCAACGGCAAGCCGCGTCGCCTGCGCTACTCAAAAGGCCTGACGCGGTCGTGGAAGAAGGCGATCGTCACTCTTAAGCAGGGTGACGTCGATCGACCTGTACGGAACGAAGTAAGAACCGGAGCAGACGGGTACGTCCCGGTGCGCTACGGGGGCTCATGGAGCCACCCGGCACCGTGGTAGTCCGGAGTCGGAATCGCTCGGCGGATACGTTCGCCAGTCCCAGGCGGTTCGGGCCATCGGACGGAAGGAGAGAAGATGGGACTCAAGAAGTACAAGCCGACCTCACCGGGTCGACGGTTCCAGACGGTCTCGGACTTTGCCGAGATTACGAAGACGGAACCGGAGAAGTCGCTGCTCGAGCCTCTTCATAGGACCGGCGGTCGCAACAACAATGGCCGTATCACCACGCGACATCAGGGTGGCGGACACAAGCGTCGGTACCGCAAGATTGACTTCAAGCGGACCAAGGATGCTGTGCCGGCGAAGGTCGCCTCAATCGAATACGATCCCAACCGTTCTGCGCGGATTGCGCTGCTCCACTACGTGGACGGCGAGAAGCGCTACATCCTTGCGCCCAAGAATCTCAAGGTGGGCGACCAGGTCATGAGCGGACCCGGCTCCGACATCAAGCCGGGCAACGCACTTGCTCTCAAGGATATTCCGACTGGTACGGTTGTCCATGCCGTTGAGCTACAGCCAGGACGCGGCGCTGCGCTTGCTCGTTCGGCGGGCACCTCGATCCAGCTCATGGGCAAGGAGGGCGATTACGCCATCCTGCGCATGCCTTCGAGCGAGATGCGTAGGGTGCTGGTCACGTGCCGTGCGACCATTGGCGAGGTCGGGAACTCCGATCACGGCAACATTTCTTTGGGAAAAGCCGGTCGAGCTCGCTGGAAAGGCGTTCGCCCGACCGTTCGCGGTACTGCGATGAACCCCGTCGACCACCCGCATGGTGGCGGCGAGGGCAAGAACAAGACCGCTGGTCGTCACCCTGTGACGCCCTGGGGTGTGCCCACGAAGGGCCATCGTACCCGCCAGAAGGGCAAGGCGTCCGACCGTCTGATCATCCGTCGTCGCAAGAAGTAGCGGCGGGCAAGGAGCTGAGAGCTAGATGAGCAGAAGCCTGAAGAAGGGACCTTTCGTCCAGCCGCGTCTTCTGGATCGCATCCAGAAAATGAACGAGGCGGGCGAGAAGAAGGTCATCAAGACGTGGTCGCGCGCGTCGACCGTCTTCCCTGAGATGGTCGGACACACTATTGCCGTCCACGATGGCCGTAAGCACGTTCCGGTCTATGTGACGGAGTCGATGGTGGGCCACAAGCTCGGCGAGTTTGCGCCGACGCGTACGTTCCGCGGCCACGCGGCCGACAGGAAGGGCAATAGGTAAGGACACATGGAAGCCAAAGCAGTCGCACGCTACGTTCGCGTGAGCCCGCGCAAGGCTCGCCTCTTGGTGGATCTTATCCGCGGCAAGTCCGTGGAGGACGCCTCGGCAATCCTCAAATTCTCTCCTCAGCATGCTGCGGAGATCGTTGAGAAGGTGCTCATGAGCGCTGTCGCCAACGCTGAGAAGAACAACAAGATTCCCGCAGAGCAGCTCTTTGTCTCGAGCACCTTTGTGGATGAAGGCCCGACACTCAAGAGAATCAACCCGGTGTCGAGAGGGCGCGCGTTCCGCATCAACAAGCGATCGAGTCACATTACCGTCATCGTCAAGCAGCGAGAGGAGGCGTAGGCCCGTGGGTCAGAAGATACATCCAATCGGACTTCGTCTCGGTATCACCGAGAACTGGCGCTCGCGCTGGTATCAAGGCAAGGGCTACAGCGAGACTCTCGCTTCGGATCTGAAGATCCGCGAGTTCTTGGCCAAGCGTCTTCGTCGCGCGGCTGTGTCGCGTGTCGAGATCGAGCGCAAGGGTGACAAGACGATAGTCGAGATTTGGACGGCCCGGCCCGGTATCGTGATAGGCAAGAAGGGCTCCGAGGTCGATGCATTGCGCAAGCAGCTGCAGGAGCTCGCCGGCGGTGCCGTGAATGTCAATATCACCGAGATCAAGCGGCCCGAGCTCGACGCCACGCTGGTCGCGCAGAGTGTTGCGGAGCAACTTGTTGGTAGAGTCGCGTTCCGTCGTGCGATGCGCAAGGCGGTCTCGTCGGCCATGAAGGGCGGTGCGCTCGGTATTCGTATCCAGTGCTCCGGTCGTCTGGGCGGTGCCGAGATGGGTCGTCGCGAGTGGTATCGCGAAGGTCGCGTGCCGCTCCACACACTGCGAGCCAAGATTGACTACGGGACTTCGGAAGCGCACACGACCATGGGCGCAGTCGGCGTCAAGGTCTGGATCTACCGTGGTGAGGTTCTGCCGGGCCAAGAGCTCCCGTCGCCGACGGACGACCGTCCGTCACGCGGGCGCCGTCGTGACGGTGGGGGGAGAAGATAACCGATGCTTCTGCCTAAGCGAGTCAAACACCGCAAGGTGCAGCGTGGGTCGAGGAAGGGCGTCGCCAAGGGCGGCACGGAGCTCAACTTCGGCGACTACGGTATCAAGGCTCTGGAAGCCGGTTGGATCACCAACCGTCAGATAGAGTCGGCGCGTGTCGCGATGACCCGTCACATGAAGCGTGGCGGCAAGGTCTGGATCGATATCTTCCCGGACAAGCCGATTACACAGAAGCCGGCAGAGACCCGGATGGGTTCCGGCAAAGGTAACCCCGAGGCGTGGGTGGCCGTTGTCAAGCCAGGCCGAATGATGTTTGAGGTCGCCGGCGTATCTGAAGAGGTGGCCAAAGAGGCGATTCGCCTCGCGCAGCACAAGCTGCCCATTAAGACCAAGTTTGTTTCTCGAGCTGATAGCGGCGGTGAGGCATAGATGAAGCCGACTGACATAAGAAATCTAGAGGATTCCGAGATTGAAGAGAAGATCAAGGAGTCCCGTACGGAGCTGTTCAACCTGCGATTCCGTTTGGCGACGGGCCAGTTGGACAACCCTGCTCAGATCAAAGACGTGAAGCGGAACATTGCTCGCTTGCACACCGAGCTGCGCGCCCGCGAACTTCGCGCCGAGCGCGAAGCGCAGGCGTCGTGAAGACGGTGAGGAGAGTCATGACAGAACAACGCAACAGCCGGAAGATTCGCCAAGGCGTGGTGGTCTCGGCATCAGCCGACAAGACATGTGTCGTGCAGGTGCAAGACCGCAAGCCGCATCCCCGGTACAGCAAGATGATGACCCACAGCACGAAGTTCCACGCGCACGACGAGAACAATGAGTGTGGCGTGGGCGATAAGGTGACAATCATGGAGACGCGTCCGCTGTCGAAAATGAAGCGGTGGCGGCTGGTTGAGGTCATAGAGAAAGCCAAGTAGCACCGACAGTGCATGTGCGTCGACAACGGGCGCACCTCTCATGCTCGGTACGTAGGTTCGGAGGAACAGATGATTCAGGCAGAATCCCGGCTCAAGGTTGCCGACAACTCCGGTGCTCGTCGGGTACTGTGCATCAAGGTGCTCGGTGGCTCGAAGCGACGGTATGCTCGCGTCGGCGATGTTATCGTCTGCACCGTGAAAGAGGCTATTCCGAACGGGCAGATCAAGAAGGGCGAGATCGTTCGCGCGGTTGTCGTTCGGACGAAGAAGGAAGTCCGTCGTCAGGATGGCAGCTACATCAAGTTCGACGAGAACGCCGCCGTCGTGATTGACGCGGCGGGCAATCCGCGCGGGACGCGTATCTTCGGCCCGGTTGCTCGTGAGCTTCGCGAGCGCAAGTTCATGAAGATCGTTTCGCTCGCACCTGAGGTGCTCTAGGAGGGATGCAAGACAATGGCAAGCTCCATATCCATCCGCAAGGGTGACAAGGTCAAAGTGATTGCGGGCAAGGACAAGGGCAAAGAGTCCCGCGTTCTGCGTGCGTATCCCGAGAAGCAGCGCCTCGTTGTCGAGGGCGTGAATATGGTGAAGAAGCACCAGCGCCCCACGAGCAAGCAGCCCCAGGGCGGCATCCTCGAGATTGAGGGCACCATCCACGCCAGCAACTTGATGCTTGTGTGCCCCAACTGTTCTGAGCCGACTCGCGTCGCTCGCAGGCGTGATGACGGCACACGCATCCGCGTGTGCAAGAAGTGTGGCAACGATATCGACAAGTAGTCGCCGGAAAGCGACTAGAAGTCGCGTCGGGTCGGAAATCTGGCGCGCGCGAGTGAGACACGGAGGTAGGTAAGTGGTTCCTCGGCTCAAAGAGAAGTACCGTGCGGAAGTCGTACCGGCACTCATGGAGCAATTTGAATACGGCAACGTGCACCAGGTGCCGCGACTCGAGAAGATCGTGGTGAACATGGGTGTGGGCGAAGCCGCCCAGGATGCGAAGCAGCTCGACGTTGCGATGGCGGATCTCGCGATCATCACCGGCCAGAAGCCGATGGTGGCGCGAGCGAAGAAGTCGATCGCGGCGTTCAAGCTTCGTCAAGGCATGCCTATCGGGGCGAAGGTCACGCTGCGAGGAGACCGGATGTGGGATTTCTTCGAGCGCCTCGTCACGATGGCGATCCCGCGCGTCCGCGACTTTCGCGGTCTGAGCTCCAAAGCATTCGACGGACGCGGCAACTATTCCATGGGCGTGACCGAGCAGCTCATTTTCCCGGAGATCGACTACGACCAGGTCGACAAGGTGCGGGGCATGGACATCACGTTCGTGACCTCGGCAGATACAGATGAGGAGGCGAAAGCTCTCATGGAGTCGTTCGCCTTCCCGTTCAAGCGATAAGCGATAAGACCGTAGACGTCACTCGACGTCTCTGGTGAGGAGGTAATGGTGGCCAAGAAATCGATGATCGCCAAGGCCAAGCGCAAGCCCAAGTACTCGACGCGTACGATCAACCGCTGCAATCGTTGCGGTCGTCCACGCGCCTACTATCGGCAGTTCGGCCTGTGCCGGATCTGCGTACGTGAGCTGGCGAGCCGAGGCGAACTTCCCGGCGTACGTAAGGCGAGCTGGTAAGGCGAGCCCGCCGGTGAAGCCCCGACCGACAGGCGTTGCGACCACGGGTTGCGACGAACCGTCGAGATCGGGATCATCTTCGGATCATAGGAGGAACACATGAGCATGACAGATCCCATCGCCGATATGCTGACCCGGGTTCGCAATGCGAACTCGGCGTTCAAGCCTGCGGCCGATATGCCCTCATCGAAGAAGCTGGTGGAGATCGCCCGCATTCTCAAAGAAGAAGGCTACATCGAGGAGTACAGCATCACGGAGGGCTCGCCTCAGGACAGTCTCGAGATCGTTCTGAAGTACGGGCCAAAGAAGCAGCGGACCATCACGGGCATCCGGCGCATCTCTAAGCCGGGTCTTCGGGTGTATGCCAAGAAAGACGAGCTGCCCCGCGTATTGGGTGGTCTCGGTATCGCCGTCATTTCGACGTCGAGTGGGGTCATGACCGACCGCGCTGCTCGCAAAGCGGGCGTCGGCGGCGAAGTCATCGCCTACGTCTGGTAGTCGGACAGGACTGAGAGAGGAGCGGATAGGCGTGTCTCGAATCGGAAAACAGCCCATCCCGGTCCCGTCCGGGGTCGAGGTGAAGGTCGAAGGCAATACGGTGAGCGTCAAAGGCGCCAAAGGTGAGCTCAACGATTCCTTCAACGAGGATATGAAGATAGAGCTGGTCGATGGCGAGATAGTCGTCACACGGCCGAGCGACAGCCGTACACATCGTTCGTTGCATGGTTTGACGCGATCTCTGATCGCGAACATGGTTGCGGGCGTGTCGGAAGGCTTCGAGAAGCGGTTGGAGATCGTGGGTGTCGGATACCGTGCTCAGATGAAGGGCTCGGATATCGAGATGCAGCTCGGTTTCAGCCACCCGGTCTTGATCAAGGCCGAGCCGAACATCAGTTTTGAGGTGCCGGTTCAGACGAGGATCGTCGTGCGCGGCATTGACAAGCAACGCGTTGGTCAGATTGCAGCAGAGATACGTGGCTGGCGTCCTCCGGAGCCCTACAAGGGCAAGGGCGTTCGCTACGAAGGTGAGTACGTACGTAGGAAGCTCGGTAAGACCGCGAAGTAGCGTGACCCCGCGCCGCACAAGCAGGTGTGTGGGCCGTGACACGAGGAGTGTAGTGACGGAATGGACAGACTGAAGGCCAAGAAGGCAGGACTCGTACGACGCAGGACTCGTGTGCGTGGCAAGGTGCACGGCACCTCCGAGCGTCCTCGTCTGTGCGTGACTCGCACGAACATGCATATCTACGCGCAACTGATCGATGACGTGACCGGAAGTACTCTGATATCTGCGTCAAGCATCGACTCGGATTTGCGCGGGTCACTCAAGTCCGGTACCAACGCTGATTCCGCTAAGGCGGTCGGCGAGGCCGTCGGGCGAAAGGCGATCGAGAAGGGCATCACCGAAGTGGTCTTCGACCGCGGCGGTCGTCTCTATCACGGTCGCGTGAAGTCGCTCGCCGATGGCGCTCGTGGCGCCGGACTCAAGTTCTAGGGAGGAATACCGTATGGCGCGCAGAGAAGCCCCGGTGTCGGAGCTGCAAGAAAAGGTCGTCTACATCAATCGCGTATCGAAGGTCGTCAAGGGCGGTCGAAGGTTCGCGCTTACGGCTCTCGTGGTCGTTGGTGACGGCGACGGCAAGGTCGGTGTCGGCATGGGCAAGTCCCAGGAAGTGCCGGTTGCGATCCGCAAGGGCATCGAGGACGCAAAGAAGAACATGTTCAGCGTGCCGATCAGCGAAGGCACGATCCCGCACGAGGTACTCGGCCGCTATGGCGCCGGTAAGGTCATGCTGAAGCCGGCCGCTCCCGGTACAGGAATCATTGCGGGTGGGCCGGTTCGTGCGTTGCTGGAACTCGTCGGAATCACCGATGTGCTCTCGAAATCGCTGGGTACGGACAACGCTCTCAACATGGTGAAGGCCGCTGCCCAGGGTCTCCAGTCCCTCTCCAGTCCCGAAGATGTGGCGCGCAAGCGCGGCAAGACCGTGGGACAGATCTACGGTTGGGAGGAGTAGACACATGGCTGGCAAGATCAAGATTACTCAGATCAAGAGCGTCATCGGTTCGCCTCACGATCAGAAGGCGACAGTGCGCGCGTTGGGTCTGAAGCGCATAAGCGACACGGTGGAGCAGGAAGACACTCCTGTTATCCGCGGCATGGTGTTCAAAGTGAAGCACCTCATCGAAGTTGAGAAGCTGTAGATACGTCATTCCTGTGGGCTGTAGCCCACGGTGTGTCACCGCAGTGTCGATGACACGGGAGACACACGAGCCAGTCAGCCGGCGGCGAGCGGCCGGTAGCGACGAGACGATGTCTCGTCGGCAGCGAACGTGAAGGAGAAGAGCAAGAATGCAGATCCACGATTTGATGCCCGCACCGGGCTCTCGCAAGAACCGCAAGCGCGTCGGCAGAGGTAACGGCAGTGGTCACGGAAGTACTGCCGGTCGTGGCGACAACGGGCAGCTTTCCCGCGCTGGCGGCGGCAAGGGCCCGGGATTCGAGGGTGGACAGAACCCCCTGGCGATGCGCCTGCCTAAACTCCCTGGATTCAAGAACCGGTTCCGCACCGAGTACGCGGTGGTGAACGTGCATCGGCTGGAGGAGAAGTTCTCGGCGGGTGACACGGTCGACATAGATGCTCTCTTCGATGCGGGCATGATCAAGTCGAAGACGGCGCTAGTCAAGGTGCTGGGCGATGGTGAACTCACAAAGAAGCTGACCGTCAAAGTGGACAAGGTCTCTGGACCTGCCCGCACCAAGATCGAGTCTGCTGGAGGGACGGTCGAGACGCTGTGATAAGCGCGCTTTCGAATGCATTCCGCGTTCCAGAGCTTCGCCGCAGGATTCTCTTCACAATGGCGATCATTGCTCTGTACCGTGTTGGTGCCCACATCCCGGTGCCGGGAGTGGATGTTGAGAAGGTGGCGGCGCTCATCGAGGGGCAGGCCGCTCTCGGTCTGCTCAACCTGTTCTCGGGCGGTGCGCTCGAGCAATTCGCTGTGTTTGCGCTTGGCATCATGCCCTACATCACGGCATCCATCATCATGCAGCTGCTCCAGGGTGTCATTCCGACGCTGGAGCGGTGGAGCAAGGAGGGCGAAGCCGGTCAGCGCAAGGTAACGCAGACGACGCGGTATCTCACGCTCGCAATCGCTTTGCTCAACTCACTCGGTCTGCTTACGGTATTCCGCGACAGCATGACCCAGGCGGGTGGCTCGATTAACTGGATCGCGGGCATCATCATCGTGCTCACGCTCCTCGCGGGTACGACGATGATTATGTGGTTGGGCGAGCTCATCACTCAGCGCGGTATCGGCAACGGCATGTCGTTGATAATCTTTGTGAGCATCGTCGCTCGCTTCCCGGCTGCGATGTGGCAGACGCTACAGCTCCAGCAGTTCGGGATGGTCTTTGTGACTCTCGTGATGTTCGTCGGCGTCATCGCGGCGATCGTGTTCATGGAGCGGGGACAGCGACGTATTCCGGTCCAATATGCCAAGCGTGTGGTGGGACGCAAGGTCTACGGTGGCGCGGGTACCTACATTCCACTCAAGGTCAACGGCGCCGGCGTCATCCCGATCATCTTCGCTTCGGCGTTGCTGTTCTTCCCGGCACAACTCGCGAGCTTCTTCCCGAACACTCCGTGGCTTGCGACGATCGCGAATACGTTGTCGAGCGGCTGGGTCTACTATCTGTTCTACGGTGGCCTGGTGGTCTTCTTCGCGTACTTCTATACCGCGCTGGTCTTCAATCCGATCGATCTTGCCGACAACCTGCGCAAGAACGGCGGTTTCGTTCCCGGAGTACGACCTGGCAAGGCCACCGTCGTACATATCGAGACGATCATGAACCGCATCACGTTGCCAGGCGCTATCTTCCTTGCGTTGATCGCAATCGGTCCGACCATGCTGTTCAGAGCGACCGGAGTCACCATTCTCGAACAGTTCGGTGGCACGTCGATCTTGATTATGGTCGGTGTAGCACTAGAGACGATGACGCAACTGGAGAGCCAGCTTGTGATGCGGCACTACGACGGTTTCTTCAAGTAGGTCGAGGCGATACCCACCGAGGAGGTACCTATGAACATTGTCCTGTTGGGCGCGCCAGGCGCCGGAAAGGGCACACAGGCCGAGAAGATCATTGCCGAGTACGGCTTGCCGCACATCTCTACCGGTGACATCTTGCGAGCGTCTGTGAAGAACGGCACCCCCCTTGGGCTCGAAGCGAAACGCTACATGGACGCCGGAGAACTGGTGCCCGACGAGGTCGTGATCGGCCTGGTCAAGGCGCGGCTCTCCGAGCCGGATGCCGAGAAGGGCTTCATCCTCGATGGATTCCCGCGTACCGTTGCGCAGGCCGAAGCACTCGATAGGGCTCTGGGGGAGATGGACCGCGCGATCGACTACGTCGTCAGCATTGATGTCGACCGTGACGTCATTGTCTCGCGTCTCACTTCGCGTCGCACGTGCAAGGAGTGCGGCAAGATCTACAGCCTCCTGGCGAACCCGCCCGCGGATCCAAGCACGTGTACAGCATGCGGTGGTGAGCTGTACCAGCGGGACGATGACACCGAGGCTACCGTCAAGAACCGTCTTGCGGTCTACGATCGCTCGACCGCACCTCTTGTGACCTACTACGGAGACAAGGGCTTGCTGCACGAGATCGATGGCGACCGACCGGTTGCGCAAGTCTTCGCTGACGTACGCGCCGTCCTAGAGGGCTAGATCTCGGCAGATGATCATCAGGAAGTCTTCTGCGGAGATCGACATCATGCGCGAGGCCGGACGGATAACCGCTCGGGCCCTCCGCGTGGTTGGCGAGGCGGTTCGTCCTGGTGTGACGACAGCTGAACTGGACAAGACTGCGGAGATG
Organism: uncultured Actinomycetota bacterium; assembly: GCA_963790405.1. GTDB lineage: Bacteria > Actinomycetota > Coriobacteriia > Anaerosomatales > JAGXFU01 > JBGSMX01. Next base: position 84,430 of record CAWBOJ010000006.1, read on the forward strand.
GTCATTCGGGACGCGGGAGCTGTTCCGGCGTTCAAGGGCTATCACGGCTTCCCGGCGACGATCTGTGCGTCGCTCAATGATGAGGTTGTGCACGGAATACCCTCACGCAAGCGGCGTCTGACGGAAGGTGACGTGCTTTCGGTTGACGTCGGAGCCATTGTCGACGGCTACTACGGTGACAGCGCGAGGACCTTCCCAGTCGGCGAGATCGATCCAGAGACCCGTCGGCTTCTTGATGCGACACAGGCATCTTTGGAGGCGGGAATCTCCAAGGCGGTAGAGGGTATGCGTCTGTACGACATCTCTCACGCTGTACAGATGGTTGCCGAGGGGGCGGGTTTCTCGGTCGTGCGCGAATACGTCGGGCACGGCATCGGTCGAGAGATGCACGAGGAACCACAGATCCCCAATTTCGGTCCGGCAGGCAAGGGCCCCTCTCTTCGGCAAGGAATGGTCTTGGCCATCGAGCCGATGATCAATGCGGGAGAGGCGAGCGTGCGACAACTAGACGATGGTTGGACGGTTACTACAGAGGACGGTTCAGTCTCTGCTCACTTCGAACATACAGTGGCTATCGGGCCGGACGGACCGGAGGTTCTGACGGTCGAGTAGATTCGTCTGGACGCAAGGCACCTGCATGGGTATACTGTGCATTTGCGGCTCATGACCCCAACGAGGGAGTACGCAACACGTGGGAAAGAAGGAAGACTCCATAGAGATGGAGGGCACGGTGGTCGAACCCCTGCCCAACGCGATGTTCCGTGTTGAGTTGGAGAACGGCCACAAGGTTCTTGCACACATCTCAGGCAAGATGCGTATGCATTACATCCGCATTCTGCCGGGCGACCGGGTCGTCGTGGAGTTGTCACCTTACGATCTCACCCGGGGTCGCATCACGTATCGCTACAAGTAGGCGCGTGTTGATAGAGGGTAGTGGACACGCCCGGTAGCGTGTGAGCAACCCCTGTACTGGTGGAAATACCACACCTGCGGCTGGGTGTGCAGATAGATGTGAGACACCGAAAGGGAGAACGATGAAGGTACGACCTTCGGTCAAGAGAATGTGTGACAAGTGCAAGGTGATCCGCCGTCACGGGCGCGTTCTCGTGATATGCGACAACCCCCGGCACAAGCAGCGGCAGGGTTAGGTAGGAGGGAGATCCGGCCTTATGGCCCGAATTGCAGGCGTCGACCTCCCGCGCGAGAAGCGCGTAGAAGTCGGTTTGACGTACATCTTTGGTATTGGTCTGACGACGAGTCAGACCGTGCTTCGCGAAACCGGTATCAGCCCGGACACGCGTATCCGCGACCTCACTGAAGAGGAAGTGGTACGTCTTCGCGAGTACATCGACAAGAACTTTCAGGTCGAAGGTGATCTTCGGCGTGAAGTGAGTCAGAACATCAAGCGTCTCATGGAGATCGGTTGCTATCGCGGGCTTCGTCATCGTCGCGGCCTGCCGGTCCGGGGACAGCGCACGCACACCAACGCGCGCACCCGAAAGGGTCCCCGTCGTCAGGTTGGCGCGAAGAAGAAGGGCAAGTAACGTATGGCAGCCAAGAAAGTAGCAGGCAAGAGAGTCCGCCGCGCAGAACGCAAGAACATTGCGGTGGGTCAGGCTCACATCAAGAGCACGTTCAACAATACGATCATCAGCATCACCGACCCTCAGGGGAACGTGATCTCGTGGCAGTCCGCAGGCACGGTGGGATTCAAGGGCTCTCGCAAGTCCACCCCGTTCGCCGCGCAGATGGCCGCCGAGGAGTGTGCCAAGATGGCGCAGGAGCACGGCCTCCGCAAGGTTGCCGTCTTCGTCAAGGGTCCGGGTTCCGGTCGGGAGACGGCGATTCGTTCGCTTCAAGCCGCCGGCTTGGAAATCACCAGCATTCAGGACAGGACCCCAATTCCGCACAATGGCTGTCGGCCGCGCAAGCGCCGCCGCGTATAACACTACGAGAGGATCGTTACGATGGCACGATATACCGGGGCGGACTGCAGACTGTGCCGCCGCGAAGGAGTGAAACTCTTTCTGAAGGGCGATCGCTGCTACAGCGACAAGTGCGGTGTGGAGCGACGCCCGTACCCGCCTGGTCCTCAGGGCAAGCGTCGCCCGCGTGAGTCAGAATATCGGACGCAGCTTCGCGAGAAGCAGAAGACCAAGCGCATGTATGGACTTCTCGAGAAGCAGTTCCGTGGCTACTACGAGAAGGCCAACAGCCAGACCGGCATCACCGGCGAGAACCTGCTCAGGTTGCTCGAGAGTCGTCTGGACAACGTCGTCTACCGCCTGGGCTTTGCCAAGTCCCGGGACGAGGCGCGCCAGGTAGTTGGTCACAATCACATCCGGGTGAATGGTCGCAAGGTCAACATCCCCTCGTATCGGGTTCGTCCCGGTGACACGGTGAGCGTTGCCCCCAAGGCCAGTAACATGCTCGTGATCAAGACCGCGCTCATCTCATCCGAGAAGATCGAGGTTCCCGGCTGGCTCGAGGTGGACATCGAGAAGCTGTCCGGCAAGGTGCTGTCGCTGCCCGAGCGCGATCAGATCGACGCTGCCGTTCGTGAGCAGCTCATCGTCGAGCTGTACTCGAAGTAGCCAGCACAGAAAACGCCAAGGAGGCTTAGTAGATGACGGAGTTCATACGTCCGCAGGTTAACGTCGACCAGGTTGACGATCGCGTTGCGCGCTACGTGGTGGAGCCGCTTGAGCGCGGTTTCGGCTACACCCTGGGCAACTGCATGCGTCGTGTCCTGCTTTCTTCGCTCCAAGGAGCGGCGGCGACGTCCATTCGTGTCGAGGGCGTGCAGCATGAGTTCACTGCGATAGACGGTGTACGCGAGGATGTCACCGATGTCGTTCTCAACGTCAAAAGGCTCGTGTTCCGTCAGGTGAGCGAGGGTGCAGGCGACGCGGTCGCGACGCTCTCGGCCAGCGGTCCGGGTGCAGTGACAGGTGCGGCCCTCAAGGTTCCGGCGGAGTTCGAGCTCGTGAATCCGGAGCAGGTCATTGCCACGCTCAATAAGGGCGCCAAGCTTGAGCTGGGTATCCGCATCGGCGTCGGACGGGGATACGTTTCCGCGGATCGCAACAAGCGCGCCGAGGATCCAATCGGCGTGATTACCGTCGACTCGCTGTTCAGTCCCGTCGTTCGCTGCACCTACGTCGTGGACAACACGCGTGTCGGCCAGCGGACTGACTACGACAAGCTCATCCTCGAGATCGAGACGAACGGCGCGCTCGACCCTGCCGATGCTGTCGCACGTGCGGGTCGGATCATCAACGAGCACATGATGGTCTTTGCCGAGCAAGCCGTGACCACACTGCCCGAAGAGGGCATCTTTGCCGCTGCTGTCGATGAGGCCGATAGCGTTCTCGATACGCCTATCGAAGAGCTTGACCTCTCGGTCCGCTCGTACAACTGCCTCAAGCGCCAGGGCGTCAACTCGATCGGTCAGCTGAATGAGTGCACCGAAGCGGATTTGCTCAACATCCGCAACTTCGGAGCGAAGTCCATCGAAGAAGTGAAGGACAAGCTCCAGCAGATGGGTTTGAACCTCAAGCAGTAGTAGGAGAATACTAAGCGATGAGACATCTCAAGAAGGGTCGCAAGCTCGGCACGGACGCCTCGCACCGCAAGGCGATGCTCCGCAACCTGGCGACCGCCCTGTTCACAAACGAGCGTATCAAGACCACCGAGGCCAAGGCCAAGGAGTCGCGAGTGCTGATCGAGCGAATCATCACGCTTGCAAAGCGTGGTGACGTTCACGCCCGTCGCCAGGTGATGGCTGAGCTCGGAGACAAAGAGCTCGTGCACAAGATATTTGACGACATCGCGCCCCGGTTCGAGGGTCGCGAAGGCGGCTACACGCGGATTCTGAAGCTGGGACCCCGCAAGGGAGATTCCGCTCCGATGGTTATCCTGGAGCTGGTCGACTAGCGTCGACGACAGGCTCCAGGGCCGCATGGACGAGTACTATCACGAGGGCCTCGCACAGTGCGCGGGGCCCTCGTCGTCACATCCCATCGACAGGCACGAGGTCGCAGGGGGCTTCGTCTGCTAGGAGTGCATCACCACGGTGAGCAGTCTTGCGAATCACAGCGGCATCACGTTCGAGCATGTTGGATTTCGCTACGAGAAAGAATCGGCGACCACAGTGCTCGGCGACGTGTGTCTCGAATTCGGTCCGGGTGAGTTGGTGGCAGTTCTCGGCAGGAATGGGTCCGGGAAGTCCACGCTTGCACTACTAGCGAACGGGCTGCTGGTCCCGGATTCGGGTGCCGTCCACGTCGATGGCATGTCGACTGAGGATCCCTCCTACGTGTGGGACGTGCGGACACGCGTCGGGGTGGTGTTCCAGAACCCCGACAACCAGATCGTGGGCACGGTCGTGGAGGAGGATGTCGCGTTCGGTCCCGAGAATCTCGGCGTGCCGAGAGACGAGCTGCGTGCGCGTGTGGACTCTGCGCTCGAGATCGTGGGACTGCAGGGTTTCGAGCGCCGGGAGCCGCACCTGCTGTCGGGCGGTCAGAAACAGCGACTTGCGATAGCGGGTGTCTTGGCACTCGACCCCACATATCTGGTGTTGGATGAACCGACGACGATGCTCGATCCCCAGGGCAGGGCCGATGTTTTGGCGCTTGTTGAGCGCCTGCGTTCCGAAGGGCACGGGATCGTCCACATCACGCACGATCTGGCGGATGCGGCGGCAGCCGATCGGGTTGTTGTGCTCGACCAGGGTGCGGTGGCCTTTTCGGGATCCCCGGATGAGATTCTCGGCGATCAGAGCGCTTTGGAGGCGTGGGGACTAGAGCCGACTCCGATCATGCGACTCACATCCAGACTCCGATCGAGCGGTTTGTCGGTGTCGCCTTCGACCCTTGAACCCGCGAAGATCGTGGAGGCGCTATGGCCCTGAGCCTTCAGGACATATCCTTCGCGTATGACGCCGGGACTCCGATGGAGCAGCCCGCCCTCAGAGGTGTGAGCCTTGAGGTCGAGCGCGGGTCGATCGCACTCGTGTTGGGGCCGACGGGATCGGGCAAGTCCACGCTGCTGCGGATTGCGGCGGGGTTGTTAGTGCCGGGCTCGGGCGACATTCACGTTGACGGCGAGCCGCTGGCGGGTATCTCGGCGTCACGGTCGGGTCATGTCGGCATCGTGTTCCAGAATCCCGAGACTCAACTGTTCGCGGAAACGGTGCTCGACGATGTCGCGTTCGGTCCGAGGAACCAGGGTCTTGCCGAGGATGCCGCACGCGAACAGGCTCGACGCGCGTTGGGGGATGTCGGACTGGATTCCGCGACGTTTGGGGGGCGCTCTCCGCTCGCGCTGTCTGGCGGCGAGGCGCGTCGGGTTGCACTCGCAGGCGTCCTAGCTATGCGGCCACGCTATCTGCTGCTCGACGAGCCGACGGCAGGGTTGGATGCTGGCGGCCGACGTGATGTTCGACGCGTTCTGAGTTCGCTTCGTGAAACGACAGGGCTCGTTATCGTCACACATGACGCCGAGGAGTTCCTCGGCAGGGCTGATCAGGCGCTCGTGCTGGCAGCAGGGCAGAGTGCCTACAGCGGAGCCGCGGCTGAGTTGGTGGCGCGTCCCTCCGTGCTCGCCGAAGCGGGTTTGCGCCCGCCGGCGGTGTTGGAGACTCTCGTCTACGCGCGTGCGCATGGAGCCGAGATACCGAGTCTGACGGTCGATCCGACGGAAGCCGCGGAGATTCTCGTGCGTGCGAAGGGGGTGGTGGTATGAGGCCACCCGTCCCATTCGGACAGTATGTGGCGATCGACTCGCCGGTCCATCGGCTCGAAGCTCGCGCCAAGATGGCGCTGATGGCCGCATTCACCGTGCTACTGTTCGCATCCGCGTCTTTCTACGGGTTGTTCGCGGGCTGTCTCGCTCTCGCAGGAGCCATCGCGGCCTCTCGGGTTCCGTGGCGTCTACCGTTGCGGGGCATCCGGGCGCTGTCATTCCTGCTGGCATTCACGCTGATCGCCCACGGCTTGCGCTGGAATCCGGCGACCGTGACACTCGTGCGGCTTGGTCCACTTGCGGTCGATGGGGAAGGTCTGCTCACAGGCCTGTACTTCGCGCTACGCATAGCGCTGCTTGTCGTGGCTACATCGCTGATGACGCTCACGACGTCTCCGGTCCAGCTCACCGATGCACTCGAACGTCTCATGCGACCACTCGGAAGGTTTCGTGTGCCGGTCGGTGATCTCGCGATGATGCTTACGATCGCCCTGCGCTTCATCCCGACGACCGCCGAGGAAGCCGAGAAGGTAATCGTCGCGCAGTCGGCCCGAGGCGCGCGCTTCGATGAGGGTGGCCCGCTCGTTCGAGCTCGTGCGTACATCCCGGTGCTCGTCCCGTTGTTTGTGAACCTGTTTCGCCGTGCCGATGAACTGGCGACTGCCATGGAGGCCCGGTGCTATCGTGGTGGACGAGGCCGAACGCGCCTCTACGATTCCAGGCTCGCGGTTCTAGACTGGGTCGTCATGCTGGTCGGATGCACGGCGCTGGTTGCTGCCGGCGTGGTGCTCTAGGGGGACGCACATGGCCGAGGAATCGAAGGCTCACGTGGTGGCTTTGACTGTCAGTTATGACGGTGCGCCGTTCGCGGGATTCGCCCGACAACCTGGCGAGAAGACCGTTCAGAGTGCGCTTGAAGAGGCGCTCTCTACTGTGCTCCGGCGCCCCATCGAAATCACGTGCGCCGGTCGTACGGATGCCGGAGTCCACGCGCTCGGGCAGGTTGTGAGTCTTGGACTTCTCGACGGAGAGAATCCCGATGTCTATGAGTTGATGCGTTCGGTCAACGGACTAGCGGGACCTCATGTCGCCGTGACAGAGATTCGCCGTGCGTCCGCCGGGTTCTCGGCTCGCCATGATGCGGTTGCGCGGGAGTACCGCTACAGGCTCGTACCCGGACCGGTGCCTCCCGTACTGATGTCTCCGTATGCGTGGTGGATGAACAAGACGATCGATCTTGGCGCTATGCGAGCTGCGGCGCGTGATCTCATAGGCGAACACGATTTCCGCTCGTTTTGTGTGACGCTGTCGGCCAAGGGAAAGCGGACCGTGCGCAAGCTGGAACTCATCGAGATCACCTCGGAGCGAGAGCTCGGTGAACATGTCGTCGAGATTCGAATCGTCGGCGATGGGTTCCTCCATTCGATGGTGCGGGTCATCGTGGGTTCGCTCGTCGAAGTGGGGGCGGGACGCCAGCCGGTTTCGTGGCTCGGCGGGGCTCTGGATGCCCGCGACAGGTCGGCCGCGGGTCCAACTGCGCCCCCGCAGGGCCTCACGTTGTGGCATGTCAGCTATCCCGAGGAGATATGGCTGTAATCGGCTTCTCGGCATGGATACGCCCGGAGCCGTGGAAATCGTTGACGAGTACGGGGCCGATGGCTATAGTTACAGGGTTCGCTTGAAGCCCCGTGAAAGCTCATTCGAACACCGAACGTCACGTTACGTTGGAGGACCATTGAAGACCTACCACGCCAAGCCGGGCGAAGTCGAGCGCGAATGGCTGCTCGTCGATGCCACCGACATGGTGCTAGGCCGTCTCGCCAGTGAGATCGCGCAGATCCTCAAGGGCAAGCGCAAGCCGCAGTACACGCCCCACGTCGACACCGGCGACTTCGTTGTCGTCATCAATGCCGAGAAGATTCGGCTGACCGGCAACAAGATGAACGCGAAGGCGCATTTCAGTCATAGCGGCCACCCCGGTGGCCTGAAAGAGGTGCCGATCTCCCGTGTGTTGGAGAAGCATCCCGAGCGTGTCATAGAGCACGCCGTCAAAGGCATGCTGCCCAAGAATACCTTGGGTCGCGCTATGGGCAAGAAGCTCAAGGTCTACGCAGGGCCGGAGCACAAGCACGAGGCCCAGAAGCCCCGCGAGATCAAGCTGGAGGGTTAGTCCATGGCTGAGAACACTGCCGTCTACTATGGAACGGGTCGCCGCAAGAATGCGGTGGCACGTGTCCGTCTTGTGCCGGGTTCCGGCATCATCACGGTCAACGGTCGCGAGGCCGCGCCGTATTTCGGTCGCGAGGCGCTGATGATCAACATCAACACGCCGTTCAGGGTCACGGAGACGGTCGGTCGCTTCGACGTCATCGCATCTCTCAAGGGTGGCGGCAAGTCCGGTCAAGCCGGGGCGCTTCGCCACGGCATCTCCCGCGCGCTGCTCGACGCTGGCGACGACTACCGCGACGGTCTGAAGAAGGCCGGTTTGCTCACGCGTGACCCGCGTATGGTCGAGCGCAAGAAGTATGGCCTCAAGAAGGCCCGCAAGCGTCCTCAGTTCTCCAAGCGCTAGGGCCGCGGGTACCAGACAGAGAACACTTCAGAGCCCGCCTCACGGCGGGTTCTGTGCTTTCTTCAGCACAGGAGGCGTACAAGATGACCAGACTTTTCGGTACCGACGGGGTTCGCGGTGTTGCCAACTCCGAGCTCACGCCGGAGCTTGCATTTCGTCTCGGCGAAGCAGCCGGCCATTTCCTCGGCGAAAAAGGCCGAGGACGGATCGTGGTGGGCAAGGACACGCGGCGTAGCGGCGACATGCTCGAGGCGGCACTCATCGCTGGCATCACCTCCGGTGGTGCCGACGCGTTGGTATGTGGGGTCGTCCCGACTCCTGCAGTCGCGCTGCTCACTCGCGAGTTCGAGGCCGATGGCGGAGTGGTGATCTCGGCTTCCCACAACCCGCCGGAATACAACGGCATCAAGTTCTTCTCGCGTGAGGGCCTGAAACTCCCCGATGACCTCGAAGATGAGATCGAGGAATTCACGCACCACAAACGCGAGTGGGAGCGACCCGTCGGTGACGAGGTCGGTTGCGTCATCGAGATCACGGACGCCGTGGAGCGCTACATCGTCCACTCTGTCTCGACACTCGACGGCGACCTGTCCGGTCTTCGAATCGCAGTCGACTGCGGTCATGGTGCTGCCTCAGTGGCCACTCCCGAGGCGTTGCGTCGTCTCGGTGCCGAGGTCGAGGTCATCAACGATGAGTGGAACGGCGTGGATATCAACGTCGGCTGCGGCTCGACGCACCTGGGTCCACTCCGCGAGCTCATGGCTGGCGGCGGTTTCGATCTGGGCATCGCGCATGACGGCGACGCAGACCGCATGTTGGCTGTTGATGACGCTGGTGCCGAGGTGGACGGTGACGTGGTCATGGCGATTTGCGCCACCGACCTTGCCGCACGCGGTGAGCTGGATCACGACACGGTGGTTGGCACCGTGATGAGCAATATGGGTCTCGAGGTCGCACTGAAGGACCGCGACATCGCGCTCATCAAGACCAAGGTCGGCGACCGCTACGTTCTCGAGCAGATGCAGACGTCCGGCGCGATTCTCGGTGGAGAACAGTCGGGCCACATCATCTTCATGCGCTACAACACGACCGGCGATGGGCTCGTCACCGCGCTGCAACTGGCGAGCGTGGTCAAACGTGCTGGAACCCGGCTGTCCGAGCTGCGCAATGTCATGCGCCGCTATCCGCAGGTCCTTGTGAACGTGCGAGTTGCGGACAAGGCGCTCCTCACCACGAGTTCGGCGCTTGCCGATGCGATTCGCTCTGCCGAGGAGCTGCTGGGGGATTCCGGACGCGTGCTGGTTCGCGCATCAGGCACCGAGCCACTCGTACGCGTAATGGCCGAAGCTGCCGAGGCCGATGTGGCGGAATCGGTCGTGAACCGCCTGGTCGAAGTGGTGCGGGCCGAGCTAGGCTAGGGCATCAGCTCTCGCCGGTTCTGGTGTGAATCCGGCGCATCATGAGAAGCGACATAGTCTGATGCATGCGTCCCCGAGATTCCCCCGTCGGTCCTCTCAGATTCCTCTGCCTGTGTTCTGTGGATACCCAGAGGAAAGCATTCATGTGAAGCTGTGAACGGGGTGTTCGCATGCCCGGCTGCGTTGATCGGCCGGATCCGACTCGAGGGAGGTCTTCTATGAGATTGTCTCGGTATATGTGTCTCCTCGTTGCCGTTGCGATGGTTGCGACGATGATGGCGCCTGTGAGCGCCGGCGCGACTGCCATAGGCGAGGAGTTCCAGGTCACCACCAACCCACACTCGCAGAACCAGATCGAGCAGTGGGGCGACATCGTTGTCTACAAGGATCACCGCGTTCCCGGCAATCCGCGCATCTATGCGACGGACATGGCGGACGGCGGCGAGTTCCCTGTCGCGATCACGACCGGCACGCAGAACAACCCGTCGGTCTACGGCGACATCATCGTCTACATGAAGATGGCGAAGGCGTGGGACGAGGACGACGAAGAGTGGGAGGAGCAGGAAGATATCTGGGGCTACCGGATTTCGACCGGCTGAGACCTTCCCCATCTGCACCAACATGTGGGACCAGTGCAACCCGTTCGTTTGGGGCGACTGGGTCGTCTGGTGCGACGCGCGCAACGCCGACGATGGATGGTCAGCGAGCGACTACGAGTACGACATGTACGGCAAGAACCTCGCCACCGGCAAGGAGGTCGCGATCTCGACCGCCGAGGGCGGACAGCACGCGAACGTGATCTACGAGAACATCGTCGCGTATCGTGTTGAGTCGGATCCGAACGAGCTACGACTCCATCTGGTACACGGACCTCAACACCATGCAGGCCACGAAGGTCGCCGAGGCCACATCGAACTACCCGAGACATGTACCACCCCAGCGTCTACGGCGACTGGATCACGTGGTTCGAGAGAGGACTACTTCTTCGACGGCACCAGAACCACTACGTCTACCGCGTGATGGCTTACAACACTCAAGACGAAGGCCACCACCGAGGTCAAGGAGTGGGAGAACATCAACTGCGGGTATCAGAACGCCTCGCCTCGACGTGTGGAACGGCCTGGTCGTGTGGGCCGACACTGAAGGTGCGACGGATGAGGATGATGTCGAGATCCACATGATGGACCTCGCAATGGGCGCGACCAGTGAGAAGACGCGTCTCTGTCGGCGAGGACATCAAACGCGGTCGTCCGCGCATCTCCAATGGCGTGGTCACCTGGGTCGACGAGCGCAACGGCCGAGGACAACGCCGACATCTACGCGGTGCGCCTCGAGCCGGGCTACGTTGACGTTGCCGGTACCGATCGTTACGGTACGGCCATCGCGGTATCGCGCAAGACCTATCCGGGTGGCGCTGACAACGTGGTCATCGCGACGGGTACGAATTGGCCCGATGCTCTGTCGGCTTCCGCCCTTGCGGGTGCAGTCGAAGGCCCTGTCCTGCTCGTGAAGCCGGACGAGGTTCCCGCGAAGGTGTATGCGGAGCTCAAGCGTCTCGGCGCGAAGAACGCATACGTTGTCGGCGGCTCCGCAGTCATCAGTGATGGCGTGGCAGCTGACCTCGGAACGTTCCTGATCGGCGACGTGACGCGCATCGGCGGCGTCAATCGCTACTCGACATCTGCGATGGTGGCCAAGAAGGCCAAGCAGATCCTCGGCACCGGTTTTGAGGGCACGGCAATGGTCGCCACCGGCGAGAACTTCCCGGATTCGGTGGCCGCAGCCGCGCTCGCTGCGGGCAACGGTTGGCCCATTCTTCTGACCGAGTATGATGAGGTCCCGGCGTCGACGATGTCGGCTCTGAAGTCCCTCGATGTCGACACCTGTGTTGTGCTTGGCGGATCTTCCGTCATATCGGGTGCCGTGAGAAGCGCGCTTGCCGATGAGTGTGGCGCTGCTCCGCGTGTGTGGGGAGAGAACCGCTACATGACGGCTGCTGCAGTCGCGCAGTATGGCGTTGACCACGGTGGCATGACGTGGGACGGCGTGGCGCTTGCTACAGGCGACGACTTCGCCGATGCGCTGGCCGGAGGCGTCATGCAGGGCGCGAGCAACTCCGTCATGCTCCTCACCGAGAGTGACGCTCTCAGCCCCATCGCCGCAGGCAAGATCAAGACCAACAAGGCCGACATCTCGCTCATCAAGTTCGTTGGCGGAACGGCTGCGATTCCCCAGCCCGTTCGTGATGCGGCCTGGACTCTGATCAAGTAGTCCCGGGCGACAGATTCACCTGAAGGAGCCCTGCGCACGCGGGGCTCCTTCTTCTTGCCAGACGAGGGTCGCCGAGGGGTATCTGTGTCATAGGACCCACAATTGCCGACCTGGAAGGAGATTCAGGCGATGAGCGACTACATCGAGATAATGACCTCCGCCGAACTTGGCGAAGGAGAGATGCACGAAGTCTCGGTCGAGCACCACGAGCTTCTTGTGGCGCGAGCGAGGGGGAGCGTCTACATAACGGACGGGCGCTGCCCGCATCTGCACGCACATATGGCAGAAGGAACGCTGGAAGGTATGGTGATCACCTGCCCGTGGCACGGCTCGCAGTTCGACATCAGCGACGGACGCGTTGTGCGCTGGACCGACTTCAGTGGCGTCGTGAAGGGCATGGCTGAACTCGTCCGGCACCCCCGGTCGCTCAGGACCTATGAGGCCATGGAGGTCGACGGCAAGATACTCGTCGGTCCCGAGAAGACGCCTTCGACCGGCACCGGCGCGTAACCGACTCGTCAACGTTGCGGATCATCTCGGCTGGTACAATAGCGGCGAAGCATGCCCATAAGAAGGGGGTCGCCACGGGAACTGATCGCGCGACGAAGCGCCTGGACTCGAAGGCTGCAGCGAACGTGCTGTACGACTTCGAGTTGACGAGGAGAGGGCCGATCGAATCATTCGGCGGATGGCCCTCCGGCCCGACCGGGGTCGTGACTGCACCGACAAAGCCTACGGGTGACCGTGGAGACAAAGCGGTGAAGGACCGGTTCTCACTTGTGACGCAGGGGCCTTCTATGCGCCCCGATCCTCGGCTTGCATTCCTGTCGAGGAACCGTTCAGCACACGCTTGCCACGTCCACGGGGCGTGGTTTGATAGAGGAAAGGTACCGGATACCTATGTGTGGAATCGTCGGATATGTGGGCCCGCGGCAGGCGAGTGATGTCTTGCTTGGCGGGCTGGCACGACTTGAGTACCGAGGCTATGACTCTGCTGGTGTGGCCATCGTCAGCGACGGTCGCCTGCGCGTAGTACGGCGTCTGGGCAAACTCGTGAACTTGACCGAGGTAATCGACCAGTCTCCGGTGAACGGGACCGTCGGGATCGGTCATACGCGCTGGGCCACGCACGGCCGCCCCAGCGAGGAGAACGCGCATCCGCACACCGACTGCACGGGCGACATCGCGGTTGTGCACAACGGAATCATCGAAAACTACATGGAGCTGCGCGAGGAACTGGCCCAGGCGGGCCACATCCTGCGCTCGGAGACAGACACCGAGACCGTCGCGCATCTGGTCGAGGCGTACTACGACGGCGATCTGGCTGTCGCGGTGCGCAAGGCGATCAAGCGGCTGGACGGGGCGTACGCGCTGGGTGTCGTGCATCTTGATGACCCGGACACGATCGTTGCCGCGCGCAAGGACTCTCCGCTGATCATCGGCGTCGGTCAGGGCGAGAACATCGTGGCCAGCGATATCCCTGCGGTGTTGGAGTACACACGCGAGGTGCTGGCGATCGAGGACGATCAGGTCGCGACGGTCACCGCTACGGGAGTGAGCGTAACGGATCTCGATGGCAACCCTGTCGAGCCCGAGATGCTGCACGTCGAGTGGGACCTCGCCGCTGCCGAGAAGTGCGGCTTCGAAGACTTCATGCTGAAGGAGATCCACGAGCAGCCGACCGCCATCCGCGAGACGCTGCGTGGCAGGATGACCAACGGTCAGATTCAGCTCTCTGAGCTGCAGATGACGCCGGAACAGGTCGCCTCGGTCCATCGTGTGTTCATTCTTGCGTGCGGCACCAGCTATCACGCGGGTATCGTGGCCAAGACGCTCATCGAGACGTGGGCACGCATTCCCGTCGAGGTCGAGGTCTCGAGCGAGTTCCGCTACAGCGATCCGATCGTCGACGATGAGACGCTCGTTGTCGCCATCACCCAGTCAGGGGAGACTGCCGACACGCTTGCGGGCGTGCGTGAGGCGCGTGATCGGGGGGCGAAGGTCATCGCCATCACCAACGTCGTTGGCTCGCGTGTGACACGGGAGTCCGATGGCGTGATCTACACGCACGCAGGGCCGGAGATCGGCGTTGCGGCGACCAAGACGTTCACCGCTCAGATCGCGGCCCTCAACGTGCTTGCGCTCAAGCTGGCGCAGGCCAAAGGGACACTCACGCAGGAGCGCATCGAAGCTCTGTGGGACGATCTCGTGCGCATCCCGGACATCGTCGAGGCGATCCTTGCAGACCTGCAGGCAGTCGACGAGTGTGCTGCCGCCTACACCGAGGTCTACTCGACGCTCTTCCTCGGCAGGGGCATAGGTGTGTCCGTGGCGATGGAGGGCGCGCTGAAGCTCAAGGAGATCAGCTACATCCACGCCGAGGCGTTTGCCGCCGGCGAGATGAAGCATGGTCCGATCGCGCTGATCACGAAAGACGTGCCGGTCGTCGTTATCGCGACGCAGGGGCACACGTACGAGAAGGTCGTGAGCAACATCCAGGAGGTACGCGCACGAGGTGCGGAGGTCATCGCCGTCGCCACCCACGGTGACGATGACATCGCGCGCCATGCCGAGCACGTGCTCTACGTCCCGGCCACGAGCGAGCTGCTCTCGGCGATACCGGCAACGATTCCGATGCAGGTGCTTGCGTATCGCATCGCGAAGCTGCGGGGATGCAACGTCGACCAGCCACGCAACCTCGCCAAGTCGGTCACGGTGGAGTAGCGCAATGGCGATACGCGGCCTCGGAGTCGACATCGTAGAGATCGACCGGATGAAGCGGGCGCTCGAACGGCATCCGCAGATGAGGGAGCGGCTCTTCTCGGACGACGGAGCGCCAGTACTGCGATCGCCGCAACAAGCCCGAGATCCACTACGCGATGCGTTTCGCCGCCAAAGAGGCCGTACTCAAGGCTCTCGGCACGGGATTTCGAGGCATGCGCTTCCGCGATGTCGAGGTCATACGCGACGAAGACGGCCGTCCTCAGCCGGTGCTGCACGGGCGAGCCGCCGAGGTCGCTGCGGAGCGCGGCGTGATAGAGCTGCATCTCTCGCTATCGTTCACGCATTCGACGGCGGTGGCCTCGGCGGTCGCCATCACCGCGGCGCATCGGCCAAAACCCAAAGAAGAGCCCGCGGACCCGATGGCAGCTCTTCATGCTTCGTTCAAAGAGGCCAGGTCGATGCTCGACGGCATCGGCGAGCAGGAGCATGATACCGACGACGGCAACAACACGCCGCCGAACGGGGATGAACACGACCAGGAGACCGACTCGTACGAGGAGTCCAGGGGACTCGTGATTTACGCTCTTACCGAGCAGGCGACCCGACAGGCCGAGCAGCGTGCCGTTGCCGAGCTCGATATCACGCTGATCGAGCTGATGCGGCGAGCGGGTGCAGCTCTTGCCGACGAGACGAGGCTGCGCGCTCCCTACGGATCGGTGGCCGTGGCCGCGGGGACTGGCAACAACGGTGGCGACGGTTGGGTGGCCGCGCGCGAGCTGCGTGCGGCGGGTCGACCGGTGCGGGTCTTCACTCCGCGTGAGCCTTCGGCACTCGAAGGGCTTGTCGCCCAGGTCGCAGCGAGGCGGTGGAGGCAGGCGTTGAGTACGTCGTCGTAGAGGACTCTTTGTCTTGTGAAGCATTCGCATCCGACGCGGTCGTCATAGACGCGCTGTTCGGGATCGGGTTCCAGGGTCCGGTGCGACCGCCGTATCCGACGTGGATCGAGGCGATCAACGCGAGTGGCGGCGACCGTCATCGCGGCCGACATGCCGTCGGGTGTCGATGACCGACACCGGGCATGTGGCCGATTGTGCCGTACGTGCCGATGTGACCGTGACGTTCTCGGCACCCAAGGTCGGTCTTCTGCTGTACCCGGGCGCCGAGTATGCCGGGACGCGTCGCGATTGCCGATGTCGGCATCCCGTGGCAGATGCTCGGTGGCGACGGGCGACGTCGAGCTGTGGGAACCCTCGCGACTACGCTGCTCTCGTTCCTCGGCCATCACCGGATGCCCACAAGAACGTGCGCGGACGCGTGCTGATTGTCGCAGGCTCGGGCAATTTCCCGGGGGCGGCTGTGCTTGCTGCTATGGGAGCGCAACGCATGGGCGCCGGCTACGTCACGCTTGCGGTTCCCGAGTCTATCGCGCCGATCATCCAGACGAAGCTCACGTCGGCTGTCGTGGTCGGGCTTGCCGGAGAATCCATCGCACACGCTCGCATCGAAGGTCACCGAGGAGATTCTCGACGTGGCCAAGGAGTTCGATGCCGTCGTTTTGGGCCCGGGCCTGACTGTCGCGCACGGCGCGGTGCTGGTAGCACGGAAACTGGTGAGCGAGCTTGCTGCACCGCTCGTGGTCGACGCTGACGGCCTGAACGCTCTTGTTGATGCATCGGGCACCCTTACGGCTCGATCGGCACCCACGGTCGTCACGCCACATCCGGGCGAGCTGGCGCGGCTGCTCGACACGACAAACGATGACATCCAGGCGGATCGACTCGCATATGCAGTCCGACTGTCAGGTCCGCGGTTCGCGTGCGTGCTCAAAGGCGCACACATCGGTGATTGCGGGGCGCGAGCGGATTGTAGTCAACACATCCGGCGGACCGGCGCTGGCGACGTGCGGGCACAGGTGACGTGCTCGCGGGTATGGTGGGTGCGCTGCTTGCGCAGGGGCTCGAGCCACTCGAGGCCGGTGCGTTGGCATCGTACGTGCACGGGCGCGCAGGTGATCATGCTGCAGCGCAGCTGACGGAGATAAGCGTGATCGCCGAAGACGTCCCTGCGTTCATCCCGGACGCGCTCGGCGAACTACTGGACTGGTGAGAACGGGTCACGGTTCGTCCTCGTGGCGGCGTGTCCGATGGAGCAACGATGGAGGAGCCATGGCTGAACTGAAAGTCACCGCTATCATGACGCCCGATCCTGTGACGGTTGGCCCCGAGATGAGCGTGACCGACGCTGCGCGGCTGATGGTCGACAGGAAGATCGGAGCGCTGCCGGTCTTGGAGAACGGCGTCCTGATCGGCATGGTCACCGAAGGCGATCTGATCATGCAAGATGTCAAACTCGAGTATCCAACGTACTTGCACCTGCTGGACGGCCTCATCATGTACCCGCCATCGACGACTCGGTTTGAGAGCGAACTGAAGAAGGCGGTGGCCGCCGACGTGCGTTCGGTCATGACCCAAGATCCGATCACGGTGCGATCCGATGCTTCTGTCGAAGATGTGGCCACACTGCTCGTTGATCGCGAGGTATCGAGACTCCCCGTCATGGACGGTGACAAGCTTGTTGGCATCGTGAGCAAGTCCGACGTCGTTCGTTCACTACTGATCGAGGAGTAGCCGGTGTCGGAGGCCCGCTTCGCTCATGCCGAGATCGACCTCGACGCAGTTGCCCACAACGTCAGGCAGCTCAAGGAGCTGGCCCCACGAGGGAACCTGTTCATGGCCGTCGTGAAGGCTGACGGCTATGGCCACGGTAGTGTGCCGGTATCCAGAGCGGCGATCAATGCAGGTGCCGATCGCCTCGGAGTCGCCACCATCGACGAAGCGGTTGAGCTACGTGATGCGGGAATCGTGGCCCCGATTCACGTGCTGTCGGAACCACCGATCGCCGGGATCCCTGCTGTCTTGCGCCACGACCTCGTGCCTACCGTTGCGACGCGGGAGTTCGCCGTCGAACTGGGAAGGCAGGCCTCCGGGCTTGGCCGAGTGGCCCGGTACCACTTGAAGATCGACACGGGCATGAACAGGATCGGTGTGCGTGCCGAAGATGCTGCCGAGTTCGCTCGGGCGCTGAAGGATTTCCCCGGTCTGGCGCTCGAAGGCGTCATGACGCATTTCGCAACGGCCGAGATCCCCGGGGACTGGGACTTTGAGACCCAGGTCAAACGCTTCGAACGCGCGCTTGCGGAACTCAAGACGGACGGTGTCGATCCTGGGATCGTGAATGCCGCAAACAGTGCAGCGACGATCCTTCACCCGGCGACCCACTACCATATGGTGCGCTGCGGTATCTCGATGTACGGATTGCATCCCGGTCCGGCCACGTCCGAGACGATCGACTTGCGTCCCGCCTTGCGTGTCGTGGCGCGCATCTCTTTCGTGAAGCGTTTGAGCATGGGGGAGGGCGTTTCCTACGGGCTCACATGGAGAGCCTCGGCTCCGACCGTGATCGCAACGCTTCCTCTGGGCTACGCGGACGGTGTTCACCGCGCGCTATCGAACAAGATCGACGTCCTCATCGGTGGCGTGCGATGCCCCCAGGTGGGTCGCGTCACCATGGATCAGATCATGGTCGAGATCGCACGTGGTTCGGATGCTGCGATCGGTGACGAGGCCGTCGTGGTTGGTTCGCAGGGTGCCGAGACGATCTCCCTGGATGAACTTGCCCAGGCGGCCGGCACCATCAACTACGAGCTGGCGTGCGGGTTTGGTATGCGGCTTCAACGGCGGTATGTCTAGCTGGGGGGATGGTGCGGTCCGGAGCATTGCGGATCCGACGAATTCATTTTCACTCTGAGATGACTCGCTTCGTACTCTTGTTTTCGCACTTCGCGTACACGATTCAGATGTCTGTGAAAACTTAGCAGGAGCGGGGTTGCGAGTTGTCGAAATCAACTCGAGAAGGCACATCTGTGTCATTCTGTGCCTTGCACAGATTCTCGAGGACAGCGAACAGGGGGTTCAAACGTGGACGAGAAGGTTCTCGAGGATATCGAGTTCCATCAAGAGACGGCGTCGAGCGACGACAACTCTCCGCTTCACCTCATCCGCGAGAAGGAGATGGAGATCACGGGTCGCGTTCTCACTGCGAAGCGCGAGGCCGAGGATATCGTTGCCGCGGCGCGTAAGAAGGCTGTCGAGACAACACGCAAGGTCGAAGAAGAGAGCGAAGTTCTGGCCGTAGAGCAAGAGAAGAAGGTTCTTGTCGAGGTTCAGAAGGAGATTGAGCAGGTCGCTGCCGAGGCTGTCAGCGACAGTCGACGCTCTCGAGAAGCAAGTGGCCGAGCGTACAGACAAAGCAGCCAAGTTCGTCGTGGAGACCGTCACAAGCGTCTAGTACCTAGGGTGGGCCATGCCGGTGGCCCAAGGGGGGTGTTGGCTAGTGCTCGTACCAATGGCAAAAGTTGAGATCATCGGCCCCAAGAACCTGTTCTTCGACGTCGTGAGCATGATCCACGATCAGGGGAAGCTGCACATCGAGGATCTCACCCGCAAGATCCAGTCGGGCGAGATGCCGCTGGATCGCATGGAAGTGTATGAGGATCAGCAGGCGCGACCAGGAGCGCATGGACGAGCTGCTCATTCGAGTTCGCGCGATTCTCAAGGCGCTTCACCGGAGCGACACTCCCGATGAACGCGGACGAGCGTCGTCAGGAGTACGATCGTCTCTATGCCATGGACAGCGATCAGCTCGCCGACGAGATCGCCAAGGTCATTGAAGAAGTCGAGGATCGCACGTCGGCCCTTGCGACCAATCACACGTCGCTCGAGTCCGAGATGGCCCTGCTGGCTCGCTACGAGCCGATCCTTCACAAGATTCAGCCGCTCGCCAAGCAGATCGTGACGACCGGCGCCTACGAATCCGTCGCGCTGCTGGTCGAGCGTCGCTACAAGGCGGGTCTCGAGCAGCTCAAAGAGGAGCTGGACAAGCTCACCCACAAGCAGTGCGAGATCGTCTCCACCGACGTCGACGAAGACACCACGGCGGCCATCGTCGTGTTCAGCAAGAACGTACGCAGAGCCGGTGCACAAGTTCCTGTCCATGGAGAACGTCAACCAGATTCGACTGCCCGCAGGAGTTCCAGGACATGCCGTTCGACGTGGCCTACCAGGAACTGCTCGAGCGTCGCAAGAACTTGCCGAGCGACCTCAAGGCGGTCTCGGCAGAACTCGAGACGATGTCGTTGAAGTGGCAGCTCAAGCTGACCACGATCCGTGACGTCCTCATCGACAAGACCGAGGAGATCGCGGCGATTCCGAAGTTCGGTCGCACTGAGTACGCGTTCGTCATCACCGGTTGGGTGCCGGTCGCTGAGGTCAAGGATCTTCGCAAGGAGATCAGCAGCGCGCTGGGGAGACGACCTCATCGTCAACCAGACGCGAGATCAAGGAAGAGGAGTACGGCGAGACACCGGTAGCGCTGAAGAACTCCAAGGCCATCGAGCCCTTCCAGTTCCTCGTGGGCGTCTACGGCATGCCGCGTTACGGAACGGTCGATCCGACCTGGATGCTGTTCTTCTTCTACCCGTTGTTCTTCGGCATGATCGTCGGAGACCTGGGCTACGGTCTGATCATGCTCGGCATCGTCGTCTGGTTGAGACTGAAATTCAAGGACAATCCGGTCGTTCAGCTGGCGACGTCGATTCTCGGCCCGGCGGCGACTGCGGTCTGTGTGTTCGGCGTCGTTTACGCCGAGTTCTTCGGCGACCTGCTCAGCCACTACCTCGGCTGGGTGACGGACATCCGATCCCTTGGGCATAACGCTCCCGTTCCATCGGGTCGAACTGGTCAATGAGTTCATGATCCTTGCCGTTGCGGTCGGCGTTATCCATGTGTCCTTCGGCTTGATCCTCGGCATCGTCAACGGTGTCAAGACGGGGCACAAGAAGCATGTGTATGAGAAGGGCGGGATTCTTACGCTCATCGTCGCGATCATGCTCGCTGTCGGTATCGGGATGGCCTCGGAGGCGTTCGGCGACTGGGCCATCTGGGGTCAGTCGCTGTTCGCGCTCATCGCCTTTGGCGGCTTCATCTTCGCGGTTCGAGGCGGCGGAGTCATGGGCGTCGTCGAGACAGTCGAGAGCTTCACAGGAATGGTTAGCTACATCCGTATCATGGCCGTCGGTCTGGCCGGCGCCATCTTCGCAGACGCCATCAACTCTATCGTTGCGGGCACGACCAACGTGGTGCTCGGTGCCGTGATCGCGGTTCTTCTCCACTCGCTGAACTTCATCATCTGTGCGTTCAGCCCCTCAATTCATGCTTTGCGTCTCAACTTCCTGGAGTTCTTCGGGAAGTTCTATGAGACGGGTAATGAGATGTACAGTCCGTTCATGAAAACCGGAGGTGAAAAGAGCGCATGATCAAGAATCGGCTCGCAAAATGGGTGTTTGGCAGCACATTCGTGCTGACCATGCTGGTTCCATTGATGGCGTTCGCGCAGGAGACAGCAGTAGAGGCACCCGTTGAGTGGCAGGCCGCGGTCGGTAAGGCCATGGCGGCCGGCCTGGCTATGGGTCTCTCGGCACTGGGTGCTGGCTATGCACAGGCCAAGATCGGAGCGGCGGGTGCCGGCACGCTGGCAGAACGTCCCGAGGTCTCGATCTGGATCATCACGCTTCAGGCGTTGCCTGAGGTTATCGTTCTGCTCGGTTTCGTTTCCGCGATCATGATCACCGGCTAACACACAGTTCAAGCCGCACGCCGATCGCGAAATCGCGGAGGGAACCGGACACATGGCACTTGATGACATTTTCCAAGCTCTCGAAGAGCAGGCCGACAAGGAGATCGTGACGATTCTCCAAGACGCCCGCGATCAGGCTGGTGTGATCGCGGAGCAGGCCGCCGATGAGGCCCAGACGGTGCGCGAACAGCGCCTCGCCCAGGCCGAAAAGACGGTGCGCAGCGAAGCGTCCCAGTCGGTCAATGCTGCGAAGCTCGAGGGTAAGAAGAAGGTCGCATCTGTCAAAGAAGAGGCAGTCAACGCGACGTTCACAAAAGCGCTGAGTCTACTCACCGATATTCGGTCACGTGGGGATTACCCCGCGTTGTTCCGGGCATTGGCGCAGGAGGCACTCCAAGGTATGAGTGGCGAGATCGATGTGTTGGTCGATCCTGTCGATGCCGAGCTCGCGAAGAGCACCTTCGCGGAGCTGGGAGTCGACGCTACGGTGAAGCCGGAGATCTCCACCCTTGGGGGCCTGATCGTCTCGACGAGCGGTGGACGCATCCAGCGTCGCAACACCCTTGAAGACCGCCTCGAGAAGGTGCAACAGTCTGCGCAGTCTGACGTCGCGGAGATACTGTTCTCATGAGTGCGACCGCAACGTCTCGCAAGGAGGCTATCGGCGGCAAGGACTACGGGTATGCGAACGCTCGCATCCGTGGGATGCGAGCACGTCTGCTCGACCGCGCATTCCTTGACGGACTCATGGCGGCTCACGACCTAGGTGGCCTGATACAGGCTCTTGCTGACACGGAGTACGGCCCCGATTTGGAAGACACTCTTATCAAGGGTCGCGATGCGGCAGCGGTCGATGAGGCGCTCAAGAACAACATGGTGCGCATCTACCGCAAGGTTCTGAGCTTCCTCAACGAGGAGGCCGCCTACATTCTGACGACGCTTCTCGGCAGATGGGACGTATTCAATATCAAGACCATTCTGCGCGGGAAGCAAATGCAGCTCCCCGCAGCGGAGATCGCGGAAGGCCTGCTACCTGCAGGCTTTCTGTCACAGGTCGACTTGGATGCACTATCGATGGTGGAGGATGTTCGAGCTGTGATCGACACGGCAGTCACGTGGAGTCTGCCGTACGCTTCGGCAATGCGTGAAGGCTACATGGCCTACATGCGAAGCGGCGAGCTAGCAGATCTCGAACTCGCGATGGACCGCTACTACTCCGACTGGGCGGATCACCGCCTTGGTCGGCGAGGTGGCAACATGCAGATGGCCCGCAGACTGCTCAGGATGCAGGTCGACATCTCGAACCTCGTGACGATATTCCGTTTGCAGAAGGCCGATGTCGAGAGCATGGACGTCGACATGTACTTCCTGGAAGGCGGAAATGCCATCGGGGGAGATCTGTTCTCGCAGCTAGCGCACATGTCGGACATCGATGAGGTGCTCGACCGGCTGCGGGGCACGCCGTACGGCAAGACCCTCGACGAGGCTTCCGTGCATTTTCTGGAGGCGAACTCGATCGCGATCTTCGAGCGTGCGCTGGAGGACTACCTCGTGCGCAAGGCGCTCACGATGGGAACTGGCGATCCATTGGGTGCGGGCATAACCATTGCGTACCTGTGGGCGAAGCAGAACGAAATCACGAACCTGCGTATCATCGTCAAGGGCAAGGCCGTTGGCATGCCCGAGGATCGGATGAGGGGTGAGCTGATCCTTGTATAAGCTCGTGGTCCTCACCGATTCCGACACTGCCGACGGTTTTCGTTTGGCAGGCGTCGATGTTGAAGTCGCCGATTCTAGCGAGATGGCGCGCAAGAAGCTGAACTCGCTGATTGACGACGACGCCAGCGGCATCATCGCTGTCAACGAAAAGATGATGGCGGTCATCGATGAGCGCACGCAGAAGAAGATCGATTCGATCTACCGGCCCATCGTCATATCGCTCCCGATCAAAGAGCGACTGGAGATGGGTGAGGATCACCGGGCGTATCTCGCTCGACTGATCAGGAGAGCTATTGGATTCGACATCACACTGAGGCGAGGCTGATGATTCTCGGTACGATTTCAAAAATCACAGGACCTGTCGTCGTGGCTCGGAACATGCTCGGCGCCAAGATGTACGACGTCGTCCGAGTCGGTGGACAAGGCCTAATGGGCGAAGTCATCCGTCTCGAAGCCGATCGTGCGACGATCCAGGTCTACGAGGACACTTCCGGTCTGATGGTCGGCGATACTGTTGAGTCCACGGATGGCCCGCTCATGGTTGAGCTTGGCCCGGGCTTGCTCTCGTCGATCTACGACGGTGTTCAACGTCCGTTGCCGGTCATTGCAGAACAGACCGGCGACTACATCGAGCGCGGCACGGTTGCGTCCGCTCTCGATCGCGAGAAGATGTGGCACTTCACTCCGACTGCGAAGGTCGGACAGGAAGTGTCGGCTGGCGATATCATCGGGACGACGCCAGAGGGACAGACCATCGAGCATCGCGTCATGGTGCCGCCGAAGACGAAGCCGGGCAAGATTGCGACCGTTGTCTCCGAGGGGGACTACACGGTAGACCAGGTCGTTGCCACGCTCGAAGACGGCGTCGAGATCAAGATGGCGCAGATGTGGCCCGTCCGACAGGGACGGCCCTATACGCGCAAGCTGGATCCCACGCACCCGTTCACCACGGGCATGCGCATCCTGGACACGTTCTTCCCGATCGCCCTGGGCGGCAACGCCATCATTCCCGGTGGTTTCGGAACCGGCAAGACGGTCACCCAGCAGTCACTGGCCAAGTGGGCAGACGTGGACATCATCGTTTACGTCGGCTGTGGTGAGCGCGGAAACGAGATGACCGAGGTTCTCACGGAGTTCCCCGAACTCGAGGATCCGCGCTCAGGCCATCCGCTGATGGACCGCACCGTGCTGGTCGCCAACACCTCGAACATGCCGGTTGCGGCGCGAGAGGCGTCCATCTACGTGGGTGCAACGTTGGCCGAGTTCTATCGCGACATGGGCTACAACGTCGCGATGATGGCCGACTCTACATCCCGCTGGGGCGAGGCGCTCCGCGAGATTTCGGGTCGACTCGAGGAGATGCCCGGCGAGGAAGGCTACCCGGCCTACCTGGCAACGCGTCTCGCGGCGTTCTACGAGCGCAGCGGTCGTGTAGAGGCACTGGGTGATGAGGGACGCGTCGGCTCGGTCACGATGGTCGGCGCGGTTTCGCCGGCCGGTGGTGACATGTCGGAGCCGATGACCCAGAACTCGTTGCGAGTCACGGGTGCCTTCTGGGCTCTCGATACGTCGCTGGCTCACCGCCGTCACTTCCCGGCCATTTCGTGGACCAAGTCGTACACCCTGTACGGAGCCCAGATTCGACGCTGGTATCAGGAGAACGTTGCTCCCGACTGGCAGGAGATGCGCGATCGTGCGATGAGCGTGCTCCAGAAGGAGACCGAGCTGCAGGAGATCGTGCAGCTCGTGGGTCCAGACGCGTTGCCTGAATCGGAGAAGGTTATCCTGGAAGTGGCGCGCATGCTGCGAGAGGACTTCCTGCAGCAGTTCGCATTCGATGAGATCGATGCGTACTGTCCGCCCAAGAAGGGCTACTTGATGCTCAAAGTCATCATGGCCTTCAGTGATGCCGCTACGGTCGGGCTGAATCGTGGCGTGTCGTTGCGGCAGATCCTGGAGCTTCCGCTCAAGGACAAGATCTCCATGATGAAGACGACACCGCACGAGGAGGCTATCGAGAATCTTCCGAGATTCGCCGAGCAGATGGCCGAGGATATCGCAGAGATCGAGGTGTACTAAGTGGCGCAGGAGACTATGCCGAAGCCGGAGACGACCAAGCGTTCACTCGTCTCTACTGACTATCGCACCATCTCATACGTCACCGGTCCGCTGGTGTTCGTCAAGGATGTGCACGGCGTTGCATACAACGAGATGGTGGCCATCCGCATGCCGGATGATTCGCGCCGCTCGGGTCAGGTGCTTGAAATCTCGGGAGACGTCGCCGTCATCCAGATATTCGAGGGCACGCAGGGTATCGACATCGATGCGACCGAGATTCGCTTCCTCGAGGAGGTTGCGAAGATCGGTGTGTCGCCGGAACTGCTCGGCAGAACCTTGAACGGCGTAGGTCAGCCGATCGATGGTGGCTCGCCGATCATTCCGGAAGCGCGCCTGGATATCACTGGCGCGCCGATCAACCCGTACACGCGTGAGAAGCCGGCTGACTTCATCGAGACCGGGATTTCGGCCATCGATGGCTTGAACACGCTGGTCCGCGGGCAGAAGCTTCCGATCTTCTCGGGCTCCGGTCTGCCGGCCAACGAGCTTGCCGCGCAGATCATCCGCCAGGCGCGGGTAAAGAGCGGCGAGGAGTTCGCGATCGTATTCGGCGCGATGGGTATCACGCATCGCGAGGCGGCATTCTTCATGGAGCAGTTTGAGAGCACGGGCGCCCTCGAGCGCGTTGTGTTCTTCCTGAACCTGGCCGACGATCCGACGGTCGAGCGACTTCTGACCCCGAAGTGCGCACTGACTGTTGCCGAGTACCTTGCCTTCGAGAAGGACCTCCAGGTCCTCGTCGTCCTGTCTGACATGACCAACTACTGCGAGGCGCTACGCGAGGTCTCGACCGCTCGTGAAGAGGTGCCTGGTCGACGTGGCTATCCTGGCTACATGTACACCGACCTGTCGACCATCTACGAGCGCGCCGGCCGCATCAAGGGCCGCAAGGGTTCCGTGACGCAGCTGCCGATCCTGTCGATGCCTGACGACGACATCACGCATCCGATTCCCGACCTCACGGGCTACATCACCGAGGGTCAGATCGTGCTGTCGCGTCATCTGCATCGTCGCGGCGTCTTCCCGCCGATCGACACGCTGCCTTGTTTGTCCCGACTCATGAACCTTGGTATCGGCGAAGGCAAGACGCGTGACGACCATCGCGCTGTTGCCAACCAGCTCTACGCCGCATACGCACAGGGACGTGACCTGCGCAAGCTCGTCGCCATCGTCGGCGAAGAAGCGCTCTCGGACACCGACCGTCGCTACCTGAGATTCGCTGACGATTTCGAGTCTCGTATCGTCGGTCAGGGCGACGAAGGCCGCACGATCGAGGAGACACTGTCGATTGGCTGGGAGCTGATGGCGGGTCTGCCGATGGGCGAGCTGAAGCGCGTGCGCGACTTCATCAGCAAGTATCACCCCAATGCCGAAGAACAAGGCGACCTCTAGGGGGTTCGAACCATGGAGGAAGTCCGGCCAACACGAGCAGAGCTCCTTGAACGTCGGGAGCAGATTAAGCTTGCTCAGCAGGGGATGGATCTGCTCAAGCAGAAGCGCGACGCACTCCTGATCGAGTTCATGGGCGTCATGGACGAGACTCTGCGTCTGTCCGAGGCACTCCAGAAGTCGGTCTCCGAGGCGCAGTACTCGTTGGCTGTCGCTAAGGCGGTCGACGGGACGGTCGCTCTGCGTTCTGCCGGCATGGCCACCAAGGGCGAGATTGTCGTCGACATGACAGGTACGAAGATCATGGGCGTGTCGGTTCCGGTCGTGACGAAGGGCGAGAGCCCGATTCGCTCGTCGTTCACACGTGGGTACTCGGTTACGGGCGTTTCGTCCCGAGTAGACGAGTCTGCCGACAAGTTCGAGAGGATTCTCGACGTCATCATCGAATATGCAGACATCGAGACAAGATTGAAGAGACTTGGCGAGGAGATACAGAAGACCAACCGCCGAGTCAACGCTCTCGAGCAGGTGACAGTGCCGCAATTGACGGAACAGGTGTCCTATATCCGTCAGACACTGGACGAGCGCGCACGCGAGGATCTGTTCCGATTGAAGAAGGTCAAAGCGAAGATCGAGCGCAAGAAAGTGGCCCAGCAGGCTGGTCAATAGGCCGAGATGCGGAAAGCATCAGCGGGCGTTCTTGTGCCGTAAATACGTGGGGCGGTGTCGCCAACCGGGGGGTGAAGACGCCGCCCCACGATGCTACCCGAAAGTGTGTGCGGGGAACCACACGCACGCGGGAAGCCAGCACACGAACGATGGGTTCGGGTTCGACCACAAGAAGAAACACCGCCTGCTTGCGTAGGCGGTGTTTTGCGTAGTGCTGGCGATGCAAGACTCGAGCAGGCTTCGTCCCTAGCCCTTGTCGCGGACGACCGTTCCAACGTCGTTGAGAACGTCCACGGCGTTGCGAGAGTGCTTGCGCAACTCACGACCGTAGCCCAGAATCACACGGATATCATGCATTGTCAGCCGTCCGAAGTGCAGCTTCTCCCAGTCATCGCGAGCAACGTATGCCCACAATTCACCGAGAATCCACTCCAGCTCCTCGACCTCACGACTCTCCAGCGATCCCCACTCGGCTTTCAGTGCGTGGCGCAATCGATCAAGAGCGCGCTCCACGGCACGTGCTTTCCGAAGCTGGAACGTGCGCATCCCAATGTCTTCATCGGTCACATCTGGTCTTTGCATGCTCATAGGCACGGGTCACCCCCCTGTCTCACACTTTCGATATGAACGTAGTATTCCCTTGTTTTAGAATGATGGCCAACGTCTTTCCGCGGAGCACGACACTGTCACCGCAAGAATGGGAGTATCGATGGAGTTTTCCGAGGTCATCGCCAAGCGCCGGAGCGTGCGCCACTTCAATGCGAAGTTGGCGGTCAGTGACGCAGATGTGCGTGCGCTGCTGCTTGCCGCCGTGGCCGCTCCAACGGCGGGCAACATCCAGTCTTGGCGCTTCACTGTCGTGCAGTCGCTTCAGGCACGGGAGCGGCTTGCGGAAGCCTTGCACCAGAGGTGGGCGACCGCGGCGCCGGTGACAATAGTCGTCTCCACCGACCCACGTCCGTGTGCCGCGCGCTACGCCGCTCGCGGCGAACAGCTGTATGCGATTCAAGACACAGCAGCCGCCGCCGAGAACATCTTGCTTGCCGCCGTGGATCGCGGGTTGGCTGCATGCTGGATCGGTGCGTTTGACGAGACCGCTGTGCGTGCTGCGCTCGGAATTGCCGAACCGATCACGCCCGTGGCTATCATTCCCGTCGGCTACTCTGCGGAGTCGTCCGGCCGACCGGCCCGCAGACCGCTCGAAGAGGTTGTCACGTGGCTGTAACGCTGTGAGGGAGGACATCGTGTCGCTGGGCTGCGCGAATCTGAGCGAACTCGCCGATCACATCGGCGACTGTCACCGCTGCACGCTCGGGGACACGCGCACGATGTTGGTACTTGGTGCTGGACGGGAAGACGCGAGCCTCATGTTCATCGGCGAGGCGCCAGGCAAGAACGAGGATCTCAGAGGCGAGCCGTTCGTGGGAGCTGCGGGCAAGTTGCTCGATGAGCTGCTCGCCTCGATCGACATGGTTCGGGACGAGGTCTACATCGCCAACATCCTCAAGTGTCGCCCGCCGGGCAATCGCGATCCTCAGGCCGACGAGATAGAGACCTGTACGCCCTTCCTTCGCGAGCAGGTGCGCATCATCGATCCGCGAGTCATTGTCACCCTCGGCAATTTCGCCACGAAGTTCGTGCTGAAGACCACAACCGGTATCACGCGCCTACGTGGTACCGTGCAGCACGCGGGCAAGTTCACCGTCATGCCGATCTTCCATCCGGCCGCGGCTCTCTATGACGGGTCGAAGCGCGATGTGCTGTTTGGGGATTTCGAGACTTTGCGCGGCCTGCTGACCGATTTGCCTGCCGAGGAACCTCGGCAGCCGACGTTGTTCGGGAAATGAGCGGCATGGATGCCTTTGAGGCTGTTACCAGCGATGAGGCGGGAACACGCGCACTCGGTGCCGCCCTGGGCGCTGTCGTGGGGCCTGGTGATGTCGTGCTTCTGTCGGGCGATCTTGGTGCGGGCAAGACCGTGCTGGCGAAAGGTCTTGCCGCGAGCCTTGGCGTTGCCGAACCCGTCACCAGTCCGACGTTCAACATCTTGCTGGTTCACGAGGGGCGGATTCCCCTGTACCACTTCGATCTCTACCGACTCGAGCGTGCAGACATGCTTGAGGACGTCGACTACTTCGGGACGATCGAAAGCGAGGGCGTCTCGTTGGTCGAGTGGGGCGATCGGTTCGATGAGGCCGCGCCTGCACAATGCCTGCGCGTGACGATCTCCATCGAAGGAGACATGGTGCGCCGGATCCATGTCGAGTCATCCGGACCGAGGGGCGAGGCGCTGCTCGCGGCGTGGTTCGATCACAGCCGAGGATTGAACAGCATCACTGTGGAGCCGGCGCAGTGAGCTCCATCCCGGACCAATGTGGCGTGCGTCGGGCGTCTGAATGCTCTGAGTCGTGTGGCGTGCAGCTGGCGTTCGACACGTCCACCGATGCGATTGCCATCGCGCTCATGCAGCGCGATGGCGCCAAGGTCGAATTGCGTGCCGCACGTGACTTCGAGGCGCGTCGGGCGGCACTGTCCCGACTGTTGCCTGCGACACGGGAACTGCTCGCGGCACAGGGCATGGCCATCGGAGAGTTGACCGGCATCGTCGTCGGTAGGGGACCGGGATCCTTCACGGGAGTACGTATCGCCGTGGCCACTGCGAAAGGACTCGCGCATGGTCTCGGTGTGCCTCTCTACGGCTTGAGCACGCTAGACGCTGTTGCATGGCGTCTGCGTGACCATCAGGGACTCGTGGGCGTCGTTGGCGACGCCATGAGGGGTGAAGTGTATCCGGCGCTGTTTCGGGCACATGAGGGTCGTATGGAGCGCTTGGCCCCGGATCGTGTTGCATCGCCCCAAGAGGCCGCCGAGGAGTTCGCCAGGGCGGGCGAACCGATCCTGCTTGCCGGGAACGGACTGGTGAAGTACCGAGGCGTATTCGAAGCCTCGCTCGGGAATCGCGCGGTGTGTTCGGAAGAGTCGCTGTGGGCGCCCTCTGGTCTCGGCCTCACGAGGGCGTATCGCGCGGCGCTTGCAGCTGGCGAGATCGGTTCCGGGGATCCCGGAACTTTGTTGCCGGTGTACACGCGTTTGTCGGATGCCGAGGAGAACGAGCGCGTCCGGGCTGGTTTGCCGGCGCGTCCGACACCAACGACGGGTGTAGGCGGACCGGGAGCCGGTGAAGCTCGGTGAGCGCAGAGCTGAGAGCGATGCGCGACGTCGACGTCGACGCCGTCTTCGCGATCGAAGAAGTCTCGTTCCCGTCGCCGTGGACACGCACGATGTTCATCTCGGAACTTCAGCGCGAACACGACCGAGTCTGGCTGGTGGTCGAATGGGCCGGTGAGGTCATCGGCTATGGCGGGGTGATGCTCGTAGACACCGACGTCCACGTGATGAACCTGGCCATTCGCCCGGATGCGCGACGCTACGGTATCGGTTCGGCGCTACTCGGCGGATTGCTGGCCGAAGCGTGCAAGCGAGGAGCCATGCACGCGACCCTGGAGGTGCGCGAGCGCAACGCCGGCGCGATCGCGCTGTACGAGAAGGCCGGCTTCCATGATGTCGGACGGCGCCCTGACTACTACGTGGAATCGGGCGAAGACGCTGTGATCATGTGGAGCGACGAGTGTGATGCGCCCGGGATGACGGCGCGGCTCGAGGCGCTGTTGCGCTCCGGGACCGAGGCTTTGGAGCGCTTCGAGTCCCGCAGTGGCAACGAGCTCGTGCTCGGAATCGAGACGTCGTGCGATGAGACGGCAGCGGCTGTGATGCGCGGAGGCCGGGAGCTGGTTGCCAGTGTTGTGGCAACCCAGGTCGACTTCCACGCGCGGTTTGGCGGCGTCGTTCCCGAGATCGCGAGTCGCAAGCACACCGAAGCGATTGTGGGCGTCGTGGACGAGGCGCTGGAGCGCGCTGGTCGCGAGCTCGGGCGTGAGGCTCCGCTGGCATTCGAGGAGCTGGACGCAGTAGCCGTGACATATGGGCCGGGGCTTGTCGGCGCGCTGGTCATCGGAGTTGCATACGGCAAGGGTCTGTCGATGGCTACGGGCGTGCCACTCGTGGGCGTGAATCACCTCGAGGGGCACATCTTTGCCAACGTGCTCGCCGATCGCGACGTCAAGCCACCCCTTGTCGCACTGGTGGTCTCGGGTGGGCACACGTCGCTCGTGCACATGCCCGCTTGGGGCGAGTATCACACGCTCGGCGAGACACTTGACGATGCTACCGGCGAGGCGTTCGACAAGGTCGCGAAGGCCCTGGGTCTGGGATACCCGGGCGGGCCGATCCTTTCCAAGCTTGCCGAGAACGGCGATCCGGCAGCAATCGACTTCCCTCGGGCGATGATGCGCTCGGGCGATTACGCCTTCTCGCTTTCGGGCCTCAAGACTGCGGTCATCACCCACATCCGTCGCGAGGAGCAAGCGGGACGTGACATCAACACGCCGGATCTTGCTGCGAGTTTCCAGCAGGCGGTTATCGACGTGCAGGTCTCGAAATCGGTTCGGGCCGTGGAGGAGTGTGGCGTGACCACGTTCTGCCTCGCCGGGGGCGTGGCTGCCAACAGTGCGTTGCGTGAAGCGCTTCGCGGGGCCCTCGAGGGGCGCGGCGTGCATGTCTCGGTCCCGCCGCTCGAGTTGTGTACCGACAACGCCGCGATGATCGCGGCTGCTGGCACGTATCGCTACCGAAACGGGGAGCGCTTGGGCCTCGATGCCGAGGCAGTTCCCGGCCTTCGACTGGACACACAAGCGTGACCTTGGGTTTCTCGGCACGATCACGAATCTAAGTCGAGGACACTCAACCCCATCTGAGAAATGGCTGTTGAAACCCCTTGAACCTGTGTACGAGGTGCTCTAGAATCCGATAGTGCTGGCACTCGAGGCACGCGAGTGCTAGCAAACGAGAGGCTCGGCTGCGAATGGGGTACATACAACCGCGCGGTCGATGCCGCGAGGGGTCGCACACCAACCCCAGACGAAGCACGTATCTGTAGGACATTGTCGTGATAACAGGAGGGCAGCGCATGAATCTCAAGCCGTTGGGCGATCGAGTGATCGTCAAGCCGGCCGAGGCCGAGACCGAGACCAAGTCCGGTCTCGTCATCCCCGACACCGCCAAAGAAAAGCCGCAGCGTGGCGAAGTCATCGCCGTAGGCGAGGGCAAGCGTGACGACGACGGCAAACGCATCCCGATGGATGTGAAGGTCGGCGACGTGGTCGTGTATGGCAAGTATGGTGGTCAGGACATCAAGCTCGATAGCGTCGAGTACAAGATTCTCGAAGAGCGCGACATCTTTGCAGTCGTCGCGGACTAGTAACCTACGTCACCTACGTTCCATCTGAAGGAGGACAAGCCAGATATGGCCAAAGAGATTCGTTTTGACGAGGAGGCCCGCCGCGGGCTTGAAGCCGGCGTCAACAAGCTGGCCAACGCGGTCAAAGTCACGCTCGGCCCCAAGGGCCGCTATGTGGTGCTGGAGAAGAAGTTCGGAGCTCCGACCATCACGAACGACGGCGTGACCATCGCCAAGGAGATCGAGCTCGACTGACGCGCTCGAGAACATGGGCGCTCAGCTCGTCAAGGAAGTCGCGACCAAGACCAACGACGTCGCTGGTGACGGTACGACGACCGCGACGCTGCTCGCACAGGTCATCGTGAAAGAGGGCCTGCGCAACGTGGCGGCCGGCGCCAACCCGCTCGCCATCAAGCGTGGCATCGAGAAGGCCGTCGCAGCTGTCGTCGTCCAGATCGCGGAGCACGCCAAGGACATCGAGGAACAGGAAGAGATCGCTCACGTTGGCGCCATCTCGGCTGCCGACGATGTCATCGGCGCCAAGATCGCCGAGGCCATGGAAGTCGTGGGCAAGGACGGCGTCATCACCGTCGAGGAGTCCCAGACGTTCGGCATCGATATCGAGACCGTCGAGGGCCTGCAGTTCGACAAGGGCTACATTTCGCCGTACATGGTCACGGACGCCGAGCGTATGGAAGCCGTGCCCTGAGCGATCCGCTGATTCTCATCGCGAACCAGAAGATCAGCAACATCCAGGACCTGCTCCCCGTGCTTGAGAAGGTCATGCAGGCCGGCAAGCACGCTGCTGATCATCGCCGAGGACCTCGAGGGTGAGGCACTGGCCACACTGATCGTGAACAAGCTTCGCGGCACGTTCAACGCCGTTGCCGTCAAGGCACCGGGCTTCGGCGATCGCCGCAA
This sequence comes from uncultured Actinomycetota bacterium, assembly GCA_963790405.1. GTDB lineage: Bacteria > Actinomycetota > Coriobacteriia > Anaerosomatales > JAGXFU01 > JBGSMX01. Next base: position 117,968 of record CAWBOJ010000006.1, read on the forward strand.
GCGCATGATGGAAGACATCGCGATCGTGACCGGCGGCAAGGTCGTGACCGAGGAGCTGGGCATGAAGCTCGAAGAGGTCACCCTCGACATGCTCGGTCGTGCGAAGACCGTCAAGATCACCAAGGACGACACCGTCATCGTTGACGGTGCCGGTACCGAGGACGAGATCAAGGCCCGCATCAACCAGATCAAGGCCGAGATCGAGAACTCCGATTCGGACTTCGACCGCGAGAAGCTCCAGGAGCGTCTGGCCAAGCTGTCCGGTGGTGTCGCGATCATCAAGGTCGGCGCCGCGACGGAAGTCGAGCTCAAAGAGAAGAAGCACCGCATCGAGGACGCCTTGCAGGCGACCCGCGCGGCAGTTGAAGAGGGCATCGTCGCCGGCGGCGGCGTTGCACTCGTCGATGCGCTTCCCGCTCTCGATGCGCTCGAGCTGGCCGACGACGAGATGATCGGCGTCACCATCATCCGCAAGGCGCTCATCGAGCCGCTGAAGACGATCGCGTCCAACGCCGGTTTCGAGGGTTCCGTCGTCGTCGAGAAGATCCGTGCCGAGAACAAGATCGGCTACGGTCTCAACAGCGCGACCGGAGTCTACGGCGACCTGATGGCCGATGGCGTCATCGACCCGGTCAAGGTCACCCGCTCGGCGCTGCAGAATGCCGCGTCGATCGCGGCTCTGATTCTGATCACCGAGACCGCTGTGACCGATGTTCCCGAAGACAGCGACCCGATGGCCGCTGCTGCTGCCATGGGTGGCGGCATGGGCATGATGTAGCGCTTCCGGCGCCTGCAACTGCTCGACCATGCTGCATCCGAAGGCCCTGGGGCATACGCTCCGGGGCCTTCGTGCTGGCGTCGCTGGTGCGCATCTCAGTAGGGCGCGCTACACTCGATGGAGAGATGACCAGAGCGGGGGAGTCGGCGATGGATCCTGAGTTCATGCACGAATGGGCACGGCTCAGAACCGAACATACGCACGACCGCGATGGAGCCAACAACTACGGTTGCTTCAACGTCGAAGCGTGTCGCAACTCCAACTACCTGTACAACTCGCGCGGGTGCATCGGGTGCCACAACTCCGACAGCATCATCGAGTGTGTCCAGTGCATCGACTGCCGAGATTGCGCGTACTGCGTGGGCCTCAACGGCGCGCGGTTCCACATCCTGAACAAGGAGTTCTCGGAGCAGGAGTACTACGCCAAGTTGACCGAACTCGGTGTCGATTGGAACGTTCAGGCGTTCGATCCGCTGATTGACGGGCTCTAGGCGTTCGCGTGCCGAACCCTGTGCTTGCTGCGTTTGTCGTTATCTCCACACTGACGCTGGTCGCCGCAGTCGTGCTCGGCTACTTCGCTATCCGCAGACGGTTGATGGAGGACCCAGATCTCCAGGAGTTCGTGGAGCGTGTGGAGGCAGGGCAAGCAGCTGAGGAGTCCCACTCGGCACCAGACTAGAAGGGCAGCCCTTCCAACACGAAGGTGGCGCCCAGATAGAGCAGGAACGCGGCGAGCACGCCAATGGTCCAGCGGTACACGTGGTCCGAAAGCATGTGGCGCCCCGAGGAGACCGCAATGATAACGAAGCCGTACCAGGCCCAGTCGGCGAGCTGGTGACCGAGGAAGAACGCGACCACACCCAGCGGCCCGATCGCCAGACCCTTCGCGGCGAGTGTCACGCCTATCGTCGCCCACCACAGTGTCCAGTAGGGGTTCGAGAGTGAGACGAGCACGCCGTGGAGCACGGGGCCCATGCGCGAGGAATCCTCGGCAACTTCGAGATCGGCGGCGATAGCGCCGGTAGCCGCGCCCTTCATGAGGCCGAAGCCCATCCATATCAGCACTGCGCCGCCCACCAGTGCAAGACCTGATGCGACCTCTGGGCGCTTGAGGAACTCCTGGAGCCCGAAGGCGAAACCAACGAGCAGCGCTCCTTCGAGTAGGGCATGACCCACAAGCATGAGCGCTGCCGAGAGCCTGCCGTCGCGCAGCGTGCGCGTGATGGTGACCGTGAGGTAGGGGCCGGGTGACATGGCGCCCGAAAGCCCGACCATGAACGCCGCTCCGCCCAGGGAGAGTGCTGCGATGATATCTGATGAAGGCATGCCCAGGATTATCGCAGAAGTCCCTCGTAGAGCCGCAGCATCTTGTCGGCCATGATGCGGATGTCGTAGTGAGAGGCTTCTTCTCGCGCCGCTCCAGCAAGGCGGAGGCGTTGCTCGGCATCGCGTACGAGCCCGAGCATCGCGGCTGCGAGCTCATCGGTGGTTCCGCCGGTAAGCAGGCCTGTCTCGCCGTCACGGATGATGTCTCCCACGCCCGGCGAATCGATGCCTATTGCGGGCAGACCCGCGGCCATGGCTTCCATGATCACGAGCGGGTGGACTTCCGAGACCGATGCGGTCACGAATATATCGGCGGCAGCCAGGTAGTCGGGGACGATCGCGTAGGGCGTGCGCCCGGCGAAATGTGCGCGTGCACACAGGTCGTGGTCGGAGAGCACGGCTTGAGCCTTCTGGCGGCCCGGACCGTCACCCAGAACCAGTAGACACGCCCGCTCGTCGGCTTCGGCTACCTTGATGAAGGCATCAACCAGGAGGCCCATGTTCTTCTCCGGGCCAACACGTCCGAGATAGCAGAAGACGACCGAGTCGTTCGCGAATCCGAATTCCTTGCGTTCGATCGGGTCCGTAGGCCGCATGAACGGGTGTGTATCGACGGCATTGGAGAGCTGTACCGCATCTCTGGTGAGCCCGAAGTTCGCAAGCCATTCCTTGATGCCCGGCGAAGGCGCGATGACCAGATCCACGTCGTGCATGAAGTTTCGCAGGTAGCGTCTCAGGAACCACATTCGAATCCGCCGGGGAACGAAGAAGGCGTATGTGTCCGAGTAGATGTCGTAACGCGTGTGATTCGTGAACACGACCGGGATGCCGTGAGGCTTGCAGTGCTTCACGGCGAGCCGTCCGGCCAGAAACGGGTGATGGGCATGCGCGATGTCGAGCGTGTGGATCAGCTTGCGCGTCTCGTCCGAAAAGGCGACACCTGCCTGCCATCCCGTATCGCCCCAGGCCAAGGCCGGGGAACGCACGATATTCGGCTCGTCATCTTGGTAGTCGGTTTCACCGAAGGTGAATACGAACACCTCATGTCCGAGCTCCTCGAACCGCTCCTTGTAAAGCGAGATGTAGTTCGTCACGCCGCTTAGATGCGGCTTGTACATGTCGGCGAACATGCCGATGCGCACGTGAAGCGTCTCCTTGTGGGTAAGGTTCAGGTCTTCTGTTCGAAGCACAACCGGCGCGCCGGATGGTGGCGACACGCACGACCATCGAGTACAGTACCAAAAGTCTGGACGCCCGCCACGTGGTGTCATGCGTCCGCAAGGTACACGAAGGGGAGATACCCGTGTCGCTGTCCATCGGAATCGTCGGATTGCCGAACGTTGGCAAGTCCACGCTATTCACGGCGCTGACTCGCAAGTCAGCGCTTGCAGCGAACTATCCGTTCGCGACGATCGAGCCGAATGTGGGTATCGTACCCGTTCCCGACGCCCGGCTCGATGCGTTGGCGCGAGATTGCCCAACCCGAGCAGATCGTGCCTGCAGCAGTCGAGTTCGTCGACATAGCAGGTTTGGTGAAGGGTGCGAGCGAGGGGGAGGGCTTGGGCAACCAGTTCCTCGCCAACATACGAGAGACGGACGCCATCGCCGAGGTCGTGCGCTACTTCGCCGACGACAACGTGATCCATGTCGACGGACGTGTGGACCCTGCGAGCGATGTCGAGACCATCAAGACCGAACTCATCCTGGCCGATCTCGGCACGCTCGAGCGGTCGACCCCGAAGCTCGAGAAGGAAGCGAAGCGTGACAAGGATGCGGCCTTGCGGCTCGACATCGCTTTGCGCTTGCGGGAGTGGATGAACCAGGGCCATCGTGCTCGCACGATGGAACTCACCGCCGAGGAGCGTGTGCTTGTCCGGGAGCTGCAGCTGCTCACCATGAAGCCGATGCTCTACGTTGCCAACATCGATGAGGGCGGCATCGGTGCTGAGCTTGCGCCGATCGACGGCCAGGCACCCGTGCCGATCTGCGCCAAGGTCGAATCCGACATGGCCGAGCTCGAGGCCGATGAGCTTGCCGAGTATCTAGAGATGGAAGGTCTCGCGGAGCCGGGCCTGAACACGCTTATCCGCGCTGCGTATGAGCTTCTCGGCTTGCAGAGCTACTTCACGGCAGGGCCCAAAGAAGTGCGGGCGTGGACCGTGCCGGTAGGCGCGAAGGCCCCCCAGGCTGCCGGGGTGATTCACAGCGACTTCGAGCACGGCTTCATCAAGGCAGAGGTGATCAGCTTCGATGACTACGTCGCGCATGGCGGCGAAGCCGGGGTTCGAACGGCTGGCAAGCTGCGGATCGAGGGCAAGGACTACGTCGTTCGCGACGGGGACGTCGTGCACTTCCGCTTCAACGTCTGATTCGACCTAGCGCCCGAGCCCTTTCTCGATCTCCCAGTCCATCACGTAGGGAAGAGCGGCCGGACCGCCGACCATAGTGAATCCCGTGATACGCGCCTGCTCATTGACCAGGAACTCGCGGGTATGGCCGCTCATGAACCGACCACCCAGCAGCATGATGGGCTGGCCATTCTTCGCGGCGAGTGTGCCTGCCGCCAGGGCATCCGGGTAGTTCTTGCCCGTGGCCACGTACGGATCCATCTCATCAGAGTCCCAAAACGCGCTCAAGACCGCGGTGTTTGTGGCATACCGATCGCGACCCCAGAGTCGGTCGACATCGAGTTCACGGAAGCCGAGTGAACCGTTTTCAAGTGCACCTTCTAGATCCTTGGAGACGACGGCCGGTCCACCGATGATGTAGGCGCGGCTGATGTCGTCGTCGTAGTCGATCAGATACTGCCTGACCGATTGAGGCAGGTTGGTCTCACGTGTGAGGATGATGGGTGTTCCCTCGATCCCCGCACGAGCCGAGCCGGACAGCGCATCTGCATAAGACAAGCCGCTCGCGATCATGACACGACGATCCGCGATGCCCACTTCCTCGGCGATACGCACAGAGGTCTCGTAGCGGTCGGCACCGGCGATCCGCCGAACGGGCACGGGAGCTCCACTCGCGGCGGCAGATGCTTGGACTGTGGCGCTCGTGCTGACGGCGCGCTCACCGCCCAAGACGATGATGTGCGACGGCGCGAGTGTCTCGAGTGCCCGGCGCGTATCTTCCGGCAGAGATGCCGTTTCCGTGAGCAGGAGGGGCGCGTCGAGCTTGGCGGACAGCGGCGTAGCGGCAAGCGCGTCTGGCCACGATTGACCCGATGCGAGCAGCACGGTCTCTGCGCCATCGGGCCATCCATCCGTTGCGAGCGCCGCTGCCGTCCCGTAGCGGTTGGCGCCGTAGAGCCGGTCCCAGCGAGGGGCGAATGGGTCCTCGGCGAGAAAGGCCTCGACGCCGTCGACGATGCCGTTACCCAGGCGTGCCCGAAACGTCGGATCGAGCAGAAGCGAACGCTCGTATGCGTTTGAGAGGAACGCCGATTCGATGAGGATGGCGGGCATGTTCGTCCAGCGGACGACGTAGAAGCCAGCGGCGCGCGTGCCATCGTCTTCCATGGTGTAGTAGGGCTTCGTCGCTTCCATCATGCCGTCTTGCACGAGTTCAGCCAGGCGTGCCGAGAGCACGCGATCGGTTTCGTTGTCGTAGTTGCGATACGTGGCCGTGCCCTTGGGTGAGCTCGACGTATTCGCGTCGCAGTGTATCGAGATGAAGATGTCCGCGCCGTACTTGTTCGCCATGTCGCAACGGGATTGCAGGTCGTCGTAGGGGATGGAACCGGCCTGCGATGCGGAGTACTTGTACACACCGGTGAGACCGTCAGCGTAGTAGCGTACGCCGCTGGCGCCGTAGTGCCACGTCGGGATGTCCTTGAGGTTGGGAGAAACGTCGGACGTGCGAGACATCTGCACGCTGTGGCCGCGCTCGGCAAGCGCGTCGCGCAGCGCGAGCGAAATCAGCAGATTGACGTAGGACTCTTTGACCCCGCCGGCGACAGCGCCGGGATACGGTCCGCCATGCCCGGGGTCGACGAATACCCGAGCGGCGTAAGCGGGGGTCGTGCTGGCGAACAGAAACAGGGCCAGCAAGCATGTCGTGGATGCGCGGAAGGCGCGACTATACAGTAGGGATCGCGTGGTTCGATTCATGGCTGCGTGTCGATCTCCAATGTGGGTCGGAAGGGCGCGCGCGGCGCCCTACACGACATGTCGGTACGAAAACTCCGCATTATTATAGCGGTTTCGGTTTCATCGTCACCGTATTCGGCATAGAATACCTACACCGAGGGCGACGGTGTGCACGGTATTTTGGCACCAGCAGCTCGATACAGTCCATATTCAGACCAGGCCACTTCGCTCGCCGGATCTCGGCGGATCGACCCTGGCCTTTGTTGTATCGACGTGAGGGCGACACGTCCCGAAGGGGCGAGCAACGTACGAAAACGAGGAGGCAGCACTTCATATGGAGATCGAGATCGGACGGGGCAAGACCGCACGGCGTGCGTATGGTTTTGATGACATAGCGATCGTTCCGAGTAGACGCACCCGTGATCCGCGTGACATCGACATCACCTGGTCGTTCACGTTTCGCGGCAAGGAGTACGCGTTCCCCCTGCCAGTCTTGGCTTCCGCCATGGACGGCGTGGTCGATCCTGGCTTCGCGGTGACAATGGGCAAGCTTGGTGGCCTGGCCGTACTCAATCTCGAGGGTATCCAGACCCGCTACGAAGACCCCGCTCCTCAGCTCGATGCGATCGCCTCGTTCGGCAAGGAAGAGGCAACGTCCAAGATGCAGGAGATCTATGCTGCCGAGGACGTCAAGCCCGAACTCATCACCCAGCGGGTCAGGGAGATCAAAGACGGGGGCGTTCTCGCTGCTGCTTCGCTCACGCCGCAAAACGTTGAGAAGTTCATCGGGCCGGCGCTCGAAGGCGGACTCGACATCCTTGTCATCCAGGGTACCGTCGTGAGCGCGGAGCACGTCTCGAGTTACGACGAGCCGCTCGACCTCAATGCGTTCGTGCGCAATGTCGAGCTGCCGTGCATCATCGGCGGTTGCTGCAGCTACCAAGGTGCCCTGCACCTTATGCGCGCGGGAGCCGTCGGCGTACTGGTGGGTGTGGGTCCGGGTCATGCGTGCACCTCACGGCGCGTGCTCGGCATCGGTGTCCCGCAGTGCACTGCGATTGCGGACGCCGCTGCGGCGCGGATGCGCCACCTGGACGAGACGGGCGTCTATGCACATGTGATCGCCGACGGTGGTATGCGCACCGGTGGAGATCTTGCGAAAGCCATCGCGTGTGGTGCGGATGCGACGATGATCGGTTCGCCGCTCGCGTCGGCCTCCGAAGCGCCCGGTCGTGGCTTCCACTGGGGTATGGCGACCTTCCACCCCGACCTTCCGCGAGGTACTCGCGTGCAAGCGGGTATCCGCGGTTCGCTCGAGGACATACTGGTCGGCCCGGCTCATCAAAACGACGGAACGCTCAACCTGCTCGGCGGGCTGCGTACCTCGATGGCTACCTGCGGCTACGAGAACTTGAAGACCTTCCAGAAGGCCGAGGTCATGATCGCCCCATCGAGCCAGACCGAAGGCAAGGTTCTCCAGCAGTCACAAGGCGTCGGGATGGGTCGGTAGGGCGCGCGTGGCGGGCTATCACGAGGACCAGCAGACCGTTCTTGTCCTGGACTTCGGCGCGCAGTATGCGCAGCTGATCGCGCGGCGTGTCCGCGAGGCCAGAGTCTACTCGGAGATCGTCCCGCACGACATCACTGCCGAGGAGATCTCGCGACGCAAGCCCGTCGCGCTGATCCTGTCAGGCGGACCGGCGAGCGTGTATGCCGAGAGTGCGCCGCATATCGACCCGGCGGTGCTGGGTCTGGGTATTCCCGTGCTCGGCTTCTGCTACGGCATCCAGGAGATGGCGTTGCAGCTCGGTGGGGAGATTCCTCGAACCGATATCGGCGAGTACGGTTTCGCCGAACTCGAAGTGCTCGATTCGACAAGCGAACTTCTCGCAGAGGTGGCTCTCAAGTCGCAGTGCTGGATGAGTCACCGCGATAGCGTGGGTACCGCGCCTGACGGGTTCGTCGTGACCGCTCGCACGGCCACGACCCCCGTTGCAGCGATGGAGGACCCTTCCCGCAAGCTGTATGCGACCCAGTTCCATCCCGAGGTCGTGCACACCGAGTACGGGCAACAGATCATCCGCACCTTCCTACACGACATCGCCGGAGTCCCGCCGATGTGGACGATGGTGAACATCATCGATGAGACTGTCGAGCGCGTGCGCGAACAGGTCGGCACCGACCGCGTGATTTGCGGCTTGTCCGGCGGAGTGGACAGCTCGGTCGTGGCGGCGCTGCTACATCGCGCCATAGGCGACCAGCTCACATGCGTCTTCGTCGATCACGGCCTGATGCGCCAGGACGAGGGCGAAGAAGTCGTCCGCGTCTTTCGGGACCAGTTCCACATCGATCTGGTTCATGTGCGGGCCGAGGAGCGATATCTGCAGTTGCTCGCGGGCGTCACCGACCCGGAACGCAAGCGCACTATCATCGGCGAGGAGTTCTGGAAGGTGTTCTTCGAGGAAGCCACGACCTTAGAAGGCGTGAAGTGGCTGGCGCAGGGGACTCTGTACCCGGACGTGATCGAATCAGGTGGTCGTGCTGGCAAGGCGACGGCCAAGATCAAGAGTCATCACAACCTGATCCCATTCCCGGAGGGTGTTCACTTCGATCTGATCGAGCCTCTAAGCTCGCTGTTCAAGGACGAAGTGCGCGCCGTCGGCGCCGAGCTGGGCCTGCCGGACGAGATCGTGCACCGGCAGCCGTTCCCGGGCCCGGGGCTCGCAGTGCGGATCATCGGCGACATCACGCACGAGAAGCTCGAGCTGCTGCGGAAGGCTGACGCGATCGTTCGCGAAGAGATCGACGCATGGGACACGGAGCGTGCCGTATGGCAGTACTTCGCGGTGCTTCCCGACATACGCAGCGTCGGCGTCATGGGAGACGAGCGTACCTACGGACATCCGATCATCATCAGGGCGGTTTCCTCGGCAGATGCGATGACCGCAGACTGGGCGAGGCTGCCTCACGAGCTGCTTGCGAAGATGAGCAACCGCATCATCAACGAGGTAGATGGTATCAATCGGGTGGCCTACGACATCACCAGCAAGCCACCCGGAACGATAGAGTGGGAATAGACAAGAGAGCGTATATTTCGGGGACGCCGGCACATCACCGGCGTCTTGTGCAAGACCAGACCGTCACGAGGAGCGAGCGAGATGGCCGAGGATAGAGACGCCCAGGCGAAGATCGAAGAGCACCGGGATCGCATCGACGAGATCGACTGCCAGCTGGTCAAGCTGCTCAACCAGCGAGCGGAGGAGTCTCTCGCGATCCGGGAACTCAAGCCGCAGGTGCATTGGGGTCTGTACGATCCCAAGCGCGAGGAGGAGATCTTCGCGAACCTGGCAGAGTGCAACAAAGGGCCGTTGTACGCCGGGAACCTGCGTGAGATCTACGAAGCGATCCTTCACGTGATGAAGGAGTTGCGGGCATGAGCGAGCAGGGGGCAGCGGCTATCGGGGCGATCGAGCGCGACGGCGATGTGACGCTGATCGCAGGGCCGTGCTCGGTGGAGAGTCGCGAGCAGATGCGCGAGGTCGCAGCTGCGCTCAAGGAGCTCGGCATCCGTGTGATGCGCGGTGGAGCGTACAAGCCACGAACGTCGCCATTCTCGTTCCAGGGACTTGAAGAGAAAGGCCTGCAGCTTCTTCGTGAGGCGGCCGATGAGTACGGTCTGCTGACTGTCACCGAGGTCATCGACTCCGCCCACGTCGAGATCGTGAGCGAGTATGCGGACATTCTGCAGATCGGCACGCGCAACATGGCCAATTTCAGTCTGCTCAAGCGAGTAGGCGAAGTGACTGCCGAATCGATGAAGCCCGTTGTGTTCAAGCGGGGCATGGCGGCCACCATCGAAGAGTGGCTTCAGGCGAGCAACTACATCACGATGAACGGCAACGAGAACGTGATCCTGTGCGAGCGGGGGATACGTACGTTCGAGACGGCCACACGGTTCACGCTGGACATCTCGGCAGTGCCTGTGGTCAAGAAGCTGTCTCTGTTGCCGATTATTGTAGATGTGTCGCATCCCACGGGGCAGGCAGATCTTGTGCCGGCGGTGTCGCGCGCTGCTGTGGCGGTGGGAGCCGATGGAGTCATGGTCGAGGTGCACCCGGATCCGCGCAGTGCCCTGTGCGACGGGCCGCAATCGCTCGACCTTGAAGGATTAAGGAAGCTTGTAGTCGAACTGAAGCCGGTAGCGGAAGCAGTGGGACGCTCGCTTTGCTGACAAAGGTACGTATGCACTCAGCGCGGTTCTGAACTGCGCGAGTGCGACAAGATCGTGGCGGGAGGTTGTTGTGCCGGAGCCGGGTATGTCGAGGTTCTGTCCCCACTGCGGGGCGGTCGGCGCATCGCGACTGGGGCCGTGCAGCGTGTGCGGTCTGGCCGTCTGTGTGCGGTGCGGCAACGTGCAACACTCCGGAGGAGAGCGTCAGATCACACACAACGCGTGCCTCCGCAAGTCGGGTGACTCCTTCTCCATGATCAAGTTCGTCAAGTAGAGACTGGGGAATCTCTTACGTCGCACCGACCGCGCGTGTACACTGACTGTCCTATGACTGTGAATCTCGACGACCTCAACCCCGCGCAGCGTGACGCCGCAACGACCGTACAAGGCCCGCTCCTGGTACTAGCCGGTGCGGGAAGCGGCAAGACGCGCGTGCTCACGTACCGGATCGCCCATCTCGTCGGCGATCACGGCGTCTCTCCGGCGGAGATTCTCGCCATCACGTTCACCAACAAAGCTGCCGCCGAGATGCGTGCGCGTATCGGCGAATCCTGCGGTGTCAGCATCCGCTCCATGTGGGTGATGACGTTTCACGCGATGTGCGTGCGGATGCTCCGTGCAGATGCGGAGCGACTCGATGGTGAGGACGGGCATCCCGGATACGACCACAACTTCACCATCTACGACACCGACGACACCAAGCGGATGCTCCGCTCCGTGATGTCCCAGCTCGAGATCGATGACAAGCGCTATCCGGTCAACGGCGTACTGAACCGGATCTCCTCGGCAAAGGGTGAGCTCATCAGTGCGGCCGAGTTCGAGGCCAAGGCCGTTACGCCGATGGACAAGGTCACCGCTAAGGTCTACAAGCGGTATCGCGTACGGATGCGTGAAGCCAATGCGATGGACTTCGACGACCTGCTGGTCAACGCCCATCGGCTGCTTGCGGACCATGACGAAGTGCGCGCCGCGTATCAGGGTCGGTTCCGCCACATCAGTGTCGACGAGTATCAGGATACGAACCACGCGCAGTACCGAATCGTCGGGCTGCTCGCTCCCCACGATCTCATCGCCGAGAAGAACCGCAGTCTCATGGTCGTGGGCGACGACGACCAGTCGATCTACTCGTGGCGCGGGGCGGACATCCGCAACATCCTCGAGTTCGAGCGGGACTACCCCGAGGCGACCGTGATCCGGCTCGAGCAGAACTACCGCTCGACCGAGACGATCCTGGCGGCCGCGAACGCCGTGGTCGCGAACAACAGCGGACGCAAGCCCAAGACGCTGTGGACCGCGAACGCCGGCGGCGAGGCGATCAGTCGCTACTACGCCAGCGACGAGCGCGACGAGGCGCGGTTCGTGGCAGCGGAGGTCGAGCGCATCGTGCGCGCAGGGTCGCTCGTATGCGGACTTCGCGATCTTCTACCGGACGAACGCCCAGAGCCGCGTGCTCGAGGATTTGTTGCTGCGGGCCGGCGTGCCGTATCAGATCGTGGGCGGGACGCGATTTTTCGAGCGCGCGGAGATCCGCGATGTGATGGCCTACGTGCGCTCGGCGAACAACCCCGCCGACGAGGTTGCTCTCAAGCGCATCATCAACACGCCGAAGCGAGGCATCGGCAAGTCCACGGTGGAGCGACTCGAGTACGAGGCGATCTCGAACGCCATCATCGTTCGATGAGGCACTGCACCGGGCGGCCGAGGGCGAGTGGCTTGCCGCGCGAGCGGTGACTGCGGTGAAGCATTTCGCCGAGACGGTCGACACGATGCGGGTTCTTCTCGCCGACGGCGGATCTCTGCGCGACCTGGTCGAGCAGATCGTCGAGCGCTCGGGACTCGTGCAGTCGCTGGAGGCCGAGCGAACCATTGAGGCCGAGGGACGCATCGAGAACATACAGGAGTTCTTCGGCGTGGTTGAGGAGTTCTCGGCGATACATGAAGACGCATCGCTCGCTGATTTCATGGAGTGGGTCGCGCTGCGCACCGACATAGACTCGATGGCCGAAGGAGAGCGAGCCGTCACGCTCATGACGGTACACACCGCCAAGGGTCTCGAGTTCCCGATCGTGTTCATGGTGGGCATGGAGGACACGATCTTCCCGCACGCCAACTCGATGTTCGAAGAGTCCGGGCTCGAGGAGGAACGGCGTCTGGCGTACGTGGGCATCACGCGTGCTCGAGAGCGCCTGTACCTGACGCACGCACACTCGCGCTCGCTGTTCGGCTCGATGCAGTACAACCCGCCGAGCCGTTTCATCGGCGAGATACCCGAGAAGCACATCGAGGCGAGCGGGCTCGGCTCCCAGGGCATCACGGGCACCGGTTTCGCGGCTCGCGGCGAAGGTTCGCGCGGTTCCGGGTTCGGGACCGGCTCGAGCAGCCTTGGCCGCGGGGGGAGCGGATTCCGCTCCGGCAACGCCGACGGCCGCGTTTTCGGCGGCGGCGCTCCGAACGCGCCGAAGAAGCCGCCGCAACCCGCCGAGACGTTTGAAGTCGGCGCGGTCGTCGAACACAAGGTCTTCGGGCTGGGTACGGTGAAGGCCGTCAACGGCGACAAGCTCGAGGTCGCCTTCCAGACGGCGGGTACGAAGAACTTGCTGGCAGGATACGCACCTCTGCGACGAGTGGAAGGCTGAGATGGCGGCCGTTGCCGTGCGCACAGAGGGTCTCACGCGCGACTTCCCGTCCGTGCGCGCCGTCGACGATCTCACCCTCGACGTGCCGAGCGGCATCGTGTTCGGCTTCCTCGGACCGAATGGTTCGGGCAAGACGACCACGGTGCGCTTGCTTCTCGGCCTGCTCGAGCCGACGTCCGGTCGCGCGGAGGTCTTGGGTCACGACATCGCGACAGAGGCAAATGCCGTACGCGAGCTGAGCGGGTCTCTCATGGAGCACTCCGGCCTCTACGAACGGCTTTCCGCCGAGGAGAACCTCGTGTTCTTCGGGCGCGCCGCAGGGATGCGCCGGGCCGAGATCCCGGCCAGGGTGCGCCAGCTGCTCGAACCGCTGGACCTCTACGAGCGTCGCGGGGAGCTGGTGGGCGCGTGGAGCCGGGGGATGAAGCAGCGTCTCGCGGTCGTGCGCGCACTCATGCACCGCCCGCGTATGCTCTTCCTCGACGAGCCGACCGCGGGACTGGATCCGATAGCCGCTGCGGGATCTGCGCGACGATCTTGCGCGCCTGGTTGCCGAGGAGGGCGTGACGGTCTTCATCAACACACATCACCTCGCCGATGCGGAGCGGCTGTGCGACCTGGTCGGCGTCATACGTGAGGGCAGGCTGATCGCCCTGGGCCACCCCGATGAGGTACGGGGCAACACGGGGGCGCAACGCGTCGTGATAGTCGGGAGCGGCTTTGACGAGCGAGCTGTCGGTCTGATCTCGGCGTGTACCGGAGTCGGCTCGGTGACGCACGATGACCGGCGTATGCACGTAGAGCTGAGCGATGAGGCCTCGGTGCCCGAGATCGTGCGAGCGGCGGTCGAGGCCGGCATTCGGATCGAAGAGGTCCGACGGGGCTCCGAGAGCCTCGAAGAGGCCTTCCTCACGCTGCTCAGGCGTCGAAGGAGACGCGAACTCATGATCAGGGCGTTCTCCGACATGTGGCTCGTAGCTACGAAGGAACTGCGCGAGGTGGCGCTTCGTCAGGGAGGTTCGCGTGCCAGCGTTTTCAATCTGGCGCTGATCGTGCTCGTATTCGGCGTGTTCATGCCGCTGCAGGCGGGCGTCGCTTGGGTGCAGCAGCCGTGGATGCTGTTCGTGTGGGCATGGCTCCCGCTGTTCATGGTCAGTGCCCTGGTGGCCGACTCGTTTGCCGGCGAACGCGAGCGTCACACGCTCGAGACCCTGCTGACGACTCCGCTCTCGGACAACGCGATTCTCTTCGGCAAGCTGCTGGCTGCTGTCGTTTACGGTTACGGTGCGCTGCTCGTCGTCTTTGTCGTCAGTCTCGTGACCGTGAACCTGCGATACGGGACATGGCGCATCCCGCTTATGTTCTCGCGAGAGGTCACGCTCGGGGTGCTCGTGGTCGGATTCCTTGCGACTCTGTTCGTGGCGGCAATCGGGGTGATGATCTCACTCAAGGCGCAGACCGTGCGGCAGGCAGGTTTGACGCTGAGCCTCGGGATACTGGCCACGTTGTGGATTCCGGGACTTGCGCTCGGCTACCTGTACCGGACGCTCTCGGAGCCCACGCGCGCACTTGTCACAGACTGGTTCGTCCAGCTCGATCTGTGGGTCATCGCTGTGGGAGCGGTGGCGTTGCTTGCCCTGGTCGACGCTGCATTCATCGCTGTCGCGATGCGCAGATTCAGACGCTCGGAGCTGACGTTCGACTAGAATGCGACTGACGAGTGGGAATGTCGCTCTTTGCGATTCGAAAGGTACCGACGTGGGACCCATTCTCGTGTTCGGCCACAAGAATCCCGACACCGATTCGATCTGCTCGGCTGTCGCCTATGCGCATCTCAAGAACCTCACAGATGCCGAGAACGTCTACGTGCCGGCTCGACTCGGCCCGGTCCCGCCGGAGACGGCATGGGTGTTCTCGCGTTTCGGCGTCGAGCTGCCCGAGGAGATCGTGCATGTCTACACACGCGTCCGAGACGTCATGACTCGAGACGTGGTCGACGGTCTCGTCCGAAGAGACGATGCTCGAGGCGGGTCGCATCATGCGCGAGCGTCGCGTGCGTGCCGTTCCCGTTGTCGACAACGGTTCGGTCAGGGGCCTCATCAACATGCGAATCCTGGCCGAACGCTATCTCGACGAGACCGAGGTTCGCGGATTCGCACGCGGCGCGGTGTCGGTGGGCAGTCTGTGCAAGCGTGCTCGACGGACGACATCGCGGCGGGCGATGCCGGATCCGAGCTGTCCGGTGACGTACTCATCGGGGCGATGGAGCCGATCGACGATGCGAGGGCATATCAAGCCCGGCGACACGCTTCTCGTGGGCGATCGCAAACGCACGCAGCCGATGGCCCTCGAAGCGGGAGTCGCCTGCCTGGTCGTGACGGGCGGTGCCGAACCCGAGCTCGAAGCGCTTGAGATGGCTCGCGAGCGCGGTGCCGCCGTGATCGTGACAGCTCACGATACGTTCGCCGCCGCCCGGCTGGTGAACCTGTCGGCACAGCGTGGCTCGACACCATGGACACGAGCATCGCGTACGTCGAGCCCGACACGCTGCTGTCCGAGGCGACCGAGGACCTGCTCGCAAGCGCGCACCGCGAGGCGGTCGTGGTTGATGGCGACGGCAGGCTCGTCGGCATCCTCACGCGCACGAACATCGCACGCGGCACGCGACGTCGTGTCGTGCTCGTCGACCACAACGAGGTTGCGCAGTCGGCGCCCGGCGTCGACCAGGCTGCGGTTGTCGAGATCGTGGATCACCACCGCGTGGGCGACGTGCAGACCATCGGGCCGATCCTGTTCCTCAACCTGCCGGTCGGCTCGACCGCGACGATCGTCGCGGAGCGGTACCTCGAACTCGACGTCGAAACGCCCGAGCCGATGGCCGGGCTACTGCTCGCGGCCGTGCTGACCGACACGGTGTTGCTCAAGTCGCCCACCACGACCGACACCGATCGGCGTGTCGCGACGCGGCTTGCGCTCGATCCTTGGCGTAGATCCGCTCGAGTTCGGGATGGAGATGTTCGCGCGCTCGGAGCGCAGGAGTGGTGTTCAATGCCCGAGCATGCGTTGACGGCCGACCTCAAGGAGTACCGTCTCGGCGATACGTTCGCCGCGATCGGTCAGATCGAGACCGTCGACTCGCAACGAGATCATGACTCATGCCGAGGAGCTGCGCGCTGCGATGGAAGACCTTCGCGTGAATCGCGGGTACGATCTGGTGCTGCTCATGGTCACCGATGTCGTCCGCGAAGGAAGCAGCATCATGGCTGCAGGAAAGACGCGCGTGGCCGAGCGTGGTCTGGGTATCTCTCTAGCGTCGGGCTTCGCGTGGATGGATGGCGTGTTGTCTCGCAAGAAGCAAGTCGCCGCGCAGCTCATGGATGCGGCGACGCACTAGAACGAGGAGGGGAAATGGCACGCACGGGTGCGGACCTGTGGCGGCGCGATCCGCGACCCGGCATGCTCGTCGTCGTGGCGGGCATCGCCACCGTGCTGTTCCTTGGCCTGGTCGTTGCCGTCATGATCTCGCCGGCGTTCGTCGCGCTCGACGAGGCGGCGTCTACCGCGTTCCAGCGATCTCCAGGCTCCGGTGCTCGAGAGCGTCTGTCGCGGTACTCACCCACTTCGCGGACTTCTGGCCGATGGTCGGGCTCACGGCGGTTACATCGCCTGTGTCCTGTGGCTACGTCGGCAAACGGAGCGAAGTCGTGTTGCTTGCGGGTGCGATGATCGTTGGGACTTCGCTCGGGGTGGCGGCTTCAAGCACCTTGTCGAGCGCGCTCGCCCGGGTCTGGAGTACGCTCGCATACCGCTACCCGAAAGCTACAGCTTCCCCTCGGGCCACGCGCTCGCGACGTTCCTGTTCTTCGGCACGATCGTCTTCATCGTGGTTATCGATGCAAGAACGCTGCGCACGCGCATGTGGGCGGTGCGCGTTGTGCTCGATTGCCATCGTGCTCGTGAGCATCTCGCGCGTGTACCTGGGCGTGCATTGGTTCGGCGACATCACCGCGTCGTGGATCCTGGGATTCGGCATCATGTCGCTTGCCACAGCACTGTACTTCGTGGTGACGGCGGGCGATTCCGAGTTGGACTCGCGGACTCCCTCGGGCGCGCTTAGGTCCCGCCGAATCGCTCCGGTTCAGGCCAGTGGTATCACGATGGTGAAGGTCGATCCCACGCCCGGCTTCGAGGAGACCTCGACCTCGCCGTCCGACCGCTCGACGACATGCCGCACGAGCGCCAGACCCAGTCCCGTTCCGCCGCTGTCGCGCGAGATCGCGCGCGGTCGACGCGGTAGAAGCGCTCGAAGATCCTCGGCAGGTCCTCGGCGGGGATGCCGATACCGGTGTCGGTGACGCTGATTCGTGCCGACGGCGTCGTGCGTCGTCACGCTCACGGTGACGCCGCCGTCTTCGGTGTACTTGAGTCGCGTTGTCGAGCAGGTTGTCGAGCGCGACCGCGATGTCGGTCGGGTCGGCGAGCACGAGTAGACGTCGCGGCCGCGCAGCGAGCTGTCGTCGAAGACGAGCGCGAGGCCGCGTGACTCGGCGGCCAGCGGTGACCGACGAGCGCGTTTCTCACGGCTTCGCGAACGTCGGTGACGGCGTCGGGCGCCGGGAGTCGACTCGAGCCGGGACAGGTCGAGCAGGTCTTTGACGAGCTTGGCGAGCCGTGGCGGACTCCTCTGCGATCTGTCGGGCGAAGGCGACCGCCTGATCCGCGTCGCCGTCGCTCGCGGCGTCGGCCGCCGATTCCGCGAGCAGGTGGATGGCCGCGGTGGGTGTCTTGAGTTCGTGGCTCGCGTTGGCGACGAAGTCGCGTCGAACGCTGATCGACGCGGATACGCTCGGTGACGTCCGTGACGACGACCAAGGTGCGGTCGTGGAGGCACGGTCGGAGTTGAGCGGAAGGACCGTCACGCGCAGATAGCGACCGTTCGTGTCGGGCCCGCACTCCTCGGCCGTGGTTGCGTCGGCCTGCAGCCCCCGGCGCTCGACTCGCCAGCGACTGATTCCGGCAGCTCGGACGTCGTCGAGCGTCCTGTCCTTCCAGCCAGTGGCGGGCGGCTGAACAGGCGTCGCCGAGCGCGGTTCGCGAAGCGGATCTCGCTTGTCGTGCAGCAGGAAGACCGCGTCGGTCAGCCCATCGAGCACCGTGCGCAGGTTGCGCTGCTCGGTCTCGAGGTCGTCCAGTCGACGTTTCATCTGTTCGCGTAGATCGCTCAGTGCCGAGGAGAGCACGCTCAGCTCGCCCGACTCCGTCGGGGATGTCCGTGCTGAGGTTGCCGTGCGCCATCGATGGGCCGCGTCGGAGAGCCGCTCGACGGGTTTGGCCGCGATGGCTGTCATGCGCGCTACGACGAATCGCTGCGATCACGAGTGCGACTGCGAGCAGAGATGAGTCCGAATCGGCGTGACGATGCGGCGACCTCGTTGATGCGTTCGAGAGAGTCCGAGACACGTAGCGCGACTCGATCCCCGTCGAAGCTGGCCGGAACGGCGACGTAGAGTCTGCTCGACTGCCCTGGGTCGCGCTCACCCGGCGATCGACTCCCGACCTCGCCAGCGAGCGCCTCGACGATCTCGGGCCGCTCGCCGTGGTTCTCCATCTGTGGCGGCGTCTTCTTCGGAGTCGGCGAGAACGCGTGCCGTCCGCGCCACGATCGTCATCCGCAGGTTCGTGCGCGCGGTGAGTCGCTCGACCGTCTCGGTGGCCGATGCGTTCGTCTCGCCCAGAGCACGAGTGCGCCTGCCTGGGCGACAGCCTGGAGGTTGTCCGTTGCTGCTCGACGATCGCATCGGTGAGCGGGCCGAAGAGACTCCACGCCCACGCCGAGGCGAATAGGGCGACCACGAGCAGGTAGCCGATGGCGAGCCGCGTGCGGTACGAGTCGGCCCATGTGCGGGCGAAGTCCGTCATGGTCGCTTGGTCGACCTATGCTTCCTCACGGGGCACCGGATCGAATCGGTAGCCCATGCCGTGCACGGTGTGGATGTAGACGAAGTCCGACGGATCTTCGATGGCCTGCCGCAGCCGCCGGATGTGCACGTCGATCGTGCGCGATGAGGGGAGGAAGTCGTAGCCCCAGACCTCCTGGGCGAGACGACTGTCGTGTCTTCAGCGCTCCGGGGCTGGAGGCGAGCGAGACCAGCAGCTGGAACTCCTTGAGTCGCAGCTTGGCCGGCTCACCTTTGACGGCGACGCGGAGTTCGCTCGGCTCGATGAACAGGTCGCCGATCTCGATGATCTCGTCCTTGCCGAGTATCTCGCGCTCGCGTACTCGACGCAGGTTCGCGCGCACGCGGGCGAGCAGCTCTTCCATCGAGAACGGCTTGGTGATGTAGTCGTCGGCACCGGCGTCCAGGCCCCGCACCTTGTCTCGCTCCTGGTCGAGCGCGGTCACCATGATGATCGCGACTTCCTTGTCCGTGCGGCGCAGCTCCTCGGCGAACAGGTAGCCGTCCATGCCGGGGAGCATGAGGTCGAGCAGGATCAGGTCGGGCTTGACGGCCCGGGCGAGTGTCCAGCGCCTTGCGACCGTCTTCGCAGGATTGAGTCTCGAACCCGGCTCGGCGCAAGCGCGTACTCGACGGTCTGCCTGATGATCGGGTCGTCTTCGACGACGAGGATGCGAGCCATGCTCGTTCCTTCCTGCACGGGACTGTGGCGCGTACATGATTGCATGCCTGGCGTCCGTTTCAATCCGTTTAACAACAGCTTTACATACGCTGGCCCGGGTTTAACAGCGCTGCAACCACTCGCGCGCCACGGAGCCCTAGCATTGCCCAAGACCGGTGACACGGAGTCTGCCGGCGATGTGACTTCGCAAGAAGACAGAAGGAGAGGGATCAGTGAAGGCTAACAAGTGGCTCGCACTGGCGCTCGTGTTCGTACTCTCGCTTGGCGCGTGCTCGGTCTTGCCGGGTGCAGCTCCACCGATGAAGGTACCGACACCGAGGGCACCACGACGAAGAGTCCGCGACCGAGGAGCTCACCGGCTCGATCAACGTCGAGGGCTCCGACACGATCGTGAACATGGGACAGGCGTGGGCCGAGGCGTTCATGGACGCCAATCCCGGCGTCATGATCTCGGTCAAGGGCGGCGGCTCCGGTACCGGCATCGCCGGCGCTGATCAACGGCACCGTGGATTTCGCCAACGCCTCTCGCGAAATCAAGGACGAAGAGAAGTCGCCGAGGCTGAGGCCAACGGCGTGCACCGCCGTCGAGCATCAGGTCGCCATCGACGGCATCGCCGTCATCGTGAACCCGGCCAACGCCGTGACGGCTCTCTCGATCGCGGACCTCGGCAAGATCTACCGCGGCGAGATCACCAACTGGAAGCGACGTCGGCGGCGCCGACAAGGACATCGTCCTGCTGTCCCGTGACACCTCCTCGGGCACGTACGAGTACTTCAAGGAGGCCGTCGTCGCCGCCGAGGACGAGAATGCCGAGTACGCCGCGTCGAGCGCAGCTCCTCGCTTCGAACCAGGCGATCGTCGACGAGGTCACGGGCAACGACGGCGCCATCGGCTACGTCGGTCTGGGCTACCTGACCGACGACGTCAAGGTGCTCGAGATCGACGGCGTCGCCGCGAGCATCGAGACCGCTACCGACGGCAGCTACCCGATCTCCCGCTACCTGTACATGTACAGCAACGGCGAGCCCGAGGGCGTCATGGCCGCGTACCTCGACTGGATCCTCGGCGCCGAGGGCCAGGCGATCGTCGCCGACCAGGGCTTCGTCCCGCTCGCCGTAAGGCACGCGAATGACCGAGACACCTCTCGCATACGAGGCAGCGGCGTCGGCCGCCCGGCACTCAGCCGGGCGGCCGAGGCCGTTGTCAGAAAGCTGATCACGGTGTCCGGTTGGCTCGGCGATCGTCATCCTCGCCGCGATCGCCGTCTTCCTGTTCCTCGGCGCAGGCCGCGCGCTCGACGAGGTCGGCCTGTGGCCGATGGTGACCGGCGAGCTGCTGGTACCCGACCTCGGAACGAACGCTGCAGTTCGGCTTCGTGCCCTCCGAGGTCGGCTCGCTGTGGGTGACGGTCGTCGGCGCTGCTGCTGTGCGTGCCGCTCGGCGTGATGAGCGCGGTCTACATCTCCGAGTTCGCGGGCGAGCGGGTCAAGGACGTCAGGAAGTCGATCATCGAGTTCATGGCCGCGATCCCGTCGGTCGTCTTCGGGCTCATCGGCATCGCGCTGCTCGTCCCGTGCGTGAAGCGATACGTTCGGTCTCGACACGGGACTGACGGCGCTCACCGCAGGCATCATGGTCGGCGTGCTCGCGCTTGCCCACCATCGTCTCGATCTCCGAAGACGCCCTGCATGCCGTGCCCCGGGAGCTTCGGACGGGGCTCGCTCGGCGCTCGGCAACACGCGCTGGCAGACGACGTACAAGGTCGTCGTGCCGGCGGCGTCCTCGGGCATCTTCGCGGCGGTCATGCTCGGCCTCGGACGCGCGATCGGCGAGACGATGGTCGTGCTCATGCTCGCCGGCAACTCCGGCATCATCCCGCACAGCCCGTTCGAGTCGGCGCGCACGCTGCCCGGGACGATCGCCGGCGAGCTCGGCGAGGTCGTCCGCGGTGGGCTGCACTACTCGGTGCTGTTCGCGATGGGCCTCGTGCTGTTCGTCGTGACGTTCGCGATCAACCTCGCGGCCGACGTCGTGCTCGAGCGTCAGCGGAAGCGGTGGCGCCGATGAACCGGGTAGCGCAGCGCGCGGGCAATCGAGCGCATCGCCAAGGCTGATTCTCGGCGCCGCCACGGCATCATCGCTCGGCATCGCGCTGTTCTTTATCGGCTACATCGCCTATCGGGGCGCCGGCTACGTGACCTGGGAGTTCCTGACCCAGGCGCCCGCGCATGGCGATGACCGAGGGCGGCATCTACCCGGTCATCGTCGGTACGCTGTAGCTCGTCGTTCTGGACGGCGCTGTTCGCGCTGCCCTTCGGCATCATGGCCGGTATCTACCTCGCCGAGTACGCGCCGACGCAACCTGCGCCACGCGCACGATCCGGCTCGCGATCACCAACATGGCGGGCGTGCCGTCGATCGTCTACGGGCTGTTCGGCGTTGCGCTGTTCGTGATCCAGATGGATCTGGGCCGCTCGATCATCGCCGGCGCGCTCACGCTCGCGTGCCTCACGCTACCGGTGGTCATCACCGCAACCGAGGAGGCTCTGCGGCAGATCCCCACCGACCTGCGCCATGCGTCGCTCGCGCTTGGGCGCGACCAAGCCTGCGGACGATCACGCAAGGTGATCCTGCCGGCGGCCGCTCCGGGCATCATCACGGGATCGATCCTCGGCCTGTCCCGGGCGCGGGCGAGACGGCGCCGATCCTGTTCACGGCTGTGGCCTTCTTCGCGCCGATCGCGAGCTCGCCGTTCGACGAGACCATGGCGCTGCCGTACCACATCTACATCATGGCCACATCAGTCGACCAAAGCCGCGCCGAACATGGTCTGGGGCACGCGCGTTCGTGCTCGTGGCTGGCTGTCAGCATCATCAACGTCGATCGTCGCGGCATGGCGATCGCGACAGAGGAGGAAGGTCAGATGGTAGAGGCAAGCACTGGGCTCGTTCGACCTAGACGACGTCTCGGTCGCGTACGGACCCGAGACGGCTGTCGCCGGCGTCACCATGCACATCCCCGAGCACGCGGTCACGGCGCTCATCGGACCGTCGGGGTGCGGCAAGTCGACGCTGTCTCCGCTGCCTCAATCGCATGAACGACGAACTGGGCAACGTGCGCGTCGGCGGCTCGATTCGTCTCGACGGGACCGGACATCTACGATCGCATCCATGGACCCGGTCGAGCTGCGCATGCGCGTGGGACAGGTGTTCCAGAAGCCGAATCCGTTTCCCGATGTCGATCTTCGACAACGTCGCCTACGGTCCGCGGACGCACGGCGTCGCGCGCGGCGAACTGGGCGACAGTCGTCGAGGACTCACTCAAGCGTGCCGCGCTGTGGAACGAGGTCAAGGACCTGCTCAAGAAGCACGCCTTCGAGCTGTCCGGCGGACAGCAGCAGCGTCTGTGCATCGCTCGGGCGCTCGCGACCGAGCCCGAGGTGCTGCTGATGGACGAGCCCGCCTCGGCGCTCGATCCGATCTCCACGCAGCAGATCGAGGACACGATCGCCGAGCTGAAGGAGTCGGTGACGATCGTCATCGTCACGCACAACATGCAGCAGGCGGCGCGCATCTCGGACGAGACGGCGTTCATGCTGCGCGAGAGCATGGAACGAGCCGGCGACGCTGTCGAGATGGGCGAGACGCGGATGATGTTCACGAATCCATCCGACAAGCGCACCGAGGCGTACATCACAGGGCGATTCGGCTAGTCCGACGCGTAGCCGGGCATCGGGGCGTTCTTGCGCGTTCGAGTCGTCGGGCCGATACAATGAGTGAGACCGGGGTCACTACCTGCACCCAAAACGGGCGGGATTGCGATGCGAATCGGGCTGAGATGGTTGACTGTGTTCGCCGTCGTTTGCGCCCTGGGCGCGATGACAGCGCCTCAGCCTGCCCTCGCGGCCAAGCCCGTTCCCGGTGAGTTCTCGTTGAGTCTCGACACCAACACCGTCGATTTCGGAGCGATCGATCCGGAGGTCACAGCGCAGGAGAACAACGCAGTGCGGGTCACGGTCGACGGGTACGACACGGGGACTGCAACCCTGGAAGTGTCATATTCGGCCACTGACTTCGTGAACGCGGCCGGCGGTGTCCCGGACATTCCCGTCGATTGCATGACGTATGCGCTCAAGGGCTCGGGCGTCGCGCGACCCTTTGCGTCGGGCGAGACGATTGCGACCGAGAGTCCGACGAAGCTCAACTGGAAGTACATGTACACGTTCGACTTCGCCCTCACGGTTCCCTACGACTATGAAGCCGGGGTCTACACCACGGCTGTCGTCTACACCGCGGTCTTGTGGTGATCAAGGCAAAAAGACAGGACGCGCCGAGGGGGGTTGGCGCGTCCTGTATCGTTCTGAGCGGCGTTCCCCGCCCGAGGGGGGGAGGAGAAGGCGGGTCGCCAAGCTCTTGCGCTTCTAGATAGCAACACGCGTGCCGATTTGTCGCATTTCGTCGATGTCTGCCGATTCCTCCGCTAGTGCGAATCCTGAGCGGGTGCCGGCAGTCCGAGTTGTTCGGCCACGAACGCTCGCACGTCGTACATCGAGAATCCGTAGGCGGTCTTCACGTCTTTGAGGGGCGCGTCCATGTCGGCGGGGGAAAGACCGAAGGCCTCGGCCAGTGTGTCGGCCGAAATACCGGTGCCTTCGGCGACCTGGTTCATGGTGGTCGAGCCCTTGATGACCTGCGTGTCGAACGCGCCGCCCTCTTGCTCGACCCTGCGCATCTCCGAGGCTGGCGAGGGCTGCTCCCACTCGAAGGTTCCAGCCGCCGTGGATATCCCGATCACACCGAAGAAGACGACTACGGTGGCCAAGGTGAGCGTGAGAGGCGTGATCGCGCGACCCGCCCGGTCGGAGATGGAGAGCGCTCCGTGACGCGTGCAGGCGTTCACGCATTCACCGCATGAGATGCACTCGGCGGAGTCGACGCACGATGCGCATGACACGTCGATGCCGACCGGACACGCCGTGTCGCACAGTCCGCAATCGGTGCACAGCTCCTCGGAGCGGCGGACCTTGAACCAGCTGAACCGTGACACGAGGCCCAGGAAGGCGCCCATCGGGCAGGCGTAGCGGCAGAAGAAGCGTTCGTAGACGAGCGAGCCGCCCACGTGCTACGCCGAGGACAATCGCCCCGATGGCAAATTCGGTGAGCAGTTCGGGTGAGGTGAGGTGGTGATATGCCGCCCACGGATCGTAGGGTCGAAAGACGAGCGAACCGGCCATCCAGGTCGCCCCGGTGACGACGGCGAGCACGGCATACTTCAGAAACCGCGCGAAGCGGTCGAGTGGCTGCGGCATCTGTCTGCGGGCGATTCCCAACCGACGGCCGAGACGTCCGAACATCTCCTGAAGCGCTCCGAGGGGGCACAGTTGTCCGCAAAACGTCCGACCTGCGACGAGCGCGACGAGCAGGGTCGCAACCAACAGAAGCACGCTGCTGAAGGCTATTCGCTTGAGGAGCAATCCGTTGGCGACCAGCGCCCACGCGGTCTCAACTCCTCCGAATGGGCACAACGCATCCACGCCTACCGGGATGAAGGCACCCGATTTCGAGATATGCAGAAGCCCGAGGACCGTGCTGAGAATCAGCACGCCGAGCAAGATGACCGTGCGAACCAAGCGAGCCTGCGTACGCGTACGCGACGATGCCATTGATGACCCTTCCGATGCGAGTTCGTTAGCGTGTGAACGATTCTAACGCCGAGGAGTGAATCATGCACGCACATCACGTGAAGAACTCGTGAACGCCAGCGGCCGGATGATCCTAGCCGCGTGCCAGGTCGATCACCGCTTCGAGCTCGGCGCGGGCCGCTTCCTCTCCGGAAGCGATGAGCTGCTCGGCATCCATCCACGACATCTGGCTGAACAGATTGACGTCGGGTCGGATCACGACATCGGCGCCGCCGAGCGTCTCCTCGGCGATACGCGCCTGCATCAGGTCGACCGATGCCATCGCTATCTGCAAGCGCCCCGCACGGGCCAACAGGCGGTCCAGAAGCGAACCCGAGTCGAGGAGTTCCTCCGAAAGACCGGTTGATCCCGCGTAGAGCGTGACAGCGATGATGCGTCCGGCTCCGAGCTCTTTCGCTGCCGCGACCGGCACGGGCTCGGTGACGCCTCCGTCGATGAGCAGCCGCCCGTCGCTCTCGACCGGGCTGAAGATCACGGGGACGGACAGGCTGGCCCGAATCGCCCGGGCCAGATCGCCGGTCGTGTGAAGCACGCGCTCGCCGCTTCGCAAGTCGGAAGAGACGCAGGCGAAGGGGATGTCGAGCTCTTGAAACGTTGCGGGGAGACGCTTGCGCAAGAAGCGCTCGATCGAGTCGCCGTTCACGAACGCGTGTCCTGCGGGTCGCAGATCCGACAGGGTCATGAGGTCGCGCAGATCGAGCGACAGTGCCAGCTCACGCAGTTCAGCAGCCGAGTAACCTGCAGCGTAGAGTGCGCCGACGACAGCACCGATGCTCGACCCTGCGATAACCTGTGGGTGGATTCCGGCCTGCTCTAGTACCGATAGGACGCCGATGTGCGCGTAGCCCTTGGCACTGCCGCTGCCCAGCGCGTATCCTAGCGGTCCCCGTGCTCTCAGAATGCGCATGCTCGTCCCTTCGCCCGTGCCCTACTACACCATCGTACTCGCCGAGCGAGGTTGGGTATGCTTTGAGACGGTACCAAATGAGGAGGGCCGCGTGTCAGACACGACCACCGAACCCACGATGAGCGTGCGCCGGGCGAGCGACGGCGACGCCGAGGCGATCGCAGAAATCTACAATCACTACATCCTCGGCTCGACGGCGACGTTTCACACCGAGCCCGTCACGGCCGAGGAGCGCCGGTCGTGGATGGCCACCCATGATCAGCGGCACCCGGTCCTCGTTGCCGAGATCGCCGGACGCGTCGTCGCGTGGGGCTCGCTCACTCGCTGGTCGGAACGGCCCGCGTACGCGCCGACGGTGGAGGTCTCGACCTACGTGCAGCCTGAGTTTCGCGGGCGCGGGCTCGGGAGACTCCTCATGGAGGTCCTGGTCGAGGAAGCGCGCTTGGCGGGTCATCACGTTCTGATCGGTCAGATCGTGGCCGAGAACGAGGCGAGCATCTCGCTGGCCCGACGCATGGGTTTCGAGCAGGTAGGCGTGTTGCGCGAGGTGGGCTACAAGTTCGATCGGCGACTCGACGTCGTGTTCATGGAGCGCATTTTGTGAGAAGCACGACTTGGGTACACTGACGTACGCCCTTAGTGCCGACCCCCCGGACGGGAGACCACGATCAAGAAAGCGTTAGGACATACAAAGACAACACTCTCGCGGATTCAGGCGGATTTCTCAGTGTTCATGCGTCTTGAAGTCACCGGCAGCCTTGTGCTGCTCGTCGCGGCCATTGTCGCGCTCGTACTCGCGAATTCTGGGGCGGCCGACGCCTACCACCACTTCTGGGAGATGGAGATCGGATTCGATATCGGTGGCTGGCAGTTCAGCGAAACGCTGCTGCACTGGATCGATGACGGTCTGATGGCCCTGTTCTTCTTCGTTGTCGGACTTGAGATCAAGCGCGAGGTGATCGTTGGAGAGCTGTCGACGCTGAGGAAGGCGGCCTTGCCGATCCTGGCGGCCGTGGGAGGTATGGCGCTGCCGGCACTCGTCTACCTCGCCATCAACATCGGTGGCGAGGGGCAGAGCGGGTGGGGTATCCCGATGGCGACCGATATCGCCTTCGCGCTTGGCGTACTTGCGCTGCTGGGAAGTCGGATCCCCACAGGTTTGAAGGTCTTTCTCACTGCGCTCGCGATCGCAGACGACATCGGCGCCATCTTGGTGATCGCGATCTTCTACACGGATCGAGATCCACACGTCGTGGCTGTTTCTGGGGCTCGGTTTGATGCTTCTGTTGGTGCTGTTCAACGTGTTTGACATCGACAGCCCGACTCCCTATTTCATCGTGGCGAGTCGTGATATGGTTCGCGTTTCTACACTCGGGAATCCATGCCACCATCGCCGGGGTACTGGTAGCCTTCACCATCCCGGCCAAGGCGCGCACGCAGCCCGTCGCCTTCGTCGATTGGGCTCGCGCGAAACTTGATGAAATAGAGGAGTTCGACGTCCCCGGCTCCCACGTGCTCGAAGACCCGATCCAGCAGGAATGCGCCTTGGATATCCGGGAAGCGGCGAGGCATACTGTCGCCCCGCTCCAGCGTCTAGAGCATCTCATGCACCCGTTCACTACGTTCATAGTCTTGCCGCTATTCGCTTTGGCGAACGCGGGCGTCACACTCACCGGCTACAACATCGGTGAGCTCTTGCTCGAGCCGGTCACGGTCGGCATCTTCGCGGGACTGCTAGTGGGCAAGACGGTCGGCATCTTCGCGTTCGCGTGGCTGACCGTACGGCTTGGGCTCGCGGACCTGCCATCGGGGATTGCGTGGAAGCACATCTTCGGCGCGGGCATGCTCGGCGCGATCGGTTTCACCATGTCGTTGTTCGTATCGAATCTGGCCTTCCGAGGAACGCTGCTCCGGGCCGAGGCCAAGCTCTCCATCCTGATCACGTCGTTCGTGGCGGGAGTTCTCGGCTATCTCTACCTGCGGTACGTGACGCGTAACGATGCGGCTGCGACCGATGTGGTCGAGGCCGCCTGATACGTCTCCGCATGTGACGACGGGCCCAGCCCCGTATGATGAGGCGGTGGGCGTTGCGCTTTGCCCGCCTGTTTCGTGCGATTTCGAAAGGTGATGCAACTGAACGAGTTCTCCATAGTCGAGCGTTCCTGGACCGGTCATCACGACGGCGATTCACGCCGGCCATGAACTGCGCCCGGACGTTGCCGCTGCGTGCGCGTTGACTGATGCGCAGCGAGAGCTCGAGGAGGATCCGGCGACCGACACCATCGCAGAAATAGGGTCGACCCGGGTGGCCGTACACACCTCGCGTTTCCAGGTCGATTTGAACCGGCCTCGGCCTCGTGCGATCTATCTGACGCCCGAAGACGCGTGGGGACTGCGCGTGTGGCGCGAGCCTTTGGCCGATGAGCTGCGTGACGCCTCACTAGCCGAATACGATCGCTTCTACGCGGCCATGCACGAGCTCATCGATCGAACGATCGCGAAACACGGTCACGCGCTCGTGCTCGACGTGCACAGCTACAACCATCGCCGAGGAAGCAGTGATGCACCGGCCGCTTCGCAGGTGGAGAATCCGGACATCAACGTAGGCACGGCGGGCCTGGATCGATCCCGCTGGGGTGCGGTTGCAGAGAGCTTCGTCGATAGCTTGTCACGGGCAGGCTACGACACGCGCGAGAACGTGAAGTTCGAAGGCGGCGCATTCGTACACTGGGTGCACGCGACGTTTCCAGGTACGGCGTGCGCGCTTGCGGTCGAGTTCAAGAAGACGTTCATGGACGAGTGGACGGGGCAAGTAGATGCCGACCGCGCTCGAACGCGCTCGCGAGGCACTGCGTGTGGCGGCATTCGTGGCTGAATCCCGAATGCAGGACGCGACATGAACCGCCCGGCCTCACTGTCCGGCGAACGCGTCGCAGCTATCGTCGAACGGCTGACCCAGGACCGTCCGGTGCGTCGCGCACTTCCTGCGTGGGGTCGCATTCATATCGACCGCAGGTTGCCATTCATCGTTGTCTACCGGCGCCCGGAGCATCAATCGGATCCCGGCACCGATCGTTTCGTCATCGGCGCGGCGAGCTACCTGCTTTCCGTAGAGGGTGGGGCGTCTGGTCGCGATACGAAGGCACTTCTCGAGGCAGTCACGGGTGTGATGAGCGACGCGTTCGGTGCGTTTCTGATCGTCGAGGTCTGGGCGGGCGAGGATGTGGCCTCCGAACCGGTAGGGGAGCCTCGCTACACCGTCTACCACTACCTGGATGAGGCCTTGGAGCCGACGGTTGACGAGCTTGCCGAGGCGCTGCGCGCTCAGAAGGTTCTGCGTCAGCGCCCGCGCGTGGCGATCGAGCGCACCACGCGCATTTCCCCGCCCGGGATGAAGTCGTTGTTCTCTCGCCGAGAGCTTGATGCGATGAACGCACACCTGGTCGGTCTCGAGGTCGCCCCCGTGTATCGCACGGCGGACGGCGAGCCGTATCCATTGGTGGTCCGCCAGTTCAGTCGCCGCATCTCGACCGCGATCGACAGGGCCGCCTACCGTTTCACGCACACACTCACGACCGAGCGTCCCTCGTCGTACCACACCCTGGGTCGGCGCGCGTTCGTCAAGGCAGTACAGGAAGTCGATGCCAAGCTCGCAGATGTTGGCTCGAGTTTCGATCCGCTTCTGCTCGTAACACCGGTGAACACCGAGCAAACGTGGAACGACTTCCGCCGCTCGGGCTTCCAGCGTCGCCCGTCGTTTCAGTATCGGCCGCTGCCGATCGATCCGGCCCGCATGAAGCACCGGCTGTGGGCGATTCGGCCCGAGCGTGTCGAAGATCCCACCATCATGTACCTGTTCCGAGACGTGCAGGTGCATATGGATCGGCAGCTCGATCTCCTCATCGACATAGAGCGCACGCGCTTCGTCCACACCAGCTTGCAGCTCCATGGAGGTGTCGAGCCAGGTTTGCTCGCGCTTGCCGAGTCGCTGCTCGATACACTCACATCCCGCTCCAAAGCTCGGCGCGGACCTCATCTATCTGCCGAGGAGTTCGCCGGTTTGGCCTCCTCCGAGATCTTGAGCTATCGCGCAGAAACCGCACGGTTCGGCACGATGCCCGAAGTGCGTGAAGACATCTACTCGGGCCTCATGGTATCCAACGGACACGTCTTCGTGGGTTCCTCGGCACGTATTCCACTACGACGTGCCGACGCTCTTGTGCAACACGAGATCGGAACCCACGTCGTCACGTATCACAACGGCCGACAGCAGCCGCTGCAGCTGCTTCGTGTCGGACTGCCGGGCTATGATGAGTTGCAGGAAGGGCTGGCGGTTCTCGGCGAGTATCTCGTAGGAGGACTGGACGCGGATCGCATGCGCACGCTCGCTGCACGTGTTGTTGCAGTGCACATGATGCTTGACGGCGCCGAATTCGTGGACGTATGGCGCAGGCTGGTCCATCACGGCTTCACGCAACGGGCGGCTTTCACAATCGCAACGCGCGTGTACCGCGGTGGGGGGCTGGCAAAGGACGCCATGTACCTGCGGGGTCTTTCGGGAATACTCGACTATGTGGCGGAAGGATGCGACTTCGACCGCCTGTTTCTTGGCAAGTTCGGGGTGAGGCACGTACCGGTGATCGATGAGTTACTTGCACGTGAAATCCTATCGCGGCCGGAGGTACTTCCCCGATACTTGGAGCGCGATGATGCGCGGGCGCGCCTTGCGGGCCTGAAGCGTGGGATGACAGTCACCGATCTTATGGAAGGACGCGTGCGACGCAGATGAGGATCGGCTTTCTCGTCAACGATCTGGAGACCGAACAGCCGGGTACACGACCACCCGCCTGGCCATGGCTGCCATAAACCGCGGGCATGAAGCCTGGGTGATCGCCCCGGGCGACTTCGCCTACGACCCCGACGAGCGGATCAAGGCCCGTGCTCGTCATGCGCCCAAAGACAAGTACAACCAGGGTTCGGCCTACCTCAAGGGGCTCCTCGGTTCTAAGGCGCGGCATCGGCGAATCACCGTCGACGACCTCGACGTGCTGATGCTTCGCAACGACCCCGCACAAGATGCGATCAAGCGTCCGTGGGCGACGCAGTGCCGGCATCGATTTCGGTCGTCTCGCCATGCGCAACGGCGTTATCGTGCTCAACGACCCTAACGGCCTGGCCAAGGCCATGAACAAGATGTACTTCCAGCTCTTCCCCGAAGAAGTCCGGCCTCGCACGCTCATCACGCGTGACCGCGATGAGATCAAGGAGTTCGTGAAGGAAGAGGGCGGACGCGCGGTCGTCAAGCCCCTGCAAGGCTCCGGCGGACCGGGCGTGTTCCTGGTCGATCCGTCGACACGCAAGAACCTCAACCAGATGATCGATGCGCTCACGCGCGACGGCTACGTCATCGTCCAGGAGTATCTGGAGGCGGCCGAGGAGGGCGACACGCGGCTGTTCATGATGAACGGCGAGCCGCTGCGTCACAAAGGCAAGTACGCTGCGTTTCGGCGCGTACGGCAAGGCGACGACATCCGCAGCAACGTCCACGCCGGCGGGAGCATCGCTCCCGCCGCTCATCGGAGAAGTCGAACTGCGGATCGCCGAGATCGTGCGGCCCAAGCTCGTGGCCGACGGCATGTTCCTCGTGGGTCTCGACATCGTCGGCGACAAGCTGATGGAGGTCAACGTCTTCTCCCCGGGCGGGTTGGGGAGCGCGCGGACGTTCGAGAAGGTGAACTTCGCGCACGCCGTCATCTCTGCGCTCGAGGCCAAGCATGACTACTCGACGTTCTATCGCCGCCGTTTCTCGAACGTTCAGATGGCGACGCTCTAGGACAGCTGTGGCGAAGGCCGTAGGATCGCTTCGCTCGAGACCGTTTCTAGTCGAACGTTCCCAGCGAGCCGCCCCATCCGTGTCCGACGATTGCGGAATTGAGCTGATCGCACAGCCTTTGGCGCGTGTAGCGTCCCGGTGGCAGTAGTTCCACGATGCCGAGAACCTCGTCAGGCAGGTCCCACGATTCGGTGAGCAGTACCGCATCGAGACGCGAGATCTGCTCTGTGTTGCGGTACAGCGAATCGATCATGCGCTGCATGCCCTCGTGATGGTCTCGCAGGTCGGTCACGCGCGTGGCTCCCTTGGCGGCCTTCGGGATGTCCGAGTGTAGCGCGGAGGCGGGTGGTCTGCACCCGTTTGGGTAGGTTGAAGTAGGATGGGAGGGGAAGTACGTCACCCAGGAGGTGCCGGGATGGCTCTGCAAAAGACACCGCCGCTCGGTTGGCCACATACCGAATCCCTCGAGTATCAGCAGGGTCAGCCGCTCGTTGCTCCAGCCACGGCCGCAGGGGCTGCACCCCCGGGGACCAAGCACCACAAGAGCCGTTCGTGCTGCAGCATCGTGTTCCTTCTCATGTTGCTGGCGGTCGCGGGCATCGCACTTGCCATTGCTGTCGGGGTCGCAAGTCTGGATGACGTGTTGCCGAGCGATGATTTTGAAGCTGCCGAGAATGCATTCCTCGAGCAGCATCCCACGTGGGAGGTAGAGGTCTCGGACTATCCGGACAGCGGTTCGTCGACGGTGAGACTCGTGGCATGGGACAGACAGCGAGGCATCGGTCGGCTCGTCTTGATGGATCCCGACGCGGAGAGTTCATCGACCTGGTATGAGCGCCCGTTCGTTCCCGGCGCGAGCACTCAGTCTCAAGAAGCGTTGCTCGATGCGTTCGCAGCGACCTTCTCGCAGGGGAGCTGGGCGTACCTGAGTGAAGCAGAGCCACTCGACACGAGCTCCAGTCCCGAACAGTGGCTGGTGCGGTACCAAGTCTGGGCGGACGACACCGATGCGTGGACGGGCTCGCGTCAGGCGGTGGCGGAGCGAGATGTCGCGACGGATGTCTGGGTCGTGTATGACCGCCAGGCGTCGTCGGCGGAAACCAGCGCTACGCCGTAGGACCGTCCCATACACGGGGGACTTGATCGGGCGAGCATCGGCTAGGAGTCCAACCAGCTTCTGACGGCGTCTTCGACTCCATCACGACCGGCGTCGACTACAGCGGTGAACCGCTCCGCGGCGGCGTCGAGCTCGGCGAGTGTCCGCGGAACGCACGCGTCCGGCGCGAGTTCTTGAACCTTCGCAAGCAGCTCAACGCCCGAGAGTCCGTCGTACTCGGCGGGCAAGGCGTCGTTATAGGGTATGCCACGCAGAGCTTTGAGCACATCCACTCCGAACTTCGCCCAGTGTGCCGTCGAGACCACCAGGACCGGCGCTTCGTCGCGGAGCCGCTCGGCTACCTCCCAGGCTACTGCTGTGTGCGGGTCCATGAGGTAGCCGGTCTCGTCAAACACACGCTTGATGGTGCGCAGTGAGACATCGTTGGTGACGTAGTCGCCGACGAACAGCTCTCGCAGCTGCTTGAAGGTCTCGCGGTCAACCTTGAAGCGACGCTCCTTGGCGAGCAGAGCCATCCATTCCGAAACGCTCTCGGATCCAGCCAGGTGACAAAGCAATCGCTCGAGGTTGCTCGAGATGAGGATGTCCATGCTGGGCGATGGTGTGGTCACGAAGTCGCGCTCTGAGATGTCGTAGACACCTGTTGCAATGAAGTCGGCGAGGATGTTGTTCTCGTTGCTGGCGCAGATGAGTCGACCAATAGGCACGCCCATACGTCGGGCGTAGTACGCGCCCAGGATGTTGCCGAAGTTGCCGGTCGGTACGCACACGTCTATGGGATCGCCCGGCTTGACGCCTCCGCTGGCGACCATGTCGGCATAGGCGCTCACGTAGTAGGCGATCTGCGGAAGCAGGCGACCCCAGTTGATCGAGTTCGCCGAGGAAAGCCTCAGGTTCTTCTCCGCGTGAAGCCACGCGTTGAAGGCCTCGTCGTTGAAGGCGGCCTTGACAGCGTTTTGGCAGTCGTCGAAGTTGCCGCGCACCCCGTAGACAGCAACGTTGTCACCTTGCTGTGTGACCATTTGCTTGCGCTGGATGTCGGACACGCCATCGGCGGGGTAGAACACTGCGATCCTCGTGTGACTGCGGTCGGCGAATCCTTCGAGGGCCGCCTTGCCCGTGTCCCCGGAAGTCGCGACGAGAACAAGGAAGTCATCGTCGGCCTCCCCGCGGGATCGGAGGACCTCGATCGATTCCGAGAAGAACAGCGGCATACACTGGAGCGCCATGTCTTTGAAGGCGCTCGTCGGACCGTGCCACAACTCAAGCACATGGATGTCCGAGCGCACCTCTGTCACGGGCGCGATGCGAGGGTCATCCCACTGCTCGTCGTATGCCCGTCGCATGAGTATGTCGATGCGATCTCGAGCCGATGTCTACGCCGAAGAGCGAGAAGATTGCGGCTGCGCGTCGCCAGTAGGGCCAACCCGAGAAGGTGTAGATCTCGGAGATGGACAGTTCCGGAAGCTCCTCTGGCACGAACAGACCTCCACCAGAGGCGATGCCCTTCACGATAGTTTGCGTGAACAGGGGGCGGGTCTTGTCGAACCCGCGTGTGTCGAGGTAGCGCAGCTCGTTTCTCATGAGGGCATGGTACCCGAATGTGGCGTCGACGTCCGAATCTGCGTCAGTTGAGATGCGTATCTCCCATTCAACACTCCATGTCGCATGTCGGTCACGTGTTGTACCCTGTACGTACGGTATCGGCTCGATTCGAGGAGGGCGCTTGAAGTACTGCGTCATCATTCTCGACGGTGCTGCCGATTGGCCCCTGCCGGAGTTGGGCGGGAGAACCGCTCTACAGGCTGCCGCCACGCCCAACCTCGACATGATGGCGCGGTCTGGGACCACAGGGCTTGCGCAGACCGTTCCCGAGGGCGTTGAGCCCTCGTCTTCGGCTGCCTGCATGTCAATCCTCGGCTATGACCCGGTTGCGGACTATGTGGGGCGTGGTGCGATCGAAGCGGCAAGCATGGGGATCGAGCTTGAGCCGGGCGACGTGGCTTTGCGCCTCAACCTCGTCTCCATCGATGAGGGAGTCATGCGAAGCTATGCCGGCGGTCACGTCTCGACGGCGGACGCGCGTGAAATCATCATTTCGCTGGCGGATGGACTGTCCGACGATGCGTTCGTGCTGTATCCGGGCGTGGCATACCGGCACATCCTGGTGGTCAAGGGCCATCCAGAGCTCCTGGACCTGGCGTACACACCCCCGCACGACATCTCGGACAAGAGGATCTTCGAGCATCTTCCCGGCGGAGACGGCGCTAGCATCCTACTCCGCTTCATGGACCGCGCGCGTGAGATTCTGGTATCTGATCGGACTGTGCGCCGCCGGATCGAAGAAGGGTATCTGCCGATCACGGATGTCTGGCCGTTCTGGCCCGGAGTCGCACCCAATCAAATGACGTCGTTCGAACAGATGCGAGGCGTCAGGCCGGCCTTGACCTCGGGCGTGGATCTGCTCAACGGGCTCGCGGTTCTCGTCGGAATAGACCGCATCTCCATCCTCGGCGTCACCGACGGACCGGATAACGACTACGCTGCGCAGGCGGCTGGCGGACTCGACAGTCTTCGAGATCACGACCTCGTGATCATCCATGTGGAATCACCCGATGAGTCAGGACATGCCGGTGACATCGAGGCCAAGCTCGAGGCGATAGCGATGATAGACCGAGAAGTGGTCCGCAGAGCACTCGACTACCGGGGCGCGTTGAGGATTCTCGCCATGCCGGATCACGCGACGCCCATCGTGCTCAAGACGCACGTTGGTGAGGCGGTGCCCTTCGTCGTCTACGGACCAGGCATACACTCCAACGGCGCAGACGGGTACGACGAGTCGAGCGCGGGGGGCACGGGACTGTTCGTGGATCCAGGCCGCGGCGTGATGGATCTGCTCCTGGACTCCCGGTCAGGTGCGCGGCGCTAGATCTTCCCTGCGAGGATCCGTCCGAGCGAGCGAGCGCGATCACGTTCCCATTGATCGGTCTGTGGGTGTCGCCACTGGTCGGTGACAGCGAGTGATCCGATGGTGCGAATCCCGCCGGTGCCCAGCGCGCTACGTAGCTCACGTACGGGGCCGGTTGTGTATCCGAAGAATGTGGCAAGGGGTTCTGGGGCAGCGCACGCTGTGATGATGACAGCCCTTCGTGCCTCCCGAGCCCGCGCCGCGAGCGGCACGTCGCGATTACTCATGCCGGGGAGACGCAACTGTCCGTTGGCGGCGAAGTAGCCGGAAAGGCGATCGAGTACTGCCTTGGTGTTCTCGGCAGGCCGTCGGAAGTACGAGTCCGTACCGAAGATGACGCCGTCGGCCTGGGCGATGAGCTCGGCAAGTGCAGGGAGATCGTCGTCGATCTTGCAGGTCCCGGTGACCCGGCACATCGCGCATCCGGTGCAGTATCGGACATCGAGGTCAGCGAGTCGAATGCGCTGGACCGATGCCCCTGCGGCCTCCGCGGCACTCGCTGCCGCCTCAACCGACGTGCTCACCGCACCGTATCGACATGACGCGTCCACGGCCACGATCTTCATGAGGCTCCCCCCTGGGGTTCCTTGCGCGACTCGAAGAGTCGGCGCTGGCGTGCCGACCCTTTGGTGCGGGCTTCCTCTTCTGCGCGAATCGTCTCGATGCAGTCGTCGAGCCAATCGATTGTCGACCGCGTCTTGGCCAAAGCAGCTTCGAGAGTCAGGCGTGCGAGTTTGTCGCGGCGGCTCACCGGTGCGGGAGCGGTACGGTCCGCCAATTGACGTCGGAGGTCCTCGAGTCTCGTCTGGTGCTCAACGCGCTGGGACTCGAGAACTGACACGAGGGTCTGCGTGGGAAGATCTTCTGCGAAGTAGAGCTGAATCAGGAATGGGTCGCGATAGGGGGGCGAATGGTGTTCCGAGGCGAGCCACTCGCCAAGCTCTTCACGGCCCGGGGTGGTGATCGAGAACAGCTTCCGTCCGGGTTTGCCGCGCTGCGGCTCGAAGCGTGAGGCAACGAGGCGTTGGCGTTCGAGCCGGTCCAGCGTGCGATAGACCTGCGCCTGATCGGCGGTCCAGAAATGACGTGCTTCTCGGTCGAAGCAACGAGTCTTGAGATCGTAGCCCGAATGCTCCCCCTCGCTGAGGAAGCCCAGGATGGCGAAGTCGAGCGACATGTACACCCACTGCCATAGAGGACAGTACAAATATAGGACAAGACATACATAATCCGCAAGTCTCAAGTGGGAGTCTAGATAGGATGAGAGTCGTGCAGCTCAGCGGGGTTACGAAGAGTCTCATTCACAGGTCGAAGCCTTGACAGGCATGCGAGACAGTGTCGGCTTCGGCGATTCGGCAAGGTGCACAGGACCTGTGTGAACGAAGCAGGGCAGACACGGAAGGTGACTATGTCCAGACGCGCAACGAGGCCCCGTCTAGAGGGCCCCGTTGCACGGGGAGGGAGGTACAGGCGGATGCCCTTTCGGGCGGAATCAGCTGGTCAGCACTCGGGCGATACGTTCGTAGTCGTAGCGATCGATCTCGCCG
This sequence comes from uncultured Actinomycetota bacterium, assembly GCA_963790405.1. Classification (GTDB taxonomy): domain Bacteria; phylum Actinomycetota; class Coriobacteriia; order Anaerosomatales; family JAGXFU01; genus JBGSMX01. Next base: position 155,737 of record CAWBOJ010000006.1, read on the forward strand.
TGCTCGAGACGACACCGGGTGAGTGCTAGGACGTCTCCGGGTCCGGAGACCGGGGCGGAGCGGAGCTCGATGATTGCGCTTGCGACGAAGCACGCGAAGGCCGCACTTGCGGCGAGTGGTATGAGTGTCATCCTGCTACCCCCTCTGCTGTCGGTGACTGTGTGGTCTTGTTGCCTATCGGAGTATCTCGCGCCGGTACGCAGCGGTCGTGAAACGGATGTGGAGATAGCGTGGAGGCGCCAACGCCGCTATTCGGACTGGTTCACCCGCTCTCTGTCATGATGCATCGTGACTGGCACATTCTGTGCTTGGAGCAGGGACGGGATGGCGGGGGTACGGCTAGGGGTAGCGTTGGAGAACGGCAAGCTTAATTGCTGGGACTATCAGATGTGTGGGCGTGGCTCCGCTGACGGCGGCTCGTGCCCCGCGAGCGCTGCGGAGACGCTTGACGGTGCGCACGGTGGCCACAACGGAGGCCGAGCCTGTTGGGTCGTGACCGACACACTATGTGAGGGCCACGATTCAGGATCGTACGAGCACAAGATCGCCACATGTCGAAAGTGCGCCTTCTATCACCGCGTCGCCGTCGAGGAGGGCCTTGATCACCGCGAGGCTTCCGAGCTTCTCGGCCAGTATCGTGAGGATGCTGTCGGGTAGAATGGCCTCATGGCCGACTCCTCGTATCTGCGCGTCGCACTCACCGCCGATGTAGCGCTGTTCTGTGGCGCCGTCGATGACCTCTGCATACTCCTCATCCGTCGAGGACGTCCTCCGTTCCAAGGGATGTGGGCGTTGCCGGGTGGCTTCGTTGACAAGGGAGAGCGTGTTGAGGCTGCGGCGCGGCGAGAGCTTGCCGAGGAGACGGGTGTCGTCTGGGACGGGCCACTGTCTCAAGTCGGCGGGTTCGGAGATCCGGGACGTGATCCGCGCGGTCGCACCGTGAGCGTGGTCTATTGGGCTCACGTGGGTATGACCCGACTAGAGTTCTCCGCGGGTGATGATGCGGAGTATGCTGACTGGCACCGAATCGATGAATTGCCGGAGCTCGCCTTCGATCATTCGCACATTGTGGGGGCGGCGCTTCATCGGATGAAGGAGTGCGTGGGCTAGGAGTCACGTGCCCTTTGCGCAGTGATGATGAGAAGGTCGAGGGGAGTCGTCATGGGGTCAATGGCACGTACGTTCCGGCGGGTAGGGTTGGTCGCGGTCTCGGTGGTCCTGCTGATGGCATTCGCGGTTCCTGCGAGTGCCATCGAGCCCTGGGACATGGAGCCGCTGTACAAGGCTGGCGAGGTCTCACCGGCTGGAGCCGAGGGAGGCATTGTGTCGGGCCTTGCGGCCGACGACGTGGCGCCGGGCGTGGACATCACCGACGCCTCGAACTATCCCGATTCGGTTGTGAGCGGTTCGATCAACTCGGTGTCCGACGTTCACGACAACTTCAGCTTCTACGCCGCTCCGGGTGAGCGGATACACCTGTCTGTCGAGGTGCCGTCGGGCTCCTCATTGAACCTCAGCATGGCCCTCTATCGGTGGAATGGAGGATCTCCGGAGCTGACTCAGGAGCTCGTGGTCGGTAGGGGGCAGAGACTGGATCTGCTACACGGTTCCCGAAAGTCATGCCCCAGGTATCTACTTCGTGGATGTGTATGCCGCCGGTGCCGGAGCCGATACGTACAAGTTGTCGTGGGCCATCACATTCCCGAAGCGATGGCAACATCCCGGGCGTCCCGCTGCCTGCCTCGCCGTTCAACGATACGGTGTCTACCTACGATGACACCATGGACGTGTTTGAGGTGCACGTCGGTGTCGGGGAGAGTCTGAATCTGAACCTGACCACCGCTGATCCGACCGATTCTGTTCGGATCTACGTGTACGGGCCAGGTGCGACCGACGTGTGGAAGACAGCTTCTCTCGGGTCCTCGGGAGTTGGCAGCAGTGTCAACTATGTGTTGCCACCCCGCCTTCCTGGTGAGGCCGGGAAATACTACGTCGCAGTGTACGCGGCCATAGATTCCTACGCTGCCTACACGTTCTCCTGGTCGGTCGCGAGTGGCGGCATCAACATGCCGGGCATGTCGATTCCTGCGGGGTCGCCGTTCACCACTTCCATCGGCGCTGCAGATCGCGTGTACTACGTCGACTTGGAGTACGGCCAGCGTATTGATGTCGATCTCAAAGTCGTCTCAGGCGGCGCCTCGATGAAGCTGTTCGGACCAGGCGCCGTTGACGTAGGCAGCGCAGCTGTAGCATCGGGTGACCCGATCTCATACTGGGTCTCGGCTGCGCAAGCGGGGCGGCACTACCTGCTGCTTCATCCCACGCTTCCAGGTACCTCCGTTACGGTCACGTATACGATCACCGACGGGGTGGAGCGCGAGGCGGGTAGCGATCGCTACGCTACCTCGGCGCTGGTGTCGAAGGCGGACTTCCCGAAGGGCGCCGATGTCGTCGTGGTTGCCACCGGCGCAGACTTCCCCGACGCACTCTCTGCGTCAAGTCTTGCCGGTGCCTACGGGGCGCCGGTGCTTCTCACCAAGCCGATGACGCTTCCCGCATCCGTCAAGAACGAGATCACTCGCCTTGGGGCTACGCGTTGCTTCATCGTCGGCGGGGAGACAGCGGTGGACGCGGCGGTGGCCACCGCCATCGACGCCATTCCTGGAATGACGACACCTGTGCGCCTCGCGGGGCCCGACCGCTACAGCACTGCAGCAGCGGTCGCGGAGACGACTCTGTTCCGCCAGGGGGCATTCAGGATGTCGCAGGCTCTGCTCGCCCGGGGTGATGACTTCGCCGATGCGCTGGCGCTTGCTCCGATTGGCTGGGCGTCCACCTATCCGATTCTGCTCACCAAACCGGGCACGCTCCCGGCATCGACTGCGAGTCTGATCGAGGAGCGCTCCATCGCCAGCATCCTGATTGCTGGAGGGGAAGCTGCGGTCAGCACGGATGTCGAGAACGCGATCGAGGGGATCATCGACACGCCCGGTGATCAGACGGCCCGCAAGTCCGGCGCCAACCGGTACGCAACGGCTGCCGTGATTGCCGAGTGGTCGGCCGCAAGTCCATGGCTTGGTTGGTCCTTCGTGGGACTCGCCACCGGTACGAACTTCCCGGATGCGCTTGGCGGCGGCGCCGGCGCGGCGAAGAAGGGCGGCGTTCTGCTCTTGACGAGGCCCACGGAGCTTGCGGGCAACGCGTCGTCGATCATGAGCGCCTATGAGGCCGATATCGAGACGGTCCAACTGCTGGGTGGCACGGCTGCGCTCGCCAACACCGTTGAAAGTGCGGTTGGGAACATCATCCAGTAGGCAGCGATGCTGAATGCGATGACCGCAGGGCGGCCCTTCGGGGTCGCCCTGCTTGCTTCACAGGCTCATCGGGCAGTTGACATGTCCTGTGGGTCGTCCGTATGCTTGCGAGCAATCGTATACCGTGCCTGTGACGGGGATGAGTACGCGGTCCAAGTAGGACTCTAGAGAGCCGGGGTAGCTGAAAACCGGCGTCCGAACAGCCGCAGAACATGGCCCCATCAGGCTTTCGGAGGAAAGGCGATCACGCCGAGTAATGCCGAACGGACGCTCCCGTTACCATGAGCTAGAAAGCATAGGATGCCGGTCGTGGAGTATTCCCGCCGCCACGACGAAGATGGATTCCGTGCTTGAGAGGTCACCGCAAGGTGGCGAAGTCGGGTGGTACCGCGTGAAGTAGCTGACAATGCGCTTCTCGCCCTGACGGTCCTTGAGACTGTTGTCGGGCGGGGGGCGTTTTTTCGTATGGAGGTGACGTAGGGATGGCGAAGAGTTGGGAAGAGATCAACGCTCGCATCGCGTCGGGCGAGGCGGTCGTGATGACTGCCGAGGAGTTCGGCACGCTCGCGGCTGACGAGGGCGTGTCCTCGGCGGCCAAGAAGGTCGACGTGGTGACGACGGGGACGTTCGGGCCGATGTGCTCCACCGGCGCGTTCCTCAACTTCGGCCACTCCGATCCGCCAATCCGGATGGGCACGGTCACGCTCAATGACGTGCCGGCAAGCGGTGGTCTTGCTGCGGTCGACACCTACATCGGCGCGACCGAACCGTCGCTCACGAAAGGCATCGAGTACGGAGGCGCGCACGTCATCGAAGACCTGTTGCGCGGACGTGCGGTGCATCTGAGGGCCATCGGGCGTCGGGACAGACTGCTACCCGCGCACCGACATCGACACGTGGATCACGCTTGAGGATTTGAATCAGGCGTACTTCTTCAATCCACGCAACGCGTATCAGAACTACGCGGTGGCGGTGAACTCGACCGATCAGGCGCTCTATACGTACCTGGGTACGCTGCTTCCTCGGTATGGCAATGCGACGTATTGCTCGGCAGGTGCGCTCTCGCCGCTTCTGAACGACCCCACATACCGCACGATTGGTGTCGGCACGCGGATCTTCGCGGCCGGGGCTGCGGGATACGTGGCCTGGGAAGGGCACGCAGCACAACCCGAATCAGAACCGCGACGAACACGGCGTGCCGATCGCGCCAGCGGGCACCATCGCGGTGATCGCCGATCTCAAGGCGGCGTCTCCCGAGTTCTTCAGCGCTGCGACATTCACGAAGTACGGCGTGAGCGCGTTTCATGGGCATCGGCATCCCGATCCCGGTACTCGATGAGGACCTGGCCGCTACGCTGGCGCTTACCGATGCGGATCTCACAGCGACGATCTTCGACTACGGCGTGCAGCGACGCTCGCACCCGGCGCTGGGCCAGGTGACCTACGCGCAGCTGCGCAGCGGCTCGATCGAGGTCGAAGGCAAGAAGGTGCCGACCGGTCCGATCAGCTCGCTGCCGACGGCTCGCAAGATCGCTGCGGAGCTCAAGCGGTGGATCGCCGAGGAGCGATTCACGCTGGCACCTCCGCTACAACAGCTTCCTCAGCCAGGATCGCAGTCCGTCAAACCGCTTGAGATACGTGCCGAGGAGGCGATCTAGCGATGGCTCGCAGAAGACTCGATCTTACGTTCCCCCCGCGGCAGGCCACCAAGCCAGTCACGTATCACCTCGTGAAGGATTTCGATCTCATACCCAACATCTTGCGGGCGCAGATCGAACCGGGGCAGCGAGGTCGCATGCTGCTCGAGGTCGTCGGGCCGCAGGAGGCGATCGACGCGGGCGTCGAGTTCCTGAGTGCGGAAGGCGTCGACGTCCATCCGGCTGCGAGCGACATCTGTCTTGATGAGGATCAGTGCGTGATGTGCGGACTGTGCACGGCGGTGTGCAAGCCCGGCGCGCTGACGCTTGGATGACCGAGGCCGGACTCGTGTTCGACAAAGACAAGTGTGTGTATTGTGAGGCGTGCGTGGTCGCCTGTCCTCGCAGGGCCATCACGCTGCGCTTCTAGCGTTTCCAGGTAGAGGATCACAAGAAGGGTACTGAGAAGACCGTAGGAGTCTCGTCTCAGATGAAGGCCGCCTCGGCGGCAATGGAGACAGCCAATGCCTGACATACGACTCAGACTCGGCGTGGACGTGCTTGTCATCGACGGTGCGTTCGGGACGATGCTGCAGCGCTACGACATACCGGCCGAGCAGAGTCCTGCGCAGCTGAACCTCACAGCGCCCGAGATCATCGAAGACATTCACCGCAACTACCATCTCGCAGGTGCCGACTGCATCACGTCAAACACCTTCGGGGCGAGTCGGCCCAAGCTTGCCGAGTACGGACTTGAGGATCAGCTCGAACAGATCAACCGCGCCGGTGTGAAGTTGGCGCGGTCATCGGGCGCGCCACATGTGCTTGCGGATATCGGACCCACGGGACTAGTTCTGGCCCCCCTCGGCGATGTGAGCTTCGACAAGCTGTTCGACGTGTTCGCGGAACAGGCGGCTGCCCTTGCTGCCGAGAATCCGGATGCGATCATCATCGAGACCATGACCGACATTGCCGAAGCGCGTTGCGCGGTGCTAGCCGCGCGTTCCGTGTGCGACCTGCCCGTGTTCGTGACCTGTACGTTCGGCTTGAGTGGGCGCATGGACCTGTCGGGAACCGATCCGGCCACGGCGGCCGTCATTCTCGAAGCTGCAGGTGCGGACGCAATCGGACTCAATTGCGGCCTTGGCCCGGAGCAGATGGTGCCGTTGGTCGAGCAGGTGGCCTTGGCAACAGACCTGCCTTTGCTGGTGCTGCCCAACGCGGGACTGCCGCGACTCGAGCACGGCGAGACCGTGTTTCCTGGAACGCCGGACGAGATGGGTGCGCACGCTGCGCGGTTTGTGGACGCGGGTGCCTCGCTCGTGGGTTCATGTTGTGGGTCGACTCCGGAGTTCACCGGGGCCATATTCGATTTCGTGCAGGGCAAACAGGTTCGCACGGACCGGACGCGACCTAGCGGCGTGCAGATTGCCGGGCCACGCGGCCGAGCGTCGATCGGCTCTGGCCCACTCACTCTAATAGGGGAGCGCATCAATCCGACCGGCAAGCCGGCTCTCGCCGACTCGCTGCGCGAGAACTCGATGACGGTCGTGCGCTCGTTTGCCGTGGAGCAGCAGCACGCCGGGGCGGATGCCCTGGATGTGAATGTGGGTGCACCCGGGGTGGAAGCGGCCCAGGCGCTACCTGCAGCCGTGATCGCTCTTGCGGGGACGAGCGACCTGCCGCTTGTACTCGACTGTACCGATGCGGCGGCACTGGAGGCGGCGCTGCGCGTCTATCCGGGGCGAGCGTTGGTGAACTCGGTCAACGGCTCGGCCGGTTCGATCGACTCCGTGCTTCCTATCGCGAAGCGCTACGGAGCGGCTGTGCTCGTGCTGGCCTTGGATGATGATGGGATTCCCGACACGGTACAGGGACGGATCGATATCGTCGAGCGGGTGCGCGAAGCGGCGCACGATGCGGGGCTGACCGACTCCGATCTCGTGGTCGACTGCCTCGTGCTCACGGCGGCGACGGATCCGACAGCGGCTCGCACGACGCTGGATGCGGTGCGCGAGATCTCGCAACGCCTTGGTCTTGCGACTGTGCTCGGCGTCAGCAATGTCAGTCACGGCCTGCCCGGTCGTCCCGCGCTCAACGCTGCCTTCCTTGCGATGGCGCGTGCGGCCGGTCTCGATGCGGCCATCGTGAATCCGAGCGACCGGGATGTCGTGAGTGCCATCAAGGCCACCGATACCCTTCTCGGCAATGACGTGCAAGCGCAAGCCTGGGTTGCCTGGAGCGCGGCGGTAGATGCCGCGCGCGCAGTGGAAGTACAAGCGGACGTAGCGGCGGGCGGAGCCCTGAAGGGTGCCCCCGCAGGCTCAGATGCTGTGGGATCAGATGACGCGAGTGGCCGAGGACAGCACCCGGAAGGGTCGCGCCCGCCGTCCACCGCGTCCACCGATCTCGCCGCCGCAGTCGTGCGCGGCGACACCGACGCGGCAGCCGATCTCGTGGATGCCGTGATCGCGCAGGGCACGCCTCCGGGCGAGGTCATCGGCAGTGTGCTGACGCCTGCCATTCAGGAGCTTGGCGACAAGTTCGGTCGTGGCGAAGTGTTCTTGCCACAGCTGATGGTTGCCGCCGAGGCGATGAAAGTGGCAGTCGAACGGGTGAAGTCGCATCTGCCCGAGGGCGAGGGTTCCTCGGCGGGGAAGGTCGTATTCGCGACCGTGAAAGGCGACATCCACTCGATTGGCAAGGACATATGTGTGTCGCTTCTGGAGAGCCAGGGTTTCGACGTGAATGACTTGGGCGTGGATGTACCCACCGATGCGATCGTCGAGGCAGCACGAGAGGCCGACGCGACGTGCCTCTCGGCGTTGATGACGACGACACTGCCGGCGATGCAAGACGCCGTCGCGCGTTTGGAAGATGCGTACCCGGGGTTGCCGGTGTTCGTCGGCGGCGCTGTGGTGACACGCGAGTGGGCCGACTCGATCGGCGCAGGCTACTCCGATGACGCACCGGGCTGTGTGAACGCGGTTCGCGATGCCGTGTCGGATGGGAAGGCGTAGACGATGATCATCACGCGTCCGCGGGATTGGGCACGTATCACAGCAAACCTCGAGCAGGTTGGTGCCGAGAAGGTCTTTCTAATGGGATGCGGTCAGTGCGCGACTGTCGCCGGAACCGGTGGCGAGAAGGAGATCCTTGAGGCGAAGGCTGCGATCGAAGCGACCGGTCGCACCGTCACGGGTTGGACGATCGGAGAAGTGCCGTGTCACCTCGGCGGCACGAAGCTCGAGACCCGCAAACACGTGGGCGACATCGCCGATGCTGACGCGGTCGTGGTGCTGGCGTGTGGTGCCGGCGTACAGACCGTTGCCGAGGCGGTGAGCAAGCCCGTGTTCCCCGGTCTGGAATCGGTGTTTCTCGGCAGCGTGATCCGTCACGGGGTGTTCGAGGAACGGTGTCAAATGTGCGGTGACTGCGTTCTGGACAAGACTGCAGGCATCTGTCCGGTGACGACGTGCCCGAAGGGGCTGCTCAACGGCCCGTGTGGTGGCATGTGGGACGGCATGTGCGAAGTGCTGACCGATCGCGAGTGCACGCATGTGCGGATCCAGCGGCGTCTTGCCGAGCAAGGACGGGGCGTGGGTGGAACACTGCCGCCAAAGGATTTCTCCAAGAAGCTCAAGCCGGGTTCGGTGAACCTGCGTGCTCAGAAAGTCCCGCCCAGCGAAGGGCACGGCTCCTCGGCGAAAGGTGGAGCCGATGAGTAGGCTACGCGACGCGCTCGATCGCGGTGAATTCGTAGTCACCGGCGAGGTCGGGCCACCACTGGGCACCGATCTGAGCGGCATGATGGCGTATGTGGAGAAGATCGCGCCGTACTGCCATGCGGTCAATATCACAGACAACCAGGGAGCGACTCTGCACCTTTCGAGTCTCGCGGCTTCGCGTGCCGTGCTCGACATGGGCGTTGAGCCGATCTTCCAGCAGACCTGTCGAGATCGGAACCGACTGGCTTTGCAGTCGGACTTGCTCGCCGCCTGGACGCTCGGACTGGAAAACGTACTGGTTGTGACTGGCGATGACCCACGTGGCGGCGATCACCCGCAAGCCAAAGGCGTGTTCGATCTCGATTCGACACAGCTGCTAGAGATTGCTGCTGGCATGAACGAGGGACACGACATGCTGGGCAGGGATCTAGATGGTGCGACCAACTTCTTCGTCGGTGCCGCGGTCTTTCCCGAGGCTGAGCCTTGGGACGTGCAGGTGGGTCGGGCTCTTGGCAAGGTCGAGGCAGGAGCGAAGTTCTTCCAGTCGCAAGCGATCTTCGACATCGAGCGCTTCGCGCAGACTATGGATGTACTGCGTCCTTCAGGCGTGAAGGTCATCGCCGGGGTGCTGCTCCTCAAGAGCCCTCGCGTGATCGACTTCATCAATTCGCGGCTTGCCGGTCTCATGGTTCCGGAACGGCTAGCCGAGCGCATCAGAAGCGCGAGCGATCCCGCAGAGGAAGCAATCGCTATCGCAATCGAACAGGTCCGTGAGTTGCGCGATATCGCTGACGGTGTCCACATCATGCCGTTGGGAATGGATGAGGCAGTAGCGAGGATCTTGCAAGGGGCGGGTGTATTCGGCTAGCCGTGAGCATGAGTCTCTTCCGCCTATCATCCTCGATATGCCGCAGTTGGTCCCTTCCTGTCACCATTCATCACAATTGTGCGTAACCAGTCACTTCGAGTTGCCGTTGCCTTAGTTATGAATCTAAACTGATATTAAGGGCGCAGGTGACTTGCGATGTTTGGTTCTTTCAATACGCATCAGCGCGATGAAGGAGAGCTGTTTGTGAACGAGGACCGCGGAGTCGAATTGAAGACCAACATGGTCGAAGACCGCGAAGAGCAGATTCCTCCGTTCTTTGCCGTTGCGGCTGACAACGACGAAGCGGCCTTCTTGTCGTTGCGCGCTCGGAAGTTCCGCGCGCTGGCATCTTTGTTCCGTCTTGAAGTCGAGGACTATCCAGCAGCTGTTCGGATGCTGCTCGAGCCGTGTCCGGATGTTGAAACCTGCCCAGTGGCTCACGGAAGTGCCAGTGCTTCGGGGTTGGAGGCTCTTCAGTGGGCCGCAGAAGCGGTTGACGATGCGACGATGCGCACCGAGCACCTCCGGCTGTTCGGCGGTCCCGATCGGGTCAAGCAGATGCCGATTGTGTCCCCGTGTGGCGCCGCATACATGTCCGAGGACTACGACGGTGACCCGTCCGTGGTCGCAGCAGTCTACGACGGCATTGGGTTCGAGCCGAGGCTTGATCACGGTGAGTGTCCCGTGCACATCTCGAACGAGCTTGATTTCATGGCACATTGTTTTGAGGCTGGCGACAGGGATTCACTCACCGTGGCTCATGCGTTCATCGTGACGCACCTGTTCAGTTGGGGTGTGGTCTTCGCGGCGGCTGTGTATGCTCGTTCGGAGCATCCTGTCACTCGCTTCGGCGGAACGATGCTCGAACACATGATGTTCTGCGAGTTGGAGCACGCGCGGGACTTCTCACGAGCCTATCGGTTCCTCGCACGGAGCGCCGTCGCTTCCTAGCGCCTAGAGCATTCTGTCTCTCTGCGGCGCGACTGCATTCATGGCACAACTGGCATGGAGTCTTTCGACGATGGCGCGTCGAGGGATGACCGGCGTATTTTTCCATACGGACGCAGGGTCGCATGCACGATACAATGGATACCAAGTCGCTAGCGAACGGGAGCGGAGTGTGGGATGGCAGACGTGACCGGCTTGTCCAGTGAGGTGCCCGAACGGACTCCAGATCATTCGAGTTCGAGGCGCTGGCTCTATGCGGCGATTGTTGTCACGTTCGCTGCCTCGATCGTAGTCGGGGGCATGCTTGCAGGCCTGGGGCGTATGCCGGGAAACGAAACCGATGTTGGAATCATGCAGCCCCCGGATTCTGGCACTGCGTTGACTGTTGCTGTTGCGCGCACGCCGGGTGGTCCCACCGAGTGGTCGAACTGGGCACGCATAATCAAGTACGTCTCGGAGCAAGTGGGACGTCCGGTCAGCGTTCGCTATCTCTCAGAAGAGGAGGTAGCAGCTGACGTGATTGCGTCAACTGACGTTGATGTCGCATTCGTGTGCGCTCACCACTACCTCGATCTGCGTGACAGCGGTGAAGTTGTCGGCCTGTGTACACCGGTACTCGACGGGGGCACGACAGGGCGGATGCTTCTGATCGTGCGCGCCGACGATCCTGCCGAGACATTTGATGACTTGCAGGGCTCGCCCGTGGCGGTCTCGGACAAAAGCTCGCTGGGTGGCTACGCGTATCTGCAGTATCTTGCCCAACAGCACGGCGTTGAAATGGTCGAGTTCTTCACGGATGTCCGGCTTGGCGACACGCAGGAAGCGAACATGCGCGAGGTGCTGGACGGCTCTGCGCGCGCGACGGTTGTCAGCAGCGTGCAGGTGCTCGCGTGGGACATGAATCAGTTCAAGGTGATCGAGGAGTCTCCGCTTGTGGGTTCGCCTCCGATTGTCGTTGATGAGGACATGCCCGCCGATCTGCGCGAGGAGATACTCGATATCTTCGTGAACATGGATACCAGCACGGTGCTGCCCGAGGGCACGAACATCGAAGGCTTCAAGCCTCTCAACGACTCCGATTACGAGTTCGCCGAAGAGTTGCGACGGGCGTGCGGTCACCACGCGCATCCCTAGATCGATGCGAAGAGGCGACAACAGCGCAGCAGGAGGTCGCGTGCGGATACGCATGTCATCACTCAGCGTCCGGTACATCGCGCTCATCGTGCTTATCGTTGTCGTCACGGGCATCATCCTTGGCGGTTCAGTGACACTGATTGCGCTTGGAAACGCCGCACAAGAACGCGTGCAGAGTCTCGAGTACGCGGGCACTGTCGTTGCCGCATCGCTGCTTCCGGTGATCGCAGACCAGGATCCCCAGCGGATCGAAGCCCAGTTGTCGGGCATTCTTGAGTTGAGTGGCATGCACGACATCGAGTGCATTGAAATCGCAGACTCGACCGGCGCGGTCATCGCCGACACTCAGGACGGCTGCACGTGTGATCTGGTTCCGCCGAGCAGTGGTCCGGTCGATGTGTTTACGTTGCCCCAGGTTGTTCGCGTGCCGATAGACATCGATGGACTGCTGGTGGCGAGCGTCTCGATTCAGTTCAGACCGGTTGGGCTGGAGCAGGCTCTCGTGCAGCCCCTCACCACGACACTGGTTGTTCTCGGCTTGGCGATGATCGTCTCTTCGGTGTGGGGCGGCTGGATGGTCCTGCGGACCGTTGTCGAGCCGATCGGTGGTCTGCGCGACGCCGCCATGGGCATCGCTGGCGGCGCACGCACCGTCGACTTTGGCACCGAGCGCAACGACGAGATCGGTGAACTTGCGAGAACGCTGCGCGACATGGCCGAGAAGCTCGAAGTCCAGGAGGATCAGCTTCGCGACTCGTACACTTCTCTGGAGTCGGCTTTCAACGACAAGGCGGACTTGGCGTTGCGCTTGGAGCGCACGATGAGCATGAAGTCGGATTTCGTCGCGATGGCCTCACACGAGATTCGCTCGCCGCTATCGGTCATCCGTCTGTATGCAGAGATGCTTGAGGACCAGGAGTTCGGAGAGGTTGACCCGCAGCTCGCCGACGCGGTCGAGGCAATTGTTGACGCCGTCGGTCGCCTGAGCACTATCGTTGCGGGACTCCTGGATGTTGCCCTGCTCGAGAGAGGCCTCATGTCGCTCGAGTACGACGATATCGATCTGGCTGACATCGTCGAACAAGCCGTGGCCGATGCGCGTATCCAGGCGCGGGACTCAGACGATGTAATAGAGGTTGCCGAGGAGCTGCCGAGCGCACCGCTTCGCGGAGACTCCGTGCGGTTGCGCCAGGTTATCGACAATCTGCTCTCCAACGCGAGGAAGTATACTGACGGGCCCGCGCGTGTCACGCTTACACTCGAGGTCGAAGACGATGTTGCAGTCCTCAAGGTCATAGACGAGGGGATAGGCATCCCGCCAGATCGGGCGAGCGTCTTGTTCGAGCTATTCGGCAGAGTGGATGCAACCGATAGCGCGCAGGTGTCAGGGCTTGGTTTGGGATTGCCGATTTCCGATCGGATAGTCAGAGCACATAGCGGAGAGATCACGTTCGAGCCCAATCCCGTCGGGAAAGGGACGGTCTTTGTGGTGCGGCTTCCGCTGGAGGAGGCTGCAACGGGTCATCCCGACGCGATAAGCGTTGTGTGACAGCGTCTAAGACGGGAGATAGAATCTCACCATGAGCAAGGACAAAGAGTACACAGGCCCCGTGCACCACACTTCCCGGGGCACCATTCTTGTGGTGGACGACAACGCTGATCTCGTTCGGGGTTTGACTACGCTGTTGATGAACGACGGCTATCGGGTCGTGTCCCTTGCGAGCGGGGCTACGGTCGCCGAATCAGTGGCCCTCAACAAGCCCGACCTTGTGGTGCTCGACGTGATGATGCCGGTTGTCGATGGATGGGAAGCGCTCAAGCGCATAAGGGAGAACCCCGCCAACGACCGACTGCCCGTCATGATGCTCACGGCCAAGGGGACAGAGGATGCCAAGGTCCACGGGTTCTCGCTCGGAGCAGATGACTACCTCGCCAAGCCGTTCTCGGTACGCGAGTTTCGCTGTCGTGTGGAGGCGCTGCTTCGTCGCACGCAGCCTCGCGAGGAGTCGGACGGCCAGCGACTGCCGGTCGTTGCCGACGCGGGCACCGAGTTCGTGGACATCATCGACATCGCCTTCATCGAGGGAGTGCGCAACTACACCTATATACACACCTACGATTCGCGGTTCCTTGGCAGGCTTTCGCTGGGTCAGATCGAGGCCAAGGAACTCGATGGGTTCATGCGCGTGCACCGCTCCTACATCGTGCGCCTTGCGTCCGTGAAGGGGTATCACTGGGCGAGCAAGTCGTCGTTCAAGTTGGTCCTTGGTGACGCCGAGGCAACGCAGATTCCGGTGAGCCGCAAACTAGTCACCGAGGTCAAGCGCAGGATCGGCAGCTAGATCGCAGGATCGCCTCGGCATGGAATGAACGCGACTCAGAAGGGCACTCCTATGCACATCACGGTTCTTGGCGGCGGTCCAGGCGGGTACTCTGCTGCGTTTGAGGCAGCACGCCTCGGTGCCCAAGTCACGCTCATCGAAAAGCAGCGGCTGGGCGGAACGTGCCTCAACTGGGGCTGTATACCGACCAAGACGATACTCCGTTCGGCTCACATCGTTGCCGACACACGCAATGCCGAGGAGTTCGGACTGCGCGCGGTGGTCGCGAGCGTGGATGTTGACCGATTGCGTGCTCGAAAGCAGGGCGTTGTCGACGAGTTGGTCGGCCAGATCGAGTCATCGGCCAAGCGGCTCAAGGTCGAAGTCGTCTACGGTGAAGGCCGACTCGATGGAGCGAGCGCTTGTGTAGTGGTGGCCGATGGCGAGGAGCGCCGTATCGAGCACGACGCCGTCATCCTTGCGACCGGGTCGGCTGTGTTCAAGCTGCCGGGTATCGACCACGACATGGAAGGCGTGTGGACCAGCGACGACGCAGTTGCGCTTTCTGAGATTCCCAAGGATATCGTCATCATCGGTGGAGGCGTGATCGGGCTGGAGTTTGCCTGTGCGTATGCCGCATTCGGCTCGAAAGTCATCGTCGTCGAACTGATGGAGCAGGTTCTTCCGGGCAACGACAAACGTGTAGTCAAGATGGCCCAGGCCAAGCTCGAGGAGATGGGCGTCGAGTTCCACCTGGGCGATGCAGTGGACGCCATCGAGCGTGTCGGGGATCGCATGAAGGCTACGCTACGCAGCGGCGGCGTGCTGGACGCGGCGATCGTCATGAGTGCAGTAGGACGCATTCCGAACTCTGCCGGCTTCGGGTATCCAGAGGCTGGTATCGACATGGACCGTGCTGCCGTGAAGGTGGACGAGTACTTCCGCAGCAACATCGAGGGCGTCTACGCGATCGGGGACTTGATAGGCGGGATGATGCTCGCGCATGTAGCCGAGGCGGAAGGGCATGCAGCCGCCCGCAACGCTGTGGCCGTCCTCGGTGGCGGCGAGCCGTGCGAGACCGTGTGTCTCGATTGCGTGCCGGCATGCGTGTACACCTTCCCGGAGATTGCCGTGGTGGGCTCGAGTCGCGATGCGGCCAAAGAGCGCGGCATTGAAGCGGTGCAGGCGGTGGCGAAGTTCGCGGCGAATGGCAAGGCGCTCGGCGAGGGTGCGGGCGATGGGTTCGTGCAGCTCGTGGCCGAGAAGGGAACCGGGCAGATTGTCGGTTGTCAGATCGTCGGGCCGCATGCGGTCGAGATCATCCATGAGATCGCGCTGGCCATGGCCAGCGGGCTCACCGTCGACAAGGTAGCTCACGCCGTGCATGCGCATCCGACCGTCAGCGAAGTCATCAGGTACGCGGCGCTCGATGCGACCGCGAAGTGCGGACTGTAGGCGGGTACGCCAGTGCTCGTGCTCTCATGACCGAAGAGGCTGGATACGAACACGGCTCCTCGGCCCGGACCAAACGGTTGCCAACGTGGTTGCGCCGCCCGCTCGCACAGCCGGGGCAATACAAGGCGGTCGAGGGTCTTCTCGGCGAACTGCGGCTCAACACGGTGTGCCAGTCTGCCAAGTGCCCGAATCGCGGCGAGTGCTTCTCGAGTGGCACCGCGACATTCCTGATCATGGGCGATGCGTGTACCCGGGGATGCCGCTTCTGCGCTGTCGAGACGCGCCAGCCAGCTCCGCTCGACGATGACGAGCCTCGTCGTGTGGCCGAGGCGGCGCGGCGCATGGGACTCGAGCACGTGGTTGTCACGGCTGTGACGCGCGATGACGTCGCGGATGGAGGAGCAGCGCACTTCGTCGCGGTGATCGAGGCATTGCGCGAGGGCGTGCCTGAAACGACGATCGAGGTCCTGACGAGCGACTTTGCGGGCAGCATGGAGAGCGTGGACCTGGTAGTCGACGCCCGACCCGACGTGTTCAATCACAACCTCGAGACCGTCCCGCGTCTCTACCCGGAAGTGCGACCTGGCGCGGACTACGAGCGCTCGCTACACGTGTTGGAGCGAGCTGGCGGGCGTGGGGTGCCGACGAAGTCGGGGCTCATGCTCGGTCTGGGGGAGTCGCAAGACGAGGTTCTCGGCGTCATGCGCGATCTGAGGCAGGTGGGCTGCGAGCTGCTTACGATGGGCCAGTACCTGCGACCCAGCGCCGAGCATCTGCCAGTCGCGGAGTTCGTCGAGCCCGAGGTGTTCACACGTCTCGCACGCGAAGGACGGCGGATGGGATTCGCCAGCGTTGCGAGCGCCCCATTCGTGCGTTCGAGTTACCACGCGCGTGAAATGGTCGAGGACACAGCGACGCGCCGTGGCGGAGACGCATCGGGCGACGCAGCAGGCGGCGCAGCGGGCGACGCACCGGGCGGCGGTCAGGCTGACGGCTCCACAGCAGACGCGTAGAGTTCCTGCTCGATACCCTCGAGTTCGACCATGGGCCCGACGCGATTCTTGCCGGACTGCTTCGCTTCGTAGAGGCCGCCGTCCGCCGCAGCGAGAAGCGAGTCGATGGCTGCGAGCTTGCCAGCGCCTGTCGCGAGCACCGCACCCCCGGCACTGATCGACAGCTCGATCGCGACACCCTCGGAATCGCGCACATCAATGTCCCGCACGGCCTGGATCAGGCGGTTGGCCAGCATGGAGAGTTCCTCGGCATTCGCTTCAGGCGTAACGACAGCGAACTCGTCGCCGCCGTATCGAGCGACGACGTCGGAACCGCGCACGGTTGCAGACAGGGCTTTGCCGACCTCGATCAGAGCGATGTCGCCCATGGTGTGGCCGTAGGTATCGTTGATTTGTTTGAAGGCGTCGACGTCGATCAGGAGCACGCCGAGCGGTCGATCGTAGCGACCCGCCCACGAACGCCACTGTTCGAGATGCGACATGAGTCCTCGGCGGTTGTACAGCGAGGTCAGCGGATCGCGGGTGGCGAAAGCGGCGAGTGCGAGATTGTCTCGCCACGAGCGGCGAAGCACCCGGGCGAGGAAGCGAGCAAGGTCGCCGCGCTGGTAGTACATCTCGATCGCGCTGACGATGCGCTCGAGGTGACGCGCGTACGCGCTGCGATGGCCGCGCGCTCCGCCGGGTTCGGTAAGGTCGAGCAGCTCGCCGAATATCGGATCGAGCATGAAGAATTCCATACGGGCCGCGCAGTCGAGCTTGGCGTCGTCCGAAAGGTCTTTGAAGTCTCCGGGTGCAGTCTCGTGCATTTCGGCCAGGAGCTGTTGCATGTGACGTTCGAGCCCCTCGGTGTCGTTGACGACATCGGGAACCAGGCCCTCGTCCCACGCCTGGAGCAGGTCGCGCCACCACTGGATGTGATGGCCCTCTTCGATAGACATGTGGGTGAAAATCTCTGCGAGGTCGGGGTTAGCGCACTCTGCGGCCATCGCCGCATACGATGAACACGCTAGTTCATCCATCTCGACGCACAGCTCGAGAATCGCGCGCATTGCCTCTCCTCTCAAGACGGGAGAATCATCGTGAATGGTAGTCTGTCCCCTTACCTAGCCTATACCCCGCTGCAAGGACCCGTATGCCTCGCAGGATGTGTGTCGGCGCGGTTGCGCCGCCTGCGTGCGGGCGCGATGATGGGTGCGTGACCTACGAACCCCGCACATACCGTCGCGTCGTTGCACCTGAGGGCCTGGTCTGCTTCGAGGTCGCCATCAAGGAGACTGACCTGCAGATTTGCGCGTCCAAAGACCTCACCGACCTGGCAGAGGACCTGATCGTTCAGGCTCGCTGGCAGCTCGAGGCGTTCATCCGTGCGCATCCGCATTTCGCTGAGACGCTCAGTCCGATGCAGGTTCCCGACGATGCACCTGAAATCGTGCGTCGGATGGCGCAGGGCGCTGCGGTGGCCCGTGTGGGTCCCATGGCCGCGGTTGCAGGTGCAATTGCCGAGCACGTGGCAAGAGGACTCGCCGCGAAAAGTCCCGAGGTCATCGTTGAGAATGGTGGCGACGTCTATCTGATCGGCGAGCACGATCGCACCCTTGCGTTGTGGGCCGGAACGAGTGGTGTCCAGAACGTAGGGTTGCACGTCGCAAAGGAACTGATGCCGATCGCGGTCTGCACCTCGTCGGGGCGCGTCGGCCACTCCCTGTCGTTTGGGAAGGCGGACGCTGTGACGGTGTTGGCTCGCAATGCAGCGCTTGCGGATGCGGTGGCAACCGCCTTGGCGAACCGCGTGCGGGCTTCCGAGGACATCGACCATGCGATCGAAGCGGCGCGCAATATCGACGGCATTCTCGGCGTCGTTGCGACCATCGACGGCTCGATAGGCGCATGGGGCAATGTGAGGCTTGTGGCATTGGACGAGAATCTGACCAACGGGTCGCATGACGAGAGTCGAGGGGCATGAGATGGACAGCATCGACGAACTGGACATGTATGAGGCCGAGAAGCGACTGGCGCTGTACAACGAGTACCGTGACGCGGCGCGCGTCTTCACGTGGTATGTCGAGACCGAGCTCCGTGCGTATCTGTGCAACGAAGTCGCGGTGACTCCGCACTCCGGCGAGAGTGGCGTCTACTTCGAGGTTGTCATGAGTGACGTGTGGATCTATGAGGCCGAGCGACTCAACCGCTTCGTTCCCGAGGCGAAGGTCTGGGCTGTTGGCGACGTGCATGTCCAGCGACTGAAGACCGAGGAGTAGCGCTTCGTGATCGCGCCGGAAATCCCCGACACGCGCCGAGCGACCACATGGTGACGCCAGAGAATCGCGACTCGGCTGCCGCGCGCGCCGAGGCACTTCGCCGTGAGATCGAACATCACGAGAATCGCTACTACGTGCTCGACGATCCCGAGATCAGCGACGCCGCCTACGACGCGCTCATGCGCGAGCTGCAGACGATCGAGGAGACGTGGCCCGAACTCGTCACGCCGGATTCGCCCACCCAGCGGGTGGGGGGACGCGCGAGCGAGCAGTTCGAGCCTGTCGCGCATTCGCAGCGGATGTACTCGCTCGACAATGCCATGGACTTCGACGAACTCGATGCATGGTTGCTGCGCGTGCGCGATGCGGTTGGCGGGCGTCCGTGTGCGTACGTTGCCGAGCTCAAGATCGATGGAAGCAGCATCTCGCTGAAGTACGTGGGTGGCTCGCTCGCGGTTGCCGCGACGCGTGGCGACGCGCGCACCGGCGAGAACATCACCGCCAACATCCGCACGGTTCGCGACGTGCCGCTACGATTGCGCCACGACGCTGGTCCGCGCCCCGCCGAGGACACGCTGTTTGCCGAAGGTGATGCAGGCGAGGGGCCGGGTTGGCCGCGGATCGAGGTGCGTGGCGAGGTCTACATGCCCAAGGCGAGCTTCGAGAGGTTGAACGAGGAGCAGGACGAGGCGGGCGCGACCCCGTTCGCCAATCCGCGCAACGCTGCGGCCGGCAGCGTCAGGCAGAAGGACCCGAGCGTGACGGCCTCCCGCGATCTTGCGACCTTCATGTACCAGATCGTGGAGCCTCGCGCGCTCGGCCTTGTCCGTCAGAGCGAGGCACTTCAGTGGCTTCGAGCCGCGGGCTTCCACGTGAATCCCGATGTGCGAACGTGTTCGGACGCCGAAGCGGTGCGCGAGTTCTGTCACGAGGCACTCGATCGTCGCGACGACCTGCCGTACGAGATCGACGGGGTTGTCGTGAAGGTCGACGAGTTCGCCATGCAAGACGAGCTTGGGTACACGAGCAAGGCGCCGCGTTGGGCGATTGCGTTCAAGTTTCCTCCCGAGGAGAAGACCACGGTCCTGCGCGACATCGTCGTGCAGGTGGGTCGCACGGGTGCGCTCACGCCGACTGCGGAGTTCGATCCGGTCCAGGTGGCAGGGTCGACCATCGCGCGCGCAACGCTGCACAACGCCGACGAAATCGTCCGCAAGGGTGTGCTGATAGGCGACACGATCATCGTGCGCAAGGCCGGTGACGTCATTCCGGAGGTCGTGGGCCCGGTCGAGGGGTTGCGCGACGGAACCGAGGAAGTCTTCGAGATGCCCTCGAGCTGCCCCAGCTGCGGCGGCCCCGTGATGCGGCTTGAGGGTGAGGCGGTCACCCGGTGCACGAACGCGGGTTGTCCGGCGCAGCGCCACGAACGGCTGCTGCACTGGGCCGGACGCGGAGCGATGGACATCGACGGTCTCGGCGAGGAGATCATGGCCCGGCTCGAAGACGAGGGGCGCGTTCACGACGTGAGCGACCTGTATTCGCTCGACGCCTCGCAGCTTGCACGGCTCGACATGGGCCGCGTCAAGCAAGACGGAACGCCGGTCGTGCTGGGAGACACCGTTGCCGCGAAGATTATCGGCGCGATTGATGCCTCGCGTACTCGCGGGCTGGCGAGGCTCCTGTTCGGGCTCGGCATCCGTCACGTCGGGTCCACGGTCGCAGAACAGCTTGCCGAGGAGTTCGGAAGCATCGATGCGTTGCGTCAGGCATCCGAGGTCGAAGTGCCCAACGCGGGTGAGGGTGTGACCCAGGCGGCTGCACTGGCTGCCGATCCCATCGCGCGCGTCGAGGGCGTGGGTAGCGTGATAGCCGACTCGGTGCGCGCGTTTCTCGGCAATGAAGAGAACCTCGAGCTGCTCGACAGATTGCGCGAGCGTGGTGTGCGTCTGGAGGATGTCCGCCTTGAGCCGGCGCGTCCGCAGTCACTTGCGGGGCTGACATTCGTGCTGACGGGTACGCTGGCGCGCTACACGCGCGATCAGGCCACGGCGGAACTGAAGGCGCTGGGTGCCAAGGTGACGGGCAGCGTGAGCAAGAATACCTCGTTCGTTGTCGCGGGTGAGGATGCGGGTTCGAAGCACGACAAGGCCGTGGAGCTGGGCGTTGAGGTACTTGCCGAGGATGACCTCGTGCGAATCATCGAGTCGGGGGAGCCGCCGCGGGCTGAAGGACGAAGCGAGGCCGACACGGATGCTCCGGATGTCGAGACCGACCCGGCGCAGGACGCATGAGCCGCACTCCAGTCAGACTCTGCTCTCGATCCGAACCGTTGCGATCGCTGTGGTCGTTGTACGCGTGTGTGCGAGCCGGGGGCGCTGAAAGTCGGTGCCGCGTACATATACGTTGACTGGCGGGCCTGCACGGAGTGTTACAAGTGCGTCGATGTGTGCGACCGAGGTGCGATCGTCAAACGCGACACGTCATCACAGCGCCGGCCGAGCGGCGGCACCAAGCCTGCGTTCCGCCCCCGGGCGGGGACGAACGAGCGGCCCTCACGCCAGGGTGCCTGGACCCTGCTCGAGGCTGGAGCATTGCTGGCTCTTATGCTGGTGGCGTTCATCATCAAAGACACCGTGCTGAATTCGGACGCAGTCACCGTTCTGTCACCGTCCTCGGCCGTGTTTGCGCGCGTGGTTGTGCTCGCGGGGTTCTACGGGATTCAGGTGCTGGCACTGTGGTTCCTCGTGCAGCGGCGAGGTGTCGCTTTCAGCAAGGCGTTCTCTATGGGCCGGCTTCGGACCTCCATCGCATCCAAGGCGACATCGGTCGGCTTGGTTGTGGCTCTGCTGGTTGGCACGCGCGCCGCAGCATGGATCTGGGGGGTCATGGCCTCGGCACTGGGCTGGGATGCGCCGGGAAGGGTGAACGGCAACATAACGGATCTGTTCGGACCCGATACGTTCGGCCTGGTGCTAGCAGTGATACTGGTCGTAGCAGTAGGCCCGGTCATCGAAGAGGTCATCTTCCGTTCCGTGCTTCTCGATGCGTTCGGAGATCGCTTCGGATTCGCTGTGGCTTTGGTGGCCCAATCGGCGCTGTTCGCGCTCTACCACTTCACTCCCTGGATGCTCGTGCCCACGTTCATCCTGGGGTTGGCCTCGGGATGGATCGCTCACACACGCGAGAGTCTGTGGCCCGCAATTGCCCTACATGCGCTGTACAACGCCATACCGGTCGCTATCGCGTTCTGGTTGGTCGGCTAGCCTCGTTCCTCGGGTATCATGGGAGCGTTCGATTTCGACACTTCCAAATGATGTGGAGGAACGTCGCCCATGGCGATCTCTGATGAGCAGGTGCGTCACGTCGCGCTGCTTGCCCGACTGGCACTCACCGACGAGCAGGTCGCGAGTTACGGCGAGGATCTGAACTCGATCCTGGGTCATATTGACTCGATCCGGCAGCTGAATCTCGAGGATGTGGAGCCCACCGCGCATCCGCTTGAGGTCGTGAATGTCACACGCGAAGATTGCGTGCGGCCCGGGCTCTCTCGCGAGGACGTCCTGCGAAACGCTCCTGAGACCGATGGCACAGCGTTCATGATTCCACAGATCGTGGGTCCCGGCGGTGATCAGGCGTGAGCGACGGAAGCGAGCTGAACCTGTCGGAACTGACATCCGCGCACATCCGGGAAGGCATCGCCTCTCGTGACTTCACCGCTCGGGAAGTGACCGATGCGGCGTTCGCCCGGATCGAGGAGGTCGAGGGCGACGTACACGCGTTTCTGCAGCTCACACCGGAGCTTGCTTACGAGGCGGCATCTCGTGTCGACGCGGCGGTTGTGGCAGCGCGCTCGGACGGTCTCGACCCCCATGACACACTGCCGCTTCTGGCAGGTGTGCCGACGGGCTTCAAAGACAACATGAACCTCATCGGCACGAATACGACGGCCGGTTCGAAGATTCTCGGCCCGTATGAAAGCGTGTACACCTGCACGGCGGTGCAGCGCCTGCTCGATGCCGGCGCGATTCCGGTGGGCAAGTGCAACCTCGACGAGTTCGCATTCGGTTCGTCGACCGAGAACTCGGCGTATGGTCCGACTCACAACCCGTGGGATCTGGAGCGCGTGCCCGGCGGTTCCAGCGGCGGCAGCGCTGCCTGCGTCAGTGCGGGCGAAGCGGTGATCTCGCTCGGATCGGATACCGGAGGATCGATCCGGCAGCCCGGCTTCACTCACGGGGACCGTCGCACTCAAGCCCACCTACGGACGCGTCTCGCGCTACGGTTGTGTCGCGTTCGGCAGTTCGCTCGACCAGATCGGGCCGTTCGGCAAGACGGTCGAGGATTGTGCGCTCGCTTTGCGTGCCATCGCCGGCGAGGACTGCATGGACGCCACCAGCTCCACCGTGCCGGTGCCAGACTACGTGTCGGCCGTCGCGCAGGGCGCTATCGGCGGCGCGAAGGGTCTTCGCGTGGGTGTCGTGACCGATCTGCTTGAGGCGGAAGGATGTGCCGAGGAAGTTCGCGATCACGTTCGCCGCGCGGCCGAGATATTCGCGGACCTTGGAGCCGAGGTGGGCGAGGTCGAGCTGCCCAGCGCCGAGCATGGGCTGTCTGCGTACTACATCATCGGGCCGGCCGAGGCGAGCAGCAACCTGGCGCGCTTCGACGGCATCCGCTACGGCCATCGTGTCGATGACGCCACCGACGTGCTCGATCTGTACATGCGGTCGCGTGCCGAAGGTTTCGGTCCGGAGACCATCCGACGTGTGATGCTCGGCACCTACGCGCTGTCGGCAGGCTACTACGACGCCTACTACGGGCAAGCGCAGAAGGCCCGCACGCTCATCAAGCGTGACTTCCAGGCCGCGTTCGAGAAATTCGACGTGCTCCTCACTCCGACGTCGCCCACGACTGCGTTCAAGATCGGCGAGAAGTCCGATGACCCACTGTCGATGTATCTTTCGGACATCTACACGATCCCGGTCAACCTTGCGGGAATCCCCGCAATCAGCGTTCCTGCTGGTCTCGGCGCGGAAACGGGTTTGCCGGTCGGTCTCCAGATCATGGCGGACTACTTCGCGGAGGAGACGATGCTGCGCGCTGCCGCGGCGTACGAGGGCGCGGTAGAGTTCGATTCCGTGCCCCCGCTCGCGCGGCTGCTATAATCTACGTTAAGCCACGCGGATAGGGACACCCGTTGGCGCCGGTACGCCTTCGTTCGTAGTGGAGTCTCGTGTGCTGCAGACATCCGAGATAGCCCGACTCGTCATCGCTCTCGTGGTGCTGCCCTTCATCATGGCCATCGGTCGGAAGCTCCGCACATCGGGTGGCGGCGTCTACTATCTGTTGTGCACCCTGGCGGTCTACGTTTCCTACGTCACGACGGTCGTCGAGGAGTACTGGATCAAAGACTTCGTGAACACGGTGCAGCATTTGTCGTTGGGGCTGGCCGGGATTTTGGCGCTGTTGGCTGCCTTCTACACACGCCGCGAGCGCATGTCGGAAACGGACGACATGTGATGGACATCGTCCGTGTCGCGAATGTAGTGGGGTTCGCCGGATTCCTTGCGGCAGTGGCCATTCTTGCGCTGGTGCCAGCGCGATCCGACCGGCGCTTCAACGCGAGCGTCAAGATTTTCACGATCGCGGCGTTTCTGGTGTACGTCTACAGCCTGGGAATCCACCTGTTTGGCGGTGCGCTGGCCAGTCCGTTGTGGGAGGAGGCCGAGAACTTCGTTGAGGTTCTCTTCCCGTTGTTTGTTCTCATGTCGGTCGTCGCGACGCACTCAGCGCAGCAGTACCTCGATGTCCAGCGCGCTCGCCGTGCACTCGCTGCGTCCTATGACATGATGTTCTCGATCGTCGACTGTGCGCCCGCCGGAATCATGGTCCTCGACCCGCGTGGTCAGGTAACGTTCGCCAATGAGACTGCCCGCGGCGTGCTCGATCTCACCGAGGACCCAGAGACCGGCGACATGGTCACTCCCGGATGGACCGTCACTGACGGTGAGGGTAGAGGTCGCCCCGACTTCCGCACCTTGGCGGAGCAGCCGGGGCTTCTCGGCAGGAAGAAACTTGTGGTGAACTGGCCTTCGGGACGGCGCGTGAACCTCGATGTCTACGCCGAGCCGCTCGGAGACGGACGAGGCCCGAGTGGCGGTCTCGTCGCGACATTCGAGCGTCCGCGTTCCGAGCCGAGCTAGAGGATGGCCAGGTAGTTTTCCTGTTCCCATGGCGTGACGCGTGTCCGATAGTCGTGCCACTCCATGCGTTTGTTGCGGATGAACCAGTTGAAGACCGGCTCGCCCAGCGCCTCGCGCATGAGATCACTCGACTCCATGGTGGCTATGGCGGCGTTGAGGCTCTCGGGAAGTTGCCCGATACCCAGAGATTCGCGTTGCTCGGGGGACATCTCGTAGACATCGTCTGTGACATCGGCAGGCAGCTCGTAGCCGTTCTCAATCCCGTCCAGGCCTGCAGCCAGCATGACCGCGAATGCGAGATAGGGGTTGCACGCAGGGTCGGGCGAGCGGAGCTCGATGCGGGTGGCGGCTTCCTTGCCGGGTTTGTACATAGGCACCCGAACCAACGCCGAGCGGTTGCGGTGCGCCCAGCACACGTACACGGGGGCTTCGAACCCTGAGACGAGTCGCTTGTAGGAGTTCACCCACTGGTTGGTGATCGCACTGATCGCCGGGGCGTGCTTGAGCAGTCCGGCGATGTAGCCCTTGGCTTCTGCCGAGAGGTGGTACGGGTCGCTCGCGTCGTAGAAGGCGTTTCTTTCGCCGCGGAACAGCGACTGGTGGACGTGCATGCCGCTGCCGGCCTCGCCGTAGAGTGGCTTGGGCATGAACGTGGCATACACGCCATTCATCATCGCCACCTCTTTGACTACGAGGCGGTAGGTCATGACCGAGTCGGCCATACGAAGGGCTTCCTTGTAGCGCAGGTCGATCTCGTGCTGACTCGGTCCGACCTCGTGGTGGCTGTACTCGACCTGGATGCCGAACTGCTTGAGTTCGCGGACGGTCTCTTTGCGCAAGTCGACCGCGAGATCGCGTGTCGTCATGTCGAAGTACGTGCCTTGATCGAGGACTTCACCCCCGACCTTGTCGTTGGTCAGGTAGTAGTACTCGAGTTCCGGGCCGACGAAGAAGGTGAATCCCATATCGGTCGCTCGTTTGAGCTGGCGCTTGAGTACGTAGCGAGGATCTCCTTCGTACGGAGTACCGTCGGGGCGCACGATGTCGCAGAACATGGTCGCCACGAGCTGGCCCTTGTCGCGCCAGGGCAAGATCTGCAGGGTTGTCGGATCCGGCATCGCGATCATGTCGGACTCCTGGATGCGCGCGAAGCCCTGGATCGAGGAGCCATCGAAGCCCATTCCCTCGGACATGGCTGTGTCTAGCTCATCGATGTCGATCACGAACGTCTTCAGGAAGCCGAGGACATCGGTGAACCACAGGTGAATGAATTCGATGTCCTGGTCCTTTATGGCCTCGAGTGCATTGTCGCGGAGCTGTTCGGGTGCCATGAATCCCCCTTCAGGGCGCCCCCGTTGCCGAGGGAGGCCGGTGATGAGTGCCTACTTCTTGCGAGAGCCGTCCCAATTATTGCGAACATGTTTCAAACGTATGTCCGAAACGTTACGATAGCGCACGACCGCATCCTGTGCGATGGGTAGTGTGCGGCCAAGAGGGAATCACCCATCGGGGAAGTGGGAGGGGTCGAGCATATGAACCTGCAACGACCGAACGGCAACGATGCCACACAGACATCAAACCGTTCGAAAGACGTCGTTCCCGGCTCAGGTCTGTGCACGCGTTGCACCGACGGTTGCCGCGGGAACTGCGAAGTATTCAAGTCATCGTTCCGTGGGCGAGAGGTCATCTATCCGGGGCCGTTCAGTGAGGTGACTGCCGGCGGGGACAAAGACTACCCGATCGACTACTCGCACCTGAATATCATGGGCTACGCGCTCGGTGCGAAGGGACTGCCTGAAGGTGTGGAGGGCAACCCCGACAACACGCTGTTCCCGATGGTGTCGACCGAGACCGAGTTCGGATATGAGAACAAGGTCAAGATGAAGGTGCCGATCTTCACCGGCGCTCTGGGCTCGACCGAGATCGCGCGCAAGAATTGGGAGCACTTTGCGGTAGGCGCCGCAATCTCTGGAGTGTCATTGGTCTGCGGCGAGAACGTCTGCGGCATCGATCCAGGGCTCGAGCGCGACTCGAATGGCAAGGTCACACGCTCGCCCGACATGGAGCGTCGCGTCGAGGCATATCGCCGCTACCACCAGGGCTACGGTGACATCCTCGTGCAGATGAACGTCGAAGACACGCGACTCGGAGTGGCCGAGTACTGCATCGAGAAGCTCGGCGTCGAGACCATGGAGCTCAAGTGGGGTCAGGGCGCCAAGTGCATCGGCGGCGAGATCAAGGTCGACTCGCTCGAGCGCGCGCTGGAGTTGCAGAGCCGTGGGTACCTGGTGACGCCGGATCCGAGCGATCCCGCGATTCAGGCGGCGTTTCGCGATACAGCCATCAAGCAGTTCGAACGGCACTCCCGGCTCGGATTCGTAGACGAGGAGTCGTTCTACAACGAGGTCCAGCGGCTGCGCGATCTGGGCGCCAAGCGCGTCACGCTCAAGACAGGCGCGTATCCGATGCGCGAGCTGGCGATGGCCATCAAGTGGGCATCGAATGCGAAGATCGACCTGCTCACCATCGACGGCGCTCCGGGCGGCACCGGCATGAGCCCCTGGCGCATGATGGAGGAGTGGGGCGTTCCCACGTTCTACCTGCAGAGCATGACCAACGAGCTGGTCGGGCGTCTTCGTGCCAAGGGCGCCTACGTACCCGATATCGCGATTGCCGGAGGTTTCTCGGCAGAAGATCACGTCTTCAAGGTGCTTGGCGATGGGCGCTCCACACACGAAGGCCGTGTGTATGGGTCGCGCGCTGATGATCCCTGGGTTCGTCGGCAAGAACATCGGCAAGTGGATCGATGAGAAAGACCTGCCCAAGACCGTTGGACAGTACGGCACGACGATCGAGGAGATCTTCGTCAGTTACGAGACGCTCAAGGCCGAGTATGGCGATGCAGTGAAGGACTTCCCGATGGGTGCCATCGGCATCTACACGTACTCGGACAAGATCAAGGTGGGCTTGCAGCAGTTGATGAGCGGTTCGCGGAACATGCGGCTCGACACTATCAGCCGCGACGATGTGATGGCCCTGACGCCTGAGGCTGCCGAAGTCTCCGGCATTCCATACGTCATGGACGCCTATCGCGAAGAGGCGATGCGCATCATCGACGCGTAGATGCTCGCAGGACGCAAATGACTACGAGGGCGGTCCCGCTGGACCGCCCTCGTTGCGTGTGCGCAAGCAGACGCCGTCAGAGACCGACCGTCAGAGGCCGGCCGTGAGAACCGCGATGATCTCATCGATCGCCCAGTCGAGGTCCTTCTCGGCAATCATGAGCGGGGGAGCGAGCCTAAGCGTCGTGGAGTGCGTGTCCTTGACGATGATGCCGCGCTCGAGGAGTCGCTCGCAGTACTTGCGAGCGGTGCCGGCCGCAGGGTCGATCTCGATTCCCGCCCACAACCCGATGCCGCGGATCTCGCGGACGATCGGGGGGGCCTCGTCGCGCAAGCGCTTCAGCATGTGCGAGCCGAGTTCTCGGGAACGCTCCTGGTACGTGCCCTCATCCACGAGCTTGAGCACCGCGAGTCCCACGGCACAGGCCAGGGGATTGCCGCCGAACGTGGAGCCGTGTACACCGGGCCCCATGACGCCGAGAACCTCGCGAGAGGCCACTACGGCGGACAGAGGGAGGATTCCACCACCAAGCGCCTTGCCGAGGATGTACATGTCGGGCTTGACGCTTTCGTGATCGCAGGCGAACGTCGCGCCGGTGCGACCGAAACCGGTCTGTATCTCGTCGGCGAGCATCAGAATGTTGTGACGGCTACAGACTTCGCGAACCGCCGTGAGGTAGCCGGGCTCGGGAACGATGACCCCGCCTTCGCCCTGAATGGGCTCGAACAGGAATCCGACCGTCTCGGGGGTGATGGCGGCTTCCAGAGCGTCGATGTCGCCGTACGGGACGGTGTCGATGCCCGGCGTGAACGGACCGAAACCGCTGCGCGCGAGCTCGTCGGTCGAGAAACTCACGATGGTCGTGGTGCGTCCGTGGAAATTGCCGTCGCACGTGATGATGTGAGCCTGGTCGGCGGGCACGCCTTTGACCTCATAGCCCCACTTGCGCGCCGTCTTGATAGCGGTTTCGACTGCTTCGGCACCGGTGTTCATCGGCAGAACCAGGTCCATGTCGCACAGCTCGGCAAGACGGGCGGCGAACTCGCCGAATAGGTCGTTGTGCACCGCGCGACTCGTGAGTGTCACGTGTTCGAGTTGGTCGCGAACTGCGGCAACGAGCGTCGGGTGACGGTGTCCGAAGTTCAGCGCGGAGTACGCAGACAGGAAGTCCAGGTACCGCTTACCGTCTACGTCGGTGACCCAGGCACCCTCGGCGTGTGAGACCACGACAGGCAGCGGATGGTAGTTCGGCGCGCTATGGAGTGCTTCGGCGGCGATGTAATCGGCCGCTGTTTGCGATGTGGCAGGCGTGTCGGGCATCAGGGAGGCTCCTTGGGATGTGCATACATTGCAAGGGCTACTGTATACAGAAGGTCAGGCGTGGGTCTAGGGCACTCGGTTTCGATTGCGGATTGCCTGCCGCTTGCGCGGGGTGTGAGCAATGACCGAACGCGTCCGTTCGTCGGCAATTCCGCAGCTACTGTCCACGAGGACACATGGCTCGGGTAGAATCGACAAGGTGACCATTTCGTGGCGACGGGAGTATGTGACTCAGGCTCGTCGGCCAGGAGTGCACACCGACTACTCCGAGGGGAGCATCAGCGTCATATGGCCAAGGATCGCCTGACCGAAGTCATGGAACAGTGGGAGGCCGTCATCGGCCTCGAGATACACACGGAGCTGACGTCGACGAACACGAAGATGTTCTGCGGCTGCCCCGTGGAGTTTGGTGGAGAGCCGAACACGCGGGTGTGCCCGGTCTGTCTCGGCCTACCGGGGGCTTTGCCCGTGCCCAACGGCAGAGCCGTCGAACTCACCGTCTTCGCTGGTCTGGCAATCGAGAGCGAGATCAACCGATGGAGTCAGTTCCATCGCAAGAACTACTTCTATCCCGACATGCCGAAGGATTATCAGATATCCCAGTACGACATGCCGTTCTGCGTTAACGGTCACCTTGATGTCGAGGTCGAAGGCGATGGGGTCGCACAGCGTACCGATCGTGCGAGTGCATCCAACGTGACACGTGCCGAGGACGACTCGGCCTACACGGCGCTGATCGGAGTGACGCGGATACATCTGGAAGAGGACACCGGCAAGATGATTCACCTCGGCGGAAGTGAGGGACGACTCGCGGGGGCGACTCACTCGCTCATAGACTTCAACCGCGCCGGGACGCCCTTGATCGAACTCGTGAGCGAACCTGACATGCGGACTCCTGAGGAGGCGCGGCAATTCGCGCAGACTCTGCGGCTGACGTGGCTGGCGCTGGGAATCTCTGATTGCAGTATGGAAGAGGGCTCGATGCGCGTGGACGCCAATGTGAGCGTACGCAAACGCGGAGAGACCGAACTCGGCACCAAGGCCGAGATAAAGAACATGAACTCGTTCAAGGCGCTCCATGATGGTGTGGCCTACGAGATCGTTCGACAGGTCGAGTTGCTTGAGGGAGGCGGGCACGTCGTTCAAGAGACCCGACATTGGGATGCGACTGCTCGGCGCACGAGTGCACTGCGCAGCAAAGAGGAAGCGCATGACTACCGCTACTTCCCCGAGCCCGACATGGTTCCGTTCGAGTTCTCAGAAGAGTGGATCGAAGGGATTCGCGCACGGTTGCCAGAGCTGCCGACTGCCAAACGTGATCGCTACATGGCCGAGTTCGGGCTTTCTGCCTACGATGCCAAGATCCTCGCAAGTGACCTCGAGATGGCGTCGTATTTCGAGGCCGCCACGACGATTTCGGGGGTCGAGCGTGCCAAAGCGGTTGCGAACCTCATTCTCAACGATCTCGCGGCGCACCTGAACGCCGAAGGCGTTCCACTCACCGAGTGCAAGATCGTTCCAGCGATGATCGCCGAGCTGGTGGGCCTCATCGAAGAAGGAACGATTTCGAGCAAGCAAGCCAAGGAGGTGTTCGCCGAGATGGGCAGCACCGGGGATGCCCCGGGTGCAATCGTTGAGATAAAGGGCATGAAGCAGGTGAGTGATTCGGTTGCGATCGAGGAGGTCATCGCGCGAGTGCTTGCCGCGCACCCCGACGAGGTTGCCAGTTACAGAGATGGCAAGCAGGGACTGATTGGCTTTTTCGTCGGGCAGGTCATGAAGGAGATGCGAGGCCAGGCGAATCCCAAGATGGTGAATGACGTGTTGGCGAGAATGCTGGCCGAGTAGCCACTGTGTAGCGGCTGCGACCGGGAAACGTGGAGAGGCAGTATCGGAGCGCTGACGTAGGCAATGGAGCGGCTTCAAGCCGAGGCGTACAGCGCGATTGGGGACGCAGATGCTTGTCATACGCGAGGTGTCGCTGTTGCCGTTCGGAACGGCCTTCCTGGCTGCGTTTCTTGCGGCATACGCTTTTCGTGCACTGAAGCGTGGCGGTCCGGCGGTGCG
Source organism: uncultured Actinomycetota bacterium (assembly GCA_963790405.1). Classification (GTDB taxonomy): domain Bacteria; phylum Actinomycetota; class Coriobacteriia; order Anaerosomatales; family JAGXFU01; genus JBGSMX01. The sequence continues at coordinate 187,126 of CAWBOJ010000006.1, forward strand.
GTACTTCTTCCTTGCCAATATCGCCACCATGCTCTGGGCCTTCTTCTACGCTGTGGAACTCAACCTCAATCCTGCTCTGGTTCTGGACATCTCGCCGATTGGGACGGTCGAGTATCTCGTCTACGTGCTGCAAATCGTAGGAATCGCGGCCGCTCCGACGTATTGGTTCCTCTTCGCGGTCGCATACGCGCGAAAGACCGACTGGATTGAGGGATGGCGGCTGTTTCTTGTCCATGTCCCGCTCATCTACACCGTGGCGATTGCTGCGACCAATCCCTTGCACCAGTTGTTCGTAAGTCAGGCTGCTCCGGGTGCGCCGGTCGACTACGGCCCGTTTGCGGTTCCCAGCCAGATGATGGCGTTCCTTCTCGTAGCTTCTGGATCAATCGTGCTTGTCATTGCCCTGTGGAAGGGCAATGCAGGGCGCAATTTCATTCAGGCAGCGGTCTTGGGTATCGCTGCGCTGTTGCCGCTCGTGGGCTCGATTGCGTGGGCATTGCGCCACATGCTCAATTTCTCGCTGGCTGTGAATCCGACGCCCGTGTCGTTCGCGTTGCTCAATGCGGTGCTACTCTACTTGGTCCTCGGCAAAGGACTTGCCGATATCGTGCCGGTTGCCTCACGGCAGGCGTTTCGGATGATGGCCGATGCAATGTACGTCATCGACTCCAGCGGCAGGCTCGCGGCTGTGAATCCGGCGGGCGAGCGGGTACTCCCCGATGCGATTGTTGGCAGATCACTCGAAGAGACTGCTCCGGCGATCGCAGGCTATGTGGACCCGCTCGTCGAATCCGATACCGAGTATGCGGAGTTCGAGCTGGGAATCGACGAGGCAGTGTACTGGGGCCGGTTCCGTCGAACACTCGACAATCGAGACGACCTGCTCGGCTACATCGTCCTCCTTACCGACGTTACGGAGTTGCGCGAGGCACAGTCAGAACTGGTTGAAGTCAACGCCAAACTGGAGCAGCGTGTCGAGGATCTGGATGAAGCTCGCGCTCGAGCGGAGGAGCGAGGCGTTCGACTGGCGGAGACGATTCGCCAGCTCGAGGAAGCGACGCACGCCAAGAGCCGATTCCTCGCTAACATGAGCCATGAGCTAAGGACACCACTCAATTCGATCATCGGCTTCAGCGGCATCATCATCCAGGGTGCAGCTGGGGAGATCAATGCCGAGCAGCGCCGCCAGATCGAGATGATTCATTCGTCTGGACGTCGGCTGCTCAGCCTGATCAACGATATCCTCGACTTGTCCAAGATCGAAGCCGGGAAGCAGGGAATACGTCTCGATTCAACGCGCCTGCAGCCCATCATCCAGTCGGTTGTCGAGCAGGCCGATCTGATGCGCAAAGACAAGGGGCTCGGTCTCACGCTGAGTGCGCCTGTCGATGACGTGGCAGTCCATACCGATGCCTCGCGCGTGGAGCAAATACTCGTCAACCTGGTTTCCAACGCCATCAAGTTCACGGATGAAGGGGGCATCACCATCGAGATGACCCTCAACGGCAGCACGGTTGACCTGAGCGTCACGGACACAGGCTTAGGCATCCCTCCAGAATCACTCGACAGGATATTTTCAGAGTTCGAGCAGGTTGAGCAGGTTGACGGCGAGGTCCGTCCGGGCGCGGGTCTTGGCTTGAGTATCAGCCACAAACTCGCGCAGCTTCTCGGCGGGGACCTTACGGTCAAGAGTGTCGTCGGCCATGGGTCGACGTTCACTCTATCTCTGCCCGTGGATGCTCCCTAGCCGTCGATGTACTGATTCTTGATGCGCTTCCTCTTCGAGAAGGGGCCATTCTCTCGCGGGTGCACCGTGATGATCGGATCCGCACATTCCGGATGGTCCTCGTATGCATCTCGGAAATCGGGATTCATCCGACGCAATCCCTCCACTAGGATCGGGCGGTAGTGTTCTGCGAGTGCGGCAGCGTCACGCTCGGACAGGTCGAATGAATGGTGCTCGAGTGCGATCGCCAATCGTTGGCTGTACGAATCGGTGGTGCGCACGGCGAGCCGGAAGGTGAGGATCTCCCGATCGCCGGCCTCGCTCAACACGGCCTGCACGTTTTCCGGGAAGATGTTGGCGCCCACGATCGACACGGTTCCGTCGCTGCGTCCAAACACGTAGAAGAATGGCAGTTGCCAGACGTGTTGCCTGCCGTAGCCGATCTCGGCCAGGCGTTCCATGATGTCGTAGCCGTGGTCATGAAGCGCCTGGATCATGTCAGTGAAGGGGACGATGCCGCCGCTGTCGTGGATGTTGTAGCGTACCAGCGGGATTCCCGATAGCACCGTGAATACGAGTTCGCCGTCAATCTGCTCGATGTAGGTGACTGTGGGGTCGTACTGCACGAGCGCGGGTAACACGCCATTGCGACCGCGACTGTCTTTGAACAACGCTTCAGCGAGTTCGGGGTCGTCCATGCATAGCTTGCGGATCATGACGGTGATCGCATATTCGCGTCCGACGCTCATGCCTAGGTCCGCCGCACCGTAGCCGCCGCTGATTGCCAGTAGATCCTTGCGTGAGTCGACGCCGATCAGCGTCGCCATGTGCTCTCGCCACTGCTCTGAGTAGCTCTCGCCTCCCAGTGCCAGTTTCATCGACATCGACTTCCAGTCGATCCCGCGGCGCGAACCCTCGTCGATAACCGACTTGACGAACGGTGGGTAGCCGATGAGGATGACTCGGTCGTAGAAGTGACCAAGGTCAGCGCAAATCTCGAGTATCTCCTCGAGGTTCGTTCCCGGCGTCATGATCGTCAGCCGGTATTTGCCCGTTGCGGCCACCATCCTCATTGCCTGGCCGAACTTCTCACCGCTTGTCCACGTGCCCAGCGCCAGCGTTATCAGGATGAGTGTCGCCTTGTCGGCGGCGCCGTACCATTGACGCATGGCGAACTCGAGGTAGCTCGGGAACAACTCATCTTCTTTGGGCAAGCGCAGCCAGTAGTAGGCGGTGCCGGCGTGTCCTGAGCTCTTCTCAATCGTATAGGCGGTGGTGAGTTCGCCATCCAGGCATAGGTCATCAAGCGGATACTGATCGACATAGCCTGCCTTATCGATTACCGGCAGGTTCCGGAAGTCCGACATGTCGCGCATCGCCAGATCCCGCATCCCCTGCGTGGCGAGGTAGTCAGGGTAGGCATGCGTACGTGTTCGCGCGGTGCGTGCGGTTTCGAGTGCCTGCTTCTCTCCACGGCGCACGTGGAATGAGGCGGGCGTACGTGACATGAACTGATTGGCGAGCCATCGGTTCTTGAGAATCATGGCTTGAACGCCCATGCAATGTGCCCCCTTGACCGGTTGTCCCCTTTGTCCCCATCGAGTCTTCTCTCAGGTGGGTGACCTACGAGCAGACTCGAGTAGACTCCGTCGTGCTTGTGCCAAGCCGTGTGCTATTCGGCCCAAGCGTCCCACATGTCTACATACATCGGGCGCGGCGCTGTTCGTACCGGCAGGCCGAGCACCAGTCTCACCATGCCTTCGACCACGAGGCTCGCCGAGCGGGCTGCCGCCACGGCGAGCTGCGGAGTCGGCCTGCCGGGAGCGCCCACGATGTCGGGCAGCTCGGCCATGCGGTTTGCCAGGTACGGAGCCAAACGGAAATCTTCGAGGCTGCCGAGTAGACCGATTACGAACTCCGTCTCGCCATCCGGCGGCTCGACTGCCACGAGCTGCTCAAGTCCGTCGGAGTCCGGCGTGAACAACAAACAGAAACCGCCCCATGCGATGTTCATAGGGAAGAGTACCGGTTTGCCCTGTTCGCGCGCTGCGGCGTTGAGTGCGTAGTTCACTCCATCGAAGTCGACAGTGTTGAGCACGATGTCCGCGTTTGAGACGAGTTCGGCGGCGTTCTCGACAGTGACCGCGCTATCCAGCGCTTTGACAGACACCGCCTCGCTGCGTGCTTCAAGGATCGAGCGCAATGCGAGAGCTTTGTTCGTGCCCACATGCGAGCGGTCGAAAGCCTGACGGTTGAGGTTTGAGACCTCGACCACATCGTGATCGACCAGCGTGAAGTCCGTGAAACCGGTTTGAGCGGCAATGACTGAAACGACGCTGCCAAGGCCACACCCGGCCATCAGTAGCCGTGTGGAGCGGATGGCCGCCTGTTCGTCTGATGAGATGAACGCCCAGTTGCGTGACGTCATCTCGGAGTAGAAGTCCTCCAAGTGAAACCCCCTATTCGGAACGGCTACCACTTGCACCGATCGAACCTTCGACCGGTCGCACTGCAGCGCGACCACCGCAGCATGGTACTTGTATGCCCAATCGTATTCGTTTGCGCGACGACCGGCGGCAGGTTTTCCGACGAACGGTCGTTTCGCGCCCTTAGGCCCGATTCCGCGTTTCCGACTAGCGCAAGAGACACTCCGCACGAGTATCATGAATATCGAGGGGTCGACGGATGACGCGGGTAGCCTCGAGCGAGCGGAGGCTCGATTTGGGCAACGCGATTCCGATTTGCTAAAGGAGCAGCGCATTCATACCGATTGAGGCATTGTGGTTTGGATCTTTGGGGGCAGGGGCGCTTGGACTACTCGACCATTGGCATAAGCACCGCTTCTGTGCTGCCCTTCGCTGCGGCGGCCCTTTCGGCGTATCTAGCGTATCGGACACTCGCTGGCGGTCGGATGGGCAATCGCACGACGTTGTTCTTCGTCTTGCTCAACTTCGGCATCATGGTGTGGTCGCTGTTCTATGCGATCGAACTCAACATGGTTCGAGGCCCAGTAGTCGATATCGCCCCGATCGGAAGTGTCGAGTACCTGGTCTACGCGCTACAGATCATCGGACTTGCCGCTGCACCTACGTACTGGTTTCTGTTCGCGGCCAGCTATTCGCGCAGGTACTCATGGGTGTACGGATGGCGCATGTGGATGGTGCATGTGCCGATGGCGTATACGATCATCGTTGCGCTCACCAATCCACTGCACCAGTTGTTCATCGCACACTCTGGCTTGGGGCAACCGGTGACCTACGGACCCTTCGCCATCCCGCATCAGATCGGCACGTTCGTGCTTGTTGCGGTCGGCACATTCTGGGTTGTCCAGCGCGTTGCTCGACCCGGTGTCGACACCACGACGCGGCAGGCGATCGTGCTCGGGGCGACTGCTATGCTGCCGTTTCTCGGTGGGCTGGCGTGGGCGCTCAGGCACCCTCTCGGCTTGCCGCTGGTTGTCAATCCTCTGCCCGCCCTGTTCGCTGTGCTCGATACGGTCATCTTGCATCAGGTCGTCAACCGCGGATTTGCGGACGTGGTGCCTACGGCTGCCATGCAGGCGTTCCACGCCATGTCCGACGCCATGATCGTGGTCGATGAGTCCGGAGTCGTGATGGCGGTGAACCCCGCCGCGGAGCTCGTTCTGCCCCACATTCAGACCGGAGTTCTGCTCGGCGATATCTCACCTGAGATGGCGCAATATGCCGAGGGATTCATCATTTCGCAGCACGGATACGCCGAGTTCCGCCTCTCGACGCCTGCCGGGAACTATTGGGGTCGCTTCCGTCAGACGCTCAACAACCGGGGCCAGCAAGTCGGCTTCGTCGTGCTCCTGACGGACATCACCGAACTTGGTCGCCTACCGGATAACTTGGGCGTTCTCGACGAGTGGATTGAACGGCTCCCGCTGGGGGTCTAGATGCGAGCGCGTGCCGCTCGGCTAGTGGGCGAGCGTCTCGATCGCCAGCGCCATGTCGCCGCCTGCGTTCACGGCCGACAGCCGCATGGTGGCAAGCGTCGCTCTCGCCTCACCGAACAGCGAAGCCCACACGAGGTAGGGTCCCCAGAGCTCCAGGTGCATGAGCGGATCGTCTTCGAGTCGGCCGAAATCATCGAGGTAGGCACGGAAGGCCTCGCAGTCGTCGTGCAGCTCATCGCCGGCGCTCGTCCGGCGGTGTCCATCGGACTCAAGCAATCCGTCCGTGATGGCGCGCGCCACGATCTCAGCGTGCCAGGACGCGATTCCTTGCTGATACGTGCGCTTCTTGCTTCGCAGCAGGACTTTGAGATCCTCGAGGCTCATGGTCGCCGAGCGTGCCATCGTCGTGAACAGCAGAGCAACCAGGAACTGTTCGATAGGATCGAACTCGTCCCAGCGCGTGGTGTCGACGATGAACTCGTGCGTCTCGCGGTCTACGAACCCCGTGATGCTCGTGATCCGGCGCGTGGTGGGCCGCAGTGTGAGTAGTTGCTTCTCGGCAAGGTCGAGGAGTGTGGCGATGAGGGCGCTCTCGGAGATCTTGCCCTTGCGTATGACCGCGTCGGCCACGGCTGGAAGAGCATCCGGTACTTCTCGGAGATAGCGCCTCTCGGCAGTCATGGTCGGCTCAGTCGTCGATATCGCGCTCGGTGTACTGCTTTGCCGCGACCGCGAGCATGACGTTGCGTTTGATGACCTCGAAGTCAGGCCGCGCGTGGGCCCGGTTCCACAGGTCGATGACTTCTGGCAGCCATGCATCGTGCAGGTAGGTGAGCCATTCGGTGTTCCACACGTTGCCGTGGGCGCCGTATCCGCCACGGGTCAGGATACCTGCCGAGGCGAACTCGTCGGATATTGAATCGAGAAAGGGGATGAACGGGGCTTGGTCGCGCGGCATGAGGCGCATCAGCATCTCGACCAGGCTGGAGTCCTGCCACTCCGTCGCTTCGAGGAAACGACCCGAGAATCCCGGCGCTTGCGAGTAGACGGCTCGCACGATGGCCTGTGTCTCGGTTCCCAGCAACCGTTTGCGTTGCTCTTGCCACACCTGCACGTAGCCGGTCTCTTCAAGTGATTGGATGGTGCAAAGCACGACGCCTTTCGACAGTATGCGATTGTCGACCTTGACCCCGTAGGGGATCGGATAGCCGAAATACATGCCCGCCGGTTTGACGAGTTGCTCCGCACACACGTAGATCTTCGCTGCCGAGGAAAACTCGATGCCGTTCGGCGTCTCGATGGCCATGCCCACATCTCCCCACTGCTTCCCCTGCATCCGACGCGTTGCTGCCCGGTGCATCGTATTCACTGTCGCACCGCAGGAAACCGGTGGCAAGAAGAGTCTCCAAACGCGAAGAAACGCGACTGTGCCGGTCGCGTTTCTTCGCAAAGGAGGTAAGGCTGTGCTTGGCTATCAGGCGATTCCTACTGTGTTCCCCGTCACACAAATTCCCTCATGGGAATGTTTTCGGCATGGGTAAGCCAGGACTTTAGCGATGATTGGTGACAGAAGCGTTGTCCTGCCCTGAATCCTGGTTCGCGATACCATTGACGCATGTCGAATCTGCTCGTGGGCTCAAGCATCCTCATTACGCTCGCGCTGGTGTTCTACACCCTTGGAGTGTGGGCCGAGCGCTTCTCGCGCTACCTGAAGCGCTGGCATGTGGTGGCCTTCTGGACGGGGCTCGTCTTCGATGTCTCGGGCACCTACGGCATGAGCCTGATGACCGAGAGCTTCAACCCGATCGACCTCCACACCATCACGGGCCAAATCGCGATTTGGCTGATGTTCGCGCATGCGGTGTGGGCGACGTGGGTCGTATGGCGAGGCTCCGAGGAGTCCCGCATCGGCTTCCATCGCTACGGCCTGTTTGTGTGGCTCGTATGGCTTGTGCCGTACTTCGGTGGCATGTTCGTGGGCATGTCGAACCTGTAGGCACGCGTTGCGTGCGCTTGTGCACGCACGGGTAGAATCGACGTGAGGGCGCAGCTTATCGCTGCCCGAACCCTAGATCATCTCGGCTGCGATAAGTGCTTCTTTGGCCTGTCCGATGCCACTGCCGAGTTCGATGTCGTACTTGCCGCCGCTCGTCTTGAGCACGAGCCGGTCGGGCGTTGATCCCGTGTCGGCATCGCCGACCATGCCACTCTTGAGCTTGGCCTTCTCGACGCTCGCCTTGTCGATGGCGAAGTTCTCGGGGTTTTGGGCGAGAGCCTCATCGGGTGGGAGCACAAGATACGCCTCGGCGAGCTTGGAGTAGGCGCCGAGTTGCGCACCCCACTGGCCGAAGAATCCCTTGCCGTCAGATTTCGCGGCGTCGCGGGCGTCGGCAACGGATTGCTTGAGCATGTCCTTGGTCACCTCCGCGAAGATTATGCGGCGCTCTGTGAACACGAGTACGTATGACGTGCGGGAAATGCCCATGAAGCCCTTCTTGAGCGAGGCGTTGGGGATGACGGAAACGACGCGCTCGTCAGTCTGTGCGGGAGCCGCGACCGGGGTTGCGACGGGGGTTGCGACGGGGGCCGCGGCCGGTGCCTCGACCGGGGTTGCAACAGGCGCTCCGCAGCCGGTGCAGAATCGTGCATCCTCGGCGAGGGCGCCGCCACAGGCCGTGCAGAATCGAGGTGCTTGCTGCATATCGTCCTCCTTGTTCGGTCTACTCGTAGTAGAGATCGTCGACTACTACTCGGCCATCTTGTTCGATGACGATGTAGAAGGTTTCCTCGGGTCCGGAATTCCAGTCCTCTTGTACGCCGACGATCCATGCGGCTCCGTCGGGGAAGTTGTCGACGATCTCGAAATCGATGAAAGCGCCGGCACTCGGCGCGAAGAACCAGGACTGGGCATCTTGGAAGTAGTCGGTGCTGACCGAGCGCATGGTATCGATGTCATCGGTGGACAGGGCGACCAGCAGAGTTCCGACGGCGTCCGTGGCCGTCTCGGCGTTGAGTACGACGGTGCCGAGGTCGTCATCGCTGCTGACGTCGCCTTCGACGCCCCCTGCGACCCAGTCGTCGATCTTCCAGGTCCCATTCTCGAACACGAGGATGTAGGTGATACTGCCGTCCGACATCCCGCCGTCGAGCTCCTCGACTGTAACGTTGGCGAGGCCCTCTTCAACATCTGTCACATCGACGATCTCGTAGGACGGAATCGTCCATCCCTCGAACATCGCGGGATCCGAGTAGTACGCGAGCTCCTCGGAGAAGGTCTTCACCACAGCGTCGAAGTCGCCGCTGGCGGCTGCCAGGTAGAAGTCGTCCACGGTCTGCTCGGGCGTGCTCTCGGCAAGGGTCGTGGAGCCTTCATCGACGGAGGTATCCTCGGCCAGTGTGTCCAGGGATGAATCGACTATGTCGATGATGCCGCCGTCTGCGGCCTCCTGCACTGCCTTGGCGAAGACGACTCCGCCCACCACACCGCCGGCAATGGATGCGAGCAGCGCCACGACGAGCATGACGATCGCGAGACTCTTGCCGGTCGCGACAGGAAAGCCTCTGGCAGCGACCTCGCTCGACCGCGCGACCTGGGTCTTCGCGGCCTTGTCGCCGAGTCGGCGGCCGTCTTTGTCGGCGATGACGAGGATCGGCTCCACCAGGCTCCCTATCACGGGAACGATGCCGAGGAGCCACAGAATGAGTTGGCGCGCGATAGAGGCGCCGATGCCGGTCGGAGCTCCGGTCTGCGCCGAGACGACCATGAGCCCTGTCATCCGCTTGCCGAAGCCAGCGCCTCGAGCGCCGTCACGGCCGAGTGTGTAGGCGATCTGCCACAGGCTGGCGATGCCGACGATGACTCCGCCGAGTACGGGCGCTTGCCCGTTCAGGATATCGGCGTAGGCCAGAAGGATTCCGAGGGGAAGCAGTGCCGAGCCGATGATGCCGTCCGCGAGCACTGCGAGAAATCGTGCGCCGAGCGGGGCTTTCGCGTAGAGTGCTCCCGCATACGCGACTGGAGCAACAGCGGGTTGCTGTGGAACAGCGGGCGGCTGCGGAGCCGCGGGCTGAGGCGGGGGGGACGGGGCGGGAGGCGGGACCGATGGCTCGGGTGCGGTCGGGGTTGCCGCTCCTACGCTGGCACCACACATCGGACAGAACGCGTCGTTGTCGTTCGTTTGCGCGCCGCACTGAGGACAGAACATGCCTCGAACCCCCTCGTCTTCGCGTGAGTGTCAATTCCATTCTCGCCGATACACCGGGGGAAGGACAGCGATGCGAGCGTCTACGGCGATTCGCAGAGCATGTCTGCCCGCACGCTCAGTGCGTGGCCGGCCAGCGCGGGAACGATCGCGGCCGTTCGGCCCAGTTGTGCCAACGCGCTGAGGGCGACGTCGCGCGCGTCCAAACCCAGGGTGCGTTTCGACAGCGAGGCCCCCACCGATTGTAGGCGGATCGCGTTCTCTGCCAGCAAAGAAGGCCCGGACGGTGACGGAGAATCGTCGTGCGCGTAGACAGGCCAGGGCAGCGCGTCATCGCCCACGCTCATCACGAACCCGTCATCTGCCGAGAAGCGGTCCAGCGCTGCCGCATGCAGCTTCGCCGCTGTCTTCAGGCCCCCGCTCCAGGCGCCGGTCTCGGCGGCGGTCAGCAGTGCGGAGACGACAGCCGCGCTGTCCTCGAGGAACCGTATGTTGGCGACCGACTTGTCGCCGATCGCATGCAGGACTTCAGAGCGCCACACCGCTTCGTCCAACAGCCATTGCACGCAGCTGACACCGGCCTTGACCAGGCTTGCGTCTGAAAACGCGGTGCCTGCTTCGATCAGTCCGCGAGCAGCCATCGCGTTCCAGGAGACGATCACGTTGTCGACAAGTGCGGGCTGTGTTCGCAATACGCGCGCTTCGAAGACGCGCTCGAGTGCGGCATCTACGATTTCGGCTCGCTCGCCCTCAGCCCCGCGTCCGGCTCGGCGCGTCAGGATCGTAGTGTTCCGCTCCCAGTTGCCGTTCTCGGTCACGCCAAGGAATTCCTCGGCAAGGGCAAGGTCGGACTCGTCAAGAACCTCGGCCAGCTCGTCGTGAGTCCAGACGTAGGTTGCACCCTCGACCCCTGCGGTCTCGGCATCGAGAGCTGAGAAGTATCCACCGTCGGGACGCGCGAGATCTCGCATGAGGAAGCGGGCCGTGGCACGAGCGTAGTGCGCAAGCTCCGCGAACTCGTCATCGTTCGCGTAGGGTGCCAAGGCAGCCACTGACGAGAGCAATCCGGCCTGGTCGTAGAGCATCTTTTCGAAATGCGGGACGAGCCATTGCGCGTCGACCGAGTAGCGGAACACGCCGCCGCCGGCCTGATCGTAGGTGCCTCCGCGTAGCATCGCGAGAGCGCCGCGCAGTGCAGCCTGTGCAGGCTGCTGCTCGCCTGTGAGCCGAGCGTACGCTGCGAGAAAGGAAACGAGTGGCGATTGCGGAAACTTCGGGGCGCCTCCGAATCCGCCGTACTCCCGGTCCTCGGTGTCGAGCAGTGCGCGTGCGGCCGAATCGAGCGTATCGCGATCGATGATCGCGCGCGCCGCGCTCGCCTGGGTGTCGAGGAAGTCGCGCGCCTCCTGTGCGGCCTCGAGCGTCTCGTCGCGAGAGAGCACCCACGAGTGCCGGACGGTCTCGAGCACGTCGCGAAACGCGGGCATCTGTGGGTGCGAGGAGCGAGCGGGGAAGTAGGTGCCTCCGAGGAAGGGGACGCCCTCGGACGTGGCGAACACGCTCATCGGCCATCCGCCCGAGCCCGTGCTCGCCTGCACGTACGCCATGAACAGGGCGTCAACATCGGGACGGATCTCGCGGTCCACTTTCACCGGCACAGTCAGCGAGTTGATTACTTTGGCCGTGTCGTTGTCGCGAAACGACTCGCGCTGCATCACATGGCACCAGTGGCACGACGCGTAGCCGATGCTGATGAAGAGGGGCCGATTCAGCGTGCGGGCCTCTTTCAGGGTGCGACTCCCCCAAGGCCTCCACTTCACGGGATCGTCCGCATGCGCCCTCAGGTACGCCGAGGACTGGTCGCCGAGCCGATTGCGTTCACTCACGTGCTCTCCTGAGTATCGTCGGCAACTGCGGGTTGCTCGGCGGGGTGTTCGTGCTCGGATGTGGGTCGTGTGGCAGAATCCGGTGGTTCGGGACTGGCATAGTCCGAAATGACGAGACGGAAGGTCGAACCTCGTCCTACTTCGCTATCGACCGAGAGGTCTCCTCCAAGCATGCGAGCAAGTCGGGCAGAGATGGGAAGTCCCAGACCGAAGCCCTCGGACTTGGCCACGTCTTGCCGTGGTACTTGGTAGAAGGATTCGAACGTTCGAGCAAGCTCGTCAGCGGGGATTCCCGGGCCCGTGTCCTCGATCTCTATGACGACACTATCAGGAGTGCCGCGACGGACTCTCGCTGTTACGCCTCCCTCGGTGGTGAACTTGACTGCATTGTTGAGGAGGTTCAGCAGGATTTGCAGCAGCATGCGTCGGTCAGTGTAGAGCGTGCCGACCTCATGCGCGTCGACCTTCAGGGCGATAGCTTTCTCGGCCGTACGGCTCTCGAGCGTGCGGGTGGCTTCCCTTACCGTCTCGACGACGTCGACATCTTCGGGAAGCGGGTCTGTGCGTCCCGATTCGACGCGCGCAAGGTCGAGTACGTCATCGACGAGTGAGAGCAGGTGTCGACCGGATGAGCTCACCATTTCGAGCTGGCGGAGCTGTTCTTCGTTGAGTTCGCCCGTCAGCCCCGAGAGCATAGTGCCCGAGAAGCCAATAATCGAGTTCAGAGGCGTGCGCAGCTCGTGGCTCATGTTTGCCAGGAACACTGACTTCGCCTGACTCGCGGCAGCAAGTTCAAGGTTCATCTGCACGAGTTCTTCCGTGCGTGCAGCGACAGCGATTTCGAGTTCCTCGGCACGGGCACGCTCCGCACGCTCGGAGAATACCTGCTCGGTTGTGTCGCGAACGATCATAAGGAGTTCGGCGGGGCTTGCCTTGGAGAAGCGTGCCTCGAAATGGCGGGGCTCTCCGTCGGGGTAGGGGGTGTTCAGCGAGTAGGTCGCCGTGCGGGCGAGACCGTCATTTGCGACACTATCGAGTTGCTCGATGATCTCATGGCGAACGGTTTCGGAAAACGGCAGCTCGAGCACATGTTTGCCGATCTGGTCCTCGCGGGGGAGTGAAGGTTGCCATTCCCCCGCCTCCTTGATGTCGAGTATCACGCCATGCGGCGAGAGGACGAAAACGGCATCAGGGATGGCGTCAAACAGGGCGCGCAGGCGCTTGACGACGACGCTGAGCTCTCGCGTTTGTCTGCTCACAGCCGAGCGGAGTACCAGTACGGCTGCCACCATTATCGCGAGCAGCAGCGCGCTCGCGACGGCCGCGATCACTACCCAGTCAGGCAGACCTTCGCTGGCTGGAAGCAGGCCGGGCACGTGCGCCGTGAGTGCGCGGAAGTAGGCGGACTCAGGGTCGAGTTTGAGTTCGGAAAGCGTGGTGTCTATCGTCGATAGTAGAGACCTGGATTCGGGTGCGTCTTTGGGGGCTGCGTACCGGATGGAAACCGGGTTGATGACGATGGGAGTCATCTGCAGACCGTGACTAGGCGCTTGTTCCGCCAGTACGAGGCGGTTTGCGACCACGGCGTCGGCTCCGCCGCTCCCGACCGCATCGATAGCATCGAGGTAGCTTGGGTACTCGGTGATGGCGGTATCGACGCCGGCTCTTTGCAAAGCTCCAGATAGTCCTTCGGCTTCGTCGAGGTAGACGTCGTCTTGCAGCGCGGCAATCCTCAGGCCTTTGAGGTCGGCAATCTGGTTGACGACTGTGTCGCCCGAGGAACTGGTCGCGATGACGCCCCAGTTCATCAGCAAGGCCGAGTTGCCGAAATCGTAGATACGGGACCGTTCTTGCGTCCACGCGATTGCCATGAGTAGGTCGATGTCTCCGCTCTTCAGCATCTCGAGCTGCTCCGGCCAGGAGGCGATCACGTACTCTATCCGCCAGTTGTTGCGGAGCGCGACCTCTTCGAGGACTTCAGGGGCAAGCCCCGACACGTCTTCGCCTTCGATGATGATGAGTGGCGGATTGGCGTAGGCCCCCACATGAATCACGGTCTCGGCTTCGCCTGCGTGTGCGGTCGTAGTGGCGGTCGATGTGAGTCCGCCGAACACGACCAGCGCCACGGCAAGGGCAAGGCCGTACTTGCGAATCAGCATGTTTCTCCCTGGGGCAGCCGTACGAGGGGTTGATACCCGAGTCAAGCTGCGGCGACTCGACCGCTCATCGGGCCGCGGACATCGGGGACGGGCTGGCCGCAGTCGTGCGAGTGTCTACTGTGCAGGTTCGGCTACAACTACGGTTCGCTTGTTGCCGAGGAACCTTGGCTTGCACGTGTAGAGCGTGAGCTGCTCGGAATCGGTGGGCTCGAGAATCGTTGTGTCCTCAGGGCCTACATCGAACATGCGAAGGACGCGATAGTCGTACTCGATGCCGTTCCAGTAGACGATCACGGGATCGCCGGGCGAGAGGCGGTGTAGGAGCGTGAATGCGCGCCTGACCCGGTGACCGGCGATTGCGACGTTGTCGCCCTCGCCGGGGTCGGCAGTCTCGACGTGATGGTAGACGCCGATATCGAGTGCCCGGTCACTGCCGCCCTCGAGGATCTGAGCGTCGACGGCGATGTCGGGGATCACCAGGCGCGCGCCCTTGGGGACGCGATCTGTCAGTGCTCCGGCGTCTCGCGCATCTGGCAGAGCACAGGCGTAGGGGTACGCGGGCTCGATTAGCCCGAACTCGTAGGAGATCTCCGGCCACGCCTGATAGGCGACCGTGCCGATTCCGAGAAGGATCAGCACGGCGCCTGCCAGGTAGTACCAGCGCGCTGAGCGCGTACGTTCCGCGCTACGCAGCGCGGGCTTTACGGCGTCCATAGATTGTCGTCCCGGCACCTGCGAGCACGGCAAGCATCGCAAGACCAAGCCATATCCAGTCGTTGTGACCGGTCTGCAGCAGTGTTGCATCGCCGAGCTCCGGGGTTTCCGGGGAGTCTGAGTACTTCGCGAAGCTTTGATCGGAGCGAACGAGCGCCTGATTGCGGATCTCAGTGCCGGCAGGCAGGCCGGAATTCACACGTGAGATGAAGGTGACAACGACGACTTCATCGACGTCCATGGTGCCGATGTTCCACACGAGGTTCGGACTTGCGCTCTCGTTGGCGCCCGGGCCCGTCATCGAACCGGCGACGTAGGTCGTGCCGGTTGGAACGGTGTCTTCGACGACAACATGTGTGGTAGGAGTGATGCCGGTGTTCGTGACGGTGATCGTCCACAGGATATCGTCGCCCGCTTCGAGGCGACCGCCATTGACGTCTTCGCCCGTCTTTATGATGTCGAACGGATCGACGGGATGGTCGACCGGACCCGTCTCGGCAAGATCGTCACCATCCGTCACGATACGTGCGTAGTTGCGGACGCCTCGGCGGGAGATATCCTCGGGGCCGACCTCGACATCGAACGATGCGACGCCGTCCTCGCCTGCCGCTAGAGTGCCCAGGCTGAACGTGACTGTTTCCGGACTCCCGGCAGCGTACAGGCCCGCGTCAGCGTCCGCTGCGTCGGTGAGCTTGGTCGAACTGCCGCCGTTGCGCGTGAGTGTCATGGACCCGGACACGTAGCTCACGCTGTCGGGCAGCTCGTCGGTGACGACTGCGAGCGGGAAGTCCACTGCGGTGTCGTTTCTGAACGTGAGCGAGTAGGTGATGATGTCGCCTGGCAACACGATCGTGCCTGCAGGCGGATCGGCGGTCTTCTCGAAGAAGACCTCGGCCGGATCGTAGGTATCCACGGTGGCCGTGGCCACGGCTCCAGCGGGGGAGTCGCCCCACACATCGAGAGCGGTGGGCGGCACGGTGCCGGTGTTGGTGGCCGAGGCCCCTGTACCGGTGACGTTGAACCGCACGCTCACGACCTCGCTGTGTCCAGGCGCGAAGTCACCGAACGGGATGGTGAGGTCGTTCCAGCTGAGCGTACCGGCCGCCTTCGTCGACGGTGCCGGGGTTGCGCTCGCGAATGACAGGCGCGTTGCGTCGAACGTATCCACCAGCGGCACCGTCGTGAGCGTCGTGTCGCCGGAGTTGGTCACGGTGATGTCGAAGCTGACGCTCTCGCCCAGGGCGAGCACGCGATCCTGGCCCGCGGCGAGCGTCTTGTTGACGCTGACCTGCGGGTTCGTGATAGCGATGTATGCGGTGTCCTCGGCATCATCTGCTGAATCGGTGTATTCGTCGATGACGCCGGAAGTCCGTGCCATGTCGAATGTGGAGGAGGTCGGCGGGTGCGCGATTGCGAGGAAGGTGACCGAGATGGTCATCGTGGCGTCTACGGCCAGCGTGCCGGTGTCCGTGATGTCGCTCCAGCCCACTGCGCCAACGGCGGTTGTGTCGATGGACGGCGTGGCGCCTACGAACTCCAGGTAGGTCGGAGTCGTAGGTATCGGACAGCGGAATCGTCTCGAGTCTCGTGGTGCCGTCGTTGGTGACGACGATGTCGAACGTCACCAGCTCGCCGACCTGGATATGCGCGTCCTGGCCGGGTGCGAGGTGCTTGTCGACGGTGACCGACGGGTCGGTGACGAGCACGCTATCGCTCGCAATCACCGAGGCAACGGGAACCCCGCCGCCGTCCAGCGCATCGCCCTGCACGGTGTTGATCGCAGTTCCGAAGGTCGTGGTGCCGAGAACCTCGGTTTCGAAGTCGATGCGGAGCCACTCGGCTGGATCGAGGACCGATGCCGGTCCGAAGTCCCATGTCAGCACCGAACCGACTACCGAGGGATCGACCGCGGCCGTGGTACCCGTCGAGTACTCGACGACCGCGCTGCCCGGCGTGTAGCCAAGGCCGGCCGGCAGCGTGTCTGTCACCTGGATATCCTCGGCCGGTGCGTTGCCGGTGTTGGTCGTGGTGACCGAGAAGTAGACGGTCTGGCCGATCTGCACCTGGCGGTCGCCCACGACGGTCTTGGCGATTGCCAGTTCCGGTGCGCGCGTGACGATGTCGTCGCTGGCGCTCACGGGGCCGAACACGGTTTCGAACGGATCGGCGCCCGGCAGCGAGCTGTACTCGGTCACAGTCGCGTTGTTCGTGAGCGTGACGCCGGCCGGGTGGCCTCCCTCAAGCGTGACGAGGTAGACGATGCGCAGCATCGAGCCTGCAGGCACCGGCACGTCGAAGTCGATGGTGACCGTGGCAGAACTCGAGAAGTCGGCGGTGTAGTGCACTCCGTCGGTGAGCGGAGCGCCGTCGAGCGAGACCGCGAACAGTGCCGGACTCGTGCCCGAGGCGAACAGCCAGGCCGGGATCGCGTCTTCCCACAGCAGATCGTATGCGGGGCCGTTGCCGGTGTTGGTGATGTCGACCGTGTAGTTGGTGGTCTCGCCGGGGCCGAGGTCGGGCACGCCGGCGGTCTTCGAGGTCTCCAGCGTGGGAGCGACCACCGAGACGGTCGTCGCGTCGCTGTCATCGGGCATACCGTCGGTGTTGATGTCCAGCACGCCGGACACGGCTGCGGCATTGCTGGTGCTTGCCGTCACCGCGAGCGCACGGAACGTGACCGTGACCGTGGCACTCTGCGCGGGCATCAGGTTGCCGAACGTCGAGGTGATGTCGGACCACCCCAGGCCGCCCACGCTTGTCGAGTTCACGGACGGCGATGCCGAGACAAACTCGAGCAGTGATGGATCGTAGGTGTCGTCGAGCGGGATGTGTGTGAGCACCGTGTCGCCGGTGTTGGTGACGACGAGATCGAATGTCGTGGTCTCGCCGAGGCGGAGTACGGAAGGCTCTGCGGCATCCACGAACTTGCGCACCATGACCGAGGGTTGCGTGATCGAGATCGCACGCGTACTTGGTGTGACCGGTACCTCGTCGCCGAACTCGTCGGTCGCGCCGACGACCGTGGCGGTGTCGGTGGTCGAACTGGTTGCCGGGTGCGCGATGGCCTCGAACGTGGCCGTGACCGTCGCGATGTCGCCCGGGGCGAAGTCACCGAAGGTGTCGGTGAGGTCGTCCCAGTCGAGACTTGCGACTGCCGTGGTATCCGGCGAAGGTGTGGCGCTGTCGAAGCGCAGATACGTCGGATCGAAGATGTCTGTGAGCGGCAAGAGCGTGATCGTGGTGTCGCCGCTGTTGCTGACGACGATGTCAAACGTCACGAATTCGCCCACCTGGATGTGCGTGTCTTGCCCGATTCCTAGCTGCTTGCTCAAGCTCGCGCCCGGTTCGGTGACACGAAGCGCGGCGTCGTCGGTGACCGGGGCGATCGGCGAGCCTCCGCCATCCTCGGCACCGGTCTCGGCGTCGTTGACTTTGATCTCAAGGGCAGACGCCATGTCGACCGATGCCCGGAAGTCGAGCGTGAGGTTCTCGGTGGGAGCGATGACAGATGTCGGCCAACTCCACACGAGCGTGGAGCCCATGACGACCGGATTCATCGCCGAGGAACCGCCGCCCGACCACGTGGCCGAGGAACTGCCAGGCACGTAGGTCATGCCTGGGGGCAGCGTGTCGGTGACCACGACGCTGAATGCGGGCGCATCACCGATGTTGTCTGCGACGATCCGATACTGTGCGACCTCGCCTCGCTGCAGCTCCGTGTCGCCTGTGACCGACTTGGTCATGAACAGCTCGGGTGCGCGGCTCGTGATCGTCCACGTGTCCGTGTGCGGTCCGTAGGTCGCTTCGTTCGGGTCGGAGCCCGGCAGCGAGGAGTACGTGACGCTGGCGGTGTTCTCGAGCGACGTGCCGGCAGGCGTTCCGCCCGCGAGTGTCGCGTCGTAGATGATGTCGAGGGTCGCGCCGGGTGCGAGTCCGGCGGTGAGCTGGACGTCGAGCGACGTGGGGCTCGACATGTCGACCGTGTAGCCCACGCCGGCCGTCAGCGTCGTGGTGCCGTCGAGAACGACGCCCACCACGCTCGGAGCCCAGAGCGGCCCGGGCACCAGATCGGTCATGAGCACGTCGTACGCTGCGCCGTTGCCCGTGTTGGCAAGATGCACGGTGTAGCGGGCTGTCTCGCCGGGGCCGAGTGTGAGCGTGTCGGCGCTCTTGTCGATTGTCAGCGCGGGCTCGACGATCGTGACGCTGGCCGTGTCGAGGCCCGTGAGCGGCGGGGTGGGGTCGCTGTTGATGTCGGTCGCGGTGAAGCCGGCTATGTTCGTCGAGCTGGCGGCCGCGCCTGTGGCGCGCATCGTGACGGTCATCGTGGCAGTCGCGCCCGGTGCCAGATCGCCGAAGAATGTCGTGATGTCGGTCCACGTCAGCGAGCCAGCCGTTGTCGAGCTCGGTGCCGGTGTCGCGGTCACGTAGTCCAGGTCGGCGTCGACAAATGCGTCGCCTACCGCGATTGCAGCGAGCGTGGTATCGCCCGAGTTCTCTATCGCGATCGTGTAGTCGATCGTGTCGCCGATGCGCACCGTCGCGCTCTGGGTGGTTGCCAGCGACTTCGTGATCGTGGCCGCCGGAGCGGTGATTCCTATCGTCGCGCTGTCGACCACCGACGGCGTGGTGTCGAGGTACTGGTCGATTGCGCCGGGAATCGTGGCGGTGTTCGTCGTCGAGCTTGATGCAGGGTGACCGACGACGTCGAAGTAGACATCGAGCGTCAAGGAGTTGCCTGGATTCAACGGACCCGTGAGGGCCACGTTGTTCCAGCTCACGGTGCCCGGCACGTCAACGTTGGGGACTGGCGTAATTGGCCCGCCCGTCCATAGGACCATGAGGGCGTAGTCCAGATACGACGAATCGTAGGTGTCAACGAGCGGCACGGTGTCCAACCGGGTTGAGCCGGTGTTCGTGATGACGATCCGGAAGACCGCCGTGTCTGTTACCTGCACGAACGGGTCGCCGATACGCGTCTTCGTGATCGACACGCGCGGGTCGGTCACCATCACGGTCGCGTCGTAGTCATCTTCAGCGACAGGGTAACCGAGTGCATCTTCGGCGACAGCTGCGGCGGAGTTCGTCGCGAGTCCGAGCGGCGCGTTCGCCGTGGCAGTGGACTCGAACGTGAAGTCGATCGTGGCGCCGGGCTGCAGCACGTATGCGCCGAAGTCCCACACTAGCGTGGAGGTCGCGATTACGGTCGGATCTGCCGAGAACGCCCCGACTCCAGGCTGGGTACCCATGACGGAGCCGGGCACGTAGACGAAGCCCGCCGGGAGCGTGTCGGTCGCGGTCACCGAGAACGCGGGCGCGTCGCCGGTGTTGCTGATGCGCACGCGCCACTCGGCGCTCTCGCCGAACTGGATCGCGTCGTCACCCGTGTTGTCCTTGACGACCGTGATCTCGGGCGCTTGCACCGTGATGTCTTCCGAGTCGGTGACCGGGCCGCTGACGCGCTCGCCGGTGGCCGTGCTCGGCAAGGAACGGTACTCGTCGATACTCGCGAGGTTGGTGAGCGTCGTGCCGCGTGCGATGCCGCCCTCAAGGGTGGCCGAGTAGACGATCGTGATCGCCGAGCCGACCGGGAGCGGCACGTTGAAGTCGATGGTGGCGACGGCAGCGCTGAAGTCCGCCGAGAAGTCACTCATGCCCAGCGGCGTCCCGTCGAGCAGCACCGACTGCAGCACCGGCGAGCTGCCCGAATCGAACAATGCGGCTGGAATGGTGTCCGACCACTGCGTGTCGTACGCGGTCGAGGTGCCGTTGTTCGCGATGGTAACGGTGTAGGTCGTCGTCTCGCTGGGGCCGAGGTCCGCGTCCGAGACGACCTTGTCGATCGTGAGGTGCGGCTCCTCGATCGTGATCTCGACCGAGTCTTCGGAATGCTGCGGCGTACCGCCCGTATCGGCGGTCTCCCAGTCGATTGCGGCGACGTTGTCGAGCGTGTCTTGCGTCGGCAGCAGGCCGTTGAGCGCTCCGCCGGCGTCGTAGTCGTCCTGCACACGCACGCCCAGGGTCAGCACGAGAGTCGAGTGCGGCGGGTTGGTCACGTCGCCCAGATCCCACTCGATCTGGGTATCGTCGCCAACTGCGGAGGTCGTCACCGTCCCGATCACGCTCGAGCGGTTCGCGTAGAGCAGCTCCAGCCCGTCGGGCAACGTGTCGGTGATCGTCATGTTGTACGCGGTCGTGGAAGTCGGTATCGAGAAGCTCACGTAGTACTCGAACTCTTCGCCGATCGTGCGCGTGACGTCGCCGTCTTCGATCGTCTTGTCGATCACGGCGGCTTCGATGTCGACCGTGGCGCTGTCTGTGTCGTCCGTCCAAGCGGACTCATTGGCCGAGTCATCGTAGACGCGCTTGTCGGGCGAGGTCGGATGGCTCGTCCAGTCGACGTCCGCGGTGTTCGTCTGGGTTGAGCCGGCGCCGGTCCAGGGATCGACCACGGCGGTGTAGACGATCGTGATCGTCTCGCCCACGGCGAGTGTCACGTCGTCGAAGTCGATTGTCACGACGTCCCAGTCCGAGAAGTCAGGCGTGACCGAGGCGATAATGCTCCCTGCCGAGGAGTGGGTGACCGAGACCAACGTCGCGTCGGACAGATCAGGCGCGAGAATGTCTTCCCAGCTCAGTTCGTACGCCGTTGCGTAGCCGACGTTCTCGATCTCGCACTCATAGGCGACCGTGTCGCCGCCGGCGTAGGGACCGGTGCTCGTTTCGGTCTTGGTGAGGTCGAGAAGCGGCTGGTCCACGTTCAGGGTCGCCGCCGAGGAGACGTTCGTCTCCGACGTGGCCGGGGTCCAGTAGAGGCGCGCCGTGTCGACAACGGTGTCGCCTGCGCCCGGGATGAAGAAGTCCCAGCCACCACCGTCGGTGACGCCTTCGTAGACCATCTCGTAGGTCAGATCGAAGACGTAGGGCGTGTCACCGGTCGTCGCAGCGGAGGAGGCATTGTCGATGTCGGCGACCAGATTGAAGGTGACGGCCGAGCCGGGGTTAGGCGCGTTGTCGTTCTCGCTCACCGACGCGATTGTCGCTGAAGTCTCCGGTGAGCCGCTCACAAGCGAGGTTGCTGCCGAACCGGGTACGTATGTGAGCCCGTCTAAGGCTATCGCATCTGCGAGGCGGCTCGAGGGGAGGACGGTCTCCTTCGGCACTGTCACCCGCACGTTATAGGCTATCGTATCGCCGATACGGGTCGGATTCGGCCCTACGATCGTCTTGGCGATCGTAGGCGAAGTGACGGCCAGGCTCTGACTCCTGGTGTCGTTGGTCCACCCGCTTTCCCAGCTTCGGTCGTCGTAGCGCCGACTGCCTGCTGGCGTACCGGGGAGAGATGACCAGTCGACGTCGGTGGTGTTGGTGAGTGTGATGCCAGCGGGGACGTTCGGGTCGATGTCGGCGGTATAGGTGATCGTGATCCGGTCGCCCTTCGCAAGGGCGATGGCGTCGAAGTCGATCGACACAGTCGGTGTGGAGCCGAAGCTCGGCGTCACCGAGGTGATGACGCTGCTGGTCACACCCGAGACTCGGCGCGTCACGCCGGTGAGCGTCGGGTTGCCCATATACGACGGCAGGATGTCTTGCCAGTCGATGTCGTACGCCGTCGACTGCGAGCGGGTGTTGGTCGAGAGGTTGTCGAGGTACACGCGATAGGAGACCGTCGAGCTGCCTGTGTACGGAGCGGCGGACGTGATGGCCTTGGTGGTCGTGATTAGCGGTTGGTTCACGTCGACATCGGCGTCCGTGCCGTTCTCGACCACGATGTCGTAGTCCCCGTTGGTCGCGGGACGCGTGCCGCCGTCCGCGAGCTCCCAGTACGCACGGACGTAGTCATTGCGAAGCACGTCGCTTGTCGTGCTGGGCAGGAACAGTTCCTGAGTGTTCGTATCGGTGACCCCCGTGTAGCGCATGTCATAGCCGAGCACGAAGGTGTAGTCGGTGGCTTGCCCGCGATTGTCGATGGGGTTTGCGAGGTTCCAGGCGAAGAGTGTCTCAGGGGCGCTCGACGGAGAGCCCGCAAGGATTCGCGTGGGGGTCGAGGTGGTCTCGAATGTGGCCGGTACGACAGGTGTGCCTGTGGTGTCGCTGATCGTGGCGGTACCGGGAACATACCAGAGGCCGTCACGGTTGACTCGGTCGTAGATCCTCGGCCAGTAGGCGACCATGCCGCGCGGCACCGTGACTTGGATGTCGTAGTGCACTATCTCGCCTAGGGTTATCGCTGCAGGGGTCCGAGTTTTCGAAAGCGCAAGAGGGGCCAGCTGAACCTCTGCATCGTCGGTGTTGGGATCGCCGATGCTGCTGGTTCCCGGAACGTATCGTCCGCTTCCGTCTGCCTGTGTGTTGTACCCGACAGTCGCGATGTCGTTGAGCGTGGCGCCCGCGGCGACATCGGGGGCGACGACCGCGTCGTATTCGATCACGAGTGATGCGCCACCGGGAATCGGCGTGTCGACCGCTCCATCGTGCAGGTCGATCGTCCACACCCCGCCAACCGGGTCATACGTTGTTGTGTAGTCCACGTCGGCGACCAGTGGCGAGCTGTTGAGCTCGATCGCGGTGATCGTTGGAGTCGTGTCACGCATTCCGACCGGCAGCGTATCCGTCACGAGCACGTCCTCGGCAACACCGACCTGGTCGTTGTCGATCGTGATCGTGTAGGGCACGACCGAGCCCGGGATGAGCGGACTCGGGACTACGCCGGTGCTCTTGTCCAGCGTCAGGAACGGGTCGAGGTAGTCGAGGGTCGCGATGTCGCGGTCCGAGTACTCCTGCCCGAACGTGTTGATGCCGGTGAGCTTCCAGTGGTTGCCCGTCTTCAGCCCCTCAACGACCGCCGGGACATCCTGAACGGTGACGGTGAAGGTCGTCTCCCACCAGCCGTCTGCCGAGACATCGCCGAGGAACCACTCGATGCCGCTGAGACTACCGAGGGTGACGTTCGTGGGGTTGTCCGGGTCAGGCGTTGTCGAGGCTGGAGCGCTGGCCGGCTGCGTGAACGTGGCCACGTAGCTCGGTACCGCGTCATTGTTGTAGACGACGCCGGGCGGCAGCCAATCGGTGAGCGTGATGTAGCCGAGCGAGATGTCCTTGCGGATGGGGTGCTGCGGTGTCGTCGCAGTTGAGGCGCGCTCGGTACTCGATGACGTCGCCGACCTGCGCGTCGATCTTGTCAGTCCAGTCGCCCAACCCGCCGTTGAGGTCCGGATCCCACACAGACTTCTCGATCGAAGGCAGCCCCGTGGAAAGTCCCGCCGAGACCTCGGCGACCAGCACGTCGCTGCCGTCGCGGGCGTTGACCTGGTCGTGCCAGTCGGCCGCGAGTTCCGCGTGGTTGGTCATGTAGTCGCCCGCGCGGATCGGCTGGTCCGCGTAGGGTGCACCCTCCCAGTTGGTGTCGACAGTCGCCTGGAACGTGATGGTGCCCTGCTCGGTCTGGCCGAGCGGAGGCATGTCCCATGAGATGTCGGTCGTGCCGTCGGCGTTGTGCCCGAACACCGTCGGACTCGTCGAGGCCGAGGCGGGCACGTAGGTCATTCCATCAGGCAACGTGTCGCTCACCACAATGTTGTCGGCCGTGTAGTACTGGGATGTGGCGTAGGTCAGCGTGTACGTGACTGTGGTCCCATAGCCGCCCGTGGACGGAGTCCCGGACTTGTCGATCGTGACGTACACACCTTCGACGTCCGCGCTGTCCGAGTCGGTCGGGGTGATCGTCGCAGGCAGACTACCCTTGTACTCGCTGATTGACCCGGCCGTGTTGGAGAACACCGTCTTGTGATCGACGACGGTCGATGTCGTTTCTCGGCCATCGAAGACATCGGTCGGGCGGTTGTTGCCGCCGTGTGCGGTGCCGTAGTAGTCGTAGCGGACGCCCGTGTCATACACGAGCGTGATGAGCTCGCCGGGGGCCATCGTCCCGAGGGTCCACTGCAGAGCGGTCTCGCCGGTCACCGGATCGGGCACGCCGAATCCCGCATCCACGGTTGCGACATCCGAACCCGCCGCCATGCCGAGGAACTCCACGCCGTCCGGCACGGTGTCGGTGACCACGACCGAGTACGACGGGTTCGTGTAGTTGTTCTGCACCTCGATCGTGTAGCTGTAGGCGCGCGTCTCCGTACCGGAGGCCTGCTGCACGCCGGTGGACTGATTCGCGGTCTTCGTGATGAGATCGATGGGTATGACCTCGGCTTGTGCAGTGTCAGCACCGGCGATCCACGTCCCGCTGTTGTTCGGAATCGTGTTGACCTGACCTGCCGAGGACACGAGGACGAGGTCGCCGACTTCCCACGTTGGGTCGGCGGACAGGTCGATTTCGAACGTGAGCGTGTAGGACTCTGTGGGTGCGAGATCGACGAGGTCTATGAATGTGAGGGTGGTCGCCCCGGTGAGCGGATCGAAAGCCTGCGCGGTGGGAGGAACAGCTGCATCGCCGATCGTGACGGTGCCCGAGGGGGCGATGCTGCTCGAGATCGTCGTTTCGAGAGAGAGGTTGTAGCCCTTGTCGGGCCCGGTGTTCGTGACGGTGATGCTCACTGTCGATGATCCGCCCAGGAGCGGCGTGGTGACAGATGTCGACACAGAGAGTGCCGGATCGGCTGCGGTCGACACTGGTCTGGCCAGCTCAAACGTCGTGAAGCTCAGGAGCAAGGCCAGGATCAGGAAGCTGTTGAAGATTCGGGAAGTGGGGCGTGATGAATCCGTGAGGCTGATGACACCGCGCATCAAGTCTCTCCCTTTGGTTGATCGAACCGTCAGAGAGTAGTGTACCCGTAACGCGCGCGCACAATATATAGTATGCGGCCGATGACCCGTTCTACGCGTTCGGCGAGATGGGCTCGTCGGCCATTCGGAGTCCCTGGAGTTCCACGTCTTCGCGTGGCGGGCGCTCGCGATCGATGGCCCGAGCCTCACCGAGTGAGAGCAGCGCGACGGCTGAGGCGAAGAGTCCGCCTCCGATGAGTACCGCCTGGACACCGAATGCGGCTGCCAGAGCAGGGGCGAATGCAAGCGGGAGAACCTCGCCCGCCCGGCGGTGCACCTCTGAGATTCCCATGACCCGGCCCACCGCGTAGGGCGGAGCGTCCCGGTGCATAAGGGTTCGCAGCATCGGCTCCATGAAGCCGATGAAGACCGCCCACACGTACGCTCCCACAGCGATGACCCGCAGATCGGGGCTACCCACGTAGAGAACGGTCCCCAGGCCGGTCAGACACACAGCGACCGCCAATCCGCGTGCCGAGATGAGCTTTCTCGGCAGGCGGGGGAGTAGAGCAGCTCCGGTCATGAATCCGAGCCCGAACAGCGAGTTCATCCAGCCGATGGTCTGCACTCCGGTTCCCACGACATCGCGGAAGAAGAGCGGTTCGAGAGCACCGAACGCGCCGAAGGCGAGCCACACCAAGCTTCCTGCCAGCACGTAGTAGCGTAGGCTGCGCATGCCGTAGACGATTCGCGTACCTTCGGTGAGCTGCGCGAACGCACCGCGCTTGCCCGTCTTGCCTTCGTGGATCAGCGGCGGCAGGGCGACTCGCGCGACGAGCAATGCTGCTACGAGGGATGTGGCGGCGTCGAGCGCGAAGATCCAGTCGACGCTGACGTATGTGACGAGTATGGCGCCGATCGCCGGTCCTACTGCGAACGATAACGAGCCGGCGCCCTCGATCCATGCGTTGATCTTCTCGAGCCGGATGCCCTCATGTGCGAGGAACGGCGCGAACGACGCGCCTGCTGTCATCACCGGTGCGCCGACGAAGCCCCAGATTGCCACCATCACGGTGAGTTGCGGAAGCGTATCCACCCAGATCATCGCTATCGCAGCAGGCACGAACAACACCTCTGCGGCCATCAACACCCTGCGCGGTCCGAAGCGATCGATTAGCACGCCCGCGTTGATGCTGCCCAGTATCGAAGCCACGGACAGTGCGAACATGACGATTGCGAGTTGGCTGGCCGTTGCGTCCAAGACGTACGCGGCTTTTCCCCATACTCCGATGAAGAAAGCCGCCTCGCTGCCGGCCCGGGACAGGAAGCGTGCGGCGACTACACGATATACATCTCTCATGCTCGTGCCCGACACGACTTCGACCCCCCTCAGTACCTTCTATACAGCAAAGCCGCGAGCGTATACGTTACCACTCGCGCGCTCGTGCGAAAAGGTGGGCAGAAACGAAGAAGGGCAGGTCGTGCACCCTGACAGCGCGAGGCTGCATCATCGAAAGAGGGGAGGGTGGCGGGCTCGCCAACAAGAGCATAGACCTATACGTGAGCCTTACACGTGGGCGGTCGTTCGAGGTCCCGCCGGGTTTGCCGCCGGGTCGTAGCGGATCGATGCTACTGAGTAGTCGTGGCGCCTTTGCGTACCTGTCGCTCGAAGCGCTCGCGACGCGACTCGTGCTCCTGTTCGACATAGAGGTCGGAGGAGTGGTCGGCTGCGACCTCGCCGGCATCTCTATCTGATCTTGCGGTCCGACCGGGGCCCTGCGAGTTGCTCGGCGATCCATACAACGGGACTGCGTGCGCCATGGCGTACCCCCTACGTGTCGACCAGCGCGCGTCTTGATCCTCGACGGCAAGTGTTGCGTGCCGCATCCCTTATACCCCCGCGGAGGCGCGAGCGATACACCGTTCGCCGGAGTTAACATCGTTTTCAGATAGCGCGCGAACGCGATGGTTGCATGTTGGACAGATGAGGTAGGTTCAATACCTGACGACAGCCGGGTATGTTCCGGTCGATGTGACCGCCGAGAGGAAGGTAGTGCGTGTGGGAATCTGCGGGTGGCACGGGTCTCCTGGTCTGTTCACCGACCTCTACGAGCTCACCATGGCCAATGGGTTCCACGTTTCCGGGACCGATGGCCTTGAAGCTTGCTTCTACCTGGCGTTTCGCGACAATCCGTTCGGCGGAGGCTTCTCGGTAGCATGTGGGCTGGAACAGGCGGTCGAGTATCTCGAGCACCTCACATTCTCTGACGAAGACATCGCGTTTCTTGCCGAGCAGACTGGCAACGATGGTGCTCCGATCTTCGACGCCACGTTCCTCGAGCGACTGCGCGATTTCGAGTTCGATTGCGACGTCGATGCCGTGCCCGAGGGCACGGTCGTGTTTCCCGGTGAGCCCATAGTCACGGTGACCGGGCCGATAATCGCAGCCCAGCTCGTCGAGACTGCCCTGCTCAATATCATCAATTTCCAGACGCTCGTGGCGACCAAGGCAGCTCGTGTCGTGCATGCAGCAGCGGGTGACCCGGTCGTCGAATTCGGTCTTCGGCGAGCGCAAGGTCCCGACGGCGGACTGTCAGCGAGTCGCGCGGCCTACATAGGTGGCTGTACAGGCACTTCGAACACCCTTGCGGCACGCGAGTACGGGATTCCCGTCGCGGGCACCCATGCTCACAGCTGGGTGATGGCCTTCGGCGACGAGCTTGAGGCGTTCGAGGCCTATGCCGATGCGATGCCGAATAACTGCACCTTCCTCGTCGATACCTACGACACACTGCGCGGTGTGGAGCGTGCGGCGAAGGTTGCGACTCGCCTGCGCGAGCAAGGTCACGAGATGGTGGGGATCCGCATCGACTCGGGGGACCTGAGCTGGCTCTCAATACACGCCCGGGCCATCCTCGACGAAGCGGGCTTTCCGGAGGCCAAGATCGTCGCGAGCAACGAGCTCGACGAGTACTTGATCGAGAGCCTCAAGGACCAAGGCGCAGCTATCGATCTGTGGGGTGTAGGCACGAAGATGGTGACCGGATACGATCAGCCGGCGCTTGGCGGTGTGTACAAGCTGTCCGCAGTTCGACGTCCCGGCGGTGAGTGGGAACCACGGCTCAAGGTCTCCGAGCAGACCGCCAAGATCACGACTCCGGGAGTCTTGGGTGTCAAGCGATACGCGCATGAGGGCGCGTGGGTCGGCGACATGATCTACGACGTGAGTGGCCCGGGCTCCGACGCGCCGGTGATGGTCGACCCGGGGGATCCTACCCGACGCAAGTCACTTGAGGGAGCGACCGGCGATGATCTTCTCGTGCCGATCTTCCGCGCAGGAACGCGCGTGTACGACCTGCCAGCTTTGACGCAGGTGCGCGACCGCGTGCGCGAACAGATCGCTCAACTCGATCCGTCGATCGTCAGGTTCTTGAACCCGCATGTCTACCCGGTCGGCCTCGAGCACGGCCTTCATGACAAGAGGCTGAGGCTGATAATGGAAGCGCGCGGCGTGGACGCGGAGTAATGCGGTTCGAACGGAGGGTAGTGGCGTGAAAGCGCTCGTGCTTGTCGACATCCAGAACGACTTCATGCCCTTCGGTGCGTTGCCTGTGGCCGACGGGGACGCGGTAGTCGCCACGGCGAACGAGCTGATGCCGCAGTTCAAGTTCGTAGTGGCCACCCAGGACTGGCATCCGGTCGGCCACGCGAGCTTTGCCTCGAACCACCCGGGTTCCGCACCCGGAGACACCGCCGAGATAGACGGTCGACCGCAGGTATTGTGGCCCGATCACTGCGTTCAGAACTCGCCAGGCGCGTCGTTTCACTCGGCACTCGACATCGGCGGCATCCATCACGTCGTGCGCAAGGGGACAGACCCGCATGTCGACTCGTACAGCGGCCTTTTCGACAACTATCACCTTAAGGCGACGGGCATGGAGGGCATTTTGCGCGATGCCGGCGTCGCGAGCATCGTCGTGATGGGCCTCGCGACTGACTTCTGCGTGCGCTTCACGGTGCTCGACGCGCTCGATCTCGGCTTCGGGGTCGAGGTGGTCGAGCACGGGTGCCGTGCCGTCGATCTGCAACCGGGTGACGGTCGCGCTGCACTGAGAGAGATGGAGTCCGGTGGCGCCCGCATCGTTTCATCCGAGAATATGCGGCCCTAGCTGCGTATCCTCGGCAGAGCTTCCCTCGTTGCCATAGGTAGGAGAAGGAGCCTCTGCAAGTTGGGACGTTGCGATGTTCGAGACGGCCATAGTCTGTACGGATCTATCGTCGGACTCCGACGCGCTCGTTTCGTGCTCGGCCGGGCTTGCCGCGCTCGGCGTACGCGAGGCGATTCTCGCTCATGTCATCGACGTCTCCGACGATCCCAGAGGCTTGTACGCGGGCACAGACGAAGCCGAAGAGACGTACCAGCGCCAGTACGATTCGCTCGTGCGCTCGGGATTGGATGTGCGCGTCGAAGCGTTGGTCGGACGCCCGGCCTTCTCGCTTGAAGAAGTCCGCCGACGCTACGCCGCCGATCTTCTCGTTATCGGGTGCAGAAGAGTCGGCGAGTTCGGAGAGTCATTGTCCGGCAGCATATCGGCGGATTTGCTCCAGCTGAGCGAGACGCCGCTTCTGTTGGCATCGCTGCCAGCTCGGACGGAAGATTCTGACGCGGTAGGCATGCCCTGTGCGATTCTGCGCAAGGTGCTGTGTTGTGTCGATCCACCGGACACCTCGTCGAACGTGTTCGACAAGCTCGTCGAGCTGATCGATCGGGGAGCGACAGATATCACGTTGCTGCACGTGCAGGATCGCAGGCTCAGTCTGGACCATTCGGATCGCTCGCTGCCAGAGCATGACTGCTGTGATGCGGTTCGGATGGCGCGCATGCGCGATCAGCTGCTGGCCGCTGGCGCCGAGTCGGTGCGTGCAGAGTTGAGCTACGGGTCACCGACCGATGAACTCACCAGCCGGGCGTCGTCGGGAGAGTATTCGCTGATAGTGCTGGGGAATCGAGCTCAGTGTTCGCCTCATGAGTCGCACACACTGGGTGAAGCAAGCGACAACGTGATCCGAGCGTCGATGACGCCGGTGCTTCTGGTGCCGTTCGGCGAGATGGCCGTGGTCGGCTAGAACAGGTCGCCGAGCCCTTCCATCGTCTCGCTCGCGTACTCGAGGTGCCAGTCTTCGAGTGAGAGATACAAGGTGGGGTTGAAGACGATTCCCATCGCCTTGATCAGCTCGATCACGGTTTCGAGTAGGAATTCGCTTTGAATCAGGTGGTCCATGAGCGGCGTACAGATGTAGTCGTTGGTACGCGGCATCGGCGTCCAGAAGAACTTCTCCTTGGCGGTCTTCACAATCAGGTCGAGGACGAGGTTGCCTGCGGTGGTGACGACCACCTCGTAGCCGTCGGGAGTCCGGGTGGCAAGAGACGCAAGGTCTTTGTTGAGGCGGGCCACTTTCACAAGCGTGGTCTCGTCTACGGCCATCTGGAACGGTGAAGCCGGCAGTGACTTGAAGACCTCACGCAGGTTGATCGCCGTCACCAGTGTCTTCTCGGGCACGTTTCTGAGAAGCAAGTCGAGTGCGATGTTCGCCTCAACAACCGAGGTGGCATTCAAGACAATGCGGAAGAGGTACTTGGTGTCCGGTGTGTAGTGCGGCCTGATCTGCCCCAGACTGTGCGTAGTCGTAGTCAGCACGTGGTATCGCCCCTATGAGGTTGTGTACGGTTGCCTGATATCCCGCGTCTTGTATATCGACAACGCATAAGTGTGACCTGAGGACACGCGGATGAACGGAGGAGGAGCGTCGCCGAGCGGGTGTGGACGCCGTTCAGCCGCGTCCGACGTAGGTGCCGAACGCCTTTTCTCGTGCCGAGAAGACCCGAATGCCGAGATCTACCCCGCGAGTCCGTTGTCTGCCACGAATCGCGCAATCACGTCGTCGAACGACGGGTCACCGACCGGCTCGACGCGGTATGTCACGCGCACGGCCGGGTGTCCGAAGTCGACAAGTCGGCGCAGGTCGATAGGCGTGCCCACGACCACTGCGTCGCACGGGGTCGCCTGGATCGTGGCGGCGAGATCCGCGAGCTGTTCAGCCGAGTAGCCCATCGCAGGCAGCACTTCGGTCAGGTGCGAGTACTTCTCGAGCGTGGCCTTCAC
This sequence comes from uncultured Actinomycetota bacterium, assembly GCA_963790405.1. GTDB lineage: Bacteria > Actinomycetota > Coriobacteriia > Anaerosomatales > JAGXFU01 > JBGSMX01. The sequence continues at coordinate 218,612 of CAWBOJ010000006.1, forward strand.
CGATCCGACCGCGTAGGGGCGGGGGTCGACGAGCTCGGCAGCACCGTGCTCGCGCGCGGCGAGCGCGCCGGCGCCGTATGCCATGCCGCCGTGGGTGACGGTGGGACCATCCTCGATCACGAGCACGCGCTTGCCTGCGATCGCCGAGGGGTCGTCGGTGTCGATAACCGAGGCGGTCGTGACGAGAGTCGCGTTGGGGTTGAAGCGCGCGGCGGCCTCGCGCAGCGCCTTGACGTTGGCGGGGTCGGCCGAGTCGACCTTGTTGATGACGAGCACGTCGGCACGCAAGAAGTTCGTCTCGCCCGGGTAGTACGCGCGCTCGTCTCCGGGACGGTGCGGGTCGAGCGCGACGATTTCGAGGTCGGGTGCGATGAAGGGCATGTCGTTGTTGCCGCCGTCCCAGATGATGACGTCGGCTTCCTTCTCGGCCTCGCGGACAATGGCCTCGTAGTCGACACCGGCGAAGACCACGACTCCGATGTCGATGAGATGCTCGTACTCCTCGCGTTCCTCGATGGTCACACCGAAACGGTCGAGGTCCTCGATGGACGCGTAGCGCTCGACTGCCATGCGCGACAGGTCGCGGTAGGGCATGGGGTGACGGATGTCGACGGCCGTGATGCCGCGCTCGTCGAGTAGCTTCCAGACGCGCTTGGAGATGCCGCTCTTGCCCACGCCGGTTCGCACCGCGCATACCGATACGACCGGCACGTTGGCTTTGACGAAGGTGTCGCGCACTCCGATGAGCTCGAAAGTCCGCACCGCATGCGAGTACGAGCGAGGCCTTGTGCATGACGTTTTCGTGGCTGACGTCGCTGTAGGCGAACACGACGGTGTCGACATCGTTGGCGGCGATGAGCGCGGGCAGCTCGGCCTCGGGGCGGATCTTGATACCAGCGGGATAGCAGAGGTCCTGCGAGGTCCGGCGGGAACATGCGGTCGTCGATTCCGGGTATCTGCTCGGCGGTGAACGCGACCACCTCCACGCTCTCGTCGTCGCGATAGCGGGTCAGGAAGTCGTGAAAATCACGTCCGGCGGCCCCCATGATGACGATGCGTTCGCGGTTGGAATCGGCCACGCGATCAGTCCTCCCTCGCACGATGTGATGTTGGGAACGTATATATATGTATGTCTTCTGAATAGAATCGCAGACCGTGAGGTCTGGCGCCAGCATTTGACGACCCTCGGGAGCCGCCTTGAGGCGAGCGGCTCGTGTATCGTGTTGAGCGAGAGATTAAGGAGGGGTGCCGATGTCGGTCAGAATCGTCACGGACAGCACATCATATCTTCCCGCCGAGCAGCGTTCCCAGTACGGCATCGCGGTTGTATCTCTAACGGTATCGTTCGCCGACGGCACGTCGAAGCGCGAGCTGGATATCGACGACACCTGGTTCTACCGGCACATGTCGCGAACCGGTGAGATTCCGACATCGTCTCAGCCGGCCGTGGCCGAGATGGCCGAGGCGTTTTCGAAGATCGTCGACGTGGGCGATGAGGTTGTCGGCGTGTTCATCTCCTCGGCGATGAGCGGAACGTTCGAGACTGCGCAGCTCGCGCGGAACATGGTGCTCGAACGCATTCCAGAGGCGAAGATCGAGCTGGTGGACTCGAGAGCGAACTCGATGCAGCTCGGGATGTGCGCGCTGCAAGCGGCGCGCGCGGCGGAGAAGGGTGGGGACATCGAGGCGGTTGCACAAGCTGCGCGCAACACGGTGTCGCGAACGCGTTTCTTGTTCACTCCGCACGATCTTGAGTATCTCAAGCGCGGTGGACGCATCGGCGGCGCATCGGCGTTGCTGGGCTCGCTGCTCCAGGTCAAGCCGATTCTCACCATCGAGGACGGCGAGGTGGATACGTGGGCCAAGGTGCGCACGAAGCGGCGTGCCATGGCGCGCATCGTCGATGATCTTGCCGCGGAGGCGAAGTTCGCCACGCTCGAAGAGGTTGCCATCCATCACATCGACGATCTCGCCGAAGGCGAGGAACTGGCCGCTTTGGTCGCCGAGAAGACCGATCTGGACGTTCTCATGGTCGCGATCGGCCCCGTGGTCGGATTGCACGTGGGGCCGGGGACGGTCGGCGTCGTGATGCGAACGCGCGACGAAGTACGCTCGCTCAAGGAGGCGACTCACGCTTGAGAGTAGTCGCAGTCAACGGATCGGCACGCGCTGGTGGGAACACGGCCACGTTGCTCGAGGCCGCGCTTGCCCCGCTTCGCGAGGCCGGTATCGAATGCGAGCTGATCGAACTTGCCGGCAAGCGGGTGGAGGGATGCACCGCGTGCGGCGTGTGTCGCAAGGAACGCGACCGGCGCTGCCACGGGCGCGACGACTTCGGCAACGAAGTGATCGTCGCTCTGGACGAGGCTGACGGCATCTTGCTGGGCTCACCGGTCTACTTCGCCGACGTCACGGCCGAGATGAAAGCGCTTATCGACCGGCTCGGCTATGTCGCGCGTGGCAACGACAACATGTTGGTGCGCAAGCCGGGCGCGGGTGTGGTGGCGGTGCGGCGAGCCGGAGCGATGCACGCCCTGGATACGATCAACCACCTGTTCGGGATCGGCGAGATGATCCTGGTGGGGTCGAGCTACTGGAACGTAGGTATCGGCGGCCCGAAGGGTGCGGTCGAATCCGACGAAGAGGGCCTCGAGACCATGCGGCGCCTGGGCGAGAATCTGGCCTGGGTGCTTGAGCGATTGGGACCACGCGAGTAGCCGACCACGGTTGCTCCGGCGCGTGCACCTGCCTGTCCGTCCCTGCGAGACCGCAAAGGAGTCCCGGTGTTCGTTGCGGATCGAGAGTTCGCTGCTCGCATCGAACGGATGGTGGTCGACGAGTACACGGAATTCGTCCGACTCGCCAAGGTTTTGTACCCGGCGACGCGCGCGACCGTCATGCCGTTCGCGGGTGGTGTAGCACTCTATGGCGGCGACGAGATCCCGTTTTGTGATGCCGGGGGTTTTGGCGTCGACGATGCGCCTGAGACGAGCGAGGTCGATGCGCTCGCTGACTTCTACGACGAACGCGGCGTCGAGTCGACCGTGCTGCTGCCCTCGCTTGCTTCCCCCGCTCTCATCCCGGAGTTCACGAGACGCGGCTGGAACCCGACCAGCTTCGAGGACGTGTTCGCGCTTCCGATGGAGGACCGTGCGGCCGAGGCGTGCGTGGAGTCGGCCTGGGCGGGCATCGACATCCGGGTGGTTCGCAACGATCAGCGCGATGAGTGGGGTCGATGCGTTGCGGCAGGGTTTGCGACTGACGCGCCCAGCGAGCGCGAACTGCGCTTCGGTCGCATCATCGCGGCTCGTCCGGATACCACGTTCGTGTGGGCGTGGGTCGGCGGCAAGCCCGTCGCGACTGGCGAGCTGGCTGTGGTAGATGGCGTGGGTTGGCTGTCGGCCGACACGACCTTGCCCGACTACCGTGGCCGCGGCATCCAGCAGGCGCTGCAGCGCTACCGGATCGCGCTTGCCCGCGATCGCGGATGCGAGCTTGCGATCACCGAAGCGGTGCCCGGCGGCCCGTCGCATCGCAACATCCAGCGGGTCGGTTTCCGGCAGGCTTACACGCATCTGCTGATGACGAGGCGACCGAACGGTGGCTGAGCACACGCCGCAGGCGAGCGACCGCGAGCCAACTCCAGGCGACAGCCGTACGCTTCCCGAAAGAGTTCGTCTGGGGCTCGGGTTTCTCGGCACATCAGGTCGAGGGAGACAACGCCAACAGCGACTGGTGGGCGTTCGAGCAAGCGGGCAACATCGCGCGCGGTGAGAGTTCGGGTCGCGCGACGGATCACTATCACCGCTATGCCGAGGACTTCGCGCTGGCGGCTTCGCTTGGCCAGCAGGCGGTGAAGATCTCGGTCGAGTGGGCGCGCATCGAGCCCGAGCCCGGAGTGTTCGCACCCGCGGAGCTCGCGCACTACGCAGATGTCGTGCGGTGTGCGCGCGACAACGGAATCTCGCCGTACGTGACGTTCCACCACTTCACGAGCCCGGCGTGGCTCGAATCGCTCGGGTGTTGGGAGAGTGCCCAGACCCCGGAGCTGTTCGAGCGCTTCGTGCGTCTGGTCGCGGAGGAACTGGCACCGTGGGTCGACACGTGGATCACCATCAACGAGCCGATGCTCGTCGCGGCGGCAGGCTACGTGTTCGGGCAGTGGCCACCGCAACGCCGAGGTTTGCGACGGGGTCTGCGCGTCGCGCGCAACCTGGTGCGGGCACATCGGCTGGCCTACGACGCCATCCACGATGTCGTCGATGTCTGCCGAGTAGGTCCGGCCGTGAACGTCACCGCACTCAAGCAGCCACCGGAAGCCTCGCTACGCGATCGGGTGCTCGACGGGCCGCTGGACTGGCTTGCGAACTACTACTTCATAGACCGCGTGCGCGACCGGTCGGATTTCATCGGCGTGCAGTATTACAGCCGGGCGACGGTGCAGCAGCTGCTTTCGGGCGATCCGATGGCGATCCCCAAGGGGATGCGCAAGCTGCCGCGCACGGACATGGGGTGGGAGATCTACCCCAAGGGCCTCTACTACACGGTCCGGGGAATGGCGAAGCGCTGTGGCCTGCCGATCATCGTCACCGAGAACGGCATCGCCGATGCCGGGGACGCCAAGCGTGCCGGGTTCATCCGCGACCATCTCGTGTGGCTGCATCGTGCGATGGAAGAGGGCGCAGACGTGCGCGGCTACCTGCACTGGGCGCTCACGGACAACTTCGAGTGGGCCGAGGGGTTCGCTCCGCGGTTCGGGTTGATCGGCATCGACTACGACACGCTGGAGCGCACGGTGCGTCCGAGTGCGCGCTTCTACGAGCGCATCTGTCGAACCGGCGAGGTGCCGCTCGATTTCCCCGAGCCCTTCGAGGGCTGAACCGTGATAGGCTGATGCGCGTTTAGGATGCGATAGGGGAGGTCTCGCGTGGACACGGTGTGGATGGTCTTGGGTGGTATCGCGGGCATAGCGCTTGGGCTTGGGGCCGGATTCAAGATTGGCGAGCTCGTGCGAGGCAGGGCTTCGTGGATCTACTGGCTACTCAATGTCATCGCGCTGGTTCTGGGCGTATCGATCGCGTTGGCCGGTCTGGTGTTCGGCTTCGGATGGCTCGTAGGTGCGGCACTGGGATTCGAGGGCGGCGTACTCACCGGGCTGAAGTACGGCTTCGGCAGGAGTGTGGGGCTGTGGGCCGTTCACGATCGCTTGCAGGACACCGACAAGAATCTGCCGAGAGGGTAGGCGGCGTTCATTCGACCCGCACCCGGCGTTCATCCCATCTTCAAACCTTCAGACGACACTTCTGTGTATACGTTCGATCGGAATGACAACGGAGGTGTCGCAATGAAAAGAGGAAAGTCCATCACATTGGTGGCGATGGGTCTTGTCGCCGGACTGGTTCTTGGCTCGCTCAGCATAGCCTCGGCCGCTCCCGCAACGGATCCCGCGACCAACGAGCCCCTGGGCGTCGGAGCCCGTATCGGCTGGGCCGTTCGTGACGCAGGTGCTCGCATGAGCGATATCGTCGCCGAGCTGACCGGGCTGGATGCCGACGCGGTGCACGACCGTCGCGTCGACGGCGAGTCGGTTGCGGATATCGCCGAGTCCGAGGGCGTCAGCGCCGACACGGTCGTTGACGAGGCACTTGCTGCTCGCGAGACGATTCTTGCCGAGAAGGTCGCGACGGCACGATCGACCAGGCGACAGCTGATCTGATGCTGGAGCGCATGACCGACCGGGTTGCCGAGCGTGTCGAGTCCACCGAGATCGGTGGCAACGGCAACGGTTGCGGCGGCGGTAGCTGCGGCGGCGGCCAGGGTGCCGGTGCGGCCGGCGGTCGCGGCATGGGTGGCCAAGGTGGCGGCGGTCAGGGTGGCGCTGGTCTGCAGGACGGTAGCTGCGTGACCGAGTAGTCCCAACTTGCTAGAAACGCGCACTACGCGCGAGGCGACGGGCGGTCCCAAAAGGGGCCGCCCGTTCGTGGTTCGGGACGACGAGCGCGTAGGGCAGTGCACGCCGACAGTCGAGACGGTGATCCGCGACGCCGGGGACAGGCGGTCTCGGGCGCTCAGATCCCGGGTATGGTGCTCGATATCCTAGTAGCTCCCGAGTATCTGCTCGTAGACATCGTCGGACAGCACGTCGGCCCCGCCTACGAAGATGACCTCACTCGTGTCCCACTGGTGGTCGGACGTGTACTGACGGATCGCCGAGGGCAGGCTGGTCCCCTTGGACAGGAGTAGCGGATACGGGGACAGGCCGAGAAGCCCGCTCACGCTGAGGGCATCGGGGAAGTTCTCTCCCGTGGCCACGACGAGCAGATCCATACGCGCGCCGTTGGCCTCGCCCCACTCTGCGATCGCTCGTGCGGTCGCATAGCGATCGGTGCCGGCCAATCGAGTCGGGGAGGGCAGCTTGCCGACCACGTTCGCGTCGACCACCGCTGCCCCACCGAGCACGTAGGTCTTGGTGATGCCGAGGTCCGTCAGTGCCGAGCTGGTTGCGGAGGGCAGTTCGCCCTGTCGTGTCAGGAGGATGGGCGTCTGCCACCTGCCTCCGAACGGGCCCGCTGCGAGCGCGTCGGGGAAGTTGAGACCAGTGGCCACGAATGCCTTGGTGATGTCCGTGGCCGGGTCGAGCTTCTCCATCTCCCGGGCTACGGCAGCGGCCGTTCCGTAGCGGTCGGAGCCAGCGAGCCTGACGATCTTCGTGATGCCGGCGGACCGGAGGTCCTTCTCGACGTTCGCGGACACCGCGGCGGTACCGCCAAGGATGTATGCCTTGGTTGCACCCAGACGTTTGACCTCCTGAGAAACGACGTAGGGAAGCCCGTCGCGCTTGGTAAGCAGGAGTCGGCCGGCCATGCTCGCAAGCGGTCCCCCTGCGAGGGCGTCGGGGAAGTTCTCGCCCGTTGCGATGACCACCGTGTCGGACAGGAAGCCCATTGCCTTGGAGACTTCGACGGCCGTGCCGTAACGGGTGTCGCCAGCCCAACGCGTGAACAGCGGCTCGCTGAGATTCGCGTAGATGTCGATCTTGTCCCCCGCGCCGACCGCGAGCTCGGAGCGGTAGTCGTTGTTCAGCTGGAATCCGCAGATCTCTGTCGCATTCGCAGCGGTCGACAGCGTGTAGTCCGACCTGGTGAGCGCGCCGTCCTTGTTGCTGAAGAACGCTACCCTGTCCTTGACTTCGGAGAGCACGGCGATGTCGGTACGATCCGCCGTGTCCCACACACCCCACGCCATGTCGCGCGGTTCCCATTCGAAGCCCACGCTGTAGGTGGTGCTCTTCCAGTTATCACTCCACGAACCCGACAGTATGGTGCCGATCGTTCCATCGGCGGGGTTGCTCACGATCATGTCTTGCGGCAGCTGGTTGTTGTCTATGAATCCCTCAAGTATGTCCCAGGGGCCGGTTCCGGTGCCGAGCGTGTTCACGTACACGTAGGTGCCTCCGGGTTGGCCCATATAGAGGGCCACACCCGTGCTCGTGGACTGCGTGATTGCGATGTCCTCGTAGAAGTCGTTGCCGGCGAACGTCCCGACCGCGACGCCGCGCGCTCCTGTCGCTCCGAGCGGCAGGAAGCCGGTGGAGTTGATAACGCCTCCGGGCGTACCGCCCAGGAGGATGGCCCGCGCCTGATTCTGTACGGGAATGCTCACGACGATGTCGGCGACGGGACCGGTGCCCATCCGGACGACTTTGACCTCGGCAGGGTCGTTCGCGGCCCCGCCGAGCGAGTACTGGAAGGGAGGCCGGCCCGCGTCGATCGTGCCGTCGCCCTTTCCGAAGTACACGCGCACGTAGCCGTCGCCCTCACCCGTGAGGACGTCTTGCTTCCCGTCACCATCTATGTCCCAGACGTCCATACAAAGAGGCTCCGAGACCGTCGGGAACTGCGAGGGCGTTTGCAGCGCGCCGTCTTCGATCTGGTAGATGACGATCCGGTTCGTGCCCGCAGCGATTGCGACCAGACTACCGCTCCAGTCACCGGTCATGTCGGCGTTCACTATGTCGCGGACCGTCGCCGTGCCTGGCAGGTCGAGCGTCGAATGCTTCTCGAAGTGGATCGGTGCCGTGGCCGCAGACACCCCTGCGGGCGTCGCACCAAACAAGGACGCCGAGAGAACCAGGACCAACAGAGTCCTGAGCCCCGTCGATCGGCGAGATGCGTTCATGGTCCCTCCTTGGCCGGCGATGCCGCCCCTGAGGCATCTGAAGCCCAATCATACATCGCTGATGGCACGACCAACCAATGCCACAGCCGACCTGATGTTGGACCGCATGACCGACCGGGTGACCGAGCGCGGTGACTCCACCAATATCGCTGGCAACGGCTACGGTTGCGGCGGCGGTGGCTGCGGTGGCGGTCAGGGCGCCGGTGCAGTGGCAGCCGTGGCATGGGTGGCCAGAGCTTCAGCGGGTCGGGGTGGCGCTGGTCTGCACGATGGTAGCTGTCTGGCCGAGTAGTCACGACACGACTTGCGCGACGCGCCTCATGCGCGCAACGACGGGCAGTCCCGAAACGGGTCGCCCGTTCGCGGTTGTGGCACACTGTTTGGGAGGGGTTATGCAGACTGCATATCGTGTACGTGGCGTGCTGGATCTTGGGGCATACACAGAAGCAATCAGCTGCGTTCTCGCAGTTACGCAGACTGCATAGTCAGACGTTAGAAACATGCGCTGCGCGCGTTACGCACCCCGAGCCTCCTACCGATGCCGGTCCGCTGTCTCCGTCGTCCCCAGGTCCGTGAGCGTTGCGCCGTTTGGCGGCCGTGACCAGTGGGGTCAGGAGCCGGCAAGGGTTAGGTTGGGACGAGTCGTCACACTTGCGTCACGGGGCTGCGCAAGGGTCCGGGGCCGACGTCGAAGACGGCGGACACGGACCCGCGGCGCAGCCCTTTGGCTTTCTGTAGGCCACAAGCAACCGTCACGTTGCTGGTACATGGGGATCGCAGGTGAGGGCCCGCAAGAAGGAAGCGGCGGACGGGGGCGGACGGTCCGAAGCGCAGTTCTGCAGCCGGGGAAGACGCGCGGCGAGCGCCGCAGAAGCGCGAGCCAAGCGTCGAGGGGTCCCCGGCGAAGCCTGTTTGAGCAGCGGGCCGTTCGCCTCCCGGCCAGCCGCCTCGATCCGGGCGAGGGTCAGGCAGTTTCTAACCCGCGCTTCCACTCGACTCGCGCGTGGTTGTCGCATAATGGGAGCGCAAGCTCGCGAGTGAAGCGCAGAGACGTTCGACAGAGCCGGGACGACTCGTCTCGACACTCCGGACCATGGAGCACGTCACTCGGGAACTCCTGCAACCACTGTGACTTCGCAGGCCCCTTCTGCGTCATTCGCATAGCAGGGTTGTTCTCGGCTGAAGCAGGAGTACGCATGGATGCGGAGCGTTTCGAGGAGCTGTGGGATCAGCACAACCGCTCGGTGTTTCGCTACTGTGCCTTCTCACTCGGTTCGCGGGAAGACGCCGAGGATGCCGCGGCCGAGACCTTCTCCCGTCTGATTCGTTCCGGCGATCGCGTGCGACCCGACAGACTCGAGGCGTGGATCTTCACGGTGGCGCGCAATCTATGCGCCAGCCAGCACCGCATGCGCAATCGTTCGAGCGGGCTCCTCGGCAAGTTGAGTGCGCAGGGCCAACGATTGGCGCCCGATCCGGCCGAGAAGTGGCAGGAACCCGAGATCTGGCACGAGCTCAGGTGCCTCAACGAGCGAGCGCGACTGGTCGTCTACCTGCGTGTTGCCGAGGATCGGCCATTTGCGGACATCGGGCGAGCGACAGGCACGTCCCAAAGCGCCGCCAAGATGACGTACTACCGAGCCATAGACAAGCTCCGGCACACGATGCTCGCCGACGGGTCTTCGAACGTCCCCGTGTCGATCGGAGGTGTCAGCGATGTCGACTGATGAGCGATCCACCCACGTGAAGGTGATCGAGTCCCGGTTGCATTCTGTGATGCCGCCCGAGCCCACAGATTCGGAGCTTGTCACGGTCCGCACGAAGATGACTGTCACCCGTCCGAACAGGCGGCGCGTGGTAGGCCGTGTGGCCAGCATTGCGCTGGCCGTGGTCCTATTGCTCCTCGCCGCTGCCCTCTATGGCCGCGGGCCCAGCGAGTCCGCCTTCGCGTATGAGGCTGCGGCGAATGCGCTGCTCGCTCAAGATGGGGTGCTGCATGTTGTCGTGGTTCAGATTCCACTCGAGTCGGATCCGACGCCGATCGAAGTCATCGTCACCCCACCTGAGGGCACGGTATCGTCGTATGCAGAGGAGTTTTGGCTGGACTCAAGCGGGGAGCGCGTGCGCCAAGAACACAGCCATCCAGTCAATCCCGAGGAGTGGTCCCGATCCACGTTGATCACAGCGGACGGCTACACGACGGCACTTCACGAGACGTTCAACGCGGCGGGTGCCCAGAGTTCCGAGCTGGTACGGATTCCCGGGCGGGAATACGACGACCCGACTGCCGTGCCCGCATGGATCGAGCAGCTCGCCGATGAGGTTCGAGTCGGCAACTGCGGCGTTTCGGAGGAGACGACGGGCGGCGTGTCCGTCTGGCGCATCTCCTGGGACCACAGTGGAGTGGACCGTCACACGGGAGCGGACTACGAGCTTCACACGGAGACGGTGGTTCGGCAATCGGACTATCGGCCGCTCACCATCGACTACACGTTCGCGACTGACGCGAATGTGTGGGATCCAGGTCTGTCAGCGCGGTTTGAGGTCCGCGAGTGGGAAATGATCGAGTACGAGGATGTTCCACCCGAGCTGTTCGATCCAAGTCAGCTACAGGTTGACGACAACGCAGACGACCCCGCAGAGACCGGGTCGAACCAGATTCAGTTCCTGGCCGACGACCCGCAGCTGTTCGAGTTCTCGGAGTTCCCTGTCTGGTATCTGGGAGACGACGGTAGTTTCGGTCGCGTCGTGGGGGCGGAGCACAACACGGTCGGCGAGAGCGATCGTCAATTTGCACCCGCCATCTTGTACCAGGGGGCTTTCACGTTCGTCTATGACCTCGAAGTGATAGTGGGGGCGGGTGCCACCATCACGCCGATGGATGGCTACACCGTCACGACATACGCCGAGACGAACCCGGCGGCAGCGGACGCATGGTGGGCAGAGACGACGGGTTGGGGGAACTGCACCGCCGGTAGCTTCGACGGCGTGGACTACCGGATGTGTGCGGACTCCGACCGGGCGATGATCCTCGTCATCATGGAGGGGTACCCTGTCGTCATCACTGCTCGCGATGAGACGTCGGTACTCACCGCTCTGGGGGCGCTGCAATCCCTGTAGGCTACCGCTGGGCAATGGACGTGCTCTTGGCGCTCAGCAGTCGGCCTGTCGAACCCGCGCTTCCACCAGACGCGCGCATGGTTGACGCATAATGGGAGCGCAAGCGCGCTGGTGAAGCGCAAACACGTTCGATGGGCTCAATCCTGTACCCTCTGGCCCGCTGCACTGCGTCTTATGACTGAGTTCGCGGCTCTTTGGACGGCGCAGACGTAGGTCGAGACTCGATTGGGGACACCGTGTGGCAAGAGCTCTTCGAGCTGGCATACCGCTACCTGCGTGGGCGGGGCGCCACCCATGCTGACGCAGAGGATCTGGCTCAAGAGACTCTGGTTTCTACGTTCGAACACCTTGACGGCATTGATGCCGGACGACTTCGGGCATGGGTCTGCGTAGTCGCACGCAACAAGCACATCGACGCGATTCGACAACGGCAGTCCAGACAGGAATGCAGTGAGTGCGTCGACCCGATCGATTCGGTTGGCGATCCCCTACGCGAGGTACTGCGCTCCGATGACCGTGCTGCCGTGACCAGGCTGCTGGAATCGCTGCCTCCAGACGATCAGCGTCTGCTTCAACTCAAGTACGTCGACGAGCGTACGGTCCCCGAGATCGCGACCGAACTAGGTAGGTCGGTCAACACAGTCAAGGTGGGGCTCTTTCGCGCGCGGAAGCGTGCGCGAGGCGAGGCCCGGAGAGGTGGGTTGTCATGACAGAGAGGCCACAGTCCGAATACGTCGATGCCGACGCCGAGATGCGGGGCATCCAGCCGGAGTTTGACGAGGCTAGGTTCATCAAGGTGGCCAAGCGTAGGAGTCTCTGGCGGATCGTTGTCGTGTCCGCCACTGTCGTCGCGTTCGCGCTCGTGATGTGGGCCGTCATCGCCTTCGGCTGGCAGCTCACCATGCAGAAGCGCGGCGTGGCGATCGACGACTACTACCTCGAACTCGTGAAGATGACCTACCCGAACACCCAGCTCTTCCCAGGGGACACGCGACTGCACTTCCCCAGCGGTTCGCGCGAGTTCACCTCATTCAGGCAAGTTGGTGATGTGGCCCTGATGTCGGGTGGCGCCGTGGTACCGTACAGCCTGCTTGGACCGGGAGAAGATAGTGGACCCGTGCGCCAAGTTGCCACAACCATCGACGGTAGGGTCTTCGGCGGCGACGCAGTCGCTCCACTTCTCCAGTTCCTCGAGCCTCCTGCCGGCGGCGGAGAGTCCTCGACGATGATGGCTGCCGATGCTGAGTCCGCCGACCCCAGCGCGAGCGACATCTTCCTTGCCCAGGCGGCGGCCACTCGAAGGAAGTCGGTCTCCCGCCTGGATGCCGCACCGGAATCATCGACTGTCGAGGTGGCCGTATCCCTCGGCGACACCCTCTCGCTCGCCGAGCTCGAACAGCTCATCGGACCTGACCTCCGAATAGCGTGGGCGGCCGTTCGCTCTGAGAAGCCGACTGAAGAGTGGGTGTTCAGACTCCCCGGCAGCTGCTTTGGGGTCTTCTTCGATCAAGCCACGATAACCGGGCGCACGGATGCCGAATTGCATCTCGAGATGGAGCAGGACTACGTCCCGAAGATGAGGAACTGGGTGGCAGCGATTGCGCCCGAGATGACGGCCCGACGATTCAACAGGGCAGCTGACTACTTGGAGGAGAACGGCTTCGCCTACTACGGGGTGGTCGTGACCGGTTCCCCGCAGGCGGCGCTAGGACTGGTAGACGATCCACGTGTCACGGCAGTGAATGTAGGCGCCATCGTTGCGCCATGGGACTAGCCATCGAACCCGCGCTTCCAGCTGACTCACGCACACGCTAGGCTGAGGAGAGGCGCTTGTTTGCAGCTGAAGCGCTAACACGCTAGGCGGACCCTACAAGCCTCGCAGCACCAACCCCATCCCCAAGCGCAGAACACGCGAGCGTGCCTTCTGGCTCACTTCTGTCCGAGTGAGCGCTCAAGACCGTCAAGAATCAGGCCGAGACCGAACTCGAAGGCGGCTTCTTGGTCGAAGGGATTCGCGGCGTATTCCATCGCGACGCGGGCAGCGAACGGGTACCCGCCGTCCGGGATAGCCGCCAGGATCTCCCGCGCAACCTCGGTGTCTTTCGGTCCGTCCTCGATCGACACATCGGGCCGCTGCCGCTCGAAGCCGTAGAGGTAGCTGTCGAGCACGAGGAAGGCGTTTGCAGCGGCGGCGGGCGAGAAGCCGGCCCGCATGAGCACGCCGAGGACGCGGTCCACGTACGAGAGGCTGTTCGGACCGGTCCGGTCACGGGAGTCGATCAGACCCGCGGCCCACTCATGACGCGCAAAGACCCCACGCGCGGAGATCGCTCGGCGCCGCATCGTTTCCTTCCAGCAGATGCCTTCGATAGGCACGTCGATCTCAGACATGACGAGGTCCACCATGCCGCCGAGAAGGTCGTCCTTGCCGGCTATGTGGTTGTACAGCGACGCCGCTTTGACCTCGAGCCTTCGGCCGAGCTCGCGCATGGTGACCGAGTCGATCCCGCACTCGTCGGCAAGATCTCACGGCGGCGCGCAAGACGCGCTCCCGATTGAGCGTGTCCCGCGGTTCCTTCTCGTCTGTCGACGGAGCGATGATGACACCTCCTGTGATCGGTAGTGCGGTGCGATTCCTCTTCCTTGACATACTAACACTGTTAGTACATTCTCTGACCGAGGGGAGAATACTAACAGCGTTAGTATACCGCGGCAGTGCCGGGAGATGAAGAGGAATGGGGAATCGATCATGAGCAAAGACAGGCGAGCAGCGGTGGTCGCTGGAGTGCTGTTCATAGTCGCTACGACTGCAAGCTTGCTCGGTAGGGTGGTGCTTCTGGATCCGATCCTCGAAGGGGCCGACATTCTTGCCAAGGTCGCCGCGAACCAGAACCAGGTGGCCGCGGGAGCGCTCTTCGGGCTGGTCGCGTTCTTCGCGTCTGCTAGCATCGCGATCGCGCTGTATCCGGTCTTGAGGCGCTACAGCGAGGGTCTGGCGCTCGGCGCCGTCGGCCTGAGGATCATCGAGGGAGTGCTCTACAGCATCGGTGCGATAGCCGTGCTATCGATGGTGACATTGGCTCGAGGACTCGTGGAAGCCGGCGCTCCGGCTTCATCGTACCTTCAGGCCTCAGGCGCACTGCTGCTGACAGTCCGGAGTTGGGCGGGCATGACAGGGACCTTGGCCTTCTACCCGGCCGGCCTGATGTACTACCTCGTGTTCTATCGATCGCGACTCATCCCTCGATGGTTGTCCGGTTGGGGGATCGTCGCAGTGACGATGGGCTTCTCGGCAAGCATCCTGGTCGTGTTCCAGGTCGTCGCTCCGATGACGACCCCCCAGATCGTCTTGAACCTCCCGATCTTCCTGCAGGAGATGGTTCTGGCGGTGTGGCTGATCGCCAAGGGGTTCAGCCCGTCCGCGATCGCCGCGCTCGAGGGTTCACAGTGAGAGCAGTCGTCTGCACGCACTACGGTCCGCCTGAGGTCCTCCGGATCGAGGAACTGGCAACTCCCGTTCCCCGGAAGAACGAGGTGCGCATACGCGTCGGGGCCACTGCCGTGACGTCGAGCGACTGCTACGTCCGAGGGCTGAGGCTGAGTCCTGCGTACCGGATCATGGCGAGGCTCGCGCTCGGTTGGAGTGCGCCTCGACAGCCGGTGCTCGGCATGGTGCTCTCCGGGGTAGTGGATGCGATCGGAGCCGGACGTCCGGTCGTTCGAGGTGGGCGACCGCGTGTTCGGCTTCAACAAGAACCTCTTCGGTACGTACGCGCAGTACGTGTGCTGGCCCGAGGACGGGCTTCTGGCCACGCGACCCGCCAACCTCACCGACGAGGAGGCAGCGGCCATTCCCTATGGCGGCCTCCTCGCTCTGCAGCTTTCTGCGCAAGGCGGGCATCCGAGCAGGACAGCGCGTCCTCGTCTTCGGAGCCTCGGGGGCTGTGGGCACGTCGGCCGTGCAGCTCGCCAGGCACCTCGGTGCCGAGGTCACGGGTGTCTGCAGCACCGCGAACGTGGATCTCGTGACATCTCTCGGCGCCACGAGAGTAGTCGACTACACCGTCGAAGACTTCACGGAAATGCCGGAGCGCTACGACCTGATTCTTGATGCCGTGGGCAAGAAGAAGAGCGCTGCGGCGCTCCGAAACTGCCGTCACGTGCTGGCTCCCGGCGGAGCCTGCGTCTCTGTCGACGACGGGACACCGAACCTTCGTCGCGAGGATCTGGTGTTGCTCGAGCGAGCTGGCGACGCGGGGTGAGATCAGGCCCGTGATCGATCGCACCTACGATCTGAACGACATCGTCGAAGCGCACAGGTACGTCGACAAAGGGCACAAGCGCGGCAACGTGGTCATCGCTGTGGTGTAGCGATCATAGGGTTCCTAACCGCCTAACCCGCGCTTCCACTCGACTCGCGCATGGTTGACGCATAATGGGAGCGCAAGCTCGCCGCTGAAGCTGCAAACACGTTGGGCACAGCTCGGGAATGCGAATGCGTTGTATGGGCAAGAAGCAGTGCCGGGCCGTCGATGTCGATGCGCGTGTCTACAACGTAATCGCACGCAATCGAGAATCACTCCCACTTGAACATGCGTGATGCCACCACCGAGCAGACAACGAGCACGCAGGCTAGCACGGTGACCTCTGCCAGATGATCACCGAGCGGCTCGCCGAACCACAGCCCGCGCAGCAGCTTCACGCAGTAGGTCAGCGGCAGGAGGTTGGATATCCTGCGTACATTGTCGGGCAGCAGTTCGAGAGGCATTGCCGCGCCCGAGAGAAACATCATCGGGTAGAAGATCGCCATGCCGATGATCTGACCGGCTCGCGCCGTAGGCGCGAGGCTGGCCACCAGGTAGCCCATCGAGAACATCGCGAGTGCGGACAGGACCACAGCCCCGAGCACCACGAAGACGTTGCCCCCGAACTCCACGCGGTACAGCGCCCACCCCACGGACACCAGCGCACCCATCCCCAGAAACGTCATCGCTAGGTTGCTGACAACGTCTGACGCCAGGTAGGTGGCGGGTCGAAGCGCCGATGCCTTGAACCGCCGGAGCACACCAGCCTCGCGGTTCGCACAGATGGTCACCGGTATTGCGATAAACCCCACCACACCCAGCACCATCGCCGTGTAGGCGGGTATGGAGACATCCATCGAGCCGAGTCCACCGAACATCTCGGCGGGCTCGTTGCCGTAGATTGCGCCGAACAGGACGATTAGTAGCGGTGGGAAGGCGATCGTGAAGAACAGGCCCACGGGCTCTCGCAGGTAGAGCTTGAGGTCCACCCATGTCAGTCGCAGGAATCCGCGCAAGACTACTCCCTCATTTCTCGGCCGGTGAGGGTCAGGAACACGTCGTCGAGACTCGGTTGGGCGGTCCTCAGGTCGCGGAAGCTCACGCCGGCGTCTTCGAGCGCGACGACAACGGAACTCGCGAGGCGGTCACCTCGGCCATAGACGACGACCCGTTCACCGTTTGCCTCGACACGCTCGACGCTTGGAAGCGCACTGAGATCGGGCGCGGCGTGGCCGTCGGGAACCGTGAACTCGACGCGCCGCTCGGCGTCCAAGGTGGCAACGAGTGCCTCGGGGCTGTCGAGCGCGACGATCTTGCCGCGATCGATGATGAGGACGCGGTCGCAGAGGCGCTCAGCCTCCTCCATGAAGTGCGTAGTGAGTACCACCGTGCACCCCTGCTCGCGCACTTGCTTGACCAGGTCCCACATCGTCCGGCGGGCTTGCGGGTCGAGACCCGTGGTGAGTTCGTCGAAGAACACGATCTGGGGCTTGTTCACGAGCGCGAGCGCGATGAACAGCCGCTGCTTCTGCCCGCCCGAGAGCTTCGCGAACGGGGAGGAACGCTTGTCGGTGAGTCCCAACGTGCGGAGGAGTTCGTGAGTGTCTGCCGGGTCCTTGTAGAACGACGCGAACAGCTCCAGTGCTTCGGCCACGTGCAGCCGAGCAGGCAGCGCCGCCTCCTGGAGCTGGACGCCGATGCGATCGGCGATCATCATGCGGTCAGCTGGGTCGTGGGAGAGTACTCGCACCATGCCCCCATCGGGCCGCCTCAGACCTTCGATGCACTCGATGCTGGTGGTCTTGCCTGCGCCGTTGGGCCCTACGATCCCGAATATCTCGCCTTCGTGGATTGCGAAGGAGATGCCATCGACGGCCTTCACGGACCCGTAGGTCTTGCGGAGTCCCTCGACCTCGATGACTGCAGGCACGGTATCCTCCCTCGACTTGCCCCCTGCTTCGGTTCTTACCCCCAGGCGCGCGAGTAGTCAAACCGAGGAAGGAACCTTCGCTGCCTGCACACGATTTGATCGAGAACGCGCGTCCCGGACGCCAAAGCCATGTCCAACCGGCACTTCCACCAGAGAGCGCACCCGTGTCAGGATAACTCGGGCAAGAAGTGCACTGAGGGGCGCGCTTCAGGTGAAGCGCAAACACGTTCGGTACATCGAGACGGGGGGAACTATGCACAGGGTGACTCGGGGATTCCTGATCGCGGTCAGCGTTCTGAATGGCGTGGCTGGTCTGGTCTGCGGCGTGCTGTTCCTCGTCAGCCCGGACGGGAGTCTCATGGCATTCGAGCCGCTTCTCCCGGTCGTGAGAACGCTGCCGCTCGCCGACATCTTCTTCCGCGATCTCATGTGGATCGGCATCGCTATGCTGCTGGCGCTTGGTATCCCCAACGTGGTCGCGTCGGTCATGCTTCTCCGGCGAAGCGAGAAGCAGTACATCGTCACCCTGGCCGCAGCGGTCCTCCTCATTCTCTGGTGCAGCTTCGAACTCATCTTCATGTTCAACGTCGCGGCCCTGGGGTACTTCGCGGTTGGAGTCATGTCTGCACTCGCCTCCGTCGTGCTCCAGAGACGCGCGCCGCACGCGAGCAGACTGGGTGACCTTCGCTTCCGGTGACTCACTGCTTGGGCGGGACGAACATGGGCCTCACCTCGACACCGCCGTCGCGGGTAGCGGGGTTGAGCTTGGCGATTCGCACCGCGACGTCCAAGTCGGGTGCCTGCAGCACGTAGAAGCCGGTGACAACCAGATCGGACTCGACGAGCGGACCGCTGCGCACCGTGTCGCCACGGATCGCTGTCGCTGTCGTGCTCGGCTCGAACGCGAATCCCCGTTGTGCCGGGAAGTAGGAACCACCCAGAACCTTGCCGCCCAGCTCCTTGGCTTGGGCTGGATAGCGGTCGAGCAGTTCCAGATAGTCTGGAGCGAGTTCCATTGGGTCGGCAGGCGCTGGCGCGTATACAAGGACTCCGTACTGAGGCATCGGGTGCTCCTTGGGTCGGTGTCCTCTTCTTCCTACCCACCCCCAGCGTCGTCCGTGCGTCCGGGCCGTAGGTGAGCAAGCTGCTTAGCCCCATGCGATTAAGATCGCCGTACGCTTCTCTGAGGTGACGGTGATTGCTCCCACGGGGCAGAGATTGGCGCACATCTGGCATATCTGGCATTCGTCAGGGTACTTGGCGATCGCCTGCCCGCTCTCCTCATCGAAGCGGAAGACATCGGTCGGGCACGTCGTCACGCAGGTCTTGCAGCCCATACAGCGGCGTGGGTCGATGTTCTGAACAGCCATGATGGCTTCCTCTCTCTACTCAAGTCCGAGGAACGCGAGCTCCCCTGGGAATCTCGATGTGTAGCGGGTCTGGTAGTCGACGCTCATGTCCGGCTTCCATTTGTCCGGGACCGCTTCCTTGCGAAGCGCCATCGCTCCGTCTTCACCTTGCTCGATCAGCACCCACGCGAGCCAGTTGTCGTCGTCCCGCGCAGGGTAGTCCTCGCGGTAGTGAGTTCCTCGGCTCTCGGTGCGCATGAGCGAAGCGCGCAACTTCATCTCGGCGTTGAGGAGCATGTTCTGCGTCTCATGGGCGAGCTTCAGCTCGTGCGTGTCGGACGCCACGAGCATCGGCACCATGTGCTCTTGCAGGAACATGATCTGCGTGAGCGCGGCTTCGAGGCGATCTTGCTTCTGCACCATCAGCACGTAGTACGGGAACATTGCGTTTTGCAGAAGCTGCGTCACCCACGCGGGGGAGTAGCCGCTCTCGCGTTCGCGTGGCGCCATCACCGTGGTTCGGAGCTTCTCGAGCGCGCTGTCCGAGATGTTCGGCACCGTCGCTGTCGCTGCATACGCCGCGGCACCCGCACCGGCCCTGAGACCCTGCACGGCAGAGCCCGAGCTCGATAGCCCGACTCCTGCGTACGATGCACCGCACAGCATTGAGGCCAGTCCGTCGCCGGCAGCCCACAGGCCCGCCAAATTGCTGGCGCCCGTCATATCGACCGGCCACACGCCCTCGGCCTTGTGAATGCCGAGACCGGTCGCCGCGCCGCCGACTTGCACGCCCATGGAGTTGCCCGGCGGCCTGGACCCACCCTCTGAGTCGCTGTCCGAAGGAGGACCACCAGCGGAGTCGCCGTCCGACGGAGGACCGCCGGCCGAGTCGTCGCCCGGAGGAGGGCCACCAGCAGCTGCTCCGGCGGGGGGCTCTTCGCCCTCAGGAGGACCGCCCGCGCTGTCGCCGGGAGGCCCGCCCATTCCGCCCATTGTCGACTCGCCCGTGTGGGCCCCGATCGCCTCAGACAGGATCATTCCGCCACCCGTCGCACCGTGCGTCTGGGTCACGCCGGCCTCCCACATGCCCTGCCACTGCCCGTAGCAGTCCGCGGGGTTCTCGGCAGACGCCTTGTGGAAGTCGTTCCATTCCTTGCCCGAGATCGTCGCGCCGGCGCGATATGCCATGGCGTCGCCGTCGGACGTGAGACCGCCGACAGGGAAGCCGGAGGCTTTGAACGAGCCGGAGCCCGCAGCAAGTACCGTCGACTTGGCGACGATCGCGATCGTCTGTTCTTCGCCGAGTGAGAGCCCTATGGCGCCCACGATCTTTCCGTTCTCCATGAGGAGCTCGGTGAGCATCGTGCGTTCCACCATCCGGACGTCTGCATCCACGAGCTTGTCTCGCAACGCAAAGTGCGGGTGGCGGATCGAAGTGTCCTGGAAGCCCCACTCGGTCATCTGGTCCCAGCACGTCTTGGAGTCTTCGAACTGGGCTTCGAGCCAGTCGGGGTTGTTGAGGTACTCGCTTGAGACGGCGACATTCGCCAGCATCTCGGTCTTGCTGTCGCCCGCCGCTTCGTCGAACACGTTGAAGCCGTTGGCCCAAGGCGTCATGCCCGAGCGGCCGACCATGCCTTTGTCCACGAGAACGACATCGAGACCAGCTTTCTTGGCTTCGACGGCGGCGAACACACCGGCGTAGCCTCCGCCGATCACCAGCACGTCGGTGTCGATGCGGGACAACGGCAGGTCTTCGGTAGCGGCCACAGCAGTGTTCTCGGTGAGCAGGCCTCCCATTCCAGCGAAGGAGAGTGCAGCTAGACCGAAGCCGGTCGCCTTGAGGAAATCGCGACGGTCGATCCCGGAAGTGATCTCGCTACTGGACATCGTGGGCCTCCTCGGCAAGCACGGGGAGTTGGGCAGCCTGGGTAACACGCGGCTCGGCGCCCTTGGCACCGGGGATGATGCTCTTGGCAGCTCTGAGCATCCAGGCCCAGTGCATGGCGAAGTGCACGGTGCCGCCAAGAATCATGGTCAGGCCTGAGTAGAGGTGCATCGTGCGCCACGTGCCGTATGCGAGTCCGAGGAACGTGGGTGCCGCAGACGAGGTCGCGAAGTCGATCGCCGAGTAAGGAATCAGGAATGCCACCGCACTCATTCCTGCAGCGGCGAACGCAATCGCGATGAGCGTGTCTATCACGAAGAGGGTTCGTGTCTTGCTGCTTGCCATGGGGTCCTCCCAAATCGAACTGCATTGGATTCAGCGTACGCAGACGGCCGACCTAGGGCATCGACCACCAGGCGGCAGTTCGTCTACACCCACGGGAGTAGGAGCGCTCGGCGTTGCCTGGAACGCAAGCACATTGGGCGCGCCGAGGCGAGTAGGGATAGAGTGGAACGTGGGCACGAGTCCTTGATGGCGCCACGACGCAATTCAGCAGTGTGAGCAACCCATGACAAAGGGAGTGGCGGTGACGATCGCACCAGGTGGTGAGGCGCGGGAGGACAACGCTACTGTTGTCGCCCCGGCTGCCGGCGATTACCCGCCGTGGCTCCTCCGAATGTTTGCGTGGCCTCTGATCTGGAAGGTCGCGCTCACGCTGATGCTGCTGATTCTGGTGACGATAGTCGACACCGCCACAGGGTCCGAAATCAGCTTCTCCGTCTTCTATCTGTTGCCAGTCCTGCTCGCGGGGGGTCTCGTTTCTCGTCCTGCCGGTCGCGTTATCGCCGTTGCGAGCGCAGTAGCCTGGGGCTACCTCGACGTGCGCTCGGGCGGCGGGTACTCGGCAGCTTGGATTCCGGTGTGGAACAGCGCCGTTCGGCTCGCCTTCTTTCTGATCATCAACGAGCTGGTCAACATGCTGCGTCTCGCTCATACGCATCAGAGGGCTTTGGCCAGAAGAGATTCGCTCACAGGAATCGCAAATACCCGCGTATTCGAGGAGTACCTCAGCCGTACAATCGCTCAGAGTCGACGAAACGGTCGCCCTTTCACGCTGACCTACCTCGATCTAGACCGATTCAAGAAGGTGAACGATGAGTTTGGTCACAATGAGGGTGATCGAGTACTCCGAGAGGTCTCGGAGACGGTGCAGCGCGATCTACGCGCCACCGATGTCGTGGCTCGCCTCGGCGGCGATGAGTTCGGCATTCTCATGCCGGAGACCGATGCGGAGCAGGCTCGCACGTCGCTTGAGCGCATAGCGGCTTCCCTGGCCCTCGGGGTAGGCGACCGTTGGGGCGTCGGAGCGACCTTCGGTGCAGTTACTTTTGCCCAGGCACCGGATGACACGGACTGCGCATTGCACCAAGCGGACGCGCTCATGTATCAAGGTAAGCGGGCGGGGCGCGGTTGCGTGCTGCAAGCGACTTGGCCTGATGCCCGAGTCGATTGCGGGTGAGCCTGAGGCTGGCCGACAATTGTCACCATCTGCTGCTTTCGGAGGGAGGGGCAAGTGAACAAGATCGTTGCGAGGTTCGCCGACGGTCGCATGGTCAAGGGCATGACGGGGGATTTCTTCCCGGGGAAAGATCTCTTCCATGTGATTGTGATGGATGCCTCTGAGGGGACGACGCCTGTCGAAATCCGCATGAGTGAGCTGAAGGCGCTCTTCTTCGTCAAGGATTTCGAGGGCAACGCGGATTACACAGAGCGAAAGAGCTTCGACCCTTCCCACCCTCCGGTCGGGAGGGCAATCAGGGTCGAGTTCGAAGATGGTGAAGTCCTCGTGGGAACGACGACGGGCTATCAGCGTAATCGCCCGGGCTTCTTCCTCGTGCCAGCGGATCCAGGTTCGAACAACGAGCGCTGCTATGTCGTCACGGCGGCTACCCAGGAGATTAGCTTTCTCTGAGTCTGGGTGATGCTGAGCATGCGCTGCCTGGCCGCTCGAGTAGTGCCGACGGGAGATGGAGCAGTGTCCTCAGATTTGGGGTTCGTCGAGTACGTCTGCGATCAAATTGCTGATGCTGGATGCGTTTCGTTCCGGAAGATGTTCGGCGAGTACGCGATCTACTGCGACGAGCGGGTCGTCGCGCTCGTGTGTGACGATCGGCTGTTCGTGAAGCAGACTCCCGGCGGGCGAGCGTTCATCGGCAATCCTGTCGAGGCCCCTGCGTACAAGGGCGCGAAACTCTCCTTCTTGATTGAGGACCGGCTCGACGATCGCGAGTGGATCACCGACCTCATTCGGATTACGACAAGCGAAGTCCCGCTGCCGAAGCCAAAGAAGCCGAAGGCCGCGAGGGGAGATGACAGGTGATTCTGAATGTGAGGAGGGCTCTTGAAGACCATCGGATTGATTGGCGGCATGAGCTGGGAGTCGACCCTGCCGTACTACCGGGGCATCAATCAGCTCGTTAAGGAGCGTCTCGGAGGTCTGCATTCTGCGCGCATCGTGCTTGCGAGCGTCGACTTCCACGATATCGAAGCCTTGCAGACCGCAGGGGCATGGGACGAAGCCGGTTCGCTGCTCGCCGATTCCGCGCGTGCACTTGAGGCAGCCGGCGCTGAGTGCGTAGTGCTGGCCACAAACACCATGCACAAGGTGGCGCCCGCGATTGAAGCCGCCGTCAGCATCCCGCTGTTGCACATCGCCGATACGGCCGCCGAGGAGGTCGTCCGGCTGGGGCTCAACATCGTCGGTCTGCTCGGCACTTGTTTCACGATGGAAGAGGACTTCTATCGTGGCCATTTGGAGAAGAGCTTCGGTCTGTCCGTGCTCGTGCCGCAGGCCGAGGACCGCGAGTTCATCAACCGTGTCATCTACGAGGAACTGTGCTGCGGAATCATCTCCGAGACGTCTCGTGCGAAGTTCCGCGACATCATCGCGCGGCTCGTCGAGGGTGGTGCCCAGGGGATTATTCTGGGCTGCACGGAGATCCCGCTGCTTGTCTCATCGGCCGATTCAGTAGTGCCGCTGTTCGATACGGGAGCATTGCATGTGCGGCGCGCCGTGGACTTCGCGCTTGCAGACGAGGGGGACGCGTGACGTATGCTTGTCGCGGACTGACCGACAGCAGATCGAATTGAGCTGATATGCGCATCTACGACGGCGACTCCGATCGCACGCTTGGGAGCATCGACCTGTTCCTCACTCACGATGATATCGAGGAGCTCATGACCGTCCTACGGGAGCTGCAATCGGCTGAAGTGGGCGGCCAGTATCAGGTGATAGAGCCCGAGCCCGCGTCGCCTGAGTACATCCACGAGATCAGCGTGGCTCTCTATGAGGAGGGCGACGTTCCCGTCGGCTGGGCCGAGAGGGCTGCGGAGGTAGTCCTCGAGGATCAGTGATCGGGTCGTGCGATTCTCGGCTGGCGCGTGTCCTGATGGGGGAGCTAGCGAGCTCCTGAGGCGCCGAGTAGATCGGCCTCCCGGTCAGCTTCGAGCTCAGGAAACGCACCCAGCACCATGTCCACCAACCGGTCGGGCGATCGCGTGAGTGCATCGGTAGCAGGTATGCCCAACTCGAACTCGTACAAGGTGATTGCCGCCGTGACCTCGGCATCGGTCATGTGCTCGTGGTTGATTGTGAGCCCGATTACCTTGGTATCGGCGAATGTCTGAATGAGGTTGATTTCACGCGTGGGAGTGGGCATCCGCACGGCGGGCAGGTCGCTGAGCATCTTGCGGCCCGGCGCGTGCTGCAAGATGACTCCCTGTGGTTGGCTTCCCCGCAGAATGAAGCCTGAGGTCAGGTAGGCGGGATGGCTCAACGCGCCTTGGCCTTCGACGATGATCACATCCGGGTGCTCGCCTTCAAAGGCTTCGATCACGGTGGCTTCCATCTCGCCCGCGCAGAACTGCGACGGGATGGCATCGAGCGCCACGCCGTAGCGCGCGCCTTGGATGAGACCGGTCTGCCCCGTTCCGACCAACACGGCCTTGATTCCGCGGTCTTTGAGGGCTCGCGTGAGGATCGTCGCCGTCGTGCGCTTACCTATGGCGCAGTCGGTGCCGAGCACCGCGATACGCGGGCAGGTTACTTCGGCGATGCGACCACTGAAGGTTCGCAGGTCCTTCTTCGGGCGCGGGCGTCGCACATCCAGGATCGACACGTTGTGGATGAGGCTCGCTGCAGCGAACTCAGGGTCGTCGTTCAAGAACTCATGGAGTCCGCTGACAATGCTCATGCCGCGTTCCATCGCATCAAGCATGGTTCGCCGCTCGGAGGGCGAGAGCATGCCACTGGAGGGGGCAATTCCGAAGATGAAGAAGTCGGGGACACGCCCTGCGGCAGCGAGGGCATCCACAGTGTCCGCGCAGATCGGGATCCCGTTCGGCTTGTCGTCAAGCACGTCGCCGGCATCCAGACCCGCGTTCTCGCTGTCGATCACCGAGAGGATTTCGTACTTCTCGGAATGCCGTACCAGGCCGTTTGCGGTCTTCCCGTCGATACAGGCGAAGTTCGCTTCGCAGTACACGATTGCTGTGCCGCCGACGTGTGCAGAGTTGGAGGGTTGCACATCCCGAGACGGCAAGGATACGAGTGAAGCAGGGCGTCTAGGTTCGGAACTGAGGTTGCGCAGAGGTTCAACAGACAGACTGGGCGACATGGAATACACTCCTCGAGCTGGGCTCAGAGGAGGCGGATGCAAAGCGTCGCGACCAAGTCCAAAGCATAGATGAACGAGACATGATGCCCTCGTGGGCACTCATCTATCTTACCCGATTCTCGGCGAGACGTGCGTATTGGCAGGTATCATCGTCCCAGCCACCATGTCGCAACGCCGAGAAAACACCCACCGAGGGCCGGAGGATTCGGTCGATGACCGAGAAGAGCACGTCCACCACTCAGCAGCTACTCAATGCGGCCGCTCCCGTGCTTTCGGAGCACGGCGCCGTGTCGGTTCCGCCGCAGGTTGACGGTTGTCCTGATCGCGTTTCGGTCGTCATCGTCAACTACCGGACACCTGATGATGTGGAGACCCTCGTACGTGACCTTGCGCGCCAGGAACGGGTCGTTCTCGATTGCGTGTGTGTCGACATCACCGGTGATGTCGATGATGCCGCGTGCGGTGGCGTGCTGGACGAATCGGGTTTCACCTGGCGAGTCCTTCGTTCCGAGAACGTGGGGTATGGTCGTGCAAGCAACATGGGTCTCAAAATGGCGAGGGAGTCGTGGGGCGCGCGCTGGGCGATCGTGACCAACTCGGACATCGAGATCAGCGATTCGCTTGCCGTTTGGAGGCTGCAACAGGCGCTCGTCGACGGGAGAGAAGCCGGTGTTTGGCTTGTGGGTCCTCGAATTGTCGCTCCCGACGGACGTCTACAGAATCCGTATCGGGTGTCGGACATGTCCCCCCGGCAAGTCCGTACGGAGAAAATGAAGCATCTGTGGCCGGTTGTCTCGCATCTGTTCGAGAACTTGCAGATCGTGCGTTACGCCCTCAAGTCGCTGAGAGTACCGGTACCACGCACGATCATCGCGGATGTGTGTAGTCATGTGGACACCCAGGAAGTATTCGCCGTCCATGGCTGCTTCTTCATGATCGATATCGAGGCCATGTACGCAGGTGGTGTCTTTCCGCCCTTCGACGGGCACATATTCATGTACAGCGAGGAGATCGCCCTTGCTCGGCGTGTGCTGTGTGCTGGAGGTAGCGAGGCGTACGTGCCATCGGTCGAGGTCGTACACACCGAGGATGCGTCGAATCGGTCTTCGCCGCGCACGAGGACCCTGGTGAAGACCTTTCGGCAGAACCACAGATCGCGGAGGTACGTCATGCGGAAGTACTATGGTGACGCGACACGTGACGCTGGAGTCGAACGGGAGATGCGGTAGATCCACCGTGATGATCTTCTCGCTTGGTTGCCGATTGAGATGGGATTAATTCTTCGTTAGACTGAGTACCCTACGGAGTATCCACAGTGGTCTTCGAGGCATCCAGTGACGGAAGGAGGCGCCAAACTCTGCACTGGTCCGGCATGTTCCGGAGTACCGTCAACCTTCACTCAATGAATCGAGGCGAATGAGTTTGAAGCGCACTTCTCTGTTCTTGTCGCTTGCACTGGTATTCGCACTTGCTCTCGCAGGTTGTTCCACGGCCGCCGACGACAGTGGCTCGGCTACCACGGATGAGGGCGATACCATCATCATCGGCGCCGCACTGTGCCAGACCGGCATTCAGGCGCCACTCGACGAGCCGGCTCTGCGCGGTGCACAGCTCGCCGTCGACGTTCTGAACGAGAACGGTGGCATTCTTGGCCAGCAGGTCAAGCTCGTGAACCTGGATGGCAAGAGCGACCCCGTCACCGTCGGTAACGTCACCAAGCAGATGATCGATCAGGGCGCAGTGGCGATCATCGCGCCCAGCGATTTCGACTTTGGTGGCCCTGCCAGCCGTGAAGCACAGAATGCCGGCCTTGTCGGCCTCTCTCCCTGTGCTTCCTCGCCGCTGTACGGTTCCGCCGCTCTTGGCGACAAGCAGTTCACCATGTCGATGTGGAACACCACGATGGGTGCTGCCACTGCCGAGTACGCGTGGGACCAGGGCTACAAGTCCGTCTACGTCATCACCGACGACTTCATCGACTACACCAAGAGCCTGAGCCGCTACTTCATCGTGCGGTTTGAGGAGCTGGGTGGAGACGTCATCTTCGAGGACACCTACACGCAGGGCCAGGCCGACGTTTCGGCTCAGCTCGCTCGTATCAAGGCCCTCGACACCCTGCCTGACTTCGTCTACATCTCTTCGTACATGCCCGACCTTGCGCTCATGATTCGCACACTGCGCGAGTCCGGCATCGATGTGCCGGTTGTCGGCGGCGACGCATACGACGATCCGGGGCTGTTCGAGGCTCTGGGAACCGAGTATGGCAACGACATCGTCTTTGACACGCACGGATTCTTGAGCGACGAGGCGAATCCGAACTACTCGGACTTCGCGACCGCGTATGAGAAGAAGTTCGGCGATGCTCCTGACGCCGTTTGGATCATGCCCGGCTACGATGCCGTCATGTTGCTTGCCGAGACGATGGAGAAGGCTGGCAGCACCGATGGTGCTGAGATGGCCAAGGTCATGGAGACGACGACCTACGATCTTCTCACGGGCGAGCTTCAGTGGTCGGATGCGGCATCCGGTCATGAGCCCAATAAGGCCGCTGCCCTCGTTGAGATCGTGGGCGGCGCGCCCGAGTTCATGGGATGGGTAATCCCGGAAAAGATTCCTGCCCCCTAGCGCTTACACGAAGACGCGCTGCGGCGTAAGCTAGTCACATACGGTCAGGGGGGAGTCCTCAAGGGGACTTCCTCCTGACCCGATTGTGCCCACGCCGAACCGGTTCCGCCATCCTGGCCTCTTGGAGACACGCATGGAGTCAAGTCGTGACGCACGAAGCACCCTCGAGATCCGAGGTCTGTGCAAGTCATTTGGAAGCCTCAAAGCTTTGGACGATGTCAGTTTCGGTCTTCAGACCGGCGACATTCTCGGCCTGATCGGGCCGAACGGATCAGGCAAGACGACCCTCATCAACGTTGTCACCGGTCTGCTTCCGGCAACTGCGGGGAGCGTTCATCTCGACGATCTTGAGACCACGAAGAAGCCACCTCACCGGGTGGCCCGGGCCGGTATCGCACGGACATTTCAGACGATCCGGCTGTTCAAGGAGTTGTCCGTTCTCGAGAACGTCGAGATGGCCGCAGTGAGCATGGGACTATCCCGTCGCAAGGCCGTTCCGATCGCCCGTGGTCTCGTCTCCGAAATGGGGCTCGACGGCTGGGAGGATCGGCTCGCCAGCGAGATACCGTTCGGGCATCAGCGCAAGCTGGAGATTGCCCGTGCGCTCGCGATGCAGCCGAAGTTTCTGCTTCTCGACGAGCCGGCTGCAGGTCTCAACGAGGATGAGAGCGACGCGCTCCTTGAGCTGCTGCGACACATTCCCGAGCAGAAGCATGTGGGTGTTCTGATCGTCGATCACGACATGCGTTTGATGATGAGTCTGTGCGCCACCCTGCACGTTCTGAACTACGGCAAGACGATTGCGCACGGCACACCAGAGGATGTCAGAGGCAACCCGGAGGTTGTCACTGCATACCTCGGAACTAGCGCGTGAGGAAGGGACTCATGCTCACGGTCAAGGACTTGAACGCTTCGTACGGCGCTATCGTTGCGCTGCACGGAATCTCGCTTGAAGTGAACGAGGGCGAGCTCGTTGCCCTACTCGGCTCCAACGGGGCTGGAAAGTCGACGACGCTCAAGTCGATATGCGGCGTGCTTCGGCCGATTCAAGGCTCCGTCATGTTCAAAGACGAGGACATCGCCAACAAGAAGCCCGAGTACATCTTGAAGAAGGGCATCTCCCTGGTGCCGGAGGGCCGCGAGATCTTCACGGGCCTGACGGTTGCCGAGAATCTGCGCCTCGGGGCGTTTGCCAGCTACGAGCGCACGCAGTACCAGAAGGATTTGGAGGAGATGTTCGAACTCTTCCCGATTCTCAAGGAACGCTTCCACCAGCCCGGTGGTCTTCTGTCGGGTGGGGAGCAGCAGCAGCTCGCCATCGCTCGTGCTCTCATGAGTCATCCCCAGTTGTTGATGCTCGACGAACCGTCGCTGGGTCTGTCCCCGACGCTTGTCGATCAGATCTTCGAGTTGATTGCGGCATTGCGGGATCGCGGCACGACGATACTGCTCGTCGAGCAGAACGCCGAGCGCGCTGTCGAGATTGCGAACCGGGTGTACGTGCTCAAGACGGGCAGGCTGGAGTTTGAAGGCACGCCGGAACAGCTCGAGAGCGAACTCGACATCACAGAGGTCTACTTCGGTGGCGCGGGCGACGGAAAAGGCGAGGTGACGCTGTGATCTGGGGCGAGTTCATCATCAACACGCTGAGTCTCGGGAGCCTGTATGCGTTGATCGCCCTGGGCCTCGTGTTCGTCTACGGCATTCTGAAGCTCGTCAACTTCGCATACGGCGAGTACATCATGGTTGCTGGCTACGCCATGTTCCTCATCGGGACCTACACACCGGTTCCATGGTGGGGCACCATGATCATGGCGGTCTTTCTCGCCGCGCTCACGAGCTATCTGACCGAGCTGGTCGCTTTTCGGCCGGTGCGGACCAAATCGCTCAACGCGATGCTGGTCACTTCGTTCGCCGTCAGCGTTTTGCTACAGAATGCGGCGTTGCTGTTCGTGTCGCCGCGTTCGCGCGCTGTGCCATTGCCCTCGGCCTTCAACGAGTCGATGGTCGTGTTCGGAGTGACGACGCCGCTACGCAACGTGCTCACGATCGCGACTGCGGTTGTGCTGCTGATCGCGTTGACCCTGCTGATGAAGTACACCGTGTTCGGTATCGCTATGCGCGCCGCCGCCGATCAATTCACGACGACACGCCTGATGGGCGTGCCTGCGAACCTGGTGATCTCCGTTGCCTTCATCATCAGTGGTTTCCTTGCGGGTGTCGTGTCGATCTTCTGGGTCGGGCGCTCGGCATCTGTGGACCCGGCAATCGGATTTGCGCCTCTACTGATAGCGTTCATCGCTGTGGTCATCGGCGGCATGCATTCTCTTGTCGGTGCCGTCGCGGGCGGATACGTCTACGGGTTGCTGTTCAACCTGTTGAGTATCCTGTTGCCGGCCTCCATGATCACGTATCGCGACGCATTCATGTTCGTGATCGTGATTCTGTTCTTGCTCCTGAAGCCCGAGGGTCTCATCCGTGGGAACTACACCGAGGAGCGTGTCGGATGAGCCTACGAGACAGGATTCCCCGCGCATCTGCAACTCCCACGATGGTCGCGTTGGCTGTACTGCTCGTGCTCGGAGCATTCCTGGTCAACGCGTTCGCTCCTTTCGTGTGGGTCGGCATCTACACGTTCTTCTGCGTCACTTTGATGATGGTACTGGGGCTTCAGATGTTCATGGGCAATTCGGGCATTCTGAACTGGACATATGTTGGTTTCGTAGGAATCGGCGCGTATGCGTCGTCGATTCTTTCTACGGCACCGTCCGTCAAAGCGATGGGCGTGCCGAACATGTACCCAGCGCTCGTCGATCTGCAGCTGCCGGTGGTGCCGGCGATCGTGGTCGGCGGTCTGGTGGCCGGCTTGGTGGCGGTTATCTTCGCCTATCCACTGATGCGACTGTCAGACGCTGTCGGTGTCATCACGCTGTTCGCCATGCTGATCGTCATGCACGTGGTCATGACTCAGTGGGACAACGTCACGAACGGCCCGCGGACGTTCTTCGGCGTGCAGCAGTTCACGAGTATCTGGATAGCCGCGGGTGCCGCCGCCATCACACTGCTGGCGGTGCATGCCTTCAGGGAGTCCTCGCTTGGGCTCCGACTGCGTGCGTCTCGCGATGACCGATATGCGGCGATGGCTTCAGGTGTCAACGTGGTGGCGGTGCGCTACTTCACGTTCGTCCTGAGCTCGTTCGTGGGTGGGCTTGCCGGAGGCTTGTGGGCGCACTACATCACGAGCTTCTCGCCCAAGTCTTTCTACGTGGTCGAGATATTCGTGCTGCTGACCATGCTGGTGATCGGTGGCGCCGGGAGCATCTCGGGGGCTCTCACGGGCGCGGTCTTCATCACCGTCATGCGTGAGGCTCTTCGGCAGCTCGAGGGCTACTTGAACAACTCGGGTGTCATCTCGTTCGAAGTCTACGGACTCAGCGAGGTGGTTGTGGCCATCTTGCTCATTGCCGTGCTCATCTGGCGGCCTTCAGGCATCGTTGGCGGGCAGGAATGGCAGATTCCGTTCCTCGGCAAGAAGCGCGCATCTGTGCAAGAAACCAAGGGCGACGGCTCGTAGAGAGCCGCGGCAGGATGTGATCGGCAGGTCTTCAACGACAGGAGGTAGCACCATGGCAAGCGAGCTGACACGCGACAAGGCGTTCTTCGCGTTCTCTCCCGATGTGGAGCCCGTGCTTCGTGTTGCACAAGGTGAGGAGGTCGTGCTTCAGACGCACGACTGTTTCAGCGGGCAGTTGAAGACCTCGGCCGACACACTCGAG
This sequence comes from uncultured Actinomycetota bacterium, assembly GCA_963790405.1. Lineage (GTDB taxonomy): Bacteria > Actinomycetota > Coriobacteriia > Anaerosomatales > JAGXFU01 > JBGSMX01. The sequence goes on from CAWBOJ010000006.1 coordinate 250,458, forward strand.
ACCCTGGACTGGAGCATCACCAACCCCGCGACCGGTCCTGTCTACATCGAGGGCACGAAGCCCGGCGACCTGCTGCGCGTCGACTTGCTCGAGGTCAAGGCTACGGGTCCGTCGGTCATGGTCGCGGTGCCGGACGTCGGTGCACTGGGCGACGCCATCACCGAGATGGAGACCACCATCCTCGAGCACACCGATGACACCGTCATCTACAAAGGTCGCGTCGAAGTGAAGCAGAAGCCGATGGTGGGCGTGATCGGCGTTGCACCTGCCGAGGGCGAGATCCCGAACAGCACGCCAGGTGGCCACGGTGGCAACATGGACTGCACGCTGGTCACGACCGGCGCGAGCCTGTATTTCACGGTCGGTGTCGAGGGCGCGCTGTTCGGCTGCGGCGACATGCACGCGGTGATGGGCGACGGTGAGGTCGTCATCTGCGGCGCGGAGACTCCGGGCATCGTGCGGATGGTTCCTCAGGTGGTTGCCATCGAGGGCCTGCCTACGCCGTTTCTCGAAAACGACGAGATCGTGGCCGTCATAGCATCTGCAGAGACGGTCGACGAAGCCTACAAGATGGCGCTGTATCAGATGCTTGGCTTCCTGACCGACGTGGCGGGTATGCCGACCAACGACGCGGCCATGCTCATGAGTCTGACCGGGAACCTGAAGTTCTGTCAGGTCGTCGATCCTCTCATGACGGTGCGCTTCGAGTTCCCGAAGTCGGTGATGAAGGACTTCGGGTTCGAGATGCCGCGGTAGGGGCGACCGGCCGGCGCTACTCCGTCTCGGCCTGCTCGACGCACCACCCGTACACCGAGCTCGTTGCGGTGTTCATCGGGAACGCGGTCACGTGCGTCACTTTGCCGTCGCGGTCCACAAGGATCCAGCGCGGAACCAAGACGTACTCGGCACCCTCGAAGACGGTTATCTCAACGTCGTAGGTTTTCACGAGGTCTACGCCACGGCCCGAGTCCTTTGCAACGTCGACGATTTCTACATCGACGTCGCCGTCGAACTCAGTGCCGAGTTCCTTCATGCTGTCGGCAACGCCCGCCGAGTACTCCCTGATCTGCTTCGAAGTGAGACTGCCCTTGATCACGGGAGCATCTTCCGCACTCGTGTAGAGGTAGTACAGCCGTGATGGCACGGTGGCTTCGCGGGCGTCTGTGCCCTCGAACGTCCCGTCCCACTCGGCATAGCCGCCGCCGAGGTAGTAGACATCGGTGAAACCGGCGCGGGCGAGATGGCTGGCTACGCTGCGAGCGACCTCCTCGGCAGAGCTTGTAAGCACGATCGTCGCGTCCTTCTTCCAGCCGCCGGAGGTCTCGTCGATCTTGGCGGCCGGTACGCTCGTGGCACCCGTGACGTGCTCGCTGTCGTAGTCGGCTTTCGTGTCGACGCACAGGAGCAGCGCTTTCGCGGCCACCTTGTCGGTGATCTCACCCCAGCGCGCAGCGTGAGGCCCAGTCGAGACGGAATCTTCATCGGCATTGAGTTCGGCGCCGACTTGCCCGGCTTCGGCGGTGTCTGTCGCCTCTGCGGGAGCCTCGCTCGAGGTTCCCTGCTCGGTGGTGACCGCAGCGTCCGTCGCGGGCTCGTTGCTCCCGCAGCCGGTGAGCGAGCCCATCACGAGCATCAAAGCCACCGCGTACATCAGAAGCCGAGGTAGTCGATTGGAACGTGTGTTCTTGGCGCGCTGCACGGCTGTCTCCTTGTCCATGAATCCCCCAACAGTCTTGTGCATCGGTCGATTGTCTATCGGCCTTGAGTATACGTGCAGCTCGCGCTGGGTGCACGAGTCCGAGTAAAGATGCTGTGCGGTGGTACCATCTACTATGTGCCGTATCGATGCGGCACGTCCATCGACAAGGGGGACCAATGGCCGAGGAAGCACACTCGCTGGCCGTGTTCATAGACTTCGAGAACCTCGCGATCGGCGCCGAGCAAGCAGGGCGCAAGTCGTCGTCATCGTCGTCATCACGTTCGCGTACGAAGAAGACTACCAACGGCACGCCTCTCGACATGAAGCGCGTGCTCGAACGACTGCTGGAGAAGGGCAAGCTCGTCGCCAAGCGTGCGTACGCCGACTGGGCGCGCTGGTCTGAGTACGTCACACCGCTTCACGAGCTCGGCATCGAACTCACGGAGATTCCCGAGCGCGGGATGACAGGGAAGAACTCGGCCGACATCCGCCTCGCGGTTGACGCCATGGAGCTGAGCTACACCAAGGAGCACATCGACACTTTCGTCGTCGTCTCGGGTGATAGCGATTTCACGCCGCTCGTGGCCAAGCTCAAGGAAAACGGCCGCACGGTGATCGGCATCGGCATGAAGGACTCCACGAGCGATCTACTCGCGGGCAACTGCGACGAGTTCATCTACTACGAGGACATCGGCACCGCGGCGGGCGCGGGCGCTCCGACCGTCGGCGAGAAGGTCCCGAAGAACAAGCAGCCTGCGTACAAGTTGCTGTTCGAGACGATCGAGGCGCTGCAGCGCGAGAACGTCGACGCGATCCACTCCTCGCTGGTCAAGGACACCATCAAGCGCAAGCAGCCGTCGTTCGCCGAGTCGAGCTACGGATACCGTTCCTTCACCCAACTGCTCGAAGAAGCGCAGAAGCTCGGCTTCATCACGCTGCACAAGGACCCGCGCTCGGGCACGTACGTGGTCGAGGGCTTTGTCGACAAGCGCTAGTCGAAACATGGCTCCCGACATGCTGTTCGCCCCGTGCGCGAGGGGCCTCGAACCTTTGCTTGCCGAGGAGCTGCGTGCCCTGGGCGTCTCTCGCGTGGACGAAGCTCGCGCCGGCGTCGCATTCACCGGCGGTCTCGAAGCCGGCTACCGCGCGTGCTTGTGGTCGCGCTTGGCCTCGCGGGTGTTGCTGCGAATAGCCGAGGTGCCCGCGGCGAACGAAGACGAACTCTACGCCAGCGTCTACGCACTGCCGTGGGAGGAGCACATCGGCGCGGACTCCACGCTCGCGGTCGACTTCACGGCGTCATCGCGTTCTCCGTTCACGCACACCCAGTACGGTGCGTTCAAAGTGAAGGATGCGATCGTGGACCGGTTCCGCGACCGCACGGGCGAGCGGCCGAACGTGGATACCGCCGCCCCCGACGTGCTCGTCAATGTCGCATCTCGCACTCGAAGCGCTGTAGTGAGCATCGATCTGTCCGGCGAGGCGTTGCACCGCCGCGGCTATCGAGAAGCAGGCATTCAGGTCGAAGCGCCGCTCAAAGAGACGCTCGCCGCAGCGGTGCTCCTGGTCGCGGACTGGCCTGCGATTGCGGAGGCGGGCGGCGCGTTTGTCGACCCGCTGTGCGGTTCGGGCACGCTCGCGATCGAGGCGGCCTGCATCGCGGGCGATCGCGCGCCGGGGTTGTTGCGCGCGCGCTGGGGCTTCGATGGTTGGCTGGGTCACGACGAAGACGTCTGGCACGCGCTGCTGGACGAGGCCGACGAGCGTGCCGAGGCAGCATTCGGTCGCATTCCCCCCATCCGCGCATCCGATATCGATCCGCGGGCTGTCGAGGTCGCTCGTGCGTGCGCGAAGCGTGCGGGGCTGGCCGACGCCGTGAGCGTCGAGCGCGCCGATGTGCGTGAGCTGGCACCGCCGCAGGATGCGACCGCAGGTCTGATCGCATTCAACCCGCCGTACGGCGAGCGTCTCGGCGATACGGAATCTGTCGCGGCGCTGTACCGGGCGCTCGGTTCGCGGCTGCGCGCGGCGTTTCCCGGCTGGAAGGCGGCGACGATCGTCTCCGACGAGTCGCCGATCGAGCTCCTCGGCATTCCTGCCGAGCATTCGCAGGCTGTGAACAACGGGCGCATTCCGGCGCATATCGTTGCCGGCTCGATGCCGCCTCCGCTTGCCGAATCGATGTTCGCGAACCGCCTGAGCAAGAACGCCAAGCGGCTGCGCAAGTGGGCGCGTCGCGAAAGTGTGACCTGCTATCGCGTCTACGATGCCGACATGCCCGAATACGCGGTCGCGGTGGATCTCTACCAGGGCGCGGGGCCGAACGAGGGAGCGCGGTGGGCGCACATCGCCGAGTACGCGCCGCCCAAGACCGTGGATGCGGGTGCTGCCGACAGGCGTTTGGCCGAGGTTCTCGGCTCGGTGCCGGAAGTGCTTGGCGTGGCAACGGATGACGTGTCGCTCAAGGTGCGGCGCAGGCAGCGCGGCACCGACCAGTACGAGAAGCTCGAGCGGCACGGAAGCCGCCGCGTGGTGGCCGAGAACGGGTTGCTGTTCGAGGTCGATTTCACGTCGTACCTGGATACGGGGCTGTTTCTCGACCACCGCATCACGCGCGCGATGGTGCGCGAGCGAGCTGCCGGGACGCGGTTTTGCAACCTGTTCGCCTACACGGGCAGCGTGTCGGTCTACGCGGCTGCCGGGGGCGCGGCGAGCGTGACGAGCGTGGATCTGTCGGCGACCTACCTGGATTGGGCGCGCGCCAACATGCGGCGCAACGGTTTCGACGCCGAGAAGCAGTGTTTCGAGCGAGCCGACGTGCTCGAATGGCTCGAGACGCAACCCGCAGGCTCGTTCGACTTCATCTTCTGCGATCCGCCGACGTTTTCGAACTCGAAGCGCATGGCCGAGACGTTCGATGTGCAGCGCGACCAGGAGCGGCTGCTTACCGGGGCCGCGCGCGTTGCTCGCACCAGGCGGGGAGCTGTGGTTTTCCACGAACCGTCACGGATTCAAGCTCGACGTCGACGCGGTGCAGGCCGCAGCGGGGGATGGCTCGCGCGGCGTGCTGCGCGCCGAGGAGTTCACGGCCGAGACGATCCCCGAGGACTTCGCCCGAAGGCCTACCGTGCACCGCATCTGGCGGATCACGGCAGGCGAGCGATGAGCGTGCAGGGCATCACGCATGCTGGCGAGTACGGCGATCTGCCGCCGTTCACCGTGCGACGCAGCTCGAGAGCGCGACGTGTGAGGCTTTCCGTGACGCCACGCGATGGGCTGGTGATCGTCCTGCCTGTGCGCGCGCCGGAGTCGGGCCGCAATCGATGCCGTGCGCGAACAAGGAAGCGTGGGCGCGCAGAGCGCTCGGGCGCGTGGCGGACCATCGGGCGCGGTTCGAGGGCGGTCCGGACGCGTTGCTGCCGGATCTCGTGGAGCTGCAGGCGTTGGGACTCACGTGGCCGGTCGAGTACCGCGAGACAGCGTCCGGAACCGCCCGCGCTGCGGAGCGCGGCGCGGCGCTTGTGGTGACGGGGGCAGTCGACGATGCCGACGCCGCGCTCGCAGCGCTGCGCCGATGGCGCGATCGAACCGCGCGGGCGGCGCTGCCGGGGCTTCTCGGCGAGTGTGCGCAGCGTGTGGGCGTGCAACCGCAGCGGATCGTGGTGCGCGGACAGAAGACGCGGTGGGGGTCGTGCTCGGCGGCGGGAACGATCTCGCTCAATCGCGATCTGGTGTTTCTGCCCGAACATCTCGCGGAGTACGTGATGGTGCACGAGCTTGCCCATCTGGTGCACCGCAACCACTCGCCGCGCTTCTACGAGCAGCTCGCGCAGTGGTATCCCGCGACACAGAGCGCGCGCGTGGAGATGCGAGAGGGGTGGCGCCATGTTCCCGCGTGGGCGATGGCGTGAGCGTTCGACACGAGCCGTGATGGCCGCGCTCGCCGTCGCAGTCGGCGCGGCGCTGCTCGCCGGTGGCGCTGCGGGATGCACGAGCGAGCTTACCGACACCGCGCGGGTTCGGGTCGGCTCTCGCGAGCTGCTGGTCGAGGTCGCCGATGATGCGGTGGAGCAGGCACGAGGACTGATCGACCGACCACGACCCGACGATGGCACGGGTATGCTCTTCGCGTGGGACAAGGCTGGGACGCGGGCGTTCACGCTGCACGAGATCGACTACGAGATCGACGTCATCTTCATCGGGTCGGATCGGCGCGTGGTCGAAGTCCTGCCGCTGGTTCCAGGTGGACCGGAGGAGGCACAGAGCGTGCATCCCGCCAAGTGGGTGATCGAAGTGCCCGGAGGATGGGCGGAGCGCTACGGCGTCGGAGTGGGAGATGAGTTCGAGATCGTGGAGAGCGTGCGCTAGACGTATCCGTCATTCACGCGGTCTACCAGCGCTGCGACCTCGGCTCGTACTCGCTCGCTGATGCCAGGCAACGGCTGGTAGTCATCTTCGAGCAGCCCGGTCGGTGCTGGTTCGCCCGAAAGCGTTTCGGACTGGGTTCGCCACTCCTGGGGCAACGCTTTCGCAAGTTCCACGCCCAGGAGCGTGGCCAGCACCGAGGTCCAGGCTCGTGGCACGACCGAGTAGGTGCCGTAGCCGCCTCCGCCCGTGCAGCAGATGCGGCCATCGCAGATTGCGTCGGCGGCTTCGGCGAGGCCGGCAACCAGCTCGCGATGTCCCTCGAGCGTGAGGCCGAGGTGGGTGAGGGGGTCGGCGTGATGTGCGTCGGCACCACACTGCGCGACGATGACATCGGGTGCGAACTTCTCGAGCGCCGGCACGATGACCTGGTGCAGTACGAGGCGGTAGCAGGTGTCGTCGGCAAGCGGCGGCAACGGGACGTTGAGAGCGAAGCCACTGCCTGCTCCCGTGCCGCGCTCGACCACGCGACCGGTGCCGGGGAACAGGTAGCGGCCCGATTCGTGCACGGAGATCGTGAGCACGTCGGCACGCTCGTAGAACGCTTCTTGCACGCCGTCTCCATGGTGCGCGTCGATATCGACGTAGGCGACGCGCAGCCCGGGGTGGTCGCGCAGTGCCATCGCGATCGCGACGGCGGGGTCGTTGTAGACGCAGAAGCCGGCTGCGTGGTCGGCGTGCGCGTGATGCAGCCCTCCCGCAACGCTGAACGCGCGGCGCGCGTCGCCTTCGACCACGGCACGCAGACCGGCCCAGGTCGCGCCGCAGATTGCGGCAGCTGCCTCGTGCATGTTGTGGAACGCGGGAGTGTCGCCCTCTCCGATGCCGTGCTGTGATCGGTAGGAGTGCGGTTCGCGTGACGCCTCGACCACCGCGTCGACGTACGCGCGTTCGTGCACGAGTTCGAGATCGGCGCATCCGACGCCATCGGGTTCGACGACTTGCGCGGTGTGCGAAGCGCGTGGCGCGACGACCGCGCTCGAGGGTTCCTCGGCAAGCAGACCGTACGCGCGCATCAGCTCGACGGCGAGTGTGAAGCGCTGGGGCTTGAGCGGGTGCGTGGGCCCGAGGTCGTAGGCGGCAAGTGACTCGCCGTATGGGAAGAGCACCTTCACATCGACCTCCAGGCAACGCTGATTTCGCTACGTTTCTTCCCGAATACAGTCGCCTGTCGTAGAATACCCTTCTGCGCATGCGAATCGATGAGCCCGCCCCTCGTGCGCGCGGGCAGCGCAAACAAAGGCAATCAACGGGCCGCCGAGTGGCGGTCTTGTCTATCAGTTGGAGGTCGTAGGTTGGACAGCCACACGCCGGCGTATCAGGTACCGTTCGATAGCGAGCTGGGCAAACATCCCATCAAGCTCGACGATACCACCCTGCGCGACGGCGAGCAGACCGCAGGTGTTGTGTTCGCGAACAAAGAGAAGATCCGCATCGCGAAGCTGCTCGACGAGATCGGCGTGCACCAGATCGAGGCCGGTATCCCCGCGATGGGCGGCGACGAACGCGACACGATCGAGGAGATCGCGCACCTGGGGCTCAAGGCCTCGGTGCTGGGCTGGAACCGCGCGACCATCGGCGACATCAAGCAGTCGATCGAATGTGGCGTGGACGCCGTAGCGATCTCGCTGGCGACCTCGGACATCCACATCGAGACCAAGCTCAAGAAGGACCGCGCGTGGGTGCTTGATTCGATCCGCGAGTCGGTTGCGTATGCCAAGAGCGAGGGCGTCTATGTCTCGGTAAATGCCGAGGACGCTTCGCGCACCGACATGGGTTTTCTGATCGAGTACGCCAACGCCGCCAAGGCCGAGGGCGCCGACCGCATCCGATTCTGCGACACGATCGGCGTGATGGAGCCATTCGGTCTCTACACCACGATCAAGAACCTGCGCGAGCACACGGGCCTCGAGGTCGAGATGCACACGCACAACGACTTCGGCATGGCGGTGGCCAACGCGATAGCCGGCATTCGTGCCGGCGCCACCTGGGTGAACGTGACCGTGGCCGGCCTGGGCGAGCGAGCGGGCAACGCCGCACTCGAAGAGGTCGTCATGGCGCTCAAGTACGTCGAAGAGATCGATGATCGACGTGGACACGACGCGTTTCCGTGAGATCGCCGAGTACGTCATGCAGGCTGCCGGTAGGCAGATTCCGATCTGGAAATCGGTCATCGGCACGAACATGTTCGCGCACGAGAGCGGGATTCATGCCGATGGCGTGATCAAGAACCCCAAGACCTACGAGGTGTTCTCGCCCGACGAGGTCGGACTCGTGCGCCAGATCGTCATCGGCAAGCACTCTGGCTCCAAGTCCGTCGAGATGAAGTTCGCCGAGTACGGGATAGAACTGACGAAAGAAGAGTCGGTCGAGCTGCTGGCGCACGTGCGCACCATGGCCATCGAACTCAAGCGCAGTCTGTTCGACAAGGAACTTCTCTACATCTATAACGACTTCATACAGCACAAAACGAACGCTGCTCGGTAGGCCGCGTTTTCGAAACGATCCGACTACCGCGAAAGGGTGATCACGATTCCCGGAAAGACAATCGCCGAGAAGATATTCTCGGCACACTCCGGTACCGATGCGCACGCCAGGCGACATAGTCATCGCCGATCTCGACTTCGTCATGGGCCAGGACGGCACGACGCCGCTGGCCATCCGTGCGTTGGACAACATGGGCGTCGAGAAGGTCTTCGACCCGGCCAAGGTCGCGGTGGTGATGGACCACAGTTCGCCCAGCCCGGTCGAGGGTGTGAGCGCGTTGCACACCATGATGCGCGAGTTCGGCAAGCGCACGGGCGTGAAGGTCTACGACGTCGGCGAAGGTGTGTGTCACCAGATCATCCCCGAGAAGGGCCATGTCGTGCCTGGTGACCTCATGGTCGGCTGCGACAGCCACACCTGCACCTACGGTGCGGTCAACGTCTTCTCCACGGGCGTCGGCTCGACCGATGGCGCCGCTGCCATGGCCGCGGGCAAGCTGTGGTTCAAGGTGCCCGACACGCATGAAGATCGTCTACGAGGGCGCGCTCCAGCCCGGTGTCTTCAGCAAGGATCTCGATCCTGTACCTCGCCGGCAAGATCGGCGTTGACGGTGCGACCTACATGGCGCTCGAGTTCAGCGGTCCGGCGATCGACGCGCTGTCGGTCGAGGCTCGCATGACGATGAGCAACATGGCGATCGAGGTCGGCGCGAAGGCGGGACTCATGGCTGCCGACGACAAGACGCTCGCGTGGTTCGAAGGTCGCGGCGACAAGACGCCCGCACCTGTCGATGCCCGATTCCGACGCCGATCTACGCCGAGGAGCTCACGATCGACGCGACCACCGTGGGCCCGCAGATCGCCAAGCCGCACGCGGTGGGCAACGTCTCGCCGATCGAGGAGGTTGCAGGCACGCCGATCGCGCAGGGTGTGCTCGGCACGTGCACGAACGGACGGCTCGAGGATCTGCACATCGCGGCAGGCATCCTCAAGGGTCGCCACGTGCACCCTGACGTGCGCTTCATCGTGGCCCCGGCGTCTCGTCAGATCTACCTGGAGGCCATGAACGACGGCACGATCCAGACGCTCGTCGAGGCCGGCGCCGCAGTAGTCACGCCGGGCTGCGGCCCGTGCGTGGGCACGCACAACGGCGTGCCGAGCGATGGCGAGAACGTGATCTCGACGGCCAACCGCAACTTCAAGGGCCGCATGGGCAACAGCAACGCGTTCATCTACCTCGGCAGTCCCGCCACGGTGGCGGCGTCCGTGATCGAGGGCAAGATCACCGACCCGCGTCCGTACTTCGCATAGGCGAGCCGAGAACAAGGCAGGAGCGAGGACACATGGAATTGACGGCCAAGGCCTTCAAATACGGTGACGATATCAACACCGACTACATCATCAGCGGCAAGCACAAGTTCAAGTCGGCGGACATGGAAGCGATGGCGGTACACGCCATGGAAGACCTCGACGCCGAGTACTACAAGAAAGTCCATCCCAGCGGCGGCTTTCTCGTTGCGGGCAAGAACTTCGGTATGGGGTCGAGTCGCGAGCAGGCGCCACTGGTGCTGATCCATTCGAACACCAAGGCGGTGCTCGCCAAGAGCTTCGCGCGCATCTTCTTCCGCAACGCCATCAACACCGGTCTACCGGTTATCGAGTGCGATACCGACCAGATCGATGGCGGCGACGAACTCGTCGTGGACATCGACGCGGGAGTCGTGCGCGATGTCACGAAGGGCATCGAGATACCCTTCACTCCGCTGCCGCCGGTGATGGCCCAACTGCTGGCGGACGGTGGCTTGGTGGAACACTTCAAGAAGCACGGCGGGTTTGCACTCTAAGTCGAGCGATGTGCGATGGGCACGAAAGGCGCCGGCCCGTGGGGGCCGGCGCGCTTGGGACTTGATTTGCGACCGCGTGAGCGATCTACGCAGGTCCCGTTGACTCCTGCAGCTCGCAAACGTTCTGGGTTTGGGCAGCAAGCCAATACAGAGTACCGGAGAGGATCATCGGGCCGATGATGAGCACCAGCATAGCCCCCCATGCACCGGACTCCCAGCCTGCAATCACGCCCCAAATCGCAATGCCTACGGCACCCACGACGAGGAGCGCGGCGGCGAGCAGCTCGAAGTACAATCCGATCACGAACACGATGAGTGCGATGACGAGCGGGACGGCAGCGCTGGTTGCATATGCCATCGGGGATCGTGCGGTGTATCCCATCTCGGCAAACGCGCCGAAGACGGCTGCTCCAGTCACGACTACTCCGAGCAGAACGACACCGCGGGCGATAATGCGCTGAATGTTCATCCGGTCGTAGTTGCATGTCTTGACGAGAAGGTTCACTGCGACTCCTTTACACTCGACGGCATCCGCGTCAACGCAAGGCGATGAACGCGACTGTTATTCCATATCTTGCCTTACGGGGGACTCGTCTAACGGGCATCGAACAAAGAGATGACTTGCATTGTCGATCGCAGGCTCGATAGCCGAGCCGGGCGCTACGGGTAAGATGTCTTGAGACAAGAGCGTACATACGGCAGAAATCGGGATAACGCCCGACCTAGGAGAACAGCATGAGCAAGGAGAGGGCAGTAGTACTAGGAGAAGACAAGAAGAAGGTTGCCAAGCGGGCTGCCGAGGATCCGGCGTACTTCGCCAAGGTGCTGGGTGCCCTCAACGGCGAGGACCGCGCGCAGCGGGTGCGCGCGGCGCGAGCGATCCACGAGCTCGCTCTCCACACGCCGGAGATACTGCGACCGTGCGGTACCGAATTGGCTGAAGCCCTCGAGAAGCCAGAGGCGCAGACGCGCTGGGAGATACTTGGTGCCCTCGAGCAGATGGTCGCGGTTGACGCTCGCGTGTGCGACAAGGCGATCGCTGCCGCGACCGCTGCGTTGCACGATGAAGGTTCGGGTGTTGTTCGTCTGGCAGCGTTTCGAATGCTCGCCACCTACGGCGCGACGACATCCCATCGTTCAGACAGAGTCTGGCCCCTGCTCGACGAGGCAATCCGCGTCTACCACGGCGACTCCGAGTTCGGCAACATGCTTTCGGGCGTGCACCGTTTGGTGCTGGGAGCCGCATCCGACGAGGTCAAGGTCGCTGCAGCCGATCGCTTGGAGTTCGATTCGGAGCACACAAAGGGCATCATCGGGAAGCGTGCCAAGCGCATCGTTGCCTGTGCGCCCAAGTGGCGCAAGCGCAAGATACCTCTGCCTGAAGAGGTCTAGGTCTGGCAGACATACGTATTCGTCCGCGGGCGCGCTGGCTGTTCGAGCCGCCTACGAACTCGAAAGGAATCTGTATACGTGGCAATGCACACTGTGACACTCATCCCTGGAGACGGAATCGGACCCGAGATCACCTCGGCGATGCGACGCGTGGTCGACGCCACTGGAGTCGACATAGCCTGGGAGATCGCCGACGCGGGCGAGCATGTGATGGCCGAGTTCGGCACTCCGCTACCCGATCACGTCGTCGAGTCGATTCGCAAAAACAAGGTCGCTATCAAAGGTCCGATCACCACGCCTGTCGGCACTGGTTTCCGCAGCGTGAACGTCGCCTTGCGCAAGACACTCGACCTCTACTCGTGTCTGCGCCCGTCTTTCTCGATAGAAGGCACCGGAGCGCGCTACGACAACGTCGATCTGGTAATCGTGCGTGAGAACACCGAGGACCTCTACGCCGGTATCGAGTTCGAAGAGGGTTCCGAGGGCGCCAAGCGGCTCATCGAGTTCGCGGAGACCGAGGGCGCGGGTACGATCCGTCCCGACTCGGGCATCTCGCTCAAGCCCATCTCGGTCACCTGCACGCGCCGCATCGTGAAGTTCGCGTTCGACTACGCGATCGCCAACGGGCGCAAGAAGGTCACCGCCGTGCACAAGGCGAACATCCTCAAGTACTCCGACGGCCTGTTTCTCAAGGTGGCCCGTGAGGTCGCCGAGGAGTACAAGGACTCGGGGATCGAGTTCGAAGACTACATCGTCGACGCCACGTGCATGCAGCTCGTGCTGCATCCCGAGTGGTGGGACGTGCTTGTGCTGCCGAACCTCTACGGCGATATCCTGAGCGATCTTGCCGCAGGTCTTATCGGCGGGCTCGGCATGGCGCCGGGCGCCAATATCGGCGAAGACTATGCGGTGTTCGAGCCGGTGCACGGTTCGGCGCCCAAGTACACCGGCAAGGACATGGCCAACCCCACCGCCGAGATACTCTCCTCAGTGCTCATGCTCAATCACCTGGGCGAGAGAGAAGCGGCGGACCGCGTGCTTGCAGCGGTCAAGGCGGTTCTGGCCGCGGGCGAACACGTCACCTACGACATCAAGCGCACCAATACGGGCAGCACGGACGGCTGTGTAGGTACGCAGGCCTATGCAGATGCGCTGATCCAAGCGATGGGCTGAAAGGCCTGACATCGAGAAGTGGACGGGAAGGTGCGGCGTGTGACGGAAGATCGCGTCGACATCCCCACATCGTTCTTGGAGCGCCTCGTCTCCGACAAGCGGCGGTTGGTCGCGGTCGTGGGCGGGGCGCTTGTTCTTGCCGCAGTTCTCGGCGCGCTGGTCGTGTGGGGAGTTGTGCGTTCAGGTGACGGGAGTCATGCGACGAGCCTGAGCGGTTTGGATCCGGTGGGCGAGGACGGTGGCGGTGTGTCGGGCGAGGGAGCGGACACGCCGGGTGGCGGAGAAGACCGCACCACGGATGCGGAAGATGCGGATGCGCCGGCGGGTGACAACTCGACAGCGGAGTCCGGCGATGGCGACTCCGAAGCGCCCGCCGACTTCGTGCGTGCCGCGCGTGTGGCCTACCGCATCGGCGATACCCTCTGGGCTTCCAACGAGGATGGCTCCTCGGCAGTAGAGATCGCGAAGAGTCGCACGGGGAGATTCGCGCTCTCGCCGGATGGCAGCGTGCTTGCGTGGATTGACGGGCCTTCGCACACATTGCACCTGACCGATGTGGCCGCGAAGACCGATTCCGTTATCGGATCCGCCGAGGATATCCGGCCGTCATGGTCGCCGGACTCGCAGTACCTTGCGTATTCGGCACTTTCACCGACGCGGCTCGAGGCGCGTCGCGTGGGTCGGGACGGCCGCGATGACACGGTGCTGGGCGCGGGGCACGCGCCTGCGGTGTCGGGCGATGGCATGTCGGTCGCCTACATCGGCGCCGGCGCTCCGGGCGCAGCCGGTCCGGTGGTCGTGCGAGAGCTCGACGGTGTCTCGCGTACATTGGGCGACGTGCTCGCAACTGCTGTGGTGTTCGGGGGCGACGGCATCATCTACGCGGTGACAGCTACCACCCCCGAAAGCGAGCAGATCATGACCGCAGGTCTTGACGGCAGCAAGCCGCGAGAGCTGGTGGGGGCGGGCAGTCTCGGCCGTCCGGCGATGTACGCCGACCTCATGCTCTCGCCGTCGGGATCGTTCGTAGCGTACGCCGCTACCGGCGACGATGGGTTTTCTCGGGCATACGTGTGTCCGGTTGCCAAGGGATTGCCGGTTGCTCTGACGGTGCGACGCGACACCTATCCGATGCGCTGGAGTGCGAGCGGATCGGTCCTGTTCTTCGTGGAGGGAAACGCCTTCCAAGGCGAGGCCACATCGCTTCTCAAGGTCGGGGCCGATGGGCTCGGCAGAAGCGTCGTCGTCGAAGGCGCGGGGCTGTAGCACTACGAGCTTGTCCGACCCCAGGTCAAGGCGTATACTCCCGACCTACAACCGAGAATGCAATAGGGCGTTGACGGGGAGAAGTAGAGGCCAATCCTGGTCTCAGCGAGTCGGGGACTGGTGGAAGCCCGGCGCAGGATGTCTTGAAACTGTCCCCCGAGCCATTCGGTACAAAGGCGCGATCACCTGACCAATGCGGATGATCTTCGCGAGGAAACGCGCTGAGTAGACCGGATCGGTGGCATCCGTTACCTGCCGCAACGAGTGGACGCGCGAGTCATCTGCGCGTCAAGCGGGGTGGTACCGCGGGAGAACATGACTCTCGTCCCGGAAGTGGGGCGTGAGCGTGCGTCCTGCGGCCTTCTGGTATCTGCGCCTCGTACCGAACGTCTCCCGCAGCAGTGCGGCAGGTGGACTCCTCGGCACATCTCGTGCGGCACAAGCGGATCGATCCGCGCGAGAAGGGTGACAGCATGGTGCTGAGGAGCGAACAGATGAAGACGGGGCCGGCACGTGCCCCGCACCGTAGCCTGCTCAAGGCTGACGGTCTCACCGACGAGGAAATATCGCGGCCGCTTATCGCGATCGTCAACTCGGTCAACGACATCATTCCCGGACACGTCATGCTCGACAAGATCGCCGCTGCTGTGAAGACCGGCGTTCTCATGGCCGGCGGAACGCCGCTCGAGTTCGCGACTATCGGGATTTGCGACGGCATCGCCATGAACCACGCGGGGATGCGCTACTCGCTTGCGTCGCGCGAAGTCATCGCCGACAGCGTCGAGCTGACCGTCCAGGCGCACGCGTTCGACGCGATGGTCATGATCCCGAACTGCGACAAGATCATCCCCGGCATGCTCATGGCTGCGGCCCGTCTCGATATCCCCACGATCGTCGTTTCCGGCGGACCGATGATGGCCGGCCGGTACAAGGGTGAAGCGGTCGACCTGGACACCGTGTTCACCGGGTTGGGCAAGCTCAACGCCGGCGAGATGACCGAAGACGAGTTGACCGAGCTGGAAAACGCGGCGTGCCCCACCTGCGGAAGCTGCGCGGGCCTGTTCACGGCCAACTCGATGAACTGCCTCACCGAGGCTATCGGCCTGGGTCTGCCCGGCAACGGCACGATTCCGGCGGTGTATTCCGAGCGCATTCGGCTTGCGAAGCACGCCGGCATGAAGATCATGGAGCTGCTGGAGCGAGGCGTCACCGCACGCGACATCATGACGCCCGCTGCCATCCGAAACGCGATGACGCTCGACATGGCATTCGGCGGCTCGACCAACACGGTGCTGCACTTGACCGCCATCGCCCACGAGGCGGAAGCGGATATCACACTGGATGACTGGGCCGGTGTTTCGGACGCAACGCCCAACCTGGTGAAGGTATCGCCGTCGTCGAAGTACCACATGGAGGACCTCTACGCGGCAGGCGGGATTCCCGCGATCATGCACGAGCTCGATGTTGCCGGGTTGATCGAGCGCGATGCGCTCACGGTTGACGGACGCACGATGGGTGAGATCGCGGCAGCGGCTCCCAACCACGACACGCAGATGGTGCGTCCCGTGTCGGAGGCCTACGCCGCTGAAGGAGGACTCGCCGTGCTCAAGGGCAATCTCGCGCCCGATGGTGCGGTCGTGAAGCGCTCCGCAGTCTCCACCGACATGAGGCAGCATTCCGGCCCGGCTCGCGTCTTCGAATCCGAGGAAGACGCCGTGAGCGCCATTCTCGGCGGGAAGATCGACGCCGGCTCGGTGATCGTCATTCGCTACGAAGGCCCCAAGGGTGGGCCGGGCATGCGGGAGATGCTCACGCCGACCAGCGCCGTCAAAGGCATCGGGCTGGACCGATCGGTCGCGCTCATCACCGACGGTCGTTTCAGCGGTGCCACGAGCGGTGCTTCGATCGGCCACGTCTCACCCGAGGCGGCTTCCGGCGGACCGATTGCGCTGGTCGCGGAAGGCGACACCATCTCGATCGATGTCGATGCGGGAACGATCACGCTCGATGTCGCCGAGGACACGCTGGCGACACGCCGCGCAGCTCTCGTGCAGCCCGAAGCGCGCGTCACTACCGGATACCTCGCACGCTATGCACGCTTTGTATCCAGTGCAGATAAGGGGGCGGTGCTCTCATGAGTGAACGCATCAACGGAGCGCAGGCGCTCGTGCGCTGTCTGGAGGCGGAGAGCGTCGACACGCTGTTCGCCTATCCCGGCGGCGTCGTGTTGCCGATCTTCGACGCACTTTTCGATGCCGAGAACATACGGACCATCCTTCCTCGGCACGAACAGGGCGCTGTCCACATGGCTGATGGTTATGCCCGTGTGACGGGCAAGCCGGGCGTCGCGATCGTGACGAGTGGACCCGGGGCGACCAACACGGTGACCGGACTCGCGAACGCATACATGGATTCGATTCCCATGGTCGTGTTCACGGGTCAGGTTGCGACTGCCGTCATCGGCACGGACGCGTTTCAGGAATCCGACATGACCGGCATCACACTGCCGATAACCAAGCACAACTACCTGATCAAACATGCCGAGGAACTGCCCGAGGTCATCAAAGAGGCGTTCCACATCGCGACGACCGGGCGACCCGGTCCCGTGTTGATCGACGTGCCCGCCGATGTGAGCAAGGGCGAGATCGACTTCGAGTATCCCGATTCGGTGAATCTGCCCGGGTACAAGCCCACGTACAAGGGCCACGCGAAGCAGGTCAAGCAGGCCGCGCAGATGATCACCAAGGCACGCAAGCCGCTGCTCTACGCGGGCGGTGGCATCCTGGCCGCCAACGCTTCCGCCGAGCTCAAGGAGCTCGCCGAGCTCATGCAGCTGCCCATCACGACGACCATGATGGGCAAGGGTTCGTTCCCCGAAGACCATCACCTCTGGGTCGGCATGCCCGGCATGCACGGCGCGAAGTACACGAACTACACCATGACCGAGACCGACCTGCTGATCGCGGTGGGCGTGCGCTTCGACGACCGAGTGACGGGCAAGCTCTCCACGTTCGCGAGCAAGGCCAAGATCATCCACATCGATATCGATCCTGCCGAGATCGGCAAGAATCGCCTGGTCGACGTTCCCATCGTGGGAGATGCGAAGCATATTCTCGGCGGTATTGTGGCGGAGCTGCGAAAAGGTGGCGCCGAGCCGAGGACCGATGCGTGGATACGTGCGGTCGATGACTGGCGCAAGCGCTTCCCGTTGCACTACCACCGCGAGGAAGACGTGCTCTATCCGCAGTTCGTCGTGCAGCGCGTGAGCGAGCTGACCCGGGACCGCGAGACGATCGTGTGCACGGAGGTCGGACAGAACCAGATGTGGGCCTGTCAGTACTACACGCTGCAACACCCGCGCTCGTGGGTATCATCCGGTGGCCTCGGAACGATGGGCTTCGGCCTTCCCGCTGCAATCGGAGCGCAGGCCGGTCGGCCGGACGCGCTTGTGATCGACATCGCCGGTGACGGTTCTATCCAGATGAACAGTCAAGAGATGGCCACGGCGGCCATCAACATGCTGCCGGTCAAGGTCATCTTGCTCAACAACGGCTATCTGGGCATGGTTCGACAGTGGCAGGAGCTGTTCTATGGCAAGCGCTACAGCTCGACAGTGCTCTCGCAAGAAGTGCCCGATTTCGTGAAGCTTGCCGAGGCGTACGGCTGGCTGGGCCTGCGCGTCACCAAGCCCGAAGAGGTCGACGATACGCTCAAGAAGGCGTTCGACCACGCAGGACCGGCGTTCGTCGACTTCCGCGTCGCGCGTGAGGAGTGTGTCTTCCCGATGGTGGCGCCCGGAGGATCGATCGACGAGATGCTCGGCGGTATCCCCGGAGGTCCGGTGTCGGAGATGCTTGACGACGATCTCCTCGAGGAGGTGTGGGAGTAGATGCAGCACACACTATCCGTCCTGGTCGAGAACAAGCCCGGCGTGCTGACGCGTGTCTCTTCGCTGTTCGCCCGCCGCGGGTTCAACATCGACTCGCTCGCGGTTGGCGTGACCGAGGATCCGACGCTGTCCCGCATCACGATCGTTGTGAGCGCCGCTGACACGCCGGTCGAGCAGATCACCAAGCAGCTGCACAAGCTGATCAACGTGATAAAGATCCAGGACCTCGACCCGAGCGAATCTATCGATCGGGAGCTGGCTCTGTTCAAGGTCAATGCACCGCCGGAGCGACGCGGTGAGGTCATTGAGATCGTCAACGTCTTCCGAGCGAAGATCGTCGACGTGGGAAAGAACTCGCTCACGATAGAGGCCACAGGTTCCTCGGACAAGCTCGAAGCAATGGAGGACCTGTTCCGGGCCTACGGAATCAAGGAACTAGCGCGTACGGGCAAGATCGCCCTGGCCCGGGGCTCAAAAGAGAATTAGGAGGACGCATTCAAATGGCTACCATCTACTACGAGAGTGACTGCGACCTGTCGCTGATCAAAGACCGCAAGATCGCGGTGATCGGCTACGGTTCCCAGGGTCATGCCCACGCGCTCAACTTGCATGACTCGGGGTGCGACGTGCGGGTTGGTCTGCGGACGGGCTCGAGCAACTGGGACAAGGCCAAGGACGCCGGCCTCAAGGTCGCGACGCCGCGAGAGGCGGCTGCCGAGGCCGACATCATCATGATTCTCACTCCCGATGAGACCCAGGCTCACACGTACTACTCGGAGATCCACGAGTCGATGACGGCCGGCAAGGTGCTCGCCTTCGCCCACGGCTTCAACATCCACTTCGGGCAGATCGAGCCGCCGAAGGATGTCGACGTCATCATGATCGCCCCGAAGGGCCCCGGTCACATGGTCCGTCGCGTCTTCGTCGAAGGCAGCGGCGTGCCGAACCTGATCGCTGTCTACCAAGATGCGAGCGGTTCCGCTCGTGAGATCGCGCTCGCATGGGCCGCCGGCATCGGCGGAGCGCGTGCAGGCATCATCGAGACGACGTTTGCCGAGGAGACCGAGACCGACCTGTTCGGCGAGCAGGCTGTGCTGTGCGGCGGCGCGACCGAGCTCGTGAAGGCCGGCTTCGAGACGCTTGTCGAGGCAGGCTACCAGCCCGAGATCGCGTACTTCGAGTGCATGCACGAGCTCAAGCTCATCGTCGACCTCATGTACGAGGGCGGCATGGCCAAGATGTTCGACTCGATCTCCAACACCGCCGAGTACGGTGCGTACGTGTCCGGTCCGCGCCTCATCACCGACGAGACGCGTGAAGAGATGGCGCAGATCCTGTGGGAGATCCAGAACGGCAGTTTCGCCAGCAACTGGATTCTTGAGAACAAGGGCGGCTCGGCGCATTTCAAGGCGACGCGCCGTATCAATGCCGAGCATCTGATCGAGGACGTCGGTGGCGAACTGCGCGACATGTTCGCCTGGTTGAAGAAGGACTAGGGGGAAACACCAGATGCAGAAGAAGTACCTGATGACGCCGGGGCCGACACCGGTCCCTGCCGAGGTCCTGCTCACGCAGGCCGCCCCGATCATCCACCACCGCACGCCGGACTTCTCGGCAGCTTTGATGGAAGCAGTCGAGGGCCTCAAGTACGTGTTCCAGACGCAAGGCGATGTGCTCGTGATGGCGTGCTCCGGGACAGGTGTCATGGAGGCGTCGATCGCGAACGCATTCTGCGCCGGCGACACGATCATCGTTACGCGCAACGGCAAGTTCGGCGATCGCATGAAGCAGATCTCCGAAGTCTACGGACTCAACGTGGTCGATCTGGCCTACGAGTGGACCGAGGTCGTGCGTCCCGCCGATATCGAGAAGGCACTGGCCGAGAACCCGGACGCGCGCGGCGTTGTCGTGACGCAGTCCGAGACGTCTTCGGGAGTGCTCAACGACGTCGAGGCCGTCGGCAAGATCGTGGCCGGCTATCCCGACTGCATCTTCATCGTGGACAGCATCACCGGAATCGGTGCGGTCGAGTGCAAGACCGACGAGTGGGGCCTGGACGTGGTCATGACCGGCTCGCAGAAGGGCCTCATGCTGCCGCCGGGTCTTGCTGCATGCACGGTCTCCGACAAGGCGTGGAAGGCCTACGAGCGCTCTACGCTGCCGAAGTACTACTTCGACTGGGCCAAGTACAAGAAGTCCCTCGACAAGGACACGACCCCGTTCACACCTGCGGTGTCGCTCGTCATGGGTCTCAGGGAGTCGCTGCGCATGATTCGCGAGGAGGGTCTCGAGAACACCATCGCGCGCCACTCGCGTTTGGCGGAGGCGACGCGCAAGGGTTGCGAGGCGCTGGGCATGAAGCTGTTCGCTCCACCCGAGGGTCGCGGCTCGGCGGTCACGCCGGTCTGGGTACCCGACGGCGTCGACGGCAAGGCCATCGTCAAGATCATGAAGGACAAGCACGGAGTCACCATCGCCGGTGGCCAGGACGACTACGCGGGGCGCATCTTCCGCGTCGGTCACCTCGGCTACTTCGGAGATTTCGACATCATCGTCACGCTTGCGGCGCTCGAGATGACGCTGGTCGAGCTTGGATACGATTTCGAGCGCGGGGCGGGCATCAAGGCCGCCGAAGCCGTGTTCATGGGCGAGTAGGGGGAACTGATGAAGGTACTGGTAGCAGAGAAGATCGCTGCAAGCGGGATCGAGAAACTCAAGGCCGAGTTCGACGTTGAAGTGAAGACCGATCTAACGCCCGAGCAGCTCGTCGCTGAGATCGCCGAATACGACGGCCTGATCGTGCGCTCGGCCACCAAGGTGACGCGTGATGTCATCGAGGCCGGAACGAACCTGAAGATCATCGGCCGCGCCGGCGTCGGCGTCGACAACGTCGATGTGCAGGCAGCGACCGAGCGCGGCATCATCGTATGCAACGCACCGACGTCCAACATCGTGTCGGCGGCGGAGCACACGATCGCGCTCATGCTCGCGCAGTCGCGCAACATCCCGCAGGCCGCGGCGAGCATGCGCGAGTGCAAGTGGGAGCGTTCGAAGTTCACAGGCGCCGAGCTCTACGAGAAGACGCTCGCGGTCTTCGGCCTGGGCCGCATCGGCACGCTGGTTGCCGAGCGAGCACGCGGCTTCGGGATGCGGCTCATCGGCTTCGACCCGTACACGACGCCGGAGCGCGCGCAGGCCATCGGCGTCGAGCTGATCGACGACGTTGACGAGATCCTGGCGCAGGCCGACTACATCACGGTCCACCTGCCCAAGACCAAAGAGACGATCGGCATGTTCGGTGCCGAGCAGTTCGCGAAGATGAAAGACGGCGTTCGTCTGATCAACACCGCGCGTGGCGGCATCTATCAGATCGAGGCGCTGGCCGACGCGGTGCGCTCGGGCAAGGTCGCCTCGGCAGGTATCGACGTCTACGAGATCGAGCCGTGCACCGACTCGCCGCTGGCCGAGTTCGACAACGTCATCCTGACGCCGCACCTGGGCGCCAGCACCGCAGAGGCACAGGACCGCGCCGGCGAGCAGATCGCCGAGTTCGTGGCTGCCGGCCTGCGCGGTGAGATGGTCGCGACAGCGGTCAACATCGCGCCGGTTGCTCCCGAGGTGCTCGAGAAGGTCGGCCCGTTCATCGATGTCGCCGAGAAGCTCGGCAAGATGGTCGCGCAGATGGCGCGTCACGGCGTGGAGTCGCTCGATATCCGCTTCGTGGGTGCGTTGGCCGACACCGACACTCGCATCCTCAAGACTGCGCTACTCAAGGGTTTGCTCACCGTGGTGAGCGCCGAGTCTGTGAACTTCGTCAACGCGGACTACTACGCCGAGCAGCGTGGCATCCGGGTGACCGAGACCAAGCAGACCGAGACCCGGGACTACGTGTCGATGATCAGCGTTCACTCGGACGGCGATCAAGGCCGTGGATATCGCCGCGGCCATCATCGGCCCGCGCAACGAACCGCGTCTGGTGAAGCTGTTCGACTACGACGTGGACATGGGCCCCTCGGCATACATGGCGTTCTTCAAGTACGACGACCGACCGGGCATGATCGGCAAGGTCGGCACGTTGCTGGGCGCGCAGGGCACGAACATCGGGTCCATGCAGGTTGCCCGCCATGAGAAGGGCGGCGTGGCCCTCATGGGGATCACCGTCGACAGTCCCATCGCTGCCGATCTGCTCGCAGTCATCGTGGAGCAGGCCGGCATGACGGACGCGTGGAGCGTGGAGCTATAAAGACGTCGCCGCTGTGAAGTGAAGGGCGGCTGCCGGTTGGCGGTAGTCGCCCGCGACGTCGATAAGGAGACGACCGTGAGCACCGACAAGGTCTACATCTTCGATACAACGCTCCGTGATGGCGAGCAGTCACCCGGGCGCCAGCATGAACACCGACGAGAAGCTCGATATCACCCGGCAGCTCGTGCGGCTGGGCGTCGACATCATCGAGGCGGGCTTTCCGATCTCGAGTCCCGGAGACTTCGAAAGCGTGCGGCGCATCGGCGACGAGGTCGGCGATGCGTGCGTCGTGTGCGGGCTGTCGCGCGCCATCCCGAAGGACATCGAGGCCGCTGCCGACGCGCTCAAGACGGCGAAGCGGCCGCGAATCCACACCGGCATCGGCGTGAGCGAGAGTCACTTGCGCGACAAGCTGCGCATCAGTGGCGACGAGGCCATCGAGCGTGCGGTCGCGGCCGTGAAGCTCGCGCGGACCTTCGTGGAAGACGTCGAGTTCTACGCCGAGGATGCCGGACGCGCCGAGCCTGTGTTCCTGTACCGGATGATCCAGGAGGTCATCGCTGCGGGTGCGACGGTGGTCAACATCCCGGACACGACCGGCTACGCCTACCCGGATCGCTTCGGCGCGCTGATCGCCGGGCTTGGGGAGCACGTGGACGGCATCGAGAACGCCATCATCTCGGTGCACTGCCACAACGACCTGGGTATGGCGACTGCCAACGCGCTCGCGGGAGTCGCCGCCGGCGCGCGGCAGATCGAGTGCACCATCAACGGTCTGGGCGAGCGTGCCGGCAACACCGCCATGGAAGAGGTCGTGATGGCGCTGCGCCAGCGTCGCGACGTCTTCGGCGTGGACACCGGCATCAACACACGCGAGATCATGCGCACTTCTCGGCTGGTCTCGAGCATCACCGGCATCAACGTGCAGCCCAACAAGGCGATCGTCGGCGCGAATGCGTTCGCGCACTCAAGTGGCATCCATCAGGACGGCGTGCTCAAGGAGCGCTCGACCTACGAGATCATCGATCCGGTCGAGGTCGGCGTGGGCGGGTCGAGCATCGTGCTCACCGCCCGCAGCGGGCGACACGCGCTGCGTCACCGGCTCGAGGAGCTGGGCTACGCCCTGGGCGAAGACAGAGTTCGAGCCGGTCTACGAGGCGTTCCTCGAGCTGGCCGACAAGAAGAAGGAAGTCTACGACGAGGACCTCGAGGCGCTGGTGGGCGAGCAGGAGCGTACGCTGCGCGAGGTCTACCATCTCGAGACGGTTCACGTGATGTGTGGCGAGCCGGGCATACCCACCGCCACGGTCGAGCTGATCGATCGCGATGGCAACCACCTTGTCGACTCGAGCCACGGCACCGGCCCGGTCGATGCCGTGTACAAGGCGATCAACCGCATGATCGATGTCGAGAACGACCTGACCGAGTTCTCGGTCAAGGCCGTCACGCGCGGAATCGACGCGCTCGGCGAGGTCACGATTCGCGTGCGCAGCGCCGACGACAAGGTGTTCACCGGCCGAGGAGCGCACTCGGACATCATCGTCGCTTCGGCCAAGGCGTATACGAACGCGCTCAACCGGCTGCTCGTGAGCCAGACGCAGTCGGATATCGAAGAGACGTAGCACGCGGACATGCGGCCGTCGCAGCCGCGTGTTCTCGGCAACTGACATAAGGAGTGAAGCGAGAGCCATGCCCCGACCCATGACTATCACCGAGAAGATATTCGCGGCTCACGCCGGGCTGGATGAGGTCGTTCCCGGCCAGCTCGTCGAGTGCGATCTCGACCTCGTGCTCGCCAACGACGTCACGGCGCCGATCGCGATCAAGGAGTTCCGCAAGATCGGCGTCGACAAGGTCTGGGATCCCGAGAAGATCGCGCTGGTTCCCGACCACTACACGCCGAACAAGGACATCAAGAGCGCCGAGCAGGCCAAGATGATGCGCGAGTTCGCACATGACCAGAGGAATCTCGCACTACTACGAGATCGGGTGCATGGGCGTCGAGCACGCGTTGCTGCCCGAGCAGGGCGTCGTCGTGCCCGGCGACGTGATCATCGGCGCAGACTCTCACACGTGTACGTACGGTGCGCTCGGTGCGTTCGCCACCGGCGTGGGATCGACGGATGCGGCCGCCGGCATGGCGACCGGCCAGGCATGGTTCAAGGTGCCGGCGTCGGTCAAGTTCGTCATCGACGGCGAACTCGGTCCGTGGGTGAGCGGCAAGGACGTCATCTTGCACATCATCGGCATGATCGGCGTCGACGGTGCGCTGTACCAGGCGATGGAGTTCACCGGCTCGACGATCGCCGCGCTCGACATGGACGACCGCATGACGATCTGCAACATGGCTATCGAAGCGGGCGGCAAGTCCGGCATCATCGCCGTCGACGACATCGACCCGCGCGTATCTTGAAGGGCCGCGCCGAGCGCGAATGGATCGAGTACCACTCTGACCCGGACGCCGAGTACGCGCCGTGTCATCGAGATCGACGCCTCGACCATCAAGCCGACGGTCGCCTTTCCGCATCTGCCTATCGAACACCCGCAACTGCCGAGGACGCCCGCGACATCTGGGTCGATCAGGTCGTCATCGGTTCGTGCACCAACGGTCGCATCGAGGACATGCGCATCGCGGCGGAGATCCTCAAGGGTCGCAAGGTACACGAGAAGGTGCGTCTGATCATCATCCCGGCGACGCAGGAGATCTACCGTCAGGCGATGCACGAGGGCCTGTTCGACATCTTCCTCGACGCGGACGCGGCGGTCTCGACGCCCACGTGCGGGCCCTGCCTGGGCGGGCACATGGGCATTCTGGCGGCAGGCGAGCGCGCTGTTGCGACGACGAACCGCAACTTCGTCGGACGCATGGGCGATCCCACGAGCGAGGTCTACCTGGCATCTCCGGCGGTGGCTGCGGCGACTGCGGTCGCGGGTCACATCGCGCTGCCGGGGGATCTGGACTGACGGCCGAGACAACTTGACCACGCTGGTCGGGTACAATATCGCATGGACTGACGGCACTAGTTCGGAGCAGCGATGAAACGCGCCCTGATTACCGGCGTCACTGGCCAGGACGGCGCCTACCTGGCGGAGTTCCTCCTCGGCAAAGGCTACGAAGTGCACGGCATCAAGCGTCGCTCTTCGAGCTTCAATACCGAGCGGATAGACCATCTGTACCAGGATCCGCATGATGCGGGCGTGCGCTTTCACCTGCACTACGGCGATCTCACCGATGCCACGAACCTCATCCGGATCCTGCAAGAGGTGCGCCCGGACGAGATATACAACCTCGGCGCCCAAAGTCACGTGCAGGTCTCCTTCGAAACGCCCGAGTACACGGCGGAGACGGACGGGCTCGGTACGCTGAGGTTGCTTGAGGCGATTCGGATCCTTGGCATGGAGCAGACCTGCCGGTTCTATCAGGCGTCCTCTAGCGAGTTGTTCGGGAAGGTGACCGAGACTCCGCAGGTGGAAACGACCCCGTTCTATCCGCGCAGCCCGTACGCAGTCGCGAAGCTCTTTGCGTACTGGATTGTGGTGAACTACCGCGAGGCCTACGGGATACACGCCTCCAACGGCATTCTGTTCAACCACGAGAGCCCGCTGAGAGGCGAGACGTTCGTGACGCGCAAGATAACCCGCGCGGCGGCACGCATCAAGCTGGGGCTGGACGAGACACTCCATCTGGGCAACCTGGATGCCAAACGTGACTGGGGCTTCGCGGGCGACTACGTGGAACTGATGTGGTTGATGCTTCAGCAAGACGAACCGGACGACTACGTGATGGCAACCGGTGTCACGACGTCGGTACGCGACTTCGTTCGCGCAGCGTTCGGTCACCTCGGCATTGCACTGCGCTTCGAAGGTGAGGGCGTGGACGAGCGTGGCGTCGATGACGCTACCGGTCGCGTGCTGGTTCGGGTCGACCCGCGCTACTTCCGTCCCACCGAGGTCGATTTGCTTCTCGGCGACGCCACTAAGGCACGGGAGAAGCTGGGCTGGGAGCCGCGCGTTCAGCTGCCCGAGCTCGTGAAGATGATGGTCGACGCGGATCTTCTGCAGGCCGAAAGAGAGAAGCATCTCAAGGACGGCGGGTTCGAGGTTCGCGGCAACGATGCGTAGGGACTCACGCATCTATGTCGCGGGACATCGCGGCCTGGTCGGCTCGGCGATTCTGCGCCGGCTCGAGGCGAATGACTACTCGAACCTGCTGGTCGTCACTCACAACGAACTCGATCTCACCGATCAGTCCGCGACGCGCGCGTATTTCGAGGCGGAGCGACCCGAGTACGTCTTTCTCGCGGCGGCGAAGGTAGGGGGTATCGGAGCGAACTCGACACGACCTGCCGAGTTCATCTACGAGAACCTCGCCATTGCCGCAAACGTCATCGAAGCGGCGCACCGCGCAGGTGTCGAGAAACTCCTCAACCTCGGTTCTTCGTGCATCTACCCCCGTCTTGCACAGCAGCCAATGACGGAGGACCAGCTGCTGACTGGACTGCTCGAGCCCACCAACGAGCCGTATGCGATAGCCAAAATCGCGGCAATCAAGATGTGCTCGGCATTCAATCGTCAGTACGGTACGGACTTCATCTCCCTGATGCCGACGAATCTCTACGGCCTTGGCGACAACTACGACACCGAAGCGGGGCACGTGCTTCCGGTGCTCGTCGCCAAGTTCCATGAGGCGAAGGTGAGCGGTGAGGATCGCGTTGTGTTGTGGGGCGATGGATCGCCGCTACGGGAGTTCTTGTTCTCGGATGACCTGGCGGATGCTGCGGTACTTGCGATGGAGAGTCTCGGTGCCGAGGAGATAGGGGAGTTCGTGAACGTGGGCTCCGGCGAGGAAGTCTCCATTGCCGAGCTGGCAGGTCTCGTGCGCGAGGTCGTGTACGCCGATGCTGGCAATCGCGTCTGCGAGATCGTGTGGGACACGAGCAAGCCGAACGGCACCCCGCGCAAGTTGCTCGATTCAGCGCGGATGCGTGCGTTCGGGTGGCAACCGAAGATACAGCTGGCTCAGGGTCTGCGGGTGGCTTACGCGGACTACTGCGTGCGGGCGCTTTCCGAGCCTTTCTGACGTACCTGGTGGCGTTCGCGCAGGTTGAGCCCTGTGCGGATTCATTTCTGCGTACCGTCGCCGATCCAAGACCGTGCCCTCGCTGTGCCATCTGGCGCAGTTTTCGGCTGCGAATCGGCACTTGGCTCACATATTGCATCTGACCAGGAGGGCACTCGCTTGTTGCAGATGTGTTCAGCGAGGGTAGACCTGGAACGGTTCTTGCTCCGACTGCAACCAAGATGAACGAATGTTATCATCCGACAGCGAGCAAGCTGTCCAGGGGTTGAATGACCCGGGCGCGACTGAACGCCACGGTTCTGATAAGCCCGCTAGCCCCACCCTCTTTCGCAGGTCTCATCAGGAGGAGCGAATGGCATCAGATTCGACAGAAGCAGAACCCGCCCGATACCGAATCTCGCAGGCCGGAGGATGCGAAGCAGGAGTCGCTCCGCCTCGGCAGCTCGACCCGGTCGGCCGGGCGCTCGCCGTGACGATTCTGCTCATCATCATCCTGACGCTCGTAACCGTCGCGTATGGACTTTTGACCAACGTGCTGGGTACCGGCGCGCCGCGAACCATGAACGAGCAGCGACTCGTGTCGACTGGCAGCAGCCATCGAAGCAGGGAGCGTGAAGCCCGAAGACTGGATGGCCTACATCAGCGCTCTCATAGACGGGGGCAGTATCCGAAGGCGCAGGAATGGATCGACCGGGGTATCGAGACACTCGATGATCAGGAGATATCCGCAGACATGCTCT
Source organism: uncultured Actinomycetota bacterium (assembly GCA_963790405.1). GTDB lineage: Bacteria > Actinomycetota > Coriobacteriia > Anaerosomatales > JAGXFU01 > JBGSMX01. Next base: position 278,695 of record CAWBOJ010000006.1, read on the forward strand.
ACATGCAGGCGGAACTCTACCTCGCACAGGGACAGCTCGATCTAGCGCTGGAGACCGCCGACGAGGGACTCGGCGTGATCAAGGATACATACGATGCAGGCGTGGCCAACGCTGAGGAGTCCGGCGCCAGATGAACAAGGCGGTTGCCTTCGGGATCAGCGACAACTACTGGAGCCTCCTCCTGCTGCAAGGCGAGGCCTACGTGGGGCAGGAAGAGTGGGAACCTGCACTGGCTATCTACGACGAGTACCTAGCCGACAACGACGACGGCGGCGACGGTGTTCACGCTGCGAGGGCAGGTCAAGGAAGAGCTGGGCGATCGTGCAGGGGCCGAGGCCGACTACCGTCGCACACTTGAGTTCATCGCAGATGACGCCGAGGCCCTGGCGGGACTCGAACGAATCGGAGCCAGTGAATGACGACTCAAAGAAGACACCCCGAAGGCCGATACCGAGCATCAGCACGCTGACCGACGAGGAAGCGGAACGTCGAGTCGCGGAGATTCTTGCCGCAGCGGGATCGAGAGGATGACGAGGCGCGCTCGCGCCGAACGCGCACGATCCTGATTGTCGTGCTCGTCATCCTGCTGCTCCTGCTGTGCGGGGTCGGCGCGTTCCTCTATAGGCTTCTGGCGCCGGTGCGGGCAAGGCGCAGATGGGACGAGGCGCCGATCGCTGACTCTGGCGGGGATCAACTGGGTCCGATCGATCTACGGATTCGGCCCAGGGGTTGACGAGCTGTTCTCCAATCCCAACGACGCGGCGACGGCTCCGGACGGTGTCATCTGGGTAACGGATCCCGCCAATGCACGCGTGGTCGGTTTCCGTGGCGACGGCACATTCGTCGATGTCATTCAGGGAAGCAAGCAGACAGGCGAGCCGTTCCGCTTGCCGTCGCGTATCGCCGTCGACCCCGACGGCATACTGTATCTGGCCGACCGTGCGAACGAAACGCTCACGATCATGGACGGCCAGACGAAACTTGTCAGTCAGAACATACCGGGTCTGACCAGCGTGGATGCGGCCGAGGAGATCGTCGTGGTCGGGTCCAACGCAGGCTTCGCGGTGCTCGACAAGGACGGAAACGCACAGACCGTCGTCGGCACCAAGGGTTCTGGCGACGATCAGTTCGACATCGTCGGAGGAGTCGCGATCGATTCGGACTCGCAGACCATCTACGTCGTCGACACGCTACAACAACCGGTTGAGCGCATGGGAGTACTCGGGCGCGCGCAAGTGGATCGTCCAGCTGGGGAATCCAGCGAACGATGTGAAACTCGAGGGTGGGACGAGCCTCGAGACCTCGAGCTACGGCACCGGCGGCGCTTCAGCTTGCCCACCGACGTGACCGTGGACGGCAGGGGACGACCGATGGTTCTGGACGCGTTCGACTTCTCGATTGCGGCGTTCGACTCCGACGATGGCGAGTTTGTTGGCAAGTGGGGCACGTATCGGAGACAAGGACGGGCAGTTCATGTACCCGTCGGGGTTCGACTACGACGCAACCAAGGACTGGTTCACGGTCGCCGACACGGACAATCGCAGAGCGCAGATCGTCCGAATCGATGGCACCGGCGCCGAGGGACTGGCTGGGCTGGCATCATGGCTGAGCCGTCTGCTGGCGGGTCCTGCGCGTGCTCTGTGGCCGTGTCTTCTGCTCCTGCCGCTGCTCCTGCTGGCGTTCTTCTGAGGCGGTGGAAGCGTCGACGCGACGAGGCGCTCGAGGACAGCAGAACTCGAGACGGCAGGACTGGATTCCGAGGGCGAGGTGTGAACAAGGCGCCTTAGAACGGCTAAGAAACCTTCAGATTCATGTGGCTATGTTCACGAGCATTTGTTAAGATGATTAGGAAGTATGTGCAAGTGTGTTTGGCTGAGTGCGAACTCGGCAGGCGACTATCCGGTTCGACCGGAATCCTATCTCGGGCAGGAGGTGAAAACGATGAAAGAGACTCACACGAATTACCTACAAAAGGGAGAAGGAAATATGAAGAAGACTCTCATCGTCGTCGCGCTCGCGACAGCGCTGGTGCTTGCGATGGGCGTTTCGCCCGCATTCGCGAAGTACGCAGGCTACAGCTCGAGCACGCAGTACGTGCCGTGGGCCGAGGCCCAGACCTTGGCTTCGCTCAACGCTGACGCTGCGCTCATGGCCTCCGGACCGCACGCTGGCTACGCCACGACGACCATCAAGTGCGCCGTATGCCACTCCGTGCACCGCGGCGGTACCGATCTGCTGAACGAGGGCGCTGCCTGCGCCTACTGCCACACCGGCGCCTACTACGGTGGTGGCGCGGTCGCCTCCGACCTGATTTCGTGGTCCGGTGCCGGCCCCCACGCGAGCCGCTGCACGAACACCGACTGCCACGGCGGTCCGCACGGCGTCGGCGCGTCGACGTACGCCGGCCCGGCCACCAGGCTCCTGACGCGCCAAGGCCGACGCCGAGCTCGCGCTGAGTCGCTGCCGCGAACGGCGTTGCCGACTTCACTGCCGACTTCGACACTGGAGCGCCACGACCCGTGCGCTCGCCACCGGCGCCCTGTGCTCGCGCTCCGGTTGCCACGATCGACTCGATGTTCGGTGTCGTGTCCTCCGGCGCGACCGCAGACGATCGACCGGTGGCGTCATCGAGCTAGGCCGTCACCGGTCACCGTGTCATCGCCGCTGCGACCACGAACTGGAACGCCGACGGCACGGACTTCCCGAGCACCAAGACCGGTCTGACGATCGCCTACGCACCGGTTGACTACTGCAACTCGTGCCACGATCTCGCCGACGACAACAACGGCGGCAAGGCTGCGTTCCCGCACTCGATCAACGGCGTCGTTGACGCTGCTGCTGGCGCCAACCGGCGCGACGCGTCCGGCCGTCTGGCTGACCGCTGCCGCGTTCCGCCGTCGACACCCGCACCGCTGTCGGCCCGTACAACCAGTACACTGGTGACGGCATCGACCGTCGGCTGGCGCGGCTGGCTCGTCGATCATCGACGGTGTCTGCCTCAAGTGCCACAAGGGTACCGCTACCACTGGTGTTGGCTTCGACTACTAGGTTCTCCACTGAGACCTGCTGTTTCGACAGTCGGTTTCGGTGAGGGGGTCGGTCCGAGAGGGCCGGCCCCCTTCCTTTGGGGTAGAGTACGTCTTGGACTCGGCTGGCGAAGAGGGACACGAGCGATGATCACGAATCAGGAGATGCACCGGTGGGCGACGAACAGATCGCCGTCTTCGCTTGCGTGCGCATCCCGGTCTCCTGGTCCTCGTGGCGTCTCTTCTGGTCGTTTTGGCGTGGGTACGGCTGACGGTCGCTCTTCCCGGTTGCGAGGGCTGCCATTTCAAGACTCGCGGGCTTCGCGGAGTCGACCGCATCGACGGTTCATGCGGCCGAGGGCGTATCGTGCGTTGCCTGTCACGTCGACACGGGCAGAATGCTCTCCCGGACCAAGTTCGGCTTCTACTCGGTCGTTTGGTATGTGGGTCCCGCTCCTGAATCCATCAGCCACAGATGCCACCATCGTCCAAGACTCCTACTGCCTGGACTGCCATTCCGAAGTGCTGGAAGCCACGCTCGACGTAAGGGTGTGCGCATCGCTCACGCCAACTGCGCCGCTGGACGTAGGTGTGTCGACTGCCACTCGGAGGTCGGCCATGCGGAGGCCACGCCGTGGCCCAGAGTCGCCGTCCATGAACGACTGCACGAGCTGTCACGTTGCAGAGAACGCGTCCATTGAGTGCGAGATCTGTCATACGGGGCGTTCGACAACCATACGCATTGCCAAACCCGAATTCGGGGTGACTCACGGACCCACGTGGAGGCAGACTCACGGGATGGGTCAAATGAGTTCGTGCTCTGTATGCCATGCCGAGGACTCGTGTTCGCGACTGTCATGGCCCGGGGGTTCCGCACGCATCCGATTTCCTGCTCGATCACGCGGCGATCTCAATGCAGGACGGGGCGCGAGTGCCTGACCTGCCATGACGATTCGTTCTGCTACAGCTGCCATCTCACCGAGATGCCGCACGCGGACGGATTCGTGAAGACGCACTCCGACACCGTCGAAGCCGATGGAGACGCGCCGTGTCTGCGGTGCCATGCGGGCAGCGACTGTGACACCTGCCACGTCAAGCATGTGCATCCAGGCGGCGCGGTCGGCAACATCCCGTCTCCGAGCCGGGGTGATCGGTGATGGAGCAGATGCTTCCGGATCTGAGTTGGGACTACGTGTGGGACGAGATCATCACCCTCGTCCGCTACCCGAACTCGAACCTCTCGGCGTCGTTGTTGCTGCTCTCCGTAGTGGTTATCACGGTCCTGGTTCTCGCGTTGACCGTGATTCTCGTGGTCACCAGTCCCTCTCGGCGTCGCGGGACTCGAGGGAGTCGAAGTCTCGAGTCCATCTCAGGTTCGCCACGAGACGTGCTCGCGCAACTCGAGGGCACCTCGGAATCGTCGCCGTCGCGCCGCCCGCCTCGATCTCGTGCCACTGCAGCGCAGGTGATTGGAGGTGGCCTGCTGACAGCGTTGATATCTCGTTGTCGCCGTTAGGGGCCAGCAGTTCGAGCTCGGCAGTGTGTCTGGGGTGTCACGAAGTGAACCCTCACAGCGCAGGCGGTCACTTCGGGCGGTACCGACGCTCACGTCGAGGTCGGCTGCGTGCGCTGTCACGAGGCGTCGGGCTGGCTGGGTATGGCTACTGTGGAGGTGCCGGGACGACTTCTGCACCTGGTGGATGGTCGTCAGGGCGGAGCACACGGCACGCCCTACGGTGCCGTCGTCAGCTCGGCGTGTTTCAGATGCCACGAGAACATCAGCTCGCGAGATCACGGTGAACGACGAGCGTGGCATTCGGATGGCGCACGCAGCAACCGCTGGAAGCGAAGGCGGAGTGCCTCGACTGCCACACCCTGGCCACGGGCGTCGTATCTACGGTGACATCGGGGATGACACCATGCCTTCGCTGTCATGACGGACAAGATCAGCCGACCACGTGCTCGTTGTGCCACGTCAAGGACGTGAGCGCCGCCGCGAGATCGAGGACGAACCCGGCCCAACTGGTCGGACGAGTCAGCTCGTGCCCACGCCCGACTGCGGTGGCTGCCATGACGAGGCGAAGAGTTGCGACCCGTGTCACGGTGGTCAGCGCGATGCCACACACCGAGGTGTTCCTGTGGTGGGGACATGCACGACAGGGCGTCGAGGACATCTGGTTCAACGGGGGTCGAGTTGCGGACGCTGTCACACGGCGGAACGACGACCGTGTACGCGAGTGCCATGCGTTCTTCCCGGGTCATCCCGACCGACTTCTTCCGCGCGAACCACGGCACGGTCTCTGGATCAGGCGGGTGCGACAACTGCCACGGGCGAAGGCCTATGTCACCGGTCGCGACTTCTGCGCACTGTGCCACGGGGAGCCGCAGATCACTCAGTAGCCTGGGATCACGCCGCACCGTGCTACGCTCCGTGATGCGACGGTCGGAACGCTAGGGCTCCTGCACGGGTCGCTGTGTCTGCTGGCGGGCCGCCTCGATGGAACTCAGGCTCGTCCGGGAATCTCGACTCGAGAAGCGCGAATACCTCATCGGCCTTCTTCGGTGTTCCCGGAGAGCGCGAGAGCCTGTGCATAGAGAATCCCCGGGTACGAAGAGGCCAGCTCGTTCTGCCAGTATCCCTCGAGGGCATCGGCCATCTCGTCGTAGCGCTCGAGATCGCTCAGCGCTAGCGCCTTGTGGACGCGTGTCGGGATACTCGCCGGCATGATCGCCAGTGCGTCATCGGATGCGGCGACAGCCGCCTCGGCGTAGGACGGGTCGCCGAGTTTCTCGCTCGCCGTCCTCAAGGATCTGAGCGCGGACCGACGGGTAGTAGTACTCGTGGGGCTGCTCAGCGCCGGCGACCGCCAGCTCGGTGACCAGCGGCTTGCAGATCCGTGCGTGCGCTACTGGTTCCTGAGGCGAGGGCGGCGCTCAGACGCGACACGCGGAGACGGTAGTACTGGCGTTGGATGTCCGTGTTCCATCGGGTCGATGCCGCCGCTTCTTGCGCTCGATCGAGAGAGCCATCGCGCAGCGTGCGAGCCAGCGCGATCTCCGCAGAGGCGTTCGGGAGGACGAGGCCGACGAGGACGAGCGCCAGCGTCGCAGCCGCTACGGCGGGCAGCTGTCGAGCCAACCATGTGCTGTGCGGCTGTGGGGTCTTGGCAGTGGGAAGTAGGAGTACGGCGAAGCTGAGGAACGTGTACATGACGATCGGCGTGCTTATCGCAGCGAGTAGCAGGGCGATCTGCAGCGCCACGGCCGCAACGAACCACGCCACGTAGTAGAGCCCGTTGCCCGACAGCGGACCGCGCCCGACACGCGCGATGGTGGTCCGTACTCCGTATCCCAGCGCAGACAATCCAGCAACGAGGTACGCAAGGAGCCCAGGGATTCCGGTCGCTGTGAGCACGAAGATGATGAAGGAGTGCGGATCATCAGCAAGGGCACCAGTGCCACCACTCGAACTCGGTGCAATCGCATTCGGGTACCAGCCAAGTTCGAACGCTGCAGGCCCCGTGCCCACCAGTGGCTTCTCAGCAACGATTCGCATCGAAGCTCGCCAGACGTTGATGCGGTCCGACGATACGGCGTTGATGGTATCGAGCGTGCCGCCTGTACTCTGAGCTCTGCGCGCTGGAGGCACCACGAATCGTGAGGCGAGATCGGTCTGGTCGCTCATGACGAGCGCGAGAGCCACCGTGGCCAGGCAGACGAGGCCCACGAGCAGTGGCCACCGGGTCATCTTCGTCACCCGAAGGCTCTTCCAAAGGAGGCCCGCTGCAATCAGTCCTCCGAAGAAGATCGCTATCCACGCTCCTCGCGTTAGCGTGCCGATGGCTGCTGCCAGAAGCACGACAAGACAAGCGAGAGCACCCACGCGACGGTTCTTCGTCTCTTCGCTGAAGGCGAGCACCAGGCTCAGCATGACGGGCAAAACCAGGAACGTGCCGAGTTGATCCGGGTTGCCGATTGTTCCGAATCCCCGGTCGATGATCCAGCTCTCTATCGGCAGAGCGAAGATGTCGATGCCGAGAAGCTGCTGCGTCAGTGTCAGTAGGGCAACGAGGGTTCCGGAGACCACGACGCTCCAGGTGAGAACGCGCATCCTGTGCTGCGAGTTGACGAGCTGCATCACCAGGAAGACCAGGACCGAGTACATGATGATGTGCGTCAGTGATAGAGCCGAGACAGATCGCCCGAGAAGCGATCTGAGCGGTTCCAGGCCCGCGGCTGTCGCAACCACCGACCACAGCGCGAACGCGGCGAACGCGATCAGGGGCTTGGAGCCAACGAGGTGCGTCTGCTTCGTCCACAGCGCGCCTGCCCACAAGACCAGGGCCAGGGCGAGACCGACGGCCAGTGCCACGGTCTGGGGGAAGGCGAAGACTGAGACGGCGAACGGCAGGTCCATGCCGGGCAAGATGGAGATCGCCAACGGGACTGTCGCGATGCAGGCGACGAGCGTCAACCATGCGAGTTGTTCCAGTGTGGGTGTGTCCGGTCTTGGTTCGTCCATGTCCTGTTCGCCTATGGTTGCTGGTCGGAAACGAGCTGTTCTTCAAGACGCGCCAACGACGGGTCCTCGGGGAATCGCTCCCGGAGCAGCGTGAGAGATGCGCGGGCCTCGTCTGTCTTGGCTTGGGATTGAAGGGCTTCCACGTAGGTGAGACCCGACGGGAGATACAAAGGATCGGCTGCCCACACGTCGTGAAGCATCAGCTCCGCCTCCTCGGGCTTACCCAGCTGCAGGTAGCCGGAGGCTACGCCGGTACGCAGCTCAAGCGAGTTCGGGTAGACCGCCAGGCCCTTCAGTCCGGCCTCGATACCCCGCTGCGTGTACAGGACATCGAGTTGTTGACCCGACGCGATGAGCAGGAGCGCTGAGCGATAGGGGATTAGGTATTCGTGCGGCGCTGCGCGGGACGCGCTGGCTAGTGCATCGTCGGCGGCATCGACCTGGTGTGACGCATCGGCGCGGTCCGTGAATACGCTTTCGAGTGCCGCCTGGACCAGGGTCTCGTGCTCAAGATTGCGTATCTCGGTGTCCCACGGAGCGATGCTCGCCGCGCGTCTTGCTTGAGTTGCGGCGCGCTGCGCGTCGGCGGTTCGTGCGCCTACGGCGGTCACCTGGGCCACGGATGTCAGGAGTGCGAAGGCGAGCAACGCGATCGACAGAAGCATGGATGACACGACAAGGGGTTGGATCGCTTTGGCAGGGAGTCTTCGTTCTCTCAGGCTTGGCGCTACGAGCACGCCGAGCGCGATGAACAGCATGAAGAGCATTATCGACGTGAGCATGCTTGAGAGCAGCGTGATCGACACGGCGACGGTGCCGTAGAACCAGGCCGCGTAGTCTGACCCCGTCTCTTTCGTACGAGCCTGAGGGACCGTGCGGGCACCCACGACGAGGGCGGACCCGAGCAGGTACATGGCAGCCAGGAGGCCCGCCACTCCCATGGTCGCCAGGATCAGAAGCGGCACGCTGTGGGGATCGGTGATGACGAGCCCCGCACCACCCGCCAACTGGGCGATGTCGCGAACGGGATACCAGCCGAGGCGAAACGAGTCGACGCCCACGCCGAACAAGGGGTGTGCCTGCGCTATCTCCAAGGCGTTGCTCCACAGCGGCGCTCGACCACCCAGAGACACGAGAGACTTGATGCTACCGAAACGCGTGCCGAAATCGAGCGCCGTGCCGAAGATTCCGGTCGCGACGATTCCCCCGATGATCGCAGCAGCCACCAGGGCGAAGGGGACCACCGGGGACGTTCGCGCGTCGATCTTCGAGCCGCGAGAACCCGCAGCTGTTCTTCGGGCGGTTCGATACTCCGAAATGCCGTATGCCACACCGCCAACCATGAGTCCCAGAAGCGGGCCGCGTGTCTGGGCCATGATGCAGCTCATCAGCAGGGCGAGCGTTGCGGCGCTCCACATCGCGCGGTCTTCGGATGTCGTGGAGCGACGGAGTCTGTGCAGCGCCAGCAATGCGGGGAGAACAAGATAGGCGGCGTAGGTGTCTGGATTGCCGATCGTTCCGTATCCCCGCTGCACGATCCACTCGGGAAGCGATCCGTTGCCTATGCCGAGCAGGTCGAGATACAGCACCTGCTGAAGCAGGCCGACGAGCGCGACGGCGGTAGCGGTGAAGACGACGGCGGATGTCAGTTCGCGCAGGCGAGAGCTGTCACGCACGAGTTGGGTGACCAGGAAGCCCGCCAGCGTGCAGAGCGCGAAGACCCCGAACCCCACCCCTTGCTCGAAGTCGCCGAAGAACGCCAATCGCGAGTCAAGCGCGAAAGCAGTGGAGAGGCCTCCTGCGAGCAGGAAGGTCGCCCCAGGCGATGAGCGGCCTGCCGCTGTAGACGAGTCCGTCGCGAACGCGCAGTCAACGCCCAAGATCCGAGGGCCCCAGCGAGCGTGAAGCTCAGAATGATCAGTTTGGCCTGGACGAACATGTTCAGCGTTGTCGGCGTTCCCACTAGTGGCACGACGCCGACTACGAGAGGGACGAGTACGACGGCTACGAGCAGGAATCGCCGCGGTAGATGGGATGGGACCTGCACGCCGATCCTCCTCTCGATGTTGTGCACGTCGAGGCACGAGCAATCGTAGCATCACTGCCCTGTTGAGCAGGGCAAGCGCACTGGCTGCAACTAGCCATTATCGTGCCGTCTTCAATGTCGGGGGCTGGAACCCCGTCACCAATCGATGTCATTGCACAAGCGGTTCACGTGGGAGACGGCCGGGAAGACCGTGACGATCGTCTTCAACTGCTTGGCGTCTTGCCTATTGCATGCAGGCACGATGCTTTCTCGCAGCTTGTTCGCCGACGTTCGTTGGCGCTCGTGGTTTCGGGGCATCTTCAAACGTGAGCAGTGGCACCGTTTCTGCTTCTGAGATCGTCGTGCTGTCGCTCGGTCGTGAGCCATTCCGGCAACCGGAGGAAGCAGATGAAGGCTAGGTGGCTCCTCGTCGCGTATGCGCTGTCGGGTCTGGCGGCGCTCGCGTACGAGTTGGCGTGGATGCGGGAACTCTCTACGATGCTGGGCTCGACAGCCTACGCGTCGGGAACGATGCTGTCGGCATACATGGCCGGGCTCGGACTTGGCGCGATTCTCGGCCTCAAACTGGCCGGGCGCACCAAGCGCCCAATGCGGATGGCATCTCGCGCCGAGATCGCCGTCGCCGTGCTGTCCGTCCTGGCCTTCCTGGGTATCACGTACCTTCCCGGGTTCTACTTCGATGTCATGCAGACCTCGGGTCTGACATCGGGCGCAGTGTTCCTGGCACTGCAGTTTGCGGTCGCGTTCGTGATCATGGCGCTCCCCACGGTCGCCATGGGGACAACGTATCCGCTCGTCATGCGCGCGGTGAACCGCGACGCGGAGCTGGGCGAGTGGTCCGGCAAGCTGTATGCGGTGAACACACTCGGCGCCATCGTCGGCTCACTGCTGGCGAGCTTCGCCTTTCTGCCTCTCGTCGGCGTCAAGGGAACGCTGGTCATCGCCGCGATCGTGTCGCTGATGGCAGCAGTGATCTTCTCGGCATTGGGAACGCACGACTCGAAGGTACCGCTGTTCTTCCGCTCGGCGGATGGCCTGTCGATCCTCGTGATAGCCGCGCTGCTCGTGATTCCCGCGCGGACCGGATCGCCTCTCGGACTCGGCCAGGCGTTCTACTATCGCTCTGCTGCCGACTTCAATCGGACCGCGTCGACGCGCGCGACGATCTTCGAAGCCGAGGGCATCTACTCTCATGTGGCGGTCGTTGAGAGTGGGGACGGCATGCGCACCCTGCACAACGGGGCCCTGGACGAGGGGACGGACAACGACTTCGATAGGGTGACGACGACGATGCTGTCGGTTGTGCCCGCCATGAGTGCCGAGAACACAGGCACGGCGCTCATCGTCGGCCTGGGGACCGGCTTCACCTCGCGCACGTATTACGATTTGGGATTCGACCACGTCACAACCGTCGAGATCAACCCGGATGTCGTGCCCGCGTCGGAGTACTTCATCGGCCCCGTGGCGAAAGACGATCCGCGCTGGGATATCGTTGTCGACGATGCGCGAGCGTACATCCTCACGCACCCGGAGAAGTACGACGCCATCACCTCTGAGCCGTCGTGGCCATGGAGCTCGGGCGTCGCGGCGCTGTTCACCGAAGAGTTCATGGAGGCCGCCAAGTCACGGCTCAACGACGACGGCGTGTACTGCCAATGGCTGCCCAACTACATTCTCGAGCAGCGCGACGTGATGATGATGTACAAGACCATGCGGCAAGTGTTCGGACGCGTGGATGTATGGTCGATCAACTTCCCGGAGGATCAGGATGCCGAGCTGCTGCTCATAGGCCACAACGATCCAGCCGGCGCTCCGATGGATGAGGTCAAGTCACGTATCGACGCCGCTATCGAACCGCTCATGGCCGAGAATGGCCTCATGGCGCCGCAGAGCATTACTCCCTACCCGGATGCCGCGGCGCTTGAGGCCGCGCTGGACGATCCGAGCATCCCTCTGAACGTTGACGACCACTCGACACTTGAGTATCGGGTCTTCTGGAACTTCGTCAACGACGCTCTTTCACAGAACGGGGAGTAGCAGGTGGTCGAATCCGCACCGGTGAAGACGACAGATGATGGCGATGTGACGCCGGCAGCGCGGGCGAGCTTCGTCCTGCTGCTGGGTGCTGTGTTCCTCGCTGGCGCCGCGTCGCTGATCTACGAAGTCGTGTGGATCCGCCAACTGGGTCTGTCGCTGGGGTCAACCGCGGTTGCGTTTTCCGTGATGCTGTCGGCATTTCTCGGCGGGCTTTCGCTGGGCGGTTGGTACATGGGCAGGCGCTCGGACACTCTGCTCAATCCCGCCAAGACGCTCGCCTCCGTCGAGGCAGCTGCAGCGGTGTTGGGCGTGCTGTCCATACCGGCGCTGGCGGTCGCGGGACGCATCTACGTGTTGATTGCCGTGACTTCCTCCGGTGGACCGCTCGTGTCGCTTCTCCTGCGCTCCGTTGTAGCGCTTGTGGTGATGCTCGTGCCGGCCACGTTGTTCGGGATGACCTTCCCGCTTGCAACCGTTGTGGGCGGCAGGCTCGTGGGCGGCGTGACGGCGGTCGGCGCCGTCTCGGCGGCCAGCGCCTTCGGATCGGCTGCAGGGGCGGCTTTGGCGGGGCTGTGGTTCGAGCCTGCCTTCGGGCTCTCCATGTCGGCCGCCATCGGTGCCGGCTTCAATCTGGTAGCCGCAGCAGCCGCATTTCTCATCCAGCGACGTGACTCGCGCGCATGACCGGCGCGTTGTGTGTCGGCGCTGCGGTGGTGGGTGGAAGATGCCCGCGGTAGACTCAGATGACAGCGATTCGGCGCCAGGAGGGCAGGGCGGGTGAGCGAGAAGCGGCGGCTCGTCGTCAATACCCTCGCGAGCGGCGTGTCGCAGTTTGCGGCTATGCTGGCCTCGCTCATCTTCATGCCGCTCCTCATCGGCGCGTTCGGTCTCGAGGAATACGGCTTGTTCATGCTGGCAACGTCGGTCAGCGCCTATGCGATTCTACTCGATCTCGGGATCGGCTCGGCTCTCACCAAGTACGTTGCCGAGCACGAAGCAACTGGCGACCGCGGAGCCCTGGTCGGATCGGCGACAAGTGCCCTGTTGCTGTACACGGGCGTTGGGGTGGCCGGTGCGGTTCTCATGTTCGGTGTGGGCGCCTTGTCGGGGGCGATCTTCGACGTCGGTTCTGATGGCGCTGAGCTGCTGCGGTCGATGTTGTGGATCGGGGCGCTCTTCCAGCTGTGGTACTGGCCAGCCTCGACCGGACGCCACATTCTTGCAGGCATGCAGCGATTCGGCGTGCTTGCTGCTACTGGTCTGCTTTCCACAACACTGACCATCGGTGTGACCATCTACGTCATCGTCGCCGGTCACGGGCCTGTTGCACTGGTCACGCTCAACGGGCTGGTCATGGTTATCGTCTCGACTGCGAACGTCGTGGCGGCCCGACGAATCGCGGGTGTCCCGGTGCTGGGCTTCAGCAAGGCCTCGCGCGTCTACATAGCAGCCATTTTCTCTTTCTCCTGGGCCGTGTTCGTGGTCCAGCTCTCCGACGTGCTGTTCTACCAACAGACCGATCGCGTGCTTCTCGGCATCTTCGCGGGGGCAACTGCGGTCGGGCTCTATGAAGCAGCAGCCAAGTTCAGCGCGCTGCTCACCTACGTGTCCGGTTTGTCGGTTTCTGCCGTCATGCCGTTGGCGTCGAATATGGGTGCCACGGGACGCTACGCATCGCTGCACTCTTTGTTGATGCGGGGGACGAAGTACGCTGCCGCGCTGGTCTGTCCGATGGTCGTGGTCTTGCTCGTGTTCGCCCGCCCGCTCATCACATCGTGGCTGGGAGCTGACTTTGCCGATCAAGCGCTGGTTGCGCAGGTGTTGGTGTTTCCGCACCTGCTCACGTCGCTCGGCCTTGTCGGCGACAGCATCATCATCAGTCAGAAGAAGCTTGCCGGGCGCGTTCCCTACATCGTGCTGCAGGCGGTACTGAATATCGTACTGAGCATCATTCTGATTCCGCGCTATGGGATTCTTGGCGTGGCGCTCGGGACGGCGGTCGCACACCTCGTCGACTGGCCGCTGCACATGTGGTACCTCGTCAAGAACACTGACGCGACTCTTTCCGAAGGTCTTCGTTCGGTCGTAGCGCCGGTGTACCCGCTCCTTGTCGTGCCGCTGCTTGTGTCGCTCGCGCTCGCCACGACGACGCTCATGGATAGCATTCCGGGAATCTTCGCGGCGTCAGTCGCCGCACTCGCCCTGTACTGGCTCGCGATGCTCGGGTTCGGGCTCAGCGCGATGGAGCGACGCGAGCTACGCAACGCAGTGGCAGCGGTACGGCGCCGGCTAGCCTAGCGGGCATCGTAGTCCTGGAGCCACGACTTGCCCGAGGGCAGGACCTGCCGACGAGAAGATCTCCCGCTTCGGCGTGACCTTGTCCGTGAACGCGAGGTCGCGCGGAATCCGCGGGATCAAGGTCGCTCCCATGAGTCGGCGCCAGGTGTAGAAACCCCACGAGAGGATTCGCTTCCCGCGCGGATATCCTCGGCCGTTCTCGCTCGCGAGTCGTTCGTAGTCCGAGTGGAGCACATCGGCCATCACGACGCCCTTGCGTCCGCGCTGGTGCCGATCGACGGCCGTCAGTCGGTTGATGTGGTGGAAGGTGGAACCGGCAGCGAGCAGTCGGAGCCACAGCTCGTAGTCCATGGCGAAGTCGTACGACTCGTCGAGCATCGGGTCGCTGAGCGCGCTGCGACGGATGAAGGCCACCGGCTGGCCGATGAAGTTCGTGATGCGCAGCACGCCGAGGCCAGAACGGCGGGGTCCAGATCATCCAGATGATGGTGCCGTCCTCGGCGATCTGCGCCGCGTGCCCGTAGACGACATCGACTTCGGGATGCGCGTCGAAGTACGCCACCACGTCTTCGATCACTCGGCAGTCGAAGTACGCGTCGTCGGAGTTGATCCAGCCGATGATCTCGCCTCGGGACTCGTCAAACGCCTTGTTGATGGCGTGGGACTGGCCGCGGTCGGGCTCGCTGCGCCAGCGCACGGAGTCGCCGGCCGCGCGGAGGATGTCGACGCTGCCGTCGGTTGAACCGCCGTCCATCACGATGTGCTCGATGTTCGGGTAGGTCTGGCACGCGACCGAGCGCAGGTTCTCGGCAAGCCACGCCGCCTGGTTGTACGACGGCGTGAGGATCGAGACGAGCGGCAGGTCCTGCTCCGCGTCGCGCGGTTCTGTGTTCGGACGCGACACTATCGGTACTCCTCGGGCCAGGCGCTTCTTCGCTGGAAGACTTGCCGCTGCAGCAATCCGCGCCGCATGTGCGGCGGGCGTCTCGAACGCGAACGGACCGCGCACCCGTGGAATGAGCAGCGCTCCGCGCAGGCGCTGCCGCAGGTAGAACGAGGTGCGCACGTGCTCCCACTGCTGCGGAGAGGTGCATGTCGTAGCGCTCGTCGAGGCGGTCGAGATTCTCGCGGTAGACGTCTTTCATGACGGAGGACTTGCGCTCCGGCTGATGCCGGTCGATTGCGAGCGATGCGGTCGAGGCGATCGAAGGTCCGCGATTCCTCGGCAAGACGAAGCCACAGCTCGTAGTCCATTCCGAAGTGGAACGACTCGTCGAGCATGGGCTCCGAGAGCGCCGAGCGTCTGATGAAGGCAGCGGGCTGCACGATGAAGTCGAGCGCCTTGAGCAGGTCGTGGTCGAACTCCGGCGCCCACAGCAGCTGAATGGCGGCCCCGTCGGCGGTGGTCTGCAGCGCGTGCCCGTAGACGACATCGACGTCCGGGTGTG
This sequence comes from uncultured Actinomycetota bacterium, assembly GCA_963790405.1. GTDB lineage: Bacteria > Actinomycetota > Coriobacteriia > Anaerosomatales > JAGXFU01 > JBGSMX01. The sequence goes on from CAWBOJ010000006.1 coordinate 294,073, forward strand.
CCGACGAAGTACCGACACGACATCCTCGATCACCCGGCAGTCGAAGTAGGCGTCGTCGGAGTTCAGCCAGCCGATGATCTCGCCGGTCGAGACAGCGAAGGCCTTGTTGATGGCGTCCGACTGCCCTCGGTCGGGTTCGCTGCGCCAGCGTCACGGCGTCGCCAGTCGCGCGCAGGATACTCGACGGTGCCGTCGGTCGAGCCGCCGTCCATGACGACGTGCTCGACCGTCGGGTAGGTCTGGCAGTCGACGGAGCGCAGGTTGTCGGGGAGCCACGTCGCCTGGTTGTACGAAGGCGTGAGTATGGAGACGAGCGGTGTAGGTAGCGATGGCCGGTCTCTCCTTCATGGCATGCGTGTCGCTATAGTATCGTGTGTGCGCCGTACGCTGAGGCAAAGGTGGCGTGGCTGGACAGCCGCACAGGAGCCCCATGAGCATCTTCGAGAAGATACCTGCAAGCGTCTACGCCGCTTCGGCAAGCGGATCCTCCCGGATCGGTCGCCGATGAACTGCGCGACTCCCTCATGCGCCACTCGAATCCGCAGAGCATGGTGTCGCGCGAGTCGCGTCGTGCGGTCTGGGCGCGGCGTCACATCCAGCGGCGCAAACCGGTGCTGTACCACTTCGAGATCCACATCACCGACCACTGCAACCTCAACTGCAAGGGCTGCGCGCACTTCTCGAACCTGTGCCCGCCGACGTTCGCCGATCTCGCCGAGTTCGAGTCGGACATGCGGGCGATGGCGATCACTTCTCGGCGGTCGAGCAGATCTACCTTCTCGGCGGAGAACCGCTCCTGCACCCGCAGGTCGCCGAGTTCGTGCGTGTCGCGCGCGAGACGTTTCCCAGACACACGAATCTACCTTATGACGAACGGCACGCTGGTCACGCGCATGGACGACGACTTCTGGAGCGCGATGGCCGAGACCGGCGTCGATCCTGCTTGCGACTCGTACCCCATCGACCTGCCGGTCGAGCGAGATCAACCGAACTGGGTCGCGAGCACGGCGTGACCGTCGAGTGGACCGAGCCGCGCGAGCAGTTCTTCAAGATCCCCATCGATCCCGAGGGCGGGCACGACGCGAGGGACTCGTTCCGAAACTGCCAGGGCTTCAACAACTGCCCCATCGTCCGGGACGGCAAGCTCTATCCGTGCGCGTACATCGCATTCGCCGACGTGTTCAAGGAGCGGTTCGGCTTGCCCGGGCTCGAGGTCACTCGAGGCCGACTACGTTGACATCCACGAGGAGACGCGATCCCGAGCGGATCATGGACTTCCTTCTGCATGCCGGTGCCCTGGTGCGGCAACTGCGACATGCACTCGCGCGAGTTCTACGAGTGGGGCCGCTCCAAGCGCACGATCGACGAGTGGACGTGCGCTTCCTAGCCGCTCGTCACGCGCGTGAAGGTGCGCGTCGAACGCAGCTCCTCGTACCAGGCGATGTAGGCGTCCGCCTGGGCATCCAGCGTGAATCGTTCGCGGACCGTCGCGGGCTCCAGCTTCCGCGAGGGCGGCTCTTCGCTGGTCGTCGTCGAGGAGAGACGCGATAGCCTCGGCCAGAGCGCGGGGCTCGCGAGGGGGAACGAGCAGTCCCGTCTCGCCGTCTGCAACGATCTCGGGGATTCCGCCGACTGCGTTGCGATGACCGGGAGTACCACACGCTCATCGCCTCGATCACGGTGAGGGGGAGGTTGTCCGCAAGAGACGGGTGCACGTAGACATCGGCGGCCTGGTAGTAGCGCGCAACCTCGGTTTGGTCGGAGACGTAGGGGACCGAGAGCACCTCCACGCGTTCGGGTACCTGCGAGGCCCTATCGGCACCCAGAGCGACAACCAGCACCTTCTCGGCAAGCTCTTTCGGGAGGAGCGGCAGAGCGTCGAGGAACGTTTGGTAGTCCTTGAACGGGTTCGTTCCGAGGTGTTGGCTTGCGACGAGTAGTATCGGTCGATCGAGTGGCAAACCGAGGGACGCACGGGCCGCTTGCATGTCGGCAGGGTGGAACAGTGTGGTGTCGACACCGTTGGGGATGAGCCGGACCTCGTTGCGACTCGCCGCCAGCCCGCTGTCTTCGACCATTCCCATCAGCCAACGTGACGGTACCGCGAGTCCGACGCCGCTGTTCTGGATGACATCGCGCTTGAACTGACGGTTCCGTCGCGCTCGCGTCCTTCCGGATCGGCACGTAGATATCCCAAGTCCGGACACTCACCGCATCCCGTCCGCCATCGGGGACAGTCGAACGGGTGCGCGCAGTGGCCCGTCAGCAGCCACGCGTCGTGCATGGTGAGGATGGATGGGACCGGACGCAGTCAAGCTCGAGGCAGCTCGCGCAGATCGAAGTAGTATCCGTGCAGGTTGTGAAGGTGGAGCACGTCCAGACTGCCGAGGCGGCAGCTCAAGCAGTCGCGGCAGTCGCCGGGTAGCCGACGTCTTCGACGCCCGCCAGGATGTCCCGGTATCGAGCCGGGTCGCTCGCGACGCGAGCGAACGCGGAGTGAGCTTGCGCAGTCTCGGGCCGGTCCTGCGGGGTCGCTTGTGTGCCCGCGATAGCCTCGGCAGCGCGCTTCATCGCCCGCTGTCCACCTGCTGCGCGCCGGGTCGTTGTCGATGAACAACGTGCGCTCGTCCGACCCGGACTGTGTCCGACCGCTATCCAGGCGTCGATGCCTCGCGCGAGATACTCGTCGTGCAGGTCGCGCATGACCTTCGGGGCGCCACCGCCATGTCGTGCGTGTTGACGCTGAGTATGCCGCAGCTCCCGGAGTGTCGCCGGTTGCTGCGCAGAGTCGCTACCAGCCATCGGCGGCCTCCCGAATGGCTTCTCGGCGACGTTCGCCATTTGCGACCAGGCGAACCGGGCACTCCAGGTGAACCGCGTGCCACAGGTCGCTGCGCTGTTGCTGGCTCTAGTACCTCTTGCATCGCCTGGGCCATGGCGACCGGGTCATCTTCGTCCACGAAGAGTGCGGCGTCACCGACGGCCTCGACCAGCGCCGAGTTGCGAGCACGTGATCACCGGGCAGCCACACGCCATCGCCTCGAGCGCGACCAGGCCGAATCCCTCGTAACGTGACGGGAATAGCAATGCGGCGGCTCCCGAGTACGCGGCGCGCAGCTCCTCGTCGGTCAGTCGGGCGATTCGGACGGGCGTGTCGCCCGCGAGGGTGAGGAAGTGAGGTTCGAGTTCGGGGCGTCCACCAACAAGCAGCAGGCCGAACTCGGGCAGAGTGGGGTGCTGTGCAAGAGCGTTGAAGACGAGCTCGGCGTTCTTGTGTATGTCGCGATGGCCGATGAAGACGTAGTACGTATCCGGCAAGCCAAGGGCGGCTCGTAGGCGCGCCGATTCCTCGGCAGGTACAGGGGAGAACGAGGAATCGACAGCGGGCAGGACAACGGAGGCAGGCTTGGCGTTGGAGGTCGGATAGACCCGGTGCAGATCCTTCGCGGTGTTGAGCGAGACGCATACGAATGCGCCGGCGCGCTCGATCGCGGCCTGTTTGTCGCGCCACGCCGGCGCCGACAGATCCCAGCCGAAGACTTCGGGCGTCAGGTCGTGGACGAACAACAGCGAACGCGTGTGGGTGGGATACGAATAGAGTGTGGACACGAAGAGATCCGCATCTTCGGATTGGCATGCGGACTCGAGCATCGCTCGCTCGGCTCGTATGTCGTGAGCCCGCAGGACGGGAATCGGACGGTACCGGAATCCCGGCAGTCGTGGCGCTGTGCCGCCCCGATCCGCGACGACTACATGGGCAGCGAAACCGCTATGTGACCATTCCGTCATGACTGCGCGCCAAAGTCGCGCGATGCCGGTGTTCGGTTCCTGGAACGCACAACCGTCGAGCAGGACTATGGGGTGATCAGTGGTTTGCGCGCCCCGTAGACTCATACGCGTCGCGGCCGTGAGAGCGGCGAGCGAGCCCGCTGTCACCTGCGCCGTCCTGCGCACAACCCGCCACGTCGGAGCGACGCGCGCAACAAGTCCCGGCCGAACGGCAGGGGAGTCGCGCAGGTCTGTTTCGCTGCTAGCGCGTGCCATCGAACCAGCTCCTGAGCCGTTGCGAGAACTCCTCGGCAGGCCAATCCCGGACGATGTGACGTGGGAGACGGTACGGATCGGTCCACGGCTTCACAACACCGGGGTGGTTCGAACACGCGTACTCGTATCCGGCCTCTCGCGCGAGGCGCACCGAGTCGTCGGAGTAGTCTTCCAGGCCGCCGTACGGGTAGGAAAACGCACTGATCGGCCGGGCGCAGACCTTCGATAGGGCTGCGCGATCATCGACGATCTCGGCGCGCTGCTCGTGTGCGGGATGTCGCGCCAGGAGCAGATGGCTCACTGTATGGCCACCGATATCCACGACCGTGGATGAATCGAGCTGCGCGACTTCCAGGGCGGTCATCGGGCGGTGCGAAGGTCGCACCACGGGAGAGGTCCCTGCCGCTGCGTGCAAGGCTGTCGAGCACCTGGATTCGCGAATCCGCAGACAGAGGACGAACCGCTTCGGCCAGCGCCAGGTAGGCACTCTGGCGTGCGTTCTGGTGGTTCGTCCAGGACGCTCCAGTCGCGCTGGTCGACGGCATCTTGCTCGGAGTAGGTTGCTGCGTCCCCGAGCACGGCCGAGAAGGCGAACGAGCCCGTGCTGATATCGAGGGCGTCCGGACAGCACGCCGGGGCTCAGAAGGATCTGCTCGAGTTCGTCCCACCAGAACTCGCGATCCGAGGCAACGTATCCGCTGCTCACGAACACGGTCGCGGGAACGCCTCGCGCGGCGAGAATCGGCTCGGCGTTCGCGAGATTGTCCGCGTACCCGTCGTCGAATGTCACGGCCACGGCTCGGTTGGGGACGCTGCGGCGCGCGAGGCCCGCTGCGAGCTCGTCCAGAGATATCGGCTGGTACTCCTCGTCAATGAGCTGCATCTGCGCGTCGAAGTGTTCGGGACTCACTGCAAGTAGCTGAGGGTCGCTCTGGAGCTTCGCAACCCTGTGGTAGATCAGCACAACTGCGGTGCCGCCGACGTGTCTTTCGAGAAGGCGGCGTGCGCCGCGACGCAGGGCCGTCATCACGACGCGGCCTTCGTGGCCCTCACGGCGACGATGACCTGGTAGTCGGGGTCGAGTACGTCAAGCTTGGAGCGATCGACTTCTTCGAGGGCAAGTCCATGCAGCAATGCCATCGCCGCGAACACGTTCCCGTAGGTGGTCACTTCGACCTCGCCAACCGCGAATGCGGTCTGGAACAGCTCGCGTGCGGACAGGTCGGTCAGCCGCCAGTAGTCGCCCCATCGGTCCATGTCGTATCGGCTGATCTGGCTGATGCCCGGGACGGTGCACAGGACGCTGCCCCCCGGCCGCAGGATGCGACGCACTTCGGCCACAACCAATTCCATCGCATACGTGAAGTGGAGCGTCTGCGTGAGAATGATGCAGTCGAAGCTCGCGTCGGGAATCTGCGGCGCGCTCGTGAGGTCCGCGATGATGGTCGCTCCCTCTGCTTCGCCGGTGAGGTGCAGGATGTCACTGTGCTCAACGGCGTCGCCGCCGAAACGTTCGGTGTACGTCCGGTCTCCGATCTCAAGGACCCGCCCTCGTATCAACTCACGGTGCCCGCCGAGAAATCCCTCGATGTAGTAGCGGTCCACGGGCGTGCCGCGGTCGAGTCCGAACACGTCGCTTACGGGTGTGGTGCGATGAAGGTCGCCGAAATCGAGCGTCCCGACTCGCGGAGAGCGCTTCTTCCGGGCGAGTCCGGACAGGCGGCGCATCGCGGCCTTCGGTGCATTGAGGAACGAGGCGCCCATCGTCTTCCTTCCCATCGTGCAAGTCGCGTGCAGGGATTCGCTCACGATGTCTGGCATGGTACGCCAGAACACTCCGCATTCTATCGCAGGGGTGCTTGCAGCCTACTCCTCGGCCGGAAGCTGTATGCCCTGGGCTCCCACTGGCGGCGGTAGCTCCTAGACTGTGTAGTTCCTCACGTCGATCGCGAGTGCTACGGGGTCTGTATACGGGATGGCAAGGAATGCCACAGTATCGGCGTAGACAGTGAGTTGTTGGCGATCGTCCTTCGCTTCCATGTCCAGATGCTTTCAGGTATGCTAAGCATGCTTAACTGTGCACGGGAACTTGGGGTGCCCGGCGCGTCTTGTGGGCTTTGATACGGGGGTCACGATGAGACAGGTCGCACGCGGTCGTGTTCGGCGCTATCGGTTGCTGGCGGCGGTGTTTCTCGCCGCCGCGATGCTCTTCGGCATCGTCGCCACCGCAGAAGCGGGCCCTATCACCTACTGGCGTAGCATCCAGCCGGTCGGCACGGTGGGAACCAACATCCCGGTCACCATCCAGGGGAGCGGTCCTTTCGACCTGTACCCTTTGGTGTCGACGTCGGCCAAGCTCTACGTCGACGATGTGTTGAAGCCCAGGAGCTCCTACACCGCCTCGATCCTTCGGACGAGCGTGTACTTCCGCTACGTCCCCACCCCTGTGCTCAGCGACGGCGCTCACACCTTCCGTGTCGAGGTGTCTGACACCTCGGGGCGACTGAGCTTCTACCAGTGGATCGCGACTGTGAGACAGCCTCCGAGCGCGAGCTGGGTCGCCCCGGCTGCCGGCGCCGTTTCCTATGACGGGCGTCCTGTCATCACCATGACGCTTGCCGACAACACCCCTGCCACCACGTTTTCGGTGAGCGGGCAGGTCCGTACCGGCTCGGCCGCAGGTCCGGTCGTAGCGACGTTTAGCGGCACCGGTCTGAGCGCGGGTCAGAACACCTTCCAGACCTCCTCGGCACTTGGTACCGGCACCTACTACCTCACGGCGTCTGTGACCGATGCCGGCGGCAACACGATGTCACTGCAAGGTTATGCGGCACGCTCGTTCGTCGTCGAGGGCGCCGAACCGATGAGTGTGTTGTCCAGCTGCGGCGGGTGCCACGACTCGTATCAAAGCGCACATACCACGCCTGTCACAACCGACTGCGGCGTGTGTCATCCCAACAACGTCGACGACCACATGGAAGGCACCGAGTATTGCGAGGACTGCCACTGGGACGGTTGGCACACAGGCGGAGCCGGCGTGTCCGTGGCCGTCACATCGCCATGCACCGACTGTCACAGACTCAGCCGTCCGGAAGTGGTCCAGCATGCGGCGGCCACTGTCGGGCCCGACCATGAGGGTTCATGCGACGGCTGTCACAGTGAGTCGCTTCTCGCTCAGCATGCGATAACACCCGAGGGCTCGTCGTTCGCATACCAGTGCGATCTGTGCCACGGACCGTCAGCATCCCAGCAGGTCAAAGATGCGATCGCGTCCGGAGACACCGCGTGCAGCGCGTGCCACGACAACGATCATGCGGCGGCGCACCAGGTGACGGTTCCGGCGAACTGCGCCGGTTGCCATGACGGCACGAGTCTCATCGGCATTCACGCCGAGCCGGGTTGCGATGGTTGCCACGATTCGACTGACGCGGGCGTCATCGCAGCCATTGCCGCCGGTAACACGGATTGCGCGAGCTGCCACGGTGGTGGGGACCACGAGTCCCTGCACCAGGTGACGGTTCCGGCGAACTGCGCCGGTTGTCACGCCGGCACGAGCCTCACCGGCATTCACGAGGAGTCAAGTTGCGCCGGTTGTCACGATTCGACTGATGCGGATGTCATCGCGGCGATCACCGCCGAGGACAAGGACTGTGCGAGCTGCCACAGCCTGCAAGAGCATCCGAATCTGGACGACAGTACGCATACAGGCACGATGACGAGCGGGCCCATGAACGTGTTCGACTACCACGAGGGCTACAGTCCTCTTATCTGGGATATCCCTTGTTCGATGTGCCACGGCACGACCGAATTGCTGCCCATCCACGGGAACAACTGCGCGGCGTGCCACAGCGGGTCCAAACCGGCGGACTCGTTCCCAACATGGAACGACTCGTGCCAGCAGGGCGCGTGTCATCCGACGATCGTGCACCCCTCGGCGGATCCAGCCCATGAGAGCTTTGATTGTGAGGCTGCTTGTCACGAGCAGGACTGGAGCGTGGAATACGGGAGTTGCGACTGGTGCCATGAGCCCATCCAGACGCTCGCCCCGTATACAACTTCGAATCTCAAGACGGCGTATGTCGGCTCGGCACCGATAAGCTTCAGCACTGCGGGCGTGACAACGACCTACTACCAGCTCGACGGCGGCAGTCCTGTGGCGGCCAAGAGCCTTGTCGTCCCCGGGCCTTCGACCGGCACGGCTACCCACACGATCGAGTACTGGTCGGTGAGCAGTGCGGGCCTCGAGCAGGTGCCTCACCGCAATGCGACATTCACGGTGTCGAAAGACACGAACGCTCCGACCACGACATCCAACGCGGTCACTGCTTACATCGGTCCCGCGACCATCACGCTCTCAGTCACCGACGACAACAGCTCGCCAGTGCAGGCGACGTACTACCGGCTCAACGGTGGAACTCAGACATCGGGCAAGACGATCTCCATACCTCAGCCGGCGAGCGGGACACTGTCGTACACACTTGAGTTCTGGTCGGTGGACGCCGCAGGCAATACGGAGCTTCCGCACAAGTCCGCGAGCTTCACGATCACCGCGGACAAGCTCGCGCCGATCACGACGTCTAACGCACCTGCCTACGATCGTACGACCACGAGCCTGCGGGTCGACTTCATCGCAACCGATCCTGCGCCGGCGACGGGCGTTGCGAACACGTACTACCGTGTCAACAATGGGGCCACGTATCCACGGAACTGGGTGTATCTGTCAGGACAAGGCACCTACGAGCTGAGGTTCTGGTCGACCGACAAGGTGGGCAATAGAGAAGCAGACAACTACCAGACGGTCATCAAGGACTGGACTGCGCCCACGACGACGACCAACGCCCTGCCGAGCTACACCGGGACTGCGACAATCCATCTGACGCCGACAGACACGCTGGCCGGCGTGGCGACGACCTACTACATCCTCGACGCCGAACCTCAGGCCAGTGGCACCGACGTCACAGCGACAATCAATGGAACGCATACGATCAAGTACTGGTCGGTCGACAAGGCGGGCAACATCGAGACGCAGAAGACCGTGACGTTCACGGTCACGGGCGCAGCGCCCGACACGGCGCCGCCGGTCACGACATCCAATGCGTTGCCCGCGTATACCGGAAACGCCACGATTGTTCTGTCTCCCGGCGACGGTAGCGGGAGCGGCGTTGCCGCCACGTACTACCGTCTGGACGGCGGTACACAGAAGACCGGGACGACTGTCGCTGTACCGCAACCCCCGAGTGGAACGGTCGGTCACACACTCGTATTCTGGTCGGTCGACAACGCAGGCAACATCGAGTCGGAGAAATCCGTGAGCTTCACGGTGACACAAGCCGGGACGGCAACTCTTGCGTTCGTGTGGCACCCGTGGGACTGGGCAGAAGCCCACCTTCGCGTGGAGAACGCATCCGGCGTCCCGATAGTGGACACATGGGTAGACGGATATGACACCGATCTCGATCTCTACGTGACCGTGCCCGCCGGTCAGAACTACTACATGGAGTGCATTTTCTACTACGACGACGAAACCGGAGATGACGGCGGGCCCTACGGAGTCTGGTCCAACGACAGGGTCGACGGCTGGGGGAACCCCCTGAACGCCGATGGCATCCTGTCTCCTGGCGAGACGGTCATCTGGTACTACTAGGTGCTGCCGAATGAAGCGCTCACGCATGCGTGATTCAGAGCCCCTCGGTCCATGCGGACCGGGGGGCTTTCGAGTTCGCGGGCAAGGTTCTCGTGTGCGGAGGTGTTGTTGAGATCGTCCAGCGTGTGACTTCGACCCAGCTATCAGCTAGATCGAAGCGTCAAGAAGCACGAATGCAATCCATGGCTTGCCGGATCATGCGCCGTTCGCTTGTTGCGCGCGGCCTTCGTACTGTGGGTCTATCGCGACGATGGATGCTCTCATCGCATCCGCATCGCCGTGCTGCGCGGCTTCGATGAGCATCGAGATCTTCTCGGCGAAATCGGCGTGCGGGACCTCGACGCGATCGATTCTCAGAATCTTGTCGCGGTCCGTGGGCAGCAGCGCCTCGTGCTCGGCGATGAGCGACTCGTGCAGCTTTTCGCCGGGACGTAGGCCCGTGAACTCGATGTCTGCCGGTACGCCGGACAGCGAGATCATCTTGCGAGCAAGGTCGACGATCCGTACCGGCTCACCCATTTCGAGCAGGAAGATGTCGCCTGAAGCGCCGATCGCCTGCGCCTGCAAGACGAGGCGCGCAGCTTCGGGAATCGTCATGAAGTAGCGAGTCACGTCTTCATGGGTGACGGTCAGCGGGCCTCCGCGGCGCAGTTGTTTCTCGAATATCGGCACCACGGATCCGCGGCTTGCCAGTACGTTGCCGAAGCGGACGGCCATCAACTCGAGTCCGCCTCGGCGTGCGGCGTCCAGCATCACGAGTTCGGCCAGCGCCTTCGTCAGCCCCATGATGTTGACGGGGGCTACCGCCTTGTCAGTCGAGATGAGCACGAAGCGCTTCGTGCCGTGCCGTTCGCACGCCTCGATCACCGCACGCGTGCCGGCGACGTTGGTCTTGATGGCCTCGCCCGGCGCGAGTTCCATGAGCGGCACGTGCTTGTATGCGGCGGAGTGAAGGACGACCGAGGGCGCGTGGCGCCCCATCACATCGTCGAGCCTCTCGGCGTCTCTGATATCGCACACCTCGGCGTGCGAAAGGCCAGGCCAGGCAGCCTCGAGTTCCAAGAACAACTCGTAGAGACGCGACTCGTCAATGTCGATGAGTACGACCCGCGAGGGATCGAGCTGTGCGACCTGGCGGCTGAGCTCGGAACCGATCGATCCGGCGGCACCCGTGATCGCGACCACCTTGCCGGCAATGCTCTCGCGCACCTGCTCGACGTCGATCGGCGTGGGTTCCCTGCCGAGAAGGTCCTCGATCTCGACGCTTCGCAGATCGCGCAGGCTCACCGAGCCGCGGGCGACGATGAGCTGCGGCGTCACCCGCGTCTGCACACCGGCGTCCGCTGCGGCGTTGAGGATGCGTCGGACGGTGTCGCGGGGTGCAGACGGCATCGCGACGATGATCTCCTGGATGCCGAGTTTCTCGACGGTGGCGCCGAGTGTGGACGTCCCACCCAAGACGGGTACGCCGTTGATCGTGCGGCCATGGAGTGCTGCGTCGTCGTCGAGGAACCCGACCACGGACATTCCGAAATCCGGGTGCGCCTGAATCTCCCGGAGCAACAACGGTCCTTCGTTTCCCGCGCCAACGATCAAGACACGCTGGCGATCGCCTCTGCGGGCGGCGTGCAGGTGGAGTACGACGCGCACGGCGATACGGAGTGCCGAGGCACCAATGAATACCAGCACCCACTGGAAGAACAAGACACCGATCGGCACGGGTCGCATGGAGTTCTCGATCGGCATGAGGAAGTTGATGCCGAGCAGTGAGGCGAATCCGACGGCGGATGCCATGAACAGCCTGAGCAGAGTATCGAGCCCTACGTAGCGCAGCACGACCCGATAGAGTCCGGCGACGGCGAACAAAACAACGTATACGAGCGATCCTGTCAACGCCAGGGCCGGCACCCAGCGCTCGAAGAACTCGGGCACCACGCCTTCGAAGCGCGCGTAGTACGCGAGCACCGTCATGACCGTGACGGTCGCAGCGTCGAGCGCCACGAGCAACCAGTTGGAGATGTTGGCGGTCTGCTGTACCCGTTTGAGAGCGCTTGTGAGTCTCACTTGTGGTCTCCGGAATCCTGCGGAAGGGCTGCTTTCAGAGCACGGGCTTCCTCATAGAGCGCCTCGTAATCGCCGAGCACTTCAGATACCGAGTAGTGCTCTCGCGCCCGGATGCGGGCGGCCGCGCCGCGTTGGTCGACATCGGCGGGATTCGCCGCTGCGGCCTCGATCGCATCGGCAAGTTCGTGTGCGTCGTCCTTGCTGACAAGCCAGCCAGCCTCGTCTCCGACTGCGTCGGTGATCCCCCGCGTCCGGGTTCCAATGATGGGCTTGCCCATCGCCATCGCTTCGAGCACGGAACGCGGCAGTCCTTCTCGCGCTGAAACGAGTGTCAGGGCGTTGCTCGCCGCCAGAACCGCAGGTATGTCGTGCCGGAAGCCCGCCCACCGCACCCGGTCATCGAGACCCAGCTCGGTCACCTTTCGGCGGATTTCCTCCTCAAGGTCTCCCTGTCCCACGAAGGTGACGATGACCCGTGGGTCGCGAACGTACGAAAGAGCTTCGAGCAGGTGGACATGACGCTTCACGGGCGAGAACTCGGCGATCATGGTCAGCATGAACGCGTCGGAAGGCACGTCCAGCTCACGCCGTATCGCGTCGGCCTGCTCGGCAGATACTTCTGCCGGAGAGAAGCGGTCGACATCGACGCCTATGCCGGGAATCCAGCGAACCCGTTCGGGGTCGATGTGCCTGAAGCCGCGCGCAGCTTTGTAGTCCTCGCGGTTGATCGTGACGAGGAAGTCGGTCCAAGGCGCAGCCATTCGCTCCATGGTGCGGAACACCATGTGACCCACGAAGGACTGCCCTTCGTAGAAGTGGAATCCGTGGGCCGTGTAGATGATGACGGGTCGTTCGGCTTTCGGGATGGACCGCAGTGCGAAACGCGTGACGAACGCGGCTATCGGCGTGTGCACGTGAACCACGTCGTAGTCGCCCTCGATAACGATGCGTCTCACACGTGCCCATGTGTCGAAGTGGTCGCTGATCGCGAGCGGATTGCGGCTCCATGTGATGTCATATAGGGTGTCGAAGGCTCCCAGAATCGACGGGTAGCGGGTCGCCTCACGGGTGAGGGCGTCGATGCGCCATCCGCGCGAGTGAAAGCGCTCGGCGAAGGGAAGCAGGAACGCTTCGATGGTGATTGGGACTGTCGTGACGAACAGGGCAGATAGGCTCATGATCTCCAGTGTATTCTGTAGTCGGTCCGCTCAGTCGGTCCGCTCCTGAACTGCAAATTCAATGCCGAGGAGGGTCGTTTCGCGCCATGAGCGGTAGCGACACGCAACGACGCCTCGCCTACGTGAGCGCCCAGGCGGTTGTGCAGGGTCAAGACACTTGGGCTGCCGTCTTCGAAATCGTGCGGCCCATCGAGGATTCCGGGTGGTCGGTCGACCTCTACTACCCCGAGTATTCCCCGGGTACGGTGCCGGGTATCTTCAGCCGGCTGTGGCGCATCGCTGCTATGCAGTGGCGTCTGGCGCGCGCCTTGCGTTCCTACGATGCACTCTATGTTCGTGTGCATGTACTCGCCTGGCCTATCGCTACGTACGCCTCGTGGCTGAAGGTGCCGGTCATCCAGGAATCGAACGGTTCGTGGGAAGACGCGTTCATCGCGTGGCCCAGCATGCGGCCGTTCGCCCGGCTCATCACGTGGCTCCAGCGGGCTCAGTACCGGCGCGCCGATGCGATCATCTCGGTATCCGAGACACTGGCCGAGTGGCTGCAGGCCGAGACCGGCCGCGATGACATCGTCGTGAGCCCGAACGGCGCAAACGACGAGTTGTTCCGGCCCGGAGCGCGCCGCCGGGACGGCCTGCCCGAGCGCTACGTGGCGTTCTTCGGCCAGTTCGCTCCCTGGCAGGGCATCGAGACCCTTCTGGCGGCCGCAGACATGCCCGAGTGGCCCGACAGGGTCGACCTCGTGCTCGCAGGTGACGGCGTGCTGCGCCCGAAGGTCGAGGAGGCGGTCGCGGCGAATCCCTCGATTCACTACCTCGGCGTGCTGCCGTATGCCGAGGTGCCGGAGCTCGTGGCGAACTCGGTAGCCGCCACGGTGCTGACCTACGCTCCGGAGCGGGCCGGCTACTCACCACTCAAACTCTACGAGTCGATGTCGTGCGGTGTGCCGGTCATCTGCTCCGACACTCCCGGTCAGGCCGAGTACGTGCGCGCCGAGAACGCGGGGATCGTTGTGCCGCCGCACGACCCGAAGGCTGTCGCCGAGGCTGCCGCGAAGCTCGCCGGTGACCCGGACGCTGCTGGCGCGATGGGAGCACGGGGGCGTCGGGCGGTCGAGGAGCGCTACTCGTGGAAGGCGCGTGCGCATCAGCGGCAAGAGGTCATCGAGCGCGCGATTGAGGCTCGGGGGCGCTAGTCGAGCGCGACTCGGTCCGGCACGATCACCGAGACGCGCGGTCTCCTCGCTCACAGACGCCCTCCTCCTGGCAACGGCTCTCGCGAAGGCGAACAGCGTCGCCCGCTCGTTTTTGGTGAAGCCGGCGAAGAGCATGACGAGCCAGTAGCAGGCCAGTGCGGTCGCTCCGACGACGGCCAGTCCCGCCAGCGACGTGCCGAGTGCGGTGCTAGCGCCGGCCAGCGTGATCGCGATCGGTATCAGCAGCAGAGGATACGACGGCCAAGCGGTCCGGCGGAGCCACTCCTTGGCGCCCAGATCCATCTCCTTGCCGAATACTCGCATGTACCACGGAAACAGAATGGCGTTGGCGATCAGGGTCGCGAGTGCGACACCCACGACGCCGATCCGAGTCACCAGGAAGACGCTGAGGATCACGTTGAGTACCGCGAGGCTCAGTCCACCGGGCACCCACGAGGCGAACTTGTCCCTGCTGATGAGGATATGGTCCCCGAGCTGGTAGAGCGGCAGGAGCATGAGCGAGAGGAGTAGGAGTCGCGCGACATCGGCACCCGCTTCGGATCCCGGGCCTACCCAGGCGTTGACGAAGGGACCAGCCATGGCCACGAGAATGACAATGATTGGCGCAACGAGCGTCGCCGTGATTCTTGTGCCCTGCAAGAAGAACGAGCGCAGAGAATCGTGACGGTTCAAGGCGTTGAGCTCGGCTGCTACTGGCAGGGTCGATGATGTTGCAAGTGTCAGAAACGTGGTGACGAGCGTGTTCAGTTTCGCTCCGATTTCGTACAGAGTGACGGCTGTGGGGCCGAGAAACACGCCGAGTATCACTTCGTCGGTCTGCTGACGGCTCATGACCGAGGCGAGCTGCAGCGCGAATACGGAGGAACCCGACTTCAGGATGATACGCGCATCGTCTCTCGATGCGGACAGAATACGGCTCTCGGCGGGCAGTATTCGCACCAACATCCAGATGTATGTCAACGATGCCACAACCATCGTTGCAATGCGGATAGCTACGAGCACAACCGGTCCGTGTCCTGTTACGAGGACGAACAGCGTTGCGAGCATGTTCGAGACAACGATGCCAAGGGCGACGCGCGCGGTGAGATCGTAGCGCTGTAGTCCGTAGAGCGCATTGCGCGCCGTTATTGTCGGCCAGTACCAGAGTTGGGATGCTGCTCCCATCCATAGCAGCGTTCTCAGGAGTCCGGCTTCGGCGGAATCAAGGCTGAATAGGGAGCTGGCTGCCAAGCCGAGCGAGAACATCACGATTGCGAGGAAGATTCCCAGGCACAGATATATGGCGGATGCGGAGACGATTGCTCTCGTGATCCAACGGGATTCGTTCCGAGCGGTACGTTCGGCAACGATTCTCGTGAGTACCGCGCCGACACCAAGATCGGTCAACATGGTGTAGCCGTATACGGCGACGAAGAGCGCGTAGACGCCGTATACAGAGAAACTGAAGGCGTGTATCAACAAAGGCAAGAAGATGAAGGTGGACAGCATCGTTGCAGCTTGGGTGATGCTGTTGGCTGCGGTGTTCTTGAGTATCCGTCGCGGCTGAGAGTAGCCGGATCTGGTTGGTGCAGTCATGCGGGTGGCTTCGTCTCGATAGCTGCCTCAAGGCAGAGTTCGTCAGGGCGTCGTTCGTTGGGGCGGAACGCGCGTTCAGATTATCATGCAAGACGTGCAGATGAGCACTGCTTCTGGCAAGCCCACGACGACGGCCAAGCCAGCGATTTCACACGGCGACGGCGGCTCTCGAGTATGATGTTCCTCCCGAGGTGCGCACGTTCCTCGAGGAGTTGACCGCGCCGCAGTAGGCGACCAGCGCAGGAAGGATCGGTTCGCGATGAAGTTCCAGGGTACGGCTCACAGGTACGGCCGAGATATCGACACGGACGTCATCATCCCCGCGCGCTATCTCAACACCAGTGTGCCCGAGGAGCTGGCGAAGCACTGCATGGAGGATCTCGACGCCGAGTTCGTCTCGAAGATCGAGTTCGGAGACATTCTCGTTGCCGAGGAGAACTTCGGCTGCGGTTCGAGCCGCGAGCATGCGCCGATCTCTATCAAGGCTGCGGGGATCAGCGTCGTGATCGCCAAGAGCTTCGCACGCATCTTCTACCGCAACGCGATCAATACCGGCCTGCCGATCATGGAGGCTCCCGAAGCTGTCGATGGCATATCCGACGGTGATGATGTCGAAGTCGACGCCGACGCCGGTATCATCATCAACAAGACAACGGGCCAGACGTTTCGCGCCCAGCCGTTTCCGCCGTTCATCAAAGAGATCATCGAGAAGGGCGGGCTCATCGAGCGCGTCAAGGAGAAGGTCGCGCGGAGCTGCGTGCTGAAGCGTCTCAGACCTGCACATGTCCTGGCGCGCACGTCTGGTGATCCCCGGCTGGCGTCGATAGCATGCTCGTCAGCAGTCATTGACACAGGAGGTCAGCGATTGTCCGTTCTCGATTCCTCTCGGTCGGATAGGACCGTGCGCGTGCTGGGCTGGGCGATCGCAGTCGCCATTCTTGCGATTCTGACAGGGTTCGCCTACGTCGTGGCATCCGG
The DNA here is from genome assembly GCA_963790405.1 of uncultured Actinomycetota bacterium. Taxonomy (GTDB): domain Bacteria; phylum Actinomycetota; class Coriobacteriia; order Anaerosomatales; family JAGXFU01; genus JBGSMX01. The sequence goes on from CAWBOJ010000006.1 coordinate 310,773, forward strand.
GATTCTCAGCCCCACTCGCCACGGACGATGGTGGAGAGTCGGACACAGATTCTCGAGCAGGACCTCAGACGAATCCCGAGAATCCGAAGATCTGGGCGGAGTACATCGGAGTGCTCGACCTACGACGGAGCGGTACTCGGAGGCATCGCGGGCGGTTGAGGATGCCTACGAGAGCGTTCCTGCTTCGATGACCGTGCCGCAGTACGAGGTCGCCGAGCTCGAGCTACTGTTCGCGCAGGAGGAGTACGACGCAGGTCCTCGACGTCGAGCGACGGACGTTCTGAACAGTATCGACGAGGCTGGAGCTCGGAAGCGAGACTCTCCGGGCCAAGGATGTCAACCCGTCGGCGATCGACGGGATGGCGCTCGGTTCTACGGAACGCATCTCGGTGCACGTGCTTCGCGCCAAGGTCTATCGTGAGCGCGGTCAGTGGGATCTCGTCGATCGCCGAGACGACAAGGCGCTCGACGAAGATCCGCTCGCTGCCGACGTCCTCACGTTGCGCGGCATCGCATACGCCGAAATCGGGAGACATGCCGCTGCACGGTCGCGACCTCGAGAGGGCGCTCGGGTTCGGTCACGAGCCGGCTCGAGAGGAGCTGGACAAGCTTGAGAGGTAATGCTGTGGACCAGGATGCCGAAGCCACTCACGAGACCGGTCGACAGCGTCAGATAGCGGCGCTTGTGGCCATCTTCGTTCTGCTCCTTCTTCTGCTTGTAGCCGTTGGCGGCTTCATCTGGCGTGTCGCGTCGCCGCCGAGCGCCGAGCAAGAACGACATCGACACCGGATCCGAGGGTATGCGCTGGGTTCGCTCGATCTACGGTTGGGGACCTGGGCAGGACCCAACGCCTGGATTCGCCGACAGATGTCGCGTTCGGTCCCGATGGAGTCGTCTGGACCAACGATCGCGGAACGCGCGAGTGATGGGATTCGGCTCCTGACGGGACGCTTCGATACGTGCATCGGCGACTCGGAAGACACGCCACTCATGAGCCCGAGTGGCCATTTCGGAGGCCGTAGGTCGGCGAGGTCTACATTGCCGATCTGCGCGCTGACCACGTCTTCGTCTTCGACCGCGAAGGCACGCTGCTCCGTTCTTGGAGGGTCACCAGTCCTCGCGACGTCGAGGTCATTGGCGATCGCGTGTACGTGTGTGCGAGCGGTGCGATCGGCGTGTTCACCCCCGAAGGCGAGATGCTCTTCAGCGTCGGCACCGAAGGTGGTGGGCCGGAGCAGTTCGACAGTCCGCAGAGTGTTGCCGGGACGCTGAGAGGCAACTTCTACGTCATCGACACGCTCAACTCGCGTGTCAAGGCGTACACGCAGGATGGCGAGCTGGAGTGGATGTTCCCCAGAGTACGCCGAGAATGTCGTGCGCGAGGATCGGGAGAGTCTCGCGGGCCCGCAAGTACGGACGCTTCGGGCAACGCGGAGTTCGACCTGCCGACGGGTGGTGTCGTTGGATGCCTCGGGACGGCTTCTCGTCATCGACGCCTTCAGCTTCTCCATCAAGGTGCTGAGTACCGCGAGAGGCGGCGAGGTGTTGGCCGCGCTATGGCGAGCAGGGTCGAGGACGACGGCAAACTCTGGTACCCGAGCGATATCGCCTACGATGCCGCTCGGGATTGGGTCGCCGTGGCAGATACTCGAAATAATCGCGTCCAGTTGTTCGAGATCGAAGGCACAGGGGGCGGAGGCCTGCTCACGGGGGTGAAGCGGGGAGACTACGGCCCGGTGTGGGTCTGCGCTCTGCCGCTTGCTGGGGCTGCTTCTTCTTGTGTTGGTTGCCGCAATCGGACGAAGGCGCCGACCCGTGGAGAGCTGTGTCCGAAGTCACATCGGGCGAGCTCTAGAGGGGTTATGATAGCTGTGTCGAAGTAATCTGAAGCAGGCTTGATGCTAGGTCTGCCAAGTAGTACCTTGAGGTAGGTGGGGAAACACGGTGCTGGTGAGGGGAATCGACCATGCGCCTGTTATTTAGCGCATGGAGGGAGGTGACATCCAATTCCTATGACGAATACTGATATGATCTCTTGAGAAAGGTGCGTTCATGAAGAGAGCAACCCTGATCGCGGTCATCGCTCTGACCATACTGTTTGCGATGTCCGCGAGCGCGTTTGCTGCGGACGTGAGTCGCTAATGGCAACTGGGCAGACTTGGAGCGCGACTGCGAGCAACGCAGCAACCCCGACGCCCCACGTCGGCTTACAGCACGACGTCGGAGAAGTGCGCGGTGTGCCACTCGGTTCACAATGCCGACGCTTCGGGCGACAACCGCAGAACATCTTGCTTCGGAGCACGAAGAACGATGCGTGCACGTACTGTCACGTGGACTCCGTCGATCACCGAACCAGCCGTACGGTGATGCGCGACTGGTACCACGAACTACACGATCGACACGGACTTCAACCACTCGAACGCCTCGACGAACTTCACGGATCCGTACGCTGGCTGCCCGAGCTGCCACAGCGTCCACGGTGCGAACACCTACACGGATGCGACGTGGCGACGTCGATTCTGCGAGGACAACGGCTGGCACGGACGCCTGGGTTCCGAGTCCTGGCGCGGACTAGGCCGTAGATTCTGACGGTGTTCTGCTCGCAGTGCCATCCCTACTATCCCGATCCGAGTTCGGACGGTGGCACGATGTGGCTGACGATGGCCAGGGCAACCACATCATGACACCACGAATCAGCAACTACAGCAACCCCGAGGCTCGACGCCAGCGTAACCGGCGTCCCGTTGCAGCGCTGGTTCCGGAGACTGCCAGGCGTGCCACGATGCGTATGCTGCTGCAACGGCGAACAGCTTCCCGCACTACATGCCGAACAACGCTCGTTTCCTGCAGGCTGCTGCCCTTCGGCAGGGCGCGGCTACCGGAACGTTGCTGATCCCAGCGTCGACGGCGCTTGCATCAAGTGCCACCTGTGGAACGGCGGCACGGAGGGCGTTGGCGAGGACTTCTAGTCTTTGCGCGAACTACTCTGCACTTGTTGGGAGGGGGAGGCGACCCGCGAGGGTCGCCTCCCTTCTCTTGTTCGAACGGACGACTGCAACGGTGGACCGCACGGGTCGGCGCATTCGCAGGATCCGTCGCGTGCTATCGTGATGAGCCGCGAGCGGGACGGCAGGATCTCGGGACGGACGATGACCGAGACGACAAGATCGCGACGCGTGCTCACGATCGGGGCTGCCGTGTCGCGTGCGGGGTCGCTGGTCGTCCTGACCCTGGTGGATGCTTGGTCGGCACGCGCATCTTCCCGTGCGACTCGTGTCATGCGATGAACCGTACTCACGGCAGGACGCGGCGCGACGGCCACGGTTCGGTGACGTGCACTACGTGCCACGCCGGCGATTCCTTGGCGGCTCTCTTGACTCTGCGCACTCGCGTGGTCGTGCAGATGCTTCCCGCGACGCTGCGTGGAGTTCGAGCAGCCCCGGGGTTCATGAGCAGCTGTCCGCGCGAGGGCTGTCTACAGCTGTCACTCCGACGTGATGGATTCCGAGACCGGTGAGACGGGCATTTCGATCGATCACGCTGCCTGCGCAGCGACGGGGTCGTGCGTGTCGTGTCACGGAGGCGTCGCCCACCTCGACGCGGTGCGTTGGTCCGCATGTACACGATGGAGGAGTGCGTTGTCTGCCATCAGGATGAGGGCGCCCTGACTGGGTGCGACACGTGCCACACGGGTAGGTCCGAGCGCGATCGGCTTGCGGTCGGTCCATGGCAGGTGACCCACGGCGCGAACTGGCGCGACACGCACGGGATGGGCTCGGTCCAGTACTGCTCGACATGTCATCCGAGCAACTACTGCGTTGACTGTCACGGAACGCCGCTTCCGCATTCCGCGAACGTGGGGTTCTGCACGGGAAGGCGCGCAGTGGCGGATCGCGATGCATGCGCGACGTGCCATCCGGATGAGTCGCTGTGCGACTCGTGTCACGGCATGGAGATGCCGCATGCCGGAAGGCTTCCTTGAGGACCACTCCAGCGAGGCGAGCTCAGTCGAGGATGACGCGATGTGCGCCGTGCCACATCGTCGATGACTGCATCGAGTGTCATGAGAACCACATCCACCCGGGCGGGCCCAACATGCCGGAAGCCCTGGTACCGCACTGCCGGGGGTGAGGACTGATGGGTGAGACGCCTGGAACAGATCTTCGATCTAGTCCGGAGTCATCGTCGACCCGACCAGCAATCTGACCGTCGCCGTGCTGCTCATGGCGATGCTGATTATCGTCGTGCTGTTCATCTCGGCTCGTCATCTACCTGCTGCTGGTCTTGAGTACTGAGCGACGAATCCGGGACCGACGCTGGCGAGCGCGGCAGGCGGAGTCGGAACACGGCACGGGTGTTCGCGCGAGTTCGACAACCGATCGTGTGACCGAAGGAGGTCCCGCGCGGATCGTCGTTATCGTCGTTGTGGGCGTGCTCGTCTTCGTCGGTACGGTGTGCTGACATATGGTCTCACCGGTACTGACGGCTTCTGCGCATCCGCATGTCATGCCAGGCTCGACCTGAGGCTGCAGATCCGCGGGTGCAGGACGCGCACGTGTCGGTCTCGTGCGCGAGCTGTCACGAGAACGGATCGATCGTTGGCGTTACCTGCGAACATCGCCTGGAGATTCGAGTGTCTAGCGTGCGCAGTTCACGGGCGGCACAATCGCCCAGCGTCCGGTGCGCGCGGAGAGGTGCCTCGACTGCCATCGCACCGTATCTCGAGCGAGGTGATCGAGAACGCAGAGCGTGGGTCTGCGCATGGAGCACGCCTCCCGTCGACGCGGGTATGTCGTGCGAGGACTGTCACGCAAGCGCGGGGCATGGCACCGACGCTGTCGGCCGGCATGAATCCGTGTCTGCGATGTCATGACGGCGAGGCGGTGTCGGCCGAGTGTTCCGTACTTGCCACCTGGGCGACCCGACTCAGGCGACCGTGTCGGATCGGCCCTTCCCGAAGGTACGCGTCGCCAATCGTGACTGCGGTGCGTGCCATGATCTTGCGCCGTGCGATGAGTGTCACGGAACGCGCATGCCGCACAGCGAGACGTTCATCGCGTACGCGCACGCCAAGGAAGCAGCGTTCGAGCGCAAGGAGTCCTGCTATCTGTGCCACGAGGAGTCCGACTGCGGCTCGTGCCATGCGCGCGTGGGACTCCGGTCACGGGGCAACCGTTGCAGCGCGCATGCAGAACCATCGTGACACGATGAGTCGCTCTTCGTTCAGCGGGACCGCAGGCTGCACCTGCCACAACCACAATCCGTACCGCAACTACTGCGCTATCTGCCACGAAGAGGCAGGTTCACCCTTCTAGCAGCTCAGCTGACTCCTCGGCGTTGAGGGCGTTGACGTGCTCGCCACCTGCCCTCACTGCGCTACAATGGCGTCTACTTTCTACAGCCCTGAACGCGGAGTGAGGCCTCATGAGCGAGATCAAGCGTATCTGCCTGCTGCCAGGCGACGGGATCGGTCCCGAGATCACCGACGAAGCAGTCAAGGTCCTGAATGTCATCAGCGAGCGTTTCGGTGCTCGTTTCGAGTACGACGAGGCGCTGCTCGGCGGTATCGCGATCGACGAGACGGGATCGCCGCTGCCGGACGAGACGCTCGAGAGCGCTCGTGCGGCCGATGCGGTGCTGCTTGCGGCAATCGGTGGACCCAAGTGGGACACGCACCGATCCGGACAAGCCGCGGCCCGAGCAGGGGCTTCTCGGCATGCGCAAGGAGCTTGAGCTCTACGCGAACCTGCGACCGGTGAAGATCTTCGACGCGCTGCGTTCGGCCAGCACGCTCAAGCCGGAGTTCCTCGAGGGCGTGGACATGCTCATCGTGCGCGAGTTGACCGGCGGGCTGTACTTCGGAAAGCGGGCGCGCGAGACCGACGTGCCCGGCGCCGCGACTGGCGGCGGAGCTGGGATGCGCGCCTACGACACCATGGAGTATCGCGAGTACGAGATCGAGCGTATCGCGCGCATCGCGTTCGAAGCGGCGCGCGGTCGGGGCAATGTCGTGCACTCGGTCGACAAGGCCAACGTGCTCGAGAGTTCGCGTCTGTGGCGCGAGGTCGTCCATCGCCTTCATGCCGAGGAGTTCTCGGACGTGGAGCTGATCGATCAGCTGGTCGACAACAGCGCCATGCAGCTCATACGCCGACCGGCGCAGTTCGATGTGATGGTGACCGAGAACATGTTCGGCGACATCTTGTCAGACGAGGCGTCTATGCTGACGGGGTCGCTTGGCATGCTGGCGAGCGCGTCGCTTGGCGATGGCACTGCGCTGTACGAGCCGAGCCACGGAAGCGCGCCTGACATCGCGGGGCAGGGGATCGCGAATCCACTCGCGATGCTGCTCAGCGTCGAGATGATGCTGCGCTACAGCTTCGCGATGGATGACGCTGCGGACGCTCTGTCCTCGGCGATAGACGGCGTGCTCGCAGATGGTTGGCGCACGGGAGACATCGCGGACGAAACGACGGCCGCGGACAAGGTCGTCGGCACGAGCAGGATGGGCGAGCTGGTTGCGGAGAAGCTGCTTGCCGAGTAGGTCCATTCGGCCAGGGTGTCGGGTACACTGGTACGACGCACAGAGAGCACGGAGAGGGGTCCATCGATGGCGGCGCTAGAGGCAGTTGACAAGATTTGGATGGATGGGGAACTTGTGGCCTGGAACGACGCCCAGGTACACGTACTGACCCACGCCTTGCACTACGGCTCCGGCGTCTTCGAGGGAATCCGTTGCTACAGCACGCCTGACGGACCGGCGGTCTTCCGCTTGACCGAACACATGGAACGTTTCGAGCGAAGCGCTCGGATGCTTCTGATGGACATGGGCTACTCGGTCGAGCAAATGGTCGAGGCCGTGAAAGAGACCGTTCGCGTGAACGGGCTCGATTCGTGCTACATCCGCCCGCTCGCGTTTCGCGGCTACGGCGTGATGGGTCTCGACCCCATGCCTGCGCCCGTGAACGTGATCATCGCCGTGTGGCCCTGGGGTACGTACCTGGGCGACGAGGCACTCAAGACCGGCATGGCTGTCGGCGTGTCGAGCTGGCGTCAGCGTGGCGTGAACTCGAATCCGCCCGCCATCAAAGCGACTGCGAACTACCTGAACTCGTCGCTGGCGCGTATCGAGGCGAACAAGCACGGCTACGCCGAAGCGATCTTGCTCAACGAAGACGGCAAGGTGTGCGAAGGCACGGGCGAGAACATCTTCATCGTGAAGAAGGGTGCGCTGTACACTCCACCGGTCTCCGACGGCATTCTCGAGGGCATCACGCGCGACTCGATCATGACTATCGCGCGCGACAAGGGCTACGAGGTCGTCGAGCGTTCGATGGTGCGCACCGAGCTGTACTCGGCCGACGAGATGTTCATGTGCGGTTCGGCTGCCGAGCTCGTGCCGGTGCGCTCTGTGGATGGACGTGAGCTTGGCGACCCCGGGCCGATCACCAAGGAACTGCAAGAGTCGTACTTCCGGGTCGTGGGCGGAGAAGATCCCGCCTACGCGTCATGGCTGGAGCGCGTCTAGAACACACACACCGGGCGGCATGAGCCGGTTCGGTGGGACCGAGTTGACGAGGGGTCGGCGACGCCGATGGTCACGCTCTACGACACCACACTCCGTGACGGTACGCAGCGAGAGAATCTCTCGCTCTCCGTCGAAGACAAGCTGCGCATTTGCCAGCGACTCGATGACCTCGGGATTCACTACATCGAGGGTGGATGGCCGGGTTCGAATCCGAAAGACACCGAGTTCTTCGAGCGCGCCCGCGATCTTGCGCTGAATCAAGCGGTCATCTCCGCGTTCGGCTCGACTCGGCGCAAGGACACGGCCGTCGAAGAAGATCAGCAGGTTCGCGCGCTGCTCGACACGGGTGCCAAGGCGCTGTGTGTCTTTGGCAAGACCTGGGACGTTCATGTTACCGAGACACTGAAGACGACGCTCGAAGAGAACGTGGCCATGGTCGCGCGATACGCGTGCGCTACCTCAAGGAGCAGGGACGCATCGTCTTCTTCGATGCCGAGCACTTCTTCGACGGGTACGCTCACAACGCCAGCTATGCGATCGAGGTCTGCAAGGCGGCGGCCGAGCGCTGGTGCGGATGCGGTCGTACTGTGCGACACGAACGGCGGCTGCTTGCCACAGGCCGTGCAGCGCGCGGTTGCGGCCATGCGGTTGGTTATCGATGTGGAACTCGGGATTCACGCACACAACGACGCCGGCTGCGCGGTAGCGAACTCGCTGCTCGCCGTCGAGGCCGGTTGCTCGCACGTCCAGGGCACGGTCAACGGCTATGGCGAGCGCGCCGGCAACGCCAACCTGATGACGATTATCCCGTCGCTCATACTGAAGATGGGCGACGACTGCATCACTCGCGAGCAGCTCAAGCTCATCACCGAGGTCAGCCATTTCGTTGCCGAGACGGCCAATATCGCGCCCGAGCCGCACCAGCCCTACGTGGGGATGTCCGCGTTTGCTCACAAGGGCGGTATCCATGCGACTGCGGCGGCTCGGCTGCCTGAGGCGTACGAGCATATCGATCCCGCTGACGTGGGCAACCTCGCGCGCGTCGTCGTGAGCGAGATGGCCGGCCGGGCTTCGCTCACTGTGAAGGCGCAGGAGCTCGGCATCGATCTCACGGGAGACCCGGCGACCGTCGGCGCCGTGCTCGACAACATCAAGGAGCTCGAGCACGCGGGCTACAGCTTCGAGGCAGCCGATGCGTCGCTCGAGGTCATGCTTCGCAAACAGCTCGGGACCTACGAGCCGTTCTTCCGTCTCGAGTCGTTCCGCTGCTTGATGGAGAAGCGTGAAGACGGCAAGGTCATGACCGAGGCGACCATCAAGATTCACGTTGGCGGCAACCGCTACATCGCGACGGCCGAGGGAAACGGTCCGGTCAACGCACTGGACAAGGCTCTGCGAATCGCAATCGGGCGCTTCTATCCCGATCTCGACGCCATCGAGCTCACTGACTTCAAGGTCCGCGTGCTCGATGAGAAGAAGGGCACGGGCGCCGTAACCCGCGTGCTCATCGAGTCGGGAAATGGCGACAAGAGCTGGGGTACGGTCGGCGTATCCGAGAACATCATCGAAGCATCGTGGGAAGCACTCGTCGACTCGGTCGATTTCGGGCTGTCCCATCCGAAGGATACCGTCCAAGACTAGCTACCGTTCGTCGGAAACATGCTGCTCCTGGGCAGGGAATCGCGCGCCTTCATGGAACTTAACTCGCAAGACAAGCTCGCACGGCTTAGGGGAGCTCTATGCGCGTCGTCCGCATTATCGCGGACGGTGACTCTCGCTACGGACTCGCAGATGAATCCACCGTCACGCTGATTTCCGATGAACCGTTCGCAGCCTGGGAGCCTGAGGGGGCCGTAGGTCTGCGGACCGCAGAATTGCTGACACCGGTCGTCCCGACCAAGATCGTGTGCGTCGGCATCAACTACAAGGGACACGCCGAGGAGATGGGGCACGAACTGCCCTCCGAGCCGGTGATCTTCTTGAAGCCGCCCACTTCGATCAACCATCCCGGACGGCGAGATAGTCATTCCGCCGGGAGTCGGACGCGTTGACTACGAGGCGGAACTGGCTGTGGTCATCGGGCGGCGAACTCACAACGCGACGCTCGCAGAGGCGCGGCAGAACATTCTCGGGTACACGTGCGCAAACGATGTCACTGCGCGCGATATCCAGAAGCGCGATGGACAGTGGACGCGAGCCAAAGGTTTCGACGGTTTCTGTCCCCTCGGCCCGTGGGTCGAGACCGATGTCGAGCCAGATGACTTGCTCGTGCAGGCAATCGTCAATGGTGAAGTGCGTCAGGAGGCTCGCACCAGCGACATGATCTTCAATGTCTACGAACTGGTGAGCTTCATCAGCGAAGTGATGACCCTGCTGCCCGGAGATGTCATTTTGACCGGCACTCCGAGTGGGATCGGACCGCTCGAGCCCGGGGACATCGTCGAGGTTCGGATCGAGGGTGTGGGGTCGCTCGTCAACAGCGTCGTCTAGCACCTCCGGTTACGTCGCCGTCCGTCAGAAACCCTTCACCGTTGAGCCATCCGCAGCCCCCAAATGTCGTCGTTCCGTGCTATTCTGACCACGACATCTTGTGCTTACCGCCCTCAGGCGTAGTTCGCCCGGAATGACTGCGGAGCGCGGATGGGGAGGTTCGATTCGAAGGACTTACGGAGCCGCACCGACCATGGCCGAAGACCGCCTGCGAACATCCGAGGTCGACACGCTGTTGAGCGCGCTGCTCGCGCTCGACACCCCAGACGAAGCCTACGCACTGCTCCAGGATCTGTGCACCATCCGCGAGATTCAAGACATGGCACAGCGTCTGGACGTCGCGCGCCTGCTGGCTGCGGGCGAGCACTATGCGCACATCCAGGATCTCACGGGTGCATCGGCCACGACGATCAGTCGGGTTAGCAAGTCGCTCAATTACGGCGCCGACGGCTACCGCTCGGTTCTCGGCAAGCTCGACGGCGATTCGTAGGAGGCTGACGTCCCAACGTGTCTTTCGTGCATCTGCACACCCATTCGGAGTATTCGCTGCTTGACGGGGCGGCGCGCATCAAGGACCTGGTCGCCCGGGCCGTCGAGTACGACATGGGTTCGTTGGCCGTCACCGACCACGGCTACATGTACGGCGCGGTCGACTTCTACCGACAGGCGACGAAGGCCGGCGTCAAGCCGATCATCGGGTGCGAGGTCTACTTCACACCCGAAGTCTCGCCTGAAGCGTGACGGCAAGCCGGAGCAGTATCACCTGCTGCTCCTGGCCAAGAACAACGAGGGCTATCGCAATCTGCGGGCGCTCGTCTCGGCAGCGGCGGTCGAGGGGTTCTACTACAAGCCCCAGGTCGACCTCGAGCTGCTCGAACGCTACAGCGAGGGGCTCATCGGCACGAGTGCCTGCATGAGCGGCATCGTGAGCAAGTCGATCGAACTCGGCAATCCCGAAGAAGCGCGCAGGTGGGCCGAGACATACGCCGGTATCTTTGCGCCCGGCGATTTCTACCTAGAGATCCAGGACCAGGGCATCACGGCCAGCGGCGGGACGACGCAGGCCCAGCTCAATGTCGAGATTGCCGGGCTGGCCCGTGAGCTCGGGCTTGGACTTGTGGGCACCAACGACATCCACTATCTCGCGCGTGAAGACGCGAAGACGCAGGACTTGCTGCTGTGCATCGGTACGGGCACGGTGCTCGACGACACGAAGCGCATGAAGTTCAGCTGCGACGAGTTCTTCATGAAGTCACCCGATGAGATGGCCGAGGTGATGTCGGCATATCCCGAGGCGATAGCCAACACCGCCGACATCGCCGAACGGTGCAACGTTTCGATGGAGTTCGACAAGATGCACCTGCCGATCTTCCAGGTGCCCGAACTTCACACGCAGGAGAGCTACCTGCGAGAAGAGTGCATGACAGGCCTCGCACAGCGCTACGGTGATCCACTGTCCGAGGAAGTGCTCGCGCGCCTCGAGCACGAACTCGAGGTCATCAACGGCAAGGGCTACGCGCCCTACTTCCTGATCGTGGCCGACTTCGTCCACTGGGCCAAGGAGCACGGTATCGGCGTCGGTCCTGGCCGAGGAAGCGCCGCCGGTTCCATCATCGCGTACTCGCTCGGCATCACGAACCTGGATCCGATCTCCAACGGGCTGCTGTTCGAGCGCTTCTTGAACCCGGAGCGCTCGGAGATGCCCGATATCGACATCGACTTCGACGACGAGCGCCGCGGCGAGGTCATCGACTACGTGCGCGAGAAGTACGGCGCCGACCACGTCGCGCAGATCATCACGTTCGGTACGATGAAGGCCCGGGCGGCGGTGCGCGATGCGGGCCGTGTCCTCGGCTATCCATATGGCGTGCCGGATCGCATCTCGAAGATGATTCTCGACGAGCTTGGCGCGACTATCGAGGGTTCGATCAGGAAGAACGCCGAGTTCAAGCGCGATTATGAGGAGAATCAGGACACGAAGCGGATCGTGGATTCCGCCATCGCCCTGGAAGGCATCGTCCGCGGCGAGGGAATTCATGCTGCCGGAGTAGTCATCTGTCCGGACCCGGTGCACGACCACGTGCCCGTGAAGTACGACACCAAAGGCGGCGCGGTCATCACGCAGTGGGACGGTCCGACGGTGGCCGACCTTGGCCTGCTGAAGATGGACTTCCTCGGCCTGCGCACGCTCACCGTCATCGCCAATGCGGTGAGCAACATCGCCGAGAACCACGGGATCAAGATCGATCCCGACGAGATCCCGCTCGACGACGAAGCCACGTTCGAGCTGCTGCGACGCGCCGACACGATGGGCGTGTTCCAGGTGGAGTCGGGCGGCATGCGGCAGCTGCTCAAGAAGATGAAGCCCGAGACGTTCGCCGACGTGGTGGCCATTCTCGCGCTGTACCGTCCCGGCCCGCTCGGCTCGGGCATGGTCGACGACTTCGTCGAGCGCAAGAGCGGTCGGCGCGAAGGTCACCTACTACGATGAGCGGCTCAAGCCGATTCTCGAGGAGACCTACGGAGCGATCGTCTACCAGGAACAGGTCATGCGCATCTCCATGGAGATGTCCGGCTTCTCGGCAGCGAAAGCCGACAAGCTGCGCAAAGCCATGGGCAAGAAGCTCAAAGACGTGCTGGGCAAGCTCAAGACCGACTGGGTCGATGGCGCGAAGGCCAACAGCTACGACCCGAAGGTTGCCGAACAGCTCTGGGCCGACATCCTTCCGTTCGCCGAGTACGCCTTCAACAAGTCACACTCGGCCGCATATGGCCTGCTCACCATGCAGACCGCGTATCTGAAGGCGCACTACCCGACCGAGTACATGGCCGCCGTGCTCACGAGCTACCAGGGCAAGACCGACTCGATCGTGAAGTACGTCGCCGAGTGCAACCGCGCCGGCATGAAGGTACTGCCGCCCGATGTGAACTCCTCGCGCAAGAACTTCACGGCCGTGCCCGAGGGGATTCGCTTCGGGCTTGCGGGTATTCGCGGAGTGGGCGAGGGCGTGGTCGAGGTGATCGTGGAAGCGCGCACGGACGGCGGACCGTTCACCTCGCTACACGACTTCTGCGCGCGCGTGCCGATGCGAGGCATGAACAAGAAGACGGTCGAGGCGCTCATCAAGGCCGGTGCGTTCGACTCGACCGGCTACGCGCGCAAGCATCTGATGGAACTCATGGACGGATGCGTGGATTCGGCTCTGCAGCGACAGCGCGATCAGGAGAACGGTCAGGTCTCGATGTTCGAGATGTTCGCCGAGGAAGACCACGGGTTTTCCGAGGAGATTCCCGTCCCGAACGGAGATGAGTGGGACAAGAAGATCAAGCTGGCGTTTGAGAAGGAGATGCTTGGCATCTACGTCTCGGACCACCCGCTGTCGGACATTGCCGAATCGGTTCGCGCTGCGGCCGACCATTCGCTGGGCGAGGTCGAGGAGTTGGCCGGCGGAACGTTCGGCTGGTTCGCAGGAATCCTGACGAGCGTCGATCGCAAACCCACGCGCAAGGGCACGATGATGGCGATCGCGACCCTGGAGGACCTCGAGGGCAGCATCGAGTGCGTTCTGTTCCCGCAGATCTACGACAAGCACCGGGATCTGATCGTCGAGGACGCGGTCATCCGATTCCGGGCCAGACTCGAAGAAGACGACCGGGGACGCAAGCTCATCGTCCAGGAGGTGAAGCCGTTCGACGGTGCGGTGTTCGCGCAGCCTCCGGGCAAGGTGATCGTCGAGACCGAGGCGGTCGCGTTCAAGAACGGCCGCGTCGAGCGGCTCAAGGAGATTCTCGGCAGGTATCCCGGTCGCGACATCTTGGAGCTGCACCTCGGGGCGAGGAGTCCACGAAGGTCTGGAAGTGCGGAACGGTGGATCTGGGCGCGGCCGGGCTGCACGCCGACCTCATGGAGGTCTTCGGCGGCGCGGCGGTTCGCGAAGCGGGGTAGGGGCGAGGGGCGTCAGTGCTGTCGGCGGGACGGTTGACAGCCTCGGGCAACATGCTACACTGCTCTAGCACTCTACTGTAGTAAAGCGCCGACAGGCGCAACAGTAGGGTATGCATGGACAGTGGACACGATCCCGGGTTCGCCCGGCGGTGAGGGAGCGTCACACGTGAGACCAGTCACGCCACGCGGGTTCCGCGATGTGCTTCCGCAAGAGGCGGCCGAGCGAGAGTCGATCGCCCGGGCGATTGCCGCGACGATGGCCTCGTGGGGCTACGGTCTTGTCGAGACGCCGGTTGCCGAGGAGTACGCGACGCTCGAAGCCGGTGCGGGTTCCTCGCTCGAGGGCACCGCGTTTCGGCTGTTCGACTCCGACGGCAAGCTGCTGGCTCTTCGGCCGGAGATGACGGTGCCGATCGCTCGGGTCGCCGCCACGCGGCTTGCAGGCGAGCCGGGGCCGTACCGCCTGCGCTACACCGCCGACGTCTTCCGCGAGCAGGCCTCCATGCGCGGGCAGGCCCGGCAGTTCACGCAGGCGGGACTGGAGTTCCTCGGCTCGGGCGGAGCGACGCGCAGACGCCGAGGTCATCGCGATCTTCGTCGAGTCCCTGCGCGCCACCGGCCTCGCGGCAGTTCACGGTGGGCGTGGGAACCGTGTCAGTGCTGCGGTCTATCATCGACGCTGCACAGATGGACGCGGAGTGGGGGGAGGCGGTTCTCGAAGCGGCGCACGATCGGAATCTGGTAGGTCTCGATGCACTTGCGGGGCGTGAAGGCGTCGTGCCCGAGGCCGCTGCCGCGCTCAAGGCGGTGCCGCGCCTGCGTGGCGGTCGTGAGGCCATCGCGGAGTGTCGAGCGGCTGCAGCGAGTTGTGGCGTCGATGCCACACTCGACGCGCTCGATGCGACATGGGATCTGCTCGAGACGCTCGGCGTGACCGAGGCGGTCTCGATCGACTTCGGCATCATGCGCTCGTTCGACTACTACACAGGCATCGTGCTCGAGGCATACGCGCCGGGTCTCGGTCTTCCCATCGGCGGAGGCGGGCGCTACGACGCGGTCATGGCCGAGTTCGGCCGGCCCATGCCAGCCGCCGGATTCGCCATCGGCATCGAGCGTCTACACATAGCACTTGCCGAGGAAGGCGTCGCGCATCGATGTGCCGCGTCTCGACGCCGTGCTCGGCGGCGCACCGGACGCTGCGTTCGCCGCCGCCGCACGGCTGCGCGCTGCGGGCTGGAGCGTGCGGTTGAGCGAGCGCACGGGGCTCGAACTGGTGCGCGAAGCGGATGCGGCCGGCGCGCCTGAGGCGCTGCTCGCGGTCGACGATCGCATCGTGCAGCTCGACCGCGCGGGCGAGCCTGCCACGCCGCTCGAAGACCCGCTGCCCGAACCGCCCACGCGAACGTGGGCGCGAGAGGCAGGTGAGGGTCAGTGATCGCGCGCAACAACGGTCGAACAAGTGGTTCCTCGGCAGGCAAGATGCGCTTCGCGATTCCCAAGGGCGCGCTGCTCGCCGACAGCGTGGCAGTCTTGCGCGCAATCGGAATCGACGTGGGCGATCTCGCCGATCCGGGCCGACAGCTCATAGTCGAGACCGACGAGTCGGAGTTCATCATCGGCAAGCCGAGCGACATACCCATCTACGTGGCGAGCGGGGCTGCGGATGTCGGCATTGCGGGCAAGGACGTGCTGCTGGAGCTCGACCTCGACGTGGTCGAGATGGTCGACCTGGGCTTCGGCGCGTGCCGCTTCGTAGTGGCCGAGCCCGAAGACGCCCACGCGAGCATCGAAGAGCAGTACGCACACCTGGGCGTTATCCGGGTGGCGACCAAGTACCCGCGCGTGACCGAGGCGCACTTCGCGGCCAAGGGCATGCAGGTCGAGATCGTCAAGCTCAACGGCAACATCGAGATAGCGCCGCTCATCGGAATCGCGGAGCAGGTCGTGGACATCACACAGACCGGCACGACGCTTCGCAAGAACCGGTTGCGCATCGTGGACGAGGTGGCACCGTCGACTGCGCGTTTCATCGCGAACCCCTCGGCGTTGCGAACGCTCGGGGATCGTGTGACGGAGCTTGCGGATCGGCTTGCGGGCGTGGGCATTGACACCTGAATGACGCCTCGCGTTGAGCGCGGCGCATGTCACTGCCGACAAGTACAATGGTCGGGGTTGAGGAATGCCGCATCCGATCTGCGATCGGCGAGGCAGAGAAGGAGACTGATCACCACATGATGCGACGGATAGAGCTCGAACGCGGGCAGCGTCTGAACGAGGAATCTCTCGCCCGCTCGGGTGGCGTCGACGCAGAGATCATCGCGGCGACCGCTCGTATCGTCGATGACGTTCGGGATCGTGGCGACGTAGCTGTACGTGAGTACACGTCGAACTTCGACAAGGTCGATCTGAAGGATTTCGTCGTCACCGAAGACGAGATCGAGATGGCTATCGCTCAGTGCGACGATGAGTTTCTGGATGCGATCACAGCTGCTGCGGGCGCAATTGAGGATTTCCACCGCAGGCAGGTGCCCCAGTCGTGGTTCACGACCCAAGAGGGCGGCGTGTTTCTCGGCCAGAAGGTGACGCCGCTACAGCGGGTCGGCATCTACGTGCCCGGGGGCCGTGCATGCTACCCCTCGAGCGTGCTGATGACCGCCATTCCGGCGCAGGTTGCCGGGGTAGACGAGATCGCGATGGTCGTCCCGCCGACAGCCGACGGCACCGTGAACCCCTACGTGCTCGCGGCGGCCGCAGAAGCGGGCGTCGACCGAGATCTACAAGATCGGTGGCGCGCAAGCAGTAGCAGCGCTCGCCTACGGGACCGATTCGATCGCGCGTGTGGACAAGATCGTAGGCCCGGGCAACGCGTACGTGACGGCTGCGAAGAAGCTGGTCATGGGCGAGTGCGGCATCGACATGCTCGCCGGTCCGTCAGAGGTGCTCGTGCTTGCCGACGAGACGGCGATCCCGCACTTCGTGGCGATCGACCTGATGGCACAGGCCGAGCACGATCCTCGCGCCGCAACCTACCTCGTGACCACCGATCCGCTGCTGCCTGACAGCCGTGGACGATGCGCTCGAGGCGCTGCTTGAGGAGTCGCCGCGCGGTGATATCACGCGTCGCTCGCTTGAGGACAACGGCGTGGTAATCGTGTGTCCGGATATCGTGGCCGCGCTCGACACGAGTCGACCTGATCGCGCCGGAGCACCTCGAGATCCAGATGGCCGAGCCGTTCGAGATTCTCGGCAGCGTTCGCAACGCGGGTGCGATCTTCCTGGGCCCGTGGACGCCCGAGACGGTGGGTGACTACGTCGCCGGCCCGAACCACGTGCTTCCTACCGGCGGGACCGCGCGCTTCTCGAGCCCGCTGTCCGTGGACGATTTCGTCAAGAAGTCGAGCGTGCTCAGCTACAGCTTCGAGGCGCTCGAGATCGACGGTCCGACAGCGATGACGCTTGCCAAGCGTGAGGGGCTGTGGGCTCACGGAGCTGCGGTTGGGCTACGTCTTGCCGCGCTCGAGGACATTGCCGAGGACTTCGTCGAGGAAGGTGGCGACTAGTATGGAGCGTGTCCGCGACCCGCGTCCTGAACTCGACGAACTCATTCCCTACGATGCCAAGCACATCAAGGCCGAGGTTGTGCTGGCCAGCAACGAGAACGCTGACAACCTGCCCGGCGAGGTGATTGAGTGGTTGGCGGAGCGGATGCCGCGCTTCGAATTCAACCGGTATCCCGATCCCACTGCTCGAGGAGCTTCGCAAGCTCATCGCCGAGGCCAACGGCCTCGAGCCGGAAAACGTGCTCGTTGGCAACGGTGGCGACGAGCTGATCTTCGACATCCTTCTCGCGTGGGGCGGGCCGGGGCGCACGTCTCATCGATATGCCGCCGACGTTCGCGATGTACGGCATCGATGCTCAGATGACGGGAACCGAGGTTGTGACTATCCCTCGGCTGGATGACTTCTCGATCGACGAAGAGGCTGTCATTACCCGGCTTGCCGAAGACGACATCGACGTCGTGATGATCTCCAACCCGAACAACCCGACGGGCAATCTGTGTGCGGAAACGTTTCTGATTGACATGCTCAACATCACGGATGCGTTGGTATTGGTCGACGAAGCGTATTTCGAGTTCAGCCGTCACACCATGCGCCCTCACATGGAGCGGCACCCCAACCTTGTGCTGCTGCGGACGTTTTCCAAGGCCTTCTCGCTAGCGGGCTTGCGCGTAGGTTACGTGCTCGGTCACGCGGATGTGGTGCGAGAGCTGATGAAGGTCCGCCAGCCGTACTCGGTCAACGCATTCTCTCAGTGGGTGGCCGGCAAGGTGTTTCGGGAGCGGGTCGTGTTCCAGGGGAACATCCGCGAGATCATGCGGGAGCGCGATCGACTCGTGCACAACCTGTCGGTGATGGACGGCGTGACCGTGTATCCCAGTGAGGCGAACTTCGTTCTGTTTCGTGTGGAACACGGCGCGGCGTTGTGGCGAGATCTGCTACACAACCACTCGGTGCTCATCCGTGACTTCTCGCGCGCGCCCGGGCTCGAGGATTGCCTGCGTGTCACCGTGGGATCATCGGAAGAGAACGGACGTTTTCTCGATGCGATGAACGATCTGCTCTCACAGCGCAGGGCGTCGAAAATCATGGGCAATGGTGCTCAGCCGCACCGGGAATCGGCAGGGGAGTTGGGGTACTGAGATGGCGCGCATAGCTGAAGAGACTCGCACGACCAACGAGACGGACATCACGTTGCGGCTCGATCTGGACGGTACGGGTTCTACCGATGTCGTCACAGGCGTGCCGTTCTTCGATCACATGCTCGACGCGCTTGGTCGGCACGGGTCGTTCGACCTGGTCGTGAAGGCGAGCGGGGATCTTGAGGTCGATGCCCATCACACGGTCGAAGATGTTGGCATCGTGCTCGGCCAAGCTGTTGCCGAGGCGCTTGGCGACAAGGCAGGTATCCGACGTTTCGGCTCCGCGGCCATCCCCATGGACGAGGCGTGCGTGCTTGCGGCCATCGATATCTCCGGCCGAGGAGGCCTGGTCTACGAGGTCGACCTGCCTATCGAGTTCATCGGGAGTTTCGACACCACACTTGCCAAGGAGTTCCTTGTCGCCTTCGCGACCAACGCGGGGCTGACCCTGCACGTGCACATGCTTGTCCGGCGAGAACAGTCATCACATCGTGGAGGCGGCGTTCAAGGCCGTTGCCCGTGCGCTGCGCGAAGCCGTCGAGTTCGATTCACGTGTGAAAGGCGTTCCTTCGACGAAAGGCTCTCTGTGATCGCTGTTATCGACTACCGCATGGGCAACCTTCGCAGCGTGCAGAAGGGTTTCGAGCACGCGGGCGTGGTCGATGTACGTGTCACCGACGATCCGGCGGTCGCCGAGACAGCAGACGGCATCGTGCTTCCGGGCGTAGGCGCATTTCGCGATGCCGTCGCAGCAACCTCAAAGAGAGCGGCATGTGGGACGTGGTCGTCAGGCGCGTGCGAGAGGGAGCTCCCTTCCTCGGAATATGTCTTGGACTGCAGCTTCTGGCAGATACCGGGCTACGAAGACGGGGAGTGGCAGGGCCTGGGCCTGGTGCCGGGATCGTGCGAGCGGTTGCCTGGGGGCGTGAAGAGTGCCTCATATCGGCTGGAACACGGTGCAGTATCCGCGCGAGTGCGTGCTGTTCGACGGAATTCCCGGAGGACACCGCCTTCTATTTCGTGCACAGTTACCGCCTCAAACCGGAAGAAACTTCCTGTATTATCGGGAGTGCTGAATACGGGGTGCGGTTCGCGGCGGCGGTGCAGATCACACCGAAGGCGTTCGCGGTCCAGTTCCACCCCGAGAAGTCCTCGGACAGAGGACTGCAGCTGCTCTCGAACTTCGGCAGGATCGTGGAGGGGCAAATCGCATGAAGATATTTCCCGCAATCGATATCCTCGACGGCAAGGCAGTACGGCTCTACCAAGGAAGGCTCGACGCCGTAAAGGTCTACAACGACGACCCGGTCGACCAGGCGCGTATCTGGGCTGACCAGGGTGCAGAGTGGCTCCACGTGGTGGATCTCGACGGTGCGGTGCTCGGCAAGGCCGGCCAACGCCGAGGTCATCGAGCGCGATCGTCAAGGCCGTCGACGTGCCGGTTCAGACCGGTGGCGGCATCCGAACCATGGAGACGATCGAGCGCCTCTTCGACAGCGGCGTCTCGCGCGTGGTTCTCGGAACGGCGCTTGTCACGAAACCCGAACTGGTCTCGGATGCGTGTGCGACGATTCGACGGTATCGTGGCGGGCATCGACGCGCGTGACGGCAAGGTCGCCATCGAGGGTTGGAAGCAGGGCACCGAGCACGGCGTGCTCGAGCTTGATTCGCGAGCTGGAGTTGCTCGGCGTGCAGTCGTGTCGCCTACACGGATATCTCGAAGGACGGCACCCAAGAGGGCATCAACTACGGCGCATACCGCGCGCTGGTGGACCAGATCGACATCCCGGTGATCGCCAGCGGAGGTGTCGCGACGCTCGACGACGTGAGAGATCTCGTCTGGATCGGCGATCAGATCGAGGGAGTCATCGTCGGCACTGCGCTCTACGAGAAGCGCTTCACCCTCCAGCAGGCGATTGCGGCCGCAGTGGCACCGAGGGAGTAGCCGTTCGATGCTCACCAAGCGTGTCATCCCGTGTCTCGACGTTCACGAGGGGCGCGTGGTCAAAGGTGTCAACTTCGTGAACCTGCGCGATGCGGGTGATCCGGTCGAGCTTGCGGCCGTCTACGACAAGGAAGGCGCCGACGAGCTCGTGTTCCTCGACATCACCGCCACGCACGAAGAGCGTCCGATGATGCTCGACGTGGCTCGGCGCACCGCCGAGGAGGTCTTCATCCCGTACACGGTCGGCGGCGGCATGCGCACCGCCGAGGACATCCGGGCGATGCTCGCCGCCGGGTGCGACAAGACCTCGCTGAACTCTGCGGCCGTGAACGATCCCGCGCTCATCACGCAGACCTCCCGCATCTACGGGTCACAGTGCATCGTCGTCGCCATCGACGCTCGGCGGGTGCCCGGTTCGAGCCCCGCGCGGTGGGAGGTCTTCACCTCCGGCGGACGCACGAATACCGGTATCGATGCTGTGGCGTGGGCCCGCGAGGCCGAGAAGCGAGGTTCGGGCGAGACTACTGCTCACGAGCATGGATTGCGACGGAACCAAGGACGGCTACGACATCGATCTGACCCGTGCGGTGACGAGTGCGGTCAACATCCCGGTGATCGCCAGCGGCGGTGCCGGCGAACTCGATCACTTCGCCGAGGTTGTTGTCGAAGCGGATGCCGATGCCGTGCTTGCCGCAAGCGTCTTCCACTTCGGCGAATTCTCGATACGTCAGGTCAAGGAGCACATGCGCTCGCACGGCGTTCCCGTGCGATTGTAAGCGTCTACGACACGAGCTCAAGGAGAGTACATCAATGGACCGCGAGAAGGACCCTCTGAGAGTCGAGGATCTCAAGTTCGACGATGCCGGGCTCATCCCGGCCGTCATCCAGCAGTACGATACACTCGAGATTCTCATGGTGGCCTACATGAACAAGGAGTCGGTTGCCAAGACGCTCGAGACGGGCACGACGTGGTTCTGGAGCCGCAGTCGCCAGAAGTACTGGATGAAAGGCGAGTCGAGCGGGCACACCCAGGAAGTCAAAGACGTGCTCTACGACTGCGATGCGGACTGCCTGCTGGTCTTCGTCGATCAGACCGGCGTGGCGTGCCACACTGGCAACCGTACGTGCTTCTATCGTTCGCTGCTTCATCCCGATGACCCGACGCCGTCGACGAAGCCTGACGATCGGCGATGTTCTGCCCGATCTCTATGAGGTGCTGCAGCAGCGCCGCCGCGACATGCCGGAGGACAGCTACACCGCCAAGCTGCTGTCCGGCCACGAGGACCAGCTACTCAAGAAGATCGGCGAGGAAGCAACCGAAGTCGTGATGGCTGCCAAGGATGGCTCTCACGATCAGCTCCGCTACGAGATCGCCGACCTCGTGTACCACCTGATGGTCGTGATGGTGCGCTACGATCTCCCGCTCGATGAGCTTGCCGAGGAACTGGCTGATCGTCGCAAGTAGTCACGACTGCTGAGGAGGGGATCGTGGCCTACGAGGTGCGCAGGGATCGAATCGAGCCGCTGTGGGATCGGGTCGACCGCAACAAGATCCAGCTGGTTGCCTTCCTCGCGCTGTTCTTCGTCGCCGCGACTCTGACTCTTTCGATTCTGGCTGTGGTCGCAGTGGCGATTGCGGCTGTCATCGTCTTCGTTGCTGCGCTGGAGTCAGGTCTCTGGATTCCCGGAGAGGGTCTTGCGACGGCTGCGATCGCAATCGTTGCGTGCTCGGCGATTGGTGTCGTCGTGTACATGCTGTGGTCTCTTGCTCGCGATGAGAGATGGTTCGCCCGGCGGCTCGGTGCGACGCTCGTGCCCACGGGTGAGGCTCTTCCCACCAAGTACGCGCTCAAGGACATGGCGATTGCCAGCGGCTACGACGTGGCCCCCGCGCTGTACGTTATCGAGACGCTCAACGTGAATGCCTTCGCCTACCAGCGCGGAAGCAGACGCGCGATCGTTGGGGTCACCCGCGGGCTGATGGAGCGTCTCGATCCCGACGAGCAACGCGGCGTGTTCGCAAACCTCATGGCCCGGCTGCAGCAAGGTGACATGCTGTGGGCAAGTGCGGTGACGGCACTCATGTCGCCGATGTGGCGCTTGCGCGATCGCTCGCTCACGGCCGATGAGGAGATACTCTTCGGCGAGTCAAGAAGCGCAAGACGGGAGCGCGAGAAGCAGCATGGGGGAAGGGCTTTGGACGCGTCCGAAGCCAACTTCAACCCGTTCTTCGCGCTTGTGGTGCTGTGGGTGGTTGTGTCCGAGTTCCTGACCTTCGGTCACCGACGCTCACAGCTGAGGCACGCGGAGTTGGCCGACGCTGAGGGCATGCTATTGCTCAAAGAGCCACGATCGATGCTCGCCGCTCTGGAGAAGGCGGTACGGTGCAACAACTTCGTGCCTACAGCAGGGCCAGGCATGTCGCAGCTGTTCTACTGCTGGACTGGCGAAGGCAGTACCGACGATGAAAACGACCCGGAGGCGCGCCGTGTGACCAGGCTGCGCGAGGTGCTTGGAGTGGAAGGGATGGAGCCGCCGGACGTGGCTTCGAATGAGGCGACGTTCGTGGTGGCTCCATCGGCTCCTCGGCTAGAGGAGTAGAGCTACTTGGCTTCGAGCGTGACGCGAACCCGGTAGCCGTTGCCGCCGCACGAAGGGCACGCAGTGTTCTTGCTGCGGCCATCAGTCGTCGTCACAGGGACGAGCTTGTTGCCGTTGCACTGAGGACATGTCTCTTTGCGGACCATCGTCGGACCTCCGTACCATTTCCAAGCCCCGTCAGGGCTTGTCGTCAAAGCATTAACGGTACTTAAGCGAGGTCCGTGCCAAGATTTGCAGTTGTGACGCAGGTCACAGAGTCGTCCGGCGTCATGAGGACCCTCGTCGTATTCGGCCGGAGTCTGGGGGACGCGCGCGTTAACAGGTTCGTTCAGACTTCACGAAGTGCGTTATTCGCTGCCTCGGGTGGTGCAATAATTCCTTTCAACTGCATCCGTTTGGGGGGCTACCATGACTGTGCGGAGACGCATCGTTCTTGTTGTGCTGGCGGCAGTACTAGTAGTCGGGGTCGGGAGCCCGGCATTCGCGGTGACCTCGCCGCCCAAGTCCGCACAGATGCGCTTGCGTGGCGTTTCGTTCGTGAGCGTCAACAACGGGTGGGCAGTCGGCGAGGGCATTCTTGCGACCAAAGACGGTGGCAAGACCTGGTGCCGTCAGTTCGCCCCGGTTGAGCGGCGCCTAAACGCGGTTGATATGGGCACCACCTTGCAGGGGTGCGCGGTGGGCGACAGAGGTTTGATCCTCCGCACGGCCGATGGGGGTGCGACGTGGACGAAGTCCGCTTCCGGGATTGAGCTCCCCCTGTACGACCTTCAGGATGTCGATTTCGTCGACGGCCAGTACGGGTGGGCCGTAGGCCGCTATCACACCGTGCTTCGCACTACCGATGGCGGCGCAACATGGACACAGTGCACACTACCGAGAAGCACGCCTGACTTTCCGAACCGGGCGATTCTCGGCGTGTCATTCGTCGACAGGCTGCACGGCTGGGTGTGCGGTGAGTCCGTTGTCGGGGGCGACGGCTTCTACGACCTGTACATCGCGAGAACCAGTGACGGTGGAGCTACGTGGACTCGCTGCAGCAATGGACCGAACCAGTCCGGCGGCGGCGATGACTTCTGGGAGTACAGCTCGATCGACTTCGTCTCGGCGACGACTGGCTGGGTGAGCGGCTACACGCCCGGCGTGCACAAGACGACGAACGGCGCGACAAGCTGGATCAAGCAGGGTGGTCTCATCGGCATGACTGGAATCGACTTGTTCAACGCCTCGGTGGGAGTGGGTGTCGACGACCGTGAAGGAACGGCCTACTACACCACGAGCGGTGGGGCGATTTGGAAGAAGAGCAATCTGGATGTCTCTAGCGGGGACATACTCGATCCAATCGGGCTCGGAGAAGTGTGCATGTCTTCATCGACGCAGGCCTGGACCGTCGCAGAGAACTCCCCCTGGGGAGATCAATCACCCGAAGGCCTCATCGCACACTCCACCGACGGTGGCGCCCACTGGACGACCAAGCCCAGCTCCACCGGCCCGGTGTTCTTCCTCGGCGGGGACACGCGCTACGACTCGGCGGTGAACATCGCGAAGCTCACCGACGCTCCTGCAGGCACAGTCATCCTCGCCACGGGTCGGGACTACCCCGACGCGCTGGCCGCCTCCGGTCTTGCAGGAGTGATGGACGCCACACTGTTGCTCACCAACAACACGCTGCCTTCGGCGGTATCGAAAGCCATCGCCGACCTGGGTGCAAACAAGGTCATCATCGTCGGCGGCGCCGATGTCGTGTCGAACTCCATCCGCGACGCTCTTGCCAAGAAGTACACGGTGGAGCGTATCGGCGGTGTCAACCGCTACGAGACCGCGGCCAACATCGCACGTCGCATGGTGGCCGAAGGTGCTTCGCCTGACGAGGTCTTCATCTGTTGCGGCACCAACTATGCCGATGCTGCTTCCGCCTCCTCGCTCTCCTACGGGCGGCAGATACCGATCCTGCTCGTCAAACCCGGTGAGCTGCCGTACCCGACCAAGCGCGTGCTCGGTGAGTTGGGCTCGACTGACGCATACGTGGTGGGAAGCAGTGTGGCGGTCGGAAACCCGGTCATGCGTGCGATCGAGAGTGCGTGGCCACATCCGCAGCCGATGCCGTGCGTGTCGCCGACGGTGTGAACCGCTACTCCACAAGCACACTTCTCGCCTCGTGGGCCGATTCCAGAGGCTGGATCGATTTCGACCGCGTCGGCATCGCCACAGGTCGCAACTTCCCCGACGCCCTCACGGGCGGGGCGCTCATGGGTTCGCGTGGTCAGACGGTGCTGCTCACCGACCCGACCCGGCTCTCCGGGGCCACCGACGCCTACGTCGCGGGCAAACCGGTCGACCAGGCCTGGATCATGAACGACCGAGGCACCGGCGCAGTGCAAGACCCGGTGGGCACGAGGTAGACGGCTATCCGGCCGCCGACGCCTACGTCGCGGGCAAGCCGGTCGACCAGGCCTGGATCATGAACGACCGCGGAACCGGTGCGGTGCAAGACCCGGTAGGTACACGGCTGGCGTATCTGCTGAGGTAGCGGGAGACGGAACACAACCCAGTCAAGCCAATCGCTGATCGAGGGGGAGTCATGCTGGCTCGAAGAACTGCGCTCGTGACCGTGCTCGTCGCACTGCTGGTGTTCGGAGGCGTTGTGCCGGCGCTCGGTGTGAGCGCGGTGCCGAAGTCTACTGAGATGCGTCTGCGTGGGGTGTCGTTCCCCGGAACGAATGCAGGTTGGGCGGTGGGTCAGGGTATCCTGGCGACAAAGGACGGCGGCAAGACCTGGAGTCGGCAGTTCGCGCCATTTGAAGACCTGTACGCGATCGACATGTGGAGTCCGACCCAAGGCTGCGCGGTTGGCGCGAAGGGCGTGATTGTCCGTACGCTCGATGGCGGCGCATCATGGTCGAAATGCATCTCCGGCACGACCTCCTACTTGCTCGACGTGGACTTCGTCGACGACACGTACGGGTGGGCAGTGGGCTACCGGTCCAATGTGCTCCGAACCACCGATGGGGGACAGACGTGGCTTCGCTGCACTATTCCGATCGCCTCTGGCTGCGAGGGTCGCCGGATACACGGCGTGTCGTTCGTTGACAGGCTCCACGGGTGGGCGTGTGGGGAGGTCTTGTTCGACGGATGCTACGTCATCAAGACGAGTGATGGCGGCGTCACGTGGACCCGCTGCAATAATGGGCTCTCGAGCGGGGACCGTTTCCACCCCTGGGAGCACAGCGGTATCGACTTCGTCACGGCGACGACCGGTTGGGTCACCGGAGACGGCCCGGGTCTGCACAAGACGGTGACAGGCGGCTCGAACTGGTTTCGTCCAGAGTGCCGGCGGTCTAAGTGAGCTGGACTTCTGGGACACGACGTACGGTGTTGGCGTAAGTGCAGAGAGCGGAACCGCACGGTACACCTCGAATGGCGGTTCGACCTGGACGACGGGGAACCTTTCGCTCAGCAATCCGGATCCGACTCTGAAGCTCTATCCGGCTGAGGTCTGCATGTCTTCATCGAAGCAGGCCTGGACAGTCGCTCAGAGTTGGGCACCAGAAGGGGAGCCCGATGTTCCCGACCGAGGTCTCATCGCTCATTCCACCGACGGCGGCGCCCACTGGACGACCAAGCCCAGCTCCACCGGTCCGGTGTTCTTCCTGGGCGGTGACACGCGCTACGACTCTGCTGTCAACATCGCGAAGCTCACAGACGCACCCGCAGGCACGGTCGTGCTGGCCACGGGTCGGGACTACCCTGACGCGCTTGCGGCATCCGGTCTTGCGGGGGTGATGGACGCCACGCTGCTGCTCACCAACAACACGCTGCCCTCGGCGGTATCGAAGGCAATCGCCGACCTGGGTGCAAGCAAGGTCATCATCGTCGGCGGTGCCGATGTCGTGTCGAACTCCATCCGCGATGCTCTTGCCAAGAAGTACACCGTGGAGCGTATCGAAGGCGTGAATCGCTACGAGACTGCCGCCAACATCGCCAGGCGCATGGTGGCAGAAGGCGCCTCGGCGGACGAGGTCTTCATCGCGTGCGGCACCGACTACGCTGACGCCGCTTCGATCGCATCGCTCTCATTCAGCCAACAGATACCGATCCTGCTCGTGAAGCCCGATGCACTGCCGTATCCGACCAAGAAGGCCCTCGGCGACCTGGACTCGCTCGACGCCTACGTCGTCGGAGGGACGGCGGCGGTGGGCAACCCTGTCGTGCGTGCGGTAGAAAGTGCCATGACCTCGGCGAGTGCCGATGCGGTGCGCGTGGCCGACGGCGTGAACCGCTACTCGACCAGCGTCAAGCTCGCTGGCTGGGCCGACGCCAAGGGCTGGATCGACTTCTCACGTGTCGGTATCGCCACAGGCCGCAACTTCCCCGACGCCCTCACGGGCGGCGCGCTCATGGGTTCGCGCGGTCAGACGGTGCTGCTCACCGACCCGACCCGACTCTCCGGCGCGCCGGATGCCTACATCGCCGGCAAACCTGTCGACGAGGCCTGGATCATGAACGACCGAGGCACGGGTGCCGTGCAAGATCCGGTCGGCACAAGGTTGGCGTATCTGCTGAGGTAGCAGTGGACTTCGAAGAGGAGGACCTAGATTCCGTTGGCGCGAGAGGACTGTCTTGTCGGAAGCATGTCCGATTGGGAGGGTGTCATGGGGGCTCGTAGATGTACGGTCGCGGCGGTGCTGGTCGCGCTGCTCGTGTTCAGCGGTGCCGCTCCCGTTCTTGGAGTCAGCGCCGTGCCGAAGGAGACGCCTATGCGTCTTCGGGGCGTTTCGTTTGTAGGCACGAGCGACGGATGGGTCGTCGGCGACGGGATCCTGCATACGACCGACGGCGGCAAGACTTGGTACCGGCAGTTCACGCCCGTCGAGAGCTTCACTGCTGTGGACATGGTCACATCCGAGTTTGGTTGCGCGGTCGGCCGCTTCGGATCGACCGCACGCACGACGGATGGCGGCGCGACCTGGACCTTCGTCAACGCGTCGTTGATCGAGGATCTGAGTGCAGTCGACTTCGTGGATGAGCAGTACGGTTGGGCTGTCGGTGACTGGTCCACGGTGATTCGCACGGTGGACGGCGGCAAGACGTGGACGAAGTGCACCGTCCCTGCGAGCACAGGCATACGGCGAGAGATCCTCGACGTGTCGTTCGTCGACCGCTTGCACGGATGGGCGTGCGGTCGGTCTCTGGTCGGGGGTGACGGCTTCAATGATCTCTACGTCATCCGTACGAGTAACGGAGGTGTCACCTGGACCCGGTGTAGCAACGGCACCTACCAGTCGGGCGGCAGCGACGATATCTGGCAGTACAGCGGCATAGACTTCGTCTCCACGACCACTGGATGGGTGACCGGGAGCCTGGGAGGCATCCACAAGACCACCGACGGCGCGACGAGCTGGATCGAGCAGGCGCATCCGATCGATCTGAGCGAGATTGATTTCTTCAACGCTTCGGCCGGGGTTGGTACCTACCACTACACCGAAACCGCCTACTACACGGCCAACGGGGGCACGACATGGAAGAAGAGCGACCTCTCCGTCGATGACCCCGATCCTCTCAAGTCTTTGGCTCTCGGCGAGATATGCATGCCGTCATCGACCCAGGCATGGACGGTCGCACAGAGTTGGGTAGGGGAAGAGGTCCCCCTCAAGGGCCTCATCGCCCATTCCGTTGACGGCGGTGCTCACTGGCACACCCAAGCCAGCTCCACCGGCCCGGTGTTCTTCCTCGGCGGTGACACGCGCTACGACTCTGCGGTCAACATCGCGAAGCTCACCGACGCTCCGGCAGGCACGGTGGTGCTCGCCACGGGACGCGACTATCCTGACGCGCTTGCGGCATCCGGCCTGGCCGGAGTGATGGACGCCACACTGCTGCTCACCAACAACACGCTGCCCTCGGCGGTATCGAAAGCCATCGCCGACCTGGGTGCGAAGAAGGTCATCATCGTCGGCGGCAGCGACGTGGTGTCGAACTCCATCCGCGACGCTCTTGCCAAGAAGTACACGGTGGAGCGTATCGGCGGTGTCAACCGCTACGAGACCGCGGCCAACATCGCACGGCGCATGGTGGCCGAAGGAGCCTCGCCTGACGAGGTCTTCATCTGTTGCGGCACCAACTATGCCGATGCTGCTTCCGCCTCCTCGCTCTCCTACGGGCGGCAGATACCGATCCTGCTCGTCAAACCCGGTGAGCTGCCGTACCCGACCAAGCGCGTGCTCGGTGAGTTGGGCTCGACTGACGCATACGTGGTGGGAAGCAGTGTGGCGGTCGGAAACCCGGTCATGCGTGCGATCGAGAGTGCGATGGCCACATCCGCAGCCGATGCCGTGCGGGTGGCCGACGGTGTGAACCGCTACTCCACAAGTACGCTTCTCGCCTCGTGGGCCGACTCCAAAGGCTGGATCGACTTCTCCCGTGTCGGTATCGCCACAGGCCGCAACTTCCCAGACGCCCTCACGGGCGGCGCGCTCATGGGTTCGCGCGGTCAGACGGTGCTGCTCACCGAACCGACCCGGCTCTCCGGCGCGACGGATGCCTACATCGCCGGCAAACCTGTCGACCAGGCCTGGATCATGAACGACCGAGGCACCGGCGCAGTGCAAGACCCGGTAGGCACGAGGTTGGCGTATCTGCTGCGGTAGTCGACCTCGTCAGGACAGGCTAGGGGCCTAGACTGTCGATGACGGTACGCGTGTCGCCACGCTACCGTGGACACAGGAAGAGGGGGAACCGATGTCGCGAATTGTGAGACTCATGGTGATCGTGGCACTGTGCGCGCTATCGCTGCCTGCACCAGCGCTTGCGCGCGACGATACACCTCAGGGTTCGGTGTCGGCCCAAGAACTCACCATGCAGCGAATCGCTGGGAGTGACCGGTATGACACGGCTGTCGAGATCTCGCGAGAGTACTTCCAGGAGGCTCACTCCACGGTCGTGATCGCAACCGGTGCCGACTGGCCGGATGCGCTGTGCGCCGCCCCGCTCTGCAGTGTCTACGACGCCCCGCTGCTGCTGGTGAAGCCAGACGCAGTCCCTGCGGGAGTGCTGAACGAAATCGATCGGTTGGCGGTAACCGACGCGATCATCCTTGGCGGAGAGAAGGCCGTTGGTCCGCAGGTCGAGGCCACGCTCAAGAGTCGGCTGGGGCCGTCCGCCGTCACGCGGATCGCTGGCTCGAATCGCTACGATACATCGGCAAGGATAGCCCGCATCGTGATGGGCGATTCCTCGTGGAGCGGGCGAGCGTTCTATGCCACCGGTGAGAACTTCCCCGACGCGCTGGGCGCCTCCGCGATCGCCGCGGGCCAGCGCATGCCGATACTGCTCACCAGAACCGGTGCGCTGCCGCCGCAGACGGCATCGGTCGACGGCGACGTCACGAGAGCGTACATCGTCGGCGGAACGGCTGCCGTTGGCACCGACGTGGAGGCGGCGCTCAACACGCAGGTGGGGTCGAGCAATGTCGTGCGACTTGCCGGCGCGAACAGATACGCCACGACTTGCAGAGTCGTCGGATTCGCCGTCGACTACTGGGGTACGGACGCCACCGGAGTCGGCGTGTCGTCGGGCGCCGACTTCCCCGACGCGCTTGCAGCTGGCGCGGCGCTGGGACGTCGCAACCAGGCACAACTGCTGACGGACCGCTTCGCGGTGCCCTCGGAGACTGCCTTCTACCTTCTTGAGCAGACGGAAGTCGCCGACTCGCTGACGGTTTTCGGGGGCACTCAAGCGATCAGCGTGTACGTGGCCCTCACGATGGCGCTCATGGTGGATTCTGACTACGCCTACACCCAGATACTCTATTCGGTGTTCGCGTGGCCTACGGACGCGGCGCCGGTGGCACCCACCATTATCGAACTCCGTGCGATACCGGCCGATCAGATCGGTCGGCACATCCAGGGTGCTGAGGCGAGGTTCACTCTCGACTCCGGGCCCCCGAGCCCACCGTTCCTCACGGATGCCGAAAACGGTGTCGCGGCCATGCCTCTGGCGATTCAGGTCGCATCCAAGGGAAGTACGGTTCAGGTCTCAGTGACCGTCACGTTCGACGGCAAGACGGCATACGGGAAGACATCGTTCGTAGTGAAGTGATCGCGGGTCCGTGTCCGCCCTTCCGGGCCGGCCCGTTGCCTCACGTAAGAATGTCGTCGAACGTGACCTTCGTTGCCTCATCATAAATGTCGTCGAAGTCGGGTGCCTCCACCTCCCTTCTCCTGATCGATTCCTTCAGTGAGACGAGCTTGTACAGTCGCCTTTGCAGCGCGACGATCTCACGCTTGAGCTTGACCGGGTTGAGCTTCTCGTAGCGTCGAGTGAGCCGGCGTTTGGCGGCGTCGGTGACGTGGTCGGAGGCGAGCACGCGGGCATACGGTGTCTTCGGTTCGTCGTAGCGCTTGGTCACCTTGGCGCCGTCCGGGTCTTTGAGAGCAGCTTGGCTGACGGCATGAAGAAGTTCGTGTGCTCCCGGAGAAAGGCGTAGAGCTCGTTTAAGACCGCGAGCTCCTCGAGCGTGTCGAAGCGCGCGTAACCGACGTTCCTCCTCACCACCGACCAGTTCTTCTGTTCCACGTAGCAGCCGTCGTTCTTCTTGTAGGCACGGCTTCTGGTGAAGGTGATGCGCTTGTCCTGGCAGTAGCGGTGAAGCTCGTTGTTGATGAACTCGGAACCGTTGTCCGAATCGATCCCCAGAAGCGGGAAGGGGAGCGCCTCCCGGAT
This sequence comes from uncultured Actinomycetota bacterium, assembly GCA_963790405.1. Lineage (GTDB taxonomy): Bacteria > Actinomycetota > Coriobacteriia > Anaerosomatales > JAGXFU01 > JBGSMX01. The sequence goes on from CAWBOJ010000006.1 coordinate 342,705, forward strand.
CTCCTTGATCGCGGCGAACACGTGCACCTGGGCCTTGTTCTTCACCGCACGGGTCTCCGTCCATCCCGTGGCCACGTCGGTGACGTCGAGCGTCTGGCAGTACTCGCCCCGGATCACGCCGCCCTCATGTCCCACCAGGTCGATCTCGACGAACCCGGGGAGAGCGTCGTCCCACTCGGAGAACGTGCGCACCGGTATCTGGTGCTTGAGCAGCGTGCCGGGCTTGGTCCCCGCGCGGCCCGTGAGCGAGAGGCGCGCCCGGTCCGGTGCGAGCAGCCGGTCGATCGTGGAAGCCGAGATCGAGAGCAGCTTCCCGCGCACCTCAGCGAGACGCACTGAGTTCGCAGCACCGCTCCATCACCGCCACCATCTCGGGCAGGGCCGCGACCAGCCGCTTGCCGCACAGGCCGTCGAGCGTCGCCCAGATCCTGCGAAGGGCGAACAGCACGTCGGCGTCATAGACCCGCGGTCGGACCCTCCTCCTTCTCGGAGGCTTGTCGCGGGGTGCCGGCCCGGCACGCAGCCGCCGCGCCGCGTGGTCGCGGCTGTAGCCGGTGATCGAGCACAGCGTGTCCAAGATCTCGCCCTTCGTCGCTCTTGGTCGCCCGCCGGTAGCTCCTCGGCGAGCTTCCGTGTCACCGCATGCTTCTCCGCCATCGTCAAAGGCACCCTGCGTCGCGCCTCCTCGTCGTCGATTGACCCGACGAGACCGACGCTACGCGTTCGACGACATTCTTACGTGAGGCAACGAATCGGTTTGGACGACATTTCTGGTGAGGCAACTCGGCCGGTTGCGTCCCCGGGAAGGGCCGGTGCTACACTCCTGCCCAATCACATATGACGCCTGTGACGGGGAGTAGTACCTCGGTCAGTGAAGCCTAGAGAGCCGGTGGTTGGTGGAAACCGGCGTGAGCGACCGAACAAGGGAATGGACCCCTGAGGCACCAAGGGCAAAGGCCGAGTAGGGCCGACTAGTCCTGGCGGATCCCCACCGATACAAGGGGCCTGGTATCGGAACCGATGTTCCCGTACTGCAGGAGCTGAGTGGGCTTGGACCGCAAGGTCCGGGTCAACAAGGGTGGCAACGCGAGAGAAGCTCTCGTCCCTTGAAGGGATGAGGGCTTTTTGTATTCCCGCGAGTTGTTCCGCCCGAGAGGCACCTGCGCGATGGAGCGCAAGGAGCGATGAACGACATGATAGTGCCGAGCAAGGACGAGTTCGTACGACTGGCCGCCGACCACGACGTGGTCCCGGTGGCGCGTGAGGTCTATGCGGACCTGGCAACGCCGATCAGCGCGTTCATGGCGCTGGCAGATGGCGCCGAGCATGCGTTCCTGCTGGAAAGCGTCGTTGGCGGGGAGCGGCTTGGCCGCTACAGCTTCCTCGGCGTGGGCGATCGCGAGGTCGTCAGCGCGCGTGGCGAGGAAGTCGTGTCGAGAACGGCGGCGTGAGCGGGGAACGCGCGCACGACCCGCTCGAGGTCGTGAAGCGCAGGCTGGGCGCAGGTAGCGTGGCGCGCGTGCCGGGGCTGCCGCTGTTCGTGGGCGGCGCGGTCGGGTTTCTCGGCTACGAGGCTGCCAGCGGATTCGACAAGATTCCTCGGCATGACACCGACGAGCTCGACGTACCCGACATGGTCTTCATGCTCGCGGACATCGTGGTCGCCTTCGACCACGCGCGCCGCGTGATGCAAGTCATCGCGCCGGTGCGGCCGGGCGGCGCACCTGCTGCGGCCTACGATGCGGCCCTCGGCCGCATCGACCAGTACCTTCGCCGCATCGATCAGGGCCCGGGCGCTGCAGAGCTGGGAGCCGTGGGCGTCAAGCGCGACACGCCACTCACGGCGGAGACCACGCGCGAGGAGTTCATGGAGCAGGTACGTGCGGCCAAGGAGCACATCGCGGCCGGCGACATCTTCCAGGTCGTGCTGTCGCAGCGCTTCAGCGCTCCCTACGACGGCGACGGTCTCGACCTCTACCGGGTGCTGCGTGCGGTCAACCCGAGTCCCGTACATGTTCTACGTCCGCACGCGCGACGTGACGCTCGTGGGCTCGAGCCCCGAGCCGCTCGTGCGTGTCGAGGGCGACGAGGTGCTCACGCGTCCGCTCGCCGGTACGCGTCCGCGCGGTGCCGACATGGCCGAGGACGGCCGGCTGCGCGCCGATCTGCTCGCCGACGAGAAGGAGCGCGCCGAGCACGTCATGCTCGTCGATCTCGGTCGCAACGATTTGGGCCGTGTGAGCGAAGCCGGGTACCGTCACCGTCGACGAGCTCATGGAAGTCGAGTACTACAGCCACGTGATGCACATCGTGAGCAACGTGACAGGCACGCTCGCCGCGGACAAAGACGCATTCGACGCGCTTCGAGCGACGTTCCCGGCGGGGACCGTCTCGGGCGCACCCAAGATCCGCGCAATGGAGATCATCCGCGATCTCGAACCGGCGGCGCGCGGTCCGTACGCTGGCACGGTCGGCTACTTCGGCCTCGATGGTGCGATGGACATGTGCATCACGATCCGCACGTTCGTGCTCGCTGGCGGCCGGGTGTATCTGCAGTCCGGCGCCGGTATCGTGGCCGACTCCGATCCCGAGCGCGAGTACGAAGAGTGCCTGCACAAGGCCCGCGCGCTTCACAAGGCGCTCGAACTCGCGACGGGCATGCACGAGGTCGAAGGGGCGGTGGTCTAGATGATCCTCATCATCGACAACTACGACTCGTTCACCTACAACCTCGTGCAGTTGCTCGCCGCGCTCGGCGCCGACGTGCGAGTCGAGCGCAACGACGCGCTCACGGCCGACGAGGCACTCGCACTCGAGCCACGCGGTATCGTGATCTCTCCCGGTCCGGGCACTCCGGACGACGCCGGCATTTCGCGCGACGTGATCCGCGCGGCTGCGACGGCCGGCGTTCCCGTTCTCGGCGTGTGCCTCGGGCATCAGTGCGTCGCCGAGGTCTACGGCGGCGAGATCTGCCGGGCGCCCAAGCCGGTTCACGGCAAGACCGACGAGATCACGCACGAGCGGAGTCGACCTGTTTGAGGGCATCCCGAGTCCATTCACGGCCACGCGCTACCACTCGCTGTGTGTGAACAGCGACAGTGTGGCCGATCCGCTGATCGTCCAGGCTCGCACGCCCGACGGAGTGGTGATGGCTGTGCGCCACGCAGACAAGCCGATCTTCGGCGTGCAGTTCCACCCGGAAAGCGTGCTCACGCCCGAGGGCACGAAGCTGCTCGCGAACTTCCTCGATCTTGCCGGGGAGGTACCGCTGAGCACGGGAGTCCAGCGGCGCGGCCGCAGGTCGTGGCTGCGGTCGGCGGCTCCGCGCGTGCGAGCGAGGGCACTGCGGACGTCGTGAGTGTCGGCGATGCCATCAAGCGCGTGAGCACGGGCGCGTCGCTGTCCGAAGAACAGGCATATCTCGTCATGAACCAGGTCATGGACGGCGAGGCGACACCGGCGCAGATCAGCGCGCTCGTGGTCGGGCATGCGCATGAAAGGCGAGACGGTCGACGAGATCGTGGGGTTCGCGCGCACGATGCGGGAGCATGCGACGCCGGTGCGGCCGACGGTCGAGCGGCTACATCGACACGTGCGGGACCGGCGGCGACGGGTTGCACACCTTCAACATCTCGACGACGACGGCGTTCGTGGTCGCGTGGCGCGGGCGTGCCGGTCGCGAAACACGGCAACCGCGCCGTCTCGAGCGCCGCGGGTAGCGCTGACGTGCTCGAGGCGCTCGGCGTCGATGTCACCCTGGGCCCGATCGACATGGCCCGCTGTATCGACGAGTGCGGCGTGGGCTTCCTGTTCGCGCAGGCACTTCACGCGAGCATGCGTCACGCCGGTCCCACGCGTCGCGAGATCGGCATCCGCACCGTGTTCAACATCCTCGGCCCGCTCACGAACCCGGCCGGGGCGAAGCGACAGCTCCTCGGCGTGTACGATCCGAAGCTCGCGCCGGTGATGGCCGAGGTCGCCGGTCGGCTCGGGGCAGAGCGCGTGCTGGTCGTCAACGGACATCCCGGGATGGACGAGGTCTCGGCGAGCGGTCCGACACACGTGGCCGAGTTCGACGGTCGGCGAACGAGGTCCGGACCTACGAGGTCACTCCCGAGCAGGTCGGTATCGCGCGTGGCACGCTGGCCGATATCGCCGGAGGCGACGCCGCCGAGAACGCCGCGATCGTGCGCGCGCATCCTCGAGGGCGAGCACGGACCGCGACGCGATGTCGTGCTCATGAATGCCGCCGCCGCGCTGCTCGCGGCAGGTGTCGTTCCCGATCTGGCCGCAGGTGTCGTGTCGGCTCGGGAGTCGATCGACTCCGGCAAGGCGTTCGCCGTCCTCGAGTCACTCGTGACCATCTCGACGCGATCTGGCGGCCGAAGCACGGAGCTGCGTCGGACGCCGGGGAGGCGAGCGCGTGAGCGATTTCCTCGAAACGATGATGTCGCGTGCGCTACGAGCGCATCAAGGCCGAGTACGGCGACCTGTCGCCGGCCGATCGCGAGCGGCTGGCATGCTGCTCGCGCCCCGTGCGCGACTTCCGTGCGGCGCTTGTCGATCGCGCCGACGTCGCGGTGATCGCCGAGGTCAAGAAGGCCTCGCCGAGCGCGGGCCCGATCGCGCCGGACTGCGAGGCGTCCAAGCAGGCGCTGCACTACCAGGACGGCGGTGCAGCCGCCATCAGCGTGCTCACCGAGCCCGAGCGCTTCGGCGGGTCGTTCGCCGATCTGTCGGACGTGGCCGACGCAGTCGACATCCCGGTGCTGTGCAAGGACTTCGTCGTCGATCCGGTGCAGCTCTTCGTCGCCCGCGGGCACGGTGCCGATGCGGTGCTGCTCATGGTGAGCGTGCTCGGCCACCTGACCCGCGACTACGCGGACATCGCGGTGACGCTCGGCCTGACCCCGCTCGTCGAGATTGCGAAGGCCGAGGAACTCGTCATCGCACTCGGCGCGCGCGACGCAGTGATCGCCGTGAACAGCCGCGATCTGCGCACGCTCGAGGTCGATCACGGATCGCGCACTCGAGATTCTCGAGAGCGCGCGCCGATTCGACGTTCCGCTCGTGGCGGCCAGCGGGGTGAAGTCGCGCGCGGATGTCGAGCGGGCATCGGCGGCGGGAGCGGACGCGGTGCTCGTGGGGGAGACGCTCATGCGCGCTGACTTCCCCGAAGACGTGCTTCAGGAGTTGACGGGCATCGCACGGAGCGCGCCCGTCTCGTAGCGAAGGGACACGCGGCGGCCATCCGGCCGGCCGCAGAGATTTCGGGGCAGACAAGCCCCGAGGAGGGAGCATGAAGATGGGAAGCGACAAGACGAGGTTCGGGCTCGACGAGACCAGGATTCCCGAGGCCTGGTACAACGTCATCCCCGATCTCAAGACGCCGCCGGCGCCGCCCAAGGCGTTCGCGCCCGACGGCACCGAGCTCACCATGGACCAGATCGGAGAGCGGCTTGCCATGCTGTTCCCGATGGAGTGCATCAAGCAGGAGATGTCTCCCGATCGCTGGATCGACATCCCCGGAGCGGTCATCGACGTGTACAAGACGTACCGTCCCTCGCCGCTGCTGCGCGCGCGGCAGCTCGAGCGCGATCTCGGCCTGCCTGCAGGCGTCAAGATCTTCTACAAGTACGAAGGCGTGAGTCCCGCGGGTAGCCACAAGCCCAACACGGCGATCCCGCAGGCGTACTACAACAAGCAGGAGGGCATCACCAAGATCTCGACCGAGACCGGGGCGGGCCAGTGGGGTAGCGCGCTGTCGATCGCCGGTGCGCTCTACGGCATCGACGTCGAGGTCTTCATGGTCAAGGTCAGCTACGATCAGAAGCCGTATCGCCGCATCCTCATGGAGACCTACGGAGGCACGGTCCATTCGTCGCCGACCAACCTGACCGAGGCGGGTCGCCACGTGCTGGCCATGGATCCCGACTCGACCGGTTCGCTCGGTATCGCGATCTCCGAGGCGTGTGAGGTCGCGGTGAAGAATCCCGACACGCACTACTCGCTCGGCTCGGTGCTCAACCACGTGTGCCTGCACCAGACCATCATCGGCCTGGAGGCTATCGAGCAGATGGGACTTGCCGACGAAGAGCCCGATGTCGTCATCGGGTGCATCGGTGGCGGCAGCAACTTCGCCGGGATCGCATTCCCGTACTACCACCGCAAGCTCGAGGGCAAGAGCAACGCGAGGCTGCTCGCGGTCGAGCCGAAGGCGTGCCCGACGCTCACGGCCGGCGAGTACCGCTACGACCTCGGCGACGAGGCAGGCATGACGCCGCAGATGCTCATGTACACGCTCGGTCACGACTTCGTGCCCGCAGGCATCCACGCTGGCGGTCTGCGCTATCATGGCGACTCGCCGCTGGTGAGCCAGCTGGTGCACGACGGTGAGGTCGAAGCCGTGGCGGTGCACCAGACCGCGTGCTTCGACGCCGCCGTGCAGTTCGCTCGCGCCGAGGGCATCCTGCCGGCGCCGGAGTCGAGCCACGCGATCCTTGCCGCCATCAACGAAGCCAAGGCTGCCCAGGCGGCCGGCGAGGACAAGGTCATCCTGTTCAACCTGTCCGGCCACGGCCACTTCGATCTGTCCGCGTACGAGGCGTACAACTCCGGCAAGCTCATCGACTACGACTTCGCCGCCGGTGCGACGCTGACCGAGAAAGAGTAGTCCGTGCATCCAGCTCGAACACGAGTGAAGGTCTGCGGGATCACGTCCGCTGCCGACGCCGCCGCCGCTGTTGCGGCCGGTGCCGATGCGGTGGGCGTGATCCTCGCGCCTTCTCCTCGGCAGGTATCGATCGAAGCTGCCGAGGAGATTCTCGCCGACGTGCCACCGTTCGTTGCGCGCGTGGGCGTGTTCGTCGACGCCGATCCTGTCGAGGTGTGCACGGGCTATCGCAGCGTCTAGGCCTGGCCGCCGTGCAGTTCCACGGCTCCGAAACACCCGAACAATGTGCCAGCAGCTCCCGTTCCGGTCATCAAGGCGTTTCGTGTCGGCACGGAATTTGATGTAGATACTGTGGAGCCCTACCAGGCACAGGTGGCCGCCGTACTGCTCGACACATACGACCCGCAAAGAGCCGGCGGTACTGGCAAAACGTTCACTTGGAATCTCATCACCGAGCTGCCTGGTTGGGCTCCTACTCATTCTTGCTGGGGGACTCAACGCCGAGAACGTCGCGGAGGCCATCGAGATCGCTGCATCCGTTCGCGGTCGATGTCTCTTCGGCGTCGAGACCGCCCGCGGCATCAAGGATCACGCCAAAGTAGCAGCCTTCATGGCGGCTGTGCGTGCGGCCGACTCGAGGAGGGCATCGTGAGCACCGGCGACTACCGTGGTGCCGACGAGCGCGGGTTCTTCGGGCCGTACGGCGGCGCGTACGTCCCCGAGACCGTCATCCCCGCGCTGCGCGAACTCGAGATCGCTTTCGCCGAGGCGCAGGCCGACCCGGCGTTCGTCGAGCGCTACGTCGTCGCTGCTCCGCGACTACGTCGGACGCCCCTCGCCGCTGTACCGTGCCGAGCGGCTGGCCGCAGCCGTCGGGCTGGGCGCGGTCTACCTCAAGCGCGAGGACCTGAACCACACCGGCGCGCACAAGATCAACAACACCATCGGCCAGTGCCTGCTCGCCGAGCGCATGGGCAAGCAGCGCGTCATCGCCGAGACCGGCGCGGGTCAGCACGGAGTGGCGACCGCGACGGCCGCTGCGCTCCTCGGCCTGGAGTGCGCCGTCTTCATGGGTACCGAGGACATCCGCCGCCAGTCGCTCAACGTCTACAAGATGAAGCTCCTGGGCGCCCAGGTCGTGCCCGTCGACGACGGTACCGGCACGCTCGCCGACGCGGTGACCGCAGCGATGCGTCACTGGGTCGAGCGGGTCGAGGACACGTTCTACGTGCTCGGCTCGGCGCTCGGACCGCATCCGTATCCGACGATCGTGCGCGAGTTCCAGCGCTTCATCGGCGAGGAGGCGATCGCGCAGCTCGAGGCGAAGGGCATCGGCCGCGTGGACGCCGTCGTCGCGTGCGTCGGCGGCGGCACGAATGCGATCGGCACGTTCTATCCGTTCCTGCACGCACTTCGGGCGCGAGACGCTGCCGTTGCTGGTCGGCGCCGAAGCCGCCGGCAAGGGCATCGACACGTCGTTCACGGGCGCGTCGATCGCGCTCGGGCAACCCGGCGTGATGCACGGCTTCTTCTCCTACCTGCTCCAAGACGAACGAGGAAACCCGCTCGAGGCCTACTCGATCTCGGCCGGTCTCGACTATCCCGGGCATCGGTCCCGAGCACGCGCACCTGCACGACGAGGGGCTCGTGCGCTACGTGCCTGTCACCGACGACCAGGCGCTCGTCGCCTTCGAGCAGCTCTGCCGTACCGAGGGCATCATCCCGGCCATCGAGTCCTCGCACGCGCTGGCCCTGCTTCCGCAGCTTGCCGAGGAACTCGGTCCCGATGCGCGTCGTGCTGGTGACCGTCTCCGGTCGCGGCGACAAGGATGTCGACATCGTTCGAGAGGCAGGACTCGGTGAGTAGCACCGCTGAGGCGACGACTCGGGAGCCCCTCGTTCACGGTCCTCGCCGGGGCCCCTGACGCCTTCGGCGTCCACCCCGGCTGCGGAGTCTTCACTCCGAGGCTCCCGCGTCGCGCGACGTCGCGCGCTCACGCGCGCATTCAACCAGGGGCGATCCGGCGCTCGTGGCCTACGTGATGGCCGGATACCCCGACGCGGGGCGAGTCGCTCGAAGCGCTTCGTGTGCTGGCATCGTCGGGTGTCGACGTGATCGAGCTCGGCGTGCCGTACGGCGACGCGCTCGCCGACGGGCCCACGATCGTGCGCGCCGCCAACGAGGCGATGCGGGGCAATGCGGGCGGTTTCGGGCTCGAAGATGCGATCGATCTCGCTGCGGAGTTTCTCGCCGATCCGGGCGTCGATGATCCGCCGCCGCTTGCGCTCATGACCTACTACAACCCGATGTTGCATCGTGGACTCGAAAGAATCGCCGACAGCGCACGCCGCGCGGGCGTGGCCGGTTTCATCGTGCCCGACATGCCACCAGATGTCGCGGGGCCGTGGCTCGATGTGGCGAAGGGTCTCGACACCATCTTCCTCGTCGCGCCGACATCCACTCCGGAGCGCCTGGCGCTTGTCGGGCGTGTCTCGGGCGGATTCGTCTACTGTGTCTCGACCACCGGAGTGACCGGAGAGCGGGCACAGCTTCCACCTGACCTCGCTTCCGTAGTCACGCGGGTCAAAGCGTTCACGACGTTGCCCGTTGCGGTCGGTTTCGGGGTTTCGACGCCCGAGCAGGCGGCTGCTGTGGCTGAAATCGCCGATGGGGTAGTCGTGGGCAGCGCGATTGTGAAGCGCCAACACGATGCCGATACGCTACGGGCGTTCGTGTGCGCCCTGGTGTCGGCGTTGCAGGGTTCTGACCGTTCGTCGTTTTAGGCGACCTCGCGTCGCGTGTGCGTTGTTGCGGCCTTGCGGTCGGAGGTACGCTCCACACAGTCTTCGCGCGGTGATGAAGCATACATGTGGGCGTGGTCGCCACATCTCTCGTAGTTGCCCGTGCGGCACGACTTGCTCCAGGGGAGGAGCGGCGTGTGTGCTAGACACGTCCGGGTCATGCGAGAGGGGTAGAGATGTACAGAAGTCGGAGCTTGCGCGGCGCGCTCGTCGTACTTGTCACCACAGCGCTCATCGTTGCGATGCTGGGAATCGCGCCTGCTGGAGCAAGCCTGAGCGAGCGTGGGACGCCGCCCAAGTACTCGGGTCGCGTGACCTCCGGGTCGCTCGATCTTGTAGGTGCCAAGCTCGACTCACGGCTCGCCGAGATGGTATCCACCGCCGGTCGCGCCGGTAGCGCAGCCGAGGCGGTCGTGGAGGTTGCCGTCCTCGCAGGCAAGGATGCCGCCGCCCCCACCGACCTCATCAGGCCGCTCAAGATGACGCTCCGCGGCGACCCCGACAACGACCTGTGGGTCGGCACCGCAAAGGTGAACACACTTCTCAAGATCGCGTCCGCTCGGGGCGTCACGTTCGTGTACGAGAATGGGCGTCGCGAACCCGAGGCGGCTCCCGATAGCGGCGGGGGTGGCGCGGACATGACGGATGCCGAGATCGCCGACGCTGCCGCCGACATGCAGGTCCGGATCGCAGCAGCACGTGACGCGGGAGCACCTGAGGCCTTCGCCGCTCAATTCGACGATGAGGGCGTGCTTGTGGCGCCTGCCGCGGCGGATGAGGGCGGCTCGGCAACTGGTTTCTTCGACGTGACCGCGGACGGGCACGACTCGGAGGGTGCCTGGGCGCAGGGCTACCGGGGCGAGGGCGTGAAGGTCGCCGTGGCCGATGACAGTTGTGATTTCGGTCATCCGGACCTCATGGGCACCAATGCGGTCGTCGAGGACGTTTCGTCGCCTTACTACGGCTGGCCGCAGGCGTTCGACCCGTTCTCGCTCCTGCTCTACGCATACGATTCGTTCTACGGGGATACGAACGTCTCCGATGGCTACACGTGGTTCACGGACACCTCGACCACGATCACTGAGGCAGATACCGAGTTCGACGGGGAGACGTTGACGACGCCGGGAACGAGCCTGTCCGGGACCTATCACGTCGGCTATCTGTGGGACCAGAACTACTACGAGTACTCCGGCTTCGGCCGAGTTCCCCATCGTGCTTGTTGCCGACGAGAATACGAGCGGTGTCTACGACACGGTCTACGTGGACCTGGACGACGACTTTGATTTCACCTACGACAAGCCGTGCACGAAGTCGTCACCGGTCTCCTACACGGATCTGTGGGATTCGAACTACGACTCCACACCGGACGGGTTCGCCGACATCTCGGGTGGGATGATCTACTGGATCGCTGACGGAACGAACCAGCCGCCGGGTGCGGAGTTCATGTTCGGCACGGACTTCCCGACCACGTCTGGCGCTGGCGACATGGTCTGCTTCATGGGAGCACTCAACCTCGATGCGGACCACGGCACACTGTGCTCCTCCAACGTCGTCGGTCAGGGCATGACCGATGGGCCGTCTCTGTGGGGCGACTATCCGCCTTTCAAGACGCCGGACCCGCTAAGCGGCAACGGAATCGTCCAGGGCGCCGCACCTGGGGCCGGGCTAGTGGCCATCGCCGACATCTACATGAACCACTTCGCCTCGACGCTCGCTGCCTACGACTACGCGGCGTTCGGTCTCGACGAGGAGACGTACACGGGCGATGACGTCCAGATCGTCTCCAACAGCTACGGTGAGTCCGACGACGATGCAGACGGCTGGGACTACCGCTCGCGCTATGTCACCTATCTCAATACCGAATGGAACAACCAGGTCTCGTACCTCTTCTCCACGGGCAACGGTGCCCCGGGCTACGGCACGACCGCGCCTCCAGGCCCGGCCACAGGCATCAGCGTGGGTGCATCGACGCAGATGGGTGCCTGCGGAGGTTGGGATTCGATCTACGACGCGGACCAGGTGACCGTAGGCGACGTCATCCCGTGGTCCAACCGCGGGCCCAGTGCCTCGGGCGGGCTGGCACCGGACATCGTGGCCGACGGCGCGTACTCTTCGGGTGCGGTGCCGGTGAACATGTACTGGTACGAGGGTTCGACCTCCTGGGACATCTGGGGCGGCACGAGTCGCAGCTGCCCGGTGGCCGCCGGCAACCTGGCGCTCATCTTCCAGGCGTACAAGGACCGGACCGGGTTCTGGCCGAACAACGAGATGGCCAGGAATCTGATCATGAACGGCGCTCGCGACCTCAACTACGACACGCTCGTCCAGGGCGCGGGTTCGGTCGACGCCAGCCGGTCGGTGGGTATCGCCGCCGGCAACGGCGGCGTGCTGATTCAACCGAGTTCGTGGAGCCCAGGCGACTATCTGGGCGAGAACTATCCATCGTTCGCCAATGTAGTGCACCCAGGTGAATCGTACGGGACCTTGCTCCGCATGGAGAACACAGGTACGGAGTCGGCGAGCGTTACCGCTTCGGACGCCTGGTACGAGAACCAGGGTTCGACCACGTTCGGGGTCACGCTCGACGCTGCGAAGCTCGACGGCTACGACTTCTCTCGCCCGGATTACCTGACCGACATCACGGATGTGATCCCCGACGGTACGGACCTCGTGGTGATTCGGACGACGCAGGACATGGAGGACTTCGCCCCGACAGGCGCGTTCGACACGGAGGGGACCACGCACAACGTGACCCGTCCGCTCGTCTACGACTGGAAGGACCAGGACTCGAGCGGCACTCTGTGGACCGACTCGGACTCCAACGGCTTCGTCAACGAGGGTGAGATCGACGAGGGCGAGTACATGCGGTTCAGCTATCACAACAACTTCGGCAACACCCATGAGGTGCGCGTGCAAACTCCCAAGGAGCGCATGCACGACGGTGTGTATCTGGGACTTCAGCTTTCCAGACGTGCCGATACCGAACCCGTGAGCAACACCACGGTCGAGATCAGCTTCTGGAACCGCGTCGACTGTGATTGGCTGAGTACCGACTTCTCTCTGGCGCTCGATCCTGGTGCCGCGACGTCCAGAGCGGTCCTGCTCGACGTTCCCGCAGACGCACCCGTCGGTGTGTATGAGGCTCAGGTCCGCATTGACGACGGCACCAACGTGTCTGTCGTGCCGGTCACGGTCAATGTCGCGGCCGACACCTTCGACTTCGAGTTCGGCGACGTGCCGGAGGCGCTGTGGTCGCCCATGGACAACAGCATGGTGTTCGGTGGCCAGGATTGGTCGTGGCGTGCGGAATCCGGTGACTGGCGCTTCTTCTGGACCGACGCGTCTGCAGAAGACGATCTACCGCCGGGTGCATCCTGGCTCGTCCACACGTCGTGGGATGATGACGGCGCTCCCGACGGCATGAAGACCGACCTGGACACCCTGCTCTACGGCCCGGAGATGGATGATTTCTCGTCGCTTATGCCGGAGACGTTCGGGCCGTACGGACTGGGTCTCAAGGGCGGTTCGGCCAACACCAACATCGGTGATGGGATTTGGACATTCCAGACCAACACCGACACCACCGAGGAATGGGTGGCTGGTCCGCTTGAGGCAGGCCTCAATCAGGTCATGATTCACAACACCCTGTACGACGGAGGGCAGATCGGCGCCAGGTTCTTCGGTGAGGCCGGTGTGATCTCCGTGGATCCGAGTCGCCTGGACATCCTGAGTCCTAAGGACAGCGGCACGGAATCCGTCGATTTCACGACGTACACGCTCCCACTGACCGGTGCGGCTGCCGAGGCGTACGGGCTCACGAGGCGTGTCGAGGAGAGCGACGACATCTCCACCGATGAGAGCTGGTGGTACGAAACCGAGCTGACCGGGGCGGCCTACCTTGACGTGCAGACTGCATGCGAGGGCCAGGATATCGACCTGTACGTCTACTACGATGACGGTGGTGGCGACGTTCTTGTGGGTGCATCGGAGTCATCAAGCGGCGAAGAGCACGTTCACGTCACGATGCCCGAAGACGGTACCTACTGGATCGAGGTCTACGGCTACGACGTCTCTGGCACCAAGCCGTTCGATATCACGATCTCGAGCCCGATGGGCGACGATATGCAGCTGAGTGGCATTCCTGCTGGTGGCATCAACGCTGGCGACGGCTTCACGCTCGACGTCGACTGGACCAAGGTGCGCAGCAGCTCGCTCAAGGACCGCGAAGGCGAGTTCGAGGGTGTCGTCTACCTCGGTCCTGTTGAAGCGCCGGGCGCTGTCGAGGTCCCCGTGACGCTGCGGTATCCGTTCGAGGTGGAGTCCTGCACACCGGCGCGCGGTGCGACCGGCGTGGCGCTGGACGGCAAAGTGCGAGTGAGGTTCTCCAAGCGGGTCAGCGCGGCTTCGCTCGGCAAGTCCACGTTCTACCTGAAGAAGGGGACGGGCACGGTATCTGGCACGATTGCCTACGACGCTCTCACCGCGACCGCGGTCTTCACGCCAACCAGCCCGCTTGAGAAGGCGACTGGCTACGAACTCGTTATCGACGGGGTCGAGTCCCTTGATGGCGACGAACTCGTTACGAGCATCCCCTTCACTACTGAGGTTTCGATCGTCGATCGGATCTCGGGTCGTGACCGTATCGCTACGGCCATCGAGGTCTCGAAATCCGCATTCCCCGACGGCACCGCAGACAGCGTTGTCATCGCAACTGGGTACAACTGGCCGGATGCTCTTGGCGGAGCGTCGCTCGCCGGAGCCCTCGACTGTCCGATCCTGCTCACCAAGACGACAGAGCTGCCACAGACCGTCATCGATGAGATCGATCGCCTCGGTGCGAGCGAAGCAATCATCCTTGGCGGCGGGACTGCTGTGGATGCGAAGGTCGAGGCCGCGCTCAAAGCCGAGCTCGGCAAGGCGAACGTCGAACGGATTGGCGGTGCCGACCGCTATGCCACTGCTCGCCTGATCGCCGCGCGCACGGTCGATGAGCTCGGCACAGGGTATGACGGGACGGCGTTCTTGGCCACAGGTGCCAACTTCCCGGATGCACTGGGTGCTTCGCCGCTCGCTGCCGGGAAGGGTTGGCCGATCTACCTGGTCAACCCGCGTGTTGGCGCGGATACGGTACTTGTGAAAGCCATGAAGGCAGACGGCGTGGACGACGCTGTCATCCTGGGTGGTACAGCTGCCATTGCCAAAGCGGTGGAGACCGACATCAAAGCCAAGGTGCCGTGCGCCGCAACACGACTTTCGGGACTCAACCGCTACGAGACGGCGGTGGCTGTCGCCAGCTACGGTGTCGCCCACGCGGGGCTTGCGTGGGACAAGCTTGCCATCACAACCGGTCAGAACTTCCCGGACGCGCTAGCAGGTGGCGTGCTGCAGGGCAAGAACGGTTCGGTCATGTTGCTGACACACACCGCATCGCTCGACGCGAGCGTGCAAAGTGTTCTCAAGACGAACAAGGCGGCTATCAAGACCGTCCACTTCCTAGGCGGACCGGCCGCGGTGAGCGATGCGGTCGTGAAAGCGGTGGTCAAGATACTCGAGTAGTCTCTCGCGTGCTGGTCTATCTCGGGAGGGGCACCTTCGGGTGCCCCTCCTTCGTGCGCAGATGGGTGGCGATCGGGGCGGCAACGGCGACGATGGTGTGATTCGAGTCCGTGCTCGACCAGCGCGACCGAGCACGTGACACGCATACCCACGGGGGTATACAGCCGCACAGGCGTGATGCTATGCTTTGCGCGCACCCGAAGCGGCATTGTGTGATGGTTCAGGAGGCGTTCCAATGCGCGTAGCGCTCGCTCAGATCAATGCCACGGTCGGCGATATCGCAGGCAATGCTCAGCGGGTCATCGAGATGGTAGCCCGAGCGCAGGAAGCCGGTGCGGGGTTCATCTTGCTGCCGGAGCTCGTCTTGACCGGCTATCCGCCCGAAGACCTTCTCGCCAAACCGCATTTCGTCGAGGAGAACCTCGATGCGCTGGAATATGTCGCCTCTACCTGCGGCAAGTTCACGCTAGTCGGCTTCGTGGATCGTATCGGTGACGAGCTGTACAATGCCTCGGCCCTGTGTGGGAACTCCCGAGTTCAGCAGATCTACCACAAGCGTCGTCTACCCAACTACGGCGTGTTCGACGAGCAACGCTACTTCGCCGCAGGGAATCTTGCCGGACTGATCGAGGCGGGCGGAACGATGTTCTCGAGCACCATCTGTGAGGACATCTGGACCCCGGATATCGTGGCCGAGGCGGTCGCGGAGGGTGCCCAGGTCGTGTTCAACATCTCGGCGAGTCCCTACCACGCGGGCAAGGGTGACCTGCGTGAGGAGATGCTGCGAGACCGGGCGCGCGAGAACGGCGTATGGCTCGCGTACTGCAACCTCGTCGGCGGTCAAGACGAGCTCGTCTTCGACGGCCGCTCGGTCGTCATCTCGCCGCTCGGCGAGGTTGTCGCGCGTGGAGCATCCTTCGCCGAGGATCTCGTCATCGCTGACTTCGCTCCGGCGGGCCGACTCGGAGCCGGAGACACGATTCGCGAGCCTCTCGATCCCGAAGCGGAAGTCTACGAGGCGCTCAAGCTGGGACTACGCGACTACGTAGGCAAGAACGGCTTCACCGACGTGGTTCTGGGACTCTCCGGGGGAATCGACTCCGCGTTCACGGCTACGCTCGCTGCCGATGCGCTCGGAGTCGGAGCATGTCCACGGCGTGATGATGCCGAGTCGGTATTCCTCGGCAGGAAGTGTGGACGACTCGAAGCAGCTTGCCGAGAACCTGGGCATCGATGTGCGCGAACTGCCGATCGGCGAGTCCTTCGAGGCCTTCGAGGCAACGCTGGCAGGTGAGTTCGAGGGTCACGATACCGGATGTGACCGAGGAGAACCTTCAGGCACGCGTGCGCGGGACCTTGCTGATGGCGCTGTCCAACAAGTTCGGCTGGTTGGTGCTCGCCACCGGCAACAAGAGCGAGCTGTCGGTTGGCTACTCGACGCTGTACGGCGACATGGTCGGAGGTTTCGCGCCGCTCAAGGACGTGTTCAAGACCCGGGTGTACGAGTTGGCCCGCTGGCGCAACGAGCGCGACGGCGGCCCCGTGATCCCGCAGGTCATCATCGACAAGGCACCGAGCGCAGAGCTGCGTCCGGACCAGACCGACCAGGACTCGCTGCCGCCCTACGACGTGCTCGATGCGATTCTGGGCCTCTACGTCGAGCAGGATCGCTCGGTCGAAGAGATCGTCTCGGCCGGACACGATCGTGAGACCGTGGAGCGCGTGGCGCGCATGGTGGATGCCTCCGAGTACAAGCGCCGACAGGGGCCGCTCGGCATAAAGATCACCCCCAAGGCGTTCGGCAAAGACCGCCGGATGCCCGTCACGAATCGCTTTCGGGGCTGAAGATGGCGTCGGGGGGAATGCGCGGGGTCGACGTGCGCTACATCGAGCCGGGTACGCCAGAGTATGCGCAGGCCAAGGAGGTCCGCTACAGGGAGCTCTACAGCGATCTGGGTTTGCCGCGGTCGCTCGTCGAGGACACCGACGGGCGGACCTATCTCCATCTGGCGGCCTTCAAGAAGGGCCAGGTTGTCGGCTACGCGCGACTTCACCTCGAGCGAGGCGAGAGCAAGGTGTTCCAGGTGTGTGTCGACCGCAGGCATCAGGGCCGTGGAATCGCACGCGCGCTGATGCTCGAGTTGATAGACTCGCGCCCGCAGCGAGGGTCGGACCGAGATCACGCTCGACGCCCGCGAGCACGTCATCGGCCTGTACGAGGGGCTCGGGTTCGAACCGATAGGCGAAGCGGTTTCTCTCGGCACGCACCAACACGCCGCACCTCTTCATGCGACTTCCGCTTGCGTAGCGTCAGGCCCGCACCTCATACGTTGTGGCACTGTCGCCTCGGCTAGAAAAGCGGACCGCGTTCGCGTACCCTAGTTCATGCACTACGAGGGCTGCGAACCGGCATTCTGGCCGGTTTGGCAGGGGAGTGTCCCTAGACGTCTCAGGAGGGGTCTTGATGCCTACTATCACCCGTGACCAGGTGCGCGTTCCGGCCGACGTGCTCGGCGAGATGCGCGAGACCTATGTCGACAACTACTTGGCCGCCACGCGCGGCACCGGTCGTCTCATGCTGTTTGCCTGCGACCAGAAGGTCGAGCACATGAACGACGACTTCCATGGCGAGGGCATCGCAGCGCAGGATAGCGAGCCCGAGCACCTGTTCCGGATCGGTTCGCAAGGCGTGTGCGGGATTCTCGCCGGCCAGCGGGGCCTGATCGCGAAGTACGCGGCCGACTACCCGGAGATCAACTACCTGGTGAAGATGAACTCGAAGACGCACCTGGTGAAGACGAGCCAGGACCCGGCGAAGCACCAAGACGACCCGTACAGCCCGCAGCTCTACGACATCGCCAACGTGCTCGACATGCGCGACAACGGCGTCAATGTCGTCGGCATCGGCTACACGATCTACCTGGGCTCCGAGTACGAGTCGCAGATGATGATGGAGGCCGGCCAGCTCATCGCGGATGCACATGCGAACGGGCTGATCGTCGTGCTGTGGATGTACCCGCGCGGCAAGGCAGTCGCCAACGAGAAGGACGCGCACCTGATTGCGGGCGCGGCTGGAGTGGCGCTGTGCCTGGGCTCCGATTTCGTGAAGGTCAATCCGCCCAAGGGCGACGACGCTGCCTCTTCGGCCGAGAAGCTGAAGGAAGCGGCGATGGCTTCGGGACGCACGGGGCTCGTGTGCGCCGGCGGTTCGACGGTCGATGCGAAGACGTTCCTGACACAGCTGTGGGAGCAGATCCACATCGGCGGTGCGACTGGAAATGCGACCGGACGCAACATCCACCAGCGAGAACTTGCCGAGGCCGTGCGCTTGACCAAGGCGATCAGCGCGATCACCCTTGCCGACTACGACGCGGATCGCGCGCTCAAGGTCTTCGAGGGCGAAGAGGACTTCACTGTCTAGCGATCCACATGTTGGGACATGCTAGATAGAGCGTGTCGATGATACGCGGCATCGTCCGGCTACCTGTCGGGCGGTGCCGCGACACACATTCCAGGCACTGAGACGAAGGGCAAGAGGCGAGGACGCAGATGCCGATCGCTGATTGGTTCAAGGCACGGGAGGCGCGCTAGTACACCCGTCACACGCGGGGCTGCTGCCGAGATGCCTGAAGGCGTGTGGACGAAGTGCGACTCGTGCAAGCACATCATCTACGAGGGTGAGCTTGCCGAGAACATGCGCGTGTGCCGCCACTGCGGACACCACTTCGATCTCACGGCCATGCAGCGCATCGATCAGCTCGTCGACGACGGCACGTTTCAGGAGATCGACGCAGGGCCGACCAGCGCAGATCCTCTCGGCTTCGTCGCCAATCGGCCGTATCCCGAGACACTAGCCGCAGCGCGGGAACGGACGGGGCTTCCTGAAGCCATCGTGACCGGGCGCGCCCGCATCGGCGGGCATAACGCGGTGGTCGGGGCGATGGACTTCCGGTTCGTCGCCGCGTCGATGGGGTCGGTCGTAGGCGAGAAGGTGACCCGCGCGTTCGAGCTTGCCGAACGCGAGCGGCGCCCGCTGGTGCTGGTGACGGCATCCGGAGGAGCGCGCATGCAAGAAGGCATGCTGTCGCTCATGCAGATGGCCAAGACATCCGCCGCCGCAGCACGCCTTGCGGATGCCGGCGTGCCCTACATCTCGATTCTCACCAACCCGACGTACGGTGGCGTGACCGCATCATTCGCGGTGCTTGCCGATGTCGTGCTGGCCGAACCTGCCGCGCTCATCGGCTTCACCGGACAGCGGATCATCGAGCAGACCATCCGGCAGAAACTCCCCAAGGGCTTCCAGACTAGCGAGCATCTTCTCGAGCGCGGGATGATCGATGAGGTGGTCCCGCGTACGGAGTTGACCCGTCACGTGGCGCTGTTGCTCGACTACCTCAACGTGACCGGGGGTGAGTCGTCATGAGCTCCAAGTTCGTGATGGAGTTCGAGCGGCCGCTTGTCGAGCTCGAGAGCAAGCTCGAGGAGCTCAAGCAGATTGATGTTGCCGAGCACCCCGAGCTTGCCGAAGAGGTCGCCCAGCTCACTTCGGATGTCGAGCGGCTGCACCACGAGACGTACACGAACCTCACGCCATGGGCGCGCGTGCAGGTGGCTCGCCACCCGGAGCGTCCCAAGACCCAGGACTACGTCGCAGCCTGCTTCACGAACGTCATCGAGCTGCACGGCGATCGGCGCTTTGGCGACGACGAGGCAATCATGACCGCACTCGCAACCCTCGGTGGGCGTCGGGTGGCGCTCATCGGCCATCGCAAGGGCAAGAACACCAAAGAGAACGTCAGGCGCAACTTCGGCAGTCCGCAGCCGGAAGGGTTGCGCAAGGCAAAACGCATCATGCTGCTCGCGGATCGATTCGCGCTGCCGATCGTGACGTTTCTCGACACACCGGGCGCGTATCCGGGCATCGAGGCCGAGGAGCGCGGGCAGGCGTGGGCCATCGCCGAATCGCTCGCGCAGCTCTCGAAGGTTCGCGTGCCCGTTGTCGTGGTCGGCATAGGCGAGGGTGGAAGCGGAGGCGCTTTGGCCATCGGCTTCGGCGATCGCCTGATCATGCTCGAAAACGCGTACTACTCGGTGAGCACTCCTGAAGCGTGCGCGTCGATTCTCTACCGCGATGCCGGAAGAGCCGAGACCGCAGCGGCGTGCTTGAAGATGACGGCGGCTGATCTGGTCGAACTCGGCATCGCAGACGAGATAGTGGGCGAGCCGCTCGGCGGTGCGCACCGGGATCCCGAGTTCGTCTACGGCGCGGTCTGCGAGCGCATCAAGTCCGCGTTGGATCAACTTGTCAGGCAGGATGCGGACGAGCTGGTGGAGAAGCGCTACGAGAGGGTGCGCGCTATCGGAGTGTACGAGAGCGACGCAGGACAGGGTTGGGATTAGGCCTCAAGCCGGATCCACCAAGGACAGGGAGTGACCACCATGGCCACGGGAACGGACATCAAACGGGTCGGGATGCTGTTCTCAGGCGGTCCCGCGCCGGCAGCAAACGCCGTGATCTCGGCGGCTGCCTTGAGCTTCATCAACGCAGGGATCGAAGTTGTCGGCTTCTACGACGGCTACGAGGATCTCGAGCGCTACTCACCCGAGACACCCCTGCGAGCGGATGAGCACTTCCTGTGTCTCAAGCGGGACCATGTGTCGGGTATCCGCAACCGCAAGGACATCATCTTGCGAACGTCGCGCGCCAACCCGGGCAAGCCCGTGCAGACGCTCAAGGATCTGGTGGATCCTGAGAAGAACGCAAAGCTACGCGCGGTCTACGGTGCTTTCGAGGCTCACGAGATCGATGCACTGGTCTCCCTCGGCGGCGATGACACGCTGAAGACGGCGAACTACCTGTATCGCATGCAGGACCTGATGCCCGAGCTGAGACGCGTGCGTGTCGTTCATCTGCCGAAGACGATCGACAACGACTACTTCGGTATCGACTGGACGTTCGGATTCTTCTCGGCAGCACATTATGCGGCGGCCGAGATCCGCAACCTGCGGGCCGATGCCAGGTCGACCAAAGCGTGGTACGTGCTCGAGATCATGGGTCGCAAGGCAGGATGGCTTACCTACGCGGCAGGTATCGCCGGCGAGGCCACCAGGATGATCTCGGTGGAGGACATCGACGGCGAGCTCGATATCGATGCGCTGGCGACCGAACTCGCACATCTGATGGATTCACGGATCAAGGACGGACGGGAGTTCGGTGTGATCTGCGTGGCCGAGGGTCTGGCGGATCTGCTTCCGGAGTCTGCCCGGCCTAGCGAGACCGACGAGCACGGCAACATCGTTCTGGGAGCAGCAGAGATCGGCAGCATGCTCGCGGCGGCGATGACAGAGAAGTACGTGGAGCTTACCGGCGAGAAGATGAAGGTGCGTCACAAGCAGGTCGGATACGAGGCACGGTGCTCGGAGCCCAGTGCTTTCGATGTGCTCATGGGAACGCAGCTCGGGACCGGTGCGTACCGCGCGCTGGTCGAAGAGGGTCTGACGGGCCACATGGTCAGTGTGGAGAAGCAACTGCAGCTCACGTACGTGCCATTTGATGATCTCATCGATCCCGAAACACTGAAGACCCGCGTACGCTTCATCGAGCGAGACAGCGATTTCTACAAGCTCGCGCGGGCACTTGAGTATCAGAAGGTCGTTCATCCGGAAGGTGGTTGCTGAGGTGGCATCCGCATGACCGACACAGATGCCATGCACGAGACATCACCACGCATCGATGCCGAGTTACGTGAGTCGTTCGCGCACATCGGCCGCGACCTGTTTCTGACGGGCGCAGTGTCGAGTCACGGCGGGAACATGTCGGTGCGCCGAGGTGACCGGATATTCATCACCCGTCACGGATCGATGCTCGGTCGTCTCGGCGAGCACGACGTGGTGTGGACTCGTATGGCCGCTTGCGACCTCGACGAGGAGTGTAGCTGCGAGATCGTCGTGCATCGCGCGATCTACGAGAGTACTGATGCACATGCCATCGTGCACGCGCATCCCGCACACACTATTTTCCGCTCGCTGATCGAAGACACTATCGTGCCCATCGATTCCGAGGCGCGCTACCTGTTCGGCGAGGCGGTACCTGTCGTAACAGCCGAGCAGACGATCGCATCACCCGAGGCCGCTGTGCTTCTGGCTGACGTGCTTCGCGAGCATCGAATCGCAGTCTTGCGTTCTCACGGACCGTTCGCGGTCGGCTCGACTCTCGAAGAAGCGTTCTGTCACGTGAGCGCACTCGAGGTCTCATGCCGTATCCTCGACGTGCGCGACAGTACGGGGCACACCGACCTCTGAACCGGCAGTCCGTTTCCATGACGGACGCGGAGGCAAGGAGTCACACACATGGCCGAGGAACCGATAAGCAACCCGCTCGACGCCGCTCGCGCTGGAGAGGTGGGGTATTCCGGCCCAGAGCGTCGACACGTGCCGGAAGACAGGCCTTCACTTCTCGATCAGGCCAAAGGTGCCGAAGCCGAGTTCTTGGCAGGCAGTCGGCGACAGTCGGACAACGTCGAGAGCGCCGTGCGTATCTTCCTGGAGTTTCTGCGGGGCGTGGAGTTCCTGTCGATGGACGAGGCGTGCGTGACCGTGTTCGGGTCCGCGCGCTTCCCTGAAGGGCATCAGTATTACGAGCAGGCACGCCAGATCGGTGCGGCGCTGGCACGCGACGGATACGCCGTGATGACCGGTGGGGGTCCCGGGGTCATGGAGGCTGCGAACCGCGGCTGCCACGAGGCCGGCGGACTCTCGCTTGGAGCCAACATCCACCTGCCCAAAGAGCAGCAGCCAAACCCCTACATCGATAGGTTCATCGAGTTCGAGCACTTCTTCGTGCGCAAGGTGATGATGGTCAAGTATTCGTGCGCCTTCATCATCATGCCCGGTGGTTTTGGGACGCTCGATGAGCTATTCGAAACGCTCACATTGATCCAGACGAACAAGATCGATAGTTTCCCGGTCATCGCGATGGGTACCGATTACTGGCGACCCATGCTGGACTTCTTCGAGGAGCGACTCGTGGCCGAGGGGACAATCGCTGCGGGTGACATGGACATCGTGAAAGTGACCGACTCCATCGAAGACGCCATCGACCACATTCGCAAGCACCCGCATGGGTGTCGCAACCACCCGCCGCATCCGGAGTAGGCTCGGGTATCTCGAAGTCGTTCGGAGGAAGTGCGCGTGGTGCCCGGGGAGGGACTCGAACCCTCACGACCTTTCGGCCATCGGTTTTTGAGACCGACGCGTCTGCCTGTTCCGCCACCCGGGCATTTCGAGGCGCACCGCGAGATTATACGGGAGCGCGCCGGTTAGGCAAAAGGTGACCGTCCTTTGCGCGCGTACCCCGGGAGGCTGAGCGTCAGAAAGGGTGACGGGTGACGCAGGGGACATCGCGCCACCCGCCGTGTCACGGGGTCTCAGTTGACCATCCGGAGTGGTTGCTCGTCGGACACATGTGACAGCGGTTGGATCGAGATAGTCTCCGGGTCGTCTGTGAACTCGGAGGTGTCGTGGCCGACGACTTGCATGAACGCTCGCACGACTTCTGCGTCGTAGAGCGTGCCTGCGCCGCGCATGAGGGTGGAGATCGCTTGCACAGGCGTGTAGCGCGGCCGATTCAACCGGGGGACGGTCATTGAGTCGTACACATCGCAGACTGCCAGTATCCGTGCCGCCACAGGAATCGCTGCTCCTCGCCTGCCGCGGGGGAAACCGGAACCATCGAGGCGCTCGTGGTGGTTGTGGATGCCGTCTTGAACGTGGCTGCTGAGGTGTGCTGATTTGGCGACTTCGGCGCCCTGAGTCGGATGGATCCGGACCTGCTGCATTTCTTGTGGACTGAGTTCGTGAGTGGCGGCGAGGATCGTCTCGGGCAGTTGAAGCATGCCGACATCTATGAGCAACGCCGAAATCTTCAGGTCAGTGAGTTCCTTGTGATTGAGCCCGATCGATCGTCCGACGCTCACGGCGTGGTCGGCCAGACGAGTCGAGTGTCGACCGTAGTCGGGAAGGCGTTGGTCTATGAGTGTCGAGAGTACCGACAGAGTGCCCGTGAGCTGCTCCTTGACCTCGTGGAGCAGCATGCGGTTCTCCATGGAGAGCTCGATGATACGCGCCATGAGGATGAGTCCTTCGAGTTGGTCGGTGGGAAACGCATCGCCCTTGCGCCATAGGCACACGACTGACTTCAGCTCTCCTCCAATGCGCAACGGCACAGCGATGGCTTCGCCTCCCTGTGCGTGCTCTGTTGTCGCCATCGCCTTGCCGGCGCGCACCACGTCCAAGGCGACCTGCAACACAGCCGACTCCGCGTCGGACACATCGATATCTGGGTTGGCGATCAGCGTGATTTCCTCGCCGACAACTGCCGCGGCTTGGGCTCCGAAGTGTCCGGTCGCGTCTCCCAAGACGCGCTCGAGCGCGTTTGGCTCGGTGAGCGATGTCATCAGCGAGGCTGTGTGCTGCGCGAACGAGAGTCTTTCGTAGGCCGAGGTGATCTCGGTGTTTGCGATCTCGAGACGCTCATGGGTTGCGAGCAGTTCGCTGCGCAACCTCCTGTGCTGGTCGAACAAGTAGAGAATGAACATGAGCAACACGCCGAAGAACAGTGTGCGTGCGATCTGGTTGCTAAGTATTGAAACTTCCGGCAGTTCGACGTCGCTGACCCAGGGCACGATCAGCGCAAGGATGATGCCGAGGAGCAGCACGATGATCGTGTACGCGATCACGTTGAGCTGACCTTCGCGTTTCACTACCTGTTTGACATCCATTGCACCCACCACGGACTCCTCCATCCAGTACGACTCATTTCTGCTATCGACAATCTGAGACTAACGGCTAAATATGAGTGACCAACGGTAGCGGTGCGCACAATACAGCCGCTTAACGGTTCGCCAGGCAAGTGGGCGGTAGAGCCGTAAGCACAGAACTCGAAGCACTAGGCAATCGTTGTCGCAGGCTGCGCGTATACTTCGTGCATGGCCGCTCACCAGCAGATATCCGGGTTTGGCGACGTTGACGGGCACCTGGACAACGTTGCGACGAACCTACAGTTCATCGCCGACCTCGGCTATGGCGACGTAGCACTCGCCGTGCCCGGTGCCTCGGCGGTGTTGCGCGTGGTAGCCGATGCGCGTCCGATGACCGCGATCGCGGCGATCGCGTCGTCGCGGGTAGGGCGAACCCTGCGTCACGAGGACGAGCCCGAGGCGTACCAGGCGCTCGGCTCGGCGGAGGCGGTGCGGGGGGAGCGCAAGCGCATCACCCGCGGCATCTCCTACACCACCGTTGCGTATCCGGTCGGCCCCACCGCCGAACCATATGCCGTGGTCGTGCGGGACATGGCGCAGCAGGTCGTCGAAGCGCCCGGCAAGATGGAGACCGTCTTCATGCAGCTTGCCGAGGAGTTGCTCGTCGAACTCAGCACCGGCCCGCTGTGCGATGTCGACAGTGGCGAGCCGTTCTCGACAAGTCGCGTTGCTGGCGACGGCGTGTTGCGCGTGGCGCCGGACGGCATGGTCACTTACGCGAGCCCGAACGCTGTGAGTATCATGCGGCTCGCCGGGGTCGAAGGCACCGTCTCCGGCAAGGATGCACGCACGCTGCCTGGCGCGAGTACGCTGGATTCGGTTCTCGGCGTGCGTGGTGCGAAAGCAGCAGAGCTTGAGGTGGGCGGACGTGTTCTCGGCTATCGCGCTATCGGGCTGCCCAACGGCGCAATCGTGCTGGTAGAAGACATCACCGATGCGCGCAGGCGCGAGCAGGAACTCAAGGTGAAGGAAGCGACCATCCGCGAAGTCCACCATCGCGTGAAGAACAATCTGCAAACGATTGCTTCGCTGCTGCGTCTCCAGGGCAGACGCACTGAGAGCGAGGAAGCGCGCCGATCCCTTTCGGAGGCGATGGAGCGCGTGTCGTCGATGGCCGTGGTACACGAGCTGCTCGCGGGCTCGACAGAAGAGCGCATCGACTTTGCCGAAGCCGCTGCCACGGTGGTGGATATGGTGAGGCGTGGGCTGGCTGGCGACAACCCGGGCATTTCCGTCGCAGTGACCGGTTCCACGGGACAGGTTCCTGCGCAGGTTGCGACGTCGCTTGCGCTTGCGGTCGCCGAATTGGTCCACAACGCGATCGAGCACGGCCTGTCGGGACGCGAGGTAGGGAGCGTATCGGTCGCGATGCGTCGCCTGAAGAAAGAACTCGTGCTCACCGTGCGTGACGACGGGGTTGGGCTACCGCAGGACTTTGAGCTTGGGTCCAGTTCGAATCTTGGTCTTGCCATCGTTCACACCATCGTCACGGACGATCTGCGGGGCACACTGGCCTTCAGCAGCGCTCGCGGTACCACGGTCACGGTACGTCTTCCATTGCCCGCCGAGGAGGCCTGACATGCGCGTCGTCATCGCCGAAGATGAGGCTCTGATCCGCATGGATCTTCGCGAGATGCTCGAAGAAGAGGGTCACGAGGTAGTCGGAGAGGCACGCGACGGCCAGGAGGCGGTCGACGTAGCGCGTGCGTTGCGACCGGAGATCGTCTTCATGGATATCGAGATGCCGATACGCAACGGCATCGACGCTGCACGCGAGATAGCCGCCGAGCTGATCGCTCCTGTCGTGATGGTCACCGCATTTTCGCAAGCGGGCTATGTGGAGGACGCATGTCGGGCGGGTGCGATGGCCTACATCGTCAAGCCGTTCGGCAAGCAAGACATCCTTCCGGCCATGCAGATTGCGACTTCGCGCTTTGCCGAGACGCGTATGCTCGCCGACGAGGTAGCCGACCTCAACGAGCGCCTGGAGACGCGCAAAGTGCTCGACAAAGCCAAGGGTGTGCTGATCTCGCGAGGCCTGAGCGAGCCCGAGGCGTTCAAGCGTCTTCAGAAGCTTGCGATGGACAAGCGCAAGCCGCTACGCGAAGTGGCGCAGGCCATCTTGCTTGCTGCGGAGGCCGAGAAGTAGAAGGCGCGGGGCTCGGTTGTCGTGTTGCTGTCTACTCCGGAGATGGCAGCACTGAACTCGCTTCACGGGTTGCCTGCAGGCTTCCAATCGGCCGACGCGTATCAGCGGGCATTCGAGGATAGACCATGCGGCGAGGCGGGTGGTCGCCGCGGGAAGCACGCATCTCGACGATGACCTCGGTCGCGTTGATGTCGATCATGTTGTACGAGGGCGGCGTGAAACCACGCGTACGCCATGTCGAAGCTGTCCCGCTCGTTGCGACGAGCATGCCCGCCGTCGGCCAGACGAATGGGACGTGCTTGTGACCGGCGAGCACGAGATCGACGTTGTGCTCGGCAAGGATCTCGAGCACTTCACCTGCGTCCCACACCACGTTGCGCTCGCGTCCGGTCCCCGGGATGCTGACAAGGTGGTGGTGGAGCGCTACGAGTTTGAAACCGTCGGCCTTTTCGAGTCTGTCGTTCAGCCAGTGGTACCGGTGGCGGCCGATTTCGCCGTCATCCAGGTCGGGTTTGGTCGAGTCGAGTCCGACGACTGTGACGCGCTCGCCGATCTCTTCGTCGCAGTCGACACACAAGGAGAAATCCCAGGTTCGGTATCGGTCGCCGAACATCTGCTCGAACAGTTCGTAACCGACCTTGCGTGCGTCGTGATTGCCGATGAGCACCGCCACGTTTTCACACTCGATCTGGTCGAGATAGTGGCGTGCCTCGGCGAATTCATCGGGGTAGCCCGAGGAGGTAAGGTCGCCGGGCACAATGACGATGTCGGGTTTGTCGGTGTTGATCTGTTCGATGACTGACTGGAGTAAGGATGCATCGAAACGTGGGTCGCCGCAGTGGATGTCGGAGAACTGTGCCACTCTGAACCGCGGTTCGGCCATCTTGCCCTCCATCGGTGTGGGTATGTGGAGATTCTTCCCAATTCAGTGTGTTTCGCCCGCATTAACACGCAGGTAGCACGTGGGAACGAACCTTGCTATACTCAGCGGCACCGCACGACGGAGTGCGGAACATATAGATCGAGCAATGGCGCTCGCCTTGTACGGCCTTCGGGCCTGAGGCGGGCATTTTGTTTTGAAGGCTGCAGGAAGGATCGAAGCGCATGAAGGAGTTCGCTGTCTTCTGGGGATGCACTATCCCGGCGCGCTTCCCGTTCATCGAGAAGGCCACCCGGCTGGTATTCGATGATCTGGGAGCCGAGATCCATGAGCTCGAAGGGCACACGTGCTGTCCCGAGGGCACGCTGGTCAAGGCCAACGACGAGAACGCGTTCTACACGGCGGCAGCTCGCAACCTTGCGCTTGTGGAGAAGGCCGGCCTCGATGTGGTCACACCGTGCAACGGCTGCTACTCGACGTTCAAAGAGGCGTCGAGTCACCTTCGCACGCACTGGCGTGAGAAGGACGAGATCAACGAGCGCCTTGCGCGCGAGGGGTTGCACTACGAGGGTGATCTGAAGATCAGGCACTTCGCAGAGTGGCTGATCGACGACATGGGTAACGGGCTGGTTGCGGGCAAGGCGACAAAGCCGCTGTGGGGTCTGCGCATCGCCGTGCACTACGGGTGCCATCTTCTGCGCCCTCAACCGGCAGTGCGGTGGGACGATCCGCTGCATCCGACCAAGGTCGAGTCACTCATTACTGCCCTTGGCGCCCGGGTGATCGACTACAGCACGAAGATGACGTGTTGCGGTGGCGCGCTCGATCGCGTCGGTGAACGTGAGGCTTCGCTCGCGTTTGCTCGCCGCAAACTCATGGACGTGCAAAACGAGCAGGTCGACGCGCTCGTGGTCGTCTGCCCGAGCTGCTTCCAGCAGTTCGATCTGAACCAGGCCGCCTTGCAGCGTGCCAAGGAAGACGTACACGTACCAATCCTCTACCTCTCGGAGCTGATCTCGCTGGCGTACGGTCATTCGCCCGAGGAGATCGGCCTCGGCATGCACCGCGTGAGCGTCGACCCGTTCTTGGAGCGCTGGGGCGATCGTCAAGCCGACAAGGAGCGTCTGTCCGAGTACTTCGACGTTGCGCTGCTCGGCAAGTGCGCGAGCTGCCAGGCATGCAAGGACGATTGTCCGGTATGCAAGATCGACACGACGTTCCAGCCCACGCAAATCATGGAATCGCTCGTCCGCGGACATCTGGACGACATCATCAGCGACACGCAGCTGTGGAAGTGCCTGGAGTGCTACACGTGCCAGGAGCTATGCCCCTCGGACATCGGCATGGCCGACACGTTTCGCAAGCTCAAGGAGATCGCGATGGCGGCCGGTTCCGGTCCCGACTCGGTCTCCGGCGCATACCAGCAGTTTCTCGAGCAGGGTGTTCTCGGCAAGCCGAAAGAATCCGCTCGCAAGAAGCTGGGACTCGATCCGTTGCCTGCTACCGGCGGCAATGTGATTCCCGGCTTGCTTACCGCCTCTAAGGACGAGGGAGATGAGTAGAGAGATGGAGTTCAACCCGCTTCTGGAGCGGATGCCCACCTCCAAGATGCCGACATTCGCCGACCGCGAAGGTCTGTTCGGCGCTGAGCGACCCCGATATGCCGAGGAGGAGTCGTTCAAGATTCATGGCGGCTGCGGCCTCATGGGCATATGCGACGAGTCCGGCACGCTCATGAGCGGCGAAGTCGCAATTCGCGCGATGGCCGTGCAGCGCGACCGCGGCAACGGTCTGGGCGGCGGGTATGCCGGCTACGGCATCTACCCCGAGTTCCCGGACCACTTCTGCTTCCACATGATGTACCACGACGTGAAAGCGAAAGAGGAAGCCGAGGCGATCTTCGATCAGTACTTCGTCGTCGATCTGGCCGAGCCGATGCCGACCCGTCCGGTGAAGGGCATTGTCGACGCCCCGATGCTGTGGCGCTACTTCCTCAACCCCGATCCTCACAAGCTTGAGAACTCGGAGATGAGTGCCGAGGACTACATTGTCCACTCGGTCATGCTTCTCAACTCGAGCGTCGATGGAGCGTTCGTCGCTTCCAGCGGCAAGAACATGGGTGCGTTCAAAGGCGTGGGCTTCCCCGAGGAAATCGGCCACTACTTCCGCGTCGAGGAGTACGAGGGCCACACCTGGGTCGGCCACAATCGCTTCCCGACCAACACACCCGGCTGGTGGGGCGGAGCACACCCGTTCACGCTGCTCGACTGGTCGATCGTGCACAACGGCGAGATATCGAGCTACGGCATCAACAGCCGCTACCTCGAAGCGTTCGGTTACAAGTGCACGCTGGGTACCGACACCGAGGTAGCCGCGTACCTGTTCGACCTGCTGCTTCGTCGCCACAAGCTGCCGTTGGAACTCGCGTGCAAAGCGCTCGCGAGCCCGCTGTGGAGTGAGATCGATCGCATGCCCGAGCAGGAGCAGGCGGTCATGCGTTCGCTGCGGGCCGTCTACGGTCCGGGCATGCTCAACGGTCCGTTCGCCATCGTGCTCGGCTTCAACGGCGGCATGGTCGCTTTGAACGACCGCATCAAGCTGCGCCCGCTCGTGGCCGCTCGTCAGGGCACGCGCGTCATGGTCGCGTCAGAGGAAAGCGCGATGCGCGAGGTCCTCGACGCTCCCGATCGCGTCTGGGCGCCCAAGGCCGGCGAGCCGGTTATTGCCCGAATCAAAGGCATGGACTGGCCGATCCATGGCGACCTGCACTTGTCCGCTTCCGAGGTGTCCTGCGCTGTCACCGGCGTCGAAGACACCTGCGAAACCGTTGTCGAGGTGAGCTAGCGATGCCGATCAGCCTCATCCAGCCCGAGTTCAAGGTCCACATCGACTACGACAAGTGCCACAAGTGTGGTCGCTGCGTGCAACAGTGCGGATGGGGGGTGTACTCGTTCAACGAGCGCCCGATCCCGGACGACAGCAAGTGCCGTGCGTGCCACCGCTGTGTGACGTACTGCCCTGCGCATTGCATCTCGATCCAGAAGAACGAGCTTGCCCTGCGAGAGAACGCGAACTGGTCCGACTGGCATCGCAAGTCCGTGTGGCGTCAGGCTGAGACTGGCGGCGTCATGCTCACCGGCATGGGCAACGACAAGGAATACCTGTCGCTGTTCGACAAGCTCGTGCTCGATGCGTGTCAGGTTACCAACCCGTCCATCGACCCGCTCCGTGAGCCGATGGAGCTGCGTACGTACCTGGGGCGCAAGCCCGATTCGGTCGAGGTCGAGTCTGACGGCAACGGCGGATACAAGCTCAAAGAAGGTTCGGGTATCTCGAACAACATCATGCTTGAGAGCCCCATCATCTTCTCGCCGATGAGCTACGGCTCGGTATCGCTCAACGTGCACAAATCGCTGGCGATGGCGGCCTCCCGATGCGGCATCCTGATGAACACGGGAGAGGGCGGCTTGCACGCCGATCTCTACCCATACCAGGACAACGTCATAGTCCAGGTGGCCTCGGGCCGTTTCGGGGTCAGTCCCGAGTACCTGAACCGCGGTGCGGCCATGGAGATCAAGGTCGGCCAAGGAGCCAAGCCGGGAATCGGCGGCCATCTGCCGGGCGAGAAGATCAACCGCGAGGTCTCCGAGACACGCATGATCCCGCAAGGTTCGGACGCCATTTCGCCCGCTCCGCATCACGACATCTACTCGATCGAGGATCTTCGGCAGCTCATCTACTCGCTCAAAGAGGCGACGGGCTACAAGCCGGTCGGCGTCAAGATCGCGGCTGTCCACAACGTGGCCGCTATCGCGAGTGGTATCGTGCGCGCTGGAGCGGACTACGTGTACCTCGACGGCTTCAAGGGCGGCACCGGCGCGGCGCCGCAAGTCATTCGCGATCACATCGGAATTCCGATCGAGATCGCCATTGCGGTGGTCGACCAGCGGCTACGTGACGAGGGGATCCGCAACCAGGCGTCGATTATCGCTGCCGGCTCGATTCGCTCCTCGGCAGACATGGCGAAGGCGATCGCGCTTGGTGCCGATGTGGTCGCCATAGGCTCGGCGGCGCTCATGGCTCTTGGCTGCCACTTGTGTCAGGGCTGCCACACAGGCTCGTGCTCGTGGGGACTCACGACGCAGAAGGCCGAGCTCACGCGACGCGTCGATCCCGAGTGGGGCGCCGAGCGGCTGTCGAATCTCATTCACGCGTGGAGTCACGAGCTGCAAGAGATACTGGGCGCGCTGGGTGTGAACGCGGTTGAGTCGCTACGCGGTAGTCGCGAGCGGCTTCGCGCGGTCGGACTGGACGAGCAGACGTGCAAGATTCTGGGCGTCAAGCCCGCGGGCCTGTAGGGGAGGGCGAGCGAACGTGACTGAAGCAACCAAGACCGCAGGTCCCATCGAGGGCTACGTCAAGACTCCGCCGAAGGTGACGATGGACGGCGACACCGCCACCATCGAGGCCCAGAGCATCTACTACAAGGACATGAACCAGGCGGTGCGCCAGGCATTCGCCGACGGCGCGAAGATCGTGAAGCTCAACAACGTCAACGGTCAGCGCTACATCGGCACGGGTATTGGCGGCAAGGAGTTGCGCATCGAAGTTCACGGTACGGTCGGCAACGACCTGGCGATGTTCATGGATGGTCCGACCCTCGAGGTCTTCGGCAATGCACAAGACGGCGTGGGCAACACCATGAACTCGGGCACGGTAATCGTGCACGGTGACGCCGGCGACGTTCTCGGCTACGGAATGCGCGGCGGCAAAGTCTTCATCAAAGGCGATGTCGGCTATCGGGTCGGCATCCACATGAAAGCATACGAGAGCCTCGTGCCGATCATGGTGTGTGGTGGCAAGTCGCGTGATTTCTTCGGCGAGTACATGGCCGGAGGACTGCTCGTGCTGCTGGGCATGAACTCGCAGTTCGACGGACCTCTTGTGGGCGGGTACCTCGGCACCGGCATGCACGGCGGGATGATCTTCCTGCGCGGAGAGGTCGAGCCGTGGCAGTGCGGCAAAGAGGTCGGCATCTTCACAGCCGACGAGGATGACATGAAGACGCTGCGCCCGGTGCTCGAGGAGTACTGCGCGGCTGTGGAGATGGATATCGACGAGGTGCTGTCGGTGCCGTTCACCAAACTCGTGCCGATAAGCCACCGGCCCTACGGCAAGCTCTACACCTACGTCTAGCGCTCGGAGGTTCGCCACTCCTCGGCAAGCATGTCGAGGTAGACGAGGTCGTGAAACTCGCCGCGCAGAAAGAACCGCTGCCGATGGCGCCCAGCGTCTTTGAAGCCGAGCGAGCGGTAGAGGCGCTCGCCGCGTTCGTTGCCCTCGATGTAGGCGATCCGCACGGTATTGAGGCCGAGTGTGTCGAACGCGTGGCGCATGAGTGTGAGCAAGGCATCACGCCCGTAGCCTCGCCCGCGAGCTTCAGGTTCGCCGATCATGATGCCGATCTCGGCAGCGCGGTTGCGCAGGTCAAGGTGGTCGAGGCCGCCGTTGCCGATGTAGCGGCCATCCTCGGCGAGGTGAATCTCGAAGACCTGCTGCTCGTCCGAACTCTCGACCGCATCGTAGAACGCGAGTTCCTGTTCGCGTGAGACGGGCACGTGACCCGAAGCCATCCAGGCGTTCGTGTCCGGATCGTTGACCCACGCGCGCGCTGTCTCGGCGTTGGTCCGATCGAGCGGCGTGAGGTAGATGTGCTCGCCTCGTATCATGCGTCCCCCCGGTGCCATCGAAGCAGGTGACGGTAGGGTAGCGCACTCGGGACACCGATGGGAGGGGTTGGCCTCGATAGACACGTGCCGACA
The DNA here is from genome assembly GCA_963790405.1 of uncultured Actinomycetota bacterium. Classification (GTDB taxonomy): domain Bacteria; phylum Actinomycetota; class Coriobacteriia; order Anaerosomatales; family JAGXFU01; genus JBGSMX01. The sequence continues at coordinate 376,408 of CAWBOJ010000006.1, forward strand.
CGTAAGGGCAACACGGCGGAAACCGACCCGAAACACAGGCGGCGATGCGAAAACTCTCCGAAATCGAAACACCGATGAAACATTGCCCCCGTAATCTCTACTACAGACCCGGAACAGTTCGGGCGGGCAGACGCCCATACAGACTGTAGTAAGTCGTGTCTGACAAGGAGGATGGTTCATGGCACCTAAGATGGACAAAGAGTACGTTCTCAAGACCGTGGAGGAGCGGGGAATCCGCTTCATTCGTTTCTGGTTCACGGACGTGCTTGGTCAGATGAAGTCGTTCGCGATCGCTGACACCGAGCTCGAGCTGGCCTTTGAAGAGGGCATGGGCTTCGATGGTTCTTCGATCGACGGCTACACCCGTATCCAGGAATCGGACATGATCGCGTTCCCGGATCCGTCCACATTCCGCATCCTGCCCTGGCGTCCCGACGAGGGTGGCGTCGCCTCCATGTTCTGCGAAGTGCAGACGCCGGACGGCAAGCCCTTCGTGGGCGACCCCCGCTACGCGCTCAAGCGCATGCTGGCCAGAAGCTGCCGGTATGGGTCTCACCATGTATGTTGGTCCCGAACTCGAGTTCTTCTACTTCGCGGATGACGAAAGCACCGAGGTCCTGGACCACGGCGGCTACTTCGATCTGACTCCCCTCGATGTCGCGAGCGACCTTCGTCGCGAGACCGTGCTGACCCTCGAGAAGCTTGGCATCGCTGTTGAGTATTCGCACCACGAGGTCGCACCGTCCCAGCACGAGATCGACCTTCGCTACGCCGAGGCGAGCGAGATGGCCGACATCGTGATGACCTACCGTCTGGCCGTCAAGGAGATCGCCTACGCCAACGGTGTGTATGCGACCTTCATGCCCAAGCCCATTGCTGGTGAGAATGGCTCGGGTATGCACGTGCACCAGTCGCTGTTCAACAAAGATGGCAACGCGTTCTTCGACGCAGACGATCCGCAGGGCTACAACCTGTCGACGATCGGCAAGCAGTACATCGCCGGGCTGCTCAAGTACGCGCCCGAGTTCTGCGCAGTCACGAACCAGTTCGTGAACTCCTACAAGCGCCTTGTTCCGGGCTACGAGGCTCCGGTCTACGTGAGCTGGGCACGCCGCAACCGCTCCGCAATGGTTCGCGTACCCATGTACAAGCCGGGCAAAGAGAACGCGACTCGTCTCGAGCTACGCTCGCCCGATCCCTCGGCCAACCCATACCTTGCCTTCGCCGTCATGCTCGGCGCCGGGCTCAAGGGTATCGAGGAAGGTCTGGAGCTCATGCCGGAGTCGAGCAACAACATCTTCGACATGTCCGAAGCCGAGCTTGCAGAAGCCGGCATCAGTACGCTGCCGAGCAACCTTGGTGAGGCCATCAAGCTGTTCGAAGATTCCGCGGCGATGAAGGAGATTCTCGGCGAGCACATTCACGAGTACTTCGTGAAGGCCAAGAAGGCCGAGTGGACCGAGTACAGCGCCTACGTTTCTCAGTGGGAACTCGACAAGTTCCTTTCGATCCTGTAGCAGGATCCAGCCGACAACGAAGTCGGCATATGTCGCAGAACCATCGCGGCGCCGGGCGGGTCCCCCGTTCGGCGCCGCATGTGTTTGTGCGTCGCTGCGGACTCGATTTTCACACCTCGACCTGGGGAGCGCTATTATCATGCACATGAAACACGTGCTCATAGCCTCGGATGATGCGCACACGCGCGCTTGGGTCGCCAGCACGCTTGAAGCGCTCGATGTCACGATATCTCAGTGTTCGGACGGGGAACTCGCCAACAACCTCAGGGCCGAGGAAATACGCGCTCGTTGTGGTTGACGCGGGCCGCGCTCCCGAGCCGCTCGTGCAGATCGTGGAGCACGCTGTCACGGAAGGCCTCGATGCGCGGCTGTTCATGCTTGTCGAGTCCGAGGCGCTTGGTGGGCTGAGAATTCCAACCACCATCGGCGCTGATTTCATGGTGCGTGGCGGCTCGTCGGATGAAGTGGTCGCGAGGGTGCGAGCGCTGTTGTGGCCAGGGGAGGAAGCATCCTCTCAAGAACTCGTGCGCGTGGACGAGCTCACGATCAACCTGGCCACCTACCAAGCCGCCATCGACGGTACGCCCATTGACTTCACGTATCTCGAGTACGCCCTGTTCGCGTTCATCGTTACGCATCCGAACCGCGCATACAGTCGTGAAGTCCTTCTGCGTCGCGTGTGGGGTTCGGACTACTACGGGGGTTCTCGGACCGTGGATGTGCACATCAGGCGCATCAGATCGAAGATCGGCCCGCTGTCGCGGCGTCTCGAGACGGTGCGCAACGTCGGATACCTCTGGCACAGCTGACGCGCCGTTCCTCAATACTCCACCGATATCCCGCGTTCTTGTCCCGACGGAGCAGGAGATACTGCTCACTTCGTGAAAAACGAACGAAGGCACGTTGATGCAGTGCCTGCGACGTCCGTGAAGGGGAGCCATGGAGCAGGCGGTCGAGGCAATCGAGGGCACTTTCAAGTACTTTGGCGGTCCGCTTGCAGTGGTGTACGCGGTTACTGTCTTGTTGTGGTGGCTGCGCAAACGCAATGAGGCGGTCGACGAGTGGATTGAACGAGTAGGACCCCGCTTCGGACTCCCGCTCTCCGAGCGTGGACGCAAGATCGCTGTCTCGGTCATGAGCGTCCTGGGCCTGCTGGGGTACATCTACTGCACCTACTGCACGAAGTCGCTCAAGCAAAAAGCGGAGCACGACGCCAACTTCTTGCACACGATCGTGGCGTTCAGCATCCAGGTCCTGCCGTATTTCATTGCCGGTTGTTTGCTCTCCGCACTGATAGCCAAGCTCGTGAGCAAGCGGTCGCACCTGCTGCCCCGAAGCATGATCGGTGCCGGAGTGTTCGCCTCACTGCTTCCGATCTGCAGCTGTGCGGCGGTCCCGTTCTCCTACAGTCTTCTGGCGACGAAGCGAATCCCGTTGCGTGCGGTGGTCTGCTTCATGGTAGTGGTCCCGGTCCTCAACCCGTTCGTGATCTCGTTTGCGTACGGCGTGCTCGGCTGGGAGTACACGATGTGGCGTATCGTGTCGGTGTTCGTCCTCGGCATCGTGACCGGCGTCCTTGTCGAGCGGTTCAGTGGCCAGGTCGATCCGGAGCTACCCGAGGCAGGATGCACGAGCTGCAAGGGGTGCGGGGGCGGCCTTCACGTAGACGGCGAGGATACCGTCTGGAACTCGGCGTACAAGCTGATGATGTACCTGGCGCCCTACATCATCATCGGTACTTCGATCGGTGCGGCGGTGAGTGTCTACCTGCCACCCTCAATCGTGGGCGACTACCTCTCCTCGAGCTTCACTGGACTGCTGATCGCGTCTGGGATCGGGCTGCCGCTGTTCTTGTGCTCCGGCGAGGATATCTTGATTCTCCAGCCGCTGGTGAAGATGGGTCTGCCGCTCGGGCACGCCATAGCGCTCACACTCGCGGGCAATGGGATCTGCATCTCGTCGATTGCGCTGCTGGTCCCGCTCTTTGGCAAGCGCGCGACGTGGATCATCGCGAGCGCATTTCTGTTCGGTAGCATCGCGATCGGGTTGTTGATCAATGTGGTGAGCCCGCTACTTCACTAGCCCCGTGAACCGGTAGCTCACGCCGCTCAAGAGCGTGCACGTGCCGTCGATGCCATGGGTAGCCATGAAGGCGCACATCTCGTCCGGTGTGAAGAACGCGCCCGGTTCGCCGAGGAGCTTCTCGCCGAGCACTACCAGCCTCATCACCCATCCGCGGGGGTCGAGTTCGACTACCACGACTCCGCCGCCGGGACGCACGACCCGCCTGAACTCGCTCACGGCCGCAGGCTGGTCTCGGAAGTGATGGAAGGCATCGGTCACGATGACCGCATCGAAGGAGTTGTCGTCGAAGGGCATCTCCTCGGCACTGCCGAGAACCCCGGCTACCGCTTCGTTGTCGGGAATGTAGCCGAGCATTTCCGGGGTGGGATCGAGGACGGTGACAAACGCACCCGTCGCGTCGTGCAGACGGCGTCCGAGTACACCTGTGCCGCCGCCGACATCGAGCAGCCGACAGGTCTGCGGGGCGTTCGCTAGTCCAGGAATGGGGCGAGCCAGTCTGCGATCTCATCGATGGATTCTGGTGACCATCGGTCGGCAAAACGGTCGAACAGCGGCGCAGACCAGTTGAACAGCCCCATGGCGTCACTCCGCTCAGGTAGAATCGAGAGGTTCGGTGCTTGTTGCGACAAGTACCGCTCGGGGGGATTGTTCCCGTTGACGCCTTTGCCGGCCACATGAGAGGCGTGCATGACCACCAGGACCATTGCCGTAGTAGACGGCAACAGCATCATTCATCGCGCGTTCCATGCACTTCCGCCTACCATGACTGCGCCCGACGGCCGTCCCACGAATGCCGTGTTCGGCTTCGTCTCGATGCTGATCAAGATGGTCGACGAGCTGAAGCCCGACGGGGTCGTTGTCGCGTGGGACCTTGGCAGGCCTCAGTTCAGAATCGATGCGCTCGAGCAGTACAAGGCACATCGGCCGCCCACGGCGCCCGAACTCAAGGACCAGTTCCCGATGGCCAAGCAAGTGCTTGAGGCGCTCGACGTGCCGCAGGTCGAGTTCGAGGGCTGGGAGGCAGATGACCTGCTGGGAACACTGGCCACCCGTGGTGCTGCGGCCGGGATCGAGATACTGCTTGTCACCGGCGATCGCGACGCGCTCCAGCTCGTGAACGATTCGGTACGCGTGGTCTCGACCAAGAAGGGCATCACGGACATCAAGATCTACGATGCCGCGGCGGTCGAAGGAGCGCTTCGGTATCACGCCGGCGCAGGTGCCGGACTATCTCGGACTCAAGGGCGACACGTCTGACAACATTCCAGGCGTGCCCGGAATCGGCGAGAAGACCGCCGCCAAGCTGCTTGCCGAATACGGCACGCTCGAAGCGGTGCTTGAGCACGCGGGTGAGATCAAGGGCAAGCTCGGCGAGAACCTGCGCGAGCACGCTGATGCCGCCTATGTGAGCCGCACCGTTGCGACGATCGTCTGCGACGCGCCGATCGAACTCGACCTGTCCGGCGTGAGGTGGGGCACCTACGATCCGGCCACGGTCGCTCGGGCCTTCAGCGAACTACGCTTCACGACCCTGCTGGACCGGTTGTTGGCCCTGGATCTCGAGACAAGCGACGAGAGTCCATTGCCTGTTGCACCCGCACCTGACGAGTGGACGCTGCTCCGAGGAGAGCGGGCTGCAGAGCAGATTCGGGCGTGGGCTGACGACGAGGCATGGGTCGGCGTGGCACTCGATGACGGCACGACGGACTCACTGTTCGCGATGAAGCGAGACGTGGCAGCCGCGTCGCACGGGGCTGTTGCGCTCGTCGATTCCTCGGCCACAGAACAGGTGTGGGCGACGCTGCTGGCCACGGCACGTGTAGCGGCAGGTGATGTGAAGGATCTGCTTCACGAGTTGTGCCCTCCGCAGACCGACGGCCGATGCGATACCTCGTTTGAGGAAGTGGCTGCCACACGGCTGTTTGACTGTGCGATTGCGGCGTACCTTCTGGACTCGAACCGTTCGAGCTACGATCTCGCGAGCCTTTCGGCGGACTACTTGTCGCGGCCGGTTGCCGCGAGTGCCGAAGAGCACGACCGGGTCGCATCTTTCGCTCGAGCCGCTGTGGAACTCGCGCCCGTGCTGGAGACCCGACTGCGTGATGATGGCTCGTGGGACGTGTTCGAACGTATCGAGATGCCACTGATCGCTGTGCTGGCACGCATGGAGCGGGCCGGTGTCGGTCTGGACACGACAGTGCTGGAGAATCTCGGAGCCGAGACGAAAGGGCGAATCACGGAGCTTGCTCAACGCATCCGCGAGGCCGCGGACGCTGATTTCAATGTCGACTCGCCCAAGCAGCTCGCCGAGATTCTGTTCGAGCGCATGGGGCTGCCGCACACAAAACGTACGAAGACCGGATACAGTACGGATGCCTCGGTGTTGCGAGAATTAGCTGCCGCGGGACACGATATCGCTCAACTCGTGATGGACTACCGCGAGCTTGCGAAGCTCCAGTCCACGTACATCGAGGCTCTGCCCCAGCTCGTGGCCGAGGACGGGCGTATTCACACGACATTCAACCAGACGGTGGCCGCGACCGGGCGGCTCTCGAGTACGAACCCCAACCTGCAAAACATCCCGGTCCGAACCGAATTCGGCAGGCGGATCAGAGCCGCGTTCGTGCCGGCCGACAAGGGCGATGTCATAGTCGGGGCCGACTACTCGCAGATCGAGCTGCGCATACTTGCTCACTTGTCGGGCGACACGGGACTCATCGAAGCGTTCACCAGTGGTGTGGATTTCCATGCTGCCACGGCCGCACGGGTATTCGGCATCGCCGTTGACGAGGTCACGACGGGCTATCGATCGCGCGCCAAAGCCGTCAATTTCGGAATCGTCTACGGACAGTCGGCCCATGGCCTCGCCGAGTCACTCAAGATCACTCACGCCGAGGCGCAAGAGATGATCGATCGCTACTACGCCGCATATCCTGGCGTGCGGCGGTTCCTCGACGACACGATCGCACGTGCCCATCAGGATGGCTACGCTGTGACGATGTTCGGCCGCAAACGACGGATTCCCGAGCTTGTCAGCCGCAACTACAATCTGCGTTCGTTCGGAGAGCGAACGGCGATGAACCATCCGATGCAAGGTACCGCAGCAGATATCATCAAGTTGGCGATGATCGAAGTGGATCACCGCCTACAGGACAGCGGACTGCGGTCTCGAATGCTTCTACAGGTGCACGACGAGCTCGTGTTCGAGGCACCGTCCGAGGAGGTCGAGCCGTTGACGCGACTTGTGAGCGAGGCGATGAGTGGGGTGACCGAGCTGGCCGTTCCGCTTGAGGTGGATGTCAGTACCGGCGTGAATTGGGCGGAGGCGAAATGAACTGGCGTGCTGTGAGTGGGGTAGTCTTGGCCGCTGTTCTGGCGGGGACTCTATGTGCATGTGGCTCGGGGGATTCGGACGTGCCGGTAGATCCGGCGTCGGTCGAGGAGACCTCTCCAACGGTCAAGCCGGTGCCTGATCTGGTGAACATGACCGCGGGTGCCGCGGTTCAAGCAGCCGAAGCGAGCGGCAGGACGTCATATCTCTTCGGAGCTGGCATCCACGCATTTACGCCGGGAGCGGCTCCCGGCACAGCGGGAACGATCGTGACCGCCTACAAAGTGGCTGACGTCGATGTGTACATTCGCATCGGTTCTGACGAGACCACGATGTCGATCGAGGAGCCCAGTCCCTGGTGGTACGAGGGCCACTGGGGGAAAGTGCGGACCGAGGGCTTGGGCGAGTGCTTCGGATGCCACGGGGAGTCGTACTGCGAGGACTGTCATGTGCAGCACGATGTGGACATCAGCGGCATTCAGACGATTGGCCGTGCGCGAGGAGCTGCCCTACGAGGTGTTTCGACCGCTGGCTGTCCTCGGCTCACCATTCGTTTTGCGAGGCACAGCGTGGACCTACGAGGATGAGCCGACATTCACCCTCGAAGGACCAAAGGACGAAGAAGCGGCGCGCGAGGCGCTCCTGCTGACCCTTCCGAAGGTCTTCGCAGATCAAACCGTCACTCCGCGTGTGTTCTATGACTTCGTCGAACCGCGGGAGGTGGAGGGCTTCTTGACCGTCGAGATTTCGCAGGAGACGGCGAAGAGCGTGGACTGGGAGACTGTCACGGCCGACGAGCTGCCCGGCGTAGTCGACTCCTACGTGTTGAAGTAGACAAGGCTCGCACGTGCGCATTCTGGGACTCGCACTGTTCGCGGCCATGCTCGTGGGGCTAGCGGTCGCGCAAGACGTCAAGTTCGTTCGAAGCGCTCGGCTGGTACTCGGCGTATTCGCACGGTATAATCTGCGTTCGGTGTCAAGGGCGGGATGAACGTCCGACGCCGAAAGTAATGTAGGCCCCCGAGATGCATGACGCTCTGTAGGCGACGATTCGACCTGTAACCAACGATTCGGACCTGTAGGCAACCTAGTGCATGGCACGGGGCCCCGACTGTGAAAGGGGCCAACCGACGTGAGTGAGTACGAGAACGACTCGGTCGTAGAGAAGACCGAGTACACCGATGAGGAGATGCACGCCCTCATCGACGAAACGATGACCGATTTCGACGAGGGCGACCTGGTCAGCGGTACCATCGTGAAGGTCGAGCGAGATGAAGTGCTGCTCGACATCGGCTACAAATCCGAAGGTGTCATTCCGGCCCGTGAGCTTTCGATTCGCAAGGACGCCAACCCAGCCGACATCGTGTCGGTCGGCGATGCGGTCGAAGCTCTAGTTCTCCAGAAGGAGGACAAAGACGGCCGCCTCATCCTTTCGAAGAAGCGTGCTGAGTACGAGCGCGCCTGGTCTCAGATCGAGGAGAAGTTCAACAGCGGCGAAGACGTCGAAGGCGAGGTCATCGAGGTCGTCAAGGGCGGTCTCATTCTCGACATCGGCCTGCGCGGTTTCCTGCCGGCATCTCTCGTCGATCTTCGCCGTGTGAAGGATCTCGCTTCGTTCATGGGCGATCGTCTCGAGGCTCGCGTAATCGAGATGGATCGCAATCGCAACAACGTCGTTCTCTCGCGCCGCGTGGTGCTGGAGGAGGGCCGCAAGGAAGAGCGTGCCGCGATTCTCGGCAAGCTCGAGAAGGGCATGATCCTACCGGGTGCCGTGTCCAGTATCGTGGACTTCGGTGCCTTCGTGGACCTGGGCGGTATCGACGGTCTGGTGCACATCTCCGAGCTGTCCTGGAGCCACGTCAACCACCCGTCCGAGGTCGTCAAAGTCGGCGACAAGGTCGAGGTCAAGGTTCTCGACGTCGATCTGAGCCGCGAGCGCATCTCGCTCGGTCTCAAGCAGACTCAGCCCGACCCGTGGCAGGAGCTTGTCAAGAAGTTCCCCGTGGGCTCGATCATCGAGGGCAATGTCACGAAGCTCGTGCCGTTTGGCGCGTTCGTGCAGCTTGAGGACGGCGTCGAGGGTCTCGTGCATATCTCCGAGATGGCGCGCGGACATGTCGAGACGCCCGAGCAGGTCACCGCAGTTGGCGAGCACGTCCACATCAAGGTGATGGATGTCGATCTGGACCGCCGACGCATCTCGCTTTCGATGCGTGCTGCCGGCGAGGCGCTTGGCACCGTGATCGAGGTTCCGAGCAAGGAAGAGCTCGAGGAGAAGGCTGCGCTAGAAGCCGCCGAGGCCGGCGAGGGTGAAGTCACCGAGGAAGCCGTCGAAGCTGGTGCCTTGGTTGCCGGAGAGACTCTGTCGTCGTCGAGGAAATCGGCGAGGAAGCCGAAGTCGAGGCTGAGCCAGAAGTCGCCGAAGAGGCCGCTGAAGAAGCTGCCGAAGAGGTAGCCGAAGAGGTTGCCGAAGAGGTCGCCGAAGAGGTCGCCGAAGAGGTCGCTGAAGAAGTCGCCGAAGAAGTCGCCGAAGAGGTCGCTGAAGAAGCTGTCGAAGCTGCCGAGGAGACCGAAGAGGTCGCTGAAGAGGCCGCTGAAGAAGTCGCCGAAGAGGTTGCCGAGGAGACTGAAGAGGTCGCCGAAGAAGTAGCTGAAGAGGTCGCCGAGGAGGCTGCCGACTCCGATGAGGTTGAAACCGAAGTCGAAGAGGCGGAAGCTGATAGCGAGGCGGACGATATAGACGAGGCCGAGAAAGAGTAGCGGCGACGTCATACCTACACTCGTAAGGGGCCGGGTCCGCGAAATGCGTGACTCGGCCCTTTCTTCTGGGGAGGGACGTACGCATGTACGTAATCGCGGTCACCGGGGGCATGGGATCGGGCAAGTCCGAGGCATGTGAGTACTTCCGTGGCAGAGGCGCAATCGTCCTGGATTTGGATGACATAGCGCATCGCGTGATTGAACCCGGCGGACTGGCCTACGAGCGCCTGGTTGAGCGATTCGGACAAGACGTGCTTGCCGATGATGGGAAGGTCGACCGCGCCAAGCTCGCAGAGATCGTCTTCGGCCACGCGGACACCCTCCAGGATCTGAACCGCATCGTCCACCCAGCAGTGCTCAAGGAGGTAGTCGAAGGCATCACGAGTCTTAGACTCATGGAACGACCGCCGCGAATCGTGGTACTTGAGATTCCGCTACTGGCTGAGGCACCGGTGTTCGCCGATGTAGCGGACACTGTGGTGGCGCTCTCGGCTCCGGTCGATGTTCGACTGCGACGCTCCGTGCAAGCGGGAATGGATCCTCTCGATGCCAGCCGACGTATCGCGAGGCAGGCTACAGACGACGAGCGCTCTGCGCTCGCAGACTACACGATCAACAACTCGGGCACTCTCGAGGATCTGCGTCGCTGTCTGGACGACTACTGGAGCGAGGTGGCGCCGAGTGATACGTAGCAGCATCCTTGCACCGCACCGGCTCATTATTGCCGGCGTGGTCATGTTGCTCGCTACCTTCACGTTTCTGTTTCTACGAGGTCCGGATTTCTGGCAGCGAATCTACTACCCGTTGCCGGATGAGTACAGCGAGGCAATCGAAGCGTCGGCCGCTCGGCACGATGTGAACCCCTACCTGGTCGCCGCAGTCATCGACGCTGAGTCCGACTGGCGTGCCGATATCGTGTCCGAGGCAGGTGCTGTCGGGCTGATGCAGGTGCTTCCAGAGACTGCCGAGGAACTGCGGACCGAGGGATACGTTGACCTTGACGATGTAGTTGGCGACACCGTCGCGAACGACCCGGGCGCATCGTTGTCAGACCCCTCTGTCAATATCGAGTACGGGACCGCGTATCTGAGGTTTCTGGTGGAGCGATATCACGAGGTCGAACCAGCCCTTGCGGCATACAACGCCGGCATCGGGAACGTTGACGAATGGGTTGAACGAGAAGAGGACATACGCGATGCTATCGAGTTCCCAGAGACGCGTCACTACGTTCTCCGGGTGGCGCGGGCACGCGATGTCTACGAGCGGCTGTATCCGGATGTCTTCCCTGATTGGAGCGAGTAGGGCATGACCGACAATCGGCTGAAGGTCGTCTCGAAGTACGAACCTGCGGGAGATCAGCCCAAAGCGATTGCTGAACTCGCAGAGGGGGTTCGGTCCGGTTTGCGCTACCAGACGCTTCTGGGTGTAACGGGGTCCGGCAAGACGTTCACGATGGCGAATCTGATTGAGCAGGTTCAGAAACCCACTCTTATCATGGCTCCGAACAAGACACTGGCTGCGCAGCTCGCCGCTGAACTGCGAGAAGTCATGCCCGACAACGCCGTCGTGTACTTCGTTTCCTACTACGACTATTACCAGCCCGAGGCGTACGTTCCGACCACTGACACATTTATCGAGAAGGACTCAAGCATCAATGCCGAGGTGGAGAAACTGAGGCATGCGGCCACTGCTGCCCTGTTGTCACGTCGGGATGTCGTGGTCGTGGCGAGCGTTTCATGCATCTACGGCATCGGTTCGCCTGAGGACTATGCGGGTACCGCAGTGCTGCTTTCGACAACCAAGACCTACGACCGAGACGACCTGATCCGCGATCTGATTGACATCCAGTACGACCGGAACGACTACGAACTCACGCGCGGCGCCTTCAGGGTGCGAGGAGATGTCATCGACGTCTTCCCTCCGTATGCGGATCATCCGATTCGGGTGGAGCTTCTCGGCGACGAGGTTGATTCCATTGCCGAGGTCGATCAGGTCACGGGAGAGGTCATTGCGGAGATCAACTCGGTGCCTGTGTGGCCCGCGACGCACTATGTGACCACACCGGAGAATCTGCAGCGAGGTATGACACGGATTCGAGATGAGCTGCGGGACCGCCTGCAGGAATTCAAGGCCGAAGGCAAGCTTCTCGAGGCGCAGCGACTCGAGATGAGGACGAGCTACGACCTGGAAATGCTTGAGACGATGGGGTTCTGCTCGGGTATCGAGAACTACTCTCGCCACCTTGATGGGAGGGAACCGGGGGAGCCATCCTTCACGCTCATCGATTACTTCCCGAAGGACTTCCTGTGCGTGATCGACGAGTCTCACATCACGTTGCCTCAGATCAGAGGCATGCATGAGGGCGATCGCTCACGCAAGCTCACACTTGTCGACCACGGATTCCGGCTGCCCAGCGCACTGGACAACCGGCCCTTGCGCTTCGACGAGTTCGAGCAGCGAGTACCACAGTTCATACATGTCTCGGCAACCCCAGGTGATTACGAGATGCGCGTGTCGGAGAAGGTTGTTGAGCAGATCATCCGCCCGACCGGGCTGGTTGATCCCGAGGTCGTCGTCCGACCTGCGAAAGGGCAGATTGACGACCTGATTGCTGAGGTCAAGGAGCGGGTCGAGCGTGACGAACGCATTCTGGTCACAACGCTCACCAAGAAGATGGCCGAGGACTTGACGGACTATCTGTTCGAGCAGGGTGTCAAAGCTCGGTATCTGCACTCGGACATCGGGACTTTCGAGCGAGTCGATATCCTGCGCGATTTGAGGCTCGGGGAGTTTGATTGTCTCGTCGGCATCAACTTGCTGCGCGAAGGACTTGATCTGCCGGAGGTCTCGCTCGTTGCCATCCTCGACGCCGATAAGGAAGGCTTCCTACGCAATCACCGCTCGTTGATTCAGACGATCGGGCGCGCCGCACGCAACGTCTCGGGCAGAGTCGTGATGTACGCGGACAAGTTCACCGATTCGATGCGGGCGGCGATCGACGAGACGAACCGGCGTCGCGAGATCCAGGTCACGTACAACGAAGAGCATGGCATCGAGCCGACGACCATCCGCAAGGCGATCGCTGACATCGTTCAGTACGCGCGCGAAGGGGACGCACAGTACACGACTGCGGCCGAGGCGGCAAAGGAACTCGCCAAGCTTCCACGCGACGAAGTGCTGCGTTTGATCGACACGCTTGAAGAGGACATGGGTGTGGCTGCGGAGCTGCTGGACTTCGAAGGTGCAGCTCGTTTGAGGGACCAAGTCGTGAAGCTGCGAGCTGAGATCGAGTCGTCGAGCGAGGACGACGCACTCAAACGGCTGAGGCAGGGCGCGCGCAAAGGAAGCACGTACGGTTCGCGGCGCAAGAAGCGGTAGGCCGAGCGGTTCGCGTTTGCGGTTTCTCTCTGGGGTGTCATACTGGTCATATGAACGAGCGCTCATATGACATCACCCGAGATGCCAAGTGTGAGACGACTGCGGTCGATTGTGAAATGGTCGCGCAGGTAGTCGCTGCTCTACCGCAGCAAGAACTCGCCGACGCGGTCGCCCGATTGTTCGATGCGTTGTCGGATCCGACGCGGTTGCGCGTTCTCAACGCCTTGGCCGTGAGTGAGCTGTGCGTGTGTGACCTTGCGGAGATTGCCGAGGTCAGCCAGTCAGGCGTGAGTCATCAGTTGCGCGTCTTGCGCGACCTGGATCTCGTTGCCTTTCGGCGCGAGGGACGTCGCGCGATATACCGGCTGGCCGACGAGCACGTCAGAGCACTCGTGTCGGTTGCGACCGAACACGCGAACGAGCGGTTCGAGGGCGACCGATGAACCCTCACGAGGGATATGAACGCCTGCGCGTGCCCGTGCGTCTTCCTGCGGGGGAGGCATGCACGACGTGCATAGCGCGCTTTGACCAGGGAGTAGATGCGGTCGCAGGTGTCGGCTCGGTCGAGGTAGACCCCGGAGCGTCGGAGCTCGAGGTTGTCTACGATCCCTCCGTCATCACGCGCGAGCAGCTCGTTGCCCACATCGAGCGTCTTGGCCACGAAGTCGGTTCGGCCGTCGCTCACGTTTCGTGGCGGGTCGACGGTCTCGATTGCCCTGACTGCGCCAGAACCGTGGACGTGTCCGTGTCGCATCTCGACGGTGTCTTCTCGGCATCGCTCAACTTCGCCAGTGGCATGCTGTTCGTCGAATACGATTCAGCCGAAGATCCGCGTGCCGAGATCGAGCGATTCGTGGACGGCATGGGCTACGGCCTCGAGCGCGTGGGAGACACCGCCGGACGGCCGGTGGCAGAGTTTCGGGTCAGCGGGCTGGACTGCCCCGACTGTGCCAGAGTGCTCGCCGATCGGATTGCCGCGATCGATGGGGTGGACAGCGCCGAGATGGAGTTCGCCACTGCCCGACTGAAAGTCGGCTACGACCCGGCGGTCGTTGCGCCGACGCAACTCGCCGATGCGATCGTCATCGGGGGATACGGCGTCGAGGAACGTCCGATCCCGGGTACGGTCGCGACCTCGGGATCACGCGTTGGTCGCCGAGGGGACACGGCTACCTGGGTGAGCGGTGTGCTCATCGCACTGGGGTGGCTGCTCGAGTGGTTGCTCGGGCCTGCCGGTGATGCGCAGGTGTGGCGGACGGTCGTGTCCGTCGTGCCGTTCGCAATCGCGATTATCGTAGGCGGAGGCCTGATTTTCCGTCGTGCGGTTTCGTCTGCACGGGCTCGCATCTTAGACATGAACGTTCTCATGACCGTGGCGGTCATCGGCGCTGCACTGATTGGCGAGTGGGCCGAGGCGGCGATGGTCGTCTTCCTGTTCTCCGTTGGCGGGATGCTCGAGTCGCGCTCCCTCGAGCGCACGCGTCGGTCGATCCGGGATCTCATGGACCTCGCGCCAGCCATCGCGCGGGTCGTGCGGGCCGGTGTCGAGAGCGAGATCTCGCCGACCGACGTTGCTGTCGGCGACCGCATCGCGATTCGGCCGGGCGAGCGGTTGCCGCTTGATGGCCGTATCGAGGAAGGCTCCTCGGCGATAGATGAGGCGGCCATCACCGGAGAGTCGGTGCCGGTCGACAAGGGGCCCGGCGACACGGTGTGGGCGGGGACGCTCAACACCTACGCGCCCCTGATCGTCGAAGTCACTGCGCCTGCCGAGGACACAACGCTTGCTCGCGTCATCTTCCTCGTCGAGGAAGCCCAGGCTCAGCGCGCGCCGTTCCAGCGGCTTGTCGATCGGTTCACGCGGTGGTACACGCCTGCAGTGACTGTGACGGCGGGTCTTCTGGCGATCGGGCCGCCGCTCCTGGGTGCTCTTGCGCAGCCTGGGACGTTCGGCTTCGACACGTCGTTTGCGACGTGGTTCTACCGCGCACTGGTTCTGCTTGTTGTCGGCTGCCCGTGCGCGCTGGTGATCTCGACGCCGGTAGCCATCGTCTCGGCGATCACTCGCGCATCTCGCGACGGTGTGCTCGTCAAAGGCGGCGCCTTCCTCGAGATGGCTCCGCGGATCCGCGCGCTGGCGTTCGACAAGACCGGTACGCTCACGCTGGGCCGCCCCGATGTCGCCGAAGTGATCGCGCTCGACGGCATCGACGCCCCGACGGTGCTCGGGCTGGCCGGGACGCTGGAGCGCATGTCGACGCACCCTCTCGCCGGAGCCGTGGTGCGAGAGGCCGAACGAGCGGGGGAGAGCTTCTCGGCGAGTTCGAGCGATGTGCGTGAAACTCCGGGCCGTGGAGTGACCGGCGTGCTAGACGGTCAACCGGCGGTCATCGGCAGCCTTGCCTTCGCCGAAGAGTCGGGATTCGCGGCGGACGGCGCACGCGCACACGTGGAACGGGTTGAGAATGATGGTCGCACCGCTCTGGCCCTGGGCTTGGGCGAGCGTGTCGTGGGTGTGATAGCGGTCGCGGACATGCCCCGCGAGAGCGCTGCGGGCGTGATCGAGCGGCTGCGAGGCACGGGGCTGGACGCAATCACCATGCTCACCGGGGACAACGAGCGCGTTGCGGGCGCGATCGCGCAGCGTATGGGCCTGGACAGCTTCGATGCCCGGCTGTTGCCTGCGCAGAAGGTGGATGCTGTGCGT
Organism: uncultured Actinomycetota bacterium; assembly: GCA_963790405.1. GTDB lineage: Bacteria > Actinomycetota > Coriobacteriia > Anaerosomatales > JAGXFU01 > JBGSMX01. The sequence continues at coordinate 392,186 of CAWBOJ010000006.1, forward strand.
GCGCTCAAGGAACGCTACGGTGCCGTGGCGATGGTCGGAGACGGGATCAACGACGCGCCGGCGCTGGCGATGGCGGATCTTGGGATCGCGATGGGAGCGGCGGGCAGCGACACAGCGCTCGAGACTGCGGATATCGCGCTCATGTCTGACGATCTGAACGCGTTGCCGCGCTTCTTCGAGCTGGGACGACGCACGGTGGCGAACATCCGGCAGAACGTCGTGATCTCGGTCGTCATCAAGCTGATCGTGCTCGTGGCGGCGGTTCTCGGCTTCGCACCACTGTGGCTGGCGGTGTTCGCCGATACGGGTGTCGCGTTGCTCGTCATCCTCAACGGTTTGCGACTCCTGCGGCCGGTCTCGTGATCTTGCAAGTGCGGCCGCACGTAGGGTGAGCCGCTCGCACGTGGAATACTACAGAGGGCACAGACGAGGGACGGAGGCCGGCACATGACTGATGATTTCATGCGATTCCTGGCGTCATGGGCGCTCGTGCACGAGACCGCCGACGAGGGGTGGAAGGCTGCTGTCGAGCGGGGCAGTCAGCCCGATGCAGGCGACATGGCCGAGGGCCCCGAGGCGTTCGTGGACGGCCTTTCGGCGATGATCGCCGAGGAGAAAGAGCGGCTCAAGGCCGAGCTCGCGTCAGGCAGAGTCGAGGCTCCGGGCAGCAAGGCGGATGTCTCAGGCAAGCTCGACGATCTCTCGTTCGAGGTCGGTGAGCTGCGCGGTCGGCTCGAATCGATGCAGGCCAGTCTCGATGCGCTGCTGAAGGAAGACGAGTAGCGCCATGTCGGCCAGATCGCGTCGTATCGCGTCCGTCGCCTCCAAGCGGCTGGCACTCGGCGTGTGGCACGCGCGGTTCGGCCTCGTCGCCCCGGCTCGCAGGCGCCAAGCGTTCGCCCTGCAAGCCCGGCGCGCATGCGAGGAACTCGGCCCCACCTTCATCAAGCTCGGGCAGCTCGCGTCCGTGCGTCCGGATGTCTTCTCGGCCGAGGCCGTGTTCGAACTCGAGCGGCTGCAAGACTCGGTGGCACCGGTGCCGGCCGAAGCGATACGCACCGTCATCAAGCGCGAGCTCGGAAGCTCGCCGGAGGAGCTCTTCGGCAGCTTCGATCCAAATCCCCTGGCCTCTGCGTCGATCGCGCAGGTGCATCGGGCGACTCTTGCCGAGGAGTACCGGCCCGTATGCGGTGACACGCTACCCAAGGGCACGCCGATCGTCGTGAAGGTCGTCCGCCCCGGTATCAAGCGGATCATTGCCGAGGACTTCGAGATCGCGCGCACGTGGGTGCGCAGGCTCTCGCGGTTCCAGGCGGTGTCGCGCTACTCGCTCGAATCGCTCCTCGATGAGTTCGCCGACTCGCTTGCCAGCGAGCTCGATCTGCGCAAGGAGGGGCGAGTCGCCGATCGCTTCGGACACGACTTCCGCGATGACGATCTCGTTTTCGTGCCCCTGCGTGATCTGGCGCCACAGTACCCGCAGCGTGCTTACGATGGAGTTCGTGAAGGGGTGGCGACTCACAGACGTCTGCAAAGGCTGAGCTCGCCGGAGTCGACGCCTTCGGTCTGGCAGTGCACGGCGCCGAGGTGTTCATGAAGCAGGTGCTGGTGTTCGGCCGCTATCACGCGGATCTGCATCCTGCGAATCTGTTCGTGACGCCCGACAGCCGCATCTGCTATCTCGATTTCGGGATCACCGGTCGGACGGAGCCGTCGCAGCGTGTCGCGATCGCGCAGGTGCTCGCTGCGACTGTGTACGGGGACGCGGCGCGGGCGGTGCGCTATTCGCGCGAACTCGGCCTGGATATTCCGGAGGATCTCGAGCCGGTGATCCGTGCGCGCGTCGCCGAGCTGCTCGCGTCGACCATGGGAGGCCCCGGTCCTTCGGACGTTCGAGGGTTCGCGATAGGGTTTCTGTCCCTACTTGCTGATTTCAAGATCAACATCCCGCAAGGCTACGGGTTGCTCGTCAAAGCTCTTGTGACCGTCGAGGGCGTTGCGCGCCGACTCTATCCGAGATAGACATCGCGGAGGCCGCCAAGCCGTTCGCGACGCGGCTCATAGCGCGCGAGATGGTTCGACCAGAGCGGCTGGCACGGAAGCTACCCGAGGCGCTGCGTGCTGCGATGAGGGAACTCGCTTCGTAGCCTACCGAATGGCAACCTGGACTACTGCTCGCTCAGCACCTGGTTGAGACTACCTGTCCGATAGCCCTCGAGATCTTGGGCCACGAACGCGAAGCCGGCGCTCTTGATGGCGTCGCTCACCGATTCGCGCATCGCCCAGGCGCGGTCCATCTCGGCAGGTTCGACCTCGACGCGAGCCACGTTGCCATGAGCGCGGACCCGGAACTGGATCAGACCAAGCTCTCTGAGCGCGGACTCGGCGTCAGCCACCTGGGCCAGGCGCTGCTCGGTGATCGGCTCGCCGTAGGGGAATCTCGATGCGAGACACGCCATCGAGGGCTTGTCGCAGTTGGGCAGTTCGAGCATCGCGGCAACCTCTCGGATGTCAGCTTTGGTGAACCCGGCTTCGGCGAGTGGACTGACGACGCCGTACTCCTTCGGCCGCACGTGTCCCGGGCCGGAAGTCGTCGCCATCGTCCAGGTTCGTTCCGTCAGCCAGCGCACTCAGACCTCGGCTGTCGGCGACATCTCTGAGCAGCGCAAAGAGCTCTGCCTTGCAGTGATAGCAGCGGTCGGGCGTGTTCTGTCGGAATCTGCGGGTCGATCAGTTCATGCGTTTCGACTTCGATCAGATGCAAGCCCGAGGGTCGCTGCGCATCGAACGCGCATATTCAGCTTCGCTCGGAGGGTAGGTGTCGGAGAGGGCGAGCGCGGCCAGGCATCGTTCGCCGAGAACCACGTGCGCTGCCACCGCCGAGAGAGTCGAGTCGACGCCACCACTGTATGCCACGAGCATGCTGTCGAATTGGGCGAGCCGCTCAAGCAGCGCTTCGTAGTTGGCAATGGACACACGTACGGAAATCCCCCTCGCTTCGTAAGCACGTCATTTTGCAGGTATGCAACCCCGTTGGGCTAGCGGACGTTCAGTATATGCTCGCTTTTCCGTTCATGCAGTGTCAGATTCGCGATTTATGATGAACGGCCCCAGATGAAGGGAAGAGCGGTTGGTCTCCGGTGCCGAAGTGGAGAACAAAGGCATCCGCCGGATCTGCGAGCGACGGGTCAGTGTCGAGCATCCAAAGACGGTGCGCGCTGATGTGCGGGATGTACTAGGCTATATGAGGGGCAGTTGCCCGACGGTCCACCGAGGCTGTCGGCGTGGATCGTATCCGGGTCAAAGGGAGGCGACATGGCAGAGAACACCGAGCAGGGCTTCGAGCATCTGGCTACCGACGAAAGCGTGATCGCACCGCCTGAGTGGCTTGCAGACAAGGCCATCATCGGCGACATGGATGCGTACAAGGCTCTGTACCGGCGGTCGATCGACGACCCGGAGGGCTTCTGGGCAGAAATGGCCCGAGAGCATCTGACGTGGATGATCCGACTTCAAGACGGTGCGTTCCGGTGGTTTCGAGAACCTCGACTACAAGTGGTTCGAGGACGGGCACTCTCAACGTCAGCGCGAACTGCCTCGATCGCCATCTCGACACGTGGCGGCGGAACAAGGCCGCGCTCATCTGGGAAGGCGACGACGGCTCGACGCGCACGTACACCTACCAGCAGCTGCACTACGAGGTCTCGCGCTTCTCCAACGTGCTGCGCAAGAAGGGCGTCGAACAAGGGCGATCGTGTCGCGCTCTACATGCCGATGATTCCCGAGCTGCCGATCGCCATGCTCGCGTGCGCGCGGATCGGCGCGATCCACTCGATCGTCTTTGGCGGGTTCAGCTCCTCGGCATTGAAAGGCCGGATCCAGGACTGCGGTGCCAAGATGCTGATCACCGCAGACGAGGGTATCCGCGGCGGCCGCAAGGTGCCGCTCAAGGCAGCGGCCGACGAGGCGTTGTTCGAGTGCCCGAGCGTCGAGGCGTGCATCGTGGTCAAGCGCGGCGCCGGCGACGTCGACATGGAGCCGGGTCGCGATACCTGGTGGCACCAGGAGATCACCGCCCCCGAGGTTCGCAAGCCGTTCGAGGCCGAGCCCATGAATGCCGAGGATCCGCTGTTCATCCTCTACACGTCCGGATCGACCGGCAAGCCCAAGGGTGTGCTGCACACGACCGCGGGCTACCTGCTCTACTCGGCGCTGACGTTCAAGACGGTGTTCGACTACCGCGACGAGGACGTGTTCTGGTGCACCGCCGATATCGGGTGGATCACGGGACACAGCTACATCGTCTACGGTCCGCTGGCAGCCGGCGCGACGACGCTGATGTTCGAGGGCATACCGACGTATCCGGACCCGGGCAGGTTCTGGGCAATCGTCGAGAAGTACCGCGTCAACACGTTCTACACCGCACCGACGGCCATCAGGGCGCTCATGCGCCACGGCGAGGGCTGGCCGGCTCGCTACGACCTGTCGAGCCTGCGGCTGCTTGGCACTGTCGGTGAGCCCATCAACCCCGAGGTCTGGCTGTGGTACCGCAAGATCATCGGGCGTCAAGAGCTACCTATCATCGATACGTACTGGCAGACCGAGACGGGCGGCTTCCTTATCACGCCGTTCCCGGGGGCCATACCGCTCAAGCCCGGTTCGGCGACGGTGCCGTTCTTCGGCATCGAACCGACCGTCGTTACCGAGGACGGCTCCGAGGCCGCCGAGAACGAGGGCGGCTACCTGGTCATCGAGAATTCGTGGCCGGGCATGATGCGTGGGACGTGGGGCGACCCCGATCACACGCGCATGCACGAGGTCTACTTCGAGCGTTTTCCCGGTCGCTACTTCACCGGTGACGGGGCGCGCAAGGACTCGGACGGCTACTTCTGGCTGCTCGGTCGTGTGGACGATGTCATCAATGTGAGCGGGCACCGACTCGGCACCGCCGAGATCGAGAGCGCGCTGGTCTCGCACGAGGCGGTGAGCGAGGCGGCCGTGGTCGGCTTCCCGCATCCGGTGAAGGGCGAAGGCATCCACGCGTTCGTTCTGCTGCGCGACGGCCAGTTCCCGAGTGAGGACCTTGCGAAGATTCTGCGCGGGCACGTTCGCAAGATCATCGGCCCGATCGCAACGCCCGATCATATCCAGTTCGCGCGCGACCTTCCCAAGACGCGATCCGGCAAGATCATGCGACGTATCTTGCGCAAGATGGCGGCGGGCGAGAAGGAGATGGAGGCGTTCGGCGACATCTCGACGCTGGCCGACCCCAAGGTGGTCAAGGAGCTGCTCTCGGGAGCAGACGAGTTCTAGACAGCGCGACGGCGCCGGATGCCGCACGTGTCCGGCGCCGTGTCAGTCCTTTACGGCGCTCACCGAGAACATGAGCGGGATGTCGGGTGCACCGGCGGGCATGCGCCACAACCCGTCCTGGTCGCGCTCCATCCAGGGGAACCACGCCCAGGCGATACGGTCGTATTCCTTGAGCGACGTGATGCGCAGGCCAGCGTCGAGCAGCGTGCCCACGATCTCCTCGAACGTGTGCTGCCATGAGTAGCTCACCGAGGTGTAGTCGCTCGTCGGGTCGGCGTAGTTGCCGGTCTGTTCGTCGCGGATCGGCTCGCAACTGAAGTACGGGTACTTCAGCCGTAGCTCGCCGGGCCCCGCTTTCGTGCCCTGCGTCGGTATCGTCATAGACCCACAGTGCAGGGTGGTGGTCGACTACGAACAGCCGTCCGCCCGGCGCAAGTACCGCACGCGATCGTGCGCGCCCACGGCGCCAGACTCGGAAGCCAGCTGATCGCACCGTAGGAGACGAACACGACATCGAACTCGCCGTCCAGGTGTTCGCGGGCGTCGGCCACATCACAGCACACGAATTCCGCCTCAACTCCCACCTCCTCGGCGAGAAGGCGGGCGCGCTCGATGGCGCGCTGCGAGAAGTCGACGCCGGTGACCCGGGCGCCTCTTCGTGCCCACGAGATCGTGTCCATCCCGAAATGGCATTGCAGGTGGAGCAGACGCATTCCGGTCACGTCGCCGACGCCGGCGAGCTCGATCGGATCGAAATAGGAGCGACCGGCGATGAAGCCCGGGACATCGTAGAAGTCGGAGTTGAAGTTCACATCGGTCCAGCGATCCCAGGTCTCGCGGTTGCGCGACACCAGATCCTTGTTCGCATCACCCATCGACATACTCCGGGGTCCCAGTGGACGTCTCCACCTGGAATCGCATGTTCGTGTAGCGCGCCATCGCGAACAGCAGGTCGGAGAGCCGGTTGACGAAGGCGAGCACGTCGGCATCGACGGGCTCGGCGTCGGCGAGGTCGAGGATCGCACGCTCGGCTCGTCGTACGACCGTGCGGGCCACGTGCAGCCGTGCGGAGAGCTCGCAGCCAGCAGGCAGCACGAAGTGCGTGAATTCAGTCGGTCTCGGCCGTGAGTGCGTCGATGTGGCTTTCGAGTGCCGAGACGTCTTCGGGTCGTACCTGCGGCGTTTCTGTGCTCACGACATCATCCGGCGTTGCGAGTCGGCTCGAGCAGTTGAACAGCTTGTGCTGCACGAAGTCGAGCATGCGATCGAGCTCTGCTTCGTCAGGCGTCGCGACCTCGAGCGCCGCGCGGACGAGGCCGATGTGGGAATTCGCCTCGTCGATCGTCCCGTACGCTGCTACGCGCTCGCTGTTCTTCGGCACGCGGGCTCCGCCCACGAGCGAGGTCTCGCCGCCGTCTCCGTGGCGCGTGTAGATCGGGTCGCTCACGTTCGCTCCCTTCGATCGGTCATCTAACACTATAGGGTTCCCAAGATGTTTCGTGGGCGATGACCGGGTTGCCTTGTGACCGCTACACTAGGAGAGCACTGCTCGGCAGATGAGGTGAGGCCCCATGGGTATCGGTGCGTCAGAACTGCTGTTGATCGCATTCATCGCCGTCATGCTGTTCGGTCCTGCCGCCATAGCCGCATGGATTGCGTACACCATCGGCAGAGGCCAGGTCAGCGGGCCCCCGGCCTCCGAGCCGGAGGACACGGCTTTCGTTGCAGCTCGAGAGCGTTACGCGCGCGGCGAGATCAACCGCGATGAATTCGAGGACATCAAGCACACGCTGGGCTACTAGCCTTCGGTTCCCAGCTCCCGCAGACGCATTCCCAGCATGCCGAGAAGCCCCTCGGCGGGAATCTCCTTGTCGCGATCTGACGACCCGGAATGTGTCGACGGCGCGTCCGTGTTTCGTTGTCGCCGTGACGCCGACGATATCCAGGCCGCTGTCTGAGATGGCGCGTGTGACATCGTAGAACAGGCCGAGACGATCGTGCGCCTGCACCGTCACCACGGCCGCGTAGGGATTGGTCGTGTCGATTCGGACTTCGGGCGCGGCCGTGCGTGTCTGTCGGTAGTGACGTTGACGTTCGGCGAGTCGGACGCCTAGTGCCAGTCGGTCTCGCAGCGCCGCAGACAGGTTCCGCTCGAAACGTGCCCAGGTGTCCGTTCCTACATCTGCGAGAGTGGCCGAGTGGACGGTGAACGCATCCAACGCGATGCCATCAGCGAGCGTGAATGCCTGCACGCCGAGGATATCGAGTCCGGAAAGTGCGAAGCAGCCGGCAATCGAGGCGAGCAGTCCCGGGCGATCTACCGCGACGACCGTCACGTCGAACGATTTCGGGAGGGGACCGATGGTGATGTCGACTTCGTGCGTGTCCGCGGGCCGCGTTCCCGCCAGACCGGCGACCAGGAAGGCGTGGCGGATGACCTGGAGCGGATCTCGGTCGGCAAGGTAGCGTTCGGGTGCGGAGCCGATGAAGTGCGCTTCTCGCGAGGCGGCTGGCACCTGTGCAAGTGCGGCGTCACGTGTGAGGTCGGCCGCATCGGCGATACCGGCTCCATCGACATCGGGTGAGAGCGCGGCATCCAAACGGGTCACGAGTTTGCCGATAAGTGCCTCGTGCCACCCGGTCCAGGCCGCCGGGCCAGTCGCCAGGCTGTCGGCGATGGTCAAGAGATGAAGCGGTGCAAGCAGTTCGCGCCGATGAATCCGTGCTGCAGTCCGCAGGATGACGTTCTCGTCGTCGAGATCATCGCGAGCTGCCGTCTCGGGAAGCAGAAGGTGCAGACGAACGAGTTCGGCCACGTCGTCCGCGTGTTCCTCCAGGCCAAAGCGTGTGGCCGTCGCCCGTGCGGTTTCGACCCCGCGTTCGGCGTGGTCGGCGCCGGGGACTTCCTTGCCGACGTCGTGGACGAGCGCGGCGACGACCGGTACTCGGGAGTCGTCAAGCGCGCGTGCGGATCGTGCAGCGATCTCTCCGCCGGGGCTCAGTCCATCGTCGCTACCGATCTCGGACAGAAGCGTGGCGGCCTTGAGGCAATGAGCTCCGACGGTGAGCGTGTGCGCAAGTCCAGGTCGTCGCAGCACCATCAGAGCGCTGTATCCGGGGACGAGCGCGTCCAGTCGTCCAGCCCAGCCGGCCTGCTCGAGTCCGGGAAGCCCATCTCGTCCGCGCATCGCCAGATCGAGCACGTCGACCGATGACATCTGGCCGGTGTCGTGGCGTCCGCGCTGCGCAACCCTCTCTCGTGTCCGCAGGAGCAGGTGGTGCGTGTCGGCTAGTCCTTGCTGAACCTGCTGAGCGTCTGTGTGCATTTCCTCGGCAGCATCGAGCGTCATGAGCGATTCACTGCCGAGACGCTGCAACTCCCAACGCGCTGCGGCAACCAGATCGGCCGCGTGTTCGAGGCGGGCTGCCTCATCGGCAGCGAGCAGTCCGAGTGAGACGAGTGCCGCCGGATCGCCTTGGGGCGCCCCCGTCAGGATCGCCGCGGTCCAGGTCAGCTCGTCGAAGTCGCGCCGTCCTCCCGCGCCGTCCTTGAGTTCAGGCTCGAGGAGGTACGGAGATCCCGGGCGAGGGCGCTCCCACAGAGCTCTGGAGCACGTCTCCTTTTCGCTTCGCGGCATCAGCGGCGCAGGCGTGGAGTACGTCCGCTCCCAGCCTGTCGTTTCCCGCGATCGTGCGGCCCGTAAGCGTTGCGGTGAGTGTGACGAGGTCGGTCCGGACAGCGCGAATCTGCTCGCGGCGGGAGCGAACCTGATGGCCGACTTTCAGGCCGGCATCCCACAACGGGTACAAGATGGCCTCAACGAACGGCTTGAGCGTTGCCGAGGAAGCATTGGACACGACAAGCAGGTCAAGATCGCTGCCCGGCAACAAGGTACCTGACCCGTATCCGCCCAACGCGACGAGCGACCAGTGCGTCTTAGGGTGCAGTCGTCGCGCGGCTTCCTCGGCAAGCAGCGCAAGGGTTTCGTCCGTGAGGCGCGCCAGCCGCCGTGCCGAAACGAGACTCGGTACGGCGGCTGAGAGAAGTGCTTCGCGTTCTTTCAGGTAGTGCGAGAGATCCATTCGATTACCGGACTACAGCGCTTCGGGTCCACGCTCGCCCGTCCGGATGCGTACGGCTCCTTCGCAGTCGTAGGTGAACACCTTTCCGTCACCGATCTTCTCGGTGCGCGCGGCGTCGACGATGGCTTGTTCGACCTTGGGGGCAAGCTCGTCATCGACGATCAGTTCGATCTTGAGTTTCGGCACGAAGTTGACCGTGTACTCGGCACCACGGTAGACCTCGGTGTGACCCTTCTGACGGCCATAGCCCTTGACCTCGTAGACCGTCATGCCGGCTATGTCCAGCGCGTTCAGGGCCTCTTTGACCTCGTCCAGCCGGTGCGGCTTGATGATTGCTTCGATTTTCTTCACAGTGTGCTCCCTAACTACAGTCTCGACAGGCGCAAGTAAGTACCTACCCGACAGGTGGCGGGTGCGATGACTACGCGATCGTGTCCGTCTGTACGAAGTCCGGATATGCGCGGTTGCCGTGCTCGCCGATATCGAGGCCTTCGAGCTCCTCTTCCTCGCTGACGCGCACGCCGATGGTCGCCTTGATGGCGAGCCACAGTACGAGTGAGACAGTGAAGACCGCAGCACCGACGGCTGCGACGCCGATGAGCTGGTTGCCCAGCAACGAGAAGCCGCCGCCAAAGAACAGGCCATTGCCAGTTGTGCCTGGCGCGATGACATCTTGCGCGAACAGGCCGACGGCAAGTGTGCCGAAGATGCCGCCCATTCCGTGTACCGCTACGGCACCGACCGGATCGTCGATCTTGAACTTGTCCAGGGCCAGCACGCCGATCACGATGAGCGCACCGGCGAGACCACCGATGACGAGTGAGCTACCAACGCTGACGAAGGCGCAGCTGGCCGTGATACCTACAAGGCCACCGAGCGCGCCGTTGATGGTCATGCCGATGTCGGGCTTGCCGAGCATCGTCCATGCAAGTGCGGTCGCTGCCAGCGCACCTGCTGCTGCGGCCACGTTTGTGGTGACGATGATGTGCGAGATCGCCATGGGGTCGGCGGCCATCGTGCTTCCGGGGTTGAAGCCGAACCAGCCAAACCACAGGATGAGCGCGCCGGTCATCGCAGAGGTCATGTTGTGACCGGGAATGGCGTGTGCACGCCCGTCCTTGCCGAACTTGCCGATGCGCGGTCCGAGTACAAGTACGCCGGCGAGAGCCGCCCACGCGCCGACCGAGTGCACGACAGTAGAACCGGCGAAATCCCAGAATCCGAGTTCAGCGAGCCATCCGCCGCCCCAGATCCAGTGTCCGATCACCGGGTAGATGAACGCGACCAGAAGGAACGAGAAAATGAGGAACGCGCTGTACTTGATGCGCTCCGCGACGGCTCCTGAGACGATGGTCGCCGCGGTACCGGCGAATACCAACTGGAAGAAGAACTTTGCCATGAGTGGTACGCCGGTCCAACTCAGCGCGGAGTAGACACCCTGATATGCGTCACCCACTGCCGGGCTGTTGTCGGCGCCACCTATGAAGAAGAGACCCTTCAGGCCGATGAACGCGTTGCCATCGCCGTACATGAGCCCCCAGCCAATGACCAGGAAGGCGATAGTCGCGATCGCGAACACCACGAAGTTCTTCGAGATGATGTTCACGGTGTTCTTGGCACGCGCAAACCCTGACTCCACGAGCCCGAAGCCCAGGTTCATGAAGAACACGAGCATGCCCGCGACCAACACCCAGACGGTATCTAGGGCGATCTTGGTATCCATGTACCTCCTCCTTCAAGAAGAGAGCGAACGTCGATCCTTGCTATCAGGAGGATTGCCTGAGCGTGTTTCGAGTGTATTTCGGCAAGGTGAATTGTGCGTTGCGACGGTTGCGGAATGATTTCGGCGACGTGAGCTGTGAGTTGCCCGAGGGTTTTTGGGCAGACGCCATGCGGGGATCTTGCCTCGCACGGGAGACCCACTTGATACGAACGTATGTTCGCGTACAATCCAGAGTACAATGAAGATTCGTGACAAACTGATTCCTCGAGCGAAAGCAAGGTTCTCCCGTGTCTCTCGAACACATCTCGATCCGCGGAGCGCGCGAACACAATCTGAAGAACATCGACCTTGAGATCCCGCGCGACAAGCTCGTCGTTATCACGGGCCTTTCGGGTTCGGGCAAGAGCTCGTTGGCCTTCGACACGATCTACGCCGAGGGCCAGCGTCGCTACGTGGAGTCGCTGTCGGCCTACGCCCGCCAGTTCCTCGGCCAGATGGACAAGCCCGATGTCGATCACATCGAAGGTCTGTCGCCGGCCGTCTCGATCGATCAGAAGACCACATCGAAGAACCCTCGCTCCACCGTGGGCACGGTCACCGAGATCTACGACTACCTCCGACTTCTGTACGCGCGTGTCGGCATCCCGCACTGCCCGATCTGCGGCCGACCGATCGAGAAGCAGACGAGCGACCAGATCGTCGACCGGATTCTCGAACTGCCGAGGGCACCAAGTTCCAGGTGCTCGCGCCGGTCGTGAAGGGGCGCAAGGGCGAGTACGGCAAGCTGCTCGACGAGCTGCGTCGCGAGGGGTTCGTGCGGGCGCGCATCGACAAGCGAAATCCGCTCGCTTGACGAGGACATCGTGCTCGACAAGAAGTACAAGCACGATATCGATGTCGTGATCGACCGGCTCGTGATGAAGGAGTCGCTTCGGACTCGCCTGGCTGACAGTGTCGAGACCGCACTACGCCTGTCGGGAACCAGTCTGCTCATCGATGTCACGGACGGAGAAGAGCAGGCGTACTCTCAGGCGTTGGCATGTCCTGTTCACGGCGTTTCGATGGACGAGCTCGCGCCGCGCGACTTCTCTTTCAACTCGCCCTATGGGGCGTGTCCGGACTGCAACGGACTCGGTTCGAGGCTTGAGGCCGATCCGGATCTTGTCGTGCCCGATCCGACACTCTCGCTTGAACAGGGCGCCATCGCGCCGTTCTCGGGAGGCATGAACTACTACCCGCAGCTCGTTGCGGCTGCGGCACGCCACCTCGGCGCCGATACGGTGACCCCGTGGGCCAAGCTGCCGAAGAAGGTGCGGCGTGCGCTCATGGACGGCCTCGGCGACGAGCGGATCCGGGTGGACTACCTCACGCGCGATGGCCGAGAGACACACTGGTATTCGCGCTACGAGGGGGCAGTTGTCAGCGTGATGCGACGCTGGAGTGAAACGGAATCCGAGGGCGTTAGGGACAAGCTTGAGGAGTACATGGCTGTCATTCCGTGCAAGAGCTGCGGTGGGGCTCGGCTGAAGCCGGAGATTCTGGCGGTCACGTTCGGTGAGAAGAACATCAATGAGGTCACGCAGATGAGCGCGAAGGACTCTCTCGCGTTCTTCGAAGGCGTCGCGCTGAGCAATCGGGACGCGCAGATCGCCGAGCGAGTGATCAAGGAGATCTGCGAGCGGCTGCGGTTCCTGGTGGATGTGGGACTCGACTACCTCACACTCGAACGCGGTACCGCCACGCTTTCGGGCGGCGAGGCGCAGCGTATTCGGCTTGCCACACAGATCGGCGCAGGTCTCATGGGCGTGCTCTACATCCTCGACGAACCCTCGATCGGGCTACACCAGCGCGACAACGCGCGGCTTATCGGCACGTTGGAACGGCTGCGGGATCTCGGCAACACCGTCATCGTCGTGGAGCACGACGAAGAGACGATCCGGGCGGCCGATTTCGTCGTCGACATGGGTCCGGGCGCGGGCGAACACGGCGGTGAGATCGTATGCATCGGCACGCCGGAGGACATCTTGGCGTGCGAGGAATCGCTGACCGGGGCGTATCTCCAGGGACGCAGGTCCATTCCCTTGCCGGACAAGCGTCGTGAGCCGAACAGGGGGGCGCTCGTTCTCAAGGGTGCCGAGGAACACAACCTGCGTGGAATCGATGTCGAGATCCCGCTCGGGACGCTCACGTTGGTCACGGGTGTCTCGGGCAGCGGAAAGAGCTCGCTTGTGGCCGACACGCTTGCACCGGCACTCGCGAACAAGGTTTACCGGCTTCGCCGGCGCACCGGTGTCTACAGGTCGATCCACGGGCTGGAGGCCATTGACAAGGTGATCGATATCGATCAGTCGCCAATCGGTCGCACGCCGCGGTCCAACCCCGCCACCTACACCGGTCTGTGGGACGACGTGCGTCAGCTGTTCAGTTCCACGCCCGAGGCCAAGGCGCGCGGCTACGCTCCGGGCCGTTTCTCCTTCAACGTGAAGGGCGGCCGCTGCGAGGCGTGCAAGGGTGACGGGCAGATCAAGATCGAGATGCACTTCCTGCCCGATGTCTACGTTCCATGCGAGGTGTGCAAAGGCGCGCGCTACAACCGCGAAACGCTTCAGGTCACCTACCGAGGCAAGAACGTGAGCGAGATTCTCGACATGACCGTGGAAGAAGCGCTGCATTTCTTCGAAAACATCCCCAAGATCAGGCGCAAACTCCAGACCCTGTACGACGTGGGGCTCGGCTACATACGTCTCGGGCAGCCGGCGACCACCTTGTCTGGTGGCGAGGCCCAGCGCGTGAAGTTGTCGAGCGAACTGCAGAAGCGCTCGACGGGTCGCACGTTCTACATCCTCGACGAGCCCACCACCGGACTGCACTTCGATGACGTGCGCCAGCTGTTGCACGTGTTGCAGCGCCTTGTCGAGGCGGGCAACACGGTGCTTGTCATCGAACACAACCTCGATGTCATCAAAAACGCGGACCATATCATCGACCTCGGTCCGGAAGGTGGTGACCGCGGCGGTGAAGTCGTGGTCTCGGGCACTCCGGAGCAGGTCGCGGCGTGTCGGGACTCGTATACGGGCCGGTTCCTCAAGCCGGTGCTCGAAGGCAGGGGAGCGACAGTCACTCCTGACGGAGAAGTCGTAGCATAGAGACCGACATGCCGACGTCGGATGAGATGCCAGACCCGAGGAGTCACATGGTCGCCGCCGATCGCAGTGCGCGAGGCGTAGAGTCTGCCGAGAACATTCAGCGTGAGAAGCGCGTGCCCGGACGTAGGGTCGCGCTGGCCGTGGCTACAGCAGCGCTCATTGCGCTAGCGATGTGGGGCTTCTCGGCATTGCGAGACGGCGGTCCGCTCGCGCCGAGCAGCGAGGGCGAGCAGGTGCTCCGCACGATGCGCCTCGCCGGGTTCGACCGGGTGTGGGTGAGCGAGGGCGATGGCGCGGTCTCGGTCTTCCTGGTGATGCCCGGAATCGACAGCCCTGCCGATGTCGAGATTGCGTGGCAGACGGCATTCGCATCTCTGGCCTCGGCATTTCGTGCGACGGGTGAGTTTCGCGTCGGCATTGTGTCCGATGATGAGATCGTTGCCGAGTTGAGCGGAGCGGCCAGAGATATCGTGCGCGTGGTCGAATCGGGCGATGCGACGGGGCTTCGCGACGCGGTGGCCGTGGAGTATATCCTGGCCGATCTCTCCGACGCCGGACCGACGCCGGCCGAAGTTCTCGCGCAGGCGACGACTCCTGAAGATGCGGCGTATCTCGATGCGAAGAATCGGGCTGCGGGTCTTCTCGGCGATGAGGGTCCTGTGCAACCGGAGGCAGAACAGCTTGCAGACGAGTGCGACTCGATGCGGGCTGTCGTTGCAGGCAGGCCGGCAGTGAGGCCCGAGGAGGCACTCAAGGAGTACTCGAGTCGCATCGTGGCCAACCTGGTCCGCTCTGACGCAGGAGCGGATCGCGTGATCGATGAGATCGCGCGGCTGGCGGGCGCAACCCCTGCAGGGGGCACAGATGGTGTGGCTCGCTTGCGGACGATATCGCTCGTGGTCGAGGCCTTTGCCGCCGAGGAACCATACGGTGATCTGCTCGCGAACACCGCTGCGATCGCCGGGCTTGTAGCCGACAACAAGCTAGCGGAGGGAGCTGCATCGGATGCGGTGCTCGCCGCAGCACGCGATAGCGCGGCTTCTGAAACTGCGGTGCGCATCGATTCGTTCGCCCGATCGGAGGATCTCGACCTGAGGCCCGGCAGCGAAGGTGCGTCGGTGGTCGGCGCGGTCGTCCGGGCGATATCCAGCGGCGTGCCGGTTCAGCTGTCCGACACGGTCGTGACGGTGCCGTCCCAGGTCTGGGAGGCCTATCGCCGCGCAGACGGCACGGTGTACTGGCGCGGTGAGGCCGGGACCGAGTTTGCGCTCACCGACGGCTCGCTCAGGGGATGGGCGTTTTCTCGCGGCGCGGCTGCGGCGGTGGATCCCGACAACGTCGGCATCGTGCATTCGCTCATCTTGTCTGACTCGGTGCCGCGATGACGGGGCGTGACGATCTGCACGAGGGCTCCTCGGCAGAAGATGCCTCCGTGGCCGAGCAAGTCGCCTCGGTGCCGGAGCGTCCGGGCGTCTATCTGTGGAAGGACGCCGAGGGCAAGGTCCTCTACGTAGGCAAGGCCAAGGCGTTGCGTCGCAGGATGCGCCAGTACTTGGGCGGGCACGACGAACGCGAGCAGATACCGCTTCTGATGGAGCGCGTGGCGGGCTTTGACTACATCGTGACCGAGTCGGAAGTCGATTCGCTCGTGTTGGAGAAGAACCTGATTCGGCAGTTCAGACCGCCGTACAACGTCGACTATCGCGATGACAAGAGCTACCCGTTCATTGCGGTGACGACCGGGGATCCCTTTCCGGCCATCAAGTTCACCCGCGAGAAGCATCGGCCGGGGACCACGTATTTCGGTCCCTACACCGATTCGAGGGCGGCGCGGGCGACCATCGAGGCGGTGCGCAAGGTCTATCCCATCTGCAGCGCGCAGTGTGTCGAGTGGAAGCGTCTGAACGCGAAAGGTGGCGCGGCCACCGGCAAGGCGTGTTTCGACTACCACGTAGGCAAGGGTCCGGGACCGTGCGTGGGTGCGGTATCGAGCGAAGACTACGCTGCCAACGTGGCGGACGTTCTGGCGTTTCTGCGCGGCAAACACGCCGGACTTGCCGCGACGTTGACGGCCCGGATGCGTGAGGCTTCCGATGAGCTGGATTACGAGTTGGCTGCGCGGTTTCGCAACCGCCTCGAAGCAGTGCACTCGATCGAGGAGCGTCAGAAGGTCGTCTCCCGGCACGCCCTTGATGCTGACGTGATCGGGATCGTGCGCGAAGAGACTGTGACGGGCGTGCACGTGTTCGTTGTGCGTGAGGGCCGCGTCTTGATCGGCAACGAGTTCGTGCTCGACAAGGGTCTTGGCGTGCCTGAGGCCGAGCTGATCGAAGGTTTCCTGCTCCGCTACTACGACGAGGTCACCCACGTTCCCAAAGAAGTGCTGTTGCCGGCGCTACCCGAGAGCCCCGACGCAATAGAAGCCTGGCTGTCGGGATGCCGCAGGTCTCGCGTGTATCTTCGGGTGCCCCAGCGTGGCGAGAAGCGAGAGCTGCTCGCGCTTGCGCAGACGAATGCACGCCACACACTCATGCGCTACAAGGTCCGTACGCGCTACGACGAGGAGCGCCTCAACGCGGCGCTGCTGCAGCTGGAGAGCGCGCTCGGTTTGCGCGTACCGCCACTGCGCATCGAGTGCTACGACATCTCGACGATCCAGGGCGCGTTCTCCGTGGGGTCGATGGTCGTGTTCACCGACGGACGTGTTGACTCCTCGGCGTATCGGCGATTCCGGGTGCGGATGGAGAGTCCGAGCTCGAACGACGTGGCCATGATGGGGGAGGTGCTTCGTCGGCGGTTCGCACAGGAGCGACTTGCTGACGGGCGGTTTGGCTCTCGGCCCGATCTGGTGATCGTGGACGGAGGCAAGCCCCAGCTTGCGGCTGCTCGCAAGGCCCTGGATGACGTCGGAGTGAGCGACATCCCGCTTGTGGCGCTAGCCAAACGTGAAGAGGAACTCTATGTAGGATGGCAGGACGAGCCTGTGGTGCTTCCGGCAGGTGCCCCCTCTCTGTATCTGGTCAAACGTGTCCGCGATGAGGCTCATCGCTTCGCAATCACCTATCACCGCGAGCTTCGCGGCAAGGCAATGACTGCATCGATCCTCGATGACATCCCCGGTATCGGACCCAAGCGCAAGAAGGCTCTCATCCGAGCGTTCGGATCGGTCAAGCGCTTGGCCCACGCCGACGTCGATTCTGTCGCCGCCACACCGGGCGTGCCGCGCGACGTAGCCGTCGATATCGTCCAGACGCTGTCGGCATTGCGTACGGATTCCCATAACGGGGACAATAGCGCGAAGGACTGACACGCTCCGCAACCTTGGCCGGCAGGGGGGGACCATGCCGAACGGCTCGTCGGATCCGGTCTGGACCGAACTCGGCAATATCGACTACTTGCTGGAGCAGTTGGCGCGTGCCGTCGAACGAGGCGAGGTCGACCGTTCGAACTACGATGTGCTGGCCCCCCGCTATCTCGAGCGCCGAGCCGAACTTGTTGCGATCCTGGAAGCTCGAAGCGTGTCGGCTACCGTTGCGCGGCCAGAGGTGTCGCCCTCCGTTTCGGCGCTCGGCGTGCCACCCTCGGCCCAGGAACTATCGGCACCGCCGCGTCCCTCGTATGCGACTCCGCGCGAGCCGATCCAGGTGAACTGGACCGGCGTGCTCACCGCGGTGGGTTCGCTGCTCGTCATCGTTGCCTCGGCGATCTTCGCAATCGCGACGTGGAAGTCGTTCTCCGTCGGCTTCAGGATCGGATTCCTCGGCTTGCTGACCGCGGGCTTCTACGTGGCCGGCAATCTTGTACGCACGCGACTGAAGCTTGCAGCTGGAGGCATCGCCCTGATGGTGGTGGGCTCGGCCATGCTGCTGTTCGACGGCTGGATCGTCATCGATGGCTACGCTCTGACGGGTCCCTGGCCCTGGGTGGGTTGGCTCGCGGTCTGCTCGGCGGTCTACTGGCTGACCGAGGTCCGTGTCGCGGGTCGCTTCTTCGGAGCGATTGGCGCTGCCGCTCAGATCGCGTGGGTGTGGTTGCTCGGCCAAGGTATGGGCTGGACGACCGGACCGCGTATGGCCGGCATTGCTGTCGTGGCACTGGCGTGGACGCTCGCGGGACGCCTCGCCGAGAAGCGCGAGCCGCTTGTCTCACTCGCGTGGGTGATGCGCCTTGCCGGACCGATCGTGGTGGGATTCGCCGCCATCGGTGTGGCGGTCGACCTTGGGATTGGACCTGTGGGTTGGACGCAGATAGTCGCGGCGCTCGTAGTCGGGACGTGCGCCACGATCATCGCCGACCTCGTTGAGCTTCCGAGCGGGATCGCAGCCGTCACACACGTGCCTGCCTTCTTCGCGATTGCGTCCATGGTCGACTTCTCAGGAGCCGAGTGGGGCCATGCGATCGTGCTTGCTCTCATGGCAATCGCGTATCTGGTCCACGAGGTTGTCCGAGGCGGGTGGGGCCACGGCGTGCTGGCGTTGTTCGCAGAAGCCGGCGTATGGTGGGTGCTCGCGCTGCACTACGAGTGGTCCCCGGATGTCACGCTCGCCGTGCTCTCGGCACTCGCGGTCTCGTGGCTTCTGGCAGCGACTCTCATCGAGCGATCCGAAGACATCGCCTGGCGCGGTACCAAGAGCACGCAATTCCTCACTCTTGGTGGAGGCTACGCGCTGTTGTTGGCTTCCACGCTATCTGTGCCCTTGGTGCGCATGGCCGTGCCGCTGGCAGGAACCCAGATCGTGCAGCGTGACGTCAAGCTGGCGGTTCTCGTGACCGCGCTATGGTGGGCAGTTTCGGCGTTCCGGACCGAATCGGGGCCCGGTGTCCCCGCACTTGCCGGTCTGTTCTACTCCGTCGCCGCGCTCGCGGCATGGCAGGTACCCGGGTGGCACAGTGCACTGTACGCGTCCGTGCTCCTAGCCGTGGTCGGCGGAGTGTTGGCCGCTCGCGGGCCGCTCGCTCGCATACTCAAGCTCCCCGAGGCGGGCATCGCGTTCGCGATGCGGTTCCTCGCAGCGGCGCTGCTCTTCGGTGGAGTGGCGGCGTCGGACAGCTTCTTCGATCTGCGTGCCTGGCAGGTTCCGGTGCTCGTGGGTCTCTCGGCGGCATTTTGGATGCTCGACGCCGTACTTGCCGAGGAATCGCGCATCGGACTCGCCGGGTCCTCCGCGCTCGCTGTCGTGGCAGTCGCGCTCCTCGTGTGGTGGAGGACCGCCCCGGGTCACGGTGGAGGGCAGGCGGCGATTGCTGGAGCCGGTGCGGCTCTCGTGCTGTCCGGGTCCGCACTGCTGAGTAGGCGAGCGAAAGGATGGTTCGGCGCGTGGCCGTTCGGGGCTGCCGTCGCCGGCACCGTGTGCTGCGTGACAGCGGCCGACGATCCTGGACGCCTTGCTATCGCGCTTGCAGTGGCCGCGCTCGCGTGGATTCCCGTAGCGCTGCTTGTCAGCGCCGAGGCTTCCGCGGCTTCGGGGCTTCTCGGCATGCTCGCCGTGTTCGCGGCTCTGGCGCATTTCGACGGGCTCGCGTGGGTGACGGTTGCCGTTGTGCTGGTTGTTTCGGGCCTGGTGCTGACGCCGTCCTTCGTGCGGCTCGGAGGCTTGACGGACCGGGCACTCCGGACCGTGCGCGCTTTGGCGGTCGCGGGGTTGTCGGGACCCTTGCTCCTGATACTCGTCGGGACACCCGATGTGATGGGCCTGGGCGTCGGGCGGTGGGCGCAGATCGGCGAGCAGGGCATGGTGGCAAGCTTGCTTGGGCTTGGGGCGTATGCAGTGGTCGCAGGGCTCATCTATCGCTTTGAACCCGCAGTCTACGGCGGTGGCATCGCGTTCGTGGCGGCGATCTGGGCGGAGCTCGGCGCTGTCGACATCGGTCAGGTGGCGGCATTCACGACACCGCTTGCTCTCTATCTGATCTGGGCGGGGGCTCGGTGGAGCAAGCACACCGGCCAGCCGCCGAATCCGGCGTTCGACTTTGCAGCGGCGTTCGTGGGACTGATCGCGCCGTCTCTTGCCGCGGTTTCCGGAGGATTTGCGGGGGCAGCTGTGTCGGAGCTGATGTGGGCTCTGGGGCTAGCTCTGGTTGCCATCGCTGCTGGTGTGGTGCTCAAGGTGCGCGCGTACTTCTTCGGGGGCTCTTTGGCGCTCGTGTTCGTGGCGGTGGGTCGCTCGTGGGTCTACCTCGTCGAGCTGTGGTGGCTGGTGCTGGGGCTCATCGGAATCGCTATGCTCGCAATCGCCATCGCGTGGGCACGCCAGCAGATGCTGCCCGGTGACGCACGCGAGCGTGTGTCGGAGACCCTTGAGGGTTGGCGCTAGCGGCTCCACGATCTTGCAGGTGAGCGTGTCAGACCCTCGGGTATACTCTGACCTGCCAGTACATTCATCCCGCCGCGTGCGTGGAACGACCTTCGAGGGGGACACATGAAGCTCATCGTGCGACTGCTCATTTCGGCCGTCGTCATCTTCGGAGTCGCCTATCTGTCCGCTGGCTCATTGCTCGTAGTAGACGGGTTTGTGGCGGCATTGTGGGCGGCTTTGGTTCTGGGGCTCGTGAACGCCATCATCAAGCCGATCGTCAAGCTATTTGCATTGCCCGTGACGATTCTGACCCTGGGCTTGTTCTCACTGGTCATCAACGCCGGTATGCTCTATCTCGTCGGCTGGGTCGTGCCTGGGCTCGAGATGGTGGGTTTCTGGCAGACACTTCTCGCTGCGTTGATCATCTCCGTGGTCAGTTCGGTGCTCATCAAGATTGCAGACAAAGACTAGACTTGAATCGACCGACTGGTCTCAAGAAGCAGTTCTCACTCGCTCGGAAGGGGGTGTGCGACAGATGCCCGAAGAGTGTTCCTCGGAAACGCCAACGCAAACGGCTACACCTGAGCTCGTGGTCATAACAGGCATGTCGGGTGCCGGTCGCTCTGAGGCCATCCACACGTTTGAGGACCTCGGCTATTTCTGCATCGACAACCTGCCACCTAGCTTCATCCGGCCGCTTGTCGATCTGACGCAGCTGCCGGGGAGTCGCATCCGTCGCATCGCTGTGGTCTGCGACGTGCGCGCCCGGGAGTTCTTCGACGAGCTTGCAGCCGAGCTGAAGCGTCTCGAGGAGAGTGGCACGAAGTACCACCTGCTGTTTCTCGAGGCTGATGAGGACACGCTTGTACGGCGGTTCAGCGAGACGCGACGTCGACATCCTCTGTGCGAAGAGGGTGCGTCGGTGATCGATGGCATCCGTGCAGAGCGTGAGGCACTCACCGTGGTCCGCAGCAGTGCCGACGTCATCATCGATACCACCGAGATGAAGCCGCGACGCCTTCGCGCGGCAATCAAGGACCGTTTCTTCACCGGCAACCTCGCGCGCTCGTTGAGCGTTACTGTGACGTCGTTCGGATTCAAGTACGGCATCCCGATCGACGCCGACATCGTCATGGACGTACGCTTCTTGCCAAACCCCTACTACAAGCCGGAGCTCCGTGAGCTCACGGGCCTCGAAGAGCCCGTGCGCGCGTTCGTGTTGGGCCGCGAAGAGACCGGCGAGTTTCTCGCACGTTGGACCGATCTGCTGACCGTTCTCATGCCTGGCTACCTGATGGAGGGCAAGTCGCATCTTTCGATCGGCCTCGGATGCACGGGCGGCATGCACCGCAGTGTCGCATTGGCCGAGGAGACGGCCGCCTTTCTTCGCGAGGGCGGCTACTCTGTGGCTGTGAGCCATCGTGACATCGCCAAGGATCGGGAGAGCTCGTGACGGTGACCGGGCGGACTCGTCGGGCCGTCGCAATCGGTGGCGGAACCGGCCTTCCGAGGGTCTTGCATTGTCTTCTCGCTAGCGGCTACGAGACCTCGGCTGTGGTCACGATGGCAGACGACGGGGGTTCGACGGGAGTGCTGCGCTCCGAACTCGGCGTTCTGCCTCCGGGGGACATCCGCAACTGTCTCGTCGCAATGGCCGATGAGCCCCAGGGTCCCCTCGGGACTCTATTTCAATACCGTTTTCCTGCCGGAGAGGGTCTTGCCGGTCACGCTCTGGGCAACCTCGTACTGGCCGCCCTGGTGGACATCACGGGTTCGTTCCCCGAGGCCGTGGCGACTGCCGAGCGTTTGCTGGGTGTGCGAGGACGCGTGCTTCCTTCGACTCTCGAGAACGTTGTGTTGCATGCGACTGATTCGAAAGGGCGTCCGGTTCGAGGTCAGGCCAATATCGCTGTAAGCGATGGACCGGTCGCCCACGTGACGATGGACCCGGCGACCCCAGTCGCGTACGGGCCTGCTCTCGAAGCGATCCGCACGGCAGATGTGATCGTGATCGGACCGGGCTCGCTGTTCACGAGTATCATCCCGAACTTCCTTGTCGATGGCGTGATCGATGCGATGCGCGACTCCACCGCGAAGTGCGTGTACATCTGCAATGTGGCAAATCAACGTGGCGAGACACAGGGGATGGACGCGGCACAGCACGTCGAGACGCTCATGGATCACGGACTGCACGCTTTGCTCGATGCCGTGGTCGTTCACCATGCCGAGCACGCCGAAACATCGCACACGGTGCCGGGCGTGTGCGATGATGGCGGCAACCGGATCGAGCAGGTCGATGCCGGGACGGCGGTTCGGGAGCGCATCGAGTCGCTCGGCATACGCGTGGTCGCGGGTGATCTCGTGCATGTCGATCAGCCTCTCACGCATGATCCGGACCGACTCTGCGCCATTCTCCGAGAGGTGCTCTAGCCGATGTCTTTCACGGCCGAGGTCAAAGACGAGCTGTCCCGGGTAGAGCCGAAACGGCAGTGCTGTCTGCGCGCGGAGTTGGCGGCTATCGTGCGCATCGAGGGCACGCTCCACATCACAGGCAAAGAGCGCTTTCGGCTTGAAGTAGCGACGGAGACCGCGCCCGTGGCGCGGAAAGCCATCAAGTTGCTGCACGGACTCTACGACCTCAAGACCGAGCTCACCGTGCGGCGAAGTGTGTTGCACAAGACGAACAACTACCTCATCACCGTTCCGAGCCAACCTTCTCTGTCTGGCGCTTTGAGTGAGCTCGGTATCCTTGATGATTCGATGGCGCTTACCTACGGGATCTTGCCGCGCATCGTGCGCAAGGAGTGTTGCGCTATCTCCTATCTACGGGGGGCGTTTCTCGGCGGCGGTTTCGTTGCCGATCCTCATGGGGACTTTCACTTTGAGCTCACGGCCGAATCCGATCAGCTCGCCGAGGATTTGGCGGCTTTGATGGACCGCTTCGAGATTCCCGCGAAGACAACTCGCAGGCGCGGTCTGTACACGGTGTACTTGAAAGGCGCCGAACCAATCGTGACGTTTCTTGCGCTCGTCGGGGCGCACCGCGCGCTTCTGCGCACAGAGGACGTCCGCATCATGAAGTCAATGCGCAACGATGTGAACAGACTGGTGAACGCCGAGACCGCGAACCTTCAGAAGACAGCCGATGCGGCGATGTCACAGATCGAAGCCATTCAGCTGCTCGACGAGCAGAGGGGATTGGAGAATCTTGCGCCGGCGCTGCAGGAGCTGGCGCGACTGCGTCTCGAATATCCGGATGTGAGCCTGCGGGAGCTCGGCGAACTCGCCGACCCGCCTCTCTCGAAATCGGCGGTATATCATAGGGTTCGTCGCATCGAGGAGCTGGCGGCCGAGGTTCGCCACGAGCATGCGCACTACAGGTAAGAGGAGTTGATGCGGGTTCTTTTTGAGCCTGTATGAGATGGGGACGTGTCCCCCGAAGGAGGGAGTCTTACTGTGGCGATCAAAGTAGGAGTCAACGGGTTTGGCCGTATCGGCCGTCTTGTGTTCCGTGCGTGTGAGTCTGATCCGGCACTCGAGATCGTTGCAGTCAACGACCTTACGGATGCCAAGACACTAGCTCACCTTCTGAAGTATGACTCCGTTCATGGCAGGTTCGGTGACAAGGTGGTGGCGACTGGCGACGGCTTCGAGGTCGATGGACGCTTCGTGAAGGTGCTGTCCGAGCGAGATCCCGCCGCGTTGCCGTGGAAGGACATGGGAGTGGATCTCGTCATCGAGTCCACCGGCTTGTTCACGGATGCCACCAAGGCGAAAGCTCACTTGGATGCGGGCGCCAAGAAGGTCATCATCTCCGCTCCCGCCAAGAACGAGGACATTACGATCGTGATGGGCGTGAATGACAATGAGTACGATCCCGCCCGGCACCACATCATCAGCAACGCATCGTGCACGACGAACTGTCTGGCACCGTTTGCCAAGGTGCTTCGTGATGAGTTCGGTCTCCTGAATGGCTTCATGAACACGATTCACAGCTACACCAACGATCAGCGCATTCTCGACTTCCCGCACAAGGATCTTCGCCGTGCTCGTGCGGCTGCCGAGTCGATCATCCCGACGTCCACCGGCGCGGCCAAAGCGATCGGCCTGGTTCTTCCTGACATGAAGGGCAAGCTCGACGGTATGTCGATGCGTGTCCCGACGCCCGATGGCTCGGTCGTGGATCTCGTTGCGCAGCTGGGCACGGAAGTCACGCGTGATGACATCAATGCCGCCATGAAGGCAGCGGCCGAGGGTCCGATGAAGGGCTTCCTGGAGTACTGCGAGGATCCGATCGTCTCGATCGATGTTGTCGGCAACCCGGCGTCTTCGGTGTTCGACTCGCTGATGACGATGGTCATGGGTGGCACAGGCACGTTCGTGAAGTGTATTTCCTGGTATGACAACGAGTGGGGCTACAGCTGCCGGGTCAAGGACCTGGCGAAGCTCGTCATGGCGTAGGACGTCAAGCATATCGGGCCGTGCGGTACGGGGGCTTCGTATCCGACGGGTGTGTTCTGAGACGATCACGCCTGTGCATCAGAGTGCGGAGGAAACATGTTCGACAAGAAGACGATCCGGGATGTGGACGTCGCCGGCAAACGCGTGCTCGTCAGAGTGGACTTCAATGTGCCTCTGCTAGAGGGGTCGGTCACCGATGACACGCGCGTTCGGGCTGCGCTCCCGACCCTGCGCTACCTGATCGATCACGGAGCCCGCGTGATCATCATGAGCCATCTTGGTCGACCGAAAGGTGAGCCCGACCTGCAGTACTCGCTGAAGCCGATCCGGAGGGTGCTCGCGCGGCTCCTCGGCAGGAACGTGCACTTCGTGAGCGAAACCGTCGGCCCTGAGGCCACCGAGGCGGTTGACCGGATGATCGACGGCGAGATCGTGATGCTCGAGAACACCCGTTTCAATGCGGGCGAGAAGACGAACGATCCCGCATTTGCCAAACAGCTGGCTGCGTTGGCGGACATCTATGTGAACGACGCGTTCGGAGCGGCCCACCGTGCGCACGCCTCGACGACGGGGGTGGCAGACTATCTGCCCGCCTACGCCGGGATGCTGCTCAGTCGCGAAGTGGAGACGCTCACCGACATGCTGGCGAACCCGGAGCATCCGTTCGTCGCGATATTGGGTGGATCCAAAGTCTCGGACAAGTTCGGTGTGATCGACCGGCTGCTCGACTGCGTGGACGTGCTCATCATCGGCGGCGGCATGTGTTTCACACTTCTGGTTGCCAAGGGCGTCGACGTGGGCAAGTCGATGGTCGAGGACGAGTGGATTGCCCCCGCCAAAGACATGCTGCAAAAAGCGCTTGCCAAGGGCGTCGATCTGCTTCTCCCGGTGGACTTCGTTGTGGCCGAGGCAATTGCCGAAGATGTCGACACGAAGATCGTCGGTCGCGAGGAGATTCCCGCAGAGATGATGGGGCTCGACATCGGTCCGACGACCACCGAACTCTTCACCGGTGCAATCGCGACGGCCCGAACTGTGTTCTGGAACGGACCGATGGGTGTATTCGAACTCACGCCCTTCGAATCAGGGACTCGCAAGGTTGCCATGGCCGTCGCGCGAAACAACCGTGCCGTCTCGGTTGTAGGCGGCGGAGACTCGGTGGCGGCACTCAGGAAGTTCGATGTCGAGGAACGCGTCACCTTCGTCTCTACGGGTGGCGGAGCGTCGATGAAACTGCTCGAAGGCTCGGAGCTTCCGGGTCTTGAGGCGCTGCTGGATCGGGAGTAAATGCAGAGGTGCCCGGGCCGTTAGTCCTTGGTGCCACGGAAGGGGCTGACCGAATATGAGTGATCGACGGCCGATGATTGCCGGCAACTGGAAGATGTACAAGACTGCGGGCGAAGGAGCCATTCTCGTTCAGAATCTCGAGGAGAAGGTTTCGAGCGTGTGGGATCGTGTCGAGGTCGTGGTCTGTCCGCCGTTCACGGCACTGAAGTCGGTCTCCACGGTGATTGAACTCGATCGTCTCTCGGTAGGACTAGGCGCGCAGAACGTGTACTGGGATGACGAGGGTGCATTCACGGGCGAGATTTCCCCGCGGATGCTCAAGGAGTTGCGTTGCGACTACGTCATCATCGGCCACTCGGAGCGACGCCAGATGTTCGGCGAGACCGATGAGACCGTCAACCTCAAGATCAAGGCCGTGCACGCTGGCGGGATGCTCCCGATCATGTGCGTGGGAGAGACACTGGCCACGCGTGAAGCAGGTGAGACCGACTCCTGGGTCCGCTCTCAGGTGCTCGCCGGTCTCAATGGCGTCGATGCAGATCACGCGGCTGAGCTTGTCATTGCATACGAGCCCATCTGGGCGATCGGTTCCGGCAGCACGCCGACCCCCGAGGATGCGAATGACGTCGCACGCTCTATCCGGGCCACGGTCGGCGCTATGTTCGGCCCGCCGGCCGCAATGAGCATGCGTGTCCTGTACGGGGGCTCGGTCAAACCGGAGAACGCCACGCTGTTCCTCTCCGAGCCCGACATCGACGGCGCGCTCGTTGGCGGGGCGGCACTCGACGCCGAATCGTTTGCTGGTATCGTCCACGCGGCTCTGTAGGCCTTCGCATGCCGAAGAATCTGCCTGCAGCGTTGATTATCATGGACGGATTCGGGTGCGCAGATCCCGGGCCGGGCAACGCAATCGAACTTGCCGCTACCCCGGTGCTAGACGGTCTGTTCGAGACGTGGCCCACGACATGCCTGCACGCCTCGGGGCTATCGGTGGGCCTGCCAGAGGGGCAGATGGGCAACTCTGAGGTAGGGCACCTCAACATAGGCGCTGGTCGGATTGTGTACCAGGAACTGACGCGGATCTCCCAAGCAATCGAGGATGGCTCGCTTGGCGAGAACACCGTGCTTGCTGAGGCGATCGATGCGGCGGTGCGAGCCGACCGAGCGCTCCACTTCATAGGTCTTGTCTCGGATGGGGGAGTGCACAGCCATCAAGATCATCTCTATGCTTTGTTGGAGATGGCCCGAGATCGCGGGGCTCGGCGCGTGTACGTGCACGCCTTCCTGGACGGTCGCGACGTACCACCGCGGTCGGGAGCGGGCTATGTGCGACAACTTGTCGAGCGCATGCACGCGATTGGGATCGGAGAAGTGGCTACCGTTATGGGTCGCTACTACGCCATGGATCGTGACCAGCGATGGGAGCGGGTCGAGAAGGCGTGGCGAGCGATGGTGCTCGGCGAAGGTGTTCGATCTCAAGATGCCGTGGAGGCAATCGAGGAATCGTACACGCACGATGTCACAGACGAGTTTGTCCTGCCCGTGGTCCTCGAAAGTGAGGGCGAGCCTGTGGCGCGGTTGGCCGATGGCGACTCGCTCGTGTTCTTCAACTTCCGTCCCGATCGTGCTCGGGAGATTACTCGGGCTTTGGTGGACCCGGATTTCGAGGGGTTCGTTCGATCTCAAACACCGAAGCTGCATTTCGTGTGTCTGACCGAATACGATCCCAGCATCGAAGCCCCGGTGGCATTTCCGAAGAGCTTCCCCTGTTGCACTCTGGCAGACGTGATTTCCGAGGCGGGTCTTCGGCAGCTTCACATCGCCGAGACCGAGAAGTACGCGCACGTGACCTTCTTCTTGAATGGTGGGCAAGAGCTGCCTAAGGCTGGTGAAGAGCGCGTGCTCGTGCCAAGCCCCAAGGTCGCGACGTATGATTCTCAGCCTGAGATGAGCGCGCCCGAGGTAACAGACGCACTCGTCGCTGCAATCGAAGCCGACAGAGCCGATATCTACATCGTCAACTTCGCGAATTGCGACATGGTCGGGCACACGGGCGTGCTCGACGCCGCGATACTCGCGGTCGAGTCAGTCGATTCCGGCGTTGGTCGCGTGGTCGACGCTATCCGCTCCAAGGGTGGCGTCGTGATCATCACCGCCGATCACGGCAATGCCGAGAAGATGGTCGCGCAGGACGGGACGACGCCGTTCACGGCGCATACGACGGACGACGTACCGTTGTGTGTGGTCGCAGATGGCCTCCACGGTCTTGCCAAGGACGGGATTCTCTCCGATATCGCTCCCACGCTGGCAACGCTCATTGGGCTCGATTTGCCCGAGGAGTGGACGGGGCGCTCCCTGCTGGTATACTAGGCAGCTGATTTCGGAACAAGCCGACGGTGTTCAGCCGCGGCCATGAAGGAGAAGCAACGTGAACGTCTTGATCGGCATCATCATGGTCATACATGCACTGGTTTCCATCGGTCTCGTCGTGTTCATCCTGTTGCACTCCGGCAAGGGGACGGGCGTCTCGTCGATGTTCAGCGGTGTCATGCCGACGACATCGACCGGCACCGGCATCATCGAGAAGAACCTCGATCGCATCACGATCGGGCTGTCAATCGTGTTCGCCGTGACGAACCTGTTGCTCATGATTCTGTACACACCGAACATGTAGCCCCGACGCCTGATACACCTCTATGCATACTCCTAGGTGCGCCTATTCATGGGCGCATCTTTGCATTGTATGGATTTTCCCACGCCGGGCTTGCTAAGGGTTGTTTTTCGACTCGATAAAGGCAAGACTATTCTATGCATGGAGATTGGCGCGGCAGAGGTGGAGCCGTGTGTCCGATGCGTGTGCGGTTCGCTGGAGACAATGGTTAGGGGCCGCATACCGTTTCGTTATTGGCTTGTGAAGGTGTTCCGATTTCGGAGGGAGGGTGCGCGTTAATGAAGAGATTCCACAAGGCTATCTCGATTTCGCTGAGCCTGGTGCTCGCGCTGGCAGTCGCCGGCGTTGCAGGCTGCACGTCCGGAGGTGACGAGGGCGGAGATACCGGTACGGTAGACCAGAAGATGGGCGGCACGTTCAACTTCTACATCGCCGAACCGGCATTCATCGATCCTTACAACCTTCAGGAGTCTGAAGGCACGCAGGTTGGCCAGGCTGTCTTTGACTCCCTGGTTGCATTCGACTACAAGACCTCTGAGATCATGCCGGCAGCTGCAGAGAGCTGGGAGGCCAACGAGGACGCGAGCGTATGGACGTTCCACCTTGTTGACGGCGCCAAGTTCCATAACGGTGACCCTGTGACTGCTGCAGACTTCAAGTACGCATGGGAGCGCATCTGCAATCCCGACAACGAGTCTGAGATCTCGTATCACCTGGGTGCCGTAAAGGGTTACGACGCCATGCAGGCCGGCGAAGCCACCGAGCTCGAAGGCGTTGTCGCTGTTGACGATCTGACTCTCGAGGTCACTCTGAACGACTCGTTCGCAGACTTCGAGTACGTTGTAGGCCACCCGGCTCTCGCGCCGGTGCCGATGGATGCCGTTGAGAATGGCGTCGACTACAACGGTGCGATGGTTGACTTCTCCGATATGCCGATCGGCAACGGCCCGTTCATGATGAGCGAGCCCTGGGCGCACGACCAGTATGTCAAGGTCGAGAAGTTCGCTGACTACTACGGCGACGAGGCGAACCTCGACGCTGTCAACTTTGCAATCCTGGCCGACCAGGACACCGCGTTCATCGCGTTCCAGGCCGGAGATCTGGACTTTGTTCCGATCCCCACCGGTCAGATCCAGAGCACGGTTGACGAGTATGGCGAAAGCCCCGACGGCTACAGCGTGAACCCTGGCGAGCAGGTCAGCCTTGGTGCTGAGCTTGCAACGTATTATCTGCTTGAGAACAACACGGACGAAGTCATGAAGGACCCCAAGGTCCGCGCCGCATTCTCGATGGCCATCGATCGCGAGCAGATCGCGGAGAAGGTCTTCGAGGGCACGCGTATCCCGGCTACGGGTATCGTCCCGCCAGGCATCGTGGGCTTCCAGGAGGACGGCTTCCAGTACTCCAAGTACGATCCTGAGGCTGCAGCCGCCATGCTGGCAGACGCTGGCTATCCCGACGGCGAAGGCCTGCCGACGATCAAGCTCGAGTACAACACCGGCTCCGGTCACGAGGACATCCTTGCACTGGTGAAGGACGACCTTGCTGCTATCGGCGTTGAGTCTGAGCTGGTCGGCACCGAGTGGGCGCAGTATCTGGACAAACTGGATGAGAAGACCTACCAGGTCGGTCGTCTCGGCTGGATCGCCGACTATCCGATCATGGACAACTTCCTGTATCCGCTGTTCCTGACCGATAGTGGCGACAACTACGCTGCCTACAGTGATCCGGCAGTCGACGCGCTGCTCGCGGATGCTCGCAAGGAGCTCGATACCGACGCGCGCATCGAGATGTACCGTGAAGTAGAGAAGACCGTCGGCGACGCAGCTGCGGTCATCCCGATCGTCTTCTACCGCCACACGCGTGTTGCGTCTGACCGCGTGAACGAGGGTGTGTTCAGCCCCAACGGCATGTTCAACTTTGACCAGGTCTGGCTGACCACGGATGGTGCTGAGTAATCACCGTCCATGCTGACAACGTACACCGGGGCGTCCTAGCGGCGCCCCGGTGTCGCGTTCAGCACTTGATCTGATTCTGAGTTCCCGACAACGGCGCTCAACGGACTAGGCCACATCCATGTTCAAGTACATCTTCAAGCGCATGCTTCAGATGATTCCGGTGTTCATTGGCGTCACCATGCTGCTGTTCGTCTTGCGCGCGCCGGGTATTCTGCCTGGCGATCCGGTGCGGATGATCACGGGCGACAAGTCGATCTCCGAGGAGCTCTATCAGGAGATAGTCAGAGAGAATGCGCTCGATCAACCGATCTGGAAGCAATACGTCATCTACCTCGACCATCTCGTTCACGGCGATCTCGGGCAGTCGTTCCAGAAGAGCCGCCCAGTCACTGAGATTCTTGCCGACAAATTCCCGAATACCCTTCGCCTCGCTGTTGCGGCGATCATCATAGAGATCATCATCGGTGTTGGAGCCGGATTGATATCGGCGGTGAAACGCTACTCGTTCTCGGATGTGTTTGTCACTCTGACAACATCGGTGCTCGTGTCCGTCCCGGTCTTCTGGTTAGGCATGCTGCTCCAGATGCTCTTCGGCATCAAGCTGAAGCAGTGGACGGGCGGCACCTTCTACTTACCGATCTTCGGGATGGGTGACCCGCCTGATTTCGTCCACATCATCTTGCCGGCCTTCACGCTGGCGTCGGTCTCTTCGGCGTATGTGGCGCGCATCATGCGCAGTCAGATGCTTGAGGCTTGGGCCAGGACTACGTGCGTACCGCACAGGCCAAGGGTCTGACCCAGAGTGCTGTGGTACGCAAGCACGCGCTCAAGAACGCGTTGATTCCGGTCGTGACGTTCATCGGTATCGACTTCGGAGTCATGATGAGCGGCGCGATTCTGACTGAGACGATCTTCAGTTGGCCGGGTGTGGGGCGAGAGATCTTCCTTGCCATCGGGCAGCGTGATTGGCCGGTGGTGATCGGTGGCGTCATCGTCATCGTCATCGTGGTCATGGCCATCAACCTGCTGATTGACATCAGCTACGCCTTCCTCGATCCCAGGATCAGGTACGGAGGTGCGGCAGAATGAGCGATCACCACGACCCGAATGTGCCGCACCAGCACGATGAAAGCGGGCTGGTGCACGGCGATATCGTTGACGTAGACGGCCATGCGGTGAAAGATACCGGATCGCTTTCGCCGACTGCCCCATTTTCCGACGGCGATGTAGCCGAACTGGGTGCTGGTGCTCCGCGCACCTTGTGGGGCGACGCATGGCGCAGGCTGCGCAGGAACAAACTCGCGATTGGGAGTCTGATCTGGCTGGTCATCGTGGTTTCCACGGTGTTCACGGCAGACCTATGGGTGCCCGCCTACTTCTCGAGCCCCTACGATCCGGCCTACGAGGCGCTGCAGCCGCCCTCGCTGCCCGATCATCCCTTCGGTACGGACAAGCTCGGCCGCGATGTGTTCAGTAGAGTCGTCTACGGCGGGCAGATCTCGCTGGAGGTCGGCATCGTGGCAGTGAGCATCTCATTGGCGATAGGCCTGCTGCTGGGTGCTCTATCCGGCTACTACTCGGGATTCGTCGACTCGGCGATTATGCGGTTCGCCGATATCTTCTTTGCCTTCCCGTACATCCTGTTTGCAATCGCGCTGATGGCAGTGTTCAGATCGAGCGGATCTGAGTTCGGGAACAGTTTCTGGCCGGTCTTCATAGCCATCGGTATCCTCGGCTGGCCGTCGATCGCACGTGTGTTCAGATCGTCGATCTTGTCGGTCAAGGAGAATGAGTACATCGATGCGGCGCGGGCCATGGGCGCCAGCGACATACGCATCATGTTCCGGCACATCATGCCGAACGCTATCGCTCCCATCATCGTGTACGGCACGATGAGCGTCGGCGGGGCGATCTTGTCCGAGGCGGCGCTGTCGTTTTTGGGAATGGGAGTGCAGCCACCTGAGCCGTCGTGGGGTCTCATGCTCTCCGAGGCGAAACCGCTCATGTTCGCCGCGCCCTGGCTGACGATCTGGCCTGGGCTAGCGATTCTTGCGACTGTGCTCGCGTTCGTGTTGATGGGTGACGGGATGCGGGACGCGCTCGACGTGAAGATGAAGGACTGATCCATGCCTCTACTTCAAGTCAACGATCTCAAGACTCACTTCTTCACCCGCGACGGCGTAGTGAAAGCCGTTGACGGTGTGACGTTCACGCTCGAGAAGGGCAAGACGCTGGCAGTGGTCGGCGAGTCCGGCTCGGGCAAGTCGGTTACAGCCCTGTCGCTCATGCGTCTGATTCCCGACCCTCCCGGCAAGATCGTCTCGGGAGAGATCCTGTTCAAGGACGAGGATGTCCTCGGCATGTCTGATGCGAAGGTCCGTGCGCTGAGGGGCGACCGCATCGCGATGATCTTCCAGGACCCCATGACGTCGCTGAACCCCGTCTATCGGGTGGGCAAGCAGATCGGCGAGTCGCTACGCCTGCACAAAGGCATGTCGAAGAAGCAGGCACTCGATCGCGCGATCGAGCTACTGGAGATGGTTGGGATCCCGAACCCTGCAGATCGGGCCAAGGACTATCCGCATCAATTCTCCGGAGGTATGCGTCAGCGCGCGATGATAGCCATGGCGCTTGCGTGTGATCCGGACATCTTGATTGCCGACGAACCGACGACCGCGTTGGATGTAACGATTCAGGCGCAGATCCTCGATCTGATGGTGGCGTTGCAGCAGCGGACCAGCACGTCGATCATCATGATCACTCACGACCTGGGCGTCGTAGCTGACATCGCAGACGACGTCATGGTCATGTATGGCGGCAAGCAGGTCGAGTACTCAATGTCCGAAGAGGTCTTCTACAGACCGATGCATCCCTACACGTGGGGCCTCCTGGACAGTCTCCCGCGTCACGATGTGGACGAGAAGGGGACGCTGCTTCCCATCACCGGACAACCGCCCAGTCTTATCCACGTGCCGGCCGGATGTTCCTTCCATCCTCGATGTCCGTATGCACAAGACGTGTGTAGATCGGCAGTTCCCGAGCTGCTCGAGGTTGCGCCTGGGCATCTGGCTGCGTGCCATTTTGCCGGTGAGGCGAGCTTCAAGCGCGGGTCGGTTGCCTCGACAGTAGAGGTGGCCTAGATGAGCGAGCTGCTGCAAGTCGAGAATCTCGTCAAGTACTTCCCGGTCGAGCAGGGGATTCTGAGTTCCCGTCTCAGCCGAAAGGTGAAGGCGGTGGATGGCGTTTCCTTCTCGGTGGCAGCCGGCGAGACCGTGGGGCTCGTCGGTGAGTCAGGCTGTGGGAAGTCCACGACCGGACGCTGCATCATGCGACTCATCGAGCCTACTGCCGGTAGTGTGACGTTCGATGGCACGGACGTGCGCCATCTGCGGGGGAAGCAGTTCAAAGCCTTCCGCCGAGACGTGCAGATCATCTTCCAAGATCCGTACGCTTCACTCAATCCACGTATGACCATCGGTGAGATCGTCTCGGAACCGCTGGTTATTCATGCGTTTGGGACGAAGGCCGAGCGGCTGGCGCGCGTGAAGGAGTTGCTGGACGTTGTCGGTCTGAACCCGGAGCATATCAACCGCTATCCCCACGAGTTTTCGGGAGGTCAGCGGCAGCGCATCGGCATCGCGCGGGCGCTTGCGCTCAAGCCCAAGCTCATTGTGTGCGATGAACCGGTCTCGGCACTCGACGTCTCCATCCAGGCCCAGGTCATCAACCTGCTCGACACGCTTCAAGATGAGTTCGGGCTGACGTATCTGTTTATCGCCCACGATCTCTCGGTTGTGCGCCATATTTCGGACCGGGTGGCGGTGATGTACCTGGGCAAGATCGTCGAGTTTGCTGATTGGAAAGAACTCTACGACGCTCCGCACCATCCCTACACACAGTCACTGCTCTCGGCGGTGCCGGTCCCCGACCCGGCGAAGCAGCGTGAGCGATCAAGGATCATCCTCGAAGGTGACGTTCCCAGTCCGATCGACCCTCCCGGCGGGTGTAACTTCCACACTCGGTGTCCGATCGCGAAGTTCCCGATCTGCTCGGAGCAGGTTCCGGAGTTGCGTGACATCGGTGGTGGTCACACGGCGGCGTGTCATTTCGCGGCTCCGTTCCCGATTGAGCTTGCCGAGGCGACGGAGCAAGTAGGCGGATAGACCGGTGTCCCGGCAACGGGCGGGGTCCGAGCTGGTGAGCAGGGGTAGTCAGCCATTTGGCGTATTGCTATACTTGCCAACGCTGTCCCCGGGGACGGGGTCACGCGAGAGTGGCGGAACGGCAGACGCGCTAGCTTGAGGGGCTAGTGTCCTTAGGGACGTGAGGGTTCAAATCCCTCCTCTCGCACCACGAAGTATCGAAGGCCTCCCACGGGAGGCCTTCTTCGTTTCAGTCGGTGCTCTTCGCCCTCAGGATTCGCCAAGTCCCAGGTAGCGGAAGACTACGATAGCGATGTCGTCATCGGGAGTGCCGACCGCGAAGTCCCAAGCGGCCTCCATCAGCGTGTCGGCAATCACCTGGGGATCTGCGTCTCCGAGTTCGTCGACAAGTTCTAGCACGCGATCTTCGCCGAGAAACTCGCCCCCGCGACGCGTGTCGATGAGTCCATCGCTGTACATTATCAGACGCTGGCGTGGATGCAGGTGCACGGAGTAGGTCTCAAATTCATGCTCGCCGAACACGGCCAGAGGCGGATTGCGCGTAGTGGCATGTTCCGTGCAGCCGAGTTGATCGCAAATCAGCGGGAGGGGGTGGCCCGCGCACACGATTGTGGTGTCGCCTGACGCCAGGTCCACGACGCCGTAGAGCATGGTGATGAATCGCCCTTCCTCGACTTGCAGGGCGAGGGTTCGGTTGGCTGCGCGTGCCACCAAGGCGGGATCCTGCAACTCGTACGCGAATGCCCTAAGCGTACTCTTGGCGACAGAGGTGATTGCGGCGGCTTCGATACCCTTGCCCGATACGTCTCCGATGACGAACGCGACGCGGTTGTCTTGGAGCTTGAACAGATCGAAGAAGTCGCCGCCGATCTGAGCCAGCTCGGTGGCGCTACGGTACGCCCACGCGAGCTCAAGTCCCGACACATCCGAGTCTATTCGGAGCATGGAGGTCTGGAGTGTGTCCGCGACAAGACGTTCCCCGGCGTATAGGCGGGCGTTCTCCATCGCCAAAGCGAGTGCGGATCCGAGTTTGCGCGCGAAGTCGTGTTCTTCAGTCGTGAACTCGTGATGAGCTTGGCGCCACACGAAGGTGAGGGCGCCGAAGTGCTCGGATCTGAACTGCAGTGGTATGGCAAGTGCGGAGGTCACGTTGTGGTCGCGGGCCGCAGCGAAGCTGGAGTCGGGATAGCGAGCCGGAAGATCCTCGATGGCCAGCGGTTCATCGAGACGTATGGCTTCGGCTACGTGCGGAACTTCTCTGTCTGTGAAGCGTTGGTTGATGATCAGGTCCGGGTAGCCATGCGCGAGCCGGGGTATCCAGCGGCCGTGGTCTTCGATCCAGACAGTGGCGGCGTCGGCACCGATCACGGCTACACCCAAGGACGTGACGCGACGCATGACCTCATCGAGGTCGAATGTCGAGTTAA
The DNA here is from genome assembly GCA_963790405.1 of uncultured Actinomycetota bacterium. Classification (GTDB taxonomy): domain Bacteria; phylum Actinomycetota; class Coriobacteriia; order Anaerosomatales; family JAGXFU01; genus JBGSMX01. Next base: position 428,714 of record CAWBOJ010000006.1, read on the forward strand.
TGGCGCGGTCTATGGCATTGAGCGCTTCACCGAGGTCACGTGCGTGGTAGAGACGTTGCTCGGCGTCCTTTCGCACTGTGATGTCTTCGATGATCGCCACGATGTATCGGGGCGATCCAGAGTCATTCCGTACGATGCTACGTGAAACGCTCACCCAGACGAGTGACCCGTCTGGACGCACGAAGCGCTTCTCTAGGTGAGGCTCTGACAGTTCTCCGGCCAACAGGCGCTCGACGAGCATCTCCTCGGCAACCTGATCGTTGCTGTGGGTCGCGCCGGAGGGGCGGATCTGTCGCAAGGACTCAAGTGAGTGGCCGGTGATCTCACCAAGCCTGCGATTGGCAAGGAGCAACCGTCCGTCAAGTGAAATGTGGGCGATGCCGACGGTTGCCTGCTCGAAGGTGGAACGGAATCGGACCTCACTCTCGCGGAGTCTCTCGCTCGTCTCTGTGAGCTCATGGAACAACACTGCATACGGGCGCAAGATCCCAGTTTCAACTATGGCTCGATAGAGCAGGTAGAAAGCCAATATCCGCAGAAGGTGTCCGCCCATATTCTCGAGAGACACGGGCGTCACGTAGAGGGTGAACGCGAACTCGGCGGTGATGCTGGCGATGATCGAACCGGCGAGCAAACGAAGCACCTGTGGATCGAAGGACCTCCGATTGGAAAGGAGTCCGACCAGCCCGATCACGAATGCAGAGATGACCAGCCACTCGCTCCATATCTTGAACGGTGTGAGTTCACCCGATGCGGGAAGTGCTGAAGGGAAGTGTCCGCTGAAGACCAGGACAACCAGCGTGAGCGTCAGGCTCGCGAATGCCGCAAACACGACATTCGCCCGGAAGCGTTTCCCGGCGAACATCGGCGCGATGATCAAAGCTGCGGACTGGACATAGCGCGCGATGAGCCACAGCTGGGTAGGCAACTCGGTCGACGAGTATGCCGAGAAGGTCTCGACGCCCTGGTAGGCCAGCATGTGGAGTCCGTCGACAGCGGCGACGAAGAAGTAGGCGATTCCCAGGAACACCAAGTACCCGTTGTCGATGTAGCGTCGGGCATTCCACGTGACCATGAAGGTGCCGATCGCCACAGAGATCGTGAAGAGTTCGGCAAGCGTATGAAATATGGGATACCCCAACGAGTACCGAATGGCTACGAGTGCGGAGGCAACAACGACACCCCAGACGGAGTATTCAGGTATCGCGTGGCGTGTGCGAGTCGTGTCCATTGCACCCCGTGTGGGTTGACAGCGTAGTTCATCGTCGCATGTCTGCAGATACTCCTTCAAGCCGACACGAATGGGGTCGAGCAAGGGATGCTACGCTATCGTCGTGCAGTGACGCGGACTTGGGGGATGCTCAGTGATTGACTTCTTCAATATCTCGCTGGGCGAGGGGATCGGTTGCGCATGTCGCCGGTGCTCGCCTCCCACGCCCGAACACTTTCGCGAGGTTGACGCCATCTTGGAGGAAGTGTCTCGTGCCGTTGCGCTCTGGGACGGGGTTGGTCCCGGACCCAACATCGCCTTCACCGGTCCAGAACCGTACAGACACCGGCGGCTGCCCACGCTTGCCCAGGGTGCGATGGCGGCTGGCGTACAGCGCCTGAGTCTTTCCACCGACGCTGTGGCGTTGGCCATGCCGGACACCGCCGCGGGCTCTCTCGATGCCGGAGTGCGCCACATCGAAGTGCCGTTGCTGGGCGCTTCATCGCACAGCCATGATGCGCTGTCCGGGACACCAGGTTCGTTCGATGGCGCGTTAGCCGGCATGCGGACTCTGAAGTCCGTAGGCGAGGAGCGAGGAGTCCCCGTCCTCATCTGTGGCCGGGTGCGTGTGTGCAGTCACAATGTCCGTGAGCTTCCGGGGATCGTGATCGCGTTTGCGCAAGTCGGTGCCAACAGCGTGACGCTCGAGCTTGACGGCACGGTTCCCGCGACGGTCGCGCGTCCGTGGGTCGGTGCCGCGGTGGATACGGGAATCGTGAGTAACGTGTGGGTGGCTCTTGAGGGAGCGACTGCCGAGGAGTATCGGATCGCGCCTTTGCACGAGCACAATGCAACGCGTCTTCTTCCGTCCAGCGGGGAGGGGGCTGCGTGAGTCGCCCAGAACTTGCGGTTGCACTCGTCGGATTGAACTGGCCCGGCTACCAATCCTTAGCCCTCGGCTACGTGCAGGCGTACGCGCAACAAGACGAACGCCTCGCCGGAAAGGTGGGGTTCACTACTCTGAACCTTGCGTGCGATCAAGATCCGTGGTGGGTTGTGTATCGACTCGTGGCGATGGAACCGGATGCGGTCGGCTTCACGGTGACGTGCTGGAATGCGAAGGCCGTGTACGACGCGTGCAGAATCCTTCGGCTGGCCTTGCCGGACACGTTCATAGTCCTAGGAGGGCCTGAAGTAGGACCGATCGCCGAGGATGTGCTTGAGCGCAACCCAGCTGTGGACGCGGTCGTACGAGGCGAGGGCGAGGAGACGTTCGCAGAGCTGCTCTACACCGTGCTCAAGAAGGGGAAGCTCTGGAAGATCGAAGGGGTAACCTGTCGCCGAGACGGATCGGTCACCTCCGCTCCGGACCGTCCACCGATTTCTGATCTAGACACCATCCCGTCCCCGTACGCTACAGGCACGCTTGCGCCGATTGACGGTGCTACCTACATCGAGACGTCTCGCGGCTGTCCGCACAAGTGCGCGTACTGCTACGAGGGCAAGGGAGTGCAACGAGTTCGCTCGTTCAGCGACGCGCGGATCGCGGCTGACATCGAAGCCGTCGCAACCACCCCGGGAATCACGAACTTCTCGTTCATCGACTCTGTCTTCAACCTAACCGACGGCAGGCTAGAGATGCTGTCCGAAGTCATGGCGCCTCATGCGGCGCGAGGGATCCGGCTCCACACGATTGAGGTGGACATCGAGCGGGTTGATGAGCATCAGGCCGACCTGCTCCGTCGCGCAGGCGTGGTGAGCGTGGAAACAGGGCCACAGAGCGTGGGGGAGAAGGCACTTGAGGCATGTGAGCGGCGGTTCGATCCTCAGCGCTTCGAGGCGGGGGTTGAGGCCTGCAAGCGTGTCGGAATCTCTGTCGAGTGCGACTTGATCGTCGGGTTGCCGCACGACACGCTTGAGGATTTCATGGATGGTCTCCGCTTCGTCTTGGATCTCGATCCGGGGAAGATCCAGTTCTCGACATTACATGTCTTGCCCGGCACATTGTTGTGGAACCAAGCGGAGCGCTTCGGGCTGGTATACAACACCGAGCCTCCACACGAGGTGGTCCGCACACCAGACATGAGCTTCACGGATCTTCGGCGAGCCGAGGTCTTCGGCTGTGCAGTCACCGCGCACTACCGGGCGCGCGTCGACGTACCGGCCAACCCCACGTAGAATCGGACAGTGGAGTCCGAGACCGATCTGGGAGCACAATGACCGTATCCAAGCGTGCTCGTGCCGTACGGCCTTTCGTTGTCATGGATGTGGTCGCCCGGGCGAAGGAACTCGAGAGTCTTGGTCGAGACATCGTGCGTCTCGAGATCGGAGACCCCGACCTGCCCACACCTGACATCGTGACCAAGGCTGCCGAGCGCGCCATGGAATCCGGCGATACCGGCTACACGCAGTCCGCCGGTCTGCCTTCACTCCGTGAAGCCGTCGCGAGTCACTACCACGAGCGCTACGACGTGGCTGTCGATCCCGAGAACATCGTTGTGACGCAGGGAACCTCCCCGGCGATGTTGCTTGTGTTCGGCGCACTACTCGATCCAGGTGACGAGGTCGTGATCTCGGATCCTGGATACCCGGCGTATTCGAACTATGTTGAGTTCCTGGGAGGCGTGGCTCGCCGCGTGCGAGTGCGTGCCGAGGAAGGATTCCGCTTCCGCCCCGACGAGATTCGCGCGGCGATAACCGAGCGTACACGCGCCATCATGATCAATTCGCCAGCCAACCCCATGGGCACGGTCCTACCTGCCGAGGATATCGCTGAGCTCGCTGCTATAGCCGAGGAGACAGGTGTGTGGATCGTCAGCGACGAGATCTACCACGGTCTGCAATTCGAAGGCCGGGAGAGAAGCATTCTTGAGTTCACCGACAGGGCTTTCGTACTCAACGGGTTCTCGAAAGCCTACGCGATGACAGGCTGGCGACTCGGCTATCTGATTGCTCCGAAGGAATTCGTTCGACCGTGCGAAGTGATTCAGCAGAACTTCTTTCTGTGCGCGAACCATTTTGTCCAAGTGGCCGGCACCGTGGCTCTGACTCAGGCGCAAGGCGAGGTTGTCCGCATGCGCGCGGTGTATGACGAGCGGCGAAAGTACATCGTGCCAGCCTTGCGTGAACTGGGTCTGCGGATCGATACCGAGCCGACGGGCGCCTTCTACGTGTTTGCCGACGCGCGTGCCTGGGGCGATGACTCGCTATCGCTGGCGGGTCGCATTCTCGAGGAGGCGGGTGTGTCAGCCGCTCCCGGCATCGACTTCGGACCCGGTGGAGAGGGCTTCCTGAGGTTCAGCTACGCCGCCTCGCTCGACCGGTTGCATGAGGGCGTGAGCCGCATCGCGCAGTGGCGCGAAGGTTCCTGACGGAATCTGGTTGTCGTGACCGAGCGCCGTTCGCCGGAGCCAGAAGTACCGTTCTCGGAGCAGTACTGCCGTTCGGGTGCGATGTCGTCAGCGAGTTCACGCATTTCGTCACCACGAGCTATACTGATGCATCACGCACGCCGATGAACTAGACGTCGGAGGCAGAGCGAAGCATCCCGCACGGCGGCGATTGGCCGGACGAGCGGCCGCAGCGAATGCGGCACGAAGGTTGCTTCCTCATGAGGGAACCGCACTGCGCGCAAGCGCTCGTCTTTGAAGGGCCGATCAGTGAGCGATATCTGGAGCAAGGCCGATCTCCACATCCATAGCACCCATAGCGACGGGTTGGCCAGGATTCCGGAGATCATGGACTACGTCCAGGATCAGACCGATCTGAAGGTCGTCGCGATTACTGATCACAACACCATCGAGGGCGCTCTGTTCGCGAAGTCGCTCGAAGAGATGTATGACTTCGAGGTTGTTGTCGGCGAAGAGGTGTCATCCAAGTCCGGTCACGTGATCGGACTCTTCCTTGAAGAGTCGATTCCTTCAGGACTGTCTGTTGCCGAGACTATCGCGCGTATCAACGAGCAGGGTGGGGTAGCCATCATTCCTCACCCATTTTCCAACCAGGGTGTGTTCGGTCCGTTCGGAGTGAACACGTTCGGTGCTGCGTTCAACGAGCTTGCATTCCATGCACTTGAGGTCTACAACTCAATGCCGTTCCTCGTGTGGGCCAACCGTGTGGCTGCCAAGGTCTTCGCCGGTGGGCAAGGGCTTGCGGCGACCGGCGGCTCCGATGCGCATGTGCTTCAGGGAATCGGGAAGGGCTACACAGTGTTTCGCGGCACGTCTGTAGAGGATCTGCGGCGTAGTCTCGACAACTTCGAGACACGGGCAGAAACCGGGCACGGTGGTCTGAGCCTGATGCTGCGCTATGCGTTCCGTTTCCCGCAGATTCGTCGACAGCAGGCCTGGAACTGGGAGCGCTGCAAAGCCGTCAAGTAGCGTCGGTGTCCTTCCGACCGCTCGGCCCTGTCGGAGTATCTAGCCAAGTTCGCGAGCTGTCGCTTTCAGTTGCTTGGCGAGCAGACCTGCGACTCTGGGGTTGTCGCCCCAAGCACCGATCGTGACCGTCGAGACGTGTGCTTCGACGCGTGCCTGCCTGATGGACACCTGCATGTCGATGATGGTCACGGAACTCTCGAACGGGAAGCAGGCGGGGCATACCAGCACGCGGCTACATCCGAGTGCTGCGAGGTGCCGGACCGTCTCGGTGATGTCCGGATTTCTCCATTCCGCGTAGCACAAGCGGACGTTCTGCTGAGGTAAGCCGCGGTCTATCAGGATGGACCGCACGCGATTGGCGAACGAGTTCTCTTGAACATCGAAAGAGGTGTGGCTCTTCTGCCAGGCATCGGGCTGTCCATGCAGCGTTAGTGCTACACCCGTGTGCTCCGGGACATCTCGAGCCTGCCAGACGAGGTCGGAGACGTGCTCGCACAACTCGGCAGATCCCCAAAGGGGCGGGGTGTAGCTGAGCCGAAGCCCGTGTGACTCAGGTCTCAAGGAGTCCACCGCAGCCTTGGCGCGATCCATGGCGTAGGACTCACCGACAGCCAGCGTCGCGACGACGATGTTGCGGAAGCCATCCTGCGCTGCCTGAACAACTACTCGATCTAGAGTGTCGCGGCCGACGCCCGATACGAAACGGACTGCACCGAAGTCCTTGCCGAGCTCAGATTCGACGTTCTCAGACAATGCTCGTGCTTGACGTGCAGCCGGGCTGGTGCCGCCGAGTGCGCGATACCGTGCCTTCTGCGCGGCATACAGAAATGGTGCGATGCCCAGTGTTGCTTCAGGCAGACCCGCTGCAGCGAGGCGTTCCAGCTCCTGTGCGATAGCGGATGGCCTGTAGTGCTCCGGTTCGATCTGAGCGACGATGAGCGCCAATGGACCCGAGACGGTGTCATCGAACGTGTCGGGCAGTTCGGGGGTGCTGCGTCGGGCGGCAAGGTAGGGGAGCAGTGCTGAGGCGAGCGCGTAGCCACCGCCGACAGAGCCGACCGAGAGGCCCAGAGCGGCAAGCGTCACGTTTGCCTGGCCGTAGGCGTCTACGACTTCGATGATTCCCCACGCTCCACCGACTATTCCCGCTATGGCCAAGAAGAGGAGCAGGGGTTCTCGTCCCCGTGATACCACCAGCAGGCCTACGACCGATGTGCCGACCGTTAGCCCACCTATGAAGATGGTGCCCCACTCGATTGTCATACGGTGTGCTCCTCGGTCTTGTTGCTGGGTGGTCTCAAGGATACCCGTACGGAGGGTTCAACACACGTTGACTACTAATACCCCAGGGGGTATACTAGCCCGTGAAATGACAAGCGTGGTTTGTCGCTATAGGGAGGAAGTCCGATGAGTACAGCAGTGAAAGACGTATCGACCTCTGAGTTCACTTCGGAGGTTCTGGACGCAACCGTTCCCGTTGTGGTCGACTTCTGGGCACCGTGGTGCGGTCCGTGTCGTGTGGTAGGTCCCGAAGTCGAGAAACTTGCGGATCGCATGAACGACAGCGCTAAGTTCGTGAAGGTGAACGTGGACGACAACCGTGACATCGCAATGAAGTACGGCATCATGAGCATTCCGACTATTGCGAAGTTCGAGCGAGGAAACATGATCACCCAAGTGGTTGGGGCACGCGGTGCCGATGCGCTAGCCTCGGAACTCGGGCTGTAGGCTGGTATCATTGCCTACGTACGAACTGACTTGCCAGGCTTGTGGTGAGCGCTTCGACCGATTCTTCACCAGGTTGCTTCGCGAAGAGGACAAGGTGTGTCCGGTTTGCGGGTCCACACAGGTGAAGTGCGGTTTCGGGGGAGGTATCCTTGGCAAGGGAACGAGCGCCGGTGTCGGTGCCGTGCCCGCCGCCTCGTGCGGGACAGGGGGCTTCACTTGAGGCTAGCCCGCGTCTGGCCAGACGTCCGAGGGAGTTGTCGGTGGACTACGCGTACAAGCGGGTAGGCACTGAGGGATTCGAATCTACGATCGAGGCCGTGGAGCGCTCTGTGCGCGACCACGGCTTCGTCATACAGCAGTTTCACGATATCAGCGCCCGGTTGGCTTCGAAGGGCTTCCCGATCCGGCCGCTCGTGATCTTCGAGATCGCCTTGGCGGACGGTGATTCGGACGAAATGGTCTCGCTACTCATGCCGTGCAGGATCAACGTCTACGAAGAGGGCGACAGTGTCGTCGTCGCTGCGCTTCGGCCCAGCCTGTTCAAGGCGGTGTTTCCGGAGCACGAGCTCGATGCAGTTGCGCAGAGAGTAGAGGCGAGCGTGATCGATGTCGTAGACAGCGCTGTCAGCGGGTAGACGGCAGACGCACGGCAGGGTCGATGCACCCGCGTTGGAGTCTGGCTACAGGACGCATGCCGAGTATCTCAGGAAGACAGCGATAGCCTCATCGACTAGCTCGTCTCGCGTCTGTGCACGGTCATCGATGAGACATTCCTTCATCGAGTGCCCGAGAATGGCCAGTCCAACGTCTCCGATGGTTGAGGTAGCTCGCGACAGTCCCTTGAGGATAGCGTCGCATTCAGCACCTTCTTCCATCCGTTCCTGGATGTCACGGAGTTCAGCTTCCAGGCCGCCGAGTCGCGATATCATCTCCGCGCTGTCTCCCGGAGAGATGCTGCTGGGATCAGGCGTCGACGTCGATAGGTTCCTATACCGGATGAAGACTTCGAATGCTTCCTGGATCACGCTATCCCGTCCGGTTTCGGCTCCGCCGGCCAGGCATGTCTTCATCGAGTAACCGATGATGCGCATTCCCACCTGCGTTAGCGCCGACTTGGCCGCGAGCACTTGCGTCAGAATCGCCTGACAGTCCTTGTCGGAGCCGATCATCGTCTGAAGTCCGCGCACCTGACCCTCGAGCCGTTTGAGGCGGTTCACGATGCGGCGCCGTTCCGACTCGACTGTTATGGCATCCATGCGCTCGGGCATAGCTTCTCCTCGATGGTGTTGCGATATCATTGTGCGGTACGTCTGTCGAAAATATACCCCCTGGGGGTATAACGTGCAAGCGCGGGGATGGTATGAGCCCAAACACTGAAACGGTATCCGCCTACTCCACTCCGCCGAGGATCAAGCAGATCAGGCGGGTTCTGTGGGTCGTTCTATTCCTCAACCTCATTGTGGCGATCGCCAAGATGGGTTGGGGCTACTTCTCCGGCTCGGTGGCCATGCAGGCCGACGGGTTCCATTCTCTGTTCGACGGAACCTCGAACGTAGTCGGGCTCATCGGCATCGGTATGGCTGCTCGGCCTCCAGACAAGGACCACCCCTACGGTCATGCGAAGTACGAGACCTACGCCTCGCTTGCCATCGGGGCGATGCTCGCCTTGGCGGCCTACAACGTGGGAAGCAGTGCCGTTCGGGAGTTGATGGCGGGTGCAGAACCTCCGCGCGTCGACATGATTTCGTTCGCTGTCATGCTTGGGACGCTCGCAGTCAACTTGACCGTGACTACGTATGAGCGTCGGGTTGGGAAGCGCATTGGCAGCGAGATCTTGATTGCGGACGCATCCCACACGTTCAGCGACATCTGGGTAAGCCTGGGCGTTATCGTCGGACTGGTCGCCGTCAAACTCGGCTACCCACAAGCCGACCCGCTCATCGCCGTGCTCGTAGCATTCGCCATCGCTTTCACGGCGTGGCATGTGTTCAAGCAAGCCAACGCGACGCTTTCTGACACGGCACGCATCCCGCCGGTTGACGTGTGTGCCCGCGCCCGCGCGGTTGAGGGCGTACTGGGTTGTCATCACGTGCGGACACGCGGTACTGAGGCTGAGGTCTACGTCGACCTTCACGTTCAGGTCGATCCGTCTTTGAGCGTCGAGGAGGGTCATCGCATCAGCACCGAGGTGGAGAATGTCGTGTGTGCTGCCTTCGATGCTGCAGTCGATGTTGTGGTTCATCTCGAACCGTACGATTCCTACGAGGCTTCGAAGACCGCCGAGGAGATCAATGCAGGACTTGCCTAGGGCTGACGGGTCGCAGGAATCATGGAAAGGATACGCACTCGCTGCTCTTGCGGCCGTCTTCTGGGCGACCGGCGGTCTGACTGCGAAGTGGCTGTTCAGCCCGATAGATGCTACGACGTCGGCGTGGCCGTTCCCTCCGCCCGGGCTCGAGGTTGATCCGCTTGTTCTCGCAGGCGCTCGTGCCCTCACAGCCGCGCTGATCCTGTTGGTGTACGTGGCTATCGCCAAGCCAGCCGCACTTCGTATCCGTCTTCGGGATGTGCCATTTCTCGCTCTGTTCGGCACAGTTGCATTGGCTGGAGTTCACGCGGCCTACTTCCTGGCGATTTCACACACCAACGTTGCCACTGCGGTGCTGCTCGAGTACCTGGCGCCCGTCATCGTGCTGGGCTTCTCCGTCGTTTTCTTGGGCGAGCGAATGACCTGGGCCCTGCCGGTCGGGGTGGCTTTGTCTATTGGCGGTTGCGCGCTTGTTGTGGGAGTCGCGGGGGGAGCGGAGCTTGCGGTCACGTCGGCGGGTCTGGCGTGGGGTCTTGCAGCCGCTGGCTTCTTTGCCTTCTACCAGCTTCTCGGAAAATGGGCTGTTCCCCGATACTCGCCCTGGACGCTGCTCACGTACGGGCTTCTCGCGGCGTCTGTGTTCTGGATCGTGTATCTTGGCGGTTTCGCCGAGATGCGCGCTCTGATGATAGAGCCTGCCGGAGGTGCAGCAGTGGTCTACATTGCTGTCGCCTCCACGATTATTCCCTTCGGTGCTTCGCTGAAGGCCCTTCACTACATCGATGCGACAAAGGCGGTCGTCACATCCACTCTTGAGCCCGTGCTCGCAGGCATCGCGGGTTGGGTGGTGCTGGCCGAGATGTTCGACGCGTGGCAGGTGCTCGGCGGAGTGCTGGTTCTGGCTGCTATCGTGGTCGTGCAGCGGTCGGATCGTCGCGGCCTTGCGATTCCACCCGGAGTCTAGAGAATCTGGACATCGACACAGATTGCCCGCATGGTGGTATATAAATTGCTATGCGGCTCGCTTCGCTGAGAGCCGTCCGGGCACGGTCGAGCTGGGGATGGAGTCACTGTCGTGGAGCTCATACAGCGGCCCGATCTCAAACAGAAGATCACGCTCTCGCCGCAGGTTTACCAGGGACTCAGCATTCTTGCGATGCCCGTCGCCGAACTCCAACAGCTTGTTGAGGCGGAGCTTCTGGAGAATCCCATGCTCGAGGTCGAAGAGCCGGAAAATGACGAAGAGCCGGCGGACGAGTACGAAGAGCGCGAGAACTCCGAGGAAGAGGATCGGGCCTGGGACGATTGGCTCGACATGTACGACGAACTCGAGTCTTCGGAGACGACGGGGCCACGCGATCCGAATGAGGAAGCTGCAAACACCGAGGACTTTGTTGGCGGTATCCAGACGTTCGATGCGTACTTGATCGAGCAGATCGGCTTGCTGGATATCCCATCCGAAGTCTCCCGGGCTGCGCGCGCGATCATCGGGTTTCTCGACCGCGACGGCTTCTTTGCTGGCGAGTGTACAGAGGTCGCCGCGGTGGCAGATGTGGATGTTGAGACGGCCGAGCAGGCTCTGCGGGTCGTGCAGCAGTTGGATCCGCCAGGTGTCGGTGCGCGGACTCTCACCGAGGCATTGCGCATCCAGATGGAATACCTGGGCATGGACGAGCCGGTCCTGGACATGATCGTCGAGAGCCACATGAGCGATGTCGCCGCGAACCACTATCGCAAGATCGCTCGAGCGCTGCGCGTGGATGAAGATGAGATCAGGCGCGTCGTTGAGTTACTCAAGACTCTCAATCCGCGACCGGCGGGCGCATTCTCGCCCGGCCCCTCGCCCGGATACATCGTTCCCGATGTGACACTCCGCCGCTTCGACGCCGATTGGCTGATCATCCCCAACAACGAGGCGGTTCCGACTCTTCGGGTCAGCCCTCGCTACCGAGCAATGCTCAGATCGGGCTCGACGGCCGACGACGACACGAGACGGTATCTGAAGGACAAGATTCGATCGGCGGAGAGCTTCATCCGCAATGTGGATCGACGCAAGGACACGGTAAGTCGCATCGCGGAGATCATCTTGGACGTTCAATCGGAGTTCTTCGAGGACGGGAAGGGTTTGCTCCGTCCGCTGCGGCTCGAGGATGTGGCTGTTGAGATCGGCGTGCATCTATCGACGGTGAGCCGTGGGGTCACCGGAAAGTACATGGCGACTCCCTACGGGCTGTTCGAGTTGAAGCACTTCTTCTCGGGAGGCTACCGGACGCGAACGGGCACCGACGTCGCTTCCACAAGCATCAAGCAGCGACTCAAGGAGATCGTCGGTGACGAGAGTCTGGAAAAGCCCTGGTCCGATCAGAAACTTGCCGAGCTGCTGTCGGACGAGGGAGTCACGGTAGCTCGTAGAACTGTGGCCAAGTATCGCGAGGAGCTGGGAATCGCTCCTTCGTGGGCACGGAGACGCCGATGAGCGAGACGGATCGCGATATTGAGCAAGCGAATCCTCGGCGAATGACGTACACGCGTACGGCACGGCAGGTGCTCACGATCGCGGGGATGCTCATCGCGGTCACGGTACTCCATCTGTACGCGAACTCCTTCGGGCAGGTTGACTGGCTGCATCTGCTGTATCGACGGCTCTACTACGTGCCAATCCTGTATGCGGCCTTCATCTTTGGAAAACGCGGCGGATTCCTTACGGCGGTAGCCGCGTCGATGCCCTTCGCTATGTACGCCCACATGTCACTCGGCGGGCTCTTCGGCGATCATGTCGACAATCTGCTTGAGATCGTCATGTACTTCGCCGTGGGTGTTCTGTTCGGTGCGCTTCATGACATGGAGGAGCGCAAGACTCGTGACTTGCGTCAGGTGTCCGTGCGCCTCGAAGATGCGTATCGCAAGCTTGAGGAGCGCGCGATTCAGCTCATCAACATTCAGGACTATACGCAGTCCATCTTGCGCTCGATCACGTCCGGCGTCCTGACGGTTGGACCGGATGGCTCCGTGACGACGGTGAATCCTGCTGCAGAACGCATGTTGGGCGTCAACGAGTACGACATCGTTCCTCGGCCAATAGGCGCGATTCTCTCCGACGACGGTGGACTTAGCACTGACATGGACAAGGTGCTGTCGGGCCGGTTGCCGCTGTCGCTGCGCGAGGTAACGATCGTGACGCGCGACATGCGAACGATACACGTGCAGGCTTCGACATCGCGCATGAGAGCGGTCGGAGGACGAATCCTCGGCGCGGTGGTGACGCTGGAAGACGTGTCCGAGATCAAGGCGCTCACCGAGCAACTCATACGCGCCGATAGGCTTGCAGCGATGGGGGAACTCACGGCTGGGGTGGCTCACGAGGTGCGCAACCCTTTGGGAGTCATCCGGGCCACCGTACAGCTGCTCGAAGATGCTCGCGGTGACAGAACGCGTACAAAGGAGGCGGCCGATGTCATCAAACAAGAGATCGACCGCCTGGACAGAGTGATCAAAGCGCTTCTCGATTTCGGGCGTCCGAGTAGCCCCACGTTCGTCCATACGGACGTGGAGGATGTGCTGCACGACGTGCTGCTGTTCACGGGTCGGTTCGCCAAGCAGGCGGACGTGAGGATAGTCGAGAAGCTGAAGGGCGGACTGCCGCCGGTGACCGCGGATCCCGATCAGCTCAAGCAGGTAGTGCTGAACCTTGTCACCAACGCCGTTCAGGCCATGGAAGACGGCGGGGGTACCATCACTCTAGAGACCGACACAGACGGGGATTTCGTTCATATCTCGGTTGGCGACACGGGCCCGGGTATTCCGGCGTCCAGCATCGGCAAAGTCTTCGACCCGTTCTTCTCCACAAGAGATGACGGGACCGGTCTCGGTCTGACGATCGTGCACAGGATCATCGACCAGCACGACGGACACATTGAAGTGGGAAGCGGCCCGGAGGGTACGGTATTCAGAGTCTCACTTCCGGCGGTCTTGGATGAACAGGCGGAGGGCACCGAATGAGCATGCGCGTGCTGATTGTGGACGATGAGAAGAACATGAGATGGGTGCTGAGTCAGGCGCTCGAGGCCGACGGCTTCGAGATCGCCCAGGCGACCAACGGCAAAGAGGCGCTTGAGGCGGTTGGGGAACAGGCGCCGGACATCATGGTTCTCGATCACCGCATGCCTGCGCCGGACGGCATGGAGGTACTGCGACGGGTGCGGGCGAACGGACACACGTTCCCGATTATCATGCTCACGGCTCACGGCAACGTCCAAACGGCAGTCGAGGCGATGAAGGCCGGGGCCAACGAGTACTTGACCAAACCGTTCGACCTCGAGGAGCTCAAGCTCGCGATCGACAAGGCACTCAAGATGAGCAATCTCGCCGCCGAAGTGGAGCGGTTGCGCGAAGAGTTGGACAAGGAGTACGACGTCGAGGGAATCATCGCTGCCGATCCAACGATGCTCGATGTGTTCGAAAACGTTCGCAAAGTCGCTCCGACGAACGCTACTGTCATGATCTACGGCGAATCCGGTACCGGGAAGGAGCTCGTGGCTCGGGCTATACACGCCCTTTCCGGCCGAGAAGACCAGCCCTTCATTTCGGTGAGCGCGGGTGCTTTGCCCGAGACGCTTCTCGAAAGTGAACTCTTCGGTTTTGAGAAAGGCGCGTTCACTGGAGCAGTGACAGCCAAGCCGGGCCGATTCGAGATGGCCAACGGCGGCACGCTGTTTCTGGACGAGATCGGTGATATCTCGCCCGCGACTCAGGTGAAGCTTCTGCGCGTGCTTCAGGAGCGACGATTCGAGCGACTGGGTGGCACGCGATCGATCGACATCGATGTTCGCGTTGTGGCTGCGACGAACCGTGACCTTCAGCAGCTCATTGCTGAAGGCATGTTCCGCGAGGATCTCTTCTACCGGCTGAACGTTGTGCCCATTCAGCTGCCACCATTGCGTTCGCGGGTGGCAGATGTGCCCCGTCTCGTTGCCCACTTCCTTGAGAAGTACAAAGCCGGCGATCGCAAACTGAGCGACGAGGCAATGGAGGCGCTCGTAACCTACAAGTGGCCTGGCAACGTCCGCGAACTCGAGAACACAATCGAGCGAATCGTCATCTTGGCGCAAGGCAACGAGATCGGCGTAGTCGACCTGCCTGCCGAGGTAAGGCTGGGAGGTGCGGCGTGTCAGGTGGGAGGTACCGGAATCATTCTGCCTGAAGACGGATGCGATCTCGAGGAGGTCGAGCTCGACCTTGTGCGTCAGGCGCTCGATCGCACCGGGGGTAGTGCGCCCAAGGCAGCGAAGATGCTCGGGCTGACCACCAAGACACTCGAAGCGCGCATGAGCAGACTCGGACTCTAGCTCGACGACCCTCCAAATGCCCTGCTCTTGGCATATGGCTTGCATCTGTGCAGGCACGATGCAATGGGCAGGGAGCTCGGAAGTGGCACGCACGCCGGCAAGACAGATGATTGTTGTGATCGGGAGCGGTCTGCTTGCGGGCGCCGTGCTCGTCGGTCTGCTGTTTCTGCTCGGTTCGGGTGATGCGACGAGTTCTAATGCGATTCAGCGAATCGGTTGGGTCGTCCCACTTGCGGCCGGGCTTGTCATCGGAGGCATAGCGCTTGTCTTGCTCGGCACCACGGACGATGCCAAAGACGAGGCCGACGATCTCGAAGCCGCGACGTGCGCCTCATGCGGGAGCCCAATCATCGCCGAGTGGCGCTTGTGCCCGCATTGCGGCTCGCTTCTGGAATGCGATATGAGGATACCGGGTACCCCTTCTCCCCACGAACAGTAGACTCGCGAGTCAGGGAAACGGCTCGCTTCGCGAACGTTCGAACTGGCATGAGCTTCGCATGGGTATAACCTACCTATCGAGTCAGGAATGACGGAGAGAAGAGGGAACAACGATGGCCGAGACACAGACGACGCTCAAAACGACCGGTATGCATTGCAGGTCATGCTCGATGCTCGTGGACATGACCGTCGGCGAGCTTGAGGGCGTCGAGAGCGTTGAAACCGACCACGTCAGTGGGGACACGAAGGTGTCGTATGACCTGGAGAAGGTCTCCGTTGACGACATAGTGTCAGCAATCAGATCAGCTGGCTACGACGTCGACCAAGCGTAGTCTGTCATCGCCCAACGACCGACAAACGAGAGGACCATCAAGACATGAGCGAGACGACGTATGCGGCATCGAGTCGCACGAAGTACATTCTTGTTGCCGTAGTGGTTGTACTGGCGTTCTTCGCTGCATACGGTATCGCGTCAGGCCGCGCGGATGCTTCCTCACAGACTGCCATCCCGGCCACGACAGCCAACGGTTCTGGAACCGCTGCTGCGTGTGACCCTGCGGCTGATCTGGCAGCGTGTGGTGGAGACTGTTGCGAATCAGGCTCGTCCGAGCTGATCGAAGGAAGTGCGACGCTTGAAGGCGATGTGCAGAAGCTGTACGTGGATGTCTCGGGCGGCAGTTTCGATCCGAACGTCATCTACGTGAAGGCTGGCGTTCCGATCGAGCTCACGTTCAGCGAAGGATCAGGCTGCATGGCCGAGGTCATGTTCAAGGACTTCGGCGTCTACGAGAGCCTGACAAGCGGCGGAGCCGCAATCGAATTGCCGGCCCTCGAGGTAGGCGAGTACGGCTTCTCATGCGGGATGGAGATGGTGTTTGGGACTCTCATCGCGGAGTAACTCGCGAGGGCGCTGTGGTTGCCGTCGGATACCCCCATAGGTATACTGATTGTCGCGACCAGCCCGACGCGATCGGTGTTCGGGGGTTCGCACAGGGTACGTATCCATGACGGGGGCGTGAGACGATGAGTGAGTCGGTAGGCATTCTGGCGGCGTTCGCGGCGGGAATAGTGTCCTTCCTGTCGCCATGCGTGCTGCCGCTGTTGCCAGGGTACCTGTCGTTCATCACGGGGTTCACTCCGGCCCAGCTTTCCGACCAAGAGGTGAGCACGAAGGCGGTCTTGTGGCCGAGTCTGCTGTTTGTCTCCGGCTTCTCGTTTGTGTTCGTGGGTCTCGGTGCGTCGGCTTCCGTTCTCGGTGGGTTCCTGGTCGACTACCGCGATTTGCTCGTCCGTTCATCTGGACTGCTTGTGTTCGTACTAGGCTTCTTCATGCTCGGAATCATCAAGGTTCCCTGGCTCTACGGTGAGGCACGATTCGAGATGGGCAAAGCGCGCAAGTTCGGCCGCTTCGCGGCTCTTGCGATGGGTGCCGCGTTCGCCTTCGGTTGGACCCCGTGCGTAGGCCCGATTCTCGGCTCAATCCTGGCGCTTGCAGGTTCCTCCGGCAGCGTGGGCTACGGCGCCCTGCTGCTACTCGTGTACTCCCTGGGTCTCGGCGTGCCCTTCATCGTGACGGCGCTGCTGTTCGGCAAGCTGCGCTCGACGCTGTCTTGGCTCAATCGTCATTCGCTCGTCGTGAACCGCGTTGCCGGCGTGCTGCTTATGGCGGTCGGGGTGCTCATCTTCACGGGGGAGCTTTCGCGGCTGGCTGGCTGGATGACGATTGTGCTTCCGGGTATCGAGATATAGAGCCAGGCGCTCGCGAGCTTCGCATGTCCTAGATCGAGTTGGCAGCTGGTCTGGCTGGCGCAACACGCTTTGTGACCGCGCCCTTCGTGGACTACGATGAGGACGGTCGTGCATCCTTTCCGATGCTCTCTCACGGCAAAGGGGTGCCTCTGTGGCGCGTGAGATACGTAGCGAGTCACTCTCATCGAACCTGATGGTGCTCACGTTGATGATCGTCACTGTCTCGGTGATGACGATCAGTCTTGCTGCACTCACAGGTGTGTACAACCTCGCGCGGGATCAAGTTGCCTCACGGCAGCAGGCCGTCCGCGATGTGTTCATCGTCGAGGTTGACAGCCGGTTCAATTCCTCCACCCGGGTGCTCGATGACGTCTCCGCAATCTTGATCGACCCGGCGCGTGACACGATCGACCACTCGGCGCTCAACGAACGGTTCTCGACCGGGTTCGAGTACATCGACAGACTGCTTGTTACCGATCCCGACGGCGCGGTACTCGTATCCTTCCCCTACGCCAACGAGGTGTTGGACGTCCCCAACATGTCGATCTACCGGGCCGGGATCGACGACACCACTTCGTTCCACTTCTCTCAGAACGCGGGTCGCAATGAACTATGGGTTGCCCGAGCAGTTTCCGGTCCACAGGGCGATCTTCTCGTACTCGCGCGGGTGCGAACAGCGTTTCTCGAGGTCTTGGTTCGTGAGTTCTCGTCCTCGAATCAGGGACGAGTGGTCGCCGTGGTCGGTCCCGACGGAGAGATGCTCTTCGCAGGAGAGGGCGGCGAGAAGCTTGTCTCTTCAAGCATCGAGTACACATTGGATGGCGCGAGCGATCAAGGTGATGTGACTGCGCTTGGCGCTTCCGGCGACGCACTGTGGGGCCAGTGGGCTGGGCTTGAAGCGAATCCGGGTCTCGATTGGAGCGTGTTCGTTGTGGAGCCACGCGCCAATGTGATCGATACGACCTGGCGTACGCTCACCCCGGCTGTTATCGCACTGATTTTCAGCGGCGTGTTTTCGGTCGCGCTTACCACGCTGTTCGGGCGTCGTCTCGTGGCTCCGCTGCGTTCGCTTGAAGCTCATGCGAAAGAGGCGGTGTCCGGTGCATACGTTCCTCCGATCAGGACCGCGCGGATTGACGAGGTTGGTCGTTTGGCGGAAGCCTTCAACGCAATCGCACTTCGCCTCAATGCGCTGCAGGATCTCTCCCAGCTGCTCGCGAGCTCATCGAGCCTGGATCAAGTTCTCGATGGGATTCTTTCGGCCATGGGTCACATCGTCGGATCGGCCAACGTGGCTGTGTTCCTTGTGGACGATGCCCGCTCGAATCTCGTAGCAGTGAGAACGAGGGGACTGATTGCAGTCGAGGACAGCTGTGTGCCACTGCGGGGGCACACGTGGCTTGCGCAAGCCTTGGAGGCGAGCGGTCCAGCAACCTTCTCGGGCATGGATGAGGAGCTGGCAGAGTCATTCCCAGGGATAGCCGGGACCGGTCCGGTCTCGGGTCTCGTCACACCGATGCACGTCGGCTCAGAGCCGCTGGGGCTCATCATCGTGCTGCAACAGGATGCCCGCGAGTTCACCCAGGCCGAGATGGAGATGGTGCGGACCTTCTCCGCGCAAGCTGCAGTGGCCGTGTACAACTCGCGGCTGTTCGAAGTCGAATCTGCATCACGGCACGAAGCCGAGGCGATGCGCACCGTTGCCGAGGCACTGGCGGATCCCATCAACATAGGTCGGTCTTTCGACACAGTTATGCGCATCACGCAGAACCTGTTCGGCGTGGCATCTGTGCGAATCGGATTCATGGACCGGACATCGCTGGGATTGCCGTCCGCGACTGACCTTGCAGGTGAGAGGCTCTTGCTGCATGCATGGGAGGCTGCGTGGTCGGCGGGGGACGGCGATCTGGTCGTCCGCATCTCGCCCGGGGACGATCCGGCAATCGATCGCTATCTGGAATCCGTCGGCGGGGCCGAAGCGCTGCTGCTCACCGTCATGAGGCTCGATCGTCCAGGTGCGGTCGTCTCGCTTGTGATCGATCTGCCGGGCAGGACGTTCGCAGCACACGAACGCAGTCTGGCGTACGCCCTCGGCAAGCAACTCGCTCTCGCCCTAGACAATACGTTCCACTATGCCGAGGCGAGAGCACGGGCATCCAACCTGGAGACCATTTTCCGCATCTCCCAGGCGGTGAGTTCGTCGCTGCAGATCAAGG
The DNA here is from genome assembly GCA_963790405.1 of uncultured Actinomycetota bacterium. GTDB lineage: Bacteria > Actinomycetota > Coriobacteriia > Anaerosomatales > JAGXFU01 > JBGSMX01. The sequence continues at coordinate 448,087 of CAWBOJ010000006.1, forward strand.
TCGTGCTTAACCGCGTGCTCGATGTGGTCCAGAAGATCTTCTCGGCAGATACCGTCTCGCTGATGCAGTTCAACGACACGACCCACACCATCGAGACGGTTATGGCGCGCGGCATGATATCCACGGACATGCTTCACTACTCGTGCGCGCCGGGTGATGACGTGCCAGGTCGCGTGTTCGAGACAGGCGAGCCAATGAAGATCGACGATCTGTTCGCCGAGGACACGGAGTTGCCCGCTATCGCCATAGGGCAGGGCTTGCACTCCATGCTGGCCGTTCCGCTGTTGGCTCGCGGTCGCTCGATTGGCGTTCTCACGATCTACTCGGCGTTGAACGAGGCGTTCAGCGATGAGGACATGGGCCTGCTCCACACCTTCGCTTCCCAGGCTGCCCTTGCGATCGACACGGCGGCTCTGTATGGCCGAGAGCACCACGTGGCCTCGGTGCTGCAAGCCAGCATTCTGCCGAAGAGCTTGCCGGAGTACGAGGAGATCGAGTCGAGCAGCGTGTATCTTGCGGCCGGCGAAGAGGTCGAGATCGGTGGCGACTACTTCGACGTGTTCAGGGATGCAGAGAATCGGATCGTTCTCGCGATCGGCGATGTGTGCGGCAAGGGCGTCGAAGCAGCGACGAAGACATCGATGATCAAGTACATGGTCAGAGGACTCGTGGCGGCTCGTCTGAGTCCCGCCGAGGTTCTGAGCGAGGTCAATAGGGCCGTGTCTGAATCGGGCGACCCCAGCGATATCGTCACGTTGTGGGTCGGACGCATCGATGACGGGAACAACACGCTGTGCTATGCAGACGGCGGTCATCCTCCGGCCTTCGTGCGCCATGCAAGCGATGGTTCGACCGCGCGCTTGCCCACCACTGGGGCGTTGCTGGGGGCGATGGCCGACGCGGTGTATGAGGAAGAAGAAGTCGCGTTTCAGCCGAACGACATCCTCGTTCTGTATACCGATGGGGTAACGGAAGCGAGGCGTGGGAATAAGTTCTTTGGCGAAGGGCGGGTCCGACGGGCGGTTGGAGCTGGCGGCAGTGCGAACGACGTGGTCGATCGGCTTCTGAGTACACTCGACCGGTTTGCACCGGGTGCGCTTCGTGATGACGCCGCTGTTGTTGCTGTTCGACTGCGACCAGACTCTGAGCGGACGGACCGATAGTGACAAACGAGGCACGATGACGTTCACGATTCAGCGCTATGACGAGGTCAAAGCGGGTGTGTTCTGCGTCTCTGGAGACATCGACGTAGCCCTCGTTCCTGAGCTGCGCGGTGCGCTCGAAGGACTCGTGAAGAGCGGTGTGAAGAACATAGTTGTGGACTTGGCGGATGTGACCTACGCGGACTCTTCCGCGCTCGGGTTGCTGGTCTGGCTGGACGGACGACTGCGCGATTTGCACGGCAGGATCGTGCTGTCTGGCGCAAATCGCGACATCACCAGGATATTGGAGATATCCGGACTTGTGTCGGTGACGCGCGGGGTCTCCACTGCCGAATCGGTGGACGATGCGCTGGCCGGGTTCGATCATTCGCGATCGGCTCTGCTACTTTGGTTCCGTGAGTTGAAGATGAGAGCGGATGTTGAAGAGCTTGCCGAGGTTCGCGAAAGCGTGTGCGACCTGTTTGCTCCGCTCAAGATGAGTGACGCGTCGTTGTTCGACGTGAAGGTGGCATTGGGCGAGGCGTTGGCGAATGCCGTGAGACATGGCTCGCCTGGATCGGACTCATCCATCAGCATTAGGGTCGAGGCGTACGACAATCGAATTGTACTCATCGTCCGCGACTCTGGATGTGGTTTCGATGGCGAGCACTCGTGTAGTGACGACCTGTACGCTGCGAGCGGACGCGGCATAATGTTCATGCGTGCCCTGATGGACCACGTGGAGTTCGAGCCGCTCCAAGACGGGGGCACGCTCGTCAGGCTTACGAAGCACCGTACCGCGGCCGAGCCCGTCTGAGCGCCAGCTCGGCGACCTGCCGTCGTACGGCGGAAGGACTGAGGACTTGGGCGCCAAGAGGCGGATTCTGATCTTCTCTGCGTCGTTCGGCGGCGGACATCGGTCTGCGGCCGAGGCGTTGAGTCGCTATTATCAGGCGCATTACGCCGATGAGGTCGAGACTAGAATCGTGGACTTCTTCGAGGAGTTCGTTCCGAGTCTGAACGTGCTCGCCAAGTTCGCCTATCAGCAGTCCGTGCAGTTCTTCCCCGCGGCTTACGGCACCTTCTTCGAGCTTTCGAACAAGCTTCCGACCAACCCCGTTGTTCACGAGCTGAAGCTCATGGGAGTGCAAAGAGCGCAAGCGCATATCGACGAGTTCCATCCGGACGCCGTTATCTCGACCTTTCCCGTTGCCGGCGGGGTCGTGGCAGAGATCAAGAAGGACCGGCCGCTTGTCTCGGCCACTGTCATCACGGATTTCGGTGCGCACCGTTCGTGGCTGCATCCTGCAACCGACATCTACTTCGTGGCGTGCAAAGAGGTTCGCGAGGACTTGGTCGTGCGCGGGATACCCTGGGACCGGGTTGTGGTGTCCGGTATCCCCATCCACGAGCGTTTCAGCGAGGATCTCGAACGAACTGCTGTGCGCAAGGAGCTTCGGCCTGTCTGATCGGTTTACTGTACTGTTGACCTCGATTGCGGGGACGCCCGGAGATGCAAAGGACCTGACGCGCCAGCTCGTCGAGATGGGGGTCCAGGTGGCCGCTGTCGCGGGGCGACAGCGAGCGTCTTCGCAAGCGGCTAGAGAGCCTGCAGAAGGAGTCCGAGCTACTGAAGGTGTTCGGTTTCGTCGAGGAAATGCATAGAATGATGAAAGCGGCAGACCTGCTGGTCGGAAAAGCTGGGGGGTTGACGGTTTCCGAGGCGCTTGCGATGCGACTGCCGCTGATGATTCACAACCCCGTACCGGGGCAGGAGATTTACAACGTCGACTTCATCGTGAACTACGGTGCTGGCCTGCTTGCACGGGACGAGGAGGATGTGGTCGAGAAGGTGCGATTCTTGTCGACTCATCCGAAGCGGCTGGACCAGATGACCGAGAATGCAGGATCGATAGGCAAGCCCGCTGCAGCTCAGACTGTGTGCGAGCGGGTTCGTGCGGCACTGATGTGATCTGTGAGTTGGAGGAGTGAAGATGAACCTGTCGGATGCTTTCGAGGCGCGCCGCTCGATTCGCTCATACAGTAGTGCTCCGGTGCCGCGGGAGGTACTCGATCGCGTGTTCTGGGCTGCGTCACGCGCACCGTCCTCGATGAACGAGCAGCCGTGGCGGTTCTACGTTGCACAGAATGAGGCTCGCATGGCTGTGGGAGAAGTCATGGCACAGTCAACGGGCTACCTCGAGGAATACATGAAGGTCATCGGGCACGAAGTCGACGGACGAGGCCCTGCGCTGGTACAGCGAGCTGGGTGGAGCTCCTGTTCTCGTGGCGTGTACGATGCCACGCGTCGACGATGAGTTCGCCCGCCTGAACAAACACCTGTCGGTTGGCGCGGCGATCGAGAACATGTTGCTGGCCGCTACCGAAGAAGGTCTGGGATCGTGCAGTATCACCTTCTCATACTGGGTGCGCGACCAGATCGCCGCGACCCTTAGCGTTCCAGACGATCGCGTTATCGTTGCCATGGTCGTGTTTGGCTATCCCGGTGAGCAGCAGGTCGCCTCGTCACCGCCCAAGAACGCAGACGTGACCGTTTACGTCGACTGACGGTATGTACCGGGCGGTCTTCTTCGATGTGGGCAACACGTTGTTGTATCCGTTCCCAAGCGTGTCCGAGGTCTGCCGACAGGTGCTCGTAGGCGCAGGTCACTCGGCTGAATTGGGCGCCATAGACGCGCTCATGCCCATCGTGGACGCGTACTACGAGGACCGGTATCGCGAAGACGACACCTTCTGGACCGATGATGACGAGACCTCTGGCGTGTGGGTCGGCATGTACTCGCTCCTGTGTCGAAGACTTGGGATCGAGGAAGATGCCGAGAAGCTCGCCCGGCGCGTGTACGACGAGTTCGGCGATCCCGGTCGGTGGCGGGCGTACGACGATGTCGTCCCGACACTCCGCCGGCTCAAGGCAGCGGGTCTCTCGACCGGGATAATCTCCAACTGGGACGGTCGTCTCAGCGGGCTGCTCGAAGGAATGGGGCTTTCGCAAGATCTCGACGCTGTTGTGTCTTCGGCGGAGGTCAAGCTGCACAAACCGGATCCCCGCATCTTCGAACTCGCATGTCGGCGGGTGGGTGTTGCTCCCGAGCACGCCATTCACGTCGGCGATCACCACTACGCCGATATCGTCGGCGCGACTGCAGCCGGTATGACCGCGGTGCTGATCGATCGTCATGGTGGTGCACCGGACGGCGGGATTACAACGCTGGACCAGCTTGGTTCGTATCTCGGCTGGGAGGTGTCGTGACATGGCGATGAGGAAGTTCGCCTGGATACCGGGGATTGCGGGACTACTCGTGTGTCTGGCTGTCGCGTATGCCGCCTACCTTCTGGCCGACTACTCGTGGAATCAGGTCGTCGAGTATGAGTCGCCGTATGTCTCGCCGCACTTTCCGGCCGAGAAGCGTGTGGCCGCACCCGGGGAACCATCTGCAGTTGCCAGCGAGACTCCACGGGTCGTCTTCGTGCTCATCGACGGGCTTACCGTGGATGCCTCGCGGCAGAACATGACTGCGCTCAATACCGTTCGCCAGTACGGTGCAGACATGATCGCCGTCGTGCCGCAGCCATCGCTTTCGTATCCGACTTGGACGAATACCGTGAGTGGGGCGCCTCAAGACATCAGCGGAGTCACGACCAACTGGTTCGAAGGTCGGGTGCCGGTCGAGACACTGTTCGACGCTGTGGCGACCGAGGGGCATCGCGTCGTGGTGAGCGCCACGGAGGACTTCGACGAGCTCTACGGTGTGAATGAGGTCGCCTACGATACGTATCTCGAGCCGTGGGATGACTCGATCTACCACGGTCAGAGTCTTGTCGACCAGGCGTTGCGCATGGCCGAGCAGTCCCAACCCACGTTGACGTTCGTGTACATCCCGGACGCGGATCACGTGGCGCACGAGAATGGTCCCGAGTCACAGGAGTATGCGGAAATGATCGCGCTCATCGATCGTGATCTGTCTCGCTTGATCGACGGCATGCAGGATGAGCGGACCATGTTCGTGGTCACAGCCGACCACGGTCACATCGATGGAGGAGGGCACGGGGGCTGGGAGTCGGCGGCCACTCAGGTGCCAGCGGTGTTCTTCGGTCCCGGCACGAAGTTCGAGTCGTCCACGATGTCGCAGTCCGATATCGCGCCGACCGTCTCGATGTTTCTCGGCGTTTCGCCGCCGGCGTACTCGGCGGGGCACGCGCATCCTGAGCTCGTGACGATTCCTGCAGAGAAGATGCCGATCGCCGAGCGTCAGTACCGGTTGCTCGGGGATCAGGTCTCGAGAACGCTCGAAGATGCAACGCTGGATCTCGGTGCGACGCCGACGTACGCGGAGGTCGACGCGGCGCTCGCCGATGTACGTGCTCGGCGACTGCAGCAAGATCGTGCCGATCGGCTGCCGTTGGCGCTTGCCGTGGCTGGCGCTGCACTCTTCGCGCTGGTGCTCATCGGCCTGTTCTCGTGGCGTGCCCTGGTCTCGGTGCTTGCCGGGGTGCTTGCCTACAATGTGGTCTACAACGGGCTCTACTTCGTCGTGCACGGTCACGAGTGGTCGCTCTCGGCGTTCAACACCGAGAGCTACATTCAGACGTTCTTCAACATTCGTATGCTCGAGGCAGCAGCCGCGGGACTTGGTGCGGTCCTTGTGGCAGCGATCGTGTATCCACTGCTTCGCAAGAATCCCAAGGGACCTCAAGGCCAGTACCTGGGTGGCTGGCTCTCGCTGGGTCCTGCAACGGTGCTGGCAATCCAGGCGACGCTCGGATTGCAGGTCGCGTGGTTCCTGTGGGCGTGGGGCGCGCAGATCACGTGGAGGCTTCCGGACCTGCGCTGGGGATTCAAGTACGATCTCGATCTCATTCAGACAGCCGCACTTGGCGCAACCGCGTTGCTCGCGCCGGTGGTAACGTTCCTGGTAGGGCGGTATCATCCGAAGGTGCGCCGCGCCCTGGCTGCGAGCGCTCAGCGTGCCGCACGGCGCGCACAGGAGTCGCCAGGCCCGATAGTACGGTAGATTCCGTCATCCGACCGCGAGAGGGGAGCGCAGGTGGCGTTCAAAGACCTCCGCGACTTCATGGCCCTGCTCGAGAGCAAAGGGCAATTGAAGCGCATAACCGCCGAAGTGGACCCATACCTCGAGATGGGCGAGATCACCGACCGCGTCAGCAAGCAGGTGGGCCCGGCCTTGCTCTTCGAGAACCCCGTGAACCGCGCGACTGGCGAGAAGTACGCAATGCCGGTCGTCATCAACCTGATGGGCAGCTACGACCGCATGGCGTGGGCGCTCGGCGTCGATGCCGAGACGGGCACGTGGCGCGACCTCGATGCGGTGGCCAAGCGGCTGATGGACCTGATCCCACTCGATCTGCCCGCATCGATGAAGGGCAAACTCGATGCGCTCATGGGGCTGAAGGATCTTGCCGGCGCCGGTGCCAAAGAGGTCAAGCAGGGCAAGGCGCCGTGTCAGGAAGTCGTGCTGCGTGGCGACGACGTCGATTTGGGCAAGCTCCCCGTGCTCACAACGTGGCCGGAAGACGGCGGCCCGTTCGTGACGCTGCCGCTTGTGGTGACAAGCAATCTGAAGGGTCGCTTGAACGTAGGGATGTACCGGCTCCAGGTGTTCGACGCAAACACGACGGGACTTCACATCCACGAGCATCACGACGGTGCCAAGAACCTGCGCGAGTGGGTGGCCGCGGGCAAGGAGCGCGTGCCGATCTCGGTCGCCCTAGGGGCCGATCCAACGACCATCTTCTCGGCAACCGCGCCCGTTCCGCCGATGATCGACGAGTACCTGTTCAGTGGCATCATCAGCGGGCAGAGTGTTGACGTCGTCAAGTGCATGACCAACGACCTGCTCGTGCCGGCCGGTGCCGAGATCGTACTCGAAGGCTGGTGCGACCCGTCCGAGACGCGATGGGAAGGGCCGTTCGGCGATCACACGGGCTACTACTCGCTCGCCGACGACTTTCCGGTCTTCCACGTCGAAGCCGTTACGATGCGACGCGACGCGGTCTATCCGGCCACGATCGTCGGTCAGCCGCCCATGGAGGACTGCTACATGGGCAAGGCTACCGAGCGGCTGTTCTTGCCGGTCATCCGTGCCATGATGCCCGAGGTCATCGACTACGATCTGCCGCTCGAAGGCGTCTTCCACAACTGCGCGATCTTCCAGATTCGCAAGGAGTTCGCAGGTCAGGCGCAGCGAGTCATGAACTTCGCATGGTCCATGGGGCAGATGATGTTCACCAAGTACGTGATCGTGGTCGACGAGGATGTCGACTGTCACGACTACTCGCAGGTCGCATGGCGCTGCTTCAATAACGTCGACCCCGGCCGAGACATCTTGATCAGCAAGGGCCCGCTCGACAAGCTCGATCACTCGAGCAACTACGAAAGCTTCGGGTTCAAGATGGGAATCGATGCGACCAAGCCGCTGCCCAACGAGGGTCACGAGCGCGAATGGCCGGAGGCGATGGTCATGACCGATGAAGTCAAGGCACGTGTCGATGCGCTGTGGGACGAGCTCGGCTTGTGAGTAAGCCTGCCGAGAAGGTCCGCGTGTTGCTCGAGCTGGTCAAGTTCGAGCACTCGATCTTCGCATTGCCGTACGCCTACATCGGGGCGCTGTATGGAGCACTGGCCGCGGACTACGTAATCGCAGAGTCGTTTCCCGTGCAGTACTTCCCGGCCAACGAGTTCGTCCGACTAGTGGGGGATTCCCCGGAAGCGTTCGTTGTGTGGCCCGCCTGGTCGGCTCTCGTGTGGATCACGATGGTGATGGTCGGAGCGCGGGCGTTCGCCTTCGTGCTGAATCGCGCAATCGACAAAGAGATTGATGCCCGGAACCCGCGTACGGCGGGACGCGCGGTTCCCGCCGGGCTGATCAAGGCCTGGGAGCTGTGGCTGTTCTCGGCAATCATGCTTGCGGCGTACCTGTTCGGCGTGTGGCAGCTTGCGCCTATCACGCACTGGCTGTGGCCGATTCCGCTGCTCGCGTTCTTCATCTATCCGTACACGAAGCGGTTCACGCCGCTGTGTCATTACTGGTTGGGACTGTGTCTCGGGCTGGCGCCCGTCGGCGGTTGGGCGGCCGTCACGAACAGCGTTGCCGACCCCGCCCCCTGGGTGTTGGGCGCAGCCGTGATGCTATGGACTGCGGGTTTCGACATCATCTACGCCACGCAAGACGTCGAGTGCGACGTTCGCGATGGCGTGCATTCGATGCCGGCCGACTACGGTATCGCGAGCGCACTGGTGCAGACGCGCGTCACGCACGCGCTCACGATCGCGCTGCTGGCGCTCGGTGGCTATCTGGCCGGAGCCGGAGTCCCTTGGTATGCGGGAGTTGCGCTGGCTGGGGTACTGTTGACGTATGAGAACGCGATCGTCTCGGCAAAGAACCTCTCCCGAGTCAACGCCGCGTTCTTCACCGTGAACGGCATCATTGCGGTGCTGGTGCTTCTGGGCGCTGTGGTCGATCGTCTGCTTGCGTAGGCGCTGCGGCGCCAGGAACCGACAGGAAGGTACGACATGGCCCGCTACACCGTAGTCATCACCGGCGCCTCAGGGGGCGCCTACGGCTTGAGGCTTGTCGAGCAGCTTCTCGTGCACGGACACGAGGTCGTGCTCACGATGACGCCGGCCGGACGCGAGGTGTTGGCCTACGAGGTCGGGTTCGATCTACCTGCCGAGGAACCCGCACGCGAGGTATTGAGCTTCCTCGAGATTGCTCACGGTTCACTGCTGCGCTACGCATGTCCCGAAGACCTGTTCGACCCGATTGCGAGCGGCTCGCATCCCACGGATGCGATGATCGTCTGCCCGGCAAGCATGGGGTTCATCGGTTCGATAGCTGCAGGAGTCGCGGGCGACCTGCCCGAGCGAGCTGCGGACGTCATGCTCAAGGAAGGCCGTCCGCTCGTACTCGTGCCGCGTGAAACACCACTGTCGCTCATTCATCTTCGCAACTTGACGACACTTGCCGAGGCCGGCGCTCGTATCGTGCCCGCGATGCCCGCGTTCTACCAACGTCCTGAGACGCTCGACGACGCCGTCAACTTCGTTGTTGGCAAGGTGCTCGACGTCCTCGGCGTGGATCACGATCTGTTCGAGCGGTGGGGCGGATAGAACACGCGTTCGCCCCCGGTCTTGACGGGTGCGCGCTCGGAGCGGGATAATGCCCGCATGTAGGGTCAACCACATACAGCAGCTCATCACACCACAGTCGTAGCAGTAGTCGCAGCAGGAGGTTAACGTCATGACCCTGTCCCAGGCGTGCAAACGCTTCCCCTTGGTGCCCGAAGAGATTATTCGATGGGCAATCGAGAACATCCCTGATCCGAAGGATCAAGAGCGCGGTCTGTTCCGCCTGGAGCAGGCCAAAGAGGTCCAAGTCCGCTACGCCGTCGCGTAGCACCCCGCATTGGTATCCGCCCGGATCGACGCGTTGTCGATGCGGTCCTTGGCGCAGTTGGAGAGGGGTGCCGGCCCATCTCCAAGACGAGCCGCCGAGGAGTACACGAAGGGCCGCCCGTACGCGGGCGGCCCTTTCGATTGCGATGGAGGCGACGCCCGGATTCGAACCGGGGATAAAGGCTTTGCAGGCCTCTGCCTTGCCACTTGGCCACGTCGCCAATCTGGGGCGCTCTTGGCGCCATATCAAAAAGGCCGGCCTCGCTGGGCCATTTCAGTCCCCTCGGGCCGACCTTTGAGGTGTCGCTGGAGCGGACGAAGGGATTCGAACCCTCGACCCCCACCTTGGCAAGGTGATGTTCTACCACTGAACTACGTCCGCGCGCGAAGGGTAGTCTACCGTGTCGTTCACGGGGATGCAAGAAGCCAAGATGCCTCGGTCTAGGAGTCCTTGCAGGTAGGGCAAGTGCGCATGCAAGCAAGGGGTGGCGCAATCGCCTGAGACTGGTACAATATCGCTCGCTGTTCTTTGTAGAACCAATATGGGCGATTAACTCAGCGGTAGAGTGCTACCTCGACACGGTAGAAGTCACTGGTTCAAATCCCAGTATCGCCCACCAGCAACTTTCGAGGCCTCGGCGGATATCGCCGGGGCCTCTTCAAGTAGTATGGAAACGCGCTGACGGGCGTTCGTCGTGGAACGGGGGGAGGAGGCGCGCTGGCCGATTCCTGGCGTGCGCCAAGACGAGATGGATGATTCCTCGTACGCATTTGGGAGTCCGGCATTCTGGGCAGCCGTTACGGAGGCTGTACTCCTCGGCATCGTGTCGCTCGTCCCAACCCTCCTCATTCGATGGATCTTCTCCCGGCTGTCCGACAGCTCGGACCCGGACGGTGCCATGGCCTTCGGGATTGTCGTTGGCTTCGTCGCGTATCTGATCTCGGCGGGCTGGACCACCATCTGCTCGGCTCGAATACGGTGGAGGTCAGGCAGCTATCTGACATCAGCTGCCATCATCTTGGTCTGGCTGACCGTCCATGTGGGCGTCTATGCTGGATTGAACCCATCGCTCCCCGCCATCCTCGTGTGGTATGTGCCGCCCGTCCTCATTGGGTATGCGATTGGTTCGGTATGGGCATCGCGCAAGCATCCACCCGAGTCCGGACCGGAGTTGCCGGGTCGGATCGTGCGCTTGTTTGGACTGCCGTGGCATCTTCCGGCGCTGGAGCCTGCAGATTTGAACTCGCGGACGAATCGCACTCGCCTCGCGATTGCGGCGGACTGTCGTGATCGTCTCCATCGCTGCGGTTGTCTACATCTGGCTTTCGGCGGGACCTAGCTCCGCCTTGCTTGCACTGGCGTCGTGCTAGGCACGGTGGGTGATGTCTGGCGTCGCAAAGATGGCGACGACGACTCGACCGGCTTTCGGGTGTATCGCGCAAGGAGACATCGGAACGCATAGCCGAGGGACTCGATGCTTTGGACTCGGTCGATGAGGCGGGCGAGAATGCGCGTCTTGCAGCGTTTCTGGGGGAGGCAGCGGATGATTTCGGGCGCAAGCGGCGCGTCGAGAATCGAGAGTCGCAGAAACCGCACGATGCCGACTTGACTCCTCGTATCCGGCCAGAGCGGTCGAATCTGGCCGGCGGTTCCAAACAGGCGGTGAGTTGCCGGCACTGCGGTGCCGACAATGCTCCGTTTCGCGAAGTGTGCCTCGTGTGCGGCAAGAAGCTCGCGGTCTAGCAACTGCCGGGAACCAGCCCGCACCCGAGACCTTGCCGACATCGCAGGGGCCTTCGTCATGCGCTGTTTCGGCGGACGTCAGAAGAGCCTGGCTCGGAAACCCACTCGGCCCAGAAGCCTGGGAAGTGCAAGGAAGTGCTTGGAGCTGCCATAGAAGGCCTTGCTGATCTTGCCGTCATCCCCTCGCACGTTCACCGGGCGTTCGCAGGCGTCGATGATTCGCTGTCTGGTCTCCGCGTCGACGGCATCCGAGAACTCCATGCCGATCGGGATGGTTCCGCCCTCTCCGTCGGGCTTTCGCCAGGTGAGCAGCACTTGTCGTTCTCCATTGCGGATGAGTTCGATGTTCCTCTTCAGCATGCTTGCCTCCCGGTGAAGCACTGTGCTGCCGACGCGGTGCCGGTTTGCCAACGAAGGTCATTCGAGCCTCATACGAAGAGTACGCGAGTAGTGGGTCTCCGGAGAAGAGTTGACCACCAGCGAGCTCTGGAAGGCATGGGCGATAGCGCTAGGGAGCGTCTGTGCGTTCCGTGAGAGCTGCTAGCCGAGCAAGGCGCCGGGGAGGCCCGCGAGTTCAATCGCGGTGTACACCAGAGCCGCGGCGAGGACTGCGGCGGCGATTGCGCGCTGGCGATCCGATTTGAGCCATCGGCGAATCCCGGATCCCGCGAGCGCCCACATTGAGGTGGAGATGAAGGCGACTCCAGCCAGCACTGCAGCGCTCAAGAGCACAAGCGGGATGTCCCGGAGTATGCCTGAGAGAAACGTCGAGTACATCACCAGGGCGTAGGTCATCGCCTTGGGGTTGGCGAACTGCAGAGCGAAACCGCCTGCGAAGCCCTGGCTTCGGGTCAAGTCGGCATCCCGCTGCGAACCGATGTCGTCGCGGTGAGACCATGTGACCCAGGCGAGCCACAGGATGTAGGCGGCGCCGACGTACCTCAAGAGCGGTTGAATGGCGGGTACTACTGCGAGCAGAGCGTTCGCCACCGTGGCTCCAAGGAGCATGATGATCGCGAATCCGCAGACCACTCCCAGTATGAAGCGCAAGGTCTTGGGGTATCCGTGCATCATGCCGATGGTCGCGCTCATGATGTTGTTCGGGCCCGGGCTGAACGTCACAGACACAACGAACAGAACCAAGGCAGAAAACGATGCGTCCATGGGCTCCTCTCGGCGATTGAGTCTCACATCCTAGCGTAGCCGTTCTCTGGGACCTCGTCCGCTTCCCACGACGTGCTTGGTGCATTAGGGGAGCGATGCGGCAGAATGGGCATCAACGGGGTAGCGCTGTCTGTGGGAGGAGAGTCATGAGAAGGTCTAGACTTGCGAGAACGATGCTCGCAGTAGCTCTGATGCTTGCCATGGTGCCGCTCTCGGCGACTGCGGCGACTACGGATTACGGGTACTTGACCCAGTGGGGCGGACTGCCGCCCGGCCCCGGAGACGGACAGTTCAGTGGTCCGTGGGGGTTGGATGTCGGCCTCGACGGGTCAGTGTACGTGGGCGATCTCGGCAATGGCCGGATCCAGCATTTCGCGATTGACGGTACGTACCTGTCCTCGTTTGGCACGACGGGCACGGCAAACGGGAAGTTCAATAGCCCGCAAGATGTTGCTGTCGGCCCCGACGGGTCAATCTACGTGGCCGATATCGGCAACAACCGGATTCAGAAGTTCGACTCCGAGGGGCACTTCATCACCAAGTGGGGCGGAGTGCCAGGCGGTCCCGGTGACGGCGAATTCCTGAGTCCGTTCAGTGTCGCTGTCGGCCCCGATGGATCAGTCTATGTGTGCGATCTCGGCAACAACCGGATTCAGAAGTTCGACTCCGAGGGGCACTTCATCACCAAGTGGGGCGGAGTGCCAGCCGGCTCTGGTGACGGCGAATTTCTGAGTCCGTTCAGTATCGCTGTCGGCCCCGATGGGTCAGTCTACGTGGTCGATATCGGCAACAACCGGATTCAGAAGTTCGACTCCGAGGGGCACTTCATCACCAAGTGGGGCGGACTGCCAACCGGTCCCGGCGACGGCGAATTTGTCAGCCCGTACGGTGTCGACGTCGGTCCCGATGGGTCAGTGTACGTGGGCGATTTCGGCAACGCGCGCGTGCAGCACTTTGATCCCGACGGCGGATTCATCGGCAAGTGGAACGTGGCTCGTCCAGGTGACTCAGTGACGGCGCGGCCCTTTGGCGTCGTCGCAGGCCTGGAGCGTGACGTGTTCGTATCCGACATGGGCCTGAACGTCGTGAGGAAGTATTTCGTCGGCATACCCTCGACGACGACATCGCTTGCCGGGTCGAACCGGTACCGCACGGGGGTCGTGGTCTCACGTGAGGCGTACCCTGACGGGCTCAGGAAGGATTCCGAAGGCTACAAGACGGTGCTGATCGCCACCGGCAGGAACTGGCCGGACGCTCTCGGCGGTGCCTCTCTAGCAGGCGCACTGGACGGACCGATCCTGCTCGTCGACACAGACGCCGTTCCGGCCGAGGTGGCCATCGAGATCGGCAGGCTTGGAGCGACTCGCGCAATTGTCATCGGAGGGACGAGTGCGGTGGGCGAGAAGGTTGTCGCCACCCTCAACGGTGCGGGCCTCAAGGTCGAGCGTATTGGCGGCGTCAACCGGAAGGGGACGGCCGAAGCGGTCGCCCGCAGGACCGTGGGTGTCCTCGGCTCGTCTTGGGACGGTACGGCGCTCGTAGCGACAGCCGACAACTTCCCGGACGCACTGGCAGCCTCGCCACTCGCCGCAGCGAAGGGCTGGCCGCTTTACCTTTCCGCAGCGACAGGTCTTGCGGATTCGACGAAGACTCGAATCGCTGCAGACGGCGTGACCGACGCCGTGATCCTGGGCGGAGACGGGGCAGTGCCACCACAGGTGGAGAGCGCCCTGGCGAGCATTCTGGGCGGCGCAGCGCACGTGAAACGACTCGATGGCTCGGACCGCTACGCTACTGCAGTTGCCGTTGCGACCTTCGGTGTGGAACGCGCCGGTCTGAACTGGGCACACGTGGCACTGTCGAAGGGTACCGACTTCCCAGATGCCTTGTGCGGCGGTGTGTTGCAGGGCAGTGACCAATCAGTACTGCTTCTCACGCGCCCGGACTCGCTGCCCAATGCGACTCGGATCGCGATCACGAACAACAAGATGCGCATATATGAGGTGCGATACCTGGGCGGTACCGCTGTGGTGACTCAAGCGGTACGAAGCAAGGTGGAGTCGCTCCTGTACTAGGGAAGGTAGTGTCGAACCGATGGCTCATTCTCTGTCGGGGTGGGTACATTCCTCGGCAAGAGGCGAAACGAGGAAGATGGAGGTTTGTATGGAGCGGACAAGAACCCTTGTCAGAGTTGTCGTGCTGCTCTCTTTGGCACTCGTGCTCGTGATCGGGCTAGCGGCGTGTTCGTCGAGTGATACCGGGACGACTGCGGAGCCGGCTGCAACGGGCACCGGCGGCGATGCTGGCGCGACGGATCAGCCAGCAGCCGAGGAGGATCCGGCGGTGGCACTGATCGAGACCAAGTGTTCGATGTGTCATAGCACCGATCGCGTGTGGTCTGCGGACAAGACGCGCGAAGAATGGGTAGTCAGTGTCGATCGGATGAAGACGAACGGTCTTGTCGTGACCGACGATGAGTACACTCAGATCATCGATTACCTCGCGGGACAGTAGAGTTCGCGCGACAGGCACGTATCTGATGGCCAACGTGTGAGGGCCCCTGCAACGCAGGGGCCCTTTTGCAAGCTGATGGTCACGTGTGACCGAATGTGGGGCGTGCTAGCAGTCGGCGCCGGAGTAGGCGGGAACTCGCTTGGGTGCCGGCACGGAGGAGTCCGCGGCGAGTCCCAAGACCAGCTTCGCCATGGCGTCGTGAATCACCGTGGGATGACCGCCTGCGGCTCCGCCGTAGGCTTCGAAGATCTCGCCGTTGGCACCAGGCCATTCGGCCATGTCGATGATCAGATCGGGCTCCGGGATGCGGGTCGAGAGTTCGGAGATACTCGCCGAGAACGGGATACCCATGCTGGAAGCTACGAGGGCTCCGGGACTGTCGTCATACAGGTCAGAAACGCCGACGACATTCAGGAACGCTCGTGAAGTGAAATCGACGATGAGTTGGGCGACAGCCCGATTTCCCCCGAGAATCAAGACATTCAGCGTTTCGTGCATCTCACACCTCGCTTCATCCGGAGGAGTTCAGGAAACATAATACTCCGGTTTGGTGTGCGTGGCACGTCCTAGTGATGAACTGCGGATGTGCTATCGACTGTCTTTGTGACGAATGTGGCACTGTGTGCGGCGCGATAGCTCGCGTGGGTTCGCTACCCGCGGCCGATACGCTTGAGGTAGGACTTCGGGACGACCAAGCGCGCCGCATTGGGCAGCACGCATGCCCTGAAGGGTGTCTTGGCGGCGAGCAGCTCACCATCATACTGAACGGGGAGCGGGGGATCCGCCTCAACGATGAAGTCTCGCGCCGAGTGAATCTCGAGTCCTGCCGAGCGATTCGGATGTGTGCCGGTCGTGCGATCGATGATTGCCGCCCAGACGGCCGGCACCAGTTCAGCGACGTTGCGCGAGCGCACGACAACCACCTCGAACACGCCATCACTGGGATCACTGTGGTGGGTGATGGCCAGATCGAACTGTAGGCGCGCGAAGTTCACGAGCAGTACGGCCATGCCCTCAGTCTCAATGACCTTGCCATCCAGTGTGAGACGGAACGTGGATATCTGGGGAGCGAGGTTCTGAAGCGCTCCGACGAGGTAGGCGGCGACCCCTATCGATGATTTGAGGTCCTGCGCCGCTTCCATGATCTTCGCGTCGAACCCCGCCCCGGCACCGATCACGAAACCGCTCTTGCGCCAATCGGGATCGCCAGGGTCGCCGATCTCGATTTCCCCAATATCGACGTCCACGATTGGCCCGGCCATGGCGATGTGGGCCAGTTCCGACGGGTCGATCGGCATGCCGATGTTGAGTGCGAGTAGGTTCGCCGTACCGGCGGGGTAGGTGACGATCGGGACTTCTCGGCCACGAAGTTCATAGCAGACACCCGAAACGGTTCCGTCTCCGCCTGCCGCGACGACACGGTCGAACTCCTCGGCGTCGCGCACGAGATCGCGCAGTGTCGTGCCCCCCGAGACGAACCGCATGGTCACCTCGGCGCCCGCGCGTCCGATGGCCCGCATGAACTGATACAGTCCTGCATCGGCCTGACCTGCTGAAAGATTAACGATGGCGAGTACGCGCACCGGATACCCCTCGGCCTAGTGTCTGTCCCGCCTGGTAGCATACGCTATGCGCCTTCATCCTTGGACAGGTAGGATGGAGCGCGGAAGGAGAACATGTGTACATAGACACGCAAGACGGACTACTCGAGCTTGTCGCGCGCCTGCGCGAATCCAAGTTCGTGGCTCTCGATACCGAGTTCATGCGCGAACGCACCTACTTCGCTCGCCTGTGTCTGATTCAGCTCGCGACCGACGATGTCGCGGCGATTGTCGATCCGCTGGCTATCGACGATCTCAGTCCGTTGGCGGATGTGCTGTTCGACGAGAATGTCTTGAAGCTCATGCACGCCGGGCAACAGGACATGGAGATCTTCTACTTCATGTTCGAGCGAGTCCCGCGACCGATATTCGATACTCAGGTTGCGGCGACGCTGGCTGGCTTCCCGCAGCAGGTCGGATACGGAGCGCTCGTGTCCGATGTTCTCGGCGTGACGCTCGACAAGTCGGACACCTACACCGACTGGGCAAAGCGGCCGCTGTCAAAGACGCAGATCGAGTACGCGCTCAACGACGTACGCTACCTGCCTCCGGTGTATCGCGAGCTTCAGACGACTCTCGCCGAGAAACAGCGCCTCGACTGGCTCCGGCCGGATTTCGAGCGCTTGGAGGCGGCGGACACGTACCGCGTGGTGCCCGAGGAGACCTGGCGGCGGCTGAAGCGACTGAAGTCGCTCGATCGCAGGCAGCTCGGCGTGTTGCAGCACGTGACAGCATGGCGCGAGCGGGAGGCGCAGCGCCGTGACGTGCCACGCAAGTGGGTGGTCGGGGACGAGTCTCTCGTGGAGATCGCGCGGCGAGCACCGAAGACACGTGACGATCTCAACGCCTTGCGCGGCGTGGGGGACAAGCTTGCCAAGAGCGCATACCAGGCGGTGCTTGCTGCGGTTCGGGCCGGACTCGACATGGACAAAGTCGACTTGCCGCTTCTGGAGCGCGGTACGCGGCTCAGGAACGACATAGAAGGCGCCGTCGATCTGATGGCATCGCTCGTGCGCGTACGTGCGAAAGAGCACGGTGTCGCCGTACCTCTCCTGGCGTCGAGGCGTGATCTCGAACGTCTTGCTGCCGGGGAGCGCGACGGCAATGCGCTGCTGGAAGGCTGGCGACGCGGCATCGTCGGCGATGAGCTGCTCGAGCTGCTTGCCGGACGGCTGGCGCTCTCGGTCGAAGACGGCGAGCTTGCGGTGCGTAGAATCAATGGAGATTCCTAGCCCGGCACGCGTTTCGCAGATGACGGGGTATCTGATTGTGAGGAAGATACGTGCGGCGATGATGCCGCTTTCGAAAGGGTGATCGACGGTGTTCGGTTCCTACCTGCCGATTCTGTTGCTCGCGGTCGTGCTCGGACTTGCGACACAGGGTTGGGTGAACTCATCGTTTCGGAAATACAGCAAGGTGCCGCTGGCTACGGGTCTGACCGGTGCCGAGGTCGCGCGCCGCATGCTCGATGCGAACGGGCTGCATGATGTGGCGATCGAGCAGATCGGCGGAAAGCTGACCGACCACTACGACCCGCGAGCCAAGGTTCTTCGTCTGTCCCAGCCGGTGTATGGCGGTCGTTCCGTCGCGGCTGCGGGCATCGCGTCTCACGAGGCGGGGCACGCGGTTCAGCATGCTCGCGGTTTCGTATTCGCGGCGGTGCGCGGAGCGCTGTTTCCTGCGGCACGGCTCGGCTCGAACATGGCGTTCCCGCTCATCTTTCTGGGTGTGTTCACGTCCCTCACCGGGCTGGTCACGGTAGGCGTCGTGTTGTTCGGCATAGCCGTGCTGTTCCAGCTGGTGACATTGCCGGTGGAGTTCGACGCTTCGCGGCGTGCATTGGCGAGCTTGTCGGAAGGTGCCTTGGTGCCGACCGAGCAGGTCGCAGGCGCGCGCGCAGTTCTGACGGCAGCTGCCATGACGTACCTTGCGGCCGCTCTGATCGCCGTGATGCAGCTGCTCTATTTCGTGGGACTGTCTCGCCGCTAGGCGTCAGAGGCAGCTGCTAGAATCTGTTGACAGACAGCTGGCGAATGAGAGGGGGCGATGGGGTGGCCGGAGCGGCATCGCTTACCGTTACCCAGGCGATGTCTCTTGCCCGCAGCGCTCTCGAGACGGTGACGGTCCAGGTTCTCGGCGAGGTCTCCGAGTTCAACGACAAGCCGGGATACAAGGCGGCGTACTTCACGGTGTGTGACGAGGGTGCGTCGATGCCGTGCATGATGTGGCGTGATGCGTACGTGGCCTCCGGCGTCCAACTGCGGTGCGGGACGCTCGTTCAGATGAGTGGCACGTTCTCGGCATATGTCCCCAAAGGCCGGATGCAATTCATGGTCAAGCGAGTCGCTCTGGCGGGCGAGGGGATGCTGCGCATGCAGGTCGCCGAACTTGCCAGAAAGCTCGAGTCCGAGGGGCTGATGCGCGCCGATCGCAAGCGAGCCTTGCCGATCCACCCCGAGAAGATCGCGGTCGTGACTTCGCCGCGGGGCAAAGCGGTGCACGATGTGATCCGCACCCTGCGAAGGCGCTACCCTCTCGCCGAGCTGCTCGTAGCGGGCGTGGCAGTCGAGGGAGCCGATGCGCCGCGCGCGATGGCTGACGCCATGAAGATCGCCGCAGATGCGGGCGCCGAGGTGATCTTGCTCGTGCGGGGTGGCGGCAGCTACGAGGACCTGATGCCGTTCAATGACGAGTCCGTCGCACGTGCGGTCGCTGCATGCCCGGTGCCCGTTGTGACCGGCATCGGACATGAACCGGATGTCTCGATCGCCGACATGGTGGGCGATCTGCACGCATCGACACCAACTGCGGCAGCCGAAGCGGTGGCCCCGTCGGTCGAGGAACTCTCGGCGACACTCGACAAGACAGGTCGACTCCTGGGACGAGCACTGCAGCACCGCGTCCAGGAGGCACGCCATCGGCTCCGCATGCTCGCTGGGAGACCAGTGTTCTGCGATCGCGCCGCCCTTGTCGGTCCGGCGTGGCAGACACTCGACAGCCTGTCGGCGGGCCTGAGACGCGCGATACCTGTGCGCCTCGAACGGGACGCACGGCAGCTGACGTATCTGCGCGAACGCATCGTGCGGGTGGGGCCACGCGTCGTGGAGCGCGCCTCTCAGCAGATGAAGAGCGGCGCGGCGCGGCTGAACGATCTGTCGCCGTTGGCGATTCTTGGCCGAGGGTATGCCGTGTGTTTCGCAGATGACGGTACGCGCGTCGTGAAGTCGTACTCGGAAGTGGATGTCGGAGACAACGTGACGGTACGTCTTGGAACAGGCAGGATAGGATGCAAGGTCGAATCGACCGAGGAGGCGGAGGGCTAGATGTCACCGGAGACACCCGTCCCAGCCGAGGGGCTCGCCTTTGGCGAAGCACTCTCGGAGCTGGAGACCATCGTCGCCACGCTCGAGGGCGGGCAGCTTGAACTCGAGGAGAGCTTGTCGCGCTACGAGCGCGGTGTTGCGCTACTCAAGGCGCTCCAGACGAAGCTGTCCGACGCCGAGCAGCGCGTTACGATGCTGATAGGTGAGCTGGAGACCGAAGACGAGGGCGCAAGCGCCAAACCGGAGGGGTGAGCGGTGGACAACTGCATTTTCTGCATGATCGGTCGTGGAGAGATGGAGGCCAAGAAGGTCTACGAAGACGACATGGTTGTCGCGTTCGACGATATCGCCCCGCAAGCGCCGATTCACACACTGATCATTCCCCGGCAGCATGTGGGGACTTTGAGCGACGAAATGTCGGATGAGTTGGTGTTGGCCCTCTTCTCTGCGATTCCGAAGATCGCGGAACTCAAGGGTATTGCCCAGACCGGATACCGCGTAATCGTCAACAACGGTAGGGACGCCAACCAGACTGTCGGACACCTTCATGTCCACGTAATGGGTGGTCGCACGATGTCACATGGCATGGTCAACTTCGCCGAGGAGTGAGGGAGCTTCTTGTGGGCAAGATCGCGGTAGTAACCGATAGCACGGCCGATCTGACGACTGAGCTTATCGAACAGTATGGAATTACGGTCGTTCCTCTGACCCTCGTCATCGGGGAGGAGACGATGCTCGACGGCACGCTCACTCAAGAGGAGTTCTTCGAGCGCATGAACGCGGCTCCCGAACTGCCCACCACATCTCAGCCGCCTGTCGGGGCGTTCATCGAGGTCTATCAGAAGGCATTGGAGACGGCTTCCGAGGTGGTTTCCGTGCACATCTCATCGAAGCTTTCGGGCACCATTTCCTCGGCGCGCAAGGCGGCCGAGGAGTTCGCCGGCAGGGTCCACGTGGTCGATTCGCTGCAACTCTCCTGGGGTCTCGGTTTCCAGGCGCTCGAAGCCGGGCGGGCCGCCATGTCCGAGATCGACGCGAGTGCGGTGGTCAAGCGTGTCGAGTCCGTACGCGACAGAGTGGAGATGATCGTTCACGTCGACACGGTCGACAATCTGGTCAAGGGCGGACGCATCTCAAGTTTCGCGGGCCGCGTCAGTGGCATGCTCAATGTGAAGCTCAGCTTCACCGTCAATGAAGAAGGCAGCTTCGCTCTCGTGCGCCCGTTCCGAAACGCGCAGTCGGCTCTCAAGCACGGGCTTGACTGGGTCGGGGAGCATATGGGAGATACGAAGCGGGGAGCCTTCTGTGTCGCGCATGCAATGTCCGAGGACCGGGCAGAGTGGTTGAGAGAGCGGATCGAGGAGCGCTTCGATGTGACCGAGATGTTCGTGGCCCAGACTGGCACGGTTCTCTCCACGCATACCGGTACCGGCTGGGCCATCGCTTTCGTTCCCGAGGAGTAGCTCGATGGATGTACGGCGCTGGCCGGTCACGTTCATTCCGGCGGGAGTCACGGTCTGGGTCGATCACGACAGCACCGTTCTTGAGGCTGCACGACGTGCGGGTGTGGTCATCCAGGCTCCGTGCGGTGGACGGGGAGTGTGCGGAAAGTGCGCGGTACGCGTGGTCGAAGGCGAGCCGCTGCCGCCCGACGATATCGAGCGGCGCGGACTGTCCAACGCGCCGAAAGGCGTGAGGCTCGCGTGCAGAATGCGGGTCGGCGGGCCGCTCAGCATACGACCGGTGGTTTCTGCCGGGGTTGCCGCGTCTACTGCGGATTGGGTCAGCGATGAGCGCGCGGTTGCCGGCGTAGACATGGGTACGACGACCGTTTCGGCCGTGATCGTCGGCGTGTCGACCGGTCGTCAACTGGGCCGCGCCACCGTTGCGAACGCTCAACAATCCTACGGTGCCGATGTAATCTCGCGTGTTGCGGCGGCCATGACCGACGGATCGGGTCTCCGCGAAGCAGCGCGCGCATCGGTCTCAGCTGCGCTGCGGGGTGCGTGCGGTCGTGCCGGCGCCTGTCTCGATCAACTGGATCGGATCGTCATTGCCGGTAATACGGCAATGATTGGACTGCTGGCCGGCGCCGATGTGTCCGGGTTGGGAAGTGCGCCGTTCACCCAGCCGGAGGGGATCGAGGGCGTGGCGCCGGCCGGGCTCATCCCTGAGCTTCCCGCGTCGACGATCGTGGAGTTCGTGCCGCCCGTCGGGGGATTCGTTGGCGGAGATATCACAGCCGGGCTCCTCGCAGCGGGTGTGCTCGAGTCGGACGATGATGTGATCTACGTCGATATCGGAACCAACGCAGAGATCGTCGTCCGTCGCAAAGGGCGGACGTTCTTCGCCTCGACTGCAGCAGGCCCCGCCTTCGAAGGTTACGGGCTCAGTGAAGGCGGACCCGCACAGACCGGTGCAGTGGTAGGCGTGCGCATGGCAGACGATCTCGAGCTTGAGGTTGTCGGCGGTGTCCCTCCAAAGTGGATCGCGGGTTCGGGAGTTGTCTCGCTGGTGGCGATGCTGCTCCGCAGCCGACACTTGTCCGAAGATGGGCTGCTGACCGCTGCTGGACCTTTCAGCGGACGATTCGGCACGGACGACCAAGGTGTCATTCGAGTAGGTCTTGGGATCGACGGCACTGCTCCCTACATCACGCAACTCGACATCCGAGCGTTCCAGACAGCCAAAGCCGCTGTGGCATCGGGGGTGTTGGCGGTTGCCTCACACGCAGGACTGCGCGCGCGCCAAGTCGACCGGGTGATAGTGACCGGGACATTTGGCTCGTCGCTCGAGATGGGGGATCTCAGTGCGATAGGCGTGACGCCCGAAGAGCTGACCGATCGTGCGGAGGTATTCGAGGATGCGGCGCTGCTTGGGTCTGCAACGGTGGCGTTTCACCCCGAAGCGGAAAATGCAATCGCAGAATTGAGGTCCTCGGCCACGCGGATTGAACTGGCCCAGGACTCAGGATTCGCGGCGTCGTTCGTGAAGGCGACGCGTCTGGCTCCGTACTCGCTCAAGAAGGGGTTCTGAGCTGCTGTGATTGTCGGTTCAGGACGTGAGATGCCCGGAATAGATTGAGGACCCCGGCCTTCGAGCCGAGGTCCTCGTATTCCTCTTCCCTTGCTACCCCTGAGTCTCTTGACGAGTTCGTGTACGACGTGCCTGGTAGTCGTACATACACCGCGATGCCGGTCGACGATGTCTCGTCATTTGTCTGTCGTCCGGATCCCCCGGATGCGACATGTGCTGGGAAGGGAAACTGAAACCTACTAGTCACTCTAGCGCACTGTTCCTGCCGTTGCAACTATTGTTACAAGGATTAGAGAAGTTAAGATATGCACCGTGTCTACCTGGGGTTTTGCGCAGGTCAAGCACCTCGTGTGGGCACGACCGTCCACCGAAAGATAACCACCGTTGACCTGATGGAGGGTTCGGTCCAAGGGGTTGTGGACGGTACCATTGTCTGCACATCGTGGTCGCATCGCCCGAAGGGGCGAGCAGGTGACATGCATCGCTGAGAGCGAAAGCGCCGTGACCCCGTGAGTATCTGGCGGACGAAGGAGGCCCACATGACTGACGAGTCCACCTCGATTGAATCCATGTCGAATGAGCTGCGCGTCGTCGAGCCCGCGGATTGGGTGAAGGAGAAGGCGCACGTGAGCTCGATGGAGCAGTACGAGGCCATGTACAAGCGCTCCGTCGAGGACCCCGAGGGGTTCTGGGCCGAGCAGGCCGAGGAGCATCTGTACTGGCACAAGAAGTGGGACAAGGTACTCGATTGGGAGTTCGATACTCCGAAGATCGAGTGGTTCAAGGGCGGCAAGACCAACGTCGCCTACAACTGCCTTGATCGACATCTCACAACCTGGCGCCGGAACAAAGCGGCGATCATCTGGGAGTCCGATGAGGGCCGCAGCAAGGTCTACACCTACCAGTCGCTCTACTACAAGGTGTGCAGGTTCGCCAACGTTCTCAAGAAGCACGGCATCAAGAAGGGCGATCGCGTCGCCATCTACATGCCGATGATCCCCGAGCTGGCTATCGCAATGCTTGCGTGCGCACGCATCGGCGCGATTCACTCGGTCGTGTTCGGTGGCTTCTCGGCACAGGCGTTGCGCGACCGCATGAACGACTGCGATACGCGGATGCTCATCACTGCCGATGAGGGAATACGTGGAGGTCGCGTCGTTCCGCTCAAGGCCATGGCGGACGAAGCTTTGCTCGAATGCCCGACGGTCGAGAGCGTCATCGTGGTTTCTCGCGCTCAGACACGCGTCGATATGGAGCCGAATCGCGACTACTGGTACCACGAGGAGATGCGGGCATCCGACATCTCGCGTCACTGCGATATCGAGTGGATGGATGCCGAGGACCCGCTGTTCATCCTGTACACGTCTGGCTCCACTGGCAAGCCCAAGGGTGTGCTTCACACGACGGCCGGCTACCTGCTCTACACGGCCATGACGTTCAAGTACACGTTCGATTATCACGACGAGGATGTGTACTGGTGCACCGCCGACATCGGCTGGGTCACGGGTCACAGCTACATCGTCTACGGGCCGCTGTGTCTGGGTGCTACCTCCCTCATGTTCGAGGGTGTCCCGACGTATCCGGACGCGGGAAGGTTCTGGGATGTCGTGGACAAGCACGGCGTCAATCAGTTCTACACCGCTCCGACCGCGATTCGTGCACTCATGAAGCATCGGAGATGAATGGCCGGCCAAGTACGATCTTTCGTCGCTACGTGTCCTGGGTACGGTCGGTGAGCCGATCAACCCGGAAGCGTGGATGTGGTACTACGAGAAAGTCGGTCGTGAGCGCATCCCGATTGTGGACACGTACTGGCAGACTGAGACCGGCGGTCATCTGATCACCAATCTGCCGGGCGCCACACCTATGAAGCCGGGTTCGGCCACACGTCCGATGTTCGGCGTGCAGCCTATCATCCTCAACGAGGACAAGACCGAGACCCCGGTTGGCGAAGGCGGCCGCCTGTGTATCAAGTTCCCATGGCCCGGCATGCTACGAGGGACGTGGGGAGATCCGGACAACAAGCTCGTCAAGGAAGTCTACTTCTCGACGTTCCCAGGGATGTACTTCACTGGTGACGGTGCGCGCAAGGACACGGACGGCTTCTACTGGCTCCTTGGCCGCGTGGACGATGTCATCAACGTCTCCGGTCACCGGATGGGAACGGCGGAAGTGGAATCGGCACTCGTTTCCCACGCGTCGGTCGTTGAGGCCGCAGTTGTTGGCTTCCCGCACGACGTCAAGGGCGAAGGCATCTACGCCTACGTCATCCTCAAGGGCGACGTCGAAGCCGACGAGAACCTCGTGAAGCAGCTTCGTGGTCACGTGCGTCAGGAGATCGGTCCGATTGCCACTCCGGATGCGATTCACCTGGTTCCGGAACTGCCCAAGACCCGTTCCGGCAAGATCATGCGTCGCATCCTACGCAAGATCGCCGCCGGTGAGACTGACATGACGGCGTTTGGCGATATCTCGACGCTGGCTGATCCTTCGATCGTTCAGACGATTCTGGATACACGGCCGGGCGACTAGTCAGAGACGTCATCACGGCTGATTGAGCGCCGTCGGGCCTCGTTCGCACCTTGAAAAGGGGGCGGGCGAGGCCCGGTTTGCGTGCTGGGCAACAGCGCGCCTCGGCGCCGTTCGTGGTAACATACCTTCGGCTTTCACCCCCTCGCAACTCGCACGAAAGGAACGTCCCCATGCCCTTCAACGACCTATTCCTTCGCGCCGCGCGCAATCAGCCGACCGAGCGCACTCCCGTATGGATGATGCGTCAGGCCGGACGCTACATGGAGGAGTATCGCGCGATTCGCGCCAAGCACGGCTTCCTCGAGATGTGCCGCACACCCGAGCTGGTGGTTGAGGTGACGCTGCAGCCCGTTGACCTGGTGGGCGTGGACGCAGCGATCATGTTCTCGGACATCCTCGTCTCTTTCCCCGGCATGGGGCTCGATCTCGAATTCGCCAAAGGCGAGGGTCCCGTCATTAACAACCCGATACGCTCGGCCGCCGATGTCGAGAAGCTGCGTGTCGCAGATCCCTACGAGACCACCGGCTATGTGATGGAGTCGATCAAGATCCTGCGCCGCGAACTCGAGAACAAGGTGCCGTTGATCGGCTTTGCCGGCGCGCCGTTCACGCTGGCCAGCTACGCCATCGAGGGTCATGGCACGCGCGACTACGAGAACTGCAAGGCGCTCATGTGGAGCGACCCGGCCGCGTGGGACGATGCTCATGAACAAGTTCTCCGACACCGTGATCGCGTACCTGAATGCGCAGATCGACTCCGGAGCGCAGGTCGTCCAGCTCTTCGACAGCTGGGTCGGCTACGTCGCACCGCGCGACTACGAGCGCTACGTGCTGCCGCACAGCAAACGTGTGATCGAGGCAGTGAAGGCGCACGGTGACGAGGTCGTCGAAGGCGGCGTGCCGCTCATCCATTTCGCAAACGGCGCTACCTCGATGATCGACCTGGTCCAGAAGGCTGGCGGGGACATCGTCGGTGTCGACTGGAGTCTGGACATGAAACGAGCGGTCGAGCTCATCGATCCCAAGTTCGGCATCCAGGGCAACATCGACCCGGTTGCGTTGTTCGCGCCCGATGACGAACTCGAGCGCATGGTCGTCGACATCCTCGAGGCGGTCGGGACGCGACCGGGGCACATCTTCAATCTCGGACACGGAATCCACAAGACGAGCGATCCCGAGAAGGCACGCACGATGATCCGTTTCGTGCACGAGCACTCCGATCGCATTCGCGGAGGAGCCGTTTCGTGACCGGAGGGTCGCCCATGCAGCCCGGTGCTGTGATGGTGATGGCGTACGGCGGGCCCGATTGCCTCGACGCCGTCGGTCCGTTCATGTGCGAACTCACCGGCCGCGAGCCAGCGGGCGAGATGCTCGCCCGCATCCAGGCGCGCTACAACGCCATCGGCGGAAAGTCGCCGCTGCCTGAGATCGCCGCGCAGTTCGCGTCATGCTTCGAGGGAGCGTCTCGCCGAGGACGGTGTGGATGTGCCCGTCGTCGTCGGTTTTCGATACACGCCACCGATGATCGGCGACGTACTTGAGAAGCTCTACGCTGACGGCGTTCGCAAGGTCGTCGGCGTGTCGCTCTCACCGTTCGAGTCGAAGTCGACGAACACGGCCTACTCGAGTGCCGTGGATGCGGCGTTGCCAGGACTACCGGGACTTGAGATGGACTACGCGTGCGCGTTCGGCGCCATGCCTGAGTTCGTCGAACTCCATCGCGAGCAGCTTGC
The DNA here is from genome assembly GCA_963790405.1 of uncultured Actinomycetota bacterium. Taxonomy (GTDB): domain Bacteria; phylum Actinomycetota; class Coriobacteriia; order Anaerosomatales; family JAGXFU01; genus JBGSMX01. The sequence continues at coordinate 475,310 of CAWBOJ010000006.1, forward strand.
ATCGGTTCTCGCGCGAACGGACTGCGATGGCGGCACGGTCTTGACCGTGTTCACCGCACACAGTCTGCCCGTAGCTGACCTTGAGACTCCCGAGCGCTATGCCACCGGGCTACGCACGGTTGCGAGCGAGATCGCGCGTGGACTCGGGCTTGAAGCGGGAGATGAGTTCTCGGCAAGTGAGAGACTGCCGGGACTCGCTTCGTTCGGCGCGCCTGATGCGGAGCGAGCCTGGCTGCTGGCGTACCAGTCGAAGGGACAGCGTCCAGGGGAGTGGCTCGGTCCCGATATCGCCGAGGTGATGGAGACAGCAGCGGCAAACGGCTTCACGCAGATCGTGGTCAGCCCGATCGGGTTCGCCACAGAGCACATGGAGACCCGCTACGACCTGGACATTGTCGAGGCCCAGCGTGCCGCAGAAGCTGGGGATGCGATTCGCTCGCGGGCAAGCGCCCAACGAGCGATCCACGAGCTTGTCGCCGCGACGTCGTCGGCCGTGCGGAAGCTACTGCAGCCAGGGGCATAGGGTTCTGTGCGGTGGCGACGCTCGTCGCTGGGCCGAGTGGCCTTCGCGGAAGGGACACCAAGGTGCGCAGGATCATCATCATCGGCGGTGGCGTAGCTGGTCTGGGTGCCGCGTACAAGCTACGTCGTGCGGCCGAGGCCGGTCACGACGTCGACTTCGTCCTCGTGGAGAAGGCCGATCGGCTGGGCGGCAAGCTCGCCACCGACTACGTCGAGGATCCCGAGACGGGCGGTCGCTACGTCATCGATGGCGGCTCGGATTCGTTCCTGACCCAGAAGACCGCAGTTCATCGCGTTGCGCGACTGCTCGGCATCTTCGACGACGAGTGCACCGACACTCGACGAGAACAAGAAGACGCTCATCGTGAAGAACGGCAGACTGGTCGAGCTGCCCGACGGCATCATGATGTTCGCGCCCACCAAGATCATCCCGATGGCGACGACATCTCTGTACTCGTGGCCGGCGAAGCTCCGCATGGCGCTCGACCTCGTGATTCCCAAGAAGCAGGTGCGCCGAGGGCGAGCTCAACGACGAGACGCTCGAGAGCTTCGTGGTGCGCCGCATGGGCCGCGAGTGCCTCGATCGACTCGCCGAGCCGCTCGTGGGCGGCGTGAACGGGTCGGATCCGGCGCAGATGTCGCTTGCGGCCACCTATCCCGAACCTGCTCGAGATGGAGCAGGAGCACGGCTCGCTCGTGCGCGGCTTCCTCGCCCAGCGCAAGAAGGTCGAGGAGATGAAGCGGAAGTACCCGCCCAAGCCGGGCGCGAAGCCGCGGACGTTCTTCACGTCGTTCTGACGAGGGACTGCAGTTCCTCACGGACAGCATGGCCGACGCCGCCGGACGCGATCGAATGCGCGGCGGGCGTGGGTGCGACGTCGGTCGAACGGCTCGAAGACGGTGTCGTGGCGGGTGACTCTCGACACGGGCGAGACACTCGCAGGCGACGCGGTGATCATCGCTACCGAGGTCTGGGCGGCACACGACCTGATGGGCGACGTCGATGCGCGTATCGCCAAGGTGCTCGGCCAGATACCGAGCAGCTCCTCGGCGACCGTACCGATCGCCTTTCGATGCGGCCGACTGCCCCTTCGACCTGCACTGGCACGGAATCTTGTCGCCCCGCATCGAGAACCAGCCGGTGACGGGCGTGTCGCTCGTTTCGTCGAAGTGGCCGAACCGGGCGCCCGAAGGGCGCGTGCTGATGCGCGCGTTCGTGGGCGGACCGCACGGTGCAGGCCGTGCTCGAACGCAGCGATGACGAGATCGTCGAGATCGTGCGCGAGCGAACTCGTGAAACTGCTCGGGGTGCGGGCGGACGCGAAGCCGCTGTTCGCACGCGTGTATCGCTGGGAACGCGGTATGCCGCAGTACACGCTGGGGCATCTCGGCAGCGCGCGACGAGATCGAGCAGCGGTGCTCGGAGATTCAGGGACTCGCGCTTGCTGGCGGCGGTCTGCGGGGGGTTGGCGTGCCCAATTGCCTCGAGAGCGGCGAGCAAGCGGTCTCGAAGTTGCTCGGCGAGTGGGGCATCGAAACTTGCCGAGGACGACGTGGAAGAGAAGCGCGCGTCTACTAGAATGTGACGGCGGCGCCGCACGAAGTGGCCGCGCTACGACGAATCGAGCGAAGGACGCACATGAAGCGGATCATCATCATCGGTGGCGGTGCGGCGGGTCTGGGCGCTGCGTACAAGGTAGCCGCGGGCAGCCGAAGCGGGTCACGACGTCGAGTTCGTGCTCGTCGAGAAGGACTCTCGGCTCGGCGGCAAGATCACGAGCGAGACGGTCTCGCGATGAGTGGGGCGGCGCAGACGGCGCCGAGTTCATGATCGACGGCGGCCCGGACTGCTTCCTCACGAGCAAGCCTGCCGTGCATCGCATCGCCAAGCTCAGCGGGCATCTTCGATGACGAGCTTCCCAGCGATGAGTCCCGCAAGAAGACGCTGATCCTGTCGCGGGGCGGGCTCTACGAGATGCCCGACGGCGTGATGATGTTCGCGCCCACGAAGTTCGTGCCGTTCGCGACGACGGGCCTGTTCTCGTGGCCCGGCAAGATCCGCATGGGCATGGACCTGTTCGTGCCCAAGAAGCAGGTCCCCGAAGGGGAGCTCAACGACGAGACTCTCGAGGACTTCATCGTGCGCCGCATGGGTCGCGAGTGCCTCGATCGCCTCGCGGAGCCGCTCGTCGGCGGCGTGCATGCGTCTGATCCCAACGCAGATGTCGCTCGCGGCGACGTTCCCGAACCTGCTCGAGATGGAGCAGAAGTACGGTCAGCATGGTAAGAGGCTTCCTCGCCGCACGCAAGAAGGTCGAAGAGATGAAGAAGAAGTATCCGCTGAAGCCGGGCGACAAGCCCAGGACGTTCTTCACGTCGTTCACCGGTGGCATGCAGGAACTCACCGACACGATGGCTGATGCCGCGGGACGCGACGAGCATCCGCACCGGCTCCGCCGTGACCGAGTCGATCACGCGTGACGGCGACGGCTGGAGCGTGCGCTCTCGCAGACGGATCGACGCGTCGACGGCGATGCGCTCGATCGTTGCGACCGAGTCGTGGGCTGCCGAGCCGCTCATGCGCGGCAGTCGACGACGCAGATCGCCGATGCGCTGGCAGAGATACCCGGCAGCTCCTCGGCGACCGTGTCGATGGGTTTCCGCGAAGATGAGATCGGCATCGACATGAACGCGTTCGGGGTGCTGTGCCCGCAAGTCGAGGAGCGCGCGCTTCTTGGCGGCGACGTACTCGTCGACCAAGTGGCCGGGGCGTGCGCCCGAGGGCAAGGTGCTCATGCGCGGTTTCGTGGGCGGTCCGCAGAACCAGACGATCATGGAGAAGAGCGACGACGAGCTTGTCGAGATCGTGCTGCGCGAGATGCGCGAGATCCTCGGCATCAAGGGTGAGCCGCTGTTTGCCACGCATCTACCGGTGGACCTCGGGATGCCGCAGTACACGATGGGCCACCTGGGTCGCGTCGAGCTCATCGAGTCAGCGCTGCGCCGAGACTCCCGGGTCTGGCGCTGGCGGGCGGCTCGTACACAGGCGTGGGTATTCCGAACTGCATCGAGAGCGGTGAGCGTGCGGTCTCGAAGGTGCTCGGCGAGTGGGATATCGAGCTTGCCGAGGACACGGTCGAGGAGAAGCGCCACCACTAGCGCGTGATCGCTCCGCCGCCGACAGGGGCGTCCGTGCTCAGACATACGCGAAGGGCCGCTCACGGCGGCCCTTCTGCGTAACTGCGCGCGGAACCCCTGTCGGCGGCGGCGCACTCACGCGTCCAGAATGACCGTCGCCATCTCCGCGTGCAGCCGCGGGTTCGCGGCGATGATGCCCTTCGAGGCCGGCGTCCAGCGGCTCGCCGTCGATGCCAGTGACCTCGGCTCCGGACTCGCGCAGGATGACCACTCCCGCCGCGGTGTCCCAGGGTTGCAGGCCGAACTCCCAGAAACCGTCGGCACGTCCGGACGCGACGTGGCAGCAGTCGATCGCTGCCGAGCCGTCGCGTCGCATTCCGTGTACGGGCGCTCGAAGGAATCGGGCGAGTACGTCGAGCTGTCGGTCGAGCGTGCTCGGCGCGATCGTAGGGGAAGCCCGTACATGAGCGAATCGCGTCAAGACCGATCGACGCGATCCGCACGTGATTCGATGCGCCATTTCGGAAGCGCGCCCGAACCCGTGGCCAGCCGAGAAGAGCTCCTCGGCAGGGATGTTGTAGACGGCGCCGGCGACCGGGTCTCCGTCGCGCAGAAGCGCCACCGAGACCGAATAGCACGGGAATCCGTGGACGAACGAGGTGGTGCCGTCGAGCGGGTCGATCGAGCCAGACCTCGTCGATCATCGAGCGGCGCCATGCGTGACTCCGGTGAGTTCGTGACCTCGTCCTCTTCGATCACGACGCGCGCGTCGGGATCACGTGCCAGGATCTCGTGTCACGACCGCGACGCCGGCAGCGATGTCGGTGTCGGTGACCATGTCGGTCGCGCGGCCTTTGAGCGGATATCGCCGTGTCTCGGCCGCGCTGTGCAACGAGCAGTCCTGCTGTGCGGACGGCCCGCTCCGCAGTCTCGAGGGCGTCAATCAGTGCGCGTTCGGGAGCAATCTCATCGGGGTCGTCCGGCCGAGTCTCGCTCATGCGTTCTCGCAATCGTCGTGTTCGGGAATCCATAGAGTAAGCTCAGTTTCGAGTGTACCCGTCCCTGTCCTGCGACCCATGGGAGTTCAGATGTTCCACGAAGGATTCGACGCCAGCCTCACACCCGAGATGGCCGAGGAGTTGCGCGAGCGAGCGAATGCGTCCCGTGGTTCGGTCCTGACTGCCACGAGCGTCGCCGGATCGGGTCATCCCGGCGGGTCGATGTCGTCGATGGAGCTCTACACCGTGCTGCTACTCGTGCGCCCGACTCCGACCAGTCGAGCCCCGCTGGTCGGATCGTGACCGCATCGTCGTCAGCCACGGTCATACATCGCCGGGTGTGTACGCGGCGCTTGCCTCGGCGGGCTTCTTGCCGTGCGAGGAGTTCGAGGCTCACTTCCGACAGGCGGGAAGCCTGTTCGAGGGCCACGTCGAGCGTGCGGTGCCCGGTGTTGAGTGGTCGACGCGGCAACCTGGGTCAGGGGCTGTCAGCCGGGCGTGGGAATGGCGCTCGGGGCACGAATGACGGGCGGTCGGTGGCACACGTACGTCGCTGATGAGCGATGGCGAGCAACACAAGGGGCAGGTCGCGGAGGCGCGTCGGCTCGCGGCTAAGGAGGGTCTGACCGACCTGACGGTGCTCGTCGATCTGCAACGGCATCCAGATATCGGGTCGCACAGTCGACGTCATGCCCGTTCGCGTGGCCGAGGACTTCGCTGCCGACGGGTGGCGTGTGATCGAGGTCGACGGGCACGACGTCGAGGCCATGTACGCGGCGCTTGCTCGATGCGAGCTGCGGATACCGCGTGGCCCGTCTGCATCGTCGCGCACACGGTGATCGGCAAGGGCGTGTCGTTCATGGAGGGCGACCCTGAATTCCACGGGCGAGGGCTGACCGACGAGGAGTACGCGACGCGCGATGGCGGAACTGGGTCTGGAGCCTCACGACTGGCAGGCTGCCTCGCGCGCGTCGCGCCGAGCCGGTCACGTGTCGACGAGCTTGAGTTTCGCACGCCGGTTCCTCTCGTGTGACTCGGGCGAGCTCGCGAACCTACGATCCGCGAGAACACGACAGACAATCGTTCCGCCTGGGGTACCGCGCTGGTCGGATCTCGCGCGGTCGAACCCCGATACTACCGATCGCCGTGCTCGACTGCGATCTTGGCCGTCTCGGTCAAGACCGATCGGGTTCGCCAAGGCCCGTCCAGACGGATTCGTGCAGTGCGGGGTGGGAGAGCACAACGCCGCGACCGTCGGCGGTGCGCTGTCTACCACGGCAGTCCTCACGTTCTGGGCGGACTTCGGCGTGTTCGGATGCGACGAGGTCTACAACCAGCAGCGACTCAACGACATCAACGGAGCGGCGCTCAAGGCTCGCGCTGACGCACTGCGGCATCGACGTGGGCGAGGACGGCAAGACCCACCAGTGTCTGGACTACGTCGGAGCGTTTCGCGACTTCTTCGGGTGGAAGGTGATCGTCCCTGCGGATCCCAACCAGACGGATCGTGCCGTCAGGGCCATGCCGCGCATGCAGGGCAACGTCTGCATCGCGATGGGTCGCAGCAAGCTGCCCGCGATCCTTGCGACACGACGGCGCGCCCGTCGTTCGCCGAGGGACTACGAGTTCGAGTACGGCCGCATCGACTGGGTGCGCGAAGGCGCTGACGCGACGCTGCTGGTCATGGGAACGCCCGCCGGTGAGGCGGTAGCGCGGCCGCCGACGCGCTTGTCAGCCGATGGGTACTGCGGTCGCAGTAGGCGTCGTGTCCGGCCCACTCGACCTCGACGAAGAGCGCGATGCGCGTGCGCCGCCGGCGTCTCTGATCGTGACCGTCGAGGACCACAACGTCCGCACGGGGCTCGGGGCATCGGTGGCCGAGTGGCTGGCGCTGGCGGCGATGGCGATGCCGTTCGAGCGCATCGGAATCGGAGGCGTATCAGCCGAGCGGAGCATCGGCGATCTCGCGGCACGTACCGGTCTCGACGCAGCAGGGAATAGCCGCGACGCTGCGAGGGATTCTCGGCGGTGAGGGGTAGACGCGGTTCACCGCCCGGGCACGAGGCGTTCACACCATCTTCACGCACGACGGGCACTCTCATAAGGCACGACGAGAGGAAGGCTGCCGGATGAAGCACACGATCCTGGTCGTCGACGACAACGAGAAGATCGTCGAGGTGCTCAAGGCCTACCTCGAAGGCCGAGGGCTATCGAAGTGCTGACCGCAGTTGATGGCGAGGACGGCCATGGCGCGCGCCGAGGAACGTCCGCCCTGATCTAGCGCTTCTCGACATCATGCTGCCGGGTATCGACGGGATCGAACTCACGAAGCGGTTCCAGCGCCTGTGGGACATGCCGGTGATCCTGGTGACTGCACGTACCGACGAGATCGACCGTCTGATCGGACTTGAGGTCGGTGCGGACGACTACATCTCCAAGCCGTTCAGCCCTCGCGAGGTGGTAGCTCGGGTGAAGGCCGTGTTGCGCCGGGTCAAGAGTGCGACGGACGAGACAGCCGAGACGATTCGCATCGACGGGTTGGTGATCGACGCCATGAGACGGTCGGTGGAGGTCGGATGGCGAGCAGGTGGAGCTTACCCGCACCGAGTTCGACATCCTGACGACGATGGCGGCACATCCGGGCCGAGTCTACAGCCGGCTACATCTGCTGGAGCTTGTGTCGGGCGACGCGTTTGAAGGCTACGAGCGCACGATCGATGCACACGTGAAGAATCTGCGGCGCAAACTCGGGCGACGATCCCAAGTCCCCGCGGTTCATCCGGACCGTCTTCGGGGTTGGCTACAAGATCGAGCCTTCATGAGGCGTCGCGCGACACTCGCGTGGCAGGTGTTCCTGTCGATTCTGGTGGTAGCACTCGTCTCGGTGCTCACTACCGGCCTTATCGCCCGGTACGCGCTCTCCGGCCAGTTCGCCGACTACGTGGGCGGGATGGGGACCGGCATGGGCGGAGGCCGCGGGATGGGTCGCGCGATGCTCGGCACGGCGGAACAAGCGTTCCTCGGCGGGGTCGACAGGGCGATCATGTTGTCCGCACTTGCCGCGATCGTTATCGCGGCAATCGGTGCCCTGCTGCTTGCCCGGTATCTCGCCAGGCCGCTCCATACGCTCACTTCGGGCGCACGTCAGTTCGCCGGAGGAGACTGGAGCACCGAGTGCAGCTCGATGGACCCGGCGAGGTCGTTGATCTGGCGGAGGCCTTCAACGACATGGCGGATTCTCTGTCTGAGGCCGAAACGTTGCGTCGCCGGCTGGTTGCGGATGTAGCTCACGAGCTGAGAACCCCGATCGCGTCGTTGCGCGCGCAGACCGAGGCGATTGCCGAGGGTGTCTTGGAGCTGGACGACGAACGTGCGCGGTCACTCGTGGAGGATGCTACGCAGCTGTCCGTGCTCGTGAACGATTTGCAGGAACTCTCGGTGGCCGAGGCAGGCAAACTGCGCTACGACATGACGGAGCTCGATCTCGTGGAACTTGCTCGCCGAGAGACTCAGCGGGCGGAACCTCTACTCGCGGACGACGTACGAATCTCGGTGCAAGGACGCGCCGAACCCGTCAGCGCAGATGAGATGCGACTCGGTCAGGTGGTCAGGAACCTCATCTCGAATGCCGGAAGACACACAGAGCACGGAGAGATCTCGATTGTGGTATCGGATTCGAGCACAGATGGAGGTCCGGTTGTGCGATTCGAGGTCCGCGATACCGGCGAAGGTATACCCGCCGACGACCTGCCATACGTCTTCGAGCGGTTCTATCGAGCTGATACCAGCCGTACGGCCGGTACCGGTGGTGCCGGGATCGGACTAGCGATAGCTCGTCGAATCATCGAGGATCACGGAGGTACGGTGTTCGCTTCGAGCGAACCGGGCGTGCTGACAGTTGTGGGGTTCGAGTTGCCGCCTGCTGCGGGGTCGGCAACTCGAACCTAGCCGGCAGCAAGTTCCGGTACTGCCGAACTGTCGCAGCCGGTTCCTTCGAGCAGCAACATCTTCTCCTCGATCGGAAGTGCCTCACGTTCCTGGTCTCTGTGGTCGTTTGAGGTAGCTAGCGTCTCTCGCATCATGACCATCAGCAGGTAGCGGCCCTTCTCGGTGAGCACGAGTTCGTCAGGCGTGTCGCTTGCGACTCCGCCGGCCGCCTTCATGAAGGCGATCTCCGCCCACAGACCGCGCTCGACCGGCACACCGAAGTCGCGTTCGAAGCGACGCTTGTCGAGCTTGAGGCCGAACAGATCCGTCACGAAGCGATAGCGCATCAGGCTTTTCGGCTATAGGGGTTGCCTCGCTTGGCCACGGACATGTGACCAGCTGAGATTCTCTTCGAATAGTCGTGGAGAGAGAAGGTGTTCGCGTAGATTCTGCCGTCGAGGAACGACAGTGCTCCCGATCCTATGCCGACGTACTGTTCGTAGTCGACGATGTATTCATCGATCATTGAGTCGATGTCGCGCGAGTAGGTCCACGCCGAGGTCGGGGTGAAGACATCGGCGAGCGCTTCCGTCGGCGATAACGGTAGTAGCGTGTTTCGCGCTGATAATCGATCCTGCCGACCGCGCTGGCCAGCTCACGTCTCATCTTTGGCGAAGCCATCAGGGGGTAGAACGTGGTCTGATTGGCTCCTGATGCCTTGAGAAGCTCGATGTCGTGCAGAAGCATTTCCTCTGTCTGAGACGGGAAGTTGAAGATCATGTCGACGTTGAGCGAATGGAACTTGCCGGCGACTCCCCAGATCTTGTCGAACAGGTCGTCGCCCGTTCCGTACTTGTCGAGTCGATCCATCTGTCGCAGCAGTCCATCGTCGAAACTCTGGACGCCCACGGACAACCGGTGAACTCGATCGAGCGAGCGCATCGACGAGTTCGTCGTTGAGATGGTTTGGGCTCGTCTCGCACGAGACCTCAGTGATACCGAACAATGAGGTGGCAAGATCGATCGTCTCGGTGAGCTCGTCGAGAAGGATGGTCGGTGTTCCGCCGCCGATGTAGAGCGACGGGAAGTCGTATCCCATGTCCGCGACCATACGCATTTCTTCACGTAGGTGCTTGAAGTAGGAACGCGCGTGGTCTTCTCTGTACAAGAAGCGGTTGAACGAGCAGTACAGGCACAGTCGCTCGCAGAAGGGGACATGAGCGTAGAGAACGTAGCCCGTGTCAGGTTGGGGAGAGGGTAGACTCTCGAGTTCACATGGATCTTGCGCGAGGTAGGTCTTGTTGAGTATGCGCAGGGCAGCGGTAATCGCACGCTCGGAGAGCATCAGTGTCCCTTCGTTCGATATGAATGCTCACGTACGCCGGTTTGTGGCGAGGCTCGGCGAGCACTCTATCGATCGCGACCCCTGACCCCCGTCGGCGCTAGCCGACGATCCCCCTTGCGGTCTGCCGACATCTCGCCGGCAGGAGTCCCGTCAAAACCTCTCCACGCCTTGAATTCTACGAACAAGGGTGCCTTCCTGCCTCGTGATGCCGCGATAAGAGGAGAATCGCGAGTTGGAAAGCGACGAAGCCCCGGGACGTAGCCCCGGGGCTTCGTACGTTGTGATGCTTACGACGGTGGTCTTCTAGTGACCGCCGCTTGCGACCTTGCCGGTCTTGGGGTCGAAGTGGATACCCTCTTCTTCCTCCCAGGCGAAGATCAGCTTGGAGGGCGCGAAGCCTTCGACGTTGGCCAGGTAGGCGTGGATAGCCGTGAAGACGAGGAAGATCCACATCATGAAGTAGTGGAGGATCCTCATGTTCATCGGCCCGCCGATCCAGGCTGTCGAGAAGATGGACCAGTCCATCGTCGGCGCGTAGATGGCAGAAGCCTGTGTAGGCCATGAAGTAGGTGAGCGGAATGGTCGCGATGTATGCGATCTTCTGGAGCACACCGTACTTCCCGCCGAGCGGGTGATCCTTCTTGAAGAACAGGTAGTACTTGATCCATGGGACCAACTGGTGACGGTTGGCCGTCTGCGGCAGCCAGTTCTTGATGTCCGTGTCCTGCTCACGTGTACCGAGCATGACCGCGCTCTTGACGAAGAACGAAGCCAGGATGCGGAACGTGAGGTTGATGATCAGGACATACATGAAGAAGAAGTGCATGCCACGAGCCACACCCATGAATCCGGCAAAGAACGGATAGTGGATGTAGAAGCCCGAGAAGGCCAAGGACACCATCGAGATCAGGTTGATCCAATGGGTGAGGACGAACACCATCGGGTGCGCCTCACGGTAATGAGCCGGGTGCGACATGACTACTTCACCCCCATTGGCTTGGTGTGCACGTACGAATCCGCACCGGTCTTGACGTCCATCACGTGGACGGCGCAACCGATTCAAGGATCGAAGCTGCGTGCAACACGCACGACGTTCATCGGGCGGTCGACTTCGATGACCGGTGTTCCGATGAGAGCTTCCTCCATCGGCCCACGCACTCCGTCTTTGTCACGGGGTGCGATGTCCCACGTGGTAGGAGCAACGACCTGGTAGCCTGCAATCTTGCCGCCTTCGACATTCATGTAGTGGGCGACAGAACCACGCGGGGCTTCCCAGATGCCGACACCCTTGCCGTCGACCACATCGTGGGGCTCGAAGAACTTGACGTCTCCACCCTTGATGTACTCCGATGAGCTCGACCATCCACTCCAGCGACAAGTCTGCGACGTATGCAGCCTCGAGGTTGCGGGCGGCTACGCGGCCGAGCAGTGAAACGAGAACCTCAGGATGACCAGCGGCACCCAGCGCCTCAAGCGTGGAGTCGATGAGATCCACGACCGGCTTCACGCCGCTAACGTAGGCAACGACCATACGAGCAAGCGGACCGACTTCGGTTGCCTCGCCCGTGCCGCTACCGGCGGTAGTCTGATAGCGGACCGACTTGCCCCACGAGTACTTGTCGTCGGTGTTGTAGTCCGTCCACAGCGCCTTGGTGCTGCCTTCCTGGGGGTTGAGGCCGCCATTGGCGTCCTCGTACCAGGAGTGGTCGACCCACTCGATAACGTTCTCCGGAAATGCTTCTTCGACCGTGAGCCCCGAAGTGATAACGCCGTTCGGTAGGTAGCGGTCTGTCGGAGCGAAACTCGGGGCATCGAACACGCCCCATGAGAGGAACTTGCCCGTACCAGCCACCGAACCCTAGTGCGCCCAGGTAGTACGGAGCGATTGCGAGCGTATCGGGGATGAGTGCTGTCTTGACGAAGTCCGCGACCTTGGTGAAACGGTAGAGGACATCATCGAGCTTCTGCTCTGTCGGTACGAATGTGGTGCCACCGTTCACGGATGTCATGAAGTGCGGGAACTTGCCACCCATGATGCCGATTACGGCAGCCGCCTCGCCCTGCATTTCGAGTGCTTCGAGGTAGTGCGCGACCGCGATCAGGTGCAACTCGGCCGGCATGTCCTGTGCGTACTCAGGGTGACCGAACCAACCGTTGCTGAAGATCGACAGGTTGCCGCTTTCCACGAATGCGCCCAGACGCTTGGCCACGGCACCGAAGTCCGCCATGCGGGTGCCCGCCGCCTGCGGCCAGCGCGTACGTATCGGCGATGTCCGCCTCAAGCGCCTTGACCGGATCGACGTAGTCCAGGGCAGCAAGTGTGTAGAACCACAGAATGTGGCTGTGCAGGAACTGGGCCGCCTCGATGATGTTTCGGACGAGCCGAGCACCCTCGGGAATCTGGATACCCATCGCAGCCTCGGCCGACATTGTCGACGCGTGGCCGTGAGAGATCGGACAGACTCCGCAGATTCGCTGGGACACGTAGAACGCGTCCTGCGGGCGACGGTCCTTGAGCACGGTCTCCATACCGCGATACAGCGTGCCTGAGATCCAGGCATCTGTCACAACGCCGTCTTCGACTTCGACTTCGACTCTGAGGTGACCCTCGATACGAGTCAGACGGATCGACTGCTATGCGTGCCACTATTTACCGCCTCCCTTCTTGCGATCGTGTTCCTTGGCGTCCTCGTAGGGAGCGCCTCCATCCATGCGTCCAGCGGCCTTCATGCCGACCCCGTGAATCGCAAGGGCGCCTACGGCTACGGCACCTACGGCGCCTGCAACGACCGTCGGCTGGGTGACCCAATCACCGATACGAATGTCGCGGTGACGATTCAGGAAAGGAGCTCCGACGTCGACCCAGTTGCCGCCGGCCTTGAGCGGATCGGCTGATCCGCATCCGATGCACGGAGCACCAGATTCGACGCACCAGCTTGCGCGGCCGTTCCAGCGAACGATCGGGCAGTTGGTGAAGGTCTGTGGGCCTTTGCACCCAACCGCATACAGACAGTAGCCCTTGGCCTCTTCTTCGCTGCCGAATTCATACACGAATTCGCCATTCTCAAAGTGGCCGCGACGCGGACAGTTGTCGTGAATCGACTGGCCGAAGATGGCTTTCGGACGGTTGAAGTCGTCCAGATCAAGAATCGAGAGGTCCTCAAGCGCTCCGAGGAACAGCACATCAATCACCATAGCGACGACCCACTCCGGATTCACCGGGCAGGTCGGGAGGTTGACGACTGGAGTCTTGATATCGTGTTGGTTGCAGAAATCGAGAACACCGATGCCCTCTGCAGGGTTCGGATGTGCTGCCACCCAGCCACCATCCACGGCGCAAGAACCTACAGCGACGATGGCCGCAGCGTTCTCAAACAGTTCAGGCAGCTCTTCGGTCTGTGGCTTCCCGGCGACGCGGAGTGCGTTGCCGTCGAAACCGGTCATGATGGTGCCCTCGAAAATGAGGACGTACTGCCCTGCGTACTTCTCGACAACGGCAGCCTTGGCCGCCTCGGCGTCTTCGCCCTGGGCCATCATGATTGTCTCGAAGTAGTTGATCGAGAGCAGGTCCAGAACGATTGTGGCCACGTCGGGCGTGTCGACCTGTGCGATAGACTCCGTACAACCGGAGCATGAGCCACCGTTGATCCACAGAGCCGGAGCTTGTGGCTGCAATACTGAACCCTCGACCGCCGCAGCGATCTTCGGCACGTATGATTCGGCGAGTCCGAGAAGAGCAGCGGTCGCACCGCACCACTTGAGGAAATCCCGACGCGTTACGCCTCGAGCTGCAAGCATTGAGTAGAACGCGCCGTGGTCCTCGTGAGCCATGCCATACACCTCCTTGATAGGGAACGTTGTCTTACAGTTCTCGTTGGCTAGCGACCCGCGAGTGCTCGACGGATTCGAGCATGCGGGCATCAGACAATGTCAGCCGTGGCCGACCCCCTTTCCGAGAGCATGGGGACAACACTCAGCCTAGACAGGCTTTCGCTGCGGTAGCACCGAATAGTGACTCGCGCGAGCTTGGAGTGACGCGTGGGGTGTGCCGGAGAAGTCACTCTCGTCGGACATGCCGACTCAACGGCCCTCGGCCATGAACGGATAGGTGCGGAAGATCTCATGATGTGTGAAGCGCACCGTCCAACAGCACGCTCTGACCGGAGAGAATGTTCCCCGATCAATTGCGGCCCGGCAGCCGCATTGTTATGACGCACTTGCTCGTGACCCCCAAACGTTTGCACGATGCTCGAGTGTGTGTCACTGAGTGGCCATTGTCCCAGGCGTGACCACTCACGGCACTATTCTACATATGTGCCCAGGGTTCCCGCTATGAAATCACTACTCGTTGGGAATGCTAGGGGATACCGATTCCCTTCGCCTCGGAGGTGGGCGTGATGTCCGGTGACCAGATAGACGATCGCAGCTCCTTCAGAGATGCTCCGACTGTGCGGGTCAGGATCTGGTCGATTCGTATGAGAACGAGGAAAATGGTGGGTCCTGACAGGGAAAACGGCTTCCATGGGCAGGGATGACGCTCCAACAGGCGAATCCATCTGACGAGGCGCTGAACCTGCCTGGCGGCGCCAAGGACGGGGGATTATGGTCTCCGGATCGCCCAATGGTCTGGTTCTCGATGTGCGGGGTTTCTCGCCGGGACTCAGACGACCGATTGTGTTCACACTCGTGGACAAGTTGCTGGAACTCGACGCTGATGACAGCCTGGTTGTCATTTGCGATCACGAGCCGGCCGGTCTCGGCTACCAACTTGACCTGCGCAAGGAGTCCAAGGGTAAGTTCGAGTACTTCTACGATCAACGTATGGACGGCGCGTGGGTTGCGCTCATCCGGCGCAAGCCGATGTAGCGGCTCTATCCTTCACACAGCCGGGGGAGCGATGCCGCCAATTCACTCAGGCTTCCGCGGTACGTCGCAGGCGCTTGTGAGTCCGCCCCAACGTAGTATGTCGACATGCCCACGTCCGCCGCGGCCATGTCGAGCAATCTGTCATCCCCGACCATCATGCATTCGGCTGGATCGACCTTGAGCATCTCCGCTGTTTGTCGGAAGTAGTCCGGCAGCGGCTTTGTTGCACGCATGTTTTCGTAGCTCGTGATTGCGTCGAACTGGCCGGGCTCGAAGTCGGCCCATGTGATGCGGTGTTCGATAGCGCGCAATGGGAAGATCGGGTTGGTGGCGACGGCGACACGCAAACCACATGCGCGTGCGGCCCTCAGCGCATCATGAGCGCCTTCGGAGGGGCCGATCCCCGCCCGGAGCGTGGGGAAGACTTCCTCGTAGAACCGGTCGAAGACGGGCCAACACACTTCGAGATCCATGCCAGAGTCCTTCTCGAATGTGCTCGAGAACGCTGTCTGGTTCGTAAGTCCCGGATGGGGGCGCATCATCGCGTTGGTCGCGTCGAAAATCGCCTTCATGACCACCTTGTGGGCGTCTGTAGAGTCGACTATCTCCTCGATGGCCGTGGAAAGGGCAGCAAAATACCTTGGCAGGAAGCTCTCGATATCGATGTCAAGGAGTGTGCCGTCGAGGTCGAAAAGGACTGCTTGCATTTGTCGGAAGCCCCTTTGGGAACATTGGATTCAGGAGTCCTGCACATGTTAGCACTGGGATCACGTGGAAGGGTGTTGACCCCAGCATACCATGGGGGGTATCTTCAACATCGATTGGCGGGATACCCCCGTGGGCATAGGATTTGCTCGTTTGCGAGTTCGAGAAGTCATTCACAAAGGTGCCGGAAAGGAAGATAGCCATGGCAGCCGTGAGCGAACGCACCGAGGTGCAGCTCAAGAGAATCTTTGGCGATAGAGTCAAGACCGACAGAGTCGAGCGAAAGATGTACTCGTTCGACATCGGGGCAATGCCGAAGCTGGTGAAGCCATTCGTGCCTGCAGGCATTGCAGGAGCCGTGGTTCGGCCCAAGAGCGAGGACGAGATTGTCGAACTGATGCGTCTCGCCAGCTCAGAGGGTCTGAAAATCGTCCCGCGTGGTTGGGCGACATCGGGCTACGGCGGCGTACTGCCGCCAGACGGAGCGGTCGTCGCGGACATGTCCGGCATGCACGAGATCCTCGCTGTCGATCAAAACGAGCTGACCGTACGGGTTCAGGCCTCAGCCATCTGGGAGGAGATTGAGCGCCAGCTGGCCAAAGATGGTCTTGGGCTGCGTCTCTATCCTTCTTCTTCGCCGAGTTCCGGCGCAGCAGGATGGCTTGCACAAGGCGGCTCGGGCTTCGGCTCCTACGAGTATGGCTTGTTCAAGGACAACGTCGTGTCGGCTCGTATCGTGCTTCCCACGGGCGATGTCAAGGAGTTTTCGGGCGACGAGCTTCAGAATCTTGTCGCCGACGCCGAGGGTATCACTGGCATCATCACTGAACTGACCGTGAGGATCCGCCATGCCGAGCCCGAGGTTCATCGCGCGATCGCCTTCGACAGCGCTCGTGCGCTCGGGGCCAGCCTACAAGCCATCTCGACGCAGCACCTTCCCGTCTGGTCGATCACGTTCCTGAATCCTGAGTCCATGCGCCTCAAGAAGGAACTGCCGCACAGGCACGGTCATCCCTGGGAGATGGAGCACGAGCACATCGAGCCCAATCTGCCCGAAGCGTTCATCGCCGTGATTGCGTACCCGGAGTCTCGACGGGGTGCTATCGACACCGCTCTCGATGCCATCGTGACGGCAAATGGCGGCACGGACCTTGGTCCCGAGGCCGCGGAGCATGAGTGGGAACTGCGATTCTCGCCCATGAAACTCAAGCGCATCGGCCCTTCGCTCGTTCCGACCGAGGTAGTCGTGCCTCTGTCGGAGATGGCGGCCGTTCTTGAGGAGATCGACCGGAAGATCAAGCAACCCTTCATTCTCGAGGGCATGCATGCCAAAGGGGACAAGGTCGTTCTCCTCGGCTTCATACCGCACGACGAGCGTTCCTTCACCTTCAACATGGCCTTCGCCCTGTCGCTGTCGGTAATCAAGATCGCCAAGGCGCATCATGGTTCTGCCTATTCAACCGGTCTGTATTTCCGCCGAGAAGCCGAGTCGGTGCTGGGCACAGAGAGGAAGCGTGCCCTGAGCGCCTACAAGGCGAAGGTGGATCCGAAGGGTTTCATGAACCCCGGCAAGGTCATCGGTGGTGGCGGGGTTATCGATCTACTGATGGGTTCTGCCGCTGCGATGGAATCTCTCATCCGACCCGTGGCCAACATGGCCACCCCCCCGGACGCAATGCGAGATCTCACCAAGGAGGTTCGCGGCATTCCGGGCGACGTGGCGTACATGGCGTACGCATGCGCTCGCTGCGGCTACTGCGTTCCCACGTGCGAGCAGTACACAGGACGGGGCTGGGAGTCACAATCGCCCCGCGGCAAGTACGCCTACCTTCGTGAGGTCATGGAGGGACGCGAGAAGTGGAACCGCAAAGCGATCGACACCCAGCTCGTCTGCACCACGTGCGAAGTCTGCAACGCGCGTTGCCAGCTGCAACTGCCGGTGGAGCACAACTGGATGACGATGCGCGGCAAGCTCGTACACGAGGAGAAGCGGGGTACGTTCCCGCCCTTTGAGATGATGGCGGCTTCTTTGCGCGGAGAGCGAGACATCTGGGCCGGCAAGGCCGAGAATCGCGCCAACTGGGTGCCCGAGGACATCAAGGACAAGCTCTCGGATGACAAGGGCGGATGGAACAAACAGGCTGACATCCTCTACTTCGCCGGTTGCACGGCCAGTTTCGTCGAGGCAGACATCGCGGAGGCATCCGTACGGCTGCTGACCGATGCCGGCTACGATATCGGCTACATGGGTACGGACGAAGCCTGTTGTGGCATACCGATGAAGGTCGCCGGGAAGTGGGACCTGTTTGCCGAGATCTTCGAGCACAACGTGTCCGAAGCGCGCAAACGCGGTGCGAAGACGATCGTCACTTCATGCCCTGCGTGTGGCCTCGTGTGGAAGGAGCTCTACGCGAACCTTGCTGCCGAGCGCGGTGAGGAATACGACTTCGAGGTGAAGCACTACTCGGAGCTTGTCGCGGAAGCGATTGCAGAGGGCAAGATCGAGCTCAAGGACAACCCGTTCGAAGGTGAAAGGCTCACGTTCCACGACTCGTGTCACATGGGTCGAGCCCAAGGCAACTACGAGCCGCCACGCGACATGATCAAGGCCATCCCGGGCGTGGACTACGTCGAGATGGAGCACAACCGCGAGGAAGGCTACTGCTGCGGATCGGTGCTCACGCTGGTAGGCGAGATCGAGGTCGCGCCGGTGCTGGGCAAGGTGCGCTTGCAGGAAGCCGTTGACGCCGGGGCGAACAGGGTCGTCGCGCTGTGTCCGTGCTGTCAAGTGCAGCTCCGCGACAGTGTGGACAAGAACGACATGCCGCTGCAGATCGACGACCTTGCACGTGTCGTCGCTGAAGCAGCTGGCTACGAAATCCCTGAGACGACAGCGTTCTCCCTGTACATGTGGGGCTACTTCGACAAGTTCATCATCCTCCTGGAGCCTGCGAACATGGCGAAGTTCATGACGCGGATCTTCCCGCAGATGATGGATGCGATGCCCGCTGGCATGAAGCCCATGATGAAGTCGATGAAGCACGTCCCCGGTGGTCTTGCCATGATGGAGAAGATGATGCCGCTGATGTTCCCGATGATGATCGACGGTATCATGGCCAAGGTCATGCCGGACATGGTCCGTGAAGTCGAGGACTACATTGGCGAGATGCCGCCGGATATGGCCGATCTTATTCCGGGTCTGCTCCCCCAGACACTGGACTCGCTCATGCCGACGTACCTGCCACAGCTCATCCCGCACGTGACGCCGCTCATGATCGATTACATTCGCGAGAAGATGTAGCGCTGCAAGAAGATGTGCCCTTCGGGGTACGCACGTGTGAACGTCGGGGCGGCACCTTTGGGGTGTCGCCCCTGCATTGTGGGCGACGAACGGTCCTGGGATTGCAGAACGCGCGTCGATTGTGGCTTAAGTCACAATTGCGAAAGGCCGATATCAGCACCATGAAACAGTCACAGAGCACACGCGATCAGTCTCTTGCCAAGTTGCGCGCGATTCCAATGTTCTCGGAGATGTCGGCCGAGGATCTTGACACCTTCGCGGACATGGTTCAGCTCAAGCGCTATCCGAAGGGCGCGTTCATCGTCACCCAGAACGAAGTGGGCTCGTCGATGTATCTGCTCGTCTCGGGAAGAGTCAAAGTCTCGCTTGCCTCCCCGGATGGCAAGGAGCTGGCTCTCAGCTACCTTGAGGCGCCCGCGCATTTCGGCGAGATGAGCCTGGTTGACGCTGAACCGCGTTCGGCCGATGTCATCGCGGTCACCGAAGTCGAGTTGTTCAGTCTCGACGCGAAGGATCTTTCCACGGCGATCCAGATCAACCCGAGACTTGCGTTGTCGTTGATAGCGACCCTGTCGCGTCGCCTCAGGCATACGATAGCGCGGCTCGAGGATATGGCGTTTCACGACGCCACCCATCGCGTCATGAGAGTTCTGCTCAACGTGGCTACGGCCAGCTATGAGACGCGTGGCGTGCCTGTGATCCAGGGTCTGACGCACTATGACATCGCGACTCTCGCGGGCACGTCAAGAGAGACCGCGAGCAGGATCATCTCGAACCTGGCCAAAGAGGGCGCGTTGGCGACCAAGGGTCGCAAGATCGTCGTCGACCTCATCAAGTTGCGGGAGCGGCTTGAAGGCAACTGATTCTCGCCGCATGGAGTTCCCTGCACGTTTTGCGGAGTCGGCCCGGGGGGACATTACCGATGTCATGTCCGTCATGGCCCGACCTCGGAGGCACGATGAAGGAACTCACTGTTGAGGAGCTCAAGCAATACAACGGCCGGGACGGCAGTCCGGCATACGTCGCGTACAAGGGCGTCGTCTACGACGTGACCGATAGCGCGATGTGGGGAGAGGGCGACCACGAAGCGATGCACTTCGCCGGGGCCGATCTGACGGAAGAGCATGAGGACGCCCCCCACGACGTGTATGTGACGGACTTCCCTGAAGTAGGAAGGCTGGTCTGACCCCCGAGCGGTCGGTCGCCTTCTCGGCAGTGTGCCTAGGCTTCTAGATCGAGCGTGGCGACCGTTTCGACATGGTACGTCTGCGGGAACAAGTCGACGGGCTGTGCGCGGACGAGTCGATATCCGTGTTCGCCGAGTCCCTTCACGTCCCGTGCAAGTGTCGCTGGGTCACATGACACATACACGATGCGACCGGCGCGTGTTGCCGCGAGTGATGAGAGCATCGACTTATCGAGTCCCGCGCGCGGCGGGTCCACTAATACGCGGTCGAAGGTGCCGAGTTCGACGAGCGCCCGGGCTGCGTCACCCGGCACGATGTCCAGCGGTACTTGCGCTTGTTCCGCGTTGCGTTCCAGGTCGCGCAAAGCGAAGCGAGATGATTCCACGGCGACAGTCTGCTCGGCGCGCTCGGCGAGGGGGATAGAGAACGTGCCTACGCCTGCGTACAAGTCGAGCACCCGGCCGCAGCTGTCCGGATCGATCTGCTCCACCGCGTAGCGGACGAGCAGCTCGGCAGTCGACGTGTTCACCTGGAAGAACGACGGTGCCGAGACGAGCATCGCATGCCCGGCGAGTCGTTCACGCCACGCACCTTTGCCCTTGAGTACCTCGACGTTCGACACGCCCCGAGTACCGCTCTTCACGAGCACTCTCACAAGACTGTTGGCCTTGACTGTGTCGGCGACCGTTGCAGCAGCAAAGGCACGAGGGAAGCGATCTGGAGCTGTCCACAGGGCGACTTCGACATCGCGTGTGTTCGTGGCGATCCTGAGTCCAACGCGTTCGATTCCGAGATCGTTGTCACCGCTCAGGTAGCGAAGCGCTCCGCGAAGCGCCTTGGGAGCTTTCTGCTGCGCTCGGGGCAATAGAAGGCAGCTGTCCACCTGTACGAGGTCGCCGGTGCCCGCCTGGGCGTACCCGAGGTGCAGGCCGTCGCTACACCATTGGCCGAGAAGCTCGATCTTGTTTCGGTACCCGTACTGCCGTTCCGACACCAACGTGGCGTCGACGAGGGATTCGGCGTCCACGCCACCTATCCGCGAGAGCGCGGCAACAACTGACGCACGTTTGGCGGTCTGCTGCAGGTCGTAGGCAACGTGTTGCCACTGGCAGCCGCCGCACGTTCCGAAATACGGGCACGGTGCGTCTACTCGGTCGGGAGAGGGTTTGACGAGGTCGACAACGCGGGCATCGACATGGCGGGCGTGTTCTGCGGTAATCTCAATGTGGGCGATGTCGCCCGGGCATCCTCCGTGGACGAAGGCGACACGGCCATCGGGCAGGTGCGCAATGGCTGCGCCGCCATGCGCGAGACCTTCCACGTCGACTTGCAGCGTCACAAAGGCTCCTTTTCGCGGTGGGCGGGTCTTTCTCGGCCGCTGAGTCGAGGCATATACTACCTGGTAGTGAGCGGTCTGTCCCCGACCAGAGGGTCTACGTACTACGCAGTGTGTTTCCTTGAGTCCTGTTGCGGGCATGCCGATAGACGGGACATTGGATTGTTTGCGCTTGCGACGTTTTGCGATGCTGATGAAATGTGTGCCGGTTGAGTCCGGCTCCAAGAGGAGGTACCCCTCTAGTGGCAGACACGAAAGTGATGATTGTCCATGAAGACGCTGGATTGATTGACAGAATTACCCAAGGGCTCGCGGGTTCCGGCGCTGGTGTCGAGGTCGTGAGCGTTCTCTCTGCGCCTCGCGCCATAGGTATCGTGGCTGCACAGAATCCGGATGTCATCGTCGTAGATGCAGAGTTGATGGGCATGGATGGGTATGCCCTGACGAAGCAGATCAAGGAACAGCCGAGCGCGGCGGACACTCCGGTCATCATCTTGTCTTTGCAGCCGAATGAGGCGTCAGCTCTTCGTGCCCGACAGGCCGGAGCGTCGGCACATCTGTCTTCCAGCGGGGCTCTCGATGCGATCGTCCAGAAGATCGTCGCGTTGAGCGGCGCGGCCGTGCAGGCCCCCGCCGCGGCCATGCCGGCCGTGACCGAGGCGCCATCCGCTGATATCCGTGCCTCTGCTGGCGCCATGGAAGGAGCTGCGTCCACGGTCGCGGCACCGATGGGAACTGGCGTTCCGCAGCCCGTCGTCCCTCCACAGTCGGCCGTCGCGGCGGCTGTTCCCGTCCCGGTACCGCAGCCCGCAGTGACTGCGCCGTCCGACTACGGTGTCCCCTCCGCACCGACGACGCCGACCCCGTCGGCCGCCGAGAAGTCCTCACCCCTCACAGAAGGGGATGCTCCCAACGTCGATGACCTTCTGCGACTGATGATCGAGCGCGGTGGCTCTGACCTGCATTTGACCGTCGGCAGCCCTCCTGGCATCCGCCAGCGTGGTGAGCTCATTCCTGTCGAGAACATGAAAGTCCTTATGCCGCGCGACACGCAGCAGATGCTTCTTTCGCTTCTCTCCGAGGAGCAGCGCAAGCGGTTCGAGACGGAGCTGGAACTTGACTTCGCGTACAGCATTCCCGGACTTTCGCGCTTCAGGGCGAACATTTTTCAGCAGCGCAACTCGATGGGTGCCGTCTTCCGTGTGATCCCCCTAGACATTCCGACGTTCGATCAGCTGGGGCTACCGAAGGTATGCAAGTATCTGGCGGAGCGGCCGCGAGGCTTGGTCCTGGTCACGGGTCCTACGGGGTCGGGCAAGTCGACCACGCTGGCCGCCATGGTCGATCACATCAACGAGACGCGTCCTTTGCACATCATCACGATGGAGGATCCGATTGAGTTCATGCATCGGAACAAGAAGGCGTACGTCAACCAACGCGAGATAGGCGAGGACACCCACAGTTTTGCCGCTGCGCTCAAGCGCGTCTTGCGTCAGGACCCCGACGTGATTCTTGTCGGAGAGATGCGAGACCTCGAGACTATCTCGGCAGCGATCACCGCGGCCGAGACCGGCCATTTGGTCTTGGCGACTCTACACACGACTGGTGGTCCGGAGACTGTCGACCGCATAATCGACGTGTTTCCGCCCCACCAGCAGCAGCAGGTGCGTATGCAGCTGTCCAACACCCTAGAAGGCGTCCTGTCTCAGATACTGCTGAGGTCGACAGACGGTCGCAGCCGCGTCATGGCGATGGAGATCATGCTCGGGGTTCCGGCCATCCGCAATCTCATCCGCGAAGGTAAGACCCACCAGATGGCGACGATCATCCAGGGCGGCGGTTCGATGGGTATGCAGACGCTCGACCAACACCTCAAGGTCCTGCTCCAGGCGGGCAAGGTCACCTTCGAAGAGGCGGTTGGGAAGTCGCAGCACCCGCGTGAACTCGCGGACTTGGTGGGTCGCAAGATCTGATTCGGGTACAGATTCCACTAGTGCGATAGCGATGTCGGAGCCGTTGCCGTCGTCGGTATCGCGCCAGCAATCACTGGAAAGGGGGCTGCGCGTGGACAACGTTCGCGTACGCTGGAATGGCAATCGCCAGTTCGTCGGATGGGACGAGGTTGGCCATAGTGTCGTAATGGACTCCAAGCCCGAGTACAAGGGCGAGGGCACAGGAGCGCGGCCGTTGGAGCTCGTCTTGTATGCGCTGGCCGGCTGTACGGGCATGGACGTGATCTCGATACTCGAGAAGAAGCGGCAAGATGTACGGGGATTCGAGATTGAGATTCGCGGTCGCCAACGCGAAGAAGAGTATCCCAAGATCTACACAGACATCGAGGTGCACTACATCGTGACGGGCGTTGCCGTGGCGGCACAGGCGGTGGAACGGTCAATCGAACTGTCCGAGGAGAAGTACTGCTCGGTCAAAGGGATGCTCGGCGACCAGGTGAGTGTTGTGACCTCGTATGAGATTCGCGAAATAGCCGAGGAAGCCAGGTAGAGCGCGTGTCCGATGCTGTCTTGATGCCCGTCTACAATGAGGCGGCAACCGTGAACGACGTGCTCGATTCGGTTCGGGCCAGGTTCGACGGCGAGGTTCTTGTCGTGAACGATGGGTCGACCGATGGCACGAATGCCGCTCTGGCCGACCGCACCGATATCACCGTGATTACGCACCCACGCAATCTTGGGTACGGACGCGCGCTGGCCGAGGGGTTCGCTGTCGCGCGCACGCGCGGGGTGCGGTGCGTCGTGACGATGGACTGCGATGGGCAGCACGAACCCAAGCACATCTCCGAGTTCCTGAAGGCACTCGACGATGGCGGCGACATCGTGTCGGGCAGCAGGTATCTGCCACAGAGTCGCGTCTGCGGTGAGGCGCCGCCCAGCAGGCGCGAGGTGAACGCTCGCGTCACCCAGGAGATCAATCGGGTGACAGGTTGGAGTCTCACCGATGCATTCTGCGGGTTCAAGGCGTACAGGCTTGAGGCACTCGATGCGATCGAGCTGCGCGAACCGGGATATGCGATGCCGCTTGAGCTGTGGGCCAAGGCGTATCACGCAGGACTGAGTGTTCGAGAAATTCCTGTCGAGCGTATCTACTACGATCACGACCGCTCGTTCGGCGCCGACCTGGACGATCCGGAGGCGCGGTACGCGTACTATGAGCGCGTGTGGCGAGAGGCTCTGGGAGGAATCGATGGCTGACGTCGTGTGCATCGGAGCGCATCCCGATGATGTAGAGATCGGAATGGGTGGGACAGTCGCTGGATTGGTCGCCCGGGGCCTGGGCGTGACGCTGGTGGACTTGACCGACGGTGAGCCGACCCCATTCGGGACGCACGAGATTCGCATGGCCGAGGCGGCTCGAGCTGCGGAGATACTCGGCGTTCAGCGCGTTACGCTGCGGCTGCCCAACCGGTACCTGTTCGACAGTGTCGAGGCACGCACTGCCGTGGCCGAGGTTCTGCGAGCCGAGCGCCCGCGATTGATGTTCGTGCCGTTTCCGGAAGACGCGCATCCCGATCACATCGCTGCCGCCAATATCGCTCTGGCGGCGCGCTTCTATGCGAAGTTCACCAAATCAGAGATGTCGGGCGAGCCGCACTATCCCGCACGGCTGTACCACTACATGGCGGTTCACATGCGGCTGGTACGCGAGCCGTCCTTCGTGGTGGACATCACCGAGACTCTGACGAACAAGCTCGACGCGTTGCGAGCCTACGAGTCGCAGTTCTCGGCGAACCCGGCGAACGCAACTATCATCGAGTCAATGGAGAAGGCTGCACAGATGTGGGGCGCGATGATTCGACAGCCGGCAGGGGAGCCGTTCTTTGCCGAGGAGCCAGTTGGGGTACGCCATCTCGAGGACTTGGTGTAGCCGACGATGGCGCATTCACGTCCCGCACTCCCGCACGGTCACGGTGAGGTCGTCACCCAGCCCGCATACGACGATTGGGCGGCGATCGCCAGTGAGAATGCATCGCGCCTGAGTCATGCCGAGGAGCTGTTTGGAGGCGTACCCATCGCGCAGTTGCGTCGCGAGACCCGGCGCGAGGCCCTAGCTCACGCATATGACTACTCGCGACGCCTGGGTCTGGAACTCCCAAGACCTGAAGCCGACCCCGACTTGATTGCACTCACGGGACATCAGCCGGAGCTATTCCACCCGGGCGTGTGGGCGAAGTACTTCTTGCTCGACCGATTCTGTGTGGAAAATGCAGCTGTCGGTGTTGACCTGGTCGTTGATACCGACACGTTCGATACGGTCGGAATTTCGGCACCTTGTCTGACGCCAGAGGTCCGCCGCTGCGCGCAGTACTTGGCGATCGGAGACGGTGCAACAAGCTACGTATCGACGCCGGTTCCGGATCTTGCTGCGATTGAAGTCCTGTGTCAGGCGGGTGACCGCATGCTTGGGGGTCTGCCAGCACCAGCGTTGGCCAGGCACTTTGCGGAGTTCTGTGCGGCCTTGCGTGGGGCTGCTGAAGATGCCGAGAACCTGGCCGACCTGCTGACTGTCGCGCGACGTCGCTATGAGGCTTGTGCGGGAACCCACTACCTGGAGTTGCCGGTTTCGCGCATGGCACGGATGCGCACGTACGGGACCTTCGCGGCGACCCTGCTGCTTGACGCAGATCGTTTCGCTCGCGACCACAACGACGAGCTGCACCAGTATCGAGCTGTTTCGGGTACCCGCTCTGCGGTTCAGCCGTTCCCGGATCTCGGTGTCGACGCAGACTGGGTCGAAGTGCCGTTCTGGTTCATCGACGGCGAGCATCGACGCGGGGTCTGGGTTCGGCGTGATGCGGACTCGATCGAGATTTCCGACCGAATCGACGTCGCCGTACGAGTCGATGCTGATAATGACGTGGTCGTGCACGCCCTGGAGGAACTCCCGCTTCTTGCGCCCAGGGCACTCACTCTCACCATGTTCACGAGGCTCTTCTTGGGCGATCTGTTCGTGCATGGAATCGGAGGAGGTCGCTACGACACGGTGACCGACGGCGTGATCCGCCGCTACGTTGGGATAGAGCCGCCACCGATCGTCGTGGCCTCGATGACGATGTATCTGCCGCTGGGGGCGCATGTCGTCACGGACGAGGAGATTGCGGAGGTTCGACAGCGTCTCCACCGACTTGAGCACAACCCCGATACGATGTTCGGCGAGGCGGAGTTCGATGATGCCGAGGAGCGTGCCAGGGCAAGTACGCTTGCCGCGCAGAAAGCTTCGCTTGTGGAAGAAATCTCTCACCCGAACGCCGAGAAGAAGGCGCTTGGTGCGCGCATTCGTGAGGTCAACGCGGAGCTTGGCGCCATCCTTGAACCGTTGACCGCACAGATGCGAGAGGAACTCGCGTCTCTGGAGGGGCAGCAGGCAGCATCCGGTATCCTGACGGATCGTACGTACCCATACTGTCTGTGGAGTCCGCTCGATGTGCAGGACAAAGTCGGCTAGTCTGCATCCTTGGCACTCGCTTCAGCGATGCGCAGATGCCGTGCTATCATGTCCCAACCCGTTCGGGGGAATCGGTCGGTCTTGAGGAAAGGAACCACGCATGTCCGTGCCAAAAGTAGACAAGAGCTTGTGCACCGCGTGCGGCATCTGCGTCGATGAATGCCCCAGTGCATGCTATGACCTTGAAGATGTCGCCGTTCTGGCTCGTCCCGAGGATTGCACCGAGTGCGGCATCTGCGTCGACGGTTGCCCGAGCGAGGCCATCACGATGGACTAGGTCTCGTTTCCGAGACTGCGCGAATGTGACGACGGGCCGGTCCATGTGACCGGTCCGTTTGCATTGGGTCTCAGCCTCTGGGGCCCATGCGATCGTTCACGTAGAGCCGGGGTTCGTTGCCACGAAGCATGCCCACGAACCGTTTGTGGTGTGCCGCGTACACGACCAGACCCATGAGCAGCGCAAACGGCCAGTCGGGGCAACGGAGCGCCACAGCCGTGACGGGAAGTGCTGCCGCAGCCGCCACCTGACCAGCCATCATGTAGCGTGTGATCGCGATGACGGTCAAGCCCACCACAACCGCCGCTACGAAGTAGCGCCAGTCGTACGCGAGCAGTGCGCCTCCGCCGGTTGCGAGACCTTTGCCGGTGCGAGCGAACTGCTTCTTGAGAAGCGCCATCCATGCGGAGTAGTTGTGCCCGAGAACTGCGCCTGCGACGGCAGCCTGGACGTAGAGGATCTCCGGCCAGATGATAGGTGCCCCGCCCACCTCACCCACGCCGAAGAGGTTGGCAAGCGGAGGGACCACGTAGGGTTCCCACAACAGCGCCACCGCGAGCACAGGCAGAAAGCCTTTGAGGGCATCAGCAAGCATCGCCACAACGAACCATCCCCAGGAGCCCGTCGATCTGCGGACGTTCATGGCACCGACGTTGCCGGTGCCATGGGTGGTAACGTCCTCGCCTGTCACCCGCTTCACGATGATGTATGCCCACGGGATGGATCCGACGAGATAGTTGAAGGCAAACGCCAACAACAGGGCGGCGTAGCCGGTTGTGTGCAGCTGCAATAAGCTCTCCAGCATCGCTAGCTCCTCGGCACAATGCATTCGATGGCGCCCGGTAGCATTGAGATGTCGTACCGCTGCTCGAGTAGCACCTCGCCGTCGATCTGGGCGGGAACCGCTGAGTCGCACTCGATGATGAGGGACCGGTGCCGCGACATATGCACGGGCTTCATCTTCGTGTGCTTCCCGACGATGAGGAAGGGTAGTCTGAACAGCGCTTCGGGCAGCGAGAACGGATCCATCATGCATACATCGAAGAGCCCGTCATCGGGAATCGCGTCGGGAGTGATGCGGAAGCCTCCGCCGTAGGTCTGTCCGTTCGTGATTGCCACGATCAGTGCGTCATGGCGCTCGGCCGGAGCACCGTCAAATCCAATCTCAAGGTCGAAGCTTTCGAGTTCATGGAAGAGCACGTGCAGGACTGCGGTCAAGTAGAGCCACAACCCGGATCGACGTGTCGTGGTCTTGTACTCGATGGACTTCGCAGTGACCTTCGCGTCGAGTCCGGCTGCGAAGCTGTTGTTGAAGTAGATTCCGTTGCACACACCGACATCGAAACGACGTCTCACCCCCGTGGCAAGGCTGAGCGCCGCCTGGGTGAGATCAGTCGGGATGCCCAGGGTACGTCGGGTGTCGTTACCTGAACCGGTAGGAAGCAATCCCAGTGCAGGGCGGGATTGCTCGGGGTGCTTCATGAGGCCGTTGAGCACCTCGTGAACAGTACCGTCCCCGCCAACTGCCACAACCAGGTCTCGATTCGTGGCTTGCTCGGCGAGTTTGGCTGCGTGCCCCATGTACTCTGTCAGCACCATGTCGTGCGGAAGGTTGTGAAGCAGTTGCTTCACAACAGGAAGAAGCTTCTCGGTCTCGCCGTGCTTGGCTGCGGGGTTCGCGATAACGAGCGCTGGCGTGGAAGTCACGTCGCACCTTCCGTCGTTGGCGGGCGACACCAGCATAGCCGTATGATTCGTCGTTGACGAACCGCCGTGGTAGCTCGAGTGAGGGGTATGATACTCTGCGTTGGCGCGTCACAGCCGTGGCGCTCGCGCCCTCTTAGCTCAGTGGATAGAGCGTCTGCCTCCGGAGCAGAAGGCCGTAGGTTCGAATCCTATAGAGGGCACCATCTCAAATACGAGGAAGGCCAGTCGCTTCTGACGCGACCGGCCTTCCTTCATTCGAGCTGAATTCGGGTTCTAGTGACCCTCGGCCCGCTGCTTCTCGTACTCCTCGACGAGCTTCTTCTGTACGTCGCCCGGTACCTGCTCGTATGAGTCGATCGTCACGGTGTAGGTTCCCGTGCCGCTCGTGATCGAGCGAAGGTGCGGCGAGTAGTGCACGATTTCGGCATAGGGCGCCTGTGCCTTGATCATCTGGATGCCGGGTTCGGGAGAGTCCATGCCGAGGATTCGGCCTCTGATTGAACTGATGTCACCCATGACTGCGCCCGAGTACTCATCGGGAACCCTGATCTCGAGAGTCGCTATCGGCTCGAGCAGCACGGGGTCCGCCTTCGCCGCCGCCGCGTTGAAACCGATTCGCGCAGCGTTGCGGAACGCCATCTCGTTGGAATCGACCGCGTGATAGGAGCCGTCGAAGACGGCGACCTTCACATCGACGATCGGATAGCCCGCGATGATGCCGTGCGTCATGGTCTCTTGCACGCCCTTGTCGATGGCGGGTATGAACTGCCGCGGAATCCTGCCCCCAACGATCTCGTCGACGAACTCGTAGTCCTCGGCCAGGATTGGGCTCGACACGAAGCCGGCAGTCTCCGAACTGGCCTGAACCGCCGGTCTGCTTCTTGTGGCGACCCTGGGCTTCTGCTCGCCTACGGATCGTCTCTCGGTAGGGGATACGCATGTCCTCGAGCTCGGCCTCGACGTGGAAGCGGTCTCTGCAGCCGATGGATAACGACATCGATACCGGTTTCACCCAGAGCAGTCAGGACGGTCTGGTGCGTCTCTTCGTCGCGACGCATGGTGAGCGACGGATCCTCGTCGACGATCCCCTTGAGTGCGGTGCCGAGCTTGTCCTCGTCCGCTTTGGTGGCGGCCACGATGGATACGGGTAGAGCGGCTCGGGGAAGGGAATCGGAGCGAATTCGACCTTGCCTGACGAACTCAGAGTGTCTCCGGTAATGACGTCGTCAAGCTTGGGCAGTACGGCGATGTCTCCCGCAGGAACAGCTTCGACATCTGTCGTGTCTCTTGCCCACGACCTTGTAGACGCGTCCGACACGAATCTTCTTGCCGTTACGCGCGTCGATGAGCTCGGTGTTCGGTGTGAGCGTGCCGCACATGATCTTCACGAAGTTGAGACGGCCCACGTACGGGTCTGACATGGTCTTGAACACCCACGCAACAGGCTCGCCACTGGTGCTGACTTCCATGTCGTCGCCGTCGATCGTGGGAACGGCTCCGTGTGCGGTGGGCTCAGGGAAGAACGCCGACGATCTCGTCGAGCAGGTCCTTGATGCCGATGAGACCGGTCGCGGAGCCAACGAACACGGGGATGAAGATGCCGAGAGCAATCGCCTTGTCGAGCAGGGTCTCCAGTTCTTCTTGAGACAGCTTCTCGCCCTCGAGGTACTTCTCCATGAGCTCATCGTCGGCCTCGGCGACGAGTTCCAGCAGCTTCTCGCGCCACTCTTCGGCTGCGCCGCGGAGATCTTCGGGTATCTCGGTCTCTTTGACCTCGGTACCGTCGCCGTGCATGTAGGCCTTCATGCGTATGATGTCGACGACTCCCGACAGGTTGTCTTCCTTGCCGATCGGGATCTGAACCGCGCCGATACGATGACCGTAGTCATCGACGAGCTTCTTCAGCACGCCCTCGAAGTCGGCGTGCTCTTTGTCGAGACGGTTGATGAAGATCGCACGCGCGATGCCCATGCTGCCCGCGATCTTCCACAAGCGGTCAGTCTGGACCTGGGGGCCCGAGACGGCATCCACTACAAAGAGCGCCATCTCGGCGGCTTCCATCCCTGCGACAGCCTCGCCCATGAAGTCGGCGTATCCAGGGGTGTCGATCACGTTGATCTTGACGCCTTTGTACATGACCGGAGCAAGCGAAAGACTGATCGTGAACTTGCGCTTGATCTCCTCGGCGTCATAGTCGAGGTTGCTGTGTTCCTCGTCTACACTACCGAGTCGGTTCGTTGCGCCGGCCAGGTAGAGCATCGCTTCCGCGAGTGACGTTTTGCCCGCACCGCCGTGGCCGACGAGGACAACGTTGCGGACCTTGTCAGTGCTTGGTGCTCCCAAGTACATCTCCTCCTTGGCTTGTACCGCCGGGTTCTGCGTACACGAAAACGCCGCGCGACGCGGCTACTGCCGCAGCGTATACCCCCGTAGCATACTCCTTATCAGCTGGGGGCAGCACTGGTAGAATGACGAGCGTTCTACTCATTTGCACCAGTACACCTTTCGCCTCAGGAGGACCCTGTCAATGCCATCGATATGCTCTCGCACTCGGCTTGTGGTGCTTGCGTGTGTGCTCGTTGCAGCCGCGTTCATGATGCAGGGATGTTCGTCTGACGAGGCCGCACCTACGGCCACGGAGACACCTGCCGAAGAGGCTGTCACTGCTCCGATCGAAGAGAGTGCCGAACCGACGACACCGGAGGAGGATCCGTTGTATACCCCGACTTACAAGCCGAACGGAAACGAGATTGCGGTCATCAATACCGACAAGGGCGTCATCAAGTTCGAGTTCTACCCGGATGACGCGCCGAATCACGTGGCTGCGTTCATCGAGCTGACCCAGAAGGGCTTCTACGACGGGACCAAGTTCCATCGTGTTGAGCCGGGCTTCGTTGTCCAGGGTGGAGATCCGCTGTCCAAGACCGATGACCCGCGTGTGGGTACCGGCGGTCCGGGCTACCATCTTGCCGCGGAATTCAATTCTCGGCAGCATCTTGATGGGACGGTCTCGATGGCTCGCGCGACTGATCCGGATTCTGCGGGATCCCAGTTCTACATATGCCTCGGCCCGCAGCCGTTCCTCGACGGCCAGTACACGGTGTTCGGTCAGGTCATCGAAGGTATGGACGTTGTTCGTGCGATCAGCGTGGGCGATGTCATGAACTCAGTAACGATCGAGAATGCCGCCGAGTAGCTCGGGGACCAGCGTGGACGAAGCCCGTTACCAGGAAGCCAAGCAGGCATACGACACCGGGGACTATCGCGGTGCCGCGAAGGCCTTCTTGGCCGCTGCCGGTTCGCAGCCGGAGGGGTCGGGGGCGGCATACCACATGGCCGGCAACTCGTTGATGCGCCTGCGGCGGCACGGCGACGCCGTTACCGTCTATGGGCAAGCGCTGAAGGACGAGATCTATGACCGACGTGGCGCGCTGTTCGCTAATCTAGCCGCTGCAAACGTTGCCCTGGGCGAGTATCCGGAGGCCGTCGAGGCGTACGACCATGCGCTGGAGGAGCCGGACTATACGAACCAGTACCGTGCACTGCAGGGCAAAGCAGGTGCACTGTTCGAAATGGGCCGGTTTGCTGACGCGGCCGGCGCATACCGACAAGCGGCTCTCGACGGAGACAACCCGGATCCCGGCAAGGCGCTCAACAACCTTGGTCTGTGTTTCATGGCCATTGGTCGTCCGGCCGATGCGGTCGAGGCGTACAAGGCCGCGCTCGGCTTCGACACCTATGCTGGCCGCGGCAAGGCTCTTGCGAACCTCGGTTTGGCCTTCCATGCGCTTTCTTTGCATGAAGATGCAGTGAAGTCTTTCGAGAAGTCCATCCAGCTCCATGGTCATGAACTCTCCGAGCAGATGCGCACTTCGTTCGAGCTGAGCCGTGCTGCGCTCGAGAGACCAGAACGTGAAGTGATTGACGGGTGGTCCACGGGCGAGATTCCGCCGGTGATCGACGCGCCCGGCTCGGATGACGCACAGGCCGACCGCGCGGGAAGCGCCGCCGGTGTGCTGCCGACCGCGTCTTCAGGCGTGCCGCCGGCGACGGACGCATCCGCTACGGGTGAGCTGTTCGGCGAGGAGACCGACGGATCGGCCTTCTTCACGATGACCGATGAGGAGATGAAGGAGAAGGACCGGGTAGAGCGTCGTGTCGAGCGCCAGGTCCGGCGATCTGAGCGCAACCCGTGGACTCTGGTGGCCACCATCGTTGTGCTTGTCATCGTCATCGTGGCAGCGATAGCCGCCGCATACTTCTCCGGGCTTGGATTCCCAACCCAGTCCATGACCGTTACAGGGATGCTGCAGGCGCGCGCCGAAGGAGAACCTGTGGACGGCTACTGGGTCGCAGCCCCCTCGGCCGATGTCGACAAAGACATGGCAAAGCTTCCACCTATCCAGGAGTTTCAGGTGGACAGCGTAGAACGCTCACCGGCTACCTCACAGGTCGCGGTGACTGTCACTCCGAAAGACGGCTCGCCCCTTCGCTATGAGATTACGTTGGCGCGTGAAGGTGTTGGCTGGAAGGTCACAGGCGTCGAGAATGATTGGCGCTCGACGGGTGGGGGTTCGTAGCCCCGACGGGCCAAGGACGGCTCATCTACAACGGACGAAAGGACGCACGTGGACCAGAAGACCTACATCATGATCAAGCCTGACGCTGTTGCCCGCGGGCTCATTGCCCCAATCGTGCAGCGATTCGAGAACACCGGACTCGTGATCGAGCGACTCGAGCTCGGTCGGGTCACGCCAGAGCAGGCTGCTGCGAACTATGCCGAGCATGAGGGCAAGGCGTTCTACGAGGGACTGATCGAGTACATCACCTCGGGTCCCGTCGTGAAGATGGTCCTGTCTGGCCCGGATGCCGTGCTCGTGTGCCGCAAGCTCATGGGGGCCACGAACCCACGAGACGCTGCGCCGGGCACGATTCGAGGCGACTTCGGGTTGATCATGGACGCCAACGTCGTCCACGGGTCTGACTCTCCTGAGTCAGCCACTCGCGAGATTGAGATTTTCTTCGGCAAGTGAGCGATTCGCTCGCACGCGACCCTTGTTCGTCGTTCTCGGTGCACTAGCGACGGACGACAGAAGGGCGCGAGAAGGAATACGTGGGTTGAGCGAGAACGTCTCTACAAGCTTGCACGTAGTACCGACGAGGGGGCTCTTTGAGTAGAGCGGGGTTCAGGGGTGGGGTGCATCCGCCTGATCGCAAGGCGGCAACCAAGGGTGTCTCTGTAGAACGGGCACCGATACCGGAGCGACTCATCGTGCCGATGAGCCAGCATCTGGGCGCGCCGTGTGAGCCGATCGTCGAGAAGGGCGAAACGGTTCGGCGAGGACAGGTCATCGGTCGCACGGAGGCGTTCATCAGCGCTCCGATTCACTCACCCGTCGACGGCGAGGTATCGGCGATACGCCCTCAACTCCTCGCTTCCGGGCAGACCGTTGCTGCTGTCGAAATCCTGTGCGCCGCAGAGCAGCACTTCGAAACATACGAGCAGGTCGAACGTAGTGAACAGGTTCAGGACACCGTGAGGGCTGCGGGGATTGTGGGACTCGGCGGGGCGGCGTTTCCGACGAGCGTGAAACTCATGCCCCCGAAAGACATGCCCATTCATACCGTGATTCTCAACGGGTGCGAGTGCGAGCCGTTTCTTACCTGCGATCACCGTCTGATGGTCGAGCAGCCCGAGCGCGTTGTTGCCGGAGCTCGGATCATCGGTCAGACGGTCGGGGCGAAGAGGATTGTCATCGGCGTCGAGGACAACAAGCCGGATGCGGTCGAAGCGCTGAGAGGCGTCGCGGGAGATGATGTAGAGGTTCTCTCCTTGGCAACGAGCTATCCCCAGGGCGCAGAGAAGCAGCTCATCATGGCTGTACTCGGTGAGGAAGTACCTCACGGCAAACTGCCTGCTGCAACCGGCGCGCTCGTGCAGAACGTTGGCACGGCAGCGGCCGTGGCCGACGCTGTGGAGCACGGTATGCCCTTGGTCGAGCGAGTGGTGACGGTGACCGGCAACGTCGCCCGGCCCGGCAACTACTTGACGCTGCTCGGCACCTCGCTATCGGTACTGATCGAGCACGCGGGGGGTTTCGTCGGCGAGGTCGGCCGAGTGATCGCAGGCGGTCCGATGACCGGCATGGGTGTCGCCGACCTCGGCGTACCTGTGGTCAAGGGCACGTCGGGTGTTGTGGTGCTCGATCCAGGTGTGACGGCTCCGGCTGTTCACGGTGACCAGCCGTGCATACGATGCGGACGCTGTTCCGTTGCGTGCCCGATGTCATTGCAGCCCTTCGCGTTGGGTATCTACGCGAATCGACGCGAATGGGATTGGACGACACAGCTCCATGCCGTGGACTGCATCGAGTGCGGTTGCTGCAGCTACGTCTGCCCGACTCGGCGACCGTTGGTACAGCTGATACGTCTCGCCAAGGCCGCCCAGCTCCAGAAGGGGGCGTAGCGCGATGGCAGCGGATGAAAGGGTGGAGATGCCCCGGACGACGATTGCCTCTTCGCCCCACGTCGTCGCGCGTGAAAATGTGACTCACATCATGCTTTGGGTCGTAGCAGCACTTGCACCGGCAGCGCTGTGGGCGACCTACAACATGGGGTTGGTAGCGGTGGTTCTGCTCGTCTCGAGCATCGGTTCCACCGTGGGTACCGAGGCGTTGTGGAACTACGTGGCGAAGAAGCCACAGACCATCGGCGACGGTAGCGCGCTTGTAACGGGTTTGCTTCTGGCGATGGCCCTGCCGCCACGTACTCCGTGGTGGATGGCTGCAGTGGGCGGCATCCTGGCGATTGCGTTGGCAAAGATGCTCTTCGGCGGACTTGGCTGGAACCTGTTCAATCCGGCGCTCGTGGGCCGCGCGATCGTCGCGATTTCATGGGCCGGTGTTCTGTCCGAGCAAAGTGTGCCCGGCGGGTGGTTCCAGGGTATCGATATTGCAGGCACAAAGACGCTCGACGCCATCAGCGGCGCCACGCGTCTCGCAGTTGCCGCAGCGGACCGCACCGCATCAGGAGCGTACGGCTTCGATTTGCAGGCTCAGTACAGCTCGCTGTTGTTCAAGAACCTCGAGGGGTGTTTCGGTGAGATCTCCGCAGCCCTGCTGATCCTCGGCGGTCTGTTCCTGATCGCCAAAGGTATCATCGACTGGCGTATCCCGCTCGGCTATGTCGGCACCGTGGCAATCCTGAGCTGGGCGTTTGGCTCGGATCCAGTCTTCAACGTTCTGGCTGGCGGCGTACTGCTCGGCGCGTTCTTCATGGCCACGGACTACGTGACCTCACCCATGACAAAGACCGGGAAGCTCGTGTTCGCCTGTGGATGCGGTCTGATCAACGTTGTCGGGCGCTTCTATCGGTCCTTTGCCCGAGGCGACGACGTTCGCGATTCTATTCATGAACGGCCTGGTGCCGCTCATCGACCGCATGACAGTCCCTCGAACGTTCGGGTGGGTGAGCCGACGTGCAGAGAGCTGAGTCGACGCCAGTTCGCATGGTCGTGACAGTGCTGGCTACGTGTGTCGTCGCATCCGCTTCGTTGGCTTTCACGTATCAGCTCACCAACGAGCGGATCATCGAGCAGGAGCGGGTAGCCGAGGAACGCGCGATTCAGGCCGTCTTGAGCGATGCGAGCGACTTCTCGCCGCTTAGCGACGACGTTGTAGCCCGCGCGGATGAAGCTGCTGGCGAGACGCCGGTATCGGCCGTCTATTCGGCCTCCGACAGTTCGGGTGCCGAGATCGGGTGGGCAGTGCGCGTTGCCCCCCGCGGCTATGGCGGTCCGATCAACATGGTTGTAGGTGTGGATAGAGATGGTTTGGTCACGGGCGCTAGCATCATCACGCAGAACGAAACACCGGGACTCGGCTCCAAGGTTCTGACAGAGCCAGGGTTCCTTGAGCAGTTCGCCGGTTGGACTGCAGCGGATATCGACGCGGCGGCACGATCGTTCGATGCAATCTCGGGTGCGACGAGATCATCGAATGGAATACGCAAAGGTGTGCTTGCTGCAGGACACGTGTATGCCGACGTGCTGGCAGAGGAAGGGGGAGAGCAGTAGTGCAGGAGTGGATAGCCACATTCAAGCGCGGCCTGTCTATCGACAACCCCCTGACTGTGCTGATGATCGGCCTGTGTGCGACACTTGGCTGTGTCGACGAAGTTCGAGGGCGCGTTCTTCATGGGGATGGCAGTCATCTTCGTGCTGACCATGTCGAGCCTGATCGTCTCTTCGCTGAGGTCACTGGTGCCCGAGCAGGTGCGCATCCCGATATTCATCGTGGTCATCGCCTCGTTCGTGACAATCGTTGACCTGACGATGCACGCGTTTCTGCCGGTGGTCTACGCGTTCCTGGGCGTGTGGATCCCGCTCATCGTCGTGAACTGCGTCATCCTGGGTCGGGCCGAAGCGTTTGCGTATCACAACCCACCGTTGCTCGCGATCGCTGACGGCCTCGGCATGGGCGTGGGCTACTCGGCGGTCATCATCATATTGGCGACGGTTCGCGAGGTCGTCGGTAGCGGAGAGCTGGTGTTCATGGGCAATACGCTCTTCCGTTTCCCGGAGTGGTATCGGGGTCCCGGAGTCGTGCTGCTCTTCCCTGGCGCTTTCATCATCTTCGGCTTCATGGTCGCGGGAGCAACCGCTATCAACCGACGTATCGAGGGTCGGACAGTCGAGACCAAGGCTCACTGCACGATCGAAGAAGGAGGCCGGGGCTGATGATGGAGATGCTGTCGCATTTCGCACTCCTTCTGGTTGGTGCGGCGCTGGTCAACAACATCCTTCTGACGCGTTTCATCGGACTGTGTCCCGTTCTTCGGTGTCTCGAACGCCATGGAGACATCGATAGGAATGGCAGGTGCGGTCATCTTCGTCATGACGATGGCCTCGTCGGCGACGTGGGTCTTCTGGAACTGGCTGCTCGTCCCCCTGGGAGTAGGGGAGTTCCTCTACATTCCCGCGTTCATTCTGGTCATCGCTGCGCTCGTGCAGTTCGTTGAGATGTATTTGCGCAAGGCGAGCCCTGGTCTCTATCGATCTCTCGGCATCTTTCTGCCACTGATTACGACCAACTGTGCCGTGCTCGCGACCGCCACCGAGGCAGTGAAGCCCGGGTTTTTCAAGATGAACCTGGTCTACAGCTTTGGGTTCGGAGAATCGCTCGTTTACACGATCGGCGTGGCGCTCGGATTTGGATTCGCGTTGATCACGTTCGCTGCTCTGCGGGAGCGGCTTGAGGTCGCACCGGTGCCTGAAATCATGAAGGGCACACCCATGGCCTTCATCACGGCCGGATTGCTGTCTCTGGGATACGTCGGGCTATCAGGCCTGTTCGGGCTGTAGGAGCGCCGTAGTGGATTTGATGCTCATAATCAAGGCTGTCGCGGCACTGAGCGTCATCGGTGTTGCTGCTTCAGGGATGCTTGCGGCCGCGTCGAAGCGCTTCGTGGTCGAGATCGATCCCCGGATCGAGAGCGTTTTGGCGGTACTGCCGGGTGCGAACTGCGGGGCATGTGGGAATCCGTCGTGTTTCGGCGCGGCGGAAGCGATGGTTCATGGTGATATCCCGGTGACCTCATGCACGGCTGGCGGACAGAGTGTGGCTGACGCCGTTGCTGATGCGTTGGGCGTGGAGAAATGCGAGGTCTCGTCCAGCGTCTCTATGCGTCATTGCGGAGGTGGCCGTGCGGCGTCGCGGCGTTTTGACTACGCAGGCGTAGATTCGTGCGCGGGTGCGGCACGCGTTGCAGGTGGGGACCTGACCTGTCCGTCGGGCTGCTTCGGCTACGGCGACTGTATTCGCGCCTGCCCCTTCGGCGCGATCAGTCTCGATGCGCGCGGACTACCGGTGATCGACCTTGACAAGTGCACTGGATGTGAGGTGTGCGTCCAGGAGTGTCCTCGCGGTGGTGCGGGTCTGCTGAAGATGGGCCCGGAAGATGGCGCAGTAGTTGTGCGCTGCAACTCGCACGACAAAGTACGCGCTCGCAAAGACTACTGCTCGATGTGCTGCATCGCTTGCAGGAAGTGCGAGAAAGCATGTCCGGCTGATGCTATTCATGTGATCGACATGCTGGCTGTCATCGACTACGAGAAATGCACAGCGTGCGGTCAGTGTGTGAGCGTGTGTCCGCAGGAGTGTATCGATCTATCCGGTCGGTATGGCGAGCATAGCTCGTCCGATGTTGATGGACGGGGTCCGAAAGTCGATGGCTTCGCACCTCGCGTGGTGGTCGCGGAGGAGTCTGATGAGGCGTGACCCGCGGTGACCGAGGTGTCGTAGCTGTTGTCTGTCTGCTCATTGTGGCGGCGTTTGTCACCGCTGCGGGGGGCGGATCTGCGCAGACCATTGTGATACGGGGGCCCCACGGAGTCACTCGAGTAGATCCGACGGTGACGCGGACATACTCCATCGAGGGTCGCGAGGGAACGGTCGTGTTCGAGGCTCGAGACGGAGAGCTTGTGTGCGTCGACTCGAGCTGTCGCGATCATGTGTGCGTCAAGCAAGGTCAGGTCGGGCCTGGTCGACCAGTCGTCTGCGCACCGAACGGCGTGGTCGCTTCGTTTGAAAGATCCAGCGACAGGAGTCTCGATGCGGTCTCGAGATGACGTGAGCTCCCATCGCATGACCGAGACGGCACTGCTACTCGCGTGTGCGTGCGTCCTTTCGTACGCAGAGTCGGTTCTCCTTCCGGCTTCACCGATTCCAGGCTTGCGCATCGGCCTGGCCAATATCGCGGTAGTTGTGGCGCTGGATAGGATCGGCGCTTCAGCGGCGGCGATGGTCGCGATCGGACGCGTGTTCGTCGTGTGTGCCGCGATGGGCACGCTCATGGGGCCAGTGGGAGCGATGGCACTTGCCGGCGCGTTGTGCTCATGGGCGGCAATGGCCGGGCTCAGAGCGTGCGGCTCCCGCTTCAGCGTCGTTGGTTGGTCGGTGGCTGGGGCGTCAGTGCATGTCATCGCGCAGCTGGTGACTGCCTCCGTGATAGTTGGCTCGGGTGCCGTTATCGCTCTATCACCCGTTTCCCTCGCTCTGAGCCTACCCACCGGGCTCATGGTTGGCTTCGCAGCCCGACTGCTCATCTCCCGTATCTCCCGACCAGTTCTGTCGGTCGCCTGAGTGCGAGGAGGTGGCGCCCATGGCGCCGCGAGTGTCGGAGTGTTCGCGGGGGTCTCGCGAGTTGCTTCTGTCTGGATGTGCGGAATCGATTCCCGATGACGTACTGCTGTCGATGGTCTTCGACGACGACGGTTCGGCAGCTCGAGCATTGCTCGAACGGTATCGCACGCCTGCCGGTCTGTGGCGTGTCGGTGCCGAGGAGCTGGTTGAGCTTCCAGGTGTAGGTCCTGTTCGTGCGGCGCGCATCTTGGCGTGTCTTGAGATGTCGCGAAGAGCAGGCGTGTGGGCTAGCGGTCCGCGCCCGGCCATCTCCACTCCAGAAGATGTGGTTGCGCTGTGCTGGCCACAGATGCGTGGATCGGACCGGGAGCACTTCTGGGCCCTGCCTCTCAACACGAAGAACCGTCTGCTCAAGACGGTCGAGGTTTCGGTGGGTTCGCTCAACGCTTCGATCGTTCATCCGCGGGAGCTGTTCAAGCAAGCGGTCGCCCTGTCGGCCGCCTCGGTCGTGATAGTGCACAACCATCCCAGCGGGGATCCAGCGCCCTCAGGAGCTGACATCCAGCTGACGAGACGGCTCATGAAGGCCGGGGACGTTCTCGGCATCGAAGTGCTCGATCATGTCATCATCGGCGACGGAGGAGAGCACTCTAGTCTTCGTGACCTTGGGTTGATGTGAGTTGTGAGGCGCCACGGCTGACGCTTGCCGTCGGGGTGGTGGTCGCGGACGCGGGGTGCGGTCGCAGATACCGCTCCTACCTGCGGGATGTTGCTGTTTCGTAAGCCGTTCGCGCAATTTGCTGTGCTACACTTGTTCGGGTTGACGTGCTGCGGCCTACGGTCAATTGCGACCGCATGGCCGTTTCGTCGTGCATTGGGCGATCGTTGGGTCGTCAAAGCGCGCCTAGAGGGGCGCAGCGAAAGGAGACAGCGACCGTGTCGCTTATCGATATGTTCTTTAATTCGTGGGGCGGCGATATGGCCGTTGACCTCGGCACCGCGAACACGTTGGTATCCGTTCGTGGCCGAGGGATTGTGCTGATCGAGCCCTCCGTCGTGGCCGTCGAGAAGGACACGAAACGCGTGCTCGCGGTTGGGATAGAGGCGAAACGGATGCTCGGGCGTACCCCCGGCAGTATCGTCGCCATCCGTCCTCTGAAAGACGGCGTTATCGCTGACTTCGAGGTTACCGAGGCCATGCTGCGCTATTTCATCAACAAAACGCGCGTCAAGCGCTTTCCGTGGCAACCCAAGCCTCGTGTCGTCGTATGCGTGCCCTCCGGCGTGACCGAAGTGGAGAAGCGCGCCGTGTTCGAGGCTACGATGCAGGCCGGTGCACGACAGGCCTACTTGATCGAGGAGCCGATGGCTGCGGCCATCGGAGCCGGACTGCCGATACAAGAGCCGACGGGCAACATGGTCGTCGACATCGGCGGAGGCACCACAGAAGTCGCCGTGATCTCTCTGGGTGGCATCGTTGTCGCCCAGTCCATTCGCATTGCCGGCGACGAGTTTGACGAGGCGATCATCGGCCACGTCAAGCGCGTGTACAACGTTTTGATCGGTGAGCGCACGGCCGAGGAAATCAAGTTCGAGATCGGCAGCGCGTGGCCCTTGCTCGAAGAGGTTGACGTCGAAGTCCGTGGGCGCGACCTGCTCACGGGGTTGCCGAGGACCGTCGCGATGGAGTCCGAGGAGATTCGCGAGGCCATCGAAGAGACGCTGCAGGCCATCATCGCTGCGGTGAAGGCCACGCTCGAGCAGACGCCGCCGGAGCTCGCGAGCGACCTGATGGAATATGGCATCGTGCTGACAGGTGGCGGTGCGCTTCTTCGGGGACTCGACGATCGTCTCAAGCACGAGACCGGCATGCCGGTTCACGTGTCCGAGAATGCCCTCACCAACGTCGTGGACGGATCGGCCATGGCGCTCGAGGAGATCGATGCCCTCAAGAAGGTCCTGACGGGCGCCAGGTAGGGGGGCCGCACGTGGCCATGCGACTCCCTGACACGGAGAGATCCGGCAGTGGGACTGCGGTGTTGATCGCACTCATTGTCGTGTCTCTCATCATCATTACCGTGTACTTTCGCGAAAGCGACAGCGGCCCATTGCATCGGCTTCGGCGAGGTGTGCAAGCGGTGACGACTCCTGTGGCGACTGCCGGAGACTGGGTCTTCACTCCGGTTGATGCTACGCGCGACTGGCTCGGGGGATTCGGTGTGTCGCGCGATGAACTCGAGACGTTGCGGACTCAGAATGCAGAACTGCGCCAGCGAGTTGCCGAGCTGGAAGAAGCGCGCCTGGAAAACGAGAGGCTCAGTGAGATTCTGGGTTTCATCGAGGCTCGCGAACTCGACGCTGTCGGAGCGCGCGTCATCGAACGCCCGGTCAACGCGTGGGAAGGCACGATCGTCATCGACCGTGGTTCGGACGACGGCATCGGACCCGGCATGCCGGTTCTCGCACCCGAAGGGCTGCTCGGACAGACGATCGATGTCACCGCCCGTAGCGCGAAAGTCCGACTCATCACCGACCAGCGCAGCGGCGTGAGCGCGATGATCCAGTCGACCAGGGCAGGGGGCATCGTGCGCGGATCGATCGAAGGCTATTTGACCCTAGACTATGTGAGCCGTACGAGCACGGTCACCGCGGGTGACGTCGTGATTACGTCCGGCATAGGTGGCATCTACCCGAAAGGCCTGCTCATCGGAGAGGTCACCGACGTGCTTGTTGCCGACAACGACCTGTTCCCGCAAATCGCCGTACGGGCGTCGGCTAGGCTCGCCGGGATTGAAGAGGTCATCGTTCTGGTCGGTGCCGCTCCTGAAACGGATGTCGGTGGTGGCGAGTGAACAAATCGCTTCCCACTGCAGCCGCCCTTGTGATCGCCCTTCTGTTGCAGGTCGCAGTCGCTCCGCATCTCTCGATCGGCGGTGTCGTGCCGAACGTGCTGCTGCTGGTCGTGATCACGCTTGCGCTTATCGAAGGGCGGAACGCCGGCGCTGTGGCCGGTTTTGCAGCCGGCTTGCTGTTCGACCTGCTTGGCGGTTCTGCGATCGGTGCTGCTGCTCTTGTCTTCACCATCACCGGCTACCTCGCAGGATCGTTGCAGGAGCACATGTTCGCCGAGGGCTGGCTAATGCCGCTGACGGTGGTGTTCGTTGCCGGCCTGTCGACGGAGATAGCGTATGCGATAGTGCTGTCTTTGGTCGGCGCGGGTAGCCCGTTTTGGACGTCGTTCGTGTGGGTGATCCTGCCGGCAGCAGTGTATAATGGCGCGCTGGCGCTGCTGCTGTATCCGTGGGTGGCGCGCTTCTTGCGTCGGGACCACCCGATGACCACATTTCACCGCATCGGCTAGATACGCATCTCGCGTTCGTTTGTGAGACGCTCGTCGCAGACCGCTCAGGAGAGTTCCGACACGACATGCCGACCTACCGAGAACAATTGAAGGGTCGTTTCGCAGCACTCGGACTGATTGTGGTGCTTGTGGTCGGCGTGCTGCTTCTGCGGCTGTGGAGCATGCAGGTCCTTTCAGGTGACGACTACGTTGCCATGGCGGAGAACAACCGCGTACGAGAGATCAGCACTGACGCTCCGCGCGGGCGGATTCTCGACCGAAACGGCGTTGAACTCGTGTCGAACCGCGCGACATTGGCGGTGTCTGTCCAGTCGGCAGCCGCAGATGACGAGGACTTGCTGTACCGCCTCTCGACGGTTCTTGACATGCCTGTTGAGGAGATTCGAGAGCGCGTCTCATCGAAACGTGAGGAAGCCCTTCGAGCGCGGGTCGTGGCAATCGACGCCTCCGAGCAGGTCGTGGCGTATTTGGCGGAGCATGAATCGGAGTTCCCCGGGGTCGAGATTCAAGTGATACCGGTACGGGACTACCCGTCAGGAACGATTGCAGCCCATGTCCTCGGCTACACGGGCGAGGTGTCCGAGGAGCAGCTCAAGCAAGACGAGTTCGAAGGCTACGCGCTCGGCGACATCGTTGGAAAGACCGGCGCCGAGGTCCAGTTCGAGTCCGTGTTGCAGGGCGACAAGGGGTATCGGCGCA
Source organism: uncultured Actinomycetota bacterium (assembly GCA_963790405.1). Taxonomy (GTDB): domain Bacteria; phylum Actinomycetota; class Coriobacteriia; order Anaerosomatales; family JAGXFU01; genus JBGSMX01. Next base: position 519,280 of record CAWBOJ010000006.1, read on the forward strand.
TCGAGGTCGACGCGACGGGTGCCCCCAAAGGCATCATCGAAGAGGTCGACCCGATTCCAGGCAGCGACATCATTCTGACCATCGATGCCGAGGTGCAGAAGGTGGCCGAGGAAGCGCTCGTGCAGGCGCTGGCTGATGCGCACGCCGACGACTTCGTGGATGCTCGAGCTGCCGCAGCCGTGGCGGTTGATGTGAAGACCGGCGAAGTGCTGGCGATGGCCAGCTACCCGACATACGACCCGAATCTGTTTCTCGGCGGGATATCCAACGCGGACTGGGAATCTCTGACCGCGAAAGGCAGCGAATACCCGCTCAACAACCGTGCACTCATGGCGCTGTATCCTCCGGCCTCGACGTTCAAGGCGTTCACCGGACTCGCAGGTCTCCACTACGGGGTGACCACGGAATGGAAGCAGTACTACTGCCCGGGCAAGTGGACCGAGATGGGCGAGAAGTGGCCCAAGTGGTGTTGGCTGCACTCGGGTCACAAGACGATGACCTTCCATAGTGGTGTGGTGGAGAGTTGCGACACCGTCTTTTATGAGATCGGCTACGAGTTCTACAAGCAAGGTGACGAGAAGTTGCAGAAGTACGCGCGGCAGTGGGGATACGGGACGAAGACCGGTATTGACCTGCCGGGCGAAGTTGAGGGTCGGGTGCCGGACGCAGCTTGGAAGACGGAGTTCAACCAGAACTACCCCGAGTACCAGATGTGGCTACCCGGCGATACAGTGAACATCGCGATCGGTCAAGGCGACCTGCTGGCGACTCCGCTTCAGGTTGCCTCGGCGTACGCCGGTATCGCCAATGGTGGTCTCGTGATGCGACCGCACGTGCTCAAGCAGGTGCTCGACTCCAAAGGCGAGGTCGTTGCTTCCACTGAGGCCGAAGCGGCCTTCAATCCCGAAGTCACGGCTGCCGAGCTTGACGTGATGCGACGTTGCCTGGTCGACGTGATCGAAGAAGGCACCGGCGAATCTGCGTTCCGTGGATTCGACGCGAGTGTCGCGGGTAAGACCGGTACCGCACAGGTGGCAGGCAAGGACGACTACGCATGGTTCACCGCGTTCGCGCCGGCCGGCGATCCGCGCTACGCGGTGGCAGTGGTGATCGAGCAGGGTGGCCATGGCGGCTCTGTGGCGGGTCCTGCAGGTCGCGAGATCCTCGCGGCACTTTTGGGGCTTCCGGTTGAGCACGTGCAAGCCACGGATGTCTCGAGGTAACGGGGTGGCTCGCATTCAGACTGCCGGAAGAACGGTGCGCTCCGAGACGGGGCTGATCCGCCGTTGGGTCAACGTGCCTCTCCTGGCATTCGTTGCCCTGCTCGTGGCGTACGGCAGTGTGATGGTGCAGTCTGCGACATCCGGGATGTCGGCGGGCGACGCGATGTTTCGTCGGCACTTGATCGGTGTTGCGATCGGGTTGGTGCCGATGGCGATCGCCTGGCTTTTTGACTATCAGTCTTTCAAAGGCTGGCTTGGGCCGCTCGTGGTTCTGGACGCGGTGCTGATCTTGAGCCCGCGCATTCCCGGACTCGGCTACGAGGCTGGGGGAGCGACGTCGTGGCTCGCTATCGGCGGGGTGCGCCTGTTCCAGCCCTCTGAACCTGCGAAGCTCGTTACGATCGTCATCATGGCAATCGTAATCTCCCAGTACAAAGGGCGAATCGAGACGGGCAAGGACGTCGCTCGCATTGCGGGTTTTCTGGCCATTCCGCTCGGGTTGATCCTGCTACAGCCCGACCTGGGCACGGGCCTCGTCTTCATAGCGATCACCATGGGAATGCTGTTGGTCGGTGGCATGAAAGCGAAGTGGTTCCTCGTCTTTGCCGTAGTGGGCGTGCTCGCCATTGGTGTCGTGTTGAAGTTCGATTTGCTGGCCGAGTACCAGACGAACCGGCTGCTGGTCTTCGTCGATCCGACACTCGATCCATCGGGCGCCGGCTACAACCTCGCGCAGTCGAAAATCGCGATAGGGTCCGGGGAGCTTACCGGCAAGGGCCTGGGGTCGGGGACGCAGTCGAACCTGAACTTCTTGCCGGAGCGCCATACCGACTTCATATTCGCGGTCCTTGGCGAAGAGCTCGGTTTTGCCGGGGCGGTTCTACTTCTGGGTCTGTACTTGGCTCTGCTGGTTGCGGCGCTGGAAATATCCGCTTCCTCGCGAAATCTGTTCGGATCATTGATTGCCGCGGGCCTAATCAGCATGTGGACGTTCCAGGTATTGATCAACATCGGAATGACGATCGGGCTGATGCCGATCACCGGCATTCCGCTCCCATTCATGAGCTTCGGTAGCTCGTTCATGGTCACCAACCTTACGGGAACGGGTATGCTGTTGAGCGTGTGGGCACGCCGCTACGGCGTGTGATCGAAGCGCGGTCGGTAATGGCTGCGTGTCAATTCATCGAACCTGCCGAGGAGGGCACTCGGATGCGTTTACCCGTAGATGTGCGCGACATAATCCGTTCTGGCTCGGAGATGCGCGATGAGCGCGAGAAGCCCATTCGCATCGCCGTGTTCGTCGAGGTCGACTCGCCTGACGAGTTGCTCGACGTGGTCCAGTCACGCTTCCGCCCGTACACGGCGAACGCATACCTGCACGTCGAAGTCGCCGAGCCGGGGACGCGACTTGTGGTGGATCCCTCGGCCGATGCGGTCGTGTGCCTGATCGGCAGCGGTGGTGCTTCCATCGTCGAATCGCTTGCCGATGCACGTGAGCGTGCGGTTCCTGCCGCTGCAGTGGCGCTTGCCGAGGATTCGATGGAGATCGCCGACCGCATCGGGCATCCCTATCGCGATACGTTCGCCGATCCTGATGCGGTGCGCGTGGTCGATGTGGATCTCGGCGAGTGGCTTGTCGAGCGGATAGGCTCCAAGCGACTGGCGATGGCCCACAATTTCGAGTTCATGCGTCGAGCAGTGGCAGTGGAGTACATCAAGAACACGGCGTTCCAGAATGCCGTCATCGGTGCAGTGGCGTTCATCCCCGGAGCCGACATGCCGCTGATGACGGCGAACCAGTCCAAGATGCTGCTCCAGGTCGCTGCTGCCTACGGTGAGCAGCTCGGAGTTGAGCGCTGGAAGGAACTTGCGGGTGTTGTCGGCGGTGCGTTCGTGCTACGCACGATTGCTCGCCAAGGTGTTGCGTTCGTCCCCGGGTTTGGTTGGGCGATCAAGGCCGGCATCGGCTACAGCGGAACTGTCGCGATGGGATATGCGACCATCAAGTACTTCGAAAGCGACGCCGACCTGGGTGATCTTCAGCAGCGACTCGAGCAGTACGGCGAGCAGGTCATGGGCAAGATTCGCTCCATGTCCAAACGCGAGCTGCGTCGGGCGCGCTCTGAGGCTGCCGAGACGTCCGCGCTTCCGACCCGCACAGAATCGGCGGTTGCATCCACGGCCTCTGAGCCGAGTGGCTCGACCGACTTGTCTGAGGAGCACGTCGCAGGTGACGCATAGTGTGTGGGAGCTTGTCCAACCGCTGCTTCCGCGCGTAGAACGTCCCGCGCGCTACATCGACTCCGAGTGGGGAGCGCGACCCGACGAGGACGCAGGGTATCGAGTCGCGCTGCTCTATCCCGATGCGTATGAAATCGGGATGGCGAATCAGGGGCTGGGCATCTTGTACCAGCATCTCAACGAGCTTCCTGACGTGGCTGCCGAGCGGGTCTATGTTCCCTGGATCGACATGGCCGATCTGATGCGAGCCAACGAGGTCCCTCTGTTCACGCTTGAGACCTGCCGACCGGTGAACGAGTGCGATTTGCTCGGCATCACGTTGCCGTACGAGCTTACCTACACGAACATCCTTGAGGCGCTCGATCTGGCTCGCATACCGCTACGCACGGTCGAGCGCACTGACGAACACCCGCTCGTGATCGGGGGAGGCCCGTGTGCCTACAACCCCGAGCCAGTTGCGCCGTTCTTCGACGCCATCCTCATCGGCGAAGGTGAGGACGCGATCGTCGAGATAGTCCAGGCGCATCGCGAGGCGAAAGCCAGCGGTGCGTCCCGTTCTGAGATCTTGGAGGCCCTTGCGCGGGTACCGGGCGTATATGTGCCATCGCTGTACGAAGCTGCGAGCGATGAACATGGTCGGTTCGACGGCATGCGCCCGAGCGGGTCAGCACCAGACGTCGTGATCAAACGCGTTGTCAGCGATCTAGGCTCGTATCGTGTGCCCGTATGTCCGGTCGTGCCGTTCATGGATGTGGTGCACGACCGCGTGATGGTTGAGATCTTGCGTGGATGCACACGAGGATGCCGGTTCTGCCAGGCGGGAATGGTCTACCGCCCGGTGCGCGAGCGTTCGGCCGACTCGATCGTGCGCGATGCCGTAGCGGGACTGAAATGTACCGGCTACGACGAGGTGTCCCTGACATCGCTTTCCACGACGGACCACTCACAAATCGAATCGGTGCTGCGGCGGCTCAAGCAGCGTCTCGAAGGCACCGGAATCTCAGTCTCACTACCGAGTCTTCGTGTAGACGCATTCAGCGTGGATATGGCTCGAATCGTGGGTGCTGGACGCAAGTCCGGTCTGACATTTGCGCCGGAAGCAGGCACTCAGCGATTGCGTGACGTCATCAACAAGAACGTGACCGAGGAGGACTTGCTGAGGACTATCGAATCCGCATTCCGGTCGGGGTGGAGGCGTGTGAAGCTCTACTTCATGATCGGCCTGCCCACCGAGACGGATGAGGACATCAAAGGTATCAGCGAACTTGTCGCTCGGGTGTTGTCGACTGCGCGAGAGGCTACACCTGCGCCGCAACGCGGCTCGATCCGCATCGGTGTTTCAGTGGCGACGTTCGTTCCGAAGGCACACACGCCGTTCCAGTTCGATGGCCAGGTGACGCCCGAGGAAGTGGTGCGGCGTCAGCAGCTACTGCGGGGTGCTATGCCGCGCAAGGGTGTCGAGCTTTCGTGGCACGACGCGAACGTATCGTTTCTGGAAGCCGTTATCGCACGTGGTGGCCGAGAGATCGCCGATGCCATCGAAATCGTGTGGCGCTCGGGTGCTCGATTCGATGCCTGGACTGAACAGTTTGACCTCGCCGCGTGGCGAGATGGTCTCGTACAAGCGAACGTGGATGCGACCGCCGCTGCCGCGCGTGTGTTTGAACGTCACGAGGTGACTCCGTGGAGCCATATCTCTCCAGGCGTGACCTCGGCATATCTGTGGAAGGAGCGCGAACGAGCGCTGCGAGGAGAGACCACGCCTGATTGTTCTTTCGACGAGTGCACGGGTTGCGGTGTGTGTGGCGACGCGGGACTGGGCGTCGATATCGTGCTGGGTGGTGAGCGTCGTGGCGCCCGGTGAGTTCAGGTTGAGGGTGCGCTACCACAAGGCGGGCAGGTTGCGCTTCCTAGCCCATCTTGAGGTCGTTCACGCTATCGAGCGCGGTGCGCGACGTGCGGATTTGCCGTATGCTGTGACTCGAGGCTTCAGCCCTCACATGAAGGTGTCGTTCGGGCCTGCACTCCCGGTCGCAACGACCGGGCTGAACGAGTACGTTGACCTGTGGTTGAGCGCGTATGTACCCGCCGAAGAGGTGCGGGTTCGGTTCGCTGCTGCGATGCCAGATGGGCTTGCCCCTCTGGAGGCGCGCTACGTACCGGATGCCCTGCCGTCGCTTTCGGCGGCGTGTACTGTCGCGGTGTACGAGATCGCAATCGGAGAAAGGAGTATCGAACACGAGGAGCTGGATGAGGCGCTCGGTGCGGTGGTCCGTTCCGGTGAACTCTCGGTGCAGCACAAGGGCAAGACGAAGGTTTTCGATCTGACGCGCAGTCTCCCGAAGGAGCCACGTGTGAGGTCGACCGAGATCGGGGATAGTCGTCGACGTGACGACGCGGATGGGCCAGCAAGGCTCACTCCGACCCGAGATGCTGCTGACAGAGGCACTCTCCCGGATCGACGCGCAAGACGCCTCGATGGAAGTGACGCGTGTCGACACCCTGGTCGAAGAGGACGGGGTGACGAAGCGTCCTATCTAACGGGAGAGAGCGCAGACGGTGGCAGAGCCACTACGCGAGATGCTTATCTCGCATGATTCCAACGAGACGCGCGTTGCGCTGCTCGAGGATCGTAACCTTGTAGAACTCTATATCGAGCGTCCCAAACGTTCAGTGGTCGGCAACGTCTACCTGGGCAAGGTGAAGGACGTCTTGCCGGGTATGCAGGCCGCTTTCGTCGACGTCGGTCTCGAGAAGAACGCGTTTCTCTATGTCGACGAAGTGGTCACTCCCGAGGGCTTGGAGGGACTGCCCCGCAGGGACATTCAGTCACTTCTGCGGCCCGGCCAGCAGATCATGGTGCAGGTTCTCAAGGATCCCATGGGAACCAAAGGCGCCCGCGTCACAACCGAGGTCACGCTTCCGGGGCGGTTCCTTGTCCTGATGCCGTTCTCGGAGTTCGTGGGGGTATCGCGCAAGCTTCCCGACGATGAGCGGGATCGATTGCACGACATCATCGCTCCTCATGTCGATCAGGGATTGGGCGTCATCGTCCGGACCGTGGCGCAGGGTGCATCTGAACGCGACCTTGTGTCCGATCTCGAGTTTCTGTTGCGGTTGTGGAAGCGCGTCAGTCATCAGGCCCGTGACGGCCTCGCACCGGAAGTCATCTACACGGAGATGGACCTGGCGCTGCGCTTGGTGCGGGACGTGTTGTCGGAGGAGTACAAGCGTCTCCTGATCGATGACAAGTCGACGTACGAGAAGGTCGTTTCCTTCTTGAAGAAGACTTCCCCGCAGCTCATGCGGTGCGTGCATCACTACAAGGACAGGACGCCTCTGTTCGAGGGATTCGATCTGCAGCCTGCGATAGACTCCGCGTTGAGACGGGCGGTCTTTCTGCCGAGCGGCGGGCACATCACTATCGACAAGACCGAGGCTCTCACGGCCATCGACGTCAACACCGGCAAGTTCGTCGGTCGCAAGAATCTCGAGGAGACCATCTTCAAGACGAATCTCGAGGCGGCCGAGGAGGTCGTGCGCCAACTGCGGTTGCGTGACATAGGTGGCATCATCGTGATCGACTTCATCGACATGGAAGACGGCTTTCACCGCGCTGAGCTGGCGCAACGTCTCAATCAGTGCCTGGAGCGCGATCGAACTAAGACGCGGGTAACGGAGATCAGCAAGCTCGGCTTGATCGAGATGACTCGGAAGAATGTCACGGACGGTCTGTACGGCATGCTCACCGAGCCGTGCACGTGCTGCGGTGGTGAGGGCCGAGTGCTTTCGGCAGCGACGCGCCGTATCGGAGTCGAACGCCACATGCGCGAGATCTTGAGACAGGGCAAGTCGCCTGCGTATTTGTTCGGGCTCAATCCCGAAACGTATGGGCTGGTCATGGCGCCGGGGCAGAATGTCGTGGCGGTGCTCAAGGCGGAGACAGGCAAGCAGGTCGCCATCGTTCCTGACGAGCAATGCGGGCCTACGGAGGTTCGTGTGCTCATCGAAGGCAAGGGGAGTGTGGTCACGCGCGGACTCGAGTAGTCCTTTCTGGAAGCGTTGACGCTGCAGGTAGACCCTGCTAGCATATCCCCTTGCGCAATCAGCGATAGAGAGGGTTCCAAAGGATGTACGCTGTCGTATCTACCGGCGGTAAGCAGCTCAAGGTCGAGAAGGGCACCGAAGCGGTCGTCGAGAAGCTCGACGCAGCAGTCGGAGAGTCCGTAGTCCTCGATGTCTTGTTCGTGGCGGATGGCGACACGATCGTCACCGACGCGGACGCGCTTGCTGCCGCAACCGTGACGGCCGAGATCGTCGAGCACTTCCACGGCGAGAAGAAGATCATCTTCAAGTTCAAGAAGCGTAAGGGCTACAAGCGCACGAAGGGTCATCGTCAGCAGCAGACCCGCGTGCGAATCACGGATATCTCGGCCGTGGGCGGCACGAAGAAGGCTGCCAGCAAGCCCAAGGCCGAAGAGCCGAAGGTAGCGGCGAAGCCGACCAAGGCTGCCGCGAAGCCTGCGGAGAAGCCTGCGAAGGCCGAGAAGCCTGCGAAGGCGGAGCCCAAGGCCCCGAAGGCGAAGGCCAAGGCTGCTGCAGAGCCGGCGCTGGACGCTGCGCACTGTCAGGCCCTCAAGGGTGACGGTACGCAGTGTCAGAACAAGCCGAAAGAAGGCTCGAAGTACTGCGGCGTTCACGCCAAGAAGTACGACAAGTAGGAACGGGGCTCACTGAAGCTCCGAGAGTGCGAAGGTAGGTAGTGAGCAATGGCTCATAAGAAAGGCCTTGGAAGCACCAGAGAACGGCCGCGATTCGCGGGCGAAGCGACTGGGCGTCAAAGCATACGGCGGCGAGACCGTCTCGGCGGGCACGATCATCGTCCGTCAGCGCGGTACGCACTTCCACCCCGGCGACAATGTCGGTCGCGGTGGAGACGACACCCTGTTCGCGAAGATTGATGGCACCGTAGACTTCACTCGTGGTCTCAAGCGTCGCGTTCATGTGCGACCGCTTGTGGGCTAGCGGAGAGAAGGCCTTCGGCGCATAGCCATGACTTGTTGAGGCCCTCCGCCCGAATCGGGTGGGGGGCTTTGTCGTAGTTAGACGCACAGGGCACACTAGCAACGATCGAAGGTGGCAACGTGTTCGTTGATGAAGCGAGAGTCTACGTCAAGGGTGGTGACGGCGGTGCCGGATGCAAGTCATTCCGGCGCGAAGCCTACGTGCCCAAAGGCGGACCCGACGGCGGTGATGGAGGTCGGGGTGGTGACGTCTTGCTTGAAGCAGACGGAGCGGTCTCAACGCTGCTTGACTATCACTACAAGCGCCACTACAAGGCCGAGCGTGGGACTCATGGCAAAGGTGCACTGAGGCATGGTGCCGAAGGCGACGATCTCGTGCTGCACGTGCCACTCGGCACCGTCGTGCGTGATTCGGATACGGGCGAGTTTCTCGGCGATCTGACCCGCCAAGGGCAGCGCCTGTCGGTGGCGCATGGTGGCAGAGGTGGCAAGGGCAACATCCACTTCGTCACACCCACGAAGCGCGCGCCTGCATTCGCGGAGCTCGGTGAGCCGGCCGAGGAGCGCTGGGTGCACCTGGAGATGAAGCTGCTTGCCGATGCGGCGCTTGTCGGCCTGCCAAGCGTTGGGAAGTCTTCGCTGATCGCGCGGATGAGCGCGGCTCGTCCCAAGGTGGCCGACTATCCATTCACGACGCTCGCTCCCAACCTTGGTGTCGTGAAGGCCGGGGAGTACTCGTATGTCGTGACGGATGTCCCGGGTCTGATCGAGGGTGCCAGCGAGGGAAAGGGCCTCGGACACGCCTTCCTGCGCCACATCGAGCGCACGGCTCTGATCATCCACGTGGTCGATCTTACGGGCAGCTACGAGCAGCGTGATGTGCTCGAGGATGTCGCTGTCATCGACACGGAGCTCAAGGCTCATGCCGAGGAGCTCGTAGCACGCCCACGTGTGCTCGTGGGCAACAAGGTGGATGTCGAGGGCACATCAGACGCTTCAAAGCGTCTGAGCGCCTATGCCGAGGAGTGCGAGTTGCCTTACTTCGCCGTGTCCGCTGCAACCGGAGAGGGTGTCGACGGCTTGATGCTCCGAGTGGGACAGATGGTGCACGAGTTGAGAAGCAAGGCTGTCACCGAGATGCAGTACGAAGGCGTGTACGTGCATGAGCCGGTTCGCGATCAACGCGGGTTCAAGATCGTCAATCTCGGCGGAGGGCAGTTCGAGGTGCATGGGCGCGGTATCGAGCGTATGGTCATCATGACCGAGATGGGAAACGAGGAAGCTCTGGCCTACCTGCAGAAACGACTTGCAAAGGCAGGCGTGGAGCAGGCACTAGTTGACTCAGGAGCCAGAGACGGTGACGAGGTCACCATAGCCGGTACGACGTTCGTGCTCGATGGTCTGGGAACGCACGATGAGGACGAGGTCGAGGTCGAGGTCGAGGCAGAGGCAGAGGCCGAAGGCGAGATTGAGGTCGAGGTCGACAACGGGGTCGAGGACGAGGAGTAGGGGACGAGAGTGGCGCAGTCACGGCGCATTGTGATCAAGGTGGGGTCGTCCACGCTTTCGGCGGCGGACGGAGGGCTCGATCGCGCGTATGTCGAGAAGCTGGTTGCGCAGATTGCGGAGCTGAGGCAAACCGGCGTGCAGGTCGTCCTGGTGACGTCAGGCGCGATCTCTGCGGGCCTGGAGACGCTCGGGATCTCGTCGCATCCCACCGATATCCCGTCATTGCAGGCGGCGGCGTCTGTCGGTCAGGTGCAGCTTGTGGGAATGTACGCGGCGCTGTTCGCGGCTCAGGCGATACCGGTCGGGCAGGTGCTCGTAACACGGCACGACACTGCCGACCGGCAGGCCTACCTACACGCCCGTGACACGCTGGAGCGGCTGCTCGGCATGGACGTCGTTCCCGTCGTCAACGAGAACGATACGGTCGCGGTCGAGGAGATCCGGTTCGGGGACAACGATACGCTCGCGGCGCTGATCGCCACGATGATCAAGGCCGATCTGGTCGTGTTGCTGACCGATATCGAGGGATTGTACTCGGCGGATCCAAGGTCTGACACGGAGGCCGAACTGCTCGAGCACATCGAGGAGCTCACAGAGCAGGTCATCTCGGCTGCGGGTGGAGCCGGCACCGCAGTGGGGTCGGGCGGCATGGCCACCAAGGTCGAGGCGGCCAAGGTGCTCATGCGGGCTGGCATTCCCATGGTTGTGTGTGACGGTCGCCGAGAGCGAGTGATCGTTGAGGCTGCCGAGGGCAAGGCCGTCGGAACGTTCTTCGCCGGTGGAGCGGCAGGCCTGAAGGCGCGGAAGTCGTGGATCGCCCTGGGCGGGAAGCCCGCGGGTGAGGTCGTGATCGACGACGGTGCCAAAGAGGCGCTGTGCGCGAGAGGCAAGTCGTTGCTGCCGGCTGGCGTCGTGTCTGTTTCCGGAACGTTCAGCGCGGGCGATGCGATAGTATTGAAAGACCGCGCAGGCACGATCGTGGCGCGCGGCCTGACAGCGCTGTCCTCGGCGGAACTCGACGAGGTCAAGGGCATGAAGTCGAGCGAGATCGCAGGAGTGATGCCGGAGGTCGCGGGCAAGGAAGTCATACACCGCGATCATCTGGTGATTCTGTAGTCGATGCGACGCCGAGGAAAGACGAGGGGAAGGTAGCGAACGCGATGTCGGAAGTGATGACGCTCGCAGTACGTGCACGAGAGGCCGCCCAGCGCCTGGCGACAACGTCGACCGAGCAGCGCAATCGTGCATTGCTGGCGATGGCGCACGCGCTCACGCACAACCAAGATGAGATCATGGCGGCCAACGAGCGCGACATGGATGCTGCGCGCGCGAAGAACGTGGCGCCTGCTCTGCTGGATCGCCTCGAACTCAGTCCCGGTCGCATCAAGTCCATGTCCGAGGCACTCAAGGCGCTGTCACTGTTGCCGGATCCGATCGGCGAGTGCGTGGACGGCTACACGATTCCCAATGGGATCAAGCTCCAGAAGCTGCGCGTGCCTCTGGGTGTGGTGGCTATCATCTACGAGGCGCGCCCGAACGTGACTGCTGACGCCGCAGGCTTGTGCATCAAGACGGGCAATGCGGTGATCCTGCGCGGTGGTTCGCTGGCCGTGGGCTCCAACCTGGCGCTTACGAAGGTTCTGGCGAACGCCGCTACGGCTGCCGGCATGCCCGAGGGTGCGGTTCAGTCGATCGAGTCCCCCGAGCGAGAGGCCGCCGAGGAGCTGATGGGCTTGCACGGCTACATCGACGTGCTCATCCCGCGCGGGGGTGCCGGACTCATCAAGAGCGTTGTAGAGAACGCGAAGGTGCCGGTCATCGAGACCGGAGTGGGCAACTGCCACGTCTACATCCACAAGGATGCGAATCCCGAGATGGCGCGTCGTATCGTCGTGAATGCGAAGACGCAGCGCCCGGGTGTGTGCAATGCGGCGGAGTCGCTCCTTATCGACGAAGACGTCTACCAGCAAGTGCTGCCTCCGATTCTCAAGGAACTCGAGAACGCAGGAGTCACTATCGTGGCTGACGAGGCGACTCGTTCGCTGGGTGCCGTCATGCGCATCGAGGCTGCGACCGAAGAGGACTGGGCTACCGAGTACCTCGCGCTCAAGATATCGGTGAAGGTGGTCTCCGGGCTTGATGAGGCGATTCGCCACATCAACACCTACGGAACCAAGCATTCTGAGGCCATCGTGACAGAGGACTACTCGGCAGCTCAGACGTTTCTGAATGCAGTCGATGCGGCAGCGGTCTACGTCAACGCTTCGACACGCTTCACCGACGGAGGCGAATTCGGACTTGGCGCCGAGATCGGCATATCAACGCAGAAGCTACACGCCCGCGGCCCGATGGGTCTCGCGGCGCTAACGTCCACCAAGTACGTGCTGATGGGGAGCGGTCAGATCCGCGAGTGAGGACCAAGTCGCGACTCGGCATCATGGGTGGGACCTTCGACCCCATCCACTTCGGTCACCTCGTCACTGCTGAGGAGGCCCTGGTTCAGTTCAACCTGGATCGGGTCATCTTCATGCCGACGGGGCAGCCGGCGCGCAAGACGGAGCGTGACGTCACGCCCGCCGAGCATCGCTACCTGATGACCGTGATCGCGACAAGCGCGAATCCCGACTTCGACGTCTCCCGCATGGAGGTCGATCGACCGGGGTTGACGTACACCGTGGACACGATGACCGCCCTTCGGCGAGAAGTACGGACCCCATACGGAGCTGTACTTCATCACCGGCGCCGACGCGGTGTTCGAGATTGCCACATGGAAGGATGCCGATAGGCTCGAAGGGTTGTGCACCTTCATCGCTGTGACCCGACCCGGTTACGATCTCGAACAGGCGGTCGAGGAGCACACCGAGGTTCTGTCCAGATTGAGCATCGAGTTCATAGAGGTTCCGGCGCTGGCGATCAGTTCCACTGACATCAGGCGTCGTGTTGCCGAGCAACGGCCCATCAGGTACCTCGTGCCAGAAGCTGTCTCCGCGTACGTCGCCAAGTACAGCTTGTACGCAAAGGGCTACTGAGATGTCCGATCCCACCTACGATGCTGCGCTCGAGGCGGTTCGCGCCCACCTCGGCGCTTCGGCGTTTGCACACAGCCTGGCCGTCGCCACCAAAGCAGCGGTGCTTGCGGAGATCTACTCCGTGGATGTTGACGCGGCGAAGTTCGCAGGTTTGCTCCACGATTGGGCGCGTGAGAGCGATTCGCTCACACTACTTGCCGAGGCGCGTGCTGCAGGGCACGAGATCACTGCTGCAGACGAACGCGTTCCGTACCTGCTGCACGCCAAGATTGGCTCTGCCGCAGCCGAAGTTCGTTTCCCCGGGCTGTCCGACGCTGTCTTGCAGGCAATCGAGCGGCATACGACGGGAGCTGCGGATATGTCCCGGCTCGACATGGTCGTGTATCTCGCGGACCTGCTGGAGCCGGCTCGCTCATACGAAGGCGTCGAGCGCCTTCGCGACATGATCGGGAGTGTTCCGCTCGAGGAGCTATATGCACAAGCGTACGCACTATCGCTACGTCACCTGATCGACGAACGAAAGATCATTCACCCTTCCACAGTCGATGCCTGGAACGCCATAGTCACCGGGAAAGGCCGATGAGCAGCGATTTGACGCCGCATCGGCGTCGCTCCGCGCAAAGCGAACCTTCGCCCGAAATGCCGTCGGGTTGGCGCACGTCTCGGCGTGGCTCGAAGGCGGCCAAGAAGGCACGCAAGGGCATCAAGCGACATGAACGCAAAGAGACGGCCACGACGATCGTACGCGCAACGAGGCGGACCGCCCGCGACATCGTCTATCTTGGGGCAGTAGGGCTTGCGAGTCTCGTAGCGGTGTTGGTCGGGTTGTATCTGCTGGCATTCGCGATCAACGGCATCGCGCGCTGGAACGCTGGGCGCGTAGCGGAGCAAGCCGGCTCGCCCGAGGCGCAGGCGGAACGCGCCAAAGAGAACCTCCTGCTTATCGCCGTAGAAGACGGACGGGCCACCGGTTTCCTGGCGGTTCGCTATGACTCAGAGGCCGACTTGGTCTATGGCATCGCGATTCCCGATGCGGCGTTCATCGAGGTTCCTGGACAGGGATTCGAGCGTGTCGGCGACTCGTACCATTCGGGTGCTGACGTATCGTTGGCCGCAGTGAGCAACTTCTTCACGGTACCGTTCAACACGTATGCCGTGGTCGATACCGAGATATACCAGACCGTGCTCACTACCCAGTCATTGGCGGGAGTGGCGGACTCGTTCAAAGACACGAATCTTGATGAGACGGATCTCGCACTATGGCGTGCAACCTTCGACGAAACCCCGTCCGAGGACGTGGCGATAGTGCCGCTGCCTGTGAAACCCATCTCGCTGGGCAACGAGACCTACTTCGAACCCCAGCGCGATCAAGGTGGCCGATCTGCTGGAGAGCTGGTGGGGCGTCAAGATCGGCGACAACGAACAGGTCACCCGGGTGATCGTGTACAACGGCGCGGGTATTCCCGGTATTGCGGGTGAGGCTGCCCAGGAGCTCATCCGTGGAGGCTTCCGCGTTGTAGACACCAAGAACGCTGACACGTTTGACTACGAGACGACTCAGATCGTGGTGCAGCATGGCGACGAATCGACTGCTGACGGGATTGCCGAGATACTCGGCGCGGGCGAGGTGACGGTGCAGCTCGCGGATCAGCAGGTCGCTGACATAATCATAATCATCGGCAAGGACTACGTGCCTGAGAAGGCCGCCGAGTAGAACTGACGAGAGTAGGGGATCGCACTGGACTCGAAGGAGTTCGCGCTTATTGCCGCGAAGGCCGCCGCGGAGAAGAAGGCGGAAGACATCAACAGTTATCGATGTGGCCGAGTTGCTCGTCGTGACTGACTACTTTGTAATCTGTACCGGGCGCAACGATCGGCAGGTTCGTTCGATCGCCGATGAGATCGAGGATCGAACTTCGAGAGCGCGCGGGTATCAAACCGATCGGTCGTGAGGGTGCCGACGAGGGCAAATGGTTCCTCCTCGACTTCGGTGACATCGTCGTTCACGTGTTTCAGCCCGAGGAGCGCGAGTTCTATCGCCTTGACCGGCTGTGGGGTGAAGCGCCCCGACTGCAGTTGCCCGAAGATGTGGCGAGTGCGAGCGGGGCAACATCAAACGCCCCCGTACCCATCACGGATGACCCGGACGTTAGCGACGTTGGCGTGCAGGAGTAGTTGGTGAGATCGACGCTCAGGCGCTACTGGGTCCAGCTCGCACTCATCGGTGTGGCAGTGGTGTGGGGCGCGACGTTCATCATGGTGAAGGACGCTGTCGCGCACTACCCGCTCTACGCGTTTCTTGCGTTGCGTTTCGCGATCGCCGACGGTCGCGTCACTCGTGCTGTTTCCGAAAGTCTTCTCGCGGTTCGAGCGTGGGACTGTGAGAGTTGGCGTCTTGGCTGGGGTGTTCCTCACAATTGGCTACATATTTCAAACCTGGGGACTTCAGGGTACGACAGCAAGCAAGGCGGCATTCATCACGGGCATGTTCGTAGTGATCACCCCCATCCTGCAGGCGGTACTGCTGCGACGTGTTCCCGGTTGGGCCACGTCGGTGGGGGTTGTACTGGCTGTGGCCGGCCTGTGGCTGCTCTCGGCAGCCGATGGTGGGGGTTGGACCGCTGGCGACACCCGGGTGCTGCTGTGCGCTGTGGCCTACTCGGCTCACATGATCGTGTTGGGCTCGTGGGGTCGGGGACACGATGCAGGAGCGTTGACATTCGTGCAGATCGTGGTGGTTGGAGGTGTGTGTGCTGTCGTCTCGCTTGCGACTGAGCCGCTGGCGCTTCCGTCCGATTCATCGGTGTGGGTAGCGCTGCTCGTGACCGGTGTCTTCGCTTCGGCGGTAGCGTTTGCAGTCCAGACGTATGCGCAACGCACTATCCCGCCGGCGCGAACCGCTCTCATCTTGATCAGCGAGCCGGCGTTCGGAGGGCTGTTCGGCTGGCTTGCGGGCGAAGCGCTCGGGGTGCGAGGCCTTGCTGGAGCGGTTCTCATTCTGGGCGGCATGGTAATGGCCGAGGTGGTAGCCGCGCGAATCGGGTCGGATGAAGCGGTCGTGTTCGAGCCCTCTCTCGAAGGACCGAGTGTTCCACTCATCGAGAAGTAGAGCCGCTAAGCGCGAGTCAAGACATGCCGAGGAGGGCTCGCTTGACCAGCGTAGGGGGGCTGGTATACTACCGCTTGCCGCTTTCGGCGGCGTGCAGGAACGGGGCCTTAGCTCAGCTGGGAGAGCGCATGGCTGGCAGCCATGAGGTCAGGGGTTCGATCCCCCTAGGCTCCACCAAAGAACACAAACGCCCGTCGGAAGAATCCGGCGGGCGTTTCTCTATGTGCGAAAGTCGGGAGAGCGAAAGGCAGGCACGTAGCTGACAAGGAGCAAAGTCAGCTGCCGACCTCACTTTTCAGG
Organism: uncultured Actinomycetota bacterium; assembly: GCA_963790405.1. Classification (GTDB taxonomy): domain Bacteria; phylum Actinomycetota; class Coriobacteriia; order Anaerosomatales; family JAGXFU01; genus JBGSMX01. Next base: position 535,715 of record CAWBOJ010000006.1, read on the forward strand.
ACGTCGGTCATCATTGTGGTCGACGAAACGGTGTGGTCGACGCCGAAGCGCTTGTCGAACAGCCATTCGTTTCTGGGGTCGTTGATTCGCGCTGCTGTAGTGGGAATATGGTATTCCGTTCGCGCCAGCAGGCAGACCACGAGATTGTCCTCGTCGTCTCCCGTCACCGCCGCTACCGCATCGGCTCGGCTGATGTGCGCCGCTTCCAAGATGACCGGCTCACATGCGTCACCGTGGACGATCTTCAGGTCGGGGCGGGTCTCACGAAGTCGCTGTACTCGGCAGTCATCTTGCTCAACAACGATGACCTCGTGGCCTGCCGACCGCATGTTCTCGGCAAGGTTTGCTCCGAGCTTGCCCCCGCCGGCGATGAGAATGAACATCTTCGCGCCTCTCTTCTCCGGTGGCCCCTTAGGGGACCAACATCTCGACGAAACGCTTGGCGGACTGTTCGGTGACCACCGCGTGCAGGATGTCTCCCGCTCGGACGCATGATCCGGCGGTAGGTATGTGCGAGCGGCCCGAGCGCACAATGGCGACAGGGACGATTTCGCCGGGGACTTCGATCGAGCTGATCTCGCGACCGTCAAGGCGAGGCGGGACCTCGATTGAGAGCAACTTGACCTCTCCGTCCCCGAACGACGCATCTCGCGTGGCGTTCGGGTGCAGCAGGATGGAGAGGATCTCGTTCTTCGACCAGGCCACCGACGAGACAGCCGGTATGCCGAGCCTCCGATAGATATCGGCCCTTCGAGGCTCGTAGATGCGTGCAACGACGCGGGGAACACGGAAGAACTCCTTGGCGACCTTGGCGGCAACGACGTTGGAGTTGTCGCCGCTCGTCACTGCACAGAAGGCGTCGGCGTGTTCGGTGTCGGCGTCGATGAGAGTGGCATGGTCGAAGGCCTTGCCCGCATGGGTCGTACCGGCGAAACCCGCTCCGAGTCGATCGAACGTCGCGGGATCGTGGTCAATCACCGCAACATCGTGTCCTTCGAGGGACAGGTGGGTGGCGAGAAGCGCGCCCACTCTCCCGCAACCGGCGATGATAATCCTCACGCTGCCTCCTTGGGTCGTGGCGCCTGCGCGTGCGTGGTCTGTATATTCCCTGTGCCGGGCTTCGAGTACATTCGCCGTACGAAGAACTTGCGTATCTCGTCGGCGACGAGAAGTGTGGGGCTCAATATGGCCAGCAGCAGCCAGTCTCGGCCTTCGATGGGCACGAAGCCGAAGACGCTTGCCAACGGCGCCCAGTAGACCATCAGGGCAAGCAGGGCTACCTCTGAGATGATGCCTACAAGGAGCAGACGATTGCTGAAGAAGCCGACTTTGAAAATTGACTCCCGGTTCGTTCTCTGTGCGAAGCCATTCCCGATCTGCGTGGCCACGACAGCCGCAAAGGTCATCGTCGTTGCCAGCATGTAGGGGTGTCCCGACGCGGGAAGAGGCGTGCCGGGACGCCAGCCTCGGCTCCAGTAGGCCCAGAAGTAGGCGCTCATGCATGCAGCCGTCTGTATGGGCCCCAAGTAGAAGTACGCGCGCAGCAACACCTTCTTGCTGAGTAGACGTTCGGTGCGCGGGCGTGGGGGACGATGCATGACGCCGGGTTCGGGCTTCTCGATACCGAGCGCCAACGCCGGTACCAGGTCGGTGCCGAGGTCGATTGCAAGGATCTGGAGGACCGTGAGCGGCAGCGGGATCTTGAACATCACGAAGAGAATGAATGGCACGATCTCGGGCACGTTGCTCGTGAAGATGTAGGTCACGAAGCGTCGGATGTTGTCGAAGACGGCGCGCCCCTCTTCGACGGCGTGCACGATGCTCGCGAAGTTGTCGTCGGCGAGTACCATGTCGGCGGCCTCGCGGGCGACATCAGTGCCGGCCTTTCCCATTGCGACGCCGATATCCGCCGCTTTGAGTGCAGGTGCGTCATTCACGCCGTCGCCTGTCATAGCAACGATGTGTCCGAGACTGCGCAGGGCGCTTGCGACTCGCATCTTGTGTTCGGGGGAAACGCGGGCGAAGAGGACCTCTAGGTCCTCGCCGAGCAAGTCGTGAAGCTGCTCGGGTGTCATGGTCTCTAGGTCCGCACCCGTGATGATGCGTGGGTTGTCTCCATGGACGATGCCGATGCGGCGGGCGATCGACTCGGCGGTGAGTCCGTAGTCTCCCGTGATCATGATGATTCGCACGCCGGCGTCCGCGCACTGCTTGACGGTTTGCGCAACCTCGGCACGCGGCGGGTCCATCATGGCTACCAGGCCGAGGAACGTGAGGTCACGTTCCGTTTCGTCGCTCTCGTAGCGGTCGGTGTTTGGGACGTCACGTGTCGCGATTGCGAGTACGCGCAGTCCCGTTCGCGCGAACTCGTCGTTGGCGTGCATGGCCGCTTCGCGATCGCTTTCGGTGATCGGACGCGTCTTGCCCCCCTCACACACCGATGTACACAGGTCGAGAGTCTCTCGCGGCGCTCCCTTTGTGGCCGCGAAGCGTACCCCGCCCGGGCCTTCATGAACGGTGGACATCCGCTTGCGTGTCGCATCGAAGGGGAGCTCGTAGACGCGTGGCGTCTCGGACTCCTGCGTCTCCCGGTCGACGCCGAGCTTGCGAGCAGCGACCAAGATGGCGGCCTCGGTGGGGTCACCCACGATGTGCCACACCGGGTGTGCTTCGTCCGGGGCGAGCAGACGCGCGTCCGTGCATAGCGCACCGACGCGGACGAGATCGCGTGCGCACCCGGCAGAGAGCACGGCTTCGTCGTGACTCTGTCGTGACGAGTTCGCCCGTGGGGTCGTAGCCCGTGCCGGTCACCTCGAGCGCCATGCCGGGAACGTAGAGGTCGCGCACGGTCATCTCGTTGGCAGTGAGTGTGCCGGTCTTGTCGGTGCAGATGACGGTCGTCGAACCGAGCGTTTCGACCGCCGAGAGCTTCTTCACGAGCGCGTGCCTCTTGGCCATTCGCTGCACGCCCATCGCGAGCGACAGCGTGACTGTCGGAAGCAAGCCTTCGGGGACGTTGGCGACGATGATGCCCACCGAGAACATGAAGCCCTCGATGATCGTCAGTCCGCCCAGGAAGTGACCCAGCAAGAAGAAGACGATGCCGAGTCCGGTGGCGAGGATCGCCACGAGCTGCGTGACCTTGGCCATCTCCTTCTGAAGCGGGGAGAGCTCCTCTTCCACTGACTGTGTGAGCGAGGCGATGTTCCCGAATTCGGTGTGCATGCCGGTGGCGGTGACGACGGCTTTTCCTCGGCCGTAGGCGACCGCAGTGCCGGCGAAGACCATGTTGGGGAGCTCGGTCGGATTCGAGAACGCATCACCGAACGGTCGAGAATTGCGTCGCGCAGGCGTGGACTCGCCATTGAGGGTCGCCTGGTTGACCCGCAGGTCGAATTCCTCGACCAGACGTGCGTCTGCCGAGACGTTGTCGCCTTCCTCGAGCACAAGCAAGTCGCCTGGCACGATCTCGGGGGCGAGCACCTCACACACGTCGTTGTCGCGGATCACGCGGGCTTTCTGCGGGATCAGGTGCTTGAGTGCCTCGGTGGCCTTCTCGGCCCGGAACTCTTGCCAGAAGCTGAAAATGGCGTTGATGAAGATGACGGCGAAGACGGCCCAACCAAGCTCGGGCATGCCGCCGACGAAGGCGAGTCCGCCTCCGACCCAGAGCATGATCGCGAACAGGTGGTAGAAGTTCGAGAGGAACTTGAGGATGAGGGGAGTGCCCCGCACCTCTTCGATCCGGTTGAGCCCGTAGTGTTCGAGTCGTGTCGCGGCCTCGTCAGAACTAAGCCCTGCCGGTGATGTCCGGAGGGCTTCGAATACTTCATCGGCGCGCAGTGCGTGATAGGAGGGGGCGCCTTCGGGCGTCCGATCCGGTTCCCCGTCAAGTGGATCGGTCATGCCACATCTCCTGGTGTGACTAATGCCAATGGAAGGTATCGTACTCCGCGCTTGGGGGTGTGGATAGAGGTCATCTTGGTGTTCTGCGATGCGGTGCGGCGACGGGTTTCACGGCCGGTGATTGCGTGACTGTCGTGTGACCGTTTCGTGACGCTCCCAGGGGCTTCTGGATCGGGTGCGATAGCTGGCTTCTGGGTCTACTGGGGCCGCGTGTGGGCCCGGGACGTGCTCGGCTAGAGGGTCGCGCTGTTTCGCAGGGGGCGTATCCTCGGCTATCATGCTTTGAGCATGCTACCGGCGCCCGATGGAGGCCGATCACTCGTGTCTACGAAGTACGATCCGCACGCGATAGAACCCAAGTGGCAACAGGCGTGGGCGGACAGCCGTCTGTATTCGGTCACTGAGGATCCCGACAAGCCCAAGTACTACTTGCTGGAGATGTTCCCGTATCCGAGCGGTGACATCCACATGGGTCACGTGCGCAACTACACGATTGGCGACGTGGTTGCTCGGCATCTGACGATGCGCGGGTTCAACGTGTTGCACCCGATCGGTTGGGACTCTTTCGGCCTGCCTGCCGAGAACGCCGCCATCAAGAACGCCACGCATCCGGCAACGTGGACGTATGCGAACATCGAGAAGCAGACCGAGAGCTTCAAGCGGATGGGCTTCAGCTATGACTGGGACCGCAAGGTCGTTTCCAGTGACGTGGACTACTACCGTTGGGGCCAGTGGATCTTCCTGAAGTTCTGGGAACGCGGGCTCGTGGAGCGCAAAGCTTCGCCGGTGAACTGGTGTCCGAGCTGCAAGACCGTGCTCGCCAACGAGCAGGTGCTTGGCGGCGGGGACTGCTGGCGCTGCCACTCGCAGGTCGAGAAGCGCGACCTGGAGCAGTGGTACTTCAAGATCACCGAATACGCTCAGGAGCTGCTCGACTCGCTCGACGAGATGCCCGGCTGGCCCGAGCGCGTGAAGACCATGCAGGCAAACTGGATCGGTCGAAGCGAGGGTGCCGAGGTCAAGTTCGCGCTGTGCGACGCCGACGGCGAGCCGAGCGATGAGACGATCACCGTGTTCACCACGCGACCGGACACGTTGTTCGGCTGCTCGTTCTTCCTGCTCGCACCCGAGCACCCGCTCGTGCGCGAGTTCGTTGCAGGGACCGAGTACGAGGCCGGCGTGAACGCCGTGGTCGCGGGTGCGGCCCGCGAGACCGCGGTCGAGCGTTCGATGGGCGAGCGCGAGAAGAACGGCGCGTTCACGGGTCGCTACGTGGTCAACCCCGTCAACGGCGAGAAGGTCCCGGTCTGGGTGAGCGACTACGTGCTCATGGACTACGGCACCGGCGCGGTCATGGCCGTGCCCTGCGGCGACCAGCGCGACTTCGAGTTCGCGCGCAAGTACGGACTCGACGATCCCGCCGGTCGTGGTGGCCGAGGACGACCCGCTTCTCGGCGAGGTGCGGGAGCGAGACCGAGCGCGTCATGAACGACGTGCCGTGGGAGGTCGCATACGACGGCCCCGGCATCATGGTGCAGTCCGGCGAGTTCACCGGCATGGCCGGTGGCAAGGCCTCCGAAGGCATGCACGCGGTGACCGAGTGGTTGCGCGAGCGCAGCGCCGGAGACTTCTCGATCAACTTCCGACTGCGCGACTGGCTCATTTCTCGGCAGCGGTACTGGGGCAACCCGATCCCGGCGATCCACTGCCCCACGTGCGGGCTCGTGCCGGTACCCGAGGCGGACCTGCCCATCGTGCTTGCCGCGCGATGTGGACATCACCAAGGGCGAGACGCTCGCCGACCACCCCGAGTTCTACGAGACCACGTGTCCGAAGTGCGGCGGCGCTGCCAAGCGCGAGACCGACACGATGGACACGTTCACGTGCTCGAGCTGGTACTACATCCGCTACGCCGACGCGCGCAACGATTCGGCGATCTGGGACAAGGCCAAGGCCGACTACTGGCTGCCGGTCGACCAGTACATCGGCGGCATCGAGCACGCGATCCTGCACCTGCTGTACTCGCGCTTCTTCACCAAGGTCTTTCGCGACATGGGCATCTGCGAGCTTCGGCGAGCCGTTCACCAACCTGCTCACGCAAGGCATGGTGAAGATGGACGGCGAGGTCATGAGCAAGTCGAAGGGCAACGTGGTCGCGCCCGAGGACATGATCGCCAAGTACGGCTGCGATGCGCTGCGCGCCTACATCCTGTTCATGGCGCCGCCCGACAAGGACCTCGAGTGGTCCTACGAGGGTCTGGACGGCATGTACCGCTGGCTCGGCCGCGTGTGGCGATTCATCGACGAGATCTGCCGAGGAAGTCGCGGGCGGTTGCGGTGTCGCCGCTTCCGGTGACGAGGCCGCCAAGACACTGCACCGCGAGATGCACCGCGTGATCGGCAAGGTCACGGACGACATCGGCGGGTTCCAGCTCAACACCTCGATCGCGGCGATGATGGAGCTTACGAACGCGGCGTACGACTACCGCAAGTCCGTGGCTGAGGGTTCGCGCGACCTGCCGCTGCTCGGCCAGGTCGCCGAGACGCTCACGCTGCTGCTCGCGCCCTACGTGCCGCACATGGCCGAGGAGCTGTGGAGCGAGGTGCTGGGGCGTGACGGCTCGGTGCATCGCGCAGGAGTGGCCGGTCTTCGACGCGTCGGCCGCAGCTGCCGAGGTCGTGCAGATCGTCGTGCAGGTCAATGGCAAGGTGCGCGGCAAGATCGAGATCGATGTGGATTCGCCTGAGGAAGACGTGATTGCCGCGGCGCTGACTGAGGTCGCGTCCGCACGTCGAGGGCAAAGACGTGAAGAAGGTCGTCGTCGTCCCCGGCAAGCTCGTGAGCGTAGTCGTCGCAGGGTAAGACCTCGTTCAGATTCGGCTTGTGTCGATCGGGCACAGTGCACCAAGAAGAATTCGCGGCGCCCCCTCCGCTCTTCGGGAGGGGGCGCTGTTCATGTCCACGGTGCGCGAGAGCTGGGATGAGCTCACGGCTCGAGCTGGGTTGTCGCGAGTGTCACCACGCGTCGTGGTCATCATCGCTGTGGTGGCCGTCGCGGCGTGCGGGTGGGCGCTGTGGGGAAAGCCTGCGGGGGACGCTGCGGAGTTCTCGTACGAATCCGCAGCGGCATCGTCGGGGGAGGCGGACGCGGCTGCGCCACAGGCAAACGGGGGCGACTCCGGTTCGGCTACCGCGCAACCTTCGGGCGAGACGTCGGTGGTAGTACATGTGGCCGGAGCAGTACTGCATCCGGGTATCGTCCGGCTCACGCCGGGAGCGCGGGTGGCGGATGCGCTCGAGCAGGCGGGCGGTGCCATCTGTAGAAGCAGCACTCGATGCGGTGAACCTGGCGCGCGTGCTCTCTGATGGCGAGCAGATCTACATCCCGACTCAGGACGAACTCGCCACCGGGTCCGGATCGCCGGGTGTCGAAGGCGGTGCCGGGTTTGGGGCCTCGGCTCCGGGTGCAGTCGCAATCAGGCTCCTCGGGCGTGGTGAACATCAACACCGCCGATGTCGCGCAGCTCGACACGCTGCCGGGTGTGGGCCCTTCGACCGCCGAGAAGATCGTGGCCGACCGAGAAGCCAACGGGCCGTTTGCGACACCGGAAGACCTCATGCGCGTGTCCGGGATCGGTGAGAAACGCCTTGAGGAGCTTCGAGACCTGATAACGACTCAGTGAGCAGCGAGAAGACAGGGTGGCAGCCTGAGGATGATCGCTTCGCGGTGCGACCATCGCTTCCGCCGCTGCTCTGGGCGACGGTGGTCGTGTGGGTCGGGTTGCGCATCGGCGAGTGGATGGCCTGGAGCGAGGGGGGTGGGGACTGGCTGTCGCGTCGGATCGTGGCGGTGGGCATTGCATCTGCAGTCGCACTTGCGGTGTCGAGCGTAGCGAGCGGTGTAGCACGTTGCAGTTCAGGTGCCCAGGCCAGCAGCGGGGTTCGCTTGACAGCCGTCATGCTTGGGCTGGCCCTGGTCTGCGGAATCGGCGTTGGCGTGGCGGCCTGGGGCTCGTACGAGGCGCGGATCGAGGTTCTGGCGACACGACCTGCCGGAGAGTGGAAGATGGCCGTCACCGCAGATGCGCGCGCGACGGACTTCAGCTCGCTGGTCGAGGGCAAGGTGCTCGAAGGCCCGGGTCGTGGCGCTACCGTCACCGTGATGTTGCCACGTGATGCCGAGTGTGAGCCGCTGTGTGGCGATGTCATCCAGGTTGGCGGGAGGTTCAAGCCCACCGCGGGCGACTACGCGCGAAACGACCGGCAACGACAAGTCTCCGGTGCGGTGCAGGCGTGGTCGGCTGAAGTTGTCGGCCACGCGTCAGGGCCGTCGGGGTGGCTTGCCTCCACGCGAAGAGAGTTGCTCGGCCGCTTGGAACGTGTGCCTGGTGACGGCGGAGCCCTGCTTGCAGCGATGCTCGCGGGCTATCGCGGGCGCGTGGCGGGAACCCAGGTCGAAGCCGACTTCCGGGCGGCGGGACTGTCGCACGTGTTGGCTGTGTCGGGCACGCACCTCGCCGTTGTCGCATGGGCGACAGGTGCTGCCGCAAGCGCGTGTGGCGCAGGGCGCAAAGGCCGCTGGGCCGCAATCGTGGGTGCGGCGCTACTGTTCACGCTGTTCACGGGCGCACACGCGTCGACGGTTCGTGCGTCGATGATGGTCGTGGCGACGTGCGCTGCGACTCTTGTCGGTCGACGCCACGACGCACTAGGTGCGTTGTCCGCGACGGTACTGGGCATGCTTCTGTACGCCCCCGAGCTTGCGTTTTCGGTAGGTCTTGCGCTTTCGGCAAGCGCGGTCGCTGCTCTCGTGGTGTTTTCGCCCCTTGCCGAGGAGTGGATCGCCGCAGTACTGCCCTGGCGTGCGCGGAAGGTGGCATCTGCACCGGCAGTGGCGCTGGTCGCACACACTGCGACAACGCCGATCGTTGCTACGACCTTCGGCACGCTTGCGACGTTGGGACCGCTTGCGAACATCATGTGCATACCGCTCGTGACACTGGCGTTGTGGCTGGGCTGTGTGGGCGCAATCTGTGGTGCGCTCGTTGCCCGGCTCGGTGAGATGATCTTGCGCCTGGCTGGAGGCGTTCTCGGAATATGCGCGGCGCTTGCGCATCGCGTGGCGGCAACTCCAGGGGCGGTCGTCTCAACGGCGGCGAGCGGTCCGGCGCTTGCCCTGGCTGCGATCGCAGGGATGGCGTTCGCCTGGGTGCGCTGGCCACGGCCGGCGCGGCGAGGGCTGCTCCGCGGCGGGTTCGCACTTGCGACGTGCGTGGCGCTACTGCCGGTGATCGCGCTGCCCTCGTCGGCCGGAGCGAGAATCGTGGTCATTGATGTCGGCCAAGGGGATGCGATTCTGGTACAGGATGGGTCGGCCTGCCTGCTCGTCGACACCGGCGAAGATCCCGAGGTGCTGCGCGCGGCGCTTGGTCGGCTTGGCGTACGGCATCTCGATGCAGTGGTTCTGACCCACGCACACGAGGATCATACGGGTGGGCTGGCCGGGTTGCGGGGAACGTGCTCGGTCGATGGCGTGTTCGCACCCGAAGCCAGCCTCGACGAATTCGCGCCGCTTGCCGAGACGGCCGCCGCTCTCACGGGCCATGCGCCAGCTGCGGAAGCAATCGCGGGGCTGAAGACGGGCGATGCTTTCAACGTCGGGAGTTTCGGCCTTGAGGTGTTGTGGCCTGATGCGGACACGCGGGTGGACGACACCAACGACGGCAGCATCGTGCTTGATGTGACCAAGGGTGAGTTCTCGGCATTGTTGACGGGCGATGCGGAAAACGGCGTGTACGAGCGACTCGCTCGGGAAGACCGGCTGCCGCGTGTCGATGTCCTGAAGGTGCCGCACCACGGCAGTGAGCAGGGGATCGACGAGGACACGCTTGCGGTGATGCGTCCGCGTATCGCGATCATCAGCGTTGGAACGGGCAATGACTTCGGGCATCCGAATCCCGATACCCTTCGCATACTCCAGGCTGCCGGATGTGTAGTATTGCGTACAGATGAATCAGGCGACGTGTTCGTGGAAGTAGCGGGCGGGGGTTTCGAGGTTAGATCTGCCGGTCGCTAGAATTGCGAGCAGCGTGTCGACGGCCAAAGGTCGCAACCGGAAGACATGCAGCTTCGAGGGGCATGGCACGGAAGGGGAGGTCCGATGGGATTCAGATGCTTTCTTCGTGTGACGATGTGCACCTTCGCAACGGCGTGCATGTTGGCGCCTGCGGCCGCTGGTGCGATGACCATCAGCGGCACCGTGATTGACGGCGAGACCGCCGATCCACTCGCGGGGGTTGAGGTGACTGCCTACCCGGCGGCGGATGCATGGAGTGATGACGGAGTCTACCCGAGTGGGTATGCGTCATGGACTGCCACGACGGATGCAACTGGCACCTACAGCATCGAAGGACTCGCGAGCGCGGACTACGTGGTTTCCTTCAGCGACGTCGGAAACACCTATCGCGATCTGACCTGGCCTCAAAGCACACTGCCGGTTCCAATTGCGTATGCCGTTCCAGCGGACTACACCAATCCCGTTGACGCCGAGTTGTATCCCTTCCAGTCCATTATCGACGCGCGTGTGGAGCGTCTGGCGGGATCGAACCGGTATCGCACTGCAATGGAAGTTGTGAGATCGACGTTCATATCTGCAGAGACTGCTGTCCTCGTGAGCGGCGAGGACTTCCCCGATGCGCTGTGTGCGACGCCTCTTGCTGGCGTCTACGACGCTCCACTGCTGCTGACGAAGAAGGACTCACTTCCCCCGGGTCTGACGGACCTGTTGAAGGATCTGGGCGTGGCCAAGGTCTTCATCGTTGGGGGAGAGACCGTAGTCTCGGCGAACATCGAGACCCAGCTTCGCTCTGCAGGATTCAAGGAAATCGAGCGTATTGCCGGTGCGAGTCGCTACCATACGTCGTCGCTCGTGGCACGGAAAGTCTGCGCGATCAGCGGGATGTTTCCCTTCTTGTGTCGCGGCGATGACTTCGCCGACGCACTCGCTGCTGGTCCAATCGCCTATCAGTATGGAATGCCGATTCTACTGACGAAACCGCAGGTCTTGTCGGTGGGTCCGGCCTGGAAGGAAATCAGCAAGGAGACCGGCAGCTTCGTGATTGTCGTCGGAGGAGAGAATGCGATTCAGGACGAGGTCCTCGGCGATCTCGAGGACTGGTCGTGGTCCGACGACTACCGCTTCACTCGCTTCGCAGGCGCGGATCGTTACGACACTGCGTCTCAGCTGGCAGATGCATTGGTGCCGTATCGCGACATCTATGGGCTGGCTACGGGCAAGGACTTTCCGGATGCCCTGGCCGGCGGTGCTGCGATCGGACGGTGGCGCGGCGTGCTACTGCTGACGAAGCCGGAGAGCCTGAGCCGGGTAACAGGCAATCACCTGTACTCGGCTCGCGCGGATATTTCGTGGCTTGAGGTTCTCGGCGGGCCCATGGCAATCAACGACACCGTGATGGATCAGGCATACCTGAAACTCGGGAACGCGTTTCGTGACTTCGATCAGGAGAAGATCGTGTCGCGGGGCACGCTTGCGAAAGCCCCGTTCACGACCTCGCTGAACGCGTGCGATATCGGGGTGAGCGAGGTCGGTGTCTACGCCACGTCACACGTGGTTGTGCTGGCGACTCCAGCCGGCGATGTGGCACCGGACTTCGACATCTCGAGCCTCGATTGGAGCGTTTACAGGTAGCCGGTAACACAAGAGCACTGAAACCGGCCCGGGGTCGGTCCGTCTTTCGACTATCATGCGAGAGTGTGGACCGGCCCTCGGCATCGATTGGACCGCAAAGAACCGACATGGCAGATCTCTCAGACCTCAAACCGGTGTATCTCATTTTCGGTCCCGAGCAACTGCTGCTCGACCAAGGCGTGAACCGTCTGAAGAAGCGCCTTGTCGATGCTACGGACGCTGACCTGGACTTCAACCTCGACATGTTCGACGGAGAGAACACCGAGGCGTCGCAGATCATAGCGGCCGCGAACACGCTGCCGTTCATGTCGGAGCGGCGACTGGTCATCGTGCGCAACGCCGACAAGATGCCGGCGGACGGTCTGGGCGAGCTTGCGGACTACTCGGCAGATCCGAACCCCGACACGATCCTCGTTCTCGTCGCTACGAAGATGGCCAAGAATCTGCGGATCTACAAAGCGATCGACAAACTCAAGGGAGTTGCCGAGTACAAAGCGCCCGCGAAGCGCGACTACCCCAAGACGGTCGTAGGGATGTTCGCCGAGCGCGGGCGCAAGGTCGGGCTCGAGGCTGCCGAGGTGCTCGTGCGGGCGGTCGGGCTCGATCTGCAGAAGCTGTCGGTTGAGATCGACAAAGTCATCGCTTTCACCGGCGAGGAGACCACGCTTTCGCGCCACGACATCGAGCAGGTCATGTCGACCACGGCGCCCTACGTCGATCTTCGACTTCCTCGATGCGGTGGGCGGACGGGACTGTCGCAGCGCGCTGCGGCTGCTTGCGGACCTTCTCGGCGAGGGGGAGTCGATCTTCGGCATCCACGCGATGTCGGTGCGACACGTTCGCAACCTGATGAGCGTTCGCGCGCTGCTGGATCGCCCGGACGGTGTCCGTGCACCTGATGCGATCGCTCGCGAGGCGGGACTGATCCCGTGGCAGGCGCGCAACATGATGCGTCAGGCGGATCGTTTCACTGCCGAGGAGCTCATCGATGCGCTGCGCGGTGCGGCCGAAAGCGAAGCGGGAATGAAAACGAGCCGGGATGCCCGACTCGTGTTCGAACGCTGGTTGGTCTCAGTTTGTGGCTGAGCACACGGTGATACCGAGGCTGGAAGCGTCTAGCCTTCCATCCGATTGACTTGCTTGGTGATCGAAGACTTGTGATTTGCTGCCGTGTTCTTGTGAATGACGCCTTTGGTGGCTGCCTTGTCGATCAGGCGAGAGGCCGACAGAGCGGCGTCTTTGGCCGCGACTGCGTCACCAGCGGTGATGGCCTCGTCGACCTTCTTGGTCTCGGTCTTGATGCGAGACTTGACGGCCTTGTTGCGCAGGCGCGCCTTCTCGTTGGTGAGCACGCGCTTCTTCTGGCTTTTGATATTCGGCACTTGGTACGTTCCTCTCAGCTAACGATGGTGCCCGTCGCAGTGGGGTGCTGACGAACCCTGCAATGCTAGCACACGGCGTCGGGCGGTGCCAGAGCACAGTAGGCGGGCGTGTTCAGTCTCCCATCGCGCGGATGTCGAATCCAGCGGCGAACGGGTCGATGTAGCGTAGACCGTGGACAGGGTCTCGGGTGTCTTCGGTGATGATCGCGCTACAGCGTGCTTCAAGCGCCGCAGCGCAGATCTGCGCGTCCCAGTAGGAGATCTGGTGAGATTCCCATACGTCGAGCGTGGATTGCACCATTGAGGGGGATAGGGGGACAACCGGCCATTGCTCGAGGATGATCCGGCCGTGCTCGGCGACGCGATGACGCTCCTTGGCGGTTGAGATGCGGCGCGATGTGGCCACAACAAACTCGCTCACGACCTGGGCTGAGATCACGCCGCGTGCGGTAGCCAGCAGGTACTCAAGCACGTCTCTGGATCTGCGCATCTTGAATGGGTCGGCTGGATCGATGGCGTAGACGAATAGGTTCGTGTCTGCGAACAGAAGTGTCACGATGATCCACTAGGACGCCTCGGGAGTGGGTCATGCAAGCCTTCGCGGTCCCACGGCTCGATGCCGCCAGACGCTGCGATGAACTCGGCGAACTGCGCGGTGTGCTTGCGCCACGACTCCACCCTCGCCTGGCGGCCGTGTCGAACGGCCTCGGCGTCGTAGGATTCATCAATTGCGTTGCGGATCAGTTCGGACTCCGTCTTTCCGGTCCGGTCTGCGGCAGCCTTGAGAATCTCGTCCTGCCGAGGATCAAGGTATATCTGCTTGCGTACCATGCGCGCCACGATAACGACACCGCCTTCCGGAATCCCAAGGAGTTTGTGAACGTCACGGTGATGTATAAGTGTACATCGTATTCGTGGATGAGCGCCCGTCCACCTCGCCAGCCCTCGCCCAACCCTGTTAACATAGGCGGCTATGACGAACCCCTCTCACATCCGCAACTTCTCGATCATCGCGCACATCGATCACGGCAAGTCCACACTGGCCGATCGGGTGCTTCAACTCACGCATACCGTTGAAGACCGCGACATGGTCGAGCAGGTGCTCGATTCGATGGATATCGAGCGCGAACGCGGCATCACCATCAAGGCCCAGGCGGTCCGCGTCCTCTATGAGGCCGAGGATGGCGAGACCTACCAGCTCAACCTCATCGACACGCCGGGTCACGTCGATTTCACCTACGAGGTCTCCCGCTCCTTGCAGGCGTGCGAAGGCTGCTTGCTCGTCGTCGACGCAGCTCAGGGCGTCGAAGCGCAGACTGTCGCAAACGCGCTCATGGCCCTGAACGCGCATCTGGAGATCATCCCGGTCATCAACAAGATCGATCTGCCCTCGGCAGAGCCAGAGCGTGTGCGTCACGAGATCGAAGAAGCGCTCGCGATTCCGGCAGACGAGGCGGTTCTCGCGTCAGCGAAGAGTGGCGAAGGCGTGCAAGAAGCGCTTGAGGCGATCGTGACGACGCGTGCCACCGCCGTCCGGTGATCCGGATGCGCCGCTCAAGGCGCTCATCTTCGACTCGTACTTCGACGCCTACCGCGGAGTCGTCGCTCTCATCCGTGTGATCGACGGCTGCATCTCCAAGGGCATGAAGGTCCGCACGATGGCTAGTGCCACGGTCATCGACGTGGAGGAAGTCGGTGTTCGCAGACCCGCGAACCTGGCGGTGGACGAACTCGGCGTGGGCGAAGTCGGCTATCTGGTCACCGGGCTGAAGGACCCATCGCTTGTGAAGGTCGGCGATACGGTCACGCTGGCCAAGCACGGAGCGACAGAGCCGCTTCCCGGCTATCGCGAGGTCAAGCCGATGGTATTTGCCGGCATCTTTCCAATCGACGGTGACCAGTACCCAGAGCTACGCGACGCGCTGGACAAATTGCTGCTCAACGACCCTGCACTTGTCTACGAGCCCGAATCGAGCCATGCGCTCGGTTTCGGCTTCCGGTGCGGGTTTCTCGGCTTGCTTGCACATGGAGGTCATCAAGGAGCGACTGGAGCGGGAGTTCGACCTCGATCTGCTCGCGACGGCGCCGAGCGTGGAGTACCACGCGTACAAGACCAACGGCGAGATGGTTTCTTTGCACTCGCCGCAAGACATGCCGGATGCCGGAGTGGTCGAGCGCATCGAGGAGCCCTATCTGAAGGCGACCGTGCTCGTGCCACCCGACTTCGTGGGTGCGGTGATGGAGCTTTCGGAAGGCCGCAGAGGCACGTTCAAGGACATGCAGTACCTCTCGAAGACCACGGTCGAGATGCACTACGAGATTCCGCTCTCGGAGCTCATCATGGACTACTTCGACCAGCTCAAGAGCCGTACGCGGGGGTACGCGTCACTCGACTACGAGTACATCGGCTACCGGGAATCCGAGCTGGTCAAGCTCGATGTGCTGCTAGCCGGAAACGTCGTCGACGCGCTGTCGTTCATCGTACACAAGGACAAGGCGTTCTTCCGCGGTCGCGCACTGACCGAGAAGCTGCGAGAAATCATTCCTCGGCAGATGTTCGACGTGCCGATCCAGGCGGCAGTGGGCAGCCGCATACTTGCTCGCGAGACCGTGAAGGCCAAGCGCAAAGACGTCTTGGCCAAGTGCTACGGTGGAGACATCACGCGCAAGCGCAAGCTGCTCGAGAAGCAGAAGAAGGGCAAGAAGCGCATGAAGGCCGTTGGCAACGTCGAAGTGCCGCAGGATGCGTTCATGGCCATCCTCAAAGTCGATGAGTGACGCTCGGGACACCGGCTACGATCTCTCCGAAGTCCTGGGAGATGCGCCTCATCTGCCGGCTCACGTATACATTCACGTGCCGTTCTGTCGTCTGAAATGCTCGTACTGCGACTTCTTCTCGGTCGATGATCTCAATCCCGACACGATTGCGGTGGTCGTGCGCAGCATCGAGGGGCAGATCAAGCAGTGGGCGAATGCGGGCCTGCCCGGCGTGATCGAGACCGTGTATCTGGGCGGCGGAACTCCGACTGTGATCGTGGGCCGGGCGGTGCAGATCGTTCGTGCTGTGTTCGACGCGCTTCCGATGCGCGCCGGCGCCGAGATCACGGTCGAGGCGAATCCCGATTCCGTGACGCCCAACCTGATGGAGCTCTTCGGCGCCGCAGGCGTCACGCGCGTGAGCTTGGGCGTGCAGTCGTTCGTGCCCAAGGAGCTGTCACTTCTTGGTCGCGTGCATACGGTGGAGGAGTCACACAACGCGATGAAGGCGATCCGCGACGCAAGGCTGGATCTCGCGCTCGACCTCATGTGCGGCATCCCAGGCCAGTCGCGGGCCTCATGGGTCGAGTCGCTCGAGCGCGCGTTGCGCAGTGGCGCGAGTCACATCTCGGTCTATCCGCTGACGCTCGAAGAGGGAACACCACTTGCAGTGGCGGTCGACTCAGGCCTGGTTGAAGAGCCAGACCCCGATCTTGCTGCCGAGCAGATGATGATTGCCGAGGAGCTTTTGGGAGCTGCGGGGCTGCCTCGCTACGAGGTCTCGAACTACGCGCGGCCCGGTCATGAGTCTCGGCACAACACGGCGTACTGGACGGGGCGTTCGTATCTCGCGATCGGTCCTGCCGCACACGGGATGCTCGATCCCGCGACTGCGCGAGCCGTGGGGATGATTGAAGGCGGCGAGATCGAGCAGATCGGGCGCGTACGCTATGCGGCTCCACGTGACATTGCCGATTGGCTTACGCTCGATCCCGACGAACTCGACATCTTGACTCCGGAGGAAACGGCGCGCGAAGACGTGATGCTTGGGTTGCGGCTGGTTCGGGGAGTGACACACGGTGCCGTTGTCGAGGCGGGCGTCGACGAGGCCCTGTACGAACTGGAACGTGAGGGGCTTGTGGAGCGCGTGACCGCCTCGGGCAAGCCAGTGATCGACGATGGCGTTGTGCCCTCCATGCGATGGAAGACGACGCGCCGAGGATGGCTTCTCGGCAACGAAGTCTATTCACGCGTGTGGGCGGGGTACGCGGGAGACGTTTCCGGTAGCTCCTGGCACTCGCTATAATCGAGTGCCAACTCTGTGTTGCAGAAGACAAGGCATGTGCGTCGAAGGACATTGCATGGAACGCATGACCCCTGGATGGAGGTGATTCACGATGCTCAACGACCGCAGGAAGCTCGTCTTAAAGGCACTTGTCGAGGAATACATCGAGTCCGGCCAGCCGGTTGGCTCGAAGAGCATCGTGGAGAAGTTTGGCCTGGACTGTAGCTCGGCGACAGTGCGCAACGAGCTCGGCGCGCTCGAGGAGAGCGGCTACGTCTATCAGCCTCACGTGAGCAGCGGTCGTATTCCTACCGATGCCGGATACCGCTCGTTCGTCGATGGGCTGCTTGAATCGGGCGAGCCACTGCCTACCATCGATGCCGAGCAGATGCAGCGCAGGTACCTCGAGATCGCCGATGAGGTTGACGGCCTGATGCATCAGACATCCACGGTGCTCACGCATCTCACGCACTACGTGGCAGTAGTGCTGGCGCCGACGATCTCGCTCTCACGCATCCGGCGGATAGACCTGCTGTCGATGGGGCTTCGCCGCGCTCTTGTCGTGCTCATCACCGCAACCGGGCAGGTTGTGAATCGTCATATCGAGCTGGCCGACGACACCTCGCCGGAACGTGTCGCGGAAGTCGAGCGTGCGGTGAACGCCTCGCTTGCAGGCAAACACGCTGCGGACGTGCGTCCTTTGTACGAGGCTCTCGAGAGTTCAGCATCTGGCGACAGCGTCGTTGCCACCGTGATGAGTCAGATCATCGAGTGCCTGGAGGAGGCGGATCGTGACCGGCTCCACCACGGGGGCGTCCCCGAGTTGCTCGAGTTGCCCGAGTTCGCTGATTCGACGCGACTGCGACCGGTCCTCGGGCTTCTGGAAGATGGGCTGGCCATGCTCGATACGCTGTCGGAAGTCATGCGAGCGAGCGGCGTTACCGTGCGCATTGGCAGCGAGAACACGCGCAGTGAGCTTGGAGAGATGAGCCTCGTCGCGACGAACTATGGCTCGCGCGATGCGGACGGTATCATCGGCGTCATCGGTCCCACGCGTATGGACTATCAGCGTACGATTGCTGCTGTGCGCTACGTTGCCGACAGTCTGAACGAAGCACTGAAGTAGGCGCCACTATCGACGCGGCTGGACGTCGCGTATGGAGGATCACGTGTCAGCAGGTACGAAGGACTACTACGAAATTCTCGGCGTCGCGAAAGATGCGACGGAGGCCGACATCAAGAAGGCGTTTCGCCGCAAGGCGCGTGAGACGCATCCCGACATCAACGGGCACGAGAACGCCGAAGAGGAGTTCAAGCTCGTCAACGAGGCGTACGACGTGCTCTCGGATCCCCAGAAGCGCGAGATGTTCGATCGTTACGGTACGGCCGACCCGCGTGCAACGGGCGGCGGGTACGGGGGAGTTGGCGCGGACTTCGGCGACATCTTCGCAGGTATGGGGATGGACGACCTGTTCAGCGTCTTCTTCGGCCGAGGCGGTGGAGCCCAGCAGCGCATGCGCAATGAGGGGCGCGATATCGCTGCGAGCCTGAGAATCACGCTCGAAGAGGCTGCTTCGGGGGTGGTCAAGGAAGTCATGCTCAATCGGCTCGTTCCGTGCGAGGAGTGCTCGGCGACCGGTTCGGTCGGTACGAGTGGGCCGACCACGTGCCCCGAGTGCAACGGCGCAGGTCAGAAGCGCGTCTATCGCAAGACGTTCCTCGGCACGATGGAGACGCTCACGACGTGTGATCGGTGCGGCGGAAGTGGCTCGGTCATCTCGGATCCGTGTCCGGACTGCCAGGGGCAGGGCCGCGTGCCGGATCGCGAACGCGTGAGCGTGGAGGTTCCGGCCGGAATAGACGACGGCATGCAGATCGGAATCAAGGGCAAGGGTGAGGCGGGCGTACGCGGGGCGGCTTCCGGCGATCTTCTTGTCTCGATCCGCGTAGACGCTCACGAGTATCTGCATCGTGAGGGAAACGATCTTCATTGCAGAGCGAGCGTTTCGATCGCGCAGGCGGCGCTTGGCGCAGAACTCAGCGTGTGCGGCATCGGTGAAGACAACGAGGTCAGTATCCCGGCGGGTAGTCAACATGGCGATAAGGTGCGCGTGCGCGGCAAAGGAATGCCGAAGCTGCGTGGGTCGGGACGCGGTGACTTGATTGTCCATCTGGCCGTAGAGGTGCCCCGCAAGCTCGACAAGCGTCAACGCGAGCTGCTCGAGGAACTCGGTGATTCGCTCGGCGATTCGTTCGGCGACGCGGAGCACC
The DNA here is from genome assembly GCA_963790405.1 of uncultured Actinomycetota bacterium. Classification (GTDB taxonomy): domain Bacteria; phylum Actinomycetota; class Coriobacteriia; order Anaerosomatales; family JAGXFU01; genus JBGSMX01. The sequence goes on from CAWBOJ010000006.1 coordinate 555,025, forward strand.
GCAGCCCGCTGCAGAAGCTCAAGGACTGGCTCACTGGCTGATCGGCTCGCGGAGGTCACGATGTCACTACACCGCTTCTTCGTCCGCGGCGCCGTTCCGGCGACCGAGGAGGCCTTCGAACTACCCCTTTCGGCAGCTGATATCCATCATGCCGTGCATGTGCTCCGGCTTCGGGTTGGAGAGCACATTGCGCTCGCCGCGCCGGACATGGGCGCGGTCTTCGAGATTGCGCTTACGAACGTGGCCGATGAGGGCGTCCAGGGAGTAGTCGTGGGCAAGGTGCCTCAGGTCCGCGAACCTCACGTGACGCTCATCCAAGGCCTGACGAAGGGCTCGAAGATCGAATCGGTCATCGAGAAGTCGGTGGAGGTCGGCGTCGAAGCAGTGTGGCCCGTGGGTTTCGAGCGTTCGCTGGCTCGCTACGACGCAGAGCGTGCGACGCACAAGGGCGAGCGATGGCGGCGAGTCGCCGAGTCGGCTGCGAAGCAGTCAGGCCGCTCGTTCGTGCCCCAAGTTGCGGATCCGGCGGGTTCGGAAGGACTCATCGGCCGGTTGGAGACGTTCGACATCGTTCTCGTCCCCTGGGAGGAAGCTGACAACGCTCCCGGCGTCGGTGAGGCTCTTCGCGAGGCAGGCGCGTCCGCTGACAGTGTTGTCGCGGTTGTCGTGGGACCCGAAGGGGGTCTCACACAGACGGAGATCGCGGCCTTCGAAGGAGCGGGTGCGGTCACGGTCACACTGGGAGACACGATCCTCCGCACTGAAACGGCGGGTATCCTTTCTGTCGCGCTGTGCGTTTACGAATTAGGCGGGCTCGGAGGCCGGTCTCGTGGCTGAGCCGCTCACCAGCTCCTCCACCTGGGCCGGTCCGGTCCGGTCTCCGACCGCTCGCCGCCTCAACGTCGCGATCCGCACCCTGGGGTGCAAGGTCAATCGCGTCGAATCCGAGCAAATCGCATCCGAGCTTCTGGGCGCGGGCGTTTGTGTCACGGCCGAGAAAGACGCGGCCGTCGTCATCATCAACACCTGCGCGGTCACCGGCGAGGCCGAGCACAAAGCACGCAAGGCTGCCCGACATGCCGCAGGCCTTCCGGGAGCACCCGTCGTCATCGTCACCGGATGTGCGGCGACTGTCTCCACAGAGCGCATGCGTGCATTAGGGGAGCGGATCATCGTCGAGGTCGACAAGACCCGTGTCGCGGCGCGGGTATCCGAGCTGCTTGGCACCGAGGTCACGACGGCCACTCGTGCACTCGAAGAGACATTTCATACACGTCGCATGCTCAAGATCGAGGATGGTTGCGACGCGTACTGCGCCTACTGCATCATCCCGTATGCTCGGGGTGTCCCTCGCTCCGTGCCGTTGGACCAGATTGTGTCGACGGCTCAAGAGCTGGTTGCGGCAGGTGTTCCCGAGATCGTGCTCACGGGTATCAATGCAGGTCGGTATGAGGACTCGGGCGCGGGGCTTGCGGACGTGATTGCGGCAGTCGCTGACACAGGTGTGGCGCGTCTTCGCCTCTCCAGTGTCGAGCCGCTCGACCTGAACGGGCGCTTGCTCGATGAGCTGTCCAGATACGAGTCGGTGTGCGCTCACCTTCACGTGCCCCTGCAATCAGGCTCCGACAGCGTGCTGGATGCCATGGGTCGAGGCTACACGGTGGGGCAGTTCGAAGACGTGATCGATGCAGCTCGAGCAGCTCTGCCCGACCTTGCGGTTACGACCGACGTCATCGTGGGCTTTCCAGGTGAGACCGACGCCGATGCGCAAGCGACCATCGATGCGTGCGAGCGCATAGGGTTCGCGAAGCTGCACGTGTTTCGCTATTCGAAGCGCGCAGGCACACGCGCTGCAGGGATGGCGGATCAGGTGGATGCCCGCGTTGCCGAGAAGCGGGCCGCTGCACTACGCGGAGCGGGCGAGACTCTGAGACACGGGTTCATCGAACGATCATTGGGCTCGACATCTGACCTGCTCGTGGAACGCGTCGTTGGCGGTGAGGCTACTGGTACGACGGGGCAGTATCTGAAAGTACACGTCGACGCCGATGGCCTCGAACTCGGACAGATAGTGCAGGTGCGGCTTCGCAGCAGAACTGACGATCGAGTGTGCGCTGAGCTGGCGTGAAGGCGCTTTCGAAGGTGTGTGCGTGATAGAATCCTACCGGTAGGACGCAGCTCCGCCCGAGGGAGGAGTACCGTCCAAATGCCGACCGAGGTCGGCCCGATGAAAGGAACGCGTTCGTTTGGTGGAACCGACCCAGATCCGTCTTGTGGTGCCGCCCGAACTGAACATGATCGACTTGCTTGGGCAGGAAGATGATCTGCTCAAGCTCATAGAGGACCAGTTCGAGTCCACCATCTCTGTCAGGGGCAATCAAATCACAATCCTCGGCCAGCCGGGCGAAAGCCAGGCGGTTTCGACGTTGTTCTCCGAGATGATCTCGCTTGTCGAGAAAGGCGAGCAGCTGACCCGAGACAATCTCGAACGATCGATCGAGATGTTGAGGTCGGGGGAGTGCACGCCCTCAGCGCTTCACTCGGATGTCATTCTTACTCACAAAGGCAAGGCAATCAGGCCGAAGACCGCAGGTCAGAAGCGGTATGTCGATGCGATTCGCAAGAACACGGTCACCTTCGGCATAGGGCCTGCCGGTACAGGAAAGACCTATCTCGCGATGGCGATGGCTGTCGAGGCGCTCAAGCAGCGCGAGATCGGGCGCATGATCCTTACGCGGCCTGCCGTCGAGGCGGGCGAGTCGCTCGGCTACCTGCCGGGAACGCTGTTCGAGAAGGTCGATCCGTATCTTCGGCCGTTGTATGACGCCCTGTTCGACATGATGGACATCGAGAAGTCGCAACAGCTCATGGATCGGGGCGTGATTGAGGTCGCCCCCTTGGCGTTCATGCGCGGTCGTACCTTGAACGACAGCTTCATCATCTTGGATGAGGCGCAGAACACGAGTCCCCAGCAGATGAAGATGTTCCTCACGCGCCTCGGCTTCGGCAGCAAGGTTGTGATTACGGGCGATGTGACCCAAGTCGATCTCCCGAAGGGTGCGTCCGGCCTCAAGCAGGTTCGCGAGATCCTCGAAGGTGTGAAGGACGTCGAATTCGTTGAGCTCGGATCGCGCGATGTCGTGCGTCACAAGCTGGTACAGCGCATAGTCACTGCCTACTCGGCTTTCGAGGAGGCGCGCGCCGAGCGCGACGATGGCTAGCCTCATCGACAGACTGAAGCGTTTGGGACCGAAGCGAGGTCCGCTGGCGAATCCACTCGGACAGCGTCTTGCGTTGTTCTTACTGGTGATCATAATCACGGCGGTCCCGCTCGTCGTGCAGACGCCCCCGGTGGGCCTGACCGAAGGCGCGCCAGCGTCGCGTACGTTCAGGGCGAATCGCACGGTCCAGTTTGAGGACGAGGAAGCTACTCAGCGCGCGCGGGACGAAGCAGCGAACGCCATCGCTCCGGTGTATGTCTTTGACGCCGAAGCGTTGACCGAGGCACGCGGAGACGTCACCGCATTGTTCGACGCCGTCCTTGCTGGCAAGGTCGAGCACTCCGATGACACCACGAAAGTCGTTGCCACGGTGACGGAGGAGTTTCCTGACATTGAAGAAGAGCAGGTTCGCCACGCTGCCTCGCTTGACGATGCGACGCTTCGGCAGGTGCGCCGGTCGGCCGAGCAGCTGGCAACCACGATTCTAACGAGCCGCTTTACTGCCGAGGAGCTGCCCGATGCGATTGAGCGCATGCGTGAGAGCGCATCGAGCTTGTCGTATCCGGGCGAGACGCGGGACATGGTCGCGGGTGTGGTCGAGACGGCAATGAGGCCGACGCTGGTTCTGGACCCGGCCGCGACGGAGGGTGCCCGCAACGCAGCCGCAGGGGCTGTCGATCCGATCGTGATCGTCAAGCAAGCTGGCGAGAACATCGTCCAGCGTGGCGAGATCGTGACGGCCGAGCACCTTGAGGTCATCAAACGGCTGGGTCTGCTCGATCAGGGCGGATCGCTGCTGTCGTTCTTCGCGCTAATCGGTCTTGCGTCGATGGTGGTTGCAGCGGGTGGCGCGTACATGTGGCGCTACGATCCGGATGTCTGGGACAGCCTGCGCGATCTGCTGATAATCGCGGCGCTTTTCGTGGGCATGGTTTGGATAACCCGCGGCGTCTTGTGGTTGGCACCCGAGCTCTCGCTGTACTTCCTGCCGGTCCCACTCGCCGCGATGCTCGCTACGCTACTGATCAGCGCCCGAGAAGGCATGCTCGTTGCGATCATGACGGCGCTTGCGGCCGTGCTTCTCGGCTTCTCGGGCGGGTCGGCGGTTGTGGCCATGCTCGTTTGGGCGTTGCTGTCTGTCGTGGCTATCTCGTTCATGACAGAGCGTCGACTGCTCTTCTACGTGGGAGTGTTTCTGGTAGCTACTGGGTCGCTGGTCGGTTTCACTGCGACGTATGCAGCCGGCATCCCGTTCAATGAGGCAGCGTACGCGGCGGGTGCCGGTGCCGTTGGCGGTTTGCTGGCAGCGATCCTCGGCTATGGACTGTTGCCGATATTCGAACACGTCTTCGGTGTGACGACTGACGTACGCTTGCTCGAGCTGTCGAATCCCGCCCACCCGTTGCTTCGCGATCTTATGGTCAAAGCACCGGGAACGTACAGCCACTCGATCATGACGGCGAATCTCGCCGAGGCCGCCGCCGAGGCCATCGGTGCCAACCCGCTGCTCGCACGCGTCGGGTCGTACTATCACGACATCGGCAAGACACGGCGCCCAGGCTTCTTCGTGGAGAACCAGGCTGGCGCCGCGAACCCGCACGACACGACGGCGCCGACGCTTTCGGCGCTGATCATCACCGCGCACGTCCGCGAGGGTATTGAGCTTGCCGAGAAGTACAAGCTGCCGCGCGAGATCGTGGACATCATCAGACAGCACCACGGAACGTCGCTCGTGACGTACTTCTACAACAAAGCGACGGAAGGTGACGGACCCGTCTACGAAGACGACTTCCGCTATGACGGGCAGCGGCCCAATACCCGAGAGGCTGCGCTTGTCATGTTGGCCGACAGCACCGAGGCTGCGGTGCGGTCGATCAAGAAGCCCACTCCCACACGCATCGAGGCAACAGTCCGCAAGGTTATCGACAGCAAGATGTCCGATGACCAACTCGATGACGCCGACCTAACGCTTTCCGACATCGAGAAGTCGGTCAAGGTCTACTCGAAGCTGCTCGCGAGCATGTACCATCCCCGTGTTGAATATCCGGAATCTCAGCCGAGGAGGACCGAGCATGCACATTCAAATCACGAGTCATCGCGATCCTGAGACGCTCGATCTAGGCGCGTTCGAGCGTCTGGCGGGATTCGTTCTGGATCGCGAGGACGTCCCGGAAGCTGCCGAGCTGTCGCTGGCCATCGTCGATCTCGAAGAGATGACCGAACTCAACGTGCGCTACCGCGGCACCGAAGGTCCCACGGATGTCCTGTCGTTCGGATGCGATGATCCGTGTCCGGTTGACAGCGACGAGCCTATTGCGTTGGGCGATGTGGTGATCGCGCCTGAGGTCGCCGAGGAACAGGCACAGGAGTTGGGGCATACAGTCGAGGAGGAGCTCAATTTGCTGCTCGTGCACGGAGTGCTGCACCTGCTCGGCTATTCCCACGATTCAGATGACGACGCAGCCGCCATGCAAGAACGCGAGCGTGTGCTGCTCGAGGCATACGCGGACCTGCTCTAGAGAGGCGGGGGACGACCGTGCGAAGCAGGTCGCTCCTGTGGAGCTTCAACTACGCGATCGAAGGCATCGTCTACACACTGCGGACGCAGCGGAACATGCGTCTGCATGCACTGGCTGCCACGATCGTCCTCAGCAGCGGTATCGTGTTGGGAGTCAGTCGCCTCGAGATGATTGCCCTGATTTTCGCGATCTCGCTTGTGCTGACGGCCGAACTCGTCAACACGGCGCTAGAGGCTACCGTCGATATCGCGATCGATCGTTTCGATCCGATGGCGAAGATCGCCAAGGATGTGGCCGCCGGGGCAGTGCTGATCGCCTCGGTAGGAGCGGTCGGTGTCGGCTACGTGGTGTTCTTCGAACGTCTCACGCGTCTTGCCGATCGCGGCTTCCGTGTCATCCACCAGACGCCGGTTCATCTCACGGTCGTTGCGCTGGCGCTCACAGTACTGGCAGTTCTGAGCCTGAAGGCCTTGGGGCGTGAAGGCACGTGGCTTCATGGAGGTTGGCCTTCGGGGCACACTGCGGTGGCCACAGCTGCGGCGATGGCCATCGGGTATGCCACGGAGAGTGCATCGGCACTGGTATTGAGCTTGTTTATCGCAGCATTGGTGGCTCAGAGCAGGGTCGAGAGCGAGACACACACTATCCCGCAGGTGCTTCTCGGAGCTGCAGTGGGTCTAGTCATCAGCACGCTGATCTTTCAGGTATTCTTGGCGTAGAACCCACAGGTGCCGGAGTCGCAGATGTTCGAACTGCTCATAGTCACAGTCATCGTCGTTGTCGCTATCGTCCTAGCGGCGGTGTTGTCGGCCAGCGTCACGGCCTCAGCACTGGTGTCTTCAGGTCGGATCCTGCGCCTGATGGAGGCGGAGCGTGCGGGATCGGTCGCTTTGGACCGCCTGATGGATGCGCCGCACAGGTTCCGTGGAGCTGCCGCTTTCGCCTCCGGCCTTGCCTATGTGACAGCGGCGGCCTCGATCGGCTGGGCGTTTTTCGTCCTCACTCGCTTCGGGTCAGTCTCATCGGCTCTGATCGGAGCAGGTGTCGGACTGGTAGTGGTCTTCACGTTCAGCCAAGCTCTTCCGAAAGCGATTGCAGTTCAGAACGCGGAAGGGGTTGCGCTGGCTTTCGCTCCCGTTGCTCTGAGGCTCACGCGGGTGCTGTACGGACCGGCCAAGCTGCTCTCATGGGTCTGGATCTGGTTGATTCGGCTGGTGGTAGGTGAGAGCGCTGTCCGGAGCCCGTGGATGAGCGAGGACGAGTACCGTCTCTCGACACCAGACGATGAAGAGTCGGTTCGAGAGGTTGCCGAGGAAGCATGGCTCGAAGCGGTCTCGGATTTCGCCGAGAAGGTCGTGCGCGAAGTCATGGTGCCTCGTACCGACATGACATGCGTCGAGGACACTGCGACCGCGCAAGAAGCGATTGCGCTCATAGAAGGGGCCGGATACTCTCGCTTGCCGGTGTACCGCGATACCCTCGATGACATAGTCGGCGTGCTGTACGCGAAGGATCTGCTTGCGGCGCTCGGACGCGACCGCGATGTGAGCCCCGTGAAGATCGCGCGCAGGCCGTACTTCGTACCTGAGACCAAGCCGGTACAAGAACTCCTCATCGAGATGCGGGCACGCACGCACATCGCGATCGTCGCAGACGAGTATGGTGGGACTGCCGGTCTGGTCACGATAGAGGATCTGCTCGAGGAGATCGTGGGTGAGATCTTCGACGAGTACGATCTCGAAACCTTGCTGGTCACGGAGCTGGGTGGTGATCGCTTCTTGGTAGACGCGCGCTTGCCCGTCGACGATCTCAACGAGCGATTCGACACCGCGATCGAGTCGGAGGCCGACACGGTAGGCGGTGTGGTCATCGAGGCAGCCGGCAGGATTCCGGTCGAAGGGGATGTGTTTGAGATTGAAGGCTTGAGGTTCATTGTTGAGGATGTCCAAGGAACCCGTATTCGACAACTGGTCGTTGAGTCGGCGTCACTCGGCAACCATGAAGGAGGGGCATAATGCGGAATCTCACACAGCCTGATCTGGCGCTGCTCGCATTCGCGCGCGAGGCCCAAGAGAAGGCGTACGCCCCGTATTCGGGGTTCAGAGTCGGAGCTGCAGTCTATGCAGGCGGCGATATCTACCAGGGCGTGAATGTCGAGAACGCGGCATACGGAGCAACGCTGTGTGCCGAACGCGGTGCGGTGATGGCTGCCATCGCCGCGGGCGCAAAGACGATCGATGCTCTTGCGGTGGTCGGCGACAGCGAGGCGCCGACGGTGCCGTGCGGCTCGTGTCGGCAGGTGCTGGCCGAGTTCAACCCCGAGATGCGGGTCGTCATGGGGGGGCGCAGCGACGAGGTCATGGTGATGACGCTCGATGAGCTGCTGCCCGAGGCGTTCGTGCGCGGCTACCTCGACCAGGACGACAGGTAGTGGAACGCGTCGAAACGCGCGAGACTTCCGGAACGAAGGTGGCATGATGGACCAGGTGACAAGCGGATTCGTCGCGCTGGTCGGTCGCCCGAACAGCGGCAAATCAACGCTGGTGAACGCCGTCGCGGGGAGCAAGGTCGCGATCACTTCCGACACGCCGCAAACGACTCGACATCGCCTTCGGGCCATCATCGACCGCGAGGATTCACAGATAGTGCTTGTGGATACCCCCGGTCTTCACAAGCCCTACGATGCGTTGGGCGAAGAGCTGAACCGATCGGCGCTCATGGCGCTGTCTGACGTTGATGTCGCGTGTCTGGTGATCGATGCGGCGGAGCAGGTAGGTCGCGGTGACGAGTGGGTTGCCCAGCACGTGGCGAACTGCTCGGCATCGAAGGTACTGGTGCTCACGAAAGCCGATCTGGTGACGCAAGAGCAGGCCGAGCGACAGCTCGTGCGAGCGCGCAAGCTGGTCGAGTTCGACCGCGAGATCGTTGTCTCGGCTCTCGAGGACTTCAACGTCGAAGGGTTCGTCAACGCTGTCACGGAGCTGCTTCCCCAAGGTCCGCGCTACTTCCCGCGCGACATGGCGACGGATCAGCCGCTCGAAGTCGTGATCGCCGAGTTCATTCGCGAGAAGGTCTTGCTCAGTACTCGCGAGGAGGTCCCCCACGCGGTTGGTGTCGCCATCGACGACCTCAGCTACAACGACAAGCACGACCTGGCGACGATATATGCGGTGATCTACGTCGAGCGCGAGTCTCAGAAGGGCATAATCGTTGGGAAGGGCGGCTCGATGATCAAGCGCATCGGTACTGAGGCGCGCGTCGATCTCGAGCGGCTGCTTGGCGTGAAGGTGTTTCTGGACCTCGTGGTCAAAGTGAAACGCGACTGGCGACGCGATGCGTCGCAGATCCGCCGGTTCGGATATGGAGAGGGGCTGTGACCTGTGGATAGCGTCGACCTGGCCTCCAAGATCGACCAGACCCTGCTCAAGCCGACTATCGGCTTTGCCCAAGGAAACGACTGGATTGAAAGCAACCGCGACAGTGGATTCGCCACGCTGTGTATCTCACCGTTTCTGGTACCGGTAGCCGCGCAGAAGCTCGCTGGTTCGAAAACCGTGGTGTGCACCGTATGCGCGTTTCCGCTCGGTTACGCCAATACCGAGACAAAGGCCGAGGAGGCTGCGCTCCTGGTCGGTCTGGGGGCGGTCGAGGTGGACATGGTCGTGAACATTGCAGCGCTTCTGGAGGGCGAGGACCAGTTCGTGACCGACGATATCCGTGCGGTCGTGCGTTCGGTCGCAGAAGCGTCTGAAGGCACAGCACTCGTGAAAGTCATCCTCGAGACGGGCTACCTCGACGACGAGCAGATCGCTCGCGGGGCACATCTGGCTGCCGGGGCCGGTGCCGATTTCGTGAAGACGTCCACCGGCTTCGGTCCTCGTGGCGCATCCGTGCGCGATGTCGAGATCATGCGTGAGGCCGTTGGAGCCGACGTTGGCGTGAAGGCTGCAGGCGGGATCCGCGATCTCGAGACGGCACGGGCCATGCTCGGGGCCGGAGCGACCCGGATCGGCACTTCGTCCGGGCTTGAGATCCTCGAGGCGGCCAGCCGCTAGGGGCGGCAACGACCATGCCCGCCTACCGCGTACGCGCGCTCGTGATGCGCAAGACCAAGCTCGGCGAGACCGACGTGATCGTCACGATGTTGGCCGAGCAAGGGTTGCAGGTCCGTGCGGTCGCCAAAGGGATGCGCAAGCCGGGATCGCGGTTCGGCGGACGTTTGGAGCCTTTCTCGGTAGTGGACGTGATGTTGCACACCGGTCGTTCATTGGATGTGGTCTCAGAGGTCGAGACGGTTATCGGTCACGGCAAGCTTCGCGAGGATTTCGACCGCTCGACGGCCGCATCGGTCGTGGCAGATGTTCTCGACAAGCTCTCGTGCGAAGGTCAGATCGAAGATCGGTTGTTCGATCTGGGGGTGACCACCCTAGATGTCATGGAGGACTGTCGCGTCGACCGGCTGCTGTGCATGGTGGTGGCGTTTCTTGTCAAGGCGATGGCCATGCACGGATTGCGTCCCGAGCTGCTCTCGTGTGCCGGATGCGCGCGTGAGGCCACAGGTGGGAGCCGATTCTCGCTGGATGCCGGTGGAATCTTGTGCCCCGAGTGTGGAGAGACGCATGGTGCCTCGATCGAGTTCAGTGAGGCGGCGCGCAACATGCTTGTAGAGTTGCTCGGCTCGACTATGCGGCAGGTTGCCGATGCAGACATGGATGAGCGAGCCGTCGGCGAGTGCTTCACCCTCATGCGCTCGTTCGTGTCATACCACGTGCCGGCACGACTCAAGGCGCTCGACTTCTATGCGGGTGTGACTACGTGAGCGGGAGTGACACGCTGCGGGTCACCACGCAGCTGACGCAGAAGGGGTACCGGGCGGTTCTGCTGCATCTCGCCGCGCTTCGGATGCGACTCATCGTGCCGGTGCTCGCGTTCTTCGCATTCAGCGCTTTGGCGGGCGGCTTCACGCCGCAGGCATTGTTCCTGCTGGGCTCGCTGTTCGCGATCGTGATCACGACGTGGGGCTACATCGCCTGGAACGTCTCATCTCCGAGCAACATCGAGCTCTACCTGCCGATTGCCTACGAGTTCGACGCAGATGGAGTGACCTACGGTGGCACGGCGGGAGTAGGCAGGATCGAGTGGAGCTCGATCCGACGGTGGCGCTACGCGGCCGATCACTACCTGCTGTACGTGGCCGGTGCCACCTACGTCGTGATTCCCGGCGCCGACATGCCTTCGACGGACGTGCCACGATTCGAGGCGTTTCTTCGCACGCACGTACCCAAAGGGCCGAGGCGTTTGCGCTAAGATACTCGCACTGTGCACCTGTGCCGTGCACCCTGCACGGCCTTAAGAACGGAAGGGACGTCGCGTAAGCCTATGCAAGGCCAGACGTATCAAGACATCCTCCTGGCTCTGTCGCGTTACTGGGCGGATCAGGGTTGCGTTCTGCTTCAGCCCTACGACATGGAGGTAGGCGCGGGGACATTCCATCCTGCGACCACGCTTCGAACGCTCGATCCTCGGCCATGGCGGACTGCGTACGTGCAGCCGTCGAGGCGGCCCACCGACGGGCGCTACGGCGAGAACCCCAACCGGCTGCAGCACTACTACCAGTTCCAGGTCATCTTGCAGCCGAGCCCGGACAACGTGCTCGATCTGTACTTCGACTCGCTTCGAGCCATCGGGATCGAGCCTGCCGAACACGACATGCGCCTGGTCGAAGACGACTGGGAGTCGCCGACGCTGGGCGCATGGGGCCTGGGCTGGGAGGTCTGGCTCAACGGCATGGAAGTCACGCAGTTCACGTACTTCCAGCAAGTCGGAGGTTTCGACTGTCGCCCGGTGCCTTCGGAGATCACGTACGGTCTGGAACGGCTGGCGATGTACATCCAGGGCGTGGACAGTGTCTACGACATCATCTGGTCGATCGGGCCCGATGGCATGCAGTTCACCTATGGCGACGTGTTTCTCGAAAACGAGAAGCAGTATTCCAAGCACAACTTCGAGCTTGCGGATACCGAGATGCTCTATCGGCTGTTCGACTCGTACGAGGCCGAGTGCCTGCATCTGCTCGACGGTGGCGTCGTGCTCCCGGCATACGACTACGTGCTCAAGTGCTCGCATACCTTCAACCTGCTCGACGCGCGCGGCGCAATCGCTGTGGCCGAGCGGGTCAGCTTCATCGGCCGTGTGCGCACGATCGCCAAGGCTTGCTGCGAGGCGTACGTCGCCCGAGTGCGCGATGAGGCTGACGAGCTACCTGCTGCCGTCGGCGCAGAAGGCGGTGAGGCCTCGTGAGCCGCGACCTTCTGTTCGAGATAGGCGTGGAGGAGATTCCGAGCGCTCCGCTGTATGCGGCGATCACTCAGCTCAGAGTCGACGCCGCCAAAGCACTGGACGAGGCGCGACTCGGCTACGAGACCCTGGAGACCTTCGGGGCTCCTCGGCGGCTTGTGTTGCGCATCACCGGCCTTTCGGAGGGACAAGAAGACCGGAGCTTGCGCGCTCGTGGACCCGCGGTGAAGGCGGCCTACGATGCCGAGGGCAATCCGACCAAAGCAGCAGAGGGCTTCGCGCGGGGCAAAGGCGTAGACGTAGCGAGTCTGGTGACCGAGACCGACGGCGGCGGGGAGTACGTTTTCGCGATCATCGAAGAGACCGGCCGTGCCGCGAGCGAGGTACTGCCGCAGATTCTGCATGACCTTGTGACCGGCTTGAACTGGCCGAAGTCCCAGCGATGGGGCGTCGGTTCGGCTCGGTTCATTCGTCCGGTCCGCTGGCTGCTTGCGCTCTTCGGCGACGAGGTCGTACCCGTCGAATTCGCCGGGCTGAGCGCAGATCGCTTCACCGAGGGACACCGCTTCATCGCTTCGGAGCGCAGGATACCCGTCGACATCTGCTGACGAGTACGACGCCGCAGCTTCGCGTGGCATGTTCGTATACGACCAAGATGAGCGAGCGCGTCTCGTGCGAGAAGGTATCGAGGCCATAGAGGCGCAACGCGGCGTTCGTGCGGTAGTGCCCGAGAAGACGTTTGCCGAAGTCGTGAACTTGGTCGAGTGGCCGACTGTAGCCGTGGGCCACTTCGACGAGGCATTCCTCGAGGTACCTCGCGAAGTCATCGAGACCGCGATGACCAAGCACCAGCGCTACTTCCCGCTCGAAGGTCCGGACGGGAATCTCACGAATCTGTTCATCGTTGTGCACAACGGCGACCCGGCGCGGACTGATGCCATCATCGCAGGTCACGAGCGCGTGATTCGTGCGCGTTTGGCCGACGCGACCTTCTTCTACCGCGAGGACCTGAAAGTCAACATGGAGCACTGGGTGTCGCAACTGGATACCATCGTGTTCCAGGAGAAACTCGGTACGTCCGGCGCGAAGGTAGCGCGCAACGAACGCCTCGCCGAGCACCTGGCGAAGCTGGATGGAGCCGACGCGGGACAGACGGCCGAAGCGGTACGCGCTTCTCATCTGGCCAAGGCAGACCTCGTGAGTCATGTGGTGGTCGAGTTCCCGGTGCTGCAAGGAGTCATGGGCAGCTACTACGCGCTCGCATGCGGAGACACGCCCGAGGTGGCGCTCGCCATTCTCGAGCACTACAAGCCGCGATTCGCGGGCGACGAGACGCCGTCGACCCTTCCCGGCAAACTCGCGTCGGTCGCCGACAAGCTCGACACGATGGTCGGCATCTTCGGCATAGGAATGGCACCGACCGGTTCAGCCGACCCCTATGCGCTCAGGCGCGGCGCTCTCGGCATTCTGAACATCATCCTCGAAGGACTGACAATCACCCTCGACGAGGCTATCGGCGCTGCTCTGAGCGGCTATGACGAGTCGCATGAGTTCGATGACGCGGCGGTCGGTAGTGCGGTCAAGGGATTCATCGTCGGGCGGGCCGAGGGACTGCTGAAGGACCGCGGCCACGCGTACGACACGGTGGCAGCTGTTCTTGCTACCGTAGCCGACGATCCAGCCGATGCGCTGAGACGATGCGAAGCGCTCACTGCGTTTCGTGGGGCCTCCGATGACATGGAAGACCTGTCGGTGGCGTTCACGCGTGCGCGCAACCTGAGCAAGCCTGCACTCGGCACGACGACCGACGCATCGATTATGGGTGCCGAGGAAGCAGTGCTTGCAGACGCGCTGTCCGAGGCCGAGCAGGCAGCGGACCGCTCGTTCGAAGCGGCCGACTACGATGCCGTTCTCGGCGTTTTGGCCGGGCTCCGTGGGCCGATCGACGCATTCTTCGATGCGGTGCTGGTGATGGATTCTGACGAGAAGTTGCGAGACAACCGGCTGCGGTTGCTCAATCGGTTCGTGGCGCTGTTCTCGCGGTTCGCCGATTTCTCGAAGCTTTCGGAGTAGCTGTGCCGCATAGGACGATCTCGATCCACGTGATCTCGGACTCGTTGGGTGAGACGGGCGAGATGGTGGCACGCGCCGCGGAGGCCCAGTTCGAGCCGGACAAGTTCCGAATCGAGCGCTTGTCGAAGGTCACGACGCCCGAAGCGTTGCGTGAGGCCGTGAAGTCGCACTGCGGCAGGCACTGCCTGTTCTTCTACACGTTGGTCGATGTAGCGCTGCGCACTGAGATGGAGAGACTCTGCGCAGAAGGGGTGAATGGCGTCGACTTGTTGGGGCCTGCCGTACGCGTGCTGTCCAGCGTGACGGGGATCGAGCCTACCGGCGAGACGGGTGCTGTGAGAAGAACCGATCAGCGGTACTTCGAACGCATCGAAGCGATGGAATTCGCCGTCAAGCATGATGACGGTCGCAACACTGAAGGCCTGCTCGCTGCGGATATCGTTCTGATCGGCGTGTCACGGACGAGCAAGACCCCTCTGGCGATGTACCTGGCGTTCAAGGGCTGGAACGTGGCGAATATCCCGTTGGCGCCCGGAATGACTCCACCGTCGGAACTGTTCGAGGTCGATCCACGGCGTGTCTTCGGCCTGGTCACGAGTGCTGATGTGCTCGTCGAGATCCGAACCGAACGCATGAAGGAGCTGGGCACGTACGTGCAGCGGCTACGCCGAGGGCGAGGCGATCGAGCAGGAGCTCGAGGAGGCGCGCTCGGTGATGAGGCGCATTGGTTGTCTGGTGGTGCGTACCGACAATCGGGCGGTCGAGGAAGCTGCGCAGGAGATCATCCGACACGTGCAAGGCGAGCATCTCGTCAGCGATTGATCTAGTCTGGCGTGTACGCGCGCGCGAAGCGGTGCGGTATCATCACGAGTACGTCAGAACCCCGAGGAGCGAGGGAGAGGGAGTTGTCCGACGTCAAGCGTGTGTACGCTTTCGGTGGGGGACGCACCGAGGGCAACAAGGGCATGAAGTTCATCCTCGGCGGGAAGGGTGCGAACCTTGCCGAGATGGCCACGATGGGCCTGCCGGTGCCCCCGGGATTCACCATCACGTGCCAGGCGTGCATGGAGTACTACAACTCCACTCCGCCCGCGTTTCCGGCTGGACTTGCCGATGAGATCGCCGAGTACGTCGCCGAACTCGAAAGCAAGATGGGCAAGAAGCTTGGCGACACGAGCGACCCGCTACTCGTGTCCGTTCGATCCGGCGGCGCGTTTTCCATGCCGGGCATGATGGATACGATTCTGAACCTCGGTCTCAACGATGCCTCGGCACAAGGCGTCATCGCGCAGACCGGAAACGAGCGGTTCACCTGGGACAGCTATCGCCGCTTCATCCAGATGTTCAGCAAAGTCGTGCTGGAACTCGACGGCGATCTGTTCGAGAACGCCATCAACAAGATGATGATGGCCCGTGGAGTGAAGAAGGACACCGATCTCGGCGCAGAGGACATGCGCGAACTCGTTGACGTGTTCAAAGGCATCGTCGCCGACAACGCGGACGCTGCTGCGTTCCCTCAGCTGCTCGTCGACGGCAAGGTCGTATTCCCCCAAGACGTTCAGCTTCAGCTCCACCTCTCTATCGAGGCCGTCTTCAGGAGCTGGAACAACCGTCGCGCTCGCGACTACCGCAAGATGGAGAAGATAGACGACGATCTGGGCACCGCAGTGAACGTCCAGACGATGGTCTTCGGCAACAAGGGCGAGTCGTCCGGCACCGGTGTCGCGTTCACCCGCAACCCGGCCGACGGCGCCAACGAGTACTACGGCGACTTTCTCACGAACGCACAAGGCGAGGACGTTGTCGCCGGTATTCGGGTGACGGAACCGTTGGCGGATCTGCCCAAGGTTCTGCCCGAGGCTGGCGCGGAGCTGTGGAAGGTCTTCGAAACGCTCGAGACTGCGTATCGCGACATGTGCGACATCGAGTTCACGATCGAGCAAGGCAAGCTGTGGATGCTGCAGACCCGCATCGGCAAGCGCACTGCACGCGCAGCGCTCAAGATCGCGGTCGACATGGTGGAAGAGGGCATGATCGACCGGCAGGAAGCCATCATGCGCATCAATCCCGCGCAGCTCGATCAGCTGCTGCATCCTCAGTTCGACGTGACGGCGCACTATGACGTTCTTGCAAAGGGCCTGAACGCGTCGCCAGGCGCGGCGATGGGCGAGGTCGTGTTCTCGGCAGACGATGCCGAGGCAGCTGCCGAAGAGGGTCGCAAGGTGATACTCGTGCGTTGGGAGACCACGCCCGACGATCTTCACGGCATGGTTGCCGCCCAGGGCATTCTGACCTCGCACGGCGGAAAGACCTCGCACGCTGCCGTTGTTGCGCGCGGCATGGGCAAGCCCGCCGTGTGTGGCGCGGAGGCGCTCAAGATCGACGCTGCCAAGAAGCAGGCGACGGTCACCGGCACGGATGTCGTGCTCGGAGAGGGCGACATCATCTCCATCGACGGTACGACGGGCATCGTGGTGCTGGGTGCCGTTGAGCTGGTCGAACCGGAGGTCTCGGGCGACTTCGACACGATCCTGTCGTGGGCCGACGAGTATCGTACGACTGGCGTACGCGCCAACGCTGACACTCCCGACGACGCGGCGCTTGGCCGCAAGTTCGGTGCCGCCGGCATCGGCCTGTGCCGCACCGAGCACATGTTCCTCGGCGAGCGCAAAGACATTCTCCAGGACTTCATCCTGGCCGAGTCAGATGAGGGCCGGGACGCGGCGCTTGCTCAGCTGCTCGAAGCGCAGGTCGGCGACTTCCTGGGAATCTTCGAGGCGATGGACGGGCTGCCGGTGACGGTGCGCTTGCTCGACCCGCCGCTGCACGAGTTCCTCGACTCACCGCGTGAGCTTGAGGTAGAGATCGTCAAAGACGAATGTGCCGGCGTGGACCCGACTGCGCTCGCGGGCAAGCGCAAGCTGCTGTCGCTCATCGACTCGATGGCTGAGATGAACCCCATGCTAGGTCTTCGCGGCTGTCGTCTGGGGATCATGTTCCCCGAGCTGTATGCGATGCAGGTTCGCGCGATCACGAAAGCCGCGTGCGACCTCAAGAAGGCCGGCAAGGATCCGCGGCCCGAGATCATGATCCCGCTCGTGTCGCTGAAAGCCGAGCTCGAGACGTTGCGCGGCGAGACAGAGCACGTGATCGCCCAGGTGAAGGCCGAGTGTGGCGTCGAGATTCACATCCCGATCGGAACCATGATCGAGCTTCCCCGTGCCGCAGTAATGGCCGAGGAGATCGGCTCGGTGGCCGACTTCTTCTCCTTCGGCACCAACGACCTGACACAGACGACGTTCGGGTTCTCGCGTGACGACATCGAGGCGAAGTTCCTGCCGCGCTACCTCGAGCGCAAGATCGTGTCGAGGAACCCGTTCGAGACGATCGACGAGGGCGTCGCCAAGATGGTGGAGATGGGATGCGCAGGCGGACGCAAAGCCAATCCCGGCATCAAGCTGGGTGTGTGCGGAGAGCACGGTGGTGATCCAGAGTCGGTCAAGACGTTCTACGCGATCGGGCTCGACTACGTGTCGTGCTCGCCGTATCGGCTACCGCTCGCCAGGTTGGCCGCTGCGCAAGCAGCGCTTGAGGAGACTGCACAAGACTCCGACAACAGGTGATGTGACGCGGCCCGTCGGTATGGCGGGCCGCGTTGTTTGCTCGGCTTTGAGGGGGAGGCGCATGACCCGCAGCACCAAGCTCTACCAGAAGCCGGGCTCTCCACTCATCCAGGGTCACTCCAAGACGGAGCGGTCCTTCGTAGGGGAGTGGGTGCGGGGGTTGCTGGTGTGCTGTGTGGTCGCTTTCGTTGTCTACATCTATCTGGAGCTCGATCCGCAGGTCGCCTTCGGCATGACCTCGATCTCGAACGCGGTAGCGAACACGTTCACGCGCTTTGTGCCTGGCGCGATCATAGGGACACTCGTCGGCGTGCCGGTCGGCCGCGGATTCGGGTGGCGTCAACAATGGCAGGCTGCTGCGGTGCTGGGGCTCGTCTTCGGCTTCGGCGTTGCGCTTGTCCTCGGGTCATTCTGAGTGATGGGCCGAGCGATGAACCTCCGGGCTGTTTCTGATAGTGTCGCCGCATGACGATCATCACCCGAGAAGAGTACGAGGCCGATGAGGAGCGCAGGCTTCAGGGCCGCGCCGCGAAGTCCTCTGCTACCCGGGGCCGCGAGCGTGAGCTCGAGCTTGATCCCTATCGCACGGAGTATCAGCGCGACCGCGATCGCATCATCCACTGCAAGGCGTTCAGGCGACTCTCGCACAAGACGCAGGTGTTCCTGGCGCCCGAGGGCGATCACTACCGGACACGGCTCACGCACACGCTAGAGGTAGCGCAGATCGGGCGTTCGATTGCACGCGCGCTGAGACTGAACGAAGATCTGACCGAGGCCATCGCCTTGGGGCACGACTTGGGCCACACGCCATTCGGGCATATCGGCGAAGATGCGCTGAACGCAGCGCTTTCGGAGATTGCAGACGACTATCCCGACGTGCCGGTGCCGTTCCATCACAACTTGCAGTCGCTGCGTATCGTCGAGCGACTGGAGTACGAAGGAAGCGGGCTCAACCTGACGTGGGAGGTGCGTGACGGCATCAGGAACCACACAGGAGATGACATACCTGTGACCCTCGAAGGCCAGATCGTGCGGATCGCCGACCGTATCGCCTACATCAACCATGACATCGACGACTCGATCCGTGGCGGTGTGCTGCAAGAAATCGACTTGCCCCGTGGGGCGACCGATGTCCTCGGCCATCATCACGGCGCGCGAATCATGACGATGGTCACCGACATGGTCGAGACGAGTCATGACGCGGACCGGATCCGCATGTCGCCGCGCGTGTGGGACGCGATGATGGAGCTTCGCGCGTGGCTCTTCGACAACGTCTACCTCTCCGATCGAGCCAAGGCCGAGGAGCCCAAGGCGTTCGGCGTCGTGAGTGCGCTGTTCCGCTACTACATGGAGCATCCAGATGCGATGAGCGCCGAGTTTCGCCCGCAACAACGCGACGAGACGCCGCAGGCGGTCACCGACTATGTCTCGGGCATGACGGATCGCTTCGCGTTGCGTCAGTACGAGGCGCTCTTCATGCCGAAGAACTGGATGTTCTAAGAACGTGCGTCCAGTTGGGCGCGACAATGTGTCGTTGTATGCACAGGGACGTTGCCGATTTGTTGCCGCGCACCCTTTGTTCGCATAGAATCACCCAAGCACTACCCCCGGCATTGATGCATGTGGAAGGAGAGGCACATTCATGGCTGATTGGATTGCGTGGTTGGCTCCTGCGTCCGCCGTAATCGGCATAGTGGTGGCCATCTACCTCGCGTCCTGGGTTCTGAAGCAGGATCCCGGCACCGAGGAGATGCAGGAAATCTCGAAGGCGACCCAGGAAGGTGCCCTCGCGTTCCTCCTGCGTGAGTACCGCGTCCTGATCATCTTCGCGGTCATCGTCTCGGTGATCATCGTGATAGTACCCGCGATGCCGTGGCTGACGGCTGTTTCGTTCCTGACGGGTGCGTTTCTGTCGGCGGCTGCCGGGTACTTCGGCATGTATGTCGCCACTCGCGCTAACTGCCGCACCGCTCAGGCCGCCACCAAAGGCATCGCCGGTGCGTTGCAGGTCGCTTTTCGCTCCGGTCTCACGATGGGCCTCACCGTGGCGTCATTCGGGCTCGGCGGTTTGTCTCTGTGGGCCATCTTCCTGCTGCTCAACGGTGGCAACCCGCAGCCGGAGATTGTCAACGGTTTCGCGATGGGCGCATCGAGCATCGCGTTGTTCGCTCGTGTTGGAGGCGGCATCTACACCAAGGCCGCTGACGTGGGAGCCGACTTGGTCGGCAAGGTCGAAGCCGGTATCCCGGAAGACGATCCCCGCAACCCTGCTGTAATCGCTGACAACGTTGGTGACAACGTCGGTGACGTCGCTGGTATGGGCGCGGACCTGTTCGAGAGCTTCGTAGGGTCGATCCTGGCGCCCATGGTTCTCGCCATCTCGCTTTGGGGCGCGACCGGCGGCATCAACTTGCAGTACGGGATCACGGCTCCGCTGCTCATCGCCGCTTTCGGCATCCTCATGTCGATCATCGGACTCTTCGCGGTTCGTGCGAAGGAGGGCGCCAACCTCCACAATGCCCTCAACATGGGCACGTACGTTGCCGCGATACTCGAGATCGGCTTCATGGCATTCCTGTTCTGGCACTGGTCCACACGCGAAGCAGATCCATCCAAGATGTGGTTCTTCGGCGCCGTGGTCGCTGGCCTGCTCGCAGGAATCGCGATCGGCAAGATCACCGAGTACTACTGCTCGGATCACTTCAGCCCGGTCAAGAAGATCGCCGAGGCGAGCGAGACGGGTGCAGCGACGAACATCATCGCAGGTCTGGGCACCGGCATGATGTCGACTGCTCTTCCCATCCTGGTTGTCGGCATCGGCATCATCGCGTCCTACGTGATGGGCGGCAAGGCCGACGCGAACGCTGCCTCGGGTATCTACGGGATTGGCCTGGCTGCTCTTGGAATGTTGTCGATCACCGCGATCACCGTTGGTGTCGACGCGTACGGTCCGGTCGCCGACAACGCCGGTGGTATCGCCGAGATGGCCCACATGGGCAAGGACATCCGACAGATCACCGATAGCCTTGATTCGGTTGGCAACACGACCGCCGCTATCGCCAAGGGCTTCGCGATCGGGTCTGCCGGTCTCACCGCCCTGGCTCTGTTCGTGGCATTCAAAGAGTCCCTCATCGCGGGTGGCGTCTCGCTCAACATGTGTCTCGAGAATCCCTACATCATCGTCGGTCTGTTCCTCGGTGGCATGTTGCCGTTCCTGTTCGGTGCTCTCACCATGAACGCTGTTGGTCGCGCGGCCTTCTCGATGATCGGTGAGGTTCGCCGTCAGTTCAAAGAGATTCCCGGCATCATGGAGGGTACCGGCAAGCCTGACTACGCGGCCTGTGTCGACATCTCCACCAAGGCTGCACTCAAAGAGATGGTCGTCCCTGGTGCGATCGCTGTAGCGGCGCCGCTCCTCGTTGGTGCTGTGAGTGTCGACATGCTGGCGGGTCTGCTCGCCGGCGCGCTCGTCACCGGCTTCCTGCTGGCTGTCTTCATGGCCAACGCCGGAGGCGCGTGGGACAACGCCAAGAAGTACATCGAGGCTGGTCATCACGGCGGCAAGGGTTCCGATGCGCACAAGGCTGCGGTCGTCGGTGACACGGTGGGCGATCCGTTCAAGGACACGTCCGGCCCGTCGATGAACATCCTCATCAAGCTCATGACCGTGGTCAGCCTGGTGTTCGTGCCGCTGTTCATCGCGATTCACGGCTAGAAGAGCGTACGGCGCGCTAGCACGCGCGTCTTGGTTTGGGACGAGTGCTCCCGGGGGCCTTTTGGGCCTCTCGGGAGCATCGTCGTCTAGCGGGATTCAACGTATCGGCATCGAACCCGGTCTATGTGGGGTCGTCTCGGGTACCACTAGATAGGACGGAGAGGAGGGCGCGTGGGTCGCATTTCGGAGGAAGACGTACAGAGAGTCCGTGATGCGATCAGCGTCGTCGACCTCATTTCGGAATCAGTCGTGCTCAAGCAGAAGGGCCGACTGTACTGGGGTCTGTGTCCGTTCCATCAGGAGAAGACACCATCGTTCAAGGTCGATCCGTCGACGCAGCTGTGGCACTGCTTCGGATGTGGCGAAGGCGGCGACGTGTTCGGCTTTCTGATGAAGACCGAACATCTCGAGTTCCCCGACGCGATCAGACTGCTCGCCGATCGAGCGAACATCGAGATAGCCGAGACAGGCGACAGCATGCCTCGCGGACGACGCGAGCGGCTGTGGGCGGCGGGCGACGAAGCGGCTCGTTTCTACCACAAGACGCTCGTCGCCTCTCGAGACACTGGCCCGTCGGAGGCGCGTGAGTACCTCAAGAAGCGCGGCTTCGGAATCGAGGTCGCGAAGCGCTTCGAATTGGGTTACTCGCCTGGCCGAGGAGCTCTGGCCGCCCATCTGAAGGCGGAAGGTTTCTCGGCAGAAGAGATGATCGACGCGAATCTGGCACTCCGGGGTGATCGGGACCTCAAAGACCGGTTCTACGAGCGCGTCATGTTCCCGATACGCGACATCTCGGGACGGATGGTCGGGTTCGGCGGCCGGGTACTTGGCGACAAAGAGCCCAAGTACCTGAACACCCAGGAGACCCCGGTGTTTCACAAGTCGCGCAACCTCTACGCGATCGATCGTGCGAAGAACGCGATCGTGACTGCGAGACAAGCGGTCGTGGTCGAAGGCTACACCGACGTCATCGCGATGCATGAGGCGGGGTTCGCAAATGCGGTCGCGACGCTGGGAACCGCTCTGACGAGAGAGCATGTGAAGCTCCTGGCACGGTTCGCGACACAGGATCGTGTACCTGTTCGATGCCGACGAGGCGGGCCTGCGTGCAGCCGAGCGGGCAGTGGAGTTCATCGATCTTGCCGTGGCACCACGCTCGGGACAGGCGATCGAACTGGTGGTTGCCGTTGTCCCCGAAGGCAAGGATCCGGCGGATCTGGCGGCGCACGGGGGACCAGAGGCGATGCGCGAGAGACACTCGGCTCAGCAGTCCCGCTCATGGAGTTCGTGCTCGATCGTCAGACTTGCCTCACACGACCTGGGTACTCCGGAGGGACGGGCGAGAGCGCTGGCTGAAGCGGCGCTCGGTGCTCGCGGTGGTGAAGGGCTCGATCCTTGCGCAGGACTACGCCAACTTCGTTGCGGATCGTCTGCATACCGAATACGGGACGGTCATGTCGGCTGTGGAGCACGCTCGCCCTGCGTTCCAGGCGCCTGCGTCAAACGACCAGGAGAGCGCAACATCCGAGCGCGACCGTCGGCCGTATCGATCTGGGACCTTCTGCGAGAGCCGAGCGCGAGTTGGTAGGACTCTTCGGTAGAGATGTTGAACTACGCACAAAGGCACGTGCATTGCTTGATTCGGATTTGCTCGTGGACCCGGTGGCACGCAGACTCCTTGAACGGATTGAGGAGGCGGGAGCCGTCCCGGGTACAGATGTGGTGACAAGACTTCAGTCCGAGCACCCCGATGATGCGGAGATGCTGTCGGGGTTGTTGATGGACGGTGACGGGAACGAAGAGATAGGCGACCAGACGCCGCGAGCTGTTAAGAAGGCTGAAGGAGTTTGCCCTCGAGCGTCAAATCAGAGAGAAGAGAGCTCGAACTGAAGTCGCTGGACGAGACCAGGGACCGTGTCCGGTCCGATGAACTATACTCGGGAGACAACGGCACTGATGATCCGTCTCGAAGAGACGAGACAGGGTCATGTGACCGACGACGATATGAAAGTGTGGGGATAGCGTGGCTGTGAAGCCGGATACCAAGACCGCCAAATCGAGCGCGACTCGTACGAGTCAAGCCGCAGATACCGGCACCAAGCGCGCAAAGGGCGCAGCCGGCACATCTGATGAAGGTACGACTGAAGAGTTGAAGCTTGCCGAGGTGAAGACGCTCACCAAGATGGGCAAGAAGAAGGGCAATCTGACCGAGGAGGAGATCCAAAGCGCCATCGGCGATCTGGATCTCTCTGACGAGCAGGTTGACTCGATCTATGCGGCGTTCAAGAAATCGGGCATCGCGATTCTCGATGAACCCGACGAGGCCGTCGCGATCCGATGATGCAGACTCCGACTCCGACTCTGACGATGAGGACTCTCCGGAGAAGGAACAGATCAACATACCCCTTCCCAAGCCGGCCAAGGCTGGCAAGAAGAAGGGCAAGAAGCGTGGCGGCGACACGGGTCTGGCGCCTCTGACGGGTGATCCCGTCCGCATGTATCTCAAGGAGATCGGCAAGGTACCACTGCTGACTGCGGCGCAAGAAGTCGATCTGGCCATGAAGATCGAAGCTGGCCTGGAGGCAACTGCCCGCATGGAACAGGCCGAGGAGCAAAACGTCGCGCTGGATCGCGCCGAGCGACGTCGTGTTCGCCGTATCGAGCAGGTCGGGCTCGAAGCGAAGCAGCAGCTTGTTGAGGCGAACTTGCGCCTCGTCGTGTCAATCGCCAAGCGCTATGTCGGTCGCGGCATGCTCTTCTTGGATCTCATCCAGGAGGGCAACCTCGGTCTCATTCGAGCCGTCGAGAAGTTCGACTACACGAAGGGCTACAAGTTCTCCACGTATGCGACGTGGTGGATCCGTCAGGCCATCACGCGTGCAATCGCGGACCAGGCCCGCACGATCCGTATCCCGGTGCACATGGTCGAGACGATCAACAAGCTCATTCGGGTGCAGCGCCAGTTGCTTCAGGAACTGGGTCGCGAACCCACGCCCGAGGAGATCGGCGATCAGATGGAGATGACGGCGGATCGCGTTCGAGAGATCCTCAAGATCTCACAAGAGCCGGTCAGCCTCGAGACGCCCATCGGCGAAGAGGAAGACTCCCAGCTCGGCGACTTCATCGAAGACGGCGAAGCTGTCGTGCCTCCGGACGCGGCCTCCTTCTCGATGCTGCAAGAGCAGCTTTCGAAGGTGCTCGATGGTCTTTCGGAGCGCGAGCGCAAGGTCATCGAGTTGAGGTTCGGACTCACCGACGGACACCCGCGGACACTTGAAGAAGTGGGCAGGGAGTTCGGCGTCACGCGCGAGCGGATCAGACAGATCGAGAGCAAGACCCTGTGCAAGCTCCGCCATCCTTCGCGGTCGAGCAAGCTTAAGGACTACCTGGAGTAGCGACGAGAATCTCGGGTGACGAGTCCGTCTGGGGCAACACGAACCCACGTTCCCGAAACAGTCGGATGCATGCGACTGTGGCCTCGGGATCGTAGAGTTTTCCGCTGTTGCGCTCGATTTCTTCGAGCGCTGCGTCGAGTCCTGCGGCGACCTTGTACGGTCGGTGCGAAGACATTGCCTCGACTACGTCTGCGACAGCCAGGATCTTTGATCCTCGCAGAATGTCGTCGCCAGCAATGCCATGCGGATATCCACTGCCGTTGAGTCGCTCATGATGCTGCACGATGTAGTCCGCTATGGGCCACGGGAAGTCGATAGAGGCTAGAACGTCATAGGCGACCTCGGGGTGCATCTTGATGAGAGCGAACTCGACATCGTTCAGGGTACGCGGTTTGGTGAGGATCTCGGCGGGGACGTAGACCTTGCCGATGTCGTGGATGAGTCCAGCCATGCGGATTCCGTTGCAGAAGTCATCATCGAGGCCCATCTCGGCTGCGATCGCTGTGGCGAGTGCGGCGACACGCTCCTGGTGTCCTGCGGTGTACGGGTCGCGAGCCTCCACGATCTTGGCTATAGCCGTGATGGAGCCGTCCAGCATTTCGGAGAGTTTGGCAACTGTCACCGCTAGATCACGCTTCGTGGCCTTCTGCAGGGTGACGTCGGTGAACAGGGCGATCATCCCGGCCGCCTCGTCGGGACTGCCCAGAGGGGCGGCCGAGACTGACACGTCGATGGTCTCTCCCTGCCTCGTGCGCATGCGTGCCTCGTAGGCGTTCAAAGGGCCGGCGACGCGGCGCATGACATCGAGGCAGTGTTCACCGTCGGCTGTGAGGAGTGGGCAGGATGCCCCGATCGTGTCCTCGGCAGACCATCCGAAGATGTCTTCCGCCGCCTGGTTCCACATGGTGACGAGTCCGTTCTCGGCGAGAGTGACAATCGCCACAGGTGAGGCCAGAAGACTCCACGCAGCGCCTGTTCGGCGTCGAGCAGCTGGCTTGCAGTGCGAGTGAGTTCCAGGTTCGTCGTACGAGTCTCTTCGAGCTGGCGCTCAAGCTTGTTCACAAGGCGAGCGTTGTACTCCTTGAGAACCTTCGATTCGTCCACCTCGGGAATGACCGGCGTGGTGTAGTCTCCACGCTCGGTGAGGTTCAGGAGCTCATCGACGGCCTTCAGAAGCGAGTTCGGGTCCATCGGCTTGACGAGGAACCGGTCGGCACCGACGCTCTTGGCGAAACGCTCGTCGTCGGACTCGGTGTAGTTTGCTGTGTAGAACACCAGGGGTATCGCGCCGAGCTTGGGGTCTGCGCGCCATTCGCGACAGAGCTGGTAGCCATCCATTCGTGGCATGAGGATGTCACTGATGATCAGGTCCGGCGGCGTTCTCGCGGGCGATCTCGAGGGCCTGCACGCCGTCCTCGGCCTCCAGGAGGTCATGGCCTGCGGAACGCAGGATCGACACCGAGCAGGTAACGGCTGGCCTCGTCGTCGTCGGCCACGAGGATGTGCACGTTGTGCCCTTCTGTCGCGCCGGTCGGGCTTTGCGATACGCTACTTTCACAGGATACCCCCGCTGAACTGTGGGGAAACGACGAGGCCGCCTGTAGAAGGCGACCTCGATGACTGACTGGCTCCTCAGGTAGGACTCGAACCTACAACCCCTCGGTTAACAGCCGAGTGCTCTGCCAATTGAGCTACTGAGGAATGTGGTGTCCGGAGTGGCGACCCCGGACGCGTCGAGGATTATACGGAACGCACAGTCGGCAAGCAAGGATTGCGCTACACTATGCCTTTGCGAACTGTCGTCGACCAACGTGGGCCCGTAGCTCAATGGCGGAGCAGGGGACTCATAATCCCTTGGTTGCAGGTTCGAGTCCTGCCGGGCCCACCACAGGCGATCACATGTCCACAAGCCGTACCGCACGCAGAGAAGGCCTCCGTGGCCGTCGCACGAAGCTGATGGTTTTCGGCGGAGTGGCGGTCGTTGTGGCGCTTCTGCTGGTTGCAGTCGTGGCCTTCGCGCGGGGAGTGGGTGACGCGCCTGCGGACGAAGCCGACCTTGGGGTGGTCGTCGAGTCCCAAGAGACCGTCGAGACGTCCGCGGCACCCGTTCTCCAAGCATCATCTCCGGCGAGCACGACGGTCGAAGTCCCCGACATCGTGGGTCGACCTGTGAAAGAGGCGCAACTCGTGCTCTCCGCAGCGGGTTTGCTGCTCGAGGTTCGTGTGGATCAGTCGGCCGTTGGCGCCACGGACACCGTCCTGACGCAGGATCCGGCCCCGGGTGAGCTGGTGATGTCTGACGCAGTCATCAGTGTCACGGTGCCGGCAGCGGAAGGCGTTGCTGCGGCAAGTGCGTCGCAAGGCGTGGTGGTTTGCATCGATCCGGGGCACCAGTCGAAATCCGATCTTTCACCCGAACCGATCGGTCCGGGTGCGACCGAGACAAAAGAGCGCGTGCGTGGCGGCACGACCGGGATAGCGACCAGAATCCCGGAGTACGAGATCGCTTTGCAGATATCGATGAACCTGAAGCGGCAGCTTGAGGCCGAGGGTATCACCGTGGTGATGACGCGAACGACCAACGATGTGAATGTCTCGAACGCCGAACGTGCCCAGATCGCCAACGAGGCAGGTGCGGCGCTGTTCGTGCGCGTACATGCCGACGGAAGCACCGACCAAAGCGTCGCGGGGATCACGACTCTGTATCCGGCCGCGAACACGTGGACTCGGCCTTACGCCGAGGACAGCAAGCGGGCGGCCGGTATCATCCAGGATGCAGTCGCTTCATCGACCGGTGGCGTGTCGACGCGGCACGGTGCCACGCGACGACATCAGCGGATTCAACTGGGCCCGGGTGCCGAGCGTGCTTGTGGAGTGCGGCTTCATGTCCAACCCGGTCGAGGACAAGTTGCTCGCCAGTCCACACTATCAAGATGAACTGGCCAAGGGCATGACATTGGGAATCCTGACGTACCTGGGGAGGTAGGCGTGGCAGAGCGCGGGAGCATGGGACGATCGCTGCTGATCGGCGGGCTGCTCGGCGTTCTCGTCGTGGCAGTGGCGCTCGCGGCGGTGCTGCTGGGATCTGCGGACATCCTGAGCAGCGGAAGCGAGCCCCCTGCCGATGTGCTGGTCATTGCGATCACTCGGACGGCGAAGGCGCAGCTGTCGCAGGCGTCGTCTTCGTGGTGGACTCTGAAGGCAGTGTCACTGTCGTAGACACGAACACGCAGGTCACGATACCCGGGACGACATACGATCGGTTGCGCGACGCGTACTCGTTCGGCGGGGGAGCGGCTGTGGCGGCGGGGTACGCCGAGGCCACGGGTGAGGAAGCGGGTGCGTGGGTCGTTCTGCCTGCCGAAGTGTGGATGGGCCTGGTCGATGATGCAGGGGGCGTCGAGGTCGATGTGCCCGCGGAGACGAACGTGTTCGTCGACGACGAGCTGTATTCGCTTGAGGCTGGCAAGGGCGTGCTTTCGGGCGCGGAGCTGAGTGCTCTTGCGGTCGCAGCGTCAGACTCCGAGTGGGCGTCGTCGAAGGCGTCCCGGCTTGCAGTGTCCGATGCGGTCGCCGAAGTCGTGGTGTCGTCGTGGGGCGAAGTTGTGGATGCGGTGACGGCCGGGGACGCGAGTTCGAGCGTCGATTCCGAGAAGCTCAGCGAGTTCGCAGCTCAGTCGGGGCTGTGACGCGCGCCTCATTGATGGCCGCTGGTCGCTTGCACGTGGAAAGCGCAGGCAGTTACCCGTATAATCTCTGAAGATGTGTTTGAAAGGGCTGCATTGATGTGCGGCCTATATCCGCCAGGGGATTGGCAGGCGTAGCAGTATGAATCAGCAGCAGAACAATCCCAAGCGATCGGTCGGCGTGCCGGTCTTGATCGCGCTACTCGCAATAGCGGCATTCGCCGCAGCATTCTACCTCCTCGACGGTATGTCTCTTGTCGAGGATATTCTCGGCGGGGATGTGGTGGCGCAGGAGCCTGCGTCATCGACTCCGGCCAGTGGAACGACTCAGGCGGCCGAGCAAGTCGCCGAGGAGACTGCCCCAAGCGGACTCGTGCTGCCAGACGGCATGACCGAGGAGTTCGCACTGCGCATCTGGCAAGAGCAGATCGACTCGCAGGCGAACATCATGCGTCTGGTTTCGGACGAGGTCGCGCGAATCGTGATCACGAACGTCACGCAAGACGGGGACGAGGCGGTTCTGGATATCACGGCCGAGTTCAGGGACGACACTTCCGCGCCGGGCAAGCTCGGCATGCGCAAGTTCGGCGAGAACTGGTACTTCGCGTATGTGAGCGGGATGCGGGATGCGGACACGGGTGGCTCGCGGATGACGTCGACGCGGGACGGGTGATCGCCTCCGAGTCCGATCTGCCCGCATCTCGAGGACGTGGACGTGCGCGGTGCTGAACACGATTCTCGAAGCAGCAGGAGCAGAGCGCTGCGGTGCTCGAGGAGTACGCGAGCGGCAAGGTTGCGAGCGTTGACGTGGATGAGGTCGTTCCCGGGACGGACACGGCGACTCTCAAGATCGTCATGGACGAAGCTGACGAGACCGGAGTTGGCGAGGTCGTCGTGATTTCCAAGGAGATCGACGGCGACACGCTCTGGTTCATCGCGCGCTTCACGAAGCAGGCAAGCCAGTGACAGTGTGTCCGAGTATGCCCGCTACTCGCAGCATCGATTCGTAGCAGGGCGGAGGGCTCATGGAGCTTCGTGACTACCTGAACGTCATCCGGGCTCGCAAGTGGGTCATCATCCAGGCAGTCGTGATCGTGACGCTGGTGGCCGTGGTCGTGAGTCTGATTCAGGCACCCACGCTACGAGTCCGAGGCGCGGGTTCTCATCTCGGAGAAGGATACGGGCGCAGCACTTCTGGGCACGACGTTCTCCGAGTTCAGCCAACCCGAGCGTGGACTGCAGACGCAGGTCCAGCTCATGCAGGTGCGTCCGCTTGCTGGAGAATACCGTTCGCAAGCTGGATCTGGGTATCACGCCCGATCAACTTGCCGGTCAGGTCGAGATCTCCGGTGTCGGCCAGACCAACATCGTGAGCATCAAGGCGACCAGCGGCGATCCGCAGACGGCCGCCGACATCGCGAACACCCTTGCCGAGGAGTTCGTGGCGTGGAGCCGCGACTACAAGCGCGAGAGCATCCAGTGCTGCCGATTTCCGAGGTCGAGACGCGGCTTGAAGCAGTCCGAAGACCGAGATTCTGGAGCTCGGCAAGCGCATCAACGACGAGGGCAAGAGCGATGACCTGGCGGCCGAGCTCTCGATCGCCACCGGCACCTACACGACCCTGGCGGCGCAGCTCGAGCAGCTGAAGATCAACGAGCAGCTTGAGGTGGGCAGCGGTCGGGTGGTGAGTCCCGCTGTCGTGAACGGCTGACGCGGTGGCGCCTAGTCCCGCGCGCAACGGCGTCGCTCGGGCTCGCGGTGGGTCTCGTCTTCGGACTGGGCATGGCATTCCTCTACGAGTATCTCGACGACACGATCAAGTCCTCCGAGGAAGTCGAGGAGCTGCTACGGTGCTCCGGTGCTGGGGCTCATACCGGTGGAGAAGTACGACAAGAACGAGAAGCGTCGGCTCGACCATGGTTCAGGCACCCGGGTCGCCCGCTGCCGAGGCGTATCGCGTGTTGCGCAACTCGCTCGACTTCGTGAACTTCGAGCATGACATTCAAGACGGTTCTGGTGAGCTCGGCCGCGCCCGCCGAGGGCAAGTCGACGGTTGCCGCCAACCTTGCCGCGAGTCCTGTCGCAGGCCGGCAAGAAGGTCGTGTTCGTGAACTGCGACTTCCGTCGTCCCACGACCGACCAGTTCTTCGGCGTGAACAACATGATCGGTCTCGTCAGAGGTGCTCTCGGGACGCAACACGCTCAAGGCGGGCTGCAGCGGCCGATGGAGGACATGAGCCTGCTGGTTCTGAGCCTCGGCAAGCTGCCACCGAATCCATCTGAGCTGCTCGGCTCCCGGAAGATGGAGGAGCTCATCAAGAACTGGAGGAGTGGGCCGACTGGGTGATCATCGACACGCCGCCGCTGCTGGCAGTGGCGGACGGTGCGGCAGTTGCCCGATGGGTCGACGGAGTGCTCATGGTGAGCAAAGGCGGACAGTCGACACGAGAGGCTGCGACGCAAGGCTCGTGAGTTGTTGGAGAACGTAGGTGCCCGAATCGTCGGCGTGGTCGTGTGGGGTCTTGAGGGCGGTGCTTCTGGCGGCGGCTACGGCTACCATGGCTACGGCACGTACGGCGGGTACTACTACTACAGCGACTACTATGCGAACGTCCTGTGGATGGAAAGCGCAGCACGAAGGGCGCAAGTCGATCAATCCGCAGGATCGCCAACGCGCGCCGTCGAGATGCCTCGAAGGTGGCATCTACATCCCACCAGTGAGTCCCGGGCGGAAGATCGCAATGACTGTCGGACGAGTCCTGACAGGTGTCCTTGCGTTTCTCGTGGTCGTCGTCATCGTGTTGCTGGTTGTGTACTTCCTTGACCAGGCGATGGGGTGGGGGCTTGTCGGCGTTCTGGGGGCATGACTGTGACGCAAAACGTGCCCGCCTCTTCGGCATCGAGGGACCTTCTGACGGCCCAAGCGAAGGTACTGTCGTGGCTTGATCCTGAGGATAGTGTTGCGCGTTCGCCTGTCTGGGACAGGGCGGAGGTGCTTCCCGAGGGTAGATGCCGTGCGCGGAGGTGGGTTGACGTGTCGGCGGGGCTTGGCAGCGCAGGAGTCTGGGCATCGAGCAGGGCAGTGTCGATGAGCATTGCGTGGACTCACGTGGAAGAATCGTCATCTTGAAGTCGAACGCGGTTCCAAATGAGTCTATGTTGCGGTGGTATGCACCGCGGCTGTGATCGGCTGGATGGTGGGTCGTGGCGAAGCGAGACTGCTGCTGGTGCTGATGGTTGGTGTCTCCGGGGCTCTGGCGATATCTCGCGAGCCGCTGGTCGGAGTGGACCATGGCGCTCACGGTCGTTTGCTTCGATTCCCCTCTTCATTGGCACAATCGTATTCGGGATTGGAGAACGCTGGCTGTTCACTGGACTGACCTCGCTCTGATTGTGCTGGCTATAGCCAGCGCAGTGACCTACGCCTGCAATGCAAGTAGGTCGGCCGCGCCGGTGAGAGTCGGAATCGTGTTGGCAGCGCCGATGCTAGTGGTGGTCTTCTCGCGTGCAGGTTGGGACGTCCTTCTTGGAGCATCGCTTTCAACAATTGGCACAGGGCTTCGTGTCTACGCATGGTATCTAGGAGTTATCCTCTTTGCGGCGATTATGGCTTCGCCGCCAATGAGGGAGAAGGTCATCTCGTTAATTCTTGCACTAGCATCGCTGGCATCAGTTCTCGTCATCGTGTCGAACGCTCTGGCTGGTGTTGGATCTGTGATCGCTCTTGCCATCGGGAGTCGTCTCGTGGTGCTTCCGGGTTCGATTCGGCTATCGGGCGCCTGGTGCTTCCCGGGATGACTCTTGTGCCTCTAGCCCTAGCTCTCGTGGTGGGGCGGCTCGTCCACAGCAAGGAGGCTCAGAGTCTTCCCGAGCGCGCTCCTCTTGGTTCTCTACTCAACGACGTTGCTCGTCACATTTGCGAGGGGCATGTGGCTCTGGACGGCGATTGCGCTTGCACTTGCGCTGTCGGTTCGTATTCGAACTCGCACCTTCGTCGTAGCTCTGATATCGATAGCATTGTTGTTGGCCGCCTTCGGAGTGTTGAACGCTGCAATTGGAGAATATCCACAAATCCCCGATGGAATC
The DNA here is from genome assembly GCA_963790405.1 of uncultured Actinomycetota bacterium. Classification (GTDB taxonomy): domain Bacteria; phylum Actinomycetota; class Coriobacteriia; order Anaerosomatales; family JAGXFU01; genus JBGSMX01. The sequence continues at coordinate 587,641 of CAWBOJ010000006.1, forward strand.
GAGAATGTGGTCACACAGTTAACTCGATTGCAGCTGGTACCTTCAAGTGAGAGCACCTTGTCGATAACGTCTATTGCTTTGGTATCTTGTTGACATACTTCGGTTTATTACACCACTTTGATATAGGGGGGAACAGTTACAGGTGCTGGTTCTGTAACATTCAGATATAGCTGGTTTGTCTTGCATGACATTATTAATGCCGCCAGAGTCAGTATTACGATGTATTTTTTCATTAGTTAAGATTCAGTAATATTTATTATTTGTCTTGCGGACTCTTAGTCACTTTAGTCTCTTGTCATTCCCTTAGTCCCTTAGTCTCCCATAGTCTCCTTTTCTCCCCTTCACCTTTTCTCCCCCTCAACTCTCTCCACTTTAATATTCCTTAACGCCGCTGTAGTGTTCCATGATGTTATTCCAAAGGGCTTGACAGTTCAACCTCCGGTCTTATTGATAATCTTTTATTACCAATTGCAAAATTAACCACAACTTTATCTAATAAGTGCTTTGATTGTATCCGATTTAACAATAAGGGAGATATTATACCAACGTCCTTTTCAAATTTCTGCAAAGTAGTTGTTTCATTCTCTGAAGCATCCGCTCTTTTTGAGGCCAACAACAGTACCTCCCCCAGCCTCCCACAATAAACTGCATGGAGATTTGCCAACCGGGAAGGTCAATCCGCAAAAGAAATCATTTCCTGCAACACGTTTTGCCTCAAGGGTAACTTTATAGTTTCATGTCGGGAAAGCCCTTTTCCATGTAATTCCGGTACATCCATCTCCCATTCCAAGAATTATCTCCGCCCGAAACATAAACAGGTCCCTGGGACCAAAATTTGTTATTTCCCAGCCATCCAGATCACACCGTTAAAGAGATAAGTGCTGTCATTCTTTTGCTTTTCAGTAATTTGACAGGGCAGGTTTTTTTGTCCCCCCTGCATCCAGAAAACGAAAGCAAAACGGCCAGAAATACTACCACTCTGCAGGCCATTCCGATTGTCCTTTAAAGAATTGAAGCTCTTTGTAATATGGCTTGGTTTTTGCTTCTATTGCAAGCATCTGATCGGCTGTAAGAGGTTTGAATTCTTCAGCAATCTTTATATTCTCTTCAAGCTGGGCTATATCATCAATTCCGATAATAATTGTACTTACAGGAAGTGACATTACATACTCCATTGCCTCCTTAATAGTTATTATGCCTCCGTTACTGAAGATCCTGTCACGTGCAGGGATTTTCATACCTACAATTCCCATCTTTTTTTCAAGCAGCTACGGGAAGAAAGTTTTCAATAAAAGGATCATAGTGTTTATCAGCTGCATTTAGTGCAACAAGAACGTTATCGAAAGGATATCTTTCAGCCATTATCTTAAGCATTTCAGGACTTTCGTGACCGGTAATTCCAACAAATCTTACCATCTTTTGCATCCTTGCTTTTTCCATGGCTTTAATTACTCCGTCGGCCGCAAAATATTTATCAACATCAGGAATCTGTGCTTTTGTAAGGTTATGTACCTGCCAGAGGTCGAGATGATCTGTCTGAAGGTTTTTCAATGATTTCTCAAGCAGTCGCATCGATCCATCGTAGGTCCTGTCGTGGGTTTTTGAGGCAAGGAATACCTCTTTTCGCCGTGTTTTCATTACCTGCCCGATATTTCTTTCACTATGCCCCATCGCTTCAGCTTTTGGAAATTGTTGCAGTTGTCCTTCCGTATGCGGCAGCGGTATCAATATAGTTTATACCCAGATCAATAGCTCTGTTGACAATCTGAACCGACAGTTCCTCTTTGCCCGGAGTTTCAATTGATGCCTGACCGCCAAGACTGTAAGATGCAAACCATATGTCCGGTTTTTCCGAGAGGCCGCACAGGCATCTTTCCTTTTTTCACCGAGGACACTCCATTGACACCGGCAAAGTATCAATGTACGGATACAATCCTGCAACTGCAGTTGCTGCAAGAAGTTTCTGAAGAAATTCTCTTCGTGGAATTAAAGCTTTCTTTTTTCATTGCAGCTCAAGAATTAAATTAATAACCTAATAAATTAGAAGAAGAACCTGTACTTAAATCATTAATTATCTTCTGATTTTTTCAATTCTCGCACAGGGTCTGTCAATTATTTCAAAGTCAGGCAATACATTTTTATTATCAGTAGCTTTCAATTGTTCAAGTTTCCTGCCTGCCGGCAATACTCTGCTTTCCCAGGAACCAATAGCATCGTTAAATCCTTTCAGTGCAGATTTTAATCCACTTCCCACTTTATCAAAATGTTCGGCAAAAACACTTAATCTTCCATGAAGCTCAGTTGCTGCATCCATTATCTGCAGGGCATTTTCTGTAATATGTATGCTGCTGCCACGACATGGCAACTGACTTAAGAACAACAATTAAAGTTGTTGGAGTGGCAAGAATAATTTTATTGTTCATGGCATCCTGCAATAGAGTCTTATCTGTCATTAAAGCCACATTCAAAGCCGATTCAACTTCCATATACAGAACAACAAAATCAGGAGTATTCTCAAACTGTGACCAGTATTGTTTTTTACTTAGTTTATTCACATGGTCGCTCAGATCTTTGGCATGCTTTGCAAACAAGAAATTCCGTGATGTTTCATCATCAGTTTCGAGAGCCTGAAGATATGCATCGAGGGGTAATTTTGAATCCACAACAACATGGCTGTTTCCAGGAAGATTAATTATCATATCGGGTTTTAAAACAGAATCCTCACCTTCTGAATAAACCTGTTCAACAAAATCGCAATGAGCCGATAATCCTGAAAACTCAACAACCCTTTTCAATCCTATCTCACCCCATTTACCTCTTACTCTGGGATTTCTGAGAGCATTCACCAGTGCAGTTGTCTCTTTCTGAAGACTTGTATTTGTAGTCTGAATATTTGAGAGCATTTCAGTTACCTGTCCAAATGTTTTTTCCGATCCTTTTTCAAGTTCTTCAATTCTCTTTTTATAACTGTCAATCGATTCTTTAACCGGTTTCAGCATCTCCTCAATAGCCGTTTTACGCTGATCAAGATTGCCTTCAGCATCTTTTACCTGTGTTTCAAGCTGGTTTTTGCAAGATCGAGGAACTGCTTGTTGTTCTGGGTAAGTGCATCAGATGCAGCTGATTTGAAAGTATCAACCATAGCCTTTCTTACCTCTTCAAGACTATTGGACTGTGCCTCGACCTTTGCCTGTAAGGGCGCTGTTTATATCTGTTCAGTTCATTCAGCTCTTCCATCTTCAGCATAAGAGCTTTCTGATGCTGAGCTATTATAGAATGAGTCTTTGTAATCAGGAATGCAATTACTGCGCCGATTACAAGCCGGCGATTATATAAAGTATGATTTCCATTTGATTCAGGTCAATTATTCTTCCAAATTTAGAAGATTTTAAGCGTAAATGCACTGATAAATGTTTCATTTTACCTTTTTTCGTATCTTCGTATAAACTTATTTAACCATCTAATGAAGAATAAATCTTTCTCGTCGTGACTTTATTCAAGGAACATTAGCGGCAGGTATTAGGACTTGCAGCATTAAAAAACATGCCGGAATTTATGAATTCATGCTCCTGATGCAGGAATGAAACTTGGTCTCTGCACCTATCTCTGGGGACAGGACTGGGATCTTCCTACTCTGATTGCCAATTGTGAAAAGACAGGTTACCTAGGATTGAATTACGTACACAACATGCACATAAAGTAGAAACAAATCTTAGTACGTCACAGCGAGCTGAAGTAAAAAAGACGCTTTGCCGATAGCTCTGTGACCTGTCTGGGGTATGGTGCAAACTTTGAATATCATAGTCCCGATCCGGTAAAACTGCGGGAAAACATTGAGCAGACGAAAGAATATATAAAACTTTGCAAAGATATTGGCGCTACCGGTATTAAGGTGAAACCAAATGATTTACCTGCTGAAGTTCCAAAAGAAAAAACAATTTCCCAGATAGCTGCTTCGCTTAATGAAGTAGGAAAATTTGCACAGGATTACGGACAGCTTGTAAGAGTGGAAGTGCATGGAAATCTGACACAGGAAATACCTAATATGAAAGCAATATTCGATCAGGTAACTGAAAAGAATGTTGTAATGTGCTGGAACTGCAATGATCAGGATCTGCTTCCTCCCGGACTGGAAACAAATTTCAACAGTGTTAAAAAATGGTTTGGCGATACAGTACATATACGTGAACTCAATGAAGGAAACTATCCGTACCAGCAGCTCTTTGACCTGTTTAAAGGGATTAACTATAACGGTTGGATTCTTCTTGAAGCACGTACAGCACCTTCTGACAGGATTGCTGCAATGAAGGAGCAGTTAGCGTTATTTAATAAGATGACGAAGAAGGGTTAGAAGTCGGAAGACGGAAGACGGAAGTGGAAGAATTTCGGATTGCGGATTGCGGATTTCGGATTTGGTCTTCGGTCTTCCGACTTCGGTCTCCGGTCATCTCAAATAATTTACTAATTTAAATCACCTATGACCAATAAAACAAACCGCCGCAACTTCCTTGAGACTTCAGTCAAAGGAATTGCAGGAGCAGGAGTGCTTACAGCCGTTTCATGTGCACCGGCTCAGGCAGAAGGAATCGGAAAACAATTTATTCATCATGTTTTCTTCTGGCTGAAAGAGCCTGTTACACCTGAAGGCCGGACAAGGTTTGAAGCCGGACTGAAAGCACTTGTTAAAGTCGAGACTATTGTCGATTACCATCTTGGAATCCCTGCAGGAACCAGTCGTGATGTAATTGATGGCACCTATACATATTCATTGCTCACAACATTTAAAGACAGGGCAGGTCAGGATATCTACCAGACTCATCCGATACACCTGAAGTTTATTGCTGATTGTCAGGATTTGTGGGAAAGGGTGGTGGTGTATGATTCGGTCTCGATTTAAAAGGGTGCTGGGTACTCGGTACTGGGTACTGGGTACTGGGTGGATTTAGACTGACTATAAGTACCTAGCACCTAGCACCTAGGACCGAGCACCCAGCACCCAGCACCATTAAAATCATTCTCCAATCTGAGTATGTAGTTTACGCTAAACCCGAATAGTTCTGCGTCACTCGTATGGGCTTTCAGATAGACTCCAACCATAATATCCGGAAGGATTTTGTAGGATAGCTCATATTTCTGATAGACAGGATGTTTTGCTTTGTAGGGTGAATAAACATATACGCCCAGGTATTGTGTAAATACTGCTTTTCCAAGCAAAAAATCCTGTCCGCCGGTGATTGCAAATCTCTTATTATCAAGATCAAGGCCATCGATCTCTATCATTTTTTCGGCCATGGTCAATAAAATGATGATTGAAGGCCTTGATCTCGATAATAAGAGGTTTGCGATCACCGGAGGACAGGATTTTTTGCTTGGTAAAGCAGTATTCACCCAGTACTGGGTGTGTATATTTATTCACCTTACAAAGCAAAACATCCTGTCTATCAGAAATATGAGTTATCATATAAAATCCTTCCCACGGTTGTGGTAGGAGTCTCCTAAAAGCCCATTAAGTGACGCAGAACTATTCGGATTTAGTGTAAACTACTATTGAAGAATTAATTTTAGGTACTCACATTGTGCGTTTGGTGCTAGGTGCTAGGTGCCTGGTACCTATAGTCAGTCTATACCCAGTACCCAGTACCCGTACCCAGTACCCAGTACCCTACTGTGGCGGACCCAAATATAAAGCGCACACCCTCTCCCATGATCTGACAATCGCGATAAACTTCTGGTGAATCGGATGAGGCTGGTCAACCTCCTGATGAGCCTTGTTTTTAAAGGTCGTAAGCAAAGAAATATGTGTAAGTCCCGTCGATTACATCACGGCTCAATGGTTTCAACTTTGACCAGAGCTTTCAGTCCGGCTTCAATACTTGGTCCTACTTCAGGAGTAACAGGTTCAAATTGCCATAAATAAACTGTTTTCCGATGCCTGACCCAAAATTTCTGCTCCGGCTCTCGTATCATTTTGTTAGTCATGGTGATTGAATTTATTTATAAATTATTAATAGGTATCATCCTCAAAGCACGTCTTCCGTCAGCCGTTCACCATCGACGTCTCTTGTTTCGACTCTAACCCTTCCATGTCATCTTGTTAAACAACGACAACTGCTCCTTCATAGCCACAATCTTGTCCGCAGGATTAGTGCGGGCTTCAAGAAGTATCCATCCTTTAGCATCCCCTTGAAAGAGATCAAAGAGCTGCTGGTAAGGATAATTTGCCGTTGAATTGTACTGTATCGCCAAACCATTTTTTTACACTGAAGTTGCCTTCCAGTCCGGAGGCGGATAGTTGATATTCCGGCGCATTTACCGTTCTTTTCGTGAATCGAATATCGCCTTCATGTTGGGAATTTCCTGAGTGAGGTTTCCATGAACTTTCACTCTTACAACCTGCCCGTAATCCTTAGCAAATTTTCCTTAAGCGAAGCAGCGATCTGTGCAATAGTTTTCGAAATTCTGCAGGTAAAGGGGTTTCGCCTGGAATGTTGGTCGCTATATACTTTCAGAGTTTTATATAATCTTTCGTCTGGTCGATGTTTTCAGCAACATCCGGACTGTGGTATTCAAAATTTGCTCCATAGCCAATGCATTTTGGCTGTATCGGCGAATCTTTTCTTCAGCTTCAGCTCGCTGGATCTGACTCGGTCTACCTTGTGGGCATGTTGTGTTCTCAGTTCTAATCCAAGGTAACCTGCTTTTTTCACGAGTTAGGCAGATCCAGTCCTGGCCCCATAGGTATGTGCAGAGCAACAAGATATTGGGGCCGAATCTGGCATATTTTTAAATGCAGCCGAATTTACAGGCAGCAAAACTCCCTTGAATGAAGTAGCATCTTGATATATTCTACGCTTAAAATTAGTTTATACGAAGATAGTAAAAATGTAAAATGAAACATTTATAGTACATTACGGTTCCGTTTAAATTTGAAGAATAATAGACCCGTATCAAATGGAGATGCATACTATATATAATAGGCGGCTCGCTTATAGGCGCTCTGATTATCTTGGAGCCAAATCGCATAAACAGCCGGCACAGCATTTTAATTGTGAAACTCAATGAAATTAATGAGTTAAACAGAGAAACAGCGCTTTAAAGCAAAGGTAGAAACTGTTCAGGCAAGCAGTCTTGAAGAGGTCAGAAGAAAAGCGATGTTTCAAATCGGCTGCCTCTGATGCACTTACCCAGAATAACAATTCCTTGATCTTGCAAAAACACAGCTTGAGGTAAAAGGAGCAGAAGTGCGACCTTAAAAAGGAAAACGTGAGGAGATGCTGAAGCCGGTAAAGCAATCAATGCAACAACGGATTGAAGAGCTGGAAAAAGGATCGGAAAAAACATTCGGACAGGTTACCTACGAAATGTCTCTCAACATTCAGCAACAAACACAAGCTACTAGAAAGAGACAATGCACTGAGAAATCCCAGGGTGAGAGGTAAATGGGGTGAGATCGGATTGAAAAGGGTTGTAAGTCTCAGGATTATCAGGCCAGTTTGAGCAGGGTTCGGATTCCGAAGGTGAATTCGGTTTTGAAACCCGACATGATAATTAATCTCCCCGGCAACAGTCATGTTGTTGTTGATTCAAAATTACCACTTGATGCCTATCTACAGGCCCTCGAAACCGATGACGAAACTTCACGGAATATTCTTTTTGCCAAACATGCCAAAGATCTCCGTGATCATATTAATAAACTGAGTAAAAAGCAATACTGGTCACAGTTTGAGAATACTCCTGACTTTGCCTGGTGTACATGTTGAATCTGCCCTGAACGTTGCTTTGATGACAGACAAAACTCTGTTTCAGGATGCAATCTTGCCACTCCAACCACTGTTGTAGTGCTTAAATCTGTTCAATGTGGCAACAGAATAACTGAAAATGCCCTAGATAATGGATGCTGCAACTAAGTGTTTTTGCTGAACATTTTGATAAAGTAGGGGGAGGATTAAAAAGGTGTTTAACGATGGAAAGCAGAGTGTTGCCGGCTGGCAGGAAACTGGAAGGTTACAGATAATAAAAACGTTTTGCCCGATCTGGATTCCGGTGAGAGAATTGAAAAAACCGGAAAATAGATTGTTAATATTAAATAATTGAACTTATGGAAAAACCTAGATTAAATTCACCGTCGTGAATTCAAAGATGCTGGCAGCTACAGCAGTCAGCATATTCACATCTGGATACTTTATCCGGTAGCATCCAGAAAAAGGAAGGATCCCTATCTCCGCCCCTTGGAAAGATCGTTTGCATCTACAGTCTTGGAGGTCAGTTAAAGACCCCCGGTAAGGAAGAGCTGTCGGTTCCAGATTATTAACAGAGTTTCTGTGGCCTAGACTTATATCGTCGCAGCAGGATACAGACGGGCGATTTCAAGGGGCCATAGCAAGAGAAATATCGGACAAGTAATGAAGACCAGGAGAAAAGAAGGTCTTCCTTGCTTCCAAAACAGAATGACCGGACTTACGATGGATCGATGCGTCTCCTTAGAAAACCCTGAAGAACCTCCAGACTATAATCTGGATCTCTGGCAGGTTCATAATCTTACTAGAAGCTTCAGATAGTTGATGTTGATAAGTATTTTGCATCCGATGGAGTAATAAAAGCCATGGAAAAAGCAAGAAATGAGAAGATGGTAAGGTTCCTTGGTATTACCGGCCATGAAGGTGCTCCCAATGTTTAAAAATTATGGCAGAAAGATATCCTTTCGACAATGTACTTGTCACAGAAACACTGCCGACAAACATTACGACCCTAAGAATTCCCGTTGCAGTAGAGAAAAAGATCGGATTCGGTATGAAGATTCCAGCCCGTGATTATAATAAATATGAAGGAGGCGATGGAGTATGTAATGTCATTGCCGGTAAGTCGATGATTGATGATGTCGGAGAATATCAGAATAGCTGAAAACTTCAAACCTCTTTCAGTGGGATCCTGCAATTGAAGCCAAAACCAAACCTTATTACAAAGATCTTCAGTTTCTTAAAGGACGAATCGGAATGGCCGTTCAAGTGGGTCATGCTGGTACTTGGACTGGTTTTGATTGGTTGCCGGGGGACGGAAAAATGCTCTGGTAATTGAGCCTGTATTATCTGAAATCTCCGATACCACCTACATCTCAATGGTAAGACCTCAAATTGAGCCCTATGTCTCGGCAATGAAATAGTATTCAGGTTATGGGAGATGGCATCAGGTATAACCTATTAAGAAGGCCTTCGGTGATGAACTATAAGGTTACCCTTGAAGCAAAGAGATGCTCCAGACATTCCCAGTGGGAGAATCGCCCTATTTGTCGTGGGAGGATGGGAACCACCTCAGTAGTATAAACGGAGCGGGAGATGCTTCAGAGAATGAGACTTACTACCCTTCAGAAATTCGACACGGAGGTGTATTGTCTCCTAGAATGTAAACCGGATACCATCAGACCTATGGATTCTAATGATAAAGTTGTTGTTAATTTTTCAATGGTCATAAAAGATTATCAACTAGGCCTGAAGTGGAACTCTCGAAGCCCTTTGGTCTTACATCGTGGACGACAACTGCGGCTTTGAGATATCCAGGTGGATTGAAGGGGAGAAGAGGTGAGTGGGGAGAGAGGGAGGCTACAGGGAAACTAAGGGACAATATAAGACTAAGCATCCACAAGACATTGTGATTGAATCTATGAAAAAATACATCGTAGGTCAGCATTAATAATGTCACATACAAGCTGTGCACTGCTTAATGTTACAGAAACCGGGCCACCCCCTCCTATTAAGAAAGTTGGTGTAGTATGTGGACAAGAAGATATTCAAAGTAATTCAACGACAAGGTGCTCTCTCTTGAAGGTTCCGCTGCAATCGAGCTGAGTCGCTGTGCGACCAGACTCCCCATTCATCGGGCATTGCGTGGAGTACTCCCAATTGCAGCGTTGAACACTCCGAAGGCGGCGAACAACAATCGATATCAGTCGACGAAGGTGCATTTGGAATTCGACAGCGCAAGTGCAAGCGCCTTCCAGAGCCACATGCCCCTCGCCGAATGTAGACGCTGCTAAGAGGAGCGCGCTCGAAACTTTCGAGCCTCCTTGCTGTGGACGAGCCACGTTCAGGGCGCAAGAGGGTCCATCCCGGAAGGACAGCACCGAATGGTCGAACCCGGGGAAAAGCATTCCCCGAACACGTGGACACTCGAACTTCGATGAGAACTGATGCCAGCAATGCTAGTGCAAGAATTAACGAGATAACCTTGTTCCCGCTGAGAAGCCATAATCGCCGCAAGAGATATTTGCTAGATCCATGCGTACGCGGAGCTGCCAATCTGAAAGCGATGTTCCAAGAAGGACGTCCCGCACAGCATCGGCGCTGCCAACACGACAGCGGCCGACCGACTCGGATTGCAGGCGTAGGTCGCTGCCTGGCTATAGCCAGCACAATCAGAGAGAGGTCAGTCCATGAACAGCCACGAATCATGCCGATGAAGAGGAGATCGGAAAGCACTAATTAGGATAATTTGCCATGGCCACCG
>CAWBOJ010000007.1:0-99953 GCA_963790405.1 uncultured Actinomycetota bacterium
TGTGGCACAATACTGCACGTAGACGCACGTTCCGCGGCACCTAGCCCGCGTCGATCCAATAGGGGAGATTCACGATGTCAGAGCCTCGATTCGGGCGCATGCTGACCGCAATGGTCACGCCCTTCGATGAGAACCGCTCGCTCGATCTTGATAGAGCACAGGAACTAGCAGTGCGTTTGCTTGACGACGGCTCGGATGGCCTCATCGTTTGCGGCACCACCGGCGAGTCGCCGACAGTGTTCTACGATCAGAAGATGGACCTGTTCAAGGCGGTCATCGAGGCCGTCGGTGGACGGGCCCCCGTCGTCGCGAATGCTGGCGACAACTGCACGGATGATTCGGTCGACTTCGCTCGGAAGGTCGTCGCGCTGGGCGTTGACGCCATCATGGCCGTCGTTCCGTACTACAACAAGCCACCTCAAGAGGGTATGTACCGACATTTCTGCGCGATTGCCAATGCCGTCGACGTCCCGGTCATCCTCTACAACATCCCCGGTCGTTCTGTGGTCAACATGGAGCCAGCCACCATCCTGCGCGTCGCCCACGACTGTCCGAATGTCGTGGCAGTCAAGCAGGCGAACTCGGACCTCTCCCAAACCACGGCAATATTGGCGGAAGCCCCGGAGGGATTCGAAGTGCTCTCCGGCGATGATGAGCTTACGTTGCCGATGATGGCTCTTGGCGGCTCTGGCGTGATCAGCGTGGTCAGCCATGTGGCGGGGAAGAGTTTCAAAGAGATGATCACGGCCCAGGCCACGGGCGATCACACGCGGGCACTACGTATACATCTGGAGCTCATGCCTTTGATGAAGGCACTGTTCATGACCGCAAACCCGATCATGGTCAAGGAAGCTCTGGCACTCCAGGGTTTCCCCGTCGGCGGCGTCCGTCTGCCCCTCGTAGACGCCACTGCCGAACAGACCGTCGAGTTGGAACGGATCATGCGACGGGTAGGAGTCCTGTAGCACGTCATAGTGACCCGAGACGTGTGTCTTTGGTCCATCAACAGAAGCGCAACGTGCGGCCAATGTGGTCGTGCGGGACACATACGTTTGCGACCCAAAGAGGGCCGCACTAAGCCAAGGAGTACTGACCTCACTATATGACAGCAAAGAAGCGTCGCCTTCGCGTCATCCCGCTCGGCGGGCTAGACGAGATTGGCAAGAACATGACCGTGATCGAGTTCGGTGACGACATGGTCCTGATTGATGCGGGCCTGAAGTTCCCCGACGAGGATCATCCGGGCGTCGATCTGATCCTTCCTGACTTCAGCTACGTGGTGAAGCGCAAGGACAAGCTGCGCGGGATCGTCGTCACTCATGGACACGAGGATCACACCGGTGCACTCCCGTACCTGCTCAAAGAGGTGGGGGAGCGCACGCCGATCCTCGGCACGAAACTCACGCTTGGGCTCATTGAGGGCAAACTCAGCGAGCACGGAATCAAGAAACCTCGACTCCGAGAAATCAAGGCTGGAAGCCATGTGAACCTGGGCATCTTCGGCTTCGATTTCATGGCCGTCAACCACTCGATTCCGGACGGCGTCGCCGTGAGGGTGAAGACGCCGATCGGAGCCATCCTTCATACGGGCGACTTCAAACTCGACCAGACGCCCATCGATGGGCGGCTCACCGACTATGCCGGATTCGTGAAGGCAGGACAGCAAGGAGTCCTGCTCCTCATGAGCGACTCGACCAACGCAGAGTCTCCCGGTTACACGCGACCCGAGGCAGAAGTGGGTATCGCACTTCGGGAGATCATGTCCTCGGCCGAGCAGCGCGTCATAGTGGCCTCGTTCTCGAGTCACATTCATCGAGTACAACAGGTCTGCGACGCCGCGGTCGCATGCGGCCGAAAAGTCGTAGTCACAGGCCGCTCGATGATCAACAACACCAAGATCGCTCGCAAACTCGGATATCTCACGATCGACGAAGAGAACATCATCGATGCCTACAACATGGGCAACCTTCCCGCCGAGAAGGTCTGCGTGCTGTGTACTGGAAGCCAGGGCGAACCACTCTCAGCACTCGCGCGCATGGCAAACGGCGAGCACAAGACCGTGCAGATCGAGGAGGGCGATACCGTCATCATCTCGGCCTCTCCAGTGCCGGGCAACGAAAAGGCGGTCAGCCGCATCATCAATCACCTCACGAAGTCGGGCGCACACGTGAAGCACAAAGGAACCGCGTTTGTGCACGTTTCCGGACACGGAGGCGCCGAGGAACTCAAGCTCATGCTCAACCTCGTGAAACCGCGCTACTTCATGCCGATCCACGGCGAAACGCGGCACCTCAGGGCTCACTCCGAACTGGCCAAGGCCGTCGGGATCGCTGATGCCGATATCTTCGTGCTCGACAACGGCGACTGCCTTGAGCTCGATGAGAACTCCATCCGTGTTGCGGGCAGAGTCGAGTCAGGCGTTGCGCTCGTTGACGGACTCTCGGTGGGCGATGTCGGCCAGGTAGTCTTGCGCGATCGCCAGCGTTTGTCGCGCGACGGTATTGCGACGATCGTCATCGCAATCGACGGCCAGACAGGGAAGCCCGTGGGTGAACCTGAAGTCGTCATGCGTGGTGTTGCCGCCGGCGAGGACGCCGAGCTTCTCGTTGCGGCGCGGAATCGTGTGGCCAAGACACTCGCAAAGACCGGCAGCGAAGGTGCGACGGACACGGGCGTCGTAGCCAACGCCGTCCGAGAGTCACTCTCCCAGTACCTGTGGGAGAACACCCGCCGTAGACCGATGATCATACCGATCGTGATGGAGGTCTAGGTGGAGTTTCTGCGTGCGATTGTCCTCGGTGTCGTCCAAGGCGTCGCCGAGTTCCTGCCCATATCATCATCCGGCCATCTGCGGGTGATCGAGGAGGCTCTTGGCTGGGGTCAGTTCGGTCTGGCCTTTGACACGATGCTCCATGTCGCCACACTCCTGGCTGTCGTCATCTACTTCCGCCAGGACCTATGGCACATGGTCGTCGCGGCGTTCTCGCGCTCGCCTCAGCTTGCGGCGGACCGCCATCTAGCCTGGCTTGTAGTGCTTGCGACTATTCCGACGGGCATCATCGGACTCATCGGAAACGACTGGTTTGAAACGGCAGATCTGCTCTACGTCGGGTTTGCGTTCCTCATTACGTCGGCGTTCCTGACAGCCAGCGAGCGGTATTCGACGAAGACATTCCACAGTGCAGAGGGGCTGTCTTGGAGTCGCTCGGTACTCGTAGGTATCGCTCAAGGCATCGCGGTCATGCCCGGAATCTCGAGATCGGGCGCCACGATGGCTGCAAGCCTGGGACTCGGCCTCGATCGCGAACAGGCAGCACGGTTCTCGTTCCTTCTTTCGGCTCCGATCATCTTGCTCGCGGGAGCGAAGCAGGGTCTCGACGTGATTGCCGGAGGTTCCGCTCTGCCGCCGTTTGCCGTCTCCGTGGCCGGATTCATTGCAGCTGCCTTCACCGGATATGCCGCCATCGCAGGTCTCATGAACTACATACGCGACCACTCTTTCTACCCGTTCGCGATCTACACGGCACTGATGGGAATCACCGTGATAGTCTGGCGTGTGGTGAGCTAGCGCGAGAGGGGAGCCCGTGGTCGCAGCCGAAAAGAAGAAGACGAAGGACGGAGCCAGGCGTCCAAAGAGCGCAGCCAAAGGCAGCGCCGGTGGAGCCCGCGTTCTTGACGACGAGGCACGCCACGACATCTACGGCATCATCCTCACGGCCACAGCGATCGCTTTGGCCGTCGCCGTCCTGTCTGAGCGCACCGGCATTCTCGGCGGCTTTCTGGCCACAGCGCTTCGCAGGGGGGTGGGAGTGGGCGCGTACGTCGTCCCGGTCCTTCTGCTTCTGTGGGGCGTAAGCTTCTTCGTGCGTGCGTTCGCCATAAGCGAACGTCGCGTGGGAGCAGGGCTCGGACTCGTACTTCTTGCGACCATATCGATTGTCGCCGTCTCTGCGCCAACCGGTACCCAGTTCGATGCGCTCGTCGTTGAGACGCTCGGCGGTTACGTCGGAGGCGCCGTCGCCTGGGCATTGACCTCGCTCGTCGGCTCGACAATCGCGTACGTACTCCTGTCGGCGCTCATGCTCTCGGGCCTGGTCATCACAGGCATGTCGGTGTCGGGGATCGTCGACTGGGTCATGGGCGTCTTCTCACCCCAGCCCAAGAGCGAGCCTGCCGAGCGGCTCGCCCGATCACGCGCTTCCAAGACACTTCCTCTCGACGATATGTCGGAGGACCCTTCCTCTGCCGAACGCTCACGTCCGCCAGCTCGCGGAAGGCCCGACCGCCCCGATCCCGAGCAGCGCAAGAAGACACAACCGACACCCCGCGTCGTCGCGCCACGCGCCATGGAAGGCTTCGAGTTGCCCCCCGCCTCGATGCTGTCCCGCTCTGCCGAGACGGCATCCAAGCACCGCGCCACCGACAAGGAACTCAAGGGCGTTGCGCGTCTGATCGAGGAGACACTGGCCACCTTCGACATACCGGCCAAAGTGCACGACTGGATTGCGGGTCCCACAGTCACCATGTTCGAGATCGAGCTGTCTCGCGGAATCAAGGTCAATCGCGTCACGGCGCTTGCCGATGACATCGCATTGGCTTTGGCAGCACCGACGGTGCGCATACTCGCACCCATCCCGGGCAAGTCCCTTGTCGGCATCGAGGTTCCCAACGATCTCCGCTCGACAGTCACACTCGGAGACGTACTCGCAACCGAGAACCCTGAAGAGGGGGGCCCACTCGTACTTGCAATCGGCAAGGACGTCTCGGGTGAATCCATCACGGCCGACCTTTCCACGATGCCGCATCTCCTCATCGCCGGATCGACCGGCACCGGCAAGTCGGTGTGCATCAACGCCTTGCTCATGAGCATCTTCATGCGTGCCACGCCATCCGAGGTTCGACTCATACTCATCGACCCGAAACGCATCGAGCTGTCCCTCTACAACGGAGTACCCCACCTCTACGTCCCAGTCGTCACGGAGGCGAAGGAGGCAGCCAGCGCCCTGGCCTGGGCCGTCAGCGAGATGGACTCGCGCCTCAAGCGCCTTCAGAAGGCCGGCGTACGCAACATCGGAAGCTACAACGCGCTGGTCCACCAGGACAAGGCACCCGAGGGCGCGGAGGAGATGCCGTACCTCGTCATCGTCATCGACGAGTTGGCAGACCTCATGATGGTTGCCGCGAAAGAGGTCGAGGACTCGATTTGCCGACTCGCACAGCTCGCACGCGCTGCCGGCATTCACCTGGTCGTGGCAACTCAACGCCCCAGCACCGACATCATCACCGGCCTCATCAAGACCAACATCACAACCCGGGTAGCGTTCGCGGTAGGAAGCAGCATCGACTCCCGTGTCATCCTCGACCAGTCTGGTGCCGAGAAGCTCGTCGGACTCGGCGACATGCTCTTCTCCACACCTGCGTTGGCCAAGCCCAAGCGCATCCAAGGTGCGTATGTTTCCGAAGACGAGATCTCGGCTGTTGTCGAGCACCTCAAGGCTCAGGCAGAGCCTGAGTATCACGAAGAGATTCTCCACTTGAAGATCTCCTCGGCAGGTGGCGGAATCGACACCGGGAACGAGGACGACCCTCTCATCTGGGAAGCGGCCGACATCGTCGTGACGAGCGGCATGGGCTCTACCTCGCTGCTCCAGCGCAGACTCAAGGTGGGCTATGCACGCGCGGGGCGTATCATGGATATGCTCGAGGCAAAGGGTATTGTCGGTCAGCCCGACGGCAGCAAGCCGCGCGATGTGTTCGTCGACATCGAGGATCTCGCATCGATTCGCGCGTTCGAACGGCAAGACGCACTGGACGAGGGAGAGTAGATGTCTCAAACCTTAGGCGAGACGCTCGCGAGCGCGCGACGCTCCCTGGGCCGAACCCTCGCAGACGCTGAAAACGCAACGCGCGTCAGGGGCAAGATGCTCGACGCACTCGAGAGGGGCGACTATGACACGCTCCCTGCGTCTGCGTATGTCCGCGGCTACATCATCAGCTACGCAAAGTACCTCGAACTTGACCCTGCGCCGCTTCTGCAGATGTTCGCCGATGAAACCGGACACCTCACAACGCGCGAGACTATGCGACTGCCTGAACAAGTTGTCGCGACGCGCGAGCAGAATTTCATCGTGCCCGGTCGGGTCGCGCTTCTGATTGTCGCGGCCATTGTCGTCATCGCTCTCGTGGTGTGGGGGATAGGACGACTCGTTGGAGGACCCGATGAACCGACCCCTCTCCCGACCGTCCCAACCGAGACATCGGCACTCGAGCCTTCAGCGGAATCCACCACGCCTGCCGTGATGACCACCGACACACCCGCTCCCGGGGACACGACAACCTCCGCGGCGGCCGGCCAGCCCTTCGTTCTCGCCGTCGAGATCTCATCTGATGGTGCCTCGTGGCTGCGAGTCACTGTTGACGGGCTCAAGGCCTATGAAGGCATTCTCACAGCCGGCGAGTCGAAAGAGTGGGACGTGACCGATGAGGCCACCGTACGCATCGGCCAACCTTCAGCGGTCACGGTGACCCGTGATGGCGTGACGGTCCCCACACCCACGAATGCCGAGACACCCGAAATGACGATCAGCGCGTCCGACATACCTTCGGTCGACGCACCTTAATAGAGGAGGTCGCACATGGCGAAAGATCAGAGCTTCGATATCGTCTCGCTCGTCGACATGCAAGAAGTCGACAACGCGGTACAACAAGCGGCCCGCGAGATCGTACAGCGCTACGACCTCAAAGACACCGCTTCGTCGGTAACTCTCGACAAGACCGACGCTGTCATCACTCTTGCCGCACCCAGTGATTTCGTGGCCAAACAGGTCCGTGATGTGCTCGAGTCCAAGCTGGTCAAACGCGGAATCGATCTTCAGGCGCTCACGTGGTCAACACCTGAGACCGCTTCTGGCGGGACGGTTCGAGTCACAGCACGCATCGTCAACGGCATCGATGCGGAGATCGCACGCAAGATCAACAAGGACATCAAGGATCAGAAGTACAAGGTCAAGGTTCAAATCGAAGGCGACAAGCTACGTGTATCCGGGCCCAAACGCGATGTCTTGCAGGAAGTCATCGCTTTCGTGAAGCAACAGGACTACGACATCCCGTTGCAGTTCACCAACTACCGGTAGTCCCGAGACACAATGTCAGTCCCTGAGCCCGTAGGCCATGACCGGTCGCGAGTCTTCATCCTCACCCTCGGCTGCCCGAAGAACGAGGTTGACTCGGACCGGATGCGCGCTGACCTGGAGGCCCGGGGCTTCGTTCTCGTCGAAGACGCCAACGACGCCGACACCGTTATCGTGAACACGTGTGGCTTCATCCGTGACGCAGTCGAAGAGTCGATCGAAACCGTGCTTGATCTCGAGGACTGGCGAGACGCGCGGCCGGGAAGGCGGCTTGTCGTCGCCGGATGTCTCGTTTCGCGCTATGGCGACGAACTCGCCGAGTCCATGCCTGAGATCGACGCATTCGTAGCCGTAGCCGATGAAGACTCGATCGCCTCCGCTGTTTCCGCATCAGCAACCGAGCCGCAGCGCTCCGTTGACAGCCCGACCCGACTCGACTCGGGCCCCTCGGCATACCTTCAAGTCTCCGACGGGTGTGATCGTTCCTGCGCGTATTGCACGATACCCGCGATTCGAGGACCGTATCGCTCTCGTCCGCTTGCAGAGCTCGTCGATGAGGCACAGTTGCTGGTCTCTCGAGGCGCGCGCGAGATCGTACTCATCGGCCAAGATACCTCTGTGTACGGTCGCGATCTTCCCGAAGACGTGGCCCTGGTCGATGTCATAGCTGCACTCGCGCCAATCGAACAGCTCCGGTGGATTCGGCTTATGTACGTGCAGCCGGACGGCGTGACCGACGAGCTCATCACCGCTATGGCCGCAGAGCCGAAGGTCTGCCACTACATCGACATGCCGCTTCAGCACGCCTCTCGCTCGGTCCTGCGGGCGATGCATCGTTCAGGATCAGGCGAGGAGTTTCTCGGCACGCTGGATCGACTTCGGGCGGCCATGCCCGATATCGTGCTTCGGACGACGGTGATCGCAGGTTATCCAGGAGAAACACCCGCCGACGCAGAAGAACTGGATCAGTTCATCGAAGACGGCCGATTCGACTACGTCGCCGTGTTCCCGTACTCGCCGGAAGAAGGCACGGTCGCCGCCGAACTGCCGGGGCTACCCGAACGACACACGCGTATCGCTCGGGCGCAACGCATACGCGACCTGGCTGACGAGATTGGCTGGGACCGCGCATTCGAACGGCTGGACACAGTGCTGGAAGTGCTCTCTGAAGGGGTGGACGACGACGGTGTCGCTGTGGGACGCTGGCGCGGTCAGGCTCCCGACGTCGACGGCCTGGTGCTACTCGACCGCGAAGTGCCACCCGGCGATCTGGTGAGCGTGCGAATCAAAGACACGGCGGGATATGACCTGGAGGGGGAGGTGCTGTAGTGCCGATGTCGCTGAACATAGCGAACCGCGTTACGCTGATGCGCATCATCTTCATCCCTGTCTTCGTCGGCTTCCTGCTTACGAGCGAGCTCATCAAGTGGGGTCCGATATGGGCAGCACTGATATTCACGATCCTCGCCGCCACCGATGCGGTCGACGGCTACCTGGCGCGCAGCCGCAACGAAGTCACAAACTTCGGCAAGCTCATCGACCCTCTTGCCGACAAACTCCTCGTGACTGCAGCGCTCGTGGCTCTGGTCGAACTCGGAAGTCTTCCGGCTTGGATCGCTCTTATCATCATCTCCCGGGAGTTCATCGTGACCGGGTTGCGCATGATCGCAGTGGTCGAGGGTCGGGTGATCGCTGCCGGCTCGTTCGGCAAGCTCAAGACCGTCATGCAGATCATCGCGATCGTCGGCTTCATCATCAAGGACAGTGAGCCCGTCGCTCAGCTCGGCGAGCTCGTGTGGGCCGGAGGCAGCTTCGTCACCTACTTCGACCAGCTTGCGTGGATCATCATGTTCCTTGCGCTGATTCTCACAGTCTGGTCGATGTTCGATTACTTCCAACACGCCCGTGACGTCATCCTCGTTCCAGACCGACCCGTCGCACCACAAAGCGAGTCCGAGGAAGAATGATGACGCCTGTCGAGTCTCGCACCGCAGCCATCGTGACGGTCGGCAGCGAGATCGTCGACGGACTCGCCCTGGACACGAACACGCGCGAGATAGCCCGTGCGCTCACGGCAGCTGGATACCGGGTGCACGAGGCGATCAGCGTTCCTGACGACGAGCTCCTCCTAGCCGCGACCCTGACTCGTCTCACGGCCGCACACGAGCTCGTGATCGCAACGGGCGGCCTTGGACCCACTCACGACGACATCACACGTGAGGCGGCATCTGAGGCGCTCGGGCGACCACTTATCGAGTCCGCCGCACTCTGCAGCTTCCTCGAGCCCATTTCTCGCCGCCACAGCGACCCCGAGGCGACGCGCCAGGTGTTTCGCCAGGCGCAGATACTCGAGGGAGCACGCGTCATCATGCCGACCTCGGGAACGGCACCCGGTCAGGTAGCCGACACGCCCGGCGGCTCGCTCGTACTTCTTCCAGGACCGCCGCACGAGATGCGCCCCATGCTCGAGCAGGTCCTCGAGGACCGAGGCACGCCGGTCTCGCGGATCCTGTCTTGCGTCGGTATCAGCGAGTCGGATGCACAAGTCATCGCCCTACGGGCAATCGCCGATATTGACGGCGTCGGTCTCACCGTGCTTGCCACCCCCGGGCAGGTCCGCGTGGTGCTACTCGATCACGGTTCCGGCCCCGCAGTGCTCGATGAAGCTGCCAGCATCTGTGCTACGGCCCTGGGAATGAGCTGTCACTCCACGAGCGGAGAGACGTTGGCCGAGTCCGTCATCCGTATCCTGCGTTCGGCCGAACTCACCGTAGCGTTCGCCGAGTCGTGCACCGGCGGGCTCGTCTCGGCAGAGCTGACATCCGTACCGGGTGCATCGGAGGTCTTCCTCGGCTCGGTCGTGACCTACTCGGACATGGCGAAGGAAACCACTCTCGGCGTGTCCGAGCTCTCTCTCGCGCAACACGGCGCGATCAGCGACGTCGTTGCCCGGGAGATGGCTGCAGGTGTCAAACGCGTGCTTGGCGCCGACATTGCGGTGTCGATCACCGGGATTGCCGGGCCGGGCGGAGCCACGCCGGAAAAGCCGGTTGGACTCGTGTGGTTCGGCATCGCGAACGGCACCGGCCTTGCTGCCGAGCACGCCATGCTGCCGGGAGACCGTGACGGAATACGCCTTCGTGCACAGGTGCGCGCCTTGGACCTCGTGCGCAGGGCACTCGTCGAACGAACGGAATGATCGAGTGCGCGCGTTCGTGGGCATCGAGCTCGAACCTGTCTGGCGAGAAGCGCTGAGCGAGGCATGTAGCCACATCCGCGAGACTGACGAAGTGTGGAGAGCGGACAAGTGGGTCGAGCCTCAGAACCTTCACTTGACGCTCAAGTTCCTCGGCGAGATTTCTCCAGAAAGCGCACTCACGTTCGCCAAGGACCTGAGTCTACTGGCCGCCTCCTCCGATCCATTTCTCATCGATGCCGATCGGTACGTGTGGCCCGTTCCCTCGCCGAGGCGTACATCCATGCTCTGGTGCACGTTCAACGATTCGGAAGGGGAGTGTCGCGAGCTTGCTGCAGCGATAGAGCGTCTCGCAACCACATACGGTATCGCGCCCGAGAAGCGGCCCTTCTCGCCTCACGCCACCCTGGCCCGCGCGCGTCGCCCCCATCCCTTCACTCAGAGCGACGCGGCTGCCAAAGTCGCCGAGTCCTACCTGCTCAGAGAGGGTGTGGCGTCGATGTCAGTGCGCAATGCTACGTTGTTCCGCAGCACATTGACGCGCACAGGACCACGCTACGAGCGACTCGCGATTGCACGGTTGGGCGAATGATTGACATCGAACACCTGTTCGTGTACTTTCAGCCCAACCACTCAGGGTCGCCCATGTAACGCAAAGGAGCAGGGGAGACATGGATTCAGACAGAAGCAAAATGCTCGACGTCACCAAGGAGCAGATCGAGCGCAAGTTCGGCAAGGGCTCGCTCATGAAACTCGGTGAGCACGCGGCGGTAACCCAGGTCGCTGCGATTCCCACAGGCTCCCTCGCTTTGGATGCGGCCCTCGGAATCGGCGGTGTTCCCCGGGGACGGGTCGTCGAGATCTACGGTCCTGAATCCGGCGGAAAGACCACCCTTGCACTCCAGATCATCGCCGAAGCCCAGGCTCTCGGTGGCATCGCAGCTTTCATCGACGCAGAACACGCACTCGACCCGTCATATGCCGCCCGTCTGGGTGTCGACATCGATGAAATCCTCATCAGCCAGCCGGATACCGGAGAGCAGGCACTTGAGATCACCGATATGCTCGTGAGAAGTGGCGCCATCGACGTGATCGTCATCGACTCAGTGGCCGCACTCGTCCCTCGAGCCGAACTCGAAGGGGAGATGGGCGACGCATCCGTAGGTGTTCAGGCCCGTCTCATGAGCCAGGCCTTGCGCAAGCTGGCAGGATCGTTGAGCAAGTCGAACACAACGTGCATCTTCATCAACCAGATTCGCGAGAAGATCGGTGTCATGTTCGGAAATCCCGAAACGACCAGTGGCGGTCGCGCGCTGAAGTTCTTCGCCAGCATCCGAATCGACATACGCCGCATAGACTCCATCAAGCAGGGAACCGACATCATCGGGAATCGCGTACGGGCCAAGGTCGTGAAGAACAAAGTCGCTCCTCCGTTCCGCATGGCCGAGTTCGACCTGATGTACGGGACGGGCATCTCCAAAGAGGGCAATCTACTCGATCTAGGTGTCGAGGAAGGCATCATCGCCAAGTCGGGCGCCTGGTACAACTACGGAGAGGACCGTCTCGGCCAGGGCAGGGAAGCCGCCAAGGAATACCTGCACGAGCATCTTGACATGCGCAACGAGGTCGAATCGCGCATTCGCGATTCCCTTGGCCTTCCTGTCAACGCGGTCATCAACGCCGAGGCGTCCGACGACGCCGGCTCGTAGTGTGGCCATGGCCGACCGCGGCGAAACGCTCAGGATAGTTGCTCGTGGACCAGCTGGCTGTCGGAAGAGGGATCTGTTCCTCGACGAGACACTTGTCCTCACGACTTCAAGAGACGTGGTGCGAGCGCTAGCGCTCGAAGACGGTCACGTCGGAGAGATGGACGAGATTCGCGACCAAGTCCGCACAGAAGAGCCCACCTGGATCAAGCAACGCGCGCTTCAACTGCTCGGTTATCGTGAAAGATCTCATGGTGAGCTGACGCGTCTTCTTCGCGACGATGGATACGACCCCGAGGCCACACAGAACGTACTTCAGCGACTCGAAGAACTCGGACTTCTCGACGACTCGCGTTTCGCGGCCAGCTACGTCAGAACGAAGCTGGCCGCCGGGTGGGGCCGCAGGCGCGTGGCCGACGGGTTGCGATCCGCCGGGCTCGAACCCGACGCGATCGAGGCGACGCTGCTCGCCGAATACCCCGATGACGAACGCAATCGCGCAGCATCGCTGATCGATGCTCGTCGCATCACATCTTCCAAGCAGGCTGCCAGTGCTGTTGCCCGACTGGTACGCCGAGGGTATTCCTATGCCGTCGCTCGTGATGTGGTCTTCGAAGCCCTGAATACCGATACCCAGTCTGCGCCTCATGACAGTTCATCTTGACCTTTCTACCTGCGAAGACGTACTATGAGCGCGGCATATGTGATACTCCGCTGGGTGTTCAGCATTCAAGTCGCTCTGGCGGTTCGTCTGTAGTGATACTGAACCGAGGAATTTCGACCGGGTCTCGCGACCCGGTTTAGGCGTACGTATATACGCTGAACCTCTGTGATCACCTATGCCGGACGTATTCGTCCGGTTCGTTACGACAACCGGCACGATTGTCAGCTTTCGCTTGATGACCGTGCGCCCCACCAGGCGCGATGCGTCTTTCCGCATTGATGGATGCACTGCGACCGAAAGGAGGGACGCACGATGGATATCGTCTGGATTCTTGCGGCGGTTGTCATCGGCGTACTCTTCGGCTTCGGGCTTCAGAAGTGGGTAGTGAAGGGTCGTTCCGCGCGTGCCGAGGAGGACGCAGAACGGCTTCTTAAAGACGCTGAGAAGCAAGCCGAGACACTCCGAAAAGAATCTCTACTAGAAGCGAAAGATGAAATCTTCCGCATGAAGCAAGACGCGGAGGACGAGGCCAAGGAACGACGCAAGGAACTTGGCACCCTCGAGAACCGTCTGTCCCAGCGCGAAGAGAACCTCGACCGTCGTGTCGAGTCCGTCGACAAGCGCGAACACCAGATGGCGTCTCTCCAAGGTCAGATCACCAAGCAAGAGAAGGATCTTGAGGAGCTCATCAACGATGAGCGCGTTCGTCTTGAGAAACTCGCAGGCATGACCTCTGATGAAGCCAAGGCTGTTCTCATGAGCCGCATCGAAGAGGAAGTCAAGCGCGATGCGGTGGCTTTCGTCCGAGAGACAGAAGCTCGTGCACGTGAGGAAGCGGACAAGAAGGCTCGCAACATCATCGGCATAGCAATCCAGCGGGTCGCCGCCGATCACGTAGCCGAGTCCACGGTATCGGTTGTCCACATACCGAGTGACGACATGAAGGGCCGCATCATCGGGCGCGAAGGTCGCAACATCCGTGCGTTCGAACAGCTCACAGGGATCAACCTCATCATCGATGACACGCCCGAGGCCGTCATCTTGTCGAGCTTCGATCCTGTCCGTCGCGAAGTTGGCCGCATCGCCCTCGAAGCCCTTATCGCCGATGGTCGAATCCACCCGGCGCGCATCGAGGAGATGTTCAACAAAGCCGAGCAGACCGTGTCTCAGCAGGTGCAAGAGGCCGGGGAGCAGGCTGCATTCGACAGCAGCATTCATGGACTGCACGCAGAACTTGTTCGCACCCTAGGGCGTCTCAAGTATCGGACATCCTACGGCCAGAACGTCTTGAAGCACTCCCTCGAGGTCTCATACCTTGCAGGAGTCATGGCCAGCGAGCTCGGAGTCGACGTCAAGCTGTGCAAGCGCGCAGGACTCCTTCACGACCTCGGCAAGGCCATCGACCACGAAATCGAAGGTCCCCACGCGGTGATCGGTGCAGATCTCGCCCGACGCATGAACGAGTCGAAGCCCATAGTGCACTGCATCGAAGCGCATCATGCCGACGTAGAGGCACAGACTGTGGAGGCCGTGATCGTTCAGGCCGCCGATGCGATTTCAGCAGCCCGACCTGGTGCACGTCGTGAAACACTTGAGAGCTACATCAAGCGCCTTGAGAAGCTTGAACAGGTGGCCGAAAGCCACGAGGGTGTCGAGAAGTGCTACGCGATGCAGGCAGGCCGAGAAATCCGCGTCATGGTCAAGCCTGACGATATCGACGACTCCAAAGCTGTCGTCCTTGCACGCGACATCGCCAAGCAAATTGAAGATGAGATGGAATACCCGGGCCAGATCAAGGTTATGGTCATCCGCGAGAGCAGGGCGGTCGACTACGCCAAGTGATCTGCTCCGGCACGACCGGACATTTCGGCGTCGTACACTCGCTCTGTCGCAACGGTATAATCCAGCATGGCTACCAGTCATGCGAACAAGGGGCCGGATTCCGGCCCCTTGCGCGTGTCCGTCCTACTGCAACCATGTGGACTTGGAATCATGACCACTGACAAAGACTCGCTCATAGACTTCGTGTCCTCAGTGTCTGGCGATGCGTATCTGAAAGTCGAAGAGTCGCTCGGCGACGGCTTCGTCCGCCTGCGTATCTCCGAGGCAGAACGACGCCAGGCGAAACACGACATCCGAAGCTTCGAAGACATCGTCATCGAGCTACTGCGCAACGCTCGCGACGCACATGCTCAGCGCATCTTCATAGCAACCGGTCGAGAGGGCGATGTCCGGTCGCTGATCATGATCGATGATGGTGTCGGCATCCCCGATGCGATGCAGGATCGAGTCTTCGAGCCGCGTGTCACATCCAAACTGGACACGATGGTCATGGACAACTGGGGCGTGCACGGGCGTGGCATGGCTCTGTTCTCAGTTCGGTCCAATGTCTCGGTTGCGCGTATTGCCTCCTCGGCTCAGCACAAGGGCTCGTCGTTCGTCATAGTGGCGGATGCCCAAGAGCTTCCCGAGCGGACTGACCAATCGTCGTGGCCTACCGTTGAACGTACGGACGACGGCGTTGTCACCGTCACGCGTGGTCCCCACAACATCATCCGACGCGTGGTCGAGTTCGCCTTCGAGCACCCGGAAATCGACGTCTATCTGGGGTCAACAGTCGAGGTCCTGACAACGCTCACGATCCTATCCCGCGAAGCGCTCGACACATCTGACCTGCTCTTTTGTGATGACGTTGAACGCCTTCCGGTTTGGCAGCGACCCGCTGCCGCTTCGGATGCGAGTGATTTGGCCGAAATCGCACAGAGCATTGGACTGGACATCTCCGAGCGCACCGCCCATCGCATAATCGGGCAGGAACTTGCACCTCTAGACACCGTCGCGGCCCAATCACAGATCGACGACGAGCCCACGCCGACGCCGGGACCCGATATCTACCGCGATCGCCGCGGGCTCAAGATCCATCACACAGACCTCACCGCCTTCAAGCGTGACCTTGCCAACGCTTTCGACCGCTTGGCCGAGAAGTACTACCTGCACCTGTCGGGCGAGCCACGCGTGCATGTGGGCAAGGACGGCATTCGCGTCCGTTTTGATGTAGACAAGGAAGACTGAGCCGCAGTCGCCCCTCGAACGCGATTGAGCTATACTTTTTCGTACACTTACGACGCACTATTTGCAGCCATTGTCGCACCAGCCGTTGCAATGAGACGGCTCGCACCAGGCAACGCCACATAAGGAGCAGCTGTGGAAGTCCTCAAGGTCTCGAGCAAGTCCAACCCCAACTCCGTGGCCGGAGCATTAGCTGGCATCATCAGGGAGCAGGGTGCGGTCGAGATGCAAACGGTGGGTGCTGGTGCTCTCAACCAGGCGGTCAAGGCAATCGCGATCGCACGGGGGTTCATCGCTCCGTCCGGACTTGAGCTTACGTGTATCCCCGCGTTCGCCGACATCAAGATCAACGGCGAGGAGCGCACCGCGATACGCCTCCTGGTCGAACCGCGAGATATGCATCACTAGGACAGTCACATTTGGAGGTTGAAATGCGCATCGACCTCCATGTCCACAGCACGGCCTCCGATGGCTCACTCGAACCCGAAGAACTCGTCTCGCGCGCGTGTGCCATGGGCCTGCGAGCACTGTCAATCACCGACCATGACTCTGTTGATGCCGTCGCACGTGCTCAATTCGCCGCCGAGGAGCGCAATCTGCTTCTGATACCCGGTGTGGAACTGTCGACTCTGCATGCCGGTCGAGACGTTCACGTGCTCGGCTACTTCGTGGATATAGGTGATCCCAGTTTCCTCCGCGAGCTGATGGCACTCCGTGATGCACGCCGCGAGCGTGCAGCTTCCATCGTCAAGGCCCTGCGCGACGCTGGCTACCACGTCACCCTCGATGAGGTCTTGCTCCTGGCAGAGGGCGGTAGTGTCGGCAGGTCTCATGTGGCTCGAGCTCTGGTCGAGAAGGGCCACGCACACGACATCGCCGACGCGTTCCAACGCCTCATCGGCCGCGATCGTCCCTTCTACGTGCCCAAACCCGTCGCAGAACCTACGCGAGTGATTCACACGATCACTCAATCAGGCGGTCTCGCTGTTCTGGCCCATCCGGGCGTCACAGGAATCGACAGCTCCGTGCCCGAGCTGGTCCAAGCGGGACTCGCGGGCATCGAAGCGTTCCATTCGCAGCACAGCCGGGAAATGCGCGTCCACTACGTCCATCTCGCCGAGGAGCTCGGCCTCATCGTCACGGGAGGCTCCGACTTCCACGGCGACACGGCTCCCGGTGGGGGACTGGGCGCGGTGAGTATCCCTGATACCGTCCTGCCCGCCCTGTTCGAACGCGCGGGTCGCACTCTTTCTGCGTGAGATGGTCTCCCGTGCACCGCATACCCCGTCCAGATCGCGTGCTACACTCTTGCGGCCATGACTACCTTTGAAGTGCGCACCTTCGGGTGCCAGATGAACAAACACGACGCTGAGCGCGTCGCCGGCATGCTTGTCGAGCAGGGTATGCGCCCCGTCGTCGAATCTGAAGCCCCCGATGTCCTGGTCTTTCTCACATGCTGCGTTCGTGAGAACGCCGATGAGCGTCTGTACGGCCAGGTTGCGGCGGCAAAGGCCCTCAAGACCGCTCGCCGAGACACGCAGATTGCGGTCGGTGGATGCATCGCGCAGCGGGATCGAGACACGCTACTGCGCCGGCTTCCCCACGTGGATGTCATCTTTGGCACCCACAACCTTGCTCATCTGCCTTCGCTCCTTGACGCAGCTCGCTCAGGCCGCGGCCCGATTGTCGAGATTCTCGAGTCCTCTGAGGACTTCGCCTGCGACCTGCCTTCTTCCCGAGAGCATGAGTGGCACGCCTGGCTGCCGATCACGGTTGGATGCGACAACTACTGTACCTACTGCATCGTGCCGTACGTGCGTGGACGCGAGCGTTCGCGCGTGCTGGAAGACATCGTCGCCGAGGCAGAGCGACTCGTAGCCGAGGGCGTCGTCGAGATTACCCTCCTCGGTCAGAACGTGAACTCATATGGGCGCGACGTGTACGGCGAACCGCGTTTCGCGCAGGTGCTGCGAAGCGTCGCGAAGACCGGAGTGAAGCGCATCCGGTTCGCAACCAGTCACCCCAAGGATCTATCGGATGAGACGATCGCAGCTATGCGTGACGTACCCGAGGTCTGCCGAGCACTTCACCTGCCGGTCCAGTCGGGGTCTGATCGCATACTCAAAGCGATGAACCGCCGCTACACACAGGCCGACTACCTTGCCCTCGTCGAACGTCTCTACGCAGCGATGCCCGATATCGCACTCTCGACCGACATAATCGTTGGGTTTCCCGGCGAGACCGAGCAGGACTTCGAGCAGACTATGCACGTGATCGAGTCCGGCCATTTCGACCAGGCATTTACGTTCATCTACTCACCCCGCGAAGGCACACCTGCGGCGCGCATGGCCGACCGCGTGCCCCGCGAGGTCGCGCAACCACGCTTCGATCGGCTCGTAGAAGCCGTCCAGTCCTCGGCTCTTGAGAAGAACACCGCTCTGGTCGGCACCGTGCAGCAGGTCCTGGTCGAGGGTGCCTCCAAACGCGATCCGGCTGTGATCTCCGGACGCACCGAGGGCAACAAGGTCGTGCATGCGCCGGCACCCCCGGGTGTCGAAATCGGGACGCTCGCGGGCTGTATGGTAGATGTCGAGATACATGAGGCCCAAACCTGGTTTCTGGCGGGACGCATTGTCGGGTACGAACAGGGCTAGAGGCTGGCTCGCGCGATCAGTGGTTCGCGCGACGTACCAAGAGGGTGGTAATTGTGTCGTCAAAGGTGTTCGGCATCGTATCGCCTCATCCGCCGATCATGGTTGAGAGTGTGGGTGGACCTCGGTCGGGCGTCACCTCGGCATCGATCGATGCTCTGCACAGCGCTGCAGGTCTTCTGCGACGGTTTGACCCCGACACCGTCGTGCTGATGTCTCCGCATAGCCCGGCCGCCTCCGACGCGTTCCTGGTCGATACCGCAGCGACCTACGCTGGCTCGTTCGCTCAGTTCGGTGCACCTGAGGCTACCTACGCCTACTCGGGTGATTCCGAGCTGGCCCAGCGCCTGCTCGAGCGCCTGAACGAAGCCGGGATACCCGCCGTGAACCGGGCGCACTCGCCAGGCTTTGCATCCGGCGAACTCGACCACGCCGCGATGGTGCCTCTGCATTTTCTCGACCGCAAGGGCGAATTCCCGCTGGTAGAGATATCGCTGTCCTGGTTGTCCTACGAGCAGCACAGGGCTCTGGGCGAGCAGGTCCAACTCGCGGCAGAGGATCTCGGCCGCCGCATCGCATTCGTGGCCAGCGGAGACTGTAGCCACCGACTCACGCCCGACGCGCCAGCAGGCTTCTCTCCACGGGGCAGCGAGTTCGACGCGCGCCTCGTGGAGCTCCTTAACACGTCCGACTACGCTGGACTCGCACACATCGACCCGGACCTGGTGGAGGCGGCAGGCGAGTGCGGCCTGCGTTCCTTCATCACGCTTGGTGGAGTTGTCGACGACGCTACGACCCGCGTGCTGTCCTACGAAGGACCTTGGGGCGTAGGCTACCTGACCGCCGTCGCCAACGAACAGGTGGTACCGCCGACCCCGAATTCCGGCGCGAAAGGCGGCCTGCCCGGCAGCGAGGAGCCCGAGATCGTTCGTCTCGCCCGTCGTACTATAGAGGGGTACGTCGCGAGCGGAGCGACCCCGACTCCAGCGCCCCTGGCTGATGCCGCGCTTCCGACGCAAGCGGGTGCCTTCGTCTCGCTCCATCGCGGCGGGGAGCTTCGCGGGTGCATCGGCACGATTTCGCCGGTTGCTCCCACGCTGGCCGAGGAAGTCGTCCGAAACGCCGTCGAAGCAGCAGTCCACGACCCACGTTTTCCTGCGCTCAGTGCCGATGAGCTCGGTGACCTCGAAATCAAGGTTGACGTGCTCCATGCGCCCGAACCGTGCACCTTCACCGATTTGGACCCTGCGACCTACGGCGTGATCGTCAGCTCAGGCTTTCGCCGAGGACTCCTTCTGCCCGATCTCGAAGGCGTCGACACTCCGGAACAACAGGTCGCGATAGCCTTGCGAAAAGCAGGCATCGATTCTCGTGAGGATGTTGAGCTTCAGCGGTTCAAGGTGGATCGCTATGCGTGAGCCGGAAGGCGAAACGGCTCCACAGCAACACGTCATCGCAGTTGTCGGTCCCACGGCGGTCGGCAAGACGGCCGTCGCGGAGCGCATCGCCGTTCGGCTCGGCGGCGAGATCGTCTCGGCAGACTCGATGCAGGTCTACCGCGGGATGGACATCGGAACCGCCAAGCCTACCCGTGCGGACCGCATGGTGCCCTATCACTGCCTCGATCTCGTTGAACCGGGGCAGGAGTACTCGGCAGCTCTGTTCCAGCGAGACGCGCGTCACGCGATCGCGGACATCGCGAGCCGGGGACAAGATCCCCATCGTGGCAGGAGGCACGGGACTGTACGTGCGCGCAGCACTTGACGACATGCGATTCCCTTCGGGAGACCTCACTACCGCCGAACGACGGCGCCTCGAACAGCTCGCCGAGGACATCGGACCTCAAGCATTGCACGCGCGACTGGCCGAGCTCGACCCTGATTCGGCTGCGCTCATCCACCCCAACAACGTCCGCCGCACGATACGAGCGCTTGAGATCGCTCAGTCCGGTGGTTCGTACGCGGAGCAAGCTGCCGGGTTCAGTCGACGCGAAAGTCGTCTACGACACGCTCTGGATCGGTCTCGACGTAGACCGGACGACACTCTACCGGCGTATCGACGACCGCGTCGACCGGATGGTCGCGTTGGGACTTCTCGACGAGATCCGCACACTTCTCGACGGAGGATTCCGCGCGGCTCTGACGGCCTCGCAGGCCATCGGGTACAAGGAGTTCGTGCCGGTGATTGAGAGTGGGGCGGACCTTGACGAAGCGGTTGCGTCGGTGAAGCAGGCAACGCGTCGTTATGCGAAGCGGCAACTGACCTGGTTCCGTAGCGATCCGAGGCTTGCGTGGATCGATGTTGCCAAGCTGTCGCTCGACGACACCGTCTCCCACGTTGCCGGGCTGTTAGAATCGGCCAAGACGGAGTGATGCTCTCTTGCTCCACCCGCCGAGCTGCGGAACTGATCGATAGGGGAAGGACTGATT
This sequence comes from uncultured Actinomycetota bacterium, assembly GCA_963790405.1. Taxonomy (GTDB): domain Bacteria; phylum Actinomycetota; class Coriobacteriia; order Anaerosomatales; family JAGXFU01; genus JBGSMX01. The sequence goes on from CAWBOJ010000007.1 coordinate 20,846, forward strand.
TCACGTGCTGATCGAGTTCACGAAGATGCACGGCCTCGGCAACGATTTCGTACTCATCGAGGACATTGCCGAGGAGTTGGAACTCGCCCCTGAGGCTATTCAGTGGTTCTGCGACCGCAACTTCGGCGTGGGGGCCGACGGCCTGATTCTTATCCGTCCTGCGTCCAACGGTGACGCCGACTTCTTCATGCTCTACTACAACGCCGATGGAACGACGGCCGAGATGTGCGGGAACGGCATCCGCTGCTTCGCCAAGTACCTCGTCGATCACGGGCTGGTCGACAGCGATGCGGACAGCGTGCGCGTCGAGACGCTGGGCGGCATCAAGCCGATCACGTTCAAGCGCGACGCAGCCGGCAAGCTCGAGACCGCGACGGTCGACATGGGCGACGCCGATCCTGAAGCCTTCCGAGATACCCGCGGACTTCAACGGCGCACAGGTCTTCGAGTGTCCCATTGAGACGGATTACGGAACCTTCAAGATCACTGCATTGTCCATGGGCAACCCTCACGCGATCATCTGGGTCGACGACATCGACGAAGCTCCGGTCGAGACTGTTGGACCAGCAATCGAGACTCATCACCTCTTTCCCGCCAAGACAAACGTCGAGTTCGCTCAGTTCCTCGGCGATGAGCGCATTGCTCTGCGCGTGTGGGAACGGGGAGTCGGGGAGACGCTGGCGTGTGGAACGGGAGCATGCGCGACGCTCGTGGCAGGTACGCTGGCCTGCATGGTGGGACGTAGTGCAACGATCGAGCTTCTCGGCGGTGAGCTGCTCATCCGCTGGCACGAGAACGATCACGTCTACATGACCGGACCTGCGGTTGAGGTCTTCTCTGGCACGATCGACATCCCTGAAGACGACGATGAGAGCACTCCCTGACGACCTGCGGATATTCGCCGGTTTCCCCGGCTGCCATTCTGTTACCATGTTCCGAACGGACGCGCCGTCCGAGCCACATGGACGTCGCACATCGACCTTGTCGAAAGGGATGTTCGCACTGTGAGGACCGCTGATCGCATCGCCAACTTGCCGCCTTACCTCTTCGCCGAGATCGACCGCAAGAAGGAGGCGAAGCAGGCGCAGGGCATCGACGTCATCTCTCTCGGTATCGGTGACCCCGACACGCCCACGCCCGATCACATCGTCGACGTGATGGCCGCAGGCCATCCGGAACCCGAAGAACCATCGGTATCCGAGCTACTCCGGCGCGAAACGCTACCGAGATGCAGCATCCCAGTGGATGAAGAACCGCTTCGGCGTCGATGTCGACCCCGACACCGAAGACACTCGCTTTGATCGGAAGCAAGGAAGGCCTCGCACACATCTTCCTCGCATTCGTGGACCCGGGTGACTACACGCTGGTCCCTGGCTGTGGCTACCCCGTCTACCACACCGGCGGCATTCTCGCTGGCGGCAAGAGCTACTTCATGCCGATGACCGAGGAGAACGACTTTCTGGCCGACTTCGAGTCGACCCCTCCCGAGGTGCTGGCCAAGACCAAGATGATGATCCTGAGCTACCCGAACAACCCGACAGGGGCGATCGCTACGCCCGAGTACTTCGACCGCGCTATCGCTTTCGCGCGCGAGCACGATCTGCTGATTCTGCACGACAACGCCTACTCGGAAATCGGATTCGATGGCTACGTGCCCATCAGCTTCATGGAGCGCCCCGGAGCCAAGGACGTGGCGATCGAGCTCTTCAGCTGCTCGAAGGCGTACAACATGACCGGCTGGCGTGTTGCCTTCGCGGTGGGTAACGCTGCCGCGATCAAGGCGCTTGGGTACGGTCAAGAGCAACATCGACTCGGGCGTCTTCACCGCTGTTCAGGACGCCGCGATCGAAGCCCTCCTCGGTCCGCAAGACTCCACCGCGGAGCTGATCGAGCTGTACCAGCGCCGGCGCGACATCATCGTGGATGGCCTCGCGAAGATCGGACTCGAAGTGCAGCCCTGCAGAGGCACCATTTTCATGTGGGTCAAGATACCTGACGGCTACGACTCGGCCGGATTTGCGACCAAGATCCTCGAGGAAGCCAACGTCATCATCGCCCCGGGCAACGCGTACGGCCCCAGCGGCGAGGGCTACATCCGCATCTCACTCGCTACGCCCGATGACCGCCTCGAAGAGGCTCTCGAGCGCATCGCAGAACGCACTCTAAGAGGAGCGCGCCATGCGCGCACGGTTCGAAGTCGAAGGACTCCATGACGAGCACCGCGATCGCGCGGTGCTCGTTGGCATCGACCGAAATCGCAACGACTGGCCGATCGAGGAGTCCCTCGCCGAACTCGAGCGCCTCGCGCATACGGCAGGTTCCGATGTCGTGGCACAAGCTCACACAGCGGCTTGAGCGACCCCATTCGCGCACCTTCATCGGTTCCGGCAAGGCAGACGAAGTCGCGGGTCTTGTCCGCGATCTTGAGGCCGACAGCGTGATCTTCGATGACGACCTCACCCCCTCTCAGCAGGTCAATCTCGAGGATTTGATTCCCAACACCCGCGTTTTGGATCGCACGGCGCTCATTCTCGAGATATTCGCCCTTCACGCAGAGAGCCGTGAAGGTAAACTTCAGGTTGAGCTTGCAAGGCTCGAGTACGCCTTGCCACGTCTTCGCGGGATGTGGGGCCACCTTGAGGCCGAGCGTCTCGGCGGAGGCAGGGGAGCCCGCTTCGGTGCCGGCGAGTCGCAGCTCGAGGTCGACCGCCGTCTGACACGCCGCCGGATAAGCGACCTCAAGCGCGAGCTCAAGCAGGTCGCCTCGGCACGTCAGACCCAACGCAAGGCGCGTGCGGGGTCGGGGATGTTCCGTATCGCCCTCGTGGGATACACGAACGCAGGCAAGTCAACGCTTCTCAATGCTCTCACGGACGCAGGTGTGCTGGCCGAAGACATGCTCTTCGCCACTCTCGACTCCACAACGCGCCGTCTCACGCTTCCGGAAGGGCGCGAGATGACCGTCACCGACACCGTCGGCTTCATCAACAAGCTGCCGCACGGACTTGTGGAGGCGTTCAAGTCCACCCTGGACGAGGTCCGCGATGCCGACCTGTTGCTTCATCTCGTGGATGGTTCACACACTCAGGCCGAGCAGCAGATGAAGGCAGTCGACGAGGTGCTGCACGAGATCGGAGCACACGCCACACCCAGCGTGCTGGTCGTCAACAAGACTGATCGGATGGAGCCCGAACAAGTCGCAGGCATGGCTTCGCGGCATCCGGGCTCAGTGCTTGTCTCGGCAGCAACCGGCGAAGGTCTCACGCAGCTCCTGGAGCGCATCGGCTGCCGAGGCGTGCACGCGGGAGCAAGACGATGACGGTGCTGGTGCCTTACACCCGTGGTGAGCTGGTGCAACTGGCCCACGAGAGGACTCAGGTCATATCGGAGCGACACACTTCGGACGGCACACAGCTCGTGATCAGGGTGCCGGCGGAACTCGTCGATCGGTTCGCCGGTTTCACGTTGGCGTCGCAAGACGAGCTGCTACCACCGGAATAGCGGCTACTGCTAGAGCGTCGGAACAGCGCTACGACCTTGCCGAGAACCTGCACGTCGCGCGCGTATATCGGCTCCAAGGCTGAGTTCTCCGGCTGAAGCCTCACGCGGTCAGCCTCTTTGAAGAAGCGCTTAACAGTCGACTCGTCGTCGAGCAGAGCCACCACGATATCGCCGTTGCTGCGCCGTACTCTGCTGGCGTACCACGACGAAGTCACCGTCCATGATGCCGGCTTCGATCATGCTTTCACCTCGGACTCGCAAGATGAACGTCTGCTCGCCTGCAAGCTCGACAGGCAGCGACATCGTCGACTCGATGTTCTCGGCAGCAAGGATAGGGGAGCCGGCGGCCACCTGACCGACTACGGGTACCGCCTGGATCTGTCCGTAGTCAATCGCACGGTCAGTGTCTCGATAGTCGAGGACCTCAAGTGCGCGGGGCTTGGAAGGGTCACGGCGTATGAAACCCTTCGTCTCGAGAGCCGCCAAGTGCGAGTGCACGGTCGACGAGGACGACAGACCGACCGCTTCTCCGATCTCACGAACCGAAGGCGGGAACCCCCGGCGGTGAATCTCCGCGCGGATGAAGTCCAGAATCTGGCGCTGCCGGTCGGTCAGCTCTCGCTTGTAGGTCACTCTGGACCTCCTCAGACCGAAAGTATGTTCGCCTGAAGTGTAGCGCACGGTTTGTGAGACATGCAAACATGCGTTCGAATCGAACCCCCCGTTTGAGAATCCCAGCTTGCCATCTGTTCTGTGGCGCGCCCGCACTTGGCAATCGAACGTATGTTTGGTATCCTCAACACGAACATACGTTCGCTCAAGTGTCGATTCAATGTCAGACCCGCTTCGTATGCTCGGATCGACTCAAGATGTCGGCCGATAGGGAGGATCACGATGCACTCCGTACGCAGCAGTTGTCACACCAGGAACCGTCGTTACGCAACAAGCACAGACCGAGGCACACGACGCTCGACGTCCCGCTCGCATGTAACGTTCGCCGAAGGTCTCATAATCGCCGCGTGTGTCGCGGCAGTCGTACTGAGCTTTGCGCACACGCTGGCCGTGCCCTCTTCAGAAAGCCCTACGTCAGTTTCCGTGCGCGTCGAGGCATCCCAGACGCTTTGGGATCTCGCTACCGCTCACCCCATCGAAGGGCTCACGACCGCCCAGACTGTCGAGTACATCCAGCGTCTCAACGGCAGGAGTGAACCTTCACTTGCCGTGGGGGAGGTCGTTCTGGTACCTGATGCACCCGACAGTGTGACTGCACTGGCATCACGATAGGCTCAATCAGGAGGCATTCTTGGTAGTCGCACCGCCTTCCCGGGCGGCGCCATAATCAATGCGGTGAGTTCCGTTGTAACCCCATATATTGTGTGCTAGGCTCTCGGATAGCCAATATGTAGGGGTGGAGGCCATGCGCTGTCCGTTCTGCGGTCACGATGAGACCAAGGTCGTCGACTCGCGAGTATCCGAGTCCCAAGACGCGATCGGCGTCGGCGTGAGTGTCTGCAAGTGCCAGCAACGATTCACCACCTATGAGCGTCGCGAAGAGATGCCGCTCATGGTCATCAAGAAGGACGGTCGGCCAGAGCCCTTCGAACGCGGCAAGCTGCTTCGAGGCCTGGTGGTTGCGACGGCGAAACGCAACGTGCCGACCGAGACACTCGAGGCCCTCATCGACGACATCGAGACAGAGCTCCACAACACGTTCCACTACGAGATCACCGCGCGGCAGCTCGGCGACATGGTGCTCAAACGTCTGAAGGACCTCGACAAGGTCGCTTACATCCGTTTCGCGTCGGTCTACAAGTCCTTTCAGGATCTCGATGAGTTCTACTCGGAGCTGCGAGACCTGAAGTAACACACGACACAGGGCGGCACCCGGGCTTCCCGAGGTCACGCGACGACACACGAAGGGATAGTGCGCAATGGTGATGGAGCGAGTCGTCAACGTCATCAAGCCTGCCGACGGCACAAGGACTCGCCGATTCAACCGACATCGCGCTTGTTGGTCTCGACCAGCTCACGCCAGGAGATCGACACGTGGGATCGACGCAAGATCGCAGACTCGCTCGTCAAGGAAGCGAGTATCGCTCAGGATCTGGCTGACGAGATCGCCGAGGCGGTCGAAGATCGCATCGATCGACACGAACCTCCTGACGGTCACCACCGCGATCATCCGCGAGATGGTCGACCTCGAGCTGCTCGAGCGCGGAATGACGCTCGCACACAAGCGGCACAGCCACCTCGGCTTGCCCATGTGGGACGTCGAGCAGATCATCACGAACGCCAACAAGGAGAACTCGAATACGACGCACAACCCTGAGTCGATCAATCTCACGATCGCCGAGACCATCCTCAAGGAGTACGCCTTGCGCAGGGTGTTCTCGCGAGGACGTCGCCGAGGCGCATCTATGTAGGAGACATCCACCTTCACGACCTCGGTTTCATCATCCGACCGTACTGCGGCGGTCACTCACTCGAGTACATCAAGAAGTACGGTCTCAACCTCCCCAACATCACGAGCGTCAGCAAGCCCGCCAAGCACCCCGAAGTGCTGATCGGCCACATGGTCAAGATGGCAGCCGCGCTTCAGGCGCACTACGCGGGAGCCGTCGGCTGGGAAGCTGTGAATCTGTTCTTCGCTCCGTTCCTCGTGGGCAAGACCGACGAGGAGCTCGACCAGCTCGCGCAGATGCTCATCTTCGAGTTCAATCAGCTCGCCGGCGCACGCGGCAGCCAGGTCGTCTTCACCGACTTCAATCTCTACTACAACGTTCCGCGCCACTTCGCCGACACGCCCGCCATCGGGCCCGGTGGCGAGTACACCGGCAAGACCTACAAGGACTACGAGCACGAGGCCCAGGCATTCGTCCGGGCGATGTTCAACGTCTACCTCCGCGGAGATGCGACGGGCAAGACCTTCGTCTTCCCCAAGCCGCTTCTCCACATCAACGAGGACTTCTTCACCACCGCGGCCACGAGGAGTTCTTCGATCTGGCCTGCGAAGTGGCGAGCAAGCAGGGCATCACCTACTTCGTGTTCGACCGCGGTGACGAAGTCACGATCTCCCAGTGCTGTAGGCTCAAGCTGAAGTTGAGCCAGGAGCAGCTCAGCGAGACCGTCGACACCTGAGAAGATGCGCTTCTCGGCGCTCCAGAACGTCACTATCAACCTGCCCCGAGTCGCCTACAAGGCTCAGGGCAACGACCAGGCGCTCTTCATGGAGCTCAACCGGACCCTTGAACTCGTGGCGAAGGCGCACCCCAGAAGCGCGAGTTCATCCAAGAGCTGTTCGACTTGGGCGCTGATGGTCCGCTCGGCCTGCTCACCCAGAATCTCGACGGAGAGCCGTACCTCAAGATGGATCGGCTCACGTACCTGGCCGGACTCATCGGTCTGAACGAACTCGTGCAGGTCCACACCGGCAGCAGCTTCATGAGTCCGATGAGGCCCTCAGGTTCGGCCTGAAGGTCATATCCGCCATGAAGTCTCAAGTGCAGGGAGCTTTCCGAGACGCTACGGATCAACATGGTCCTCGAGGAGAGTCCGGCCGAAAGTCGCTGGCTACCGGCTCGCCAAACTCGACATGAAGTACTGGCCTGACGCAGACGGCGGCCGTTGTGAAGGGCGATCTCACCTCCGAGAACTACTACTACACCAACTCGGTGCACGTCGCCGTCGACGCTGATGTCGACTACATCGAGCGCGTGGAGAAGCAGTCCCGTTTCCACCCGCTCATCGAAGCCGGCGCGATCGTCCACGTTTGGCTCGGGAGAGCACGAACCCGACCCCGAATCGATCCGATCCTTCGTCGAGAAGACGTTCCGGAACACCCAGTGCTCGCAGATCGCCTTCAGTCCTGAGTTCACGGTGTGCGAGAGCTGTCAGCGCACGACCCGCGGTCTCAAGCCGCAGTGCCCGCTGTGCGGCTCGATGGATGTGTACGGCGTCACACGCATCGTCGGCTACTTCTCGAAGATTCAGACATGGAACAAGTCCAAGGTCGGCGAGCTGTACGACCGGGTTCGCACGGACCTGGACGCCGTGTCCGGTCACTTAGCGTAGGTAGCCACGATTGTCGAGCATCGCAGGAGGGACTAGGTGAAGATCAAGCTGTTCGTGAAGGACGACTGTCCTCGATGTCCGGCGGCAAAGCACGCTCTGCGCCGGATTCGATGGCGTCGAGGTGTTCGACGTCGACGATATCGACGGTCTGGCAGAGGCGTCCTTCTACAGCATCCTGTCCACGCCTTCAGTCCTCGTCGTGGATGCGCTGGGCAAGGAGAGTCGAGGGATGGCGCGGCGAGACGCCTGACGTGGTGCGCATCCGCGACCTCATCGCCCAGTGAGCCTCATGTCGACTACATCTCGCACCCCGGTTCTGTCACCCCGTCGACCGTCGACGCCACCGCCGACGCAGCGAATCGCCGGTTGGCTTTCCGCCGGAATGCTTGACTGGCCGGGCCGTGTCTCGGCAACCGTATTCCTTGCAGGTTGCCAACTTCGCTGTCCGTACTGTCACAATCCCGTCGCTCACAACGGTTGATCCAGGGACAGAGGGCGACTGGGACGACCTCCTCGACTACGTGCAGCGACCGCCGATCGTGGATAGACGGCATCGTCGTACCGGCGGTGAGCCGACGACCGATCCCGATCTTGGCGCACTGCTCGAGTTCTTCGCTGTCGCAGGACCTACCGGTCAAGCTGGATACCAACGGCATGAATCCGGGTACCTTAGCTACCCTCATACGCCACCAACTCGTCGATTTCGTTGCACTTGATGTCAAGACGCTCCCCGGAGCGCTACGACCAGCTCTCCGCACCTTCTGATGCTCCTGAGAGGATTCGGCGTAGCATCGAGATCGTTCGCCGAAGCGGCCTCGCACACGAGTTCCGAACTACCTGCTACCCGGATCTCGTCGATTTGGACTCACTCGAGACCATGGCGCAGCTCTCTCGAGGGCGGGGCCATCTACGTCTTGCAGCAGTTCCGCACTGACACGACCCTCCTCGAGGAGGCCTCGGTGCGCACTCCTTATCCTGCGACAACCCTGCTTGACGCCGCCTCTCGGTGCAGTACGATGGATACCGACCGTCACGAGAGGCGCGTGAGCCCACGCATGCGACTGCCAATCACCCGACTCGACCGTGAGCTGCCCCTGCCACGTTATGCACATGACGGCGATGCCGGGCTCGACCTGTTCTCGGCCGAGGATGTAGTGCTCAAGCCGTTTGCGAGAAGTCTGATACCGACTGGCATCGCTGTCGCAATACCGGAAGGTTATGCAGGATTCGTCCAGCCCAGAAGCGGGCTTGCGATCAAGCAGGGTCTGAGTCTCGTCAATACTCCGGGGCTCATCGATAGCCACTATCGTGGCGAGATCAAGATCATCGCCATTAACCTCGACCCCGACTCGGACATCTCCCTCAAACGCGGCGACAAGATTGCTCAACTGGTCATCCAGCCCGTCGCACGCGTACAGCTCCTGGAAGTCGACGAGCTGGATTCAACTGCACGGGGGGAGGGGGGTTTTGGGAGCACAGGCGTATGATCGCCCCCGAATCCGTGTGGCAGCCTTGATGCTTGTTGATGATCGTGTCGTAGTCGTCCGGCATCGCAGAGGTCAGGCCGTTTACCACCTGCTACCCGGTGGAGGCGTTCGCTACGGCGAAACCCTCGAAGAGGCGCTTCGTCAGAGAGGTTGCCGAGGAGACGGGACTCCGTTGCCGCGTCGGACGCCCGCTGATCATCAACGACACCATCGCCCCAGACGGCTCGCGGCACGTACGTCAACATCACATTCGCGTGCGAAATCCTCGCGGGAGAATTGCTGGTGGAGCCTGATGATCCAGGCGTGGAAGCCGTCGAACTGCACGCCGTGCAGGATCTGGCGGACATGGATCTACGTCCGCCGATCGCCGAGCACCTGATCGACGCACTTGATAGTCCCGAAGGTTTTCTCACCCGCTACGTCGGCTCAGTCGTTCACGCCCGAGCGTAATGGCGGTGTCACGTAGGCCAGTCCTCATGAAGCTTACATAAGTCTGTATTGGGCCAGAACCTGGAGCGGAAGGGAGGAACGCCCGGAGCGGAAGAATTCACAAGCACGACCAACCGCAACACAACTCACAAGAAGCGACACGGGAAGGGACACATGAACAGACTTCTTCAAATTCGCAGAGCGAGGAACGAATCTGAACACCGAGATCATCTCGGGCCTCGCCACGTTCATGACCATGGCGTACATCATCTTCGTCAACCCCGGCATACTGTCTGCTGCGGGCGTGCCGTTCGCGGGAGCCGCAACGGCAACGGCACTCGGTGCGGCACTCATGTGCCTCTCCATGGGCTTCATTGCCAACAGACCGTTTGCTCTGGCATCAGGCATGGGCCTGAATGCCGTCGTCACGTTCTCGGTCATAGGCTTTGCTCAATCTAATGTGCCGTGGCAGGTCGGCATGTCGGTCATCTTCGCCGAAGGCCTGATAATTCTGTTGCTGGTCATGACCGGTCTGCGTGAGGCCGTCATGAACGCGATTCCGATCGACCTGAAGCGGGCGATCGGCGTTGGCATCGGCCTGTTCATCACTATGATCGGCCTCAACGAGGGTGGATTCATTCAGCCCAACTCGGCAACTCTCGTGAGCCTGGGCGACTTCACGCAGCCCTACGTGTGGGTGGCGGTCATCGGCCTCCTGGCCATCCTGCTGTTCATGGCCCTGAAGATCAAAGGGGACATCTTGTGGGGCATCCTCGTGGCTACGGTGGCCGCGTTGGCCCTGGGCGTCACCTCATTCCCGAGTGGCGGGATCACCGGGCCGCTCGATTTCTCAACGTTCTGGGCACCGTTCCAGACACCCGAAGGCACGAGCTCCATCGCGCTGCTGCAGATCTTCACTCCTGCGCTGCTGCTCATGGTCTTCGCGATCATGCTCACCGACTTCTTTGACACCATGGGCACCGTCATCTCCGTAGGTGAGCAGGCGGGCTTCGTGGACAAGGACGGCAAGGTCCCCGGAATCCGCAACATCCTCGCGGTCGACTCGGTCGCCGCGAGCGTCGGCGGCCTGTTCGGAGCCAGCTCGATTACGACCTACATCGAGTCGGCTGCGGGCGTCGCCGAAGGCGGGCGGACCGGCCTGACCGCCATAGTCACGGGCCTGTTGTTCGCCGCCGCTGCGTTCTTCGCCCCGGTGATAGCCATGATCGGCGGCGGTTTCGACATCGGGAATGCGGCCCACTTCGGCCAGATGGCCGGTGCCGGGTTCACGATTCCCGAGGGGTCCTACTACATGTATCCGATCACGGCCGGCGCACTTATCGTCGTCGGCTTCCTCATGATGCGATCGGTACGCGAGATACCCTGGACCGACCTTGAGGAAGCGTTCCCTGCGTTCCTGACGATTGTCGGAATACCCCTGACCTACAACATAAGCTACGGAATCGGGTTCGGCTTCATCAGCTACGTGCTCATCAAGGTATTCCACGGCAAAGCCAGCCAGGTGCATCCACTGATGTGGTTCGTCTCGGCCGCCTTCGCCGTAACGTTCGTCCTGCCCGCAATACAGACTCTCATTGGCGGGTGAGCTGACCAGCTCGTTTCACTGCAGAACATCGCGTGACGCGCCGGTCCGGGCGGATACCCACCGGAGATGCGGAACGCGAGTTCACAAGGCCGACCCCGGGCTGCGCTACGCGCGGTCCGGGGTCGCAGCATCTACGCTAGCCGCAATGCATTCGTGCCGCATAGTTATCTGATAATGCATCTTATGTCATGTCGGATTGTTGACCCACTGTCCCCTTGGCAATCCACACACCAGGTAGCCGACCAGAGAACCTACGACGGACTCAGCCTAGACCTCGTCGCCAGTATCGAGATAGCGCTTCTCGAACTCGGACTTGGTGAGTTGGTCGAGGTCCTCGGCGACGAGATCGAGTCCTTCGTGCGCTGCGTCCGAGGACTCATAGCGTGCAATCCGCGTGACGTCCTCATCATCGTCAACGCTCACGGCCTGAAGCCCCCACGACTCGGATTCACCGATTCTCTGTCGTGGCGGGTCCCGATACAGGATGTCGTCGCGCCACTCCAGGTCGGGTTCGTCCGTCTCGTCGATACGGACGACGCGCAGCCGATAGAAGTCCTTCGCGTTGCCGATGAGCCTGCTCATGCTGTCGCCTTACGAACGTGTCCGACGTAGCCTACTGATCGAGCCGCGTGTACTGTTCACCCGCCGAGACGTACCCAACCCTGCCCTGAGAGTCACGAACCTTGTACCACCCGCTCTCGGTGCCGAGGTAGTCCAGTTCAACTCCGTCGGCGAAACCGTCGATCAGCTCGGAACTGCCTGATGCAGCTGACCGGAAGTTGAGACCATTCACGAGCACGACCACCGTGCCCTGCGAGGGCTCCTCGGCCGGCTGCTCGACAGACTCGTCCACCGCCGCATCCTCTCCCCCTCCAGTGGTCTCCCCTGCTGGAGTCTCCGTCGCGTCAGTCGAGCCCGCTGTCTCCTCTTGCGTTACAGGCGCACTCGAATCCCGGTAGTCACCCCACCAATTCAGGACAAGGATGAGGATGACGAACAACACGGCGACCGCAGCGGCAGCCTTGAGGAGTCGTACCATGGCCGTGTTCATATGTAGAGACCTCCGCCGTAGACGGCAGTATCTTCTATCTCATATTCCGCGCACGCCTCATCAATCCACACGTTGGCCTCGTCTACTTGCTTCGCAACGCGGCTGAGATCGATCTTGGCAAGTGCCTCTAGAACCTCATCTGCCACCAGGTTATCGCGAACTCGCCCGCTCTCTTCCGCGATGACGAACGCCGCGTCAGCAAGCTCCTCGGCAACTCGAATGAGGCGTCCCGGCATCGGTCGCGTATCCAGCTCGTCAACAACCACGCGCATCCCATCCCGCACTTCGATAAGCGCTCTGCGGTCCACGGACGCTGGATCTTCGGCAAACGCGCCAAGCGCCTCATCGGACTCGTCAACTAGATGGCGCATCACCGCTTCCAGTGTGCGCCGCGAAGCCCGCACGTTCTCTCGCCGCCCGATAAGAGCGACCAGGTATCGACGCGTCAGAGCGCGACGGCCCACCGTGAGCGCCACTATCGCACCTCCGATAACGATCGCAGAAGCGATGGCGATGACGATCCATACCCACACAGGCATCCCCGCGTACTGTGGCAACTCACACTCCCTGCGACGTGGTTATCAGGAGGTCTAGCAGCCCTCCCGCCTATCGAGTACCCGTTTGGCCTTGCCCGCAGTCCTTTCGATGGTTCCGGGTTCGACCAAAGTCACTTTCACGTGCAATCCGATGACGGTGTGCAGCCGCTCGGAGACGTGCTTGGTGAAATTCACCATGTCAGCCATGATATCGGAAAAGACCTCTTCGGCGACCTCAATCTGCACTTCCATGTCGTCCAACCCCTGCTTGCGGTCGACCACGATCAGGTAGTGCGGGCGAATTCCCTCGATCTTGAACAGCACGTCTTCGATCTGGCTGGGAAACACGTTGACGCCACGGATGATGAGCATGTCGTCCGTCCGCTGACGCACCTTCGCCATGCGCGCCAGGGTACGGCCACATTCGCAAGGCTCGTGGTAGAGCCGCGTGATGTCGTGCGTGCGATAGCGCAACACCGGGAAGGCCTCTTTGGTCAGCGGAGTGATGATCGAGCTCCCCTTCTTCTCCCTCGGGAAGCGGTTCGCTCGTTGCCGGATCCACGATCTCGACGAGGAAGTGGTCCTCGTTGATGTGGAGTCCGCACTGGCACTCGCACTCGCCCGACACACCGGGACCCATGACCTCCGATAGTCCGTAGTTGTCCGTCGCGCGAATGTGCAGCTTCTCTTCGATTTCGCGACGCGCGGCGTCCGAACACGGCTCGGCACCGAACAGCCCCAGACGCAGCGGCAACTCGGCAAAGTCGATACCCGCTTGCTCCCCCATCTCAGCGATGTACAGCGCATAGCTCGGCGTGGAGACGAGCACCGTGGTCTCGAAGTCCTGCATCATCATGAGATGTCGCTCGGTGTTGCCTGCGCTTGCGGGAATCACCGTAGCGCCGCAGCGCTCAAGACCGTAGTGCATGCCGAATCCGCCCGTGAACATGCCGTAGCCGAAGGCCATCTGCACGCGATCGGTGTGTACGACGCCCGCCGCGCTCGCTACTCGCGCGGTGAGTTCGGTCCACGTTGCGATGTCACCTTTCGTGTAGCCAACGACGATCGGTTTGCCGGTCGTTCCCGAACTTGAGTGGATTCGCACCACATCATCGAGCGGAACCGCGAACAGACCGAACGGATACGTGTCTCGCAACGTCGCCTTGTCCGTGAACGGCAGCTTCCGCACGTCATCGAGGGTCTTCACATCCTTGGGACGAACGCCGCTCGCATCGAGCACCTGCTTGTAGTGCGGGACGCGGTCGTACACCCATGCAACGGTCGCCTGCAGACGGCGAAGCTGCAGCTCGCGCAGCTTGTCGCGTGACATGCTCTCGTATTCCGCGTTCCAGATCGCCATCGGGTCCTCCTCGTGTGCCGACGCCTAGCCGGCGTTCGTCTTGTTCCATCCGCCCAGGTAGATAAGCCGCACATCGTCGTTCGCCAGCAGGTCGCTCGCCGCACCGGACAGCGCGACCTCACCCGTTCGCATGACATACCCGCGATCGGCGTGCTTGAGCGCAAGTCGCGCGTCTTGCTCGACAAGCAGAATCGTGATGCCCTGCCCTCGCAATGCATCGAGCGCCGAGAAGATCTCTGCGATAACGCGTGGGGCCAGGCCGAGCGAGGGCTCATCGAGCAGCAACAAGCGTGGCTCGGACATGAGTGCCCGGCCGACAGCGAGCATCTGCTGCTCGCCACCGGAAAGCGTCTCCGCCGTTTGCCTCTCGCGATCGCCAAGCACCGGAAACAACTCATACACGCGGGCCAAGCTCTCGCGCACACCGGTCTTTCGGCTGTACGCCCCGAGCTCGAGGTTCTCGGCCACGGACATCGATCCGAACAGCATGCGCCCTTCCGGCACCAGCGCCACACCCTGTCCCACGGCGCGCTCAGGCGTCATATGCGCTGCATCGACACCTTCGATGGCTACGGCACCGCCCCATGGCTTCAGCAGCCCTACGATGGTCTTGAGCAGCGTCGACTTTCCCGCGCCGTTGGCACCGATGATCGTCACAAGCTCGCCGGCATCCACCTGCAGATTCGACGTCACGCAAGACGCGCACGTGACCGTAGCCTGTGGTGAGACTCTCGACACTTAACACATGTTCTGAGGCGCGCTCAGACATCTTCGGGCGCCTCCTCTTCGCCGAGATAGGCCTTGATGACCTCGGGGTCCTTCTGGATGAGCGAGCGGCGGTCCTTCGGCGATCCTGCATCCGCGATCGAGCACCACTATCTCATCCGAGACCTCCATCACGAGTCCCATGTCGTGCTCGACAACCACCAGGGTGACGCCGTGATCGCGAATCCGGTAGAGCGCCTGCGCCAAAGCCTCCGTCTCCGAGTTGTTGAGACCCGCTGCCGGCTCATCAAGCAGCATCAACCGAGGTCGCGTGGCAAGACCGCGCGCGATCTCGAGCAGACGCCGCAGCCCGTGCGGCATGTCGGCAGCCGGAGTGTCGCGCCACTTGTCGAGCCCGACGAGGCGCAGCAGACGATCGGCCTCCTCGGCCGACAGACGCTCCTCCTTCAACGTCCACGGAAGTCGCACCGCTGCGGCCACAAAACCCGCATGCGTTGTAGCGTGCGTCCCGACCATGACGTTCTCGTGCGCTGTCATCTCCTCGAACAGCTGCGTGTTTTGGAATGTCCGCGCGACACCCGCACGAACGACACGGTCGGGTCGCTGCACCGATCAGATTCGTCCCGTCGAAACTGACGCTGCCTGCATCGGGACGATCGAACCCGGTCAGGCAGTTGAAAAGCGTCGACTTGCCCGCACCGTTCGGACCGATCACGGCCTTGATCTCGCCCTCGTGGACATCGAACGACACGTCGTCGACTGCGACAAGTCCGCCGAAACGCCGGGTGATATCGCGCACCTCCAGCAGGTTCACGCGACATCACCTCCCCCACTCTCGGCGTCCGATCTCAAGCGACCGCGGCCGAGTCGGTCGAGCAGACGTCGACCACTTCCGGAGATGCCGTCGGGCAGAAACAGCATCACAAGGATGATTACCAGGGCGTAGACGTCGGCTTCCCAATCCTGGACGATTGTCAGAGCGTCTCGCGATAGCCCGGGAAGCACGATGTCGGGATACGACACCATCGTCAGAAGCGCCGCAGCAAGCGCAGGTCCTACCAGCGAGCGTGTCCCGCCGAGAATCGCCATCGCCAACAAGAATCACCGACAGGTGCAGCGAGAAGGTCGATGGCGACACGAAGCCCACGGTGCTCGCGTAGAGCGAGCCGGCGATTCCCGCGAAGACGGCCGAGATCGTGAAGACGCGCACCTTCAACCCGGTAAGATCGACACCGGAAGCCAGCGCACCCATCTCCGAGCCGTGCAGCGCAAGCATGGAACGACCCGGGCGACCCGACACGATGTTGCGAGAAATCAGTATCGCGACCGCCGCCGCAACCCAGACCAGCCAGTAGATGCTGCTGCGGCGTGTCGAATCTCAGCGAACCGATCGATGCAAACGGGATGCCCGAGAAGCCGTCGGGGCCCCCGGTGATCGCCGGAAAACTCGACGAATGCGATATGCATGATCTCACCGAAACCGAGCGTGGCCATCGCCAGATAGTGCCCCTTGAGGCGCAGGCTCGGCACCGCCAGCGCCACACCGCCAAGTGCCGTGACCACGATCGCGGCTCCTAGACCGACCAGCCACGGGTAGCCGAGCGTCGCCGTCACGTACGCCGACGACGTACGCGCCGAGACCGTAGAACCCGGCATGTCCCAGCGAGACCTGCCCGGCGTATCCGAACAGCAGCGCCAGCCCAGTGACTATCAGCACGTTGATGCCCACGAACGTCAGGATCTTCAGCACGTAGCGCGCATCGGTACCCGTGACAAGCAGCGGCATGATTGCCACGACCACGGCAGCCGCCAGCGTCAGGCCAGCGCCCACTCTACGGTTCGTTTCTCGGCGTGTCGTGGCTTTGGCCACCGTCACACCTTCTCCCGACGGCGGCCGCCGAACAGTCCCTGGGGTCGCACGAACAGCACGAGCAACAGCACCAGAAGCGAGATCGCGTCTTTGTACGTCGAGGAGATGAAGGCGACCGAGAGGCTCTCGATCAGCCCGAGCATCAAACCTCCAAGTACCGCGGCGAACGGATTGCCGAGCCCGCCAAGAATCGCCGCGGCAAACCCCTTCACCCCGTACCTCGGACCGACATCGAACGCCGTCTGCGTGAGAGGCGTCGTCGCAAGTCCCGCAAGTCCGCCGAGTGCGGCAGCCAAGGCAAACGACACCGTGACCATGATCTTGGGATCGATACCCACGAGTCTGCGCGGCTGAACGATCGATCGCGCACGCGCGCATCGCTTTGCCGAAGCGGGTGCGCGAGTACATGAGCGTGAGCAGTCCCACCGCAATCGCTGCAATCCCGAAGATCCACAGCGACTGGCGCTCCAACGACGCACCAAGGATTCGGATCGAGCCTTCGCTGAACCGGGGCAGCGATTTCTCGGTCGGCCCGAACACATGGCGAGCTAGCGACGAGAGCAGCATCGAACCGCCAACCGTGATGATGATGAGCGCGAGCGGATCCCCGTCTTTGCGCGGGCGGATTGCGAGCAGCTCGAACGCTATGCCGATGGCCGCCGTCGCAAGCACTCCCACGAGTCCGGCCAGCGGCAACGACAGACCGAGCGTGGTGTACGCCCACACCGACAGCATGCCCCCGAGCATGACGAACTCGCCTTGCGCGAAGTTGATCACGCCGGTAGACGCATAGACGATCGTGAACCCGAGTGCGACAAGCGCGTAGATCGAGCCGTTCTTCAGGCCCGCCAGCGCGAATTGCAGCAGCTCAGGCGCACCCACGTACTACTGTACCTCCTCGGCAAGCGTCCACTCGCCGCCCACGATCCGATACATGACCAGGTCATCCTCGGTCAGCCCGTTGTGGTCGTCTGCCGAGAAGTTGAACGTCCCGCCGATACCGATGAATCCGCTGGTCTTCTCGATCTCATCACGCAGAGCTACCGGGTCGATGTCGCCTTCGGGCATGCGCTCGAGCGCATCGACCACGATGTGCAGCGCATCGTACGCGTGACCCGCGAAGATATCGGGCTTGGAGCCGTACTCGGCCTCGTAGCGCGTGATGAAGTCGGTCGCCACGTCTGTAGGCCTCGGTGTCCTCGCCGTAGCTCTCGGGCAGCAGGATCCGACCTGCCGAGAACTCGAAGCCCTCGGCCGCATCTCCGGCACCCTCGATCAGCTCGACGCGCGCGTTGCCGGGAGCGCCGATGATGGCCGGGCACGGCGCGTCGAGCTTGTAGTCGACTACCGATCAGATCGTTCCAGTTCTGCAACACCGTCGCGGCTTCGCTGCCGGCGCCCCACAACCAGATCGTGTCCGCGCCGGCTGTGCGGATCTTGGTGAGCTGCGCCGTCATGTCGGCGTCACCGGCGTTGTAGGTCTCCTCGGCAACTATCTCGATGCCGTAGTCGCCGTCATCTCCTTGGTCACCGCGATGCCGTCCGCACCGTACCCGCCGGAATCGGAGAGCAGCGCGATCTTTCGTGACACCCAGATCTTGCAGATACGCCGCGGTGAACGGAACCACCAAGCGGTTCGGCCACGGTGTCTGGAATACCCACTCGCTGAACTCGTCGGTGATCACACTGCCACCGGCCATAGACACTTGCGCCACCTGGGAGCGCTCGATGTCTCCACGCATGCCCATCGTCTGCCCGGTGCCCGTTGCGCCCAGGATGGCGACGACGCCCTCCTGGTCGACAAGCTTGGTCACCGCAGCCTGGGCGTTGGCAGCGTCGGTTCCGTCGTCTTCGATCACGACCTCGATCTGACGACCGTTGACGCCGCCCTCTTCGTTGATCTTCGCCACTTCAAGATCGATGGCGTTTCTCTCCGGAGTGCCAAGACCAGCGTAGCTGCCGGTCAGCGACACTACCGCGCCGATACGGATCGGCTCCGCATCGGTCTCAGACGACGAGGAGTCGCCCGAGGCACATCCAGCCAATACCGTTGTGGCCAACATCATCGCGACCACAGCAACACTCAGCGTGCGACGCATCACTCGAGCGACCCCCTTGTCGTCCCGTATGAGTACAAGCCTACTCGGCGAGCACCCACACACCGTCTTTGATTTCGTACATCACGAGATCGTTCTCTGACATACCATTATGATCGTCCGCCGAATAGCTGAACGTTCCGCCGATACCGACGAAACCATCAGTGGCCTCGATAGCATCGCGCAGTTCGGCCGACGTGAAGCCCTCGTCGAGCGTCTTCATCGCGTTCACGATGATATGCAGTGCATCGTAGGCGTGGCCCGCGAACGTGTCGGGAGCCTTGCCGTACTTCTCGGTGTAGCGATCGATGAAGTCCGTAGCGACTGTGTACTCCTCGGTGTCCTCACCGTAGGTCTCAGGGAGGAGAATCTTGCCAGCAGCGAACTTGAAGCCCTCGGCAGCGTCGCCGGCACCCTCAGCAAACTCGGTGCGCGCGTTGCCGTGGGTCCCGAACAGAGGGATCGTCAAACCCAGATCCTTCATGTTCGTTGCGACAATCGAGGCCTCCTTGCCTGCCGTACACATGACGACGGCCTCTGCACCCGCACTCTGGATCTTCGTGAGCTGAACGCTCATGTCGGTATCCCCGGGGTTGAACGACTCGGTTGCAACAACCTCTAGCCCGGCACCTGGCGCTTCGGCTGCCATGACGGCCGCGCCGTCGGCACCAAATCCGCCACTGTCGGCGATGATACCGATCTTCGTGATGCCCTGATCCGCGATATAGGCAAATTCGAACGGTATCACGAGAGCGTTCGACCACGGCGTCTGGAAGACCAGCGGATCGAACTCGGCTGTGATGACCGTACCACCGGCTACAGAGACCTGCGGGATGCCCGCACGGTCAATCTCCTGGCGCATGCCCATCGTGCCACCAGTACCTGTCGCTCCGATGATGGCCAGGACACCGTCCTTGTCGATCAGGCTGGTCGTGACTGTGACCGCCTGCTCGGCCTCCGTCGCGTCATCTTCGATGATGACCTCGATATGGTGACCATTGACGCCCCCAGCGTCGTTGATCGCCTCTACTTCCATTTCGATCGTGTTCTTCTCCGGCTCACCCAAACCCGCGTACGTGCCGCTCAGCGACAGTACCGCCCCGATGCGGTAGGGTTCCTTCACCTCTTCCGCACTAGTGTCACCGCTTGTCCCGTCACTGTCGGATGACGTGCATCCGGCCAGTGGCACGATGGCGAGTGCGAGAATGAGGGCCAGTGCGAGCAGAACTCTTGACGCTGCTCTCATGACTCCCTACCTCCCTGATGTTGACTCCGCCAATACTATTGGATACCGACCCTACTGCAGGCCGGCTATCTCCTCATGTGAGACCAACTGCACCGGCTGGTCCTCGAGCAATCGTAGTGCGCGGTCCACGTCCCCGACGTTGATGACGACGTAGGTCGAGACCAGCGAGTACACGTATTCGATGTTCACGCCGGCACTCGAAACGACTCTCAGAACCTTCGCAAGCGCTCCAGGAGCGTCATCGAGTTTGATGCAGATGACCTCGGATTCCTTGACGGTGAACCCCGCGTCTCTCAGTGCGGCGAGCCCCTCGACGGGCTTGTCGACCACCAGCCTGAGAATCCCGTACTCGGCAGTATCCGAGACTGAGAACCCCCGGATGTTCACACCGCTCGCGCCCAGGATCTCGGTCACCTCGCTGACGCGGCCCGCCTTGTTCTCGATGAACACTGACAGCTGGTGGACCTTCATCGCATGCACTCCCCCTCAAGACACGCTCGTCGCCCCAACTCGAATGCGCGTAGGTTCACATCCACCGTCTTGGCTGGCACGCGCGCGCCTATTGTCTCCTGCCACAGCTCTTCCGGGAAACCCAGACCCGTGGACAGAGCACCCAGGAGCACTACGTTTGCGGACTTGGGGCTTCCGGCCTCACACGCGAGCTCCTCGGCGTCGAGAAAGATCGCACCCTCGACAGCCAGAGCCGCTTCGAGGCCATCGGGGCGCTCGGCCGCGCCGATCAGCACGGGCAGCGGGTCTATCACCCGTGTGTTCACGAGCAGCCGGCCCTCGGGCTTGACCCATTGAAGCTTACGCGCAGCCTCCATCAGCTCGAATGCGACCAGATGATCCGCACGACCCAGATCGGTAAGCGGTGAGATAGATCTTCTCGCCGAAGCGAACCACCGTGTCCACCGACCCACCACGTTGCGCCATGCCGTGAACTTCGGAAAGCTTCACATCCAGTCCGGCAGCCACGGCTACCTTGGCGAGCACGTCAGCGGCGAGGATGGTGCCTTGCCCCCCTACCCCGGTGAGCATGACCGTCGTAGGCTCCATCACACGCCTCCGATGTCGCAGGCAGGACCCGCCGGTTCGATCGCGTCGAACTTGCACACGCTCACGCACTGTTCGCATCCTACGCACAGCGTCATGTCGATAGTGGCCTTGTCACCTTCGACAAGACTAATCGCGGGGCAACCGAGCTTGATGCACGCGCCGCACGCGGTGCAAGAATCATCGTTGACGGCAAACGGCTGCTCCTTCTCGCGGATCAGAAGCGCGCATGGCGCCTTGCTCACCACGACCGACAGCCCCTCGCGCTTCACCTCTTCGCGCAGCACAGCCCGCGTCGCAGCTATGTCATGGGGGTCGACAGTGCGCACGGTGTCGATGCCCAGTGCGTCACACAGCTTCTCGACGTCGACCTCCGTTGACTGTTCGCCCATCAGCGTGCGTCCCATGAGAGGATTGCCCTGGTGGCCGGTCATTGCGGTGATGCGATTGTCCAAGATGATCGCAACTCCCGAACCACCGTTGTATGCGATATTCGCCAGACCCGTGATCCCGCTGTGCGCGAAGGTCGAGTCGCCGATGACACAGACGACGGGACGGTCTTTCACTCCTCCGGCGAGGTTCGCACCGTGCATCATTCCAATGCTCGCACCCATGCACACGCACGAGTCCATCTGTGCCAGCGGAGGCAGCGCCCCGAGCGTGTAGCACCCGATATCCCCCGTCACGACAGCATTTACGGAACGCAACGCGTAGTACAGTCCTCTGTGAGGACACCCGGGACACATGAGCGGGGGCCTGCCGGGCAGACCCTCGACCGCATTGCGTAGCACCGGACCGGAGACCCCAAAGGCACGACCGACCGTGTCGGGAGACAGTTCTCCGTCCGCCGGCAGCGCTACATCGTCAATCTCGACACCGAGCGCCGCGATATGGGTGCGCAGGTAGCGGTCTGCTTCCTCGACCACGGCTACTCGATCGACCTGTTTCGCAAACGCACGTATCGCGTCATCAGGCAGCGGGAATGACAGCCCGATCTTCAGTATCGAGGCCTCGGGCAGTGCCTCCCTCACGTAGTTGTAAGAGATCCCGGACGTGATCACCCCGAGTTCGCGCGACCGCACTTCAACGCGATTCGGCGCGTTGTCCACGGCCCACGCCGCAACCTCCCGCACCCGCCGATCAAGATCGACTCGCCGCACGCGAGCGTTGCCCGGCATCATCACCCACTTGGAAACGTCCGACTCAAACGGCACCGAATCCACCGTTTGGCGCTCGCCAACCTCGACCAAACCTTTCGAGTGAGAGATGCGCGTCGTAGAACGAACGATGACGGGTAGATCGGATTTCTCCGAAAGCTCGAACGCGAGCTTCGTGAATTCCAAGGCTTCCGTTGAGTCCGAAGGCTCCAGGATCGGAATGCGCGCAAAGGGGCCCCAGTTGCGCGAGTCTTGCTCGTTTTGCGACGAGTGCATCCCGGGGTCGTCTGCCACCAGGATCACGAGCCCGCCCCCTACCCCGGTGTACGCGAGAGTGAACAGGGGGTCAGCCGCGACGTTCACGCCCACATGCTTCATCGTGACCAACACGCGAGCACCGACCATGCTCGCGCCTGCAGCTACCTCGAGGGCGACCTTTTCGTTGGGAGCCCATTCGGCGTGCACGTCAGGGAGTTTGACGAAGCGTTCGAGAGTCTCGGTCGATGGCGTTCCGGGATAGCCCACGCCAAGTACGGCGCCCGCTTCCCACGCACCGCGAGCGACCGCTTCGTTACCGGAAAGGAGCGTACGCGCCACTCGTCGCCTTCCGTGCCCGCTCGGTCAGGAATGGACGCATGATACCACAGAGAAACCGCAGAAAGAGCGCGTAATCCTGCCAGCGGCACTCATGGAAGCGTGTACGGCACAACGCTCAAGGGCTGCCCCGTCAGAAGCGTGAAGCTCCCACGTAATCACCGCTACTGTTGATGCGATCGATCAGAGAGTCGACTCGCACGGTCGCTCCGGTGTAGGGCGCGTGCAAGAAGTTGCCTGATCCGGCGTAGATACCTACATGGTGCACCATGTTCGGATCGCCGCCGTAGCCGAAGAACACGAGGTCGCCCTCGACCAGGACATCCAGCCGATCGGCGGGGATATGCGCGCCAGAACGGAACTGCGACCGGCTCGAGCGCGGGATCGCGATACCGATTTGCGCATACACGTACTGTGTCAGGCCGGAACAATCGAACCCGCTCGGCGACGATCCGCCCCATACATACGGAACGCCGATGTAGGCCAGCCCTGCGTTCAGGGCTTCAGGGTGCCCGGGACCGAGCGATCCGATGTCTACGGGCGTGGGAGGCGAGTTCGCCCCGGAAGTAGTCGCGCTTGAGGCCGTGCGCTGTGCGGCCTCGGCAGCCAGCCGCGCGGCCTCGGCGGCCTGACGAGCCCGTTCCTCGGCAAGAAGCCTTTGACGCTCCTCTTCCTCCGCAATCAGACCCGAGACCTCTTCGTTGAGACCCGAAACGTAGGATTCCTGCGTCGCCACTGCATCTTCCATCTGGGCCTTCTTCACCTTGGCCTCGGCTCGCAGTTGCGCCTGCTCTTCCTCGCGACGCTCGAGAGCGTGCTCGGTCTTCTGCACCTCGGCACGCGCATCTTTGACACCCGCTATCAGCGACGCGTCGTTGCGACCGATTCGACTGAGCCACTCCATGCGAGTCAGGAAGTCTTGGAACGACGTCGTGCCGAGGAGAACCTCAAGAATCGTCGACGTTTCCATTGCGGTAGATGCCCTCGGCCCGCTGTTCCAGAAGATCGGTCGCTGCCGAGAGCTGAGCATCCGCCTTGCTCCAACTCGACTCGCGTCTGGGCGATCTCGTCGCGCGTCTGTTGCAGTTCGTCGGTGATCGCGTAGTACTCCTCGGTCCGCAGCTCGAGCTGAGTCGCCAGACCCTGGAGTTCTGCTTGAGCAGCCGCAGCTTCTGCCTGTTTCGCCTCGATTTCGGGCGTTGACGGCGCGCCGAAAACGGCAATCGGAGTGCGAGCACAAGGATGGCGACGGTCAGTACCGTCGCGGCGAGACGCCTCGATCTGCGTCGTATGGAGCTTCACACTACCTCCGGCTGCGTCGTATGGTGCGTACGAGGATGCGGCTCCTGCCGGTCGAAACACCGGGTAGATGATACCATAGATACGGCATCGCCCCTGTTCGGAGCAGTGACTCCAAGAGCGGGAACGGACGCGGATGCGCACACCGATATCGCAGCATCGATCACACTACTGGTCGCCATCACGCTCGTCGTCGGCGTGGTTCCGGGCGTGCAGCTGCTCCCTCTCGGTCGATCCGCAGCTCGACTCCGACCTTGACGCAGCCCGCGACCGAGCACTCGAACTCGAGGCGCAGATCGAGGAGCTTCGCGGCGAACGCATCGCGCTCGAAGAGCGGATCAGACGTCACAAACCAGCGAATCTTCAAACAGCAAGAGCTCCTCGCCGGAGTGCGCGCGAGATCTCTCCGAAGCCCGAGCAGCCTACAGGGCTCGTATCGTACGTATCTACAAGGCAAGGATCGTCGACCCGATCAGCGATCCTGCTCAACGCACGACTCAATTTCGGACCTCTACGCTCGGGCAATGATGCTTTCTCGAATCTCCGCGCGAGACAAGGCTGCCTACAACGACGCCTCGATCGCGACCCACGAAGCCGAGTACCAGGCGACGGTCTTGGACGATTTCAAGCGCCAGGATGTCGAGCTGCGGCAGATCCAGACCAACAGCATGCGCCGCTTGATACGGCTCTCGTCGAGCAAAACGCGCTCATAGCCAAGCTCACAGACCAAGCCCGCGCTCAGACTCGTCGCCGTACAGACCCAAAACACGCTCTCGCGACAGCAGTGGCAAGACAGCTCGATTCCCGTGGGCGGATCGATCGAGACCACGCAGGCCGTCGTTGAACCATACCTCGACCGCACCTACACCGTAGCGGCCCACCAGCCGAAACGATACCGGCAGCACCTCAGAGCCGAAGACGATGGTGTGCTCATGGTATGGCAATGAGTTCAACGGACGCCCCACCGCATCGGGTCAGATCTTCAACGAAGAAGACCTGACGTGCGCATCTCGTACACTGCCGTTCGGGACTCGACTCGCGTTCACGCCGAGGCGCTCTTAGAATCGTGGTCGTCGTGAACGACCGGGGGCCGTTCATCGTCAGGTCGCGATCTCGACCTTTCAAGGCAGCGGCCCGCCTGCTCGGGCTTTAGCGGCGTCGAACCGGTACAGCGGAGTTCGTCGAAGCACGTGCGCAGTAGACACCCGTCAGGTCACGTGAATGAGCGACACGATCTCCACGTCACCGAGCTTCGAGCGCCCGCCGAGAAAGTCCAGCTCGATCAGGAATGCGAACCCTGCCAACGTAGCTCCCGTCGATGTTGCGAGCATCGCCTTGGCCGCAGCCGTACCACCGGTCGCGAGCACATCATCGACGATGAGCACTACGTCATCCGGAGTGATCGCATCGAGATGCATCTCGAGCGTGTCCGTACCGTACTCGAGCTCATACTCGGCTTTCGTGGTCTCCCAGGGCAGCTTCCCCGGCTTCCGCGCAGGTATGAAGCCCGCACCCAGCTTGTAGGCCAGAGCGCCCCCGAAGATGAAGCCGCGAGCCTCGGCACCAAGGACCTTCGTGACACCCGCGTCCGCATACTCCGAGGCAATCGTGTCGATGGCCGCTCGGAACCCATCGGGATTGGCAAGAAGCGGCGTGATGTCTTTGAAGATAACCCCTGCCTGCGGAAAGTCAGGGATGTCGCGTATCAGGCTGCTGAGATCCACACGTTCCTCCTCTGTCGGTAGCGACACATAGCGTACCCGTTTGTCACATCGCACGCATCAGCGAATCGATCTGCGAGGACGTACCCAAGACGACGAGACGATCGCCGGCCCGCATGACCGTGTCTGCCGAAGGATTCGTGTTGACGACACCATCCTCACCCTTGACCGCGAGAATGTAGGCGCCCGTGACATCTCTGACATGCGCCTTCTTGATCGACGTACCGTCGAAGCGCGAGCCCGCGGCCACCTCTATCTCCTGGAGCCTGAACTCCACGCTGTCTCCGTGCGTGACCAAATCCAGATAGTCCGATACCACCGGATGAAGCACCATCGAAGCCATCCGGCGACCACCGATAACTGTCGGCGTCATCACCCGATTCGCACCGGCCTTGCGCAACTTCGACTCGCTGGACTCGCTCGACGATCGGGCCACGATGAAGATCGAAGAACTGATGACTCCGCGCCGAGAAGGTCACGAACAGGTTGTCAGCGTCACCGTCCAAAGCAGTAATGAGGCTTCGTGCACGCTCGATCCCGGCGGCCATCAGCGCAGACTCGTCGGTAGCATCTCCTTCAACGACCAGCCAGCCCTCTTCGCGCGCGCGGGAGGAGGATTCCTCGTCTTGGTCAATCACCACGAAAGGAGCGTGCTCGTCGGCCAGAGCCCGCGCGACGACCGAACCGACCCGTCCCCATCCCGGCGATGATGTGATGGTCGGTGAGTTTCTCGATCTCGGACTGCATGCGACGGACCTCCAGTAGTCCTCGAAGATGACCTTCGACGATGAATTCAATGAAGGTACCAAGCGCAAACAGGACTGCGCCAAAGCCCGACGAGAATCAATCCCATCGTGAACCAGCGGCCCATCTCGCTCAATGGGTTGACCTCGGCAAAGCCGACTGTCCCGACCGTGATAACGGTCATGTACAAGGCAGTCAGCCAGGCTCCATCCCTCAATGAAGACATAGCCCAGCGTTCCGAACACGAGGACGAGCCCGAGCACGAGGGCCGCAAGTGCGACGCGTCCGCTTCACAGCGCGAGAGCCTCCTCACGCAGCTCGGCGACGTACGGCAGGTTCCGGTACAACCCACGGTGGTCAAGCCCGTACCCCACCACGAACCGGTCCGGTATGTCGATACCCCGATACGTGATGGGAAGATCGACGATCCGCCTGACGTCTTTGTCCAGCAGAGTACAGACCTCGAGACTAGCCGGGTTGCGATTGCGCAGATTGCGCAGGATGTAGTTCAGCGTAAGACCCGTGTCGATGATGTCCTCGACGACGATCACGTTCGCGCCATCGATCGGATCGTCAAGGTCCTTAGTGATGCGCACAGTACCCGGCGCACCTCCCACGTATGAGGAGATGGCCATGAAGTCCACGGTGAGCGGCAAGCTGAATCGCGCGGCACAGATCGGCAAGAAATATCAGGCCGCCCTTGCAGTACCGTGACCAGTGTTAGGTCGGAGTCAGCGTGATCCTCTGCTATCGCGTGACCCAGTGCTGCCACGCATGAGGCAATCTCGTCTGCAGAGACAACCACTCTTCCCACTACATCCGAAGGAGCGAACGGGTCCATCCTCACACGTCCTGTTCGTCTGCGGCAGCCGTAATGCCGCCCCCCTCGGCGTGCTCTTGCTCCTGAACGCGCACGCCATACTTGAACAGTAGATTCCTGAAATCCTTCTGGTAGAAGATCTTGATGTTGATGTCAGGGTACAGCTCGCGCAGACGACGGACCTTGCGGTTCTTCTTCGTCACAAGTTTCTGACTCATGGTCGTCAACTCGATGTAGAGGTCGGATTCCGGCAGGTAGAAATCCGGCGAGAACGAGGCGACGACGTTGCCCTGACCATCCCATTCGATGGGAAAGGTGGTCGGCTCGTATTCCCACGCAATGTGATAGAAGTCGAGAATCTCGGCCGCAATGCGTTCGCTCGGATGGGCGAATGCTATGTCACCAAGCGCAGGCTTGTCGCCGGACTGTTCTTCGGGTCGTGTCATCTTCTCCTACACGACATCTTCGAACACGCGCCCGAGCGAACGCTTCAACAGATGCCCGGTTAGCTCTCGAGTCAATCCAGACAGCTCACCAAGCGTCTCGACGAGCTTCTGGCGCGTCTCCGGCGTCCGATGTCTGAAAGTAGGCATGAGAATCTGCGAGAAGAACGTCGCCTCCCGCTCCGCGAATGTCTCATACATCCGAAGATGACGGGGCTCGACGCCGAATCGGCGCATGTCCCAACATACGTGAGCGATCTGCACGTCGGTCTGAGAGATCTCTGGACCGTGTTCCCCGTCGAGCACTTCAATCAGATTGAACTCGGCCAATTCCTCGATGAACGACTTCGGCAAGCCCAGCGTCGACGGGACATCTTCGACGCGCACGGTCTCGGCCTGATCGAGAGGAAGTGCAACCGCATTCGAAGGTCCGGCTGTCTTGAGCTCCGGCGGGACCTTGCCCTTGTCATAGTCAGCAAGCTTGTCGCGAATGACTGCCAGAGGCAGAAAATTCTCTCGCTGCAATTTCAGAATCAGATCGATACGCGTCACGTCGGCCTGGTGGAACTTACGATAGCCGCCCGCCGTCCGCTCCGGAACAATCAGTCCCTCTTCTTCGAGGAAGCGTACCTTCGAAATCGAGAGATCTGGGTGCGCTTCTGCAAGCCGCTCCACCACCTCGCCGATCGTCATATAGTCGCGCGCCATCCGGGTCACGTCCCCTTGGGACCGGCGAGAAAGACCATCTGGAACAGGCCTATCTGCAGCGTATCCCCGCTTCTGAGCTGGGCTTTGTCTACACACACACCGTTGACATAGGTGCCGTTAAGCGAGCCGACATCCTCAACTTCCACCAGATCCCCCGTCTTGCTCACTACCGCATGACGTCGCGACACAGTCACATCATTCAGGAAGATGTCCGCTTGTGGATCGCGGCCAAGAATCAACCGGCCTCGGTCAACGTAGAATCGCTCTCCGAGTTCAGGACCCTTCCGCACTACGAGGACTGGACCCTCGGCATTCCCGAATTCGGCAATTGCTTCAGCGCCTTCGACCCCAACGGGAGTGAACGACTCTGTGGACCCTTCTAGTCTGCGTCCGCACTCGGGACACGAGGCGACTCCACCCTCGACGGCAGCGCCGCACCCGGGACAGTTGGTCATGTTCACTCCTCTCGCCTCTATCAAGCACGATATCAGTCGGTGAATCCGAACTCTCGCCGCTCGAATGAACTCGCTATCTGCTCCTCTAGCGCCGAAACCACTTCGGGGTTCGCGAGCACCCTCTCGAGCCGCTCTTCACTCAGGCGGTTCTTCACGTACGGATCCTTGAGGGTTTCTGTCAACTTGCGGCCGTTGTGAACTTCACGGATCACATATTCGACCACTCGCTCCTCAACCGCATCTGTCGCCATCTCGTTGAGGAAGTCGTGCAGCTTGTCTGAAATCGACGCCACGTGGGCCTCCTTGTCAGGTACGTGCTTCGCGCACGCTAGTCTTCTTTGTCGGTGTCGTCTTCAGCCACATCAACCGCGGGAACACCGCGGAGGTCGGACGCAAGGATGCCGATCAGCTTCTCCAGATCGGCTCCCGAGATGACATCTTTGCCAGCCTCCCGATCCGCCTTCAACCGTCGGACCAACTCGGATCGCAAGATATCGATCCTACCGTGCAGCACTCGGCGGCGATACGAAATGCGCTGCTCCTCTTCATGCAGTTCATTGAGGAGTTCTCGCAGCTCGTCGTTCGTCCGATTCTCGAGGTCAAGCAGGGCCTCGTCGAAGCGATCTTGCTCGCTCATGGCTCCTCCACTCCGTGGGGCTGACATACGTGAGAGCCTGCGAAGATTGTATCAGAGCACACCCCAACCAAGGGCCCTCGACCTATACTATATGTCCACGTTGTGACATGCGTTCATATGTCTCACAGAACCTGCAGGTCACCAACGAGAGTCCGAGCCTCGCACAACTCCGATTCCTCGACTGCTCGCGGTTCGACCGACACACCGAATCCTCTCGAGCATGCCTCGACAACCGCCCGCCCTATCTCCTCGAAGTCAGGGGTAGTCCCGAGCACGTCTTCCAGCGTCGTCGTCGTTGCCGTCAACTCCGCCGCAGAGGCTTCATCCAGGCCGAACACCGCTGCTTCTCGAACGAGATCTCGCGATCGGACGAATGATCCGTGCTGAAGACAGGTATGGTCGTGCCAGATCTGTGCGCTGCCGGACAACTTCGCCGTCTCGAGGGACAAGTCGGCGTGAGTTGCGTGCAAGTAGCACGAAGGGGAATTCCTTGAGCCGCGTGGCCTGTCGGTCAATTCGGCTGGCACACCGAGACTGCGGTATGCCTCCGCGAGCACGCCACACAGAACCTGATAGCTCGCCGAGACCCCGCGGGGCAGGCCGTCGCGCTCGCCCAGGATCATCGAGTACGTAAGCTCATCGTCATGCAGCACGCCACGACCACCAGTGAATCTCCGAACCACGTCCACGCCCGCTCGCTCGCACGCCGCAAGATCGACGCCATCGACCTCCTGGAAACGACCCAGGGTTACGGTCGGACGCTTCCACCGATAGAGTCGAAGCGTAGGTGGCACCTCGCCACGCGCGTGAGCCAGCTGGATCGCACGATCCATAGCCATGTTCCACGCAGCATCTTGAGGGCCGTCGTCAAGCAGACGCCAGACACGGGTCACGGCGAAGCTTCCTCGGCAGGTATCCATCGCAGCACCGGTGTGCGCGCAGCCCGCGCCTCATCGAGCCGGCGAACCGGAGTCGTGAACGGAGCCTCGTGCAGAGACTCGGGACACGCGGCTGCCTCTTCGGCGATCGCAAGCATCGCATCAGCGAAAGCATCCATCGCTTCGAGAGGCTCGGTCTCCGTCGGTTCGATCATCAGCGCTTCGTCCACGAGCAGCGGGAAGTAGATGGTAGGTGGGTGGAAGCCGTAATCCAGCAACCGCTTCGCGATGTCGAGCGTCCGAACGCCGTGCTCGCGCTTCAACCCGGCTCCCGACAAGACGAATTCGTGCATGCAGATGCGGTCGTACGGCAGATCGAACGCCCCTGACAGCCGCGACTTCAGGTAGTTCGCAGACAGTACGGCTTGCTCGGCCACCTCCGTCAGCCCCTCCCCGCCAAGCGCGCGCACGTACGCATACGCACGCACCAGAACGCCGAAGTTGCCGAGAAACCCGCGCATGCGGCCGATCGATTCGGCCGGCATCGCCGTGTCGAACGACCCGTCGTCCAGCCGAACGGCCACCGGCCCGGGCAGATACTTCGCTAGCTCGGCACTCACACACACGGGGCCAGAACCGGGCCCTCCCCCGCCGTGCGGTGTCGAGAAAGTCTTGTGCAGGTTGATGTGCAGCGCATCGAATCCGCTATCCCCCGGACGTGCCTTCCCCAGAACCGCGTTCATATTCGCGCCGTCACAGTATGCATACGCGCCGACAGCGTGTACGGCATGCGTGATCTCGAGAATCTGCGGATCGAATAGTCCCAGGGTGTTCGGGTTCGTCAGCATGAGTGCCGCGACGTCCGAATCCAGCGCCGCCTTCAACGCCGCAACGTCTACCAGGCCGCGGTCGTCGCTCGGAATCGTCACCGTCGTGTACCCGCACATCTTCACACTCGCCGGATTCGTGCCGTGGGCGGTATCCGGAATGATCGACTTTGCGCCGCGCATCGCCCCTCGCGACATGCGCCGCCCTGAAACACATCAGCGCGGTCAGCTCGCCGTGCGCACCCGCCGCCGGTTGCAGCGTCACTCCAGGCAAACCCGAGATCTCGGCCAGTGCATCTTGGAGGCCAACCATCAAGTCCAACGCACCCTGGACCGTCTGTACCGGCTGATATGGATGCAGCCCCGCGAATCCCTCGAGTCTGCATGCATCCTCGTTCACACGTGGGTTGTACTTCATCGTGCACGACCCCAAGGGATACAGACCCGAGTCAACCCCGAAGTTCATGTCGGCCAGATGAGCGTAGTGCCGCATGATGTCGAGTTCGGTCACGTGTGGAAGAAGCGGAGCAGACGTGCGCACCGCACCTCCGAGTGCCTCGGCAAGATCCACCGCGGGTACATCGCCCGCCGGTGCGGCGATACACGTGGACTCAGGGGCGCCGATCTCGAAGATCAAACTCCGCGGCCCGCGAACAGGAGCCCCCGGTGGCGTGTGGGCAAGCCGCTCTGTCACAGCTTCTCCACCTCATCCACAAACGCGTCAATCTCCTCGCGTGTCCGCTTCTCTGTGACCGCGAACAACACGCGAGCAGATACGTCCGTCCTCTCGACCGGCTCTACGACAACCCCAGCGAGATACCCGCGATCCAGCATCGCAGCATGCATCGCTTTGGCATCACCGTCGTAGTCGAGCGCGAACTCGTAGCCGTACGGAGTGTCCCAAGGCATGCTGAACCGGCCCGTCGCGACCAGGCGGTCGTGAAGGTAGTGCGCCTTGCTCACGCACGCCCGAGCGATTCCGGCCAGACCTTCTCGGCCCACTGCCGACAGATACACCGCCGCCGCAAGCGCATTGAGGGCGTGATTGCTGCAGATGTTACTCGTGGCCTTCTCGCGCCGGATGTGTTGTTCGCGCGTCGTCAGCGTCAGCACGAACGCATCGTTGCCGTCCACGTCGACCGTGCGGCCCACGACCCGCCCGGGAATCTGCCTCACGTGCGCCATCCGACACGTGAAGACGCCGAGCCCGGGTCCCCCGAAGCTCATGGGATTGCCCAAGGGCTGTCCCTCGGCCACCACGATGTCCGCGCCGCAGGAACCCGGAGGTTCCATGACGCCGAGGAGTATCGGGTTGGTGGCAACCACGCACAGCGCCCCAACACCATGCGCCAGCTCCGCTGCTGCCTCGGCGTCCCCCACAGCACCCCAGTAGTCAGGGCTCGCGGTCAGAAGCGCCGCCGTATCGTTGTCGACGCACGCAGACCACTCGGCGGGCGTGCTTGGTGCGTTCGCGGTGCCCGCAGTGACGATCTCGAACAGACCCGACGCCGCATACGTCCGCAAGGTCTCCAGCCACTCGGGGTGCACGGACGCCGAACACACCACCTTGGAACGCTTGGTGACGCGACATGCCATGAGAGCAGCTTCCACAAAGGCCGTGGCTCCGTCGTACATGCTCGCGTTGGCCACTTCCATGCCCGTGAGCTCGCACATCATCGTCTGGTATTCGAACATCGCCTGCAGTGTGCCTTGCGAGACTTCCGGCTGGTAGGGCGTATAGGCGGTGAAGAACTCCGGGCGCCGCAACACGTGGTCGACGACGCTCGGAATGTAGTGGTCATAGCAGCCCGCACCCGCGAAACTCACCAGCGACGACGCCGGTCGATTCCGAGTCGCGAGCGCATGCATGTGCGCCGTCAGCTCGATCTCGGACAGACCCCCGCCCAGCGCGAGCGGTCGCTTGAGCCGGGCTTGCTCCGGTATATCGGCAAACAACTCGTCGATCCCGGAAACGCCGACAGCGCGAAGCATGGCTTCGCGCTGTTCGCACGTGATCGGTATGTGGCGCATCGTCTGTTTGTCTACTCGGTTACGAACGCCTCGTAGTCATCAGCCGACATCAAAGCGTCGACCTCCGACGGGTCCGACATCTTGATCTTGACCATCCAGCCCTCGCCATACGGATCGGTGTTGACTACCTCAGGCGCGTCCTCAAGAGACTCATTGACGCCTACGACCTCACCTGTGACCGGCGCATAGAGCTCAGATACCGACTTCACGGACTCAATCTCGCCGAACGTCTCATCAGCAGCTACAGCGTCACCCTCGGAGGGCAGATCGACGTACACTACTTCGCCTAGCTGGTCCTGCGCGAAGTGCGAAATCCCCACTATTGCAACGTCGTCCTCAACGCGAACCCACTCATGCTCCTTGTGATACTTCAATTCGCTGGGATACATGCTTCCGAGCGCTCCTTTCAGGCCCTGTGGGCCGACAGGGACGTGTCCTTCACGAACGGCGGCTTGACCACCTTCGCCGACACGGTCTTCTTGCGGATCGTCACTTCCAAGTCCGTACCCGGTTGCGCCAGGTCCGTCGGAACATACGCAGTCGCAATACCATGCTGAAGTGTCGGCGAGAACGTGCCGCTTGCCACCTTACCCACCTCGGTGCCGTCGTGCAACACGGCATGTCCGGGCCGAGGAATGCCCGCCTCGAGCGCAAGCCCCACCAGACGACGCGTCGGCCCCTCCTCACGCACCCGCAAGATGGCTTCTTTGCCGGTGAAGTGATCCTTGGCAAGATCTACAATCCAGCCCAGTCCTGCAGAGACAGGATCGACTCCGCGGTCCATTTCCGCCCCGTGAAGCGCATATCCCATCTCAAGACGAAGGGTATCCCGAGCACCAAGACCACACGGGGTGACCTCGGGAAATGACAGAATCGCGCGCCACAGCTGTGTCACCAAAGAAGAGTGCGTCATGAGTTCCACGCCATCCTCTCCCGTGTAGCCCGTGCGCGACACGAGCACGGGTACCGTGTCCAGGACGGCCTCGGCTATTCCGAAGCGTGGAGGAAGTTCGAATCCCGCACCGGCAAGTTCCATGACAACATCGATTGCGCGGGGGCCCTGCAATGCGATGAGTGCGGTGCGTTCGGATTCGTCGACGAGCTCGACAATCCCATCACCGGGGCATGCTTCTGAGCGCACACCCTCGGCAACCGTCACCCCGCTCGGACATCGATCCTTCATCCAATCCAGATCGGTCTGGCGGTTGGCCGCATTCGCGATGATCAAGTACTCAAGATCGCCCGTGTGATACACGATCAGATCGTCGATGATGCCTCCGTCGTCATCACACAGCAAGGTGTACTGAGCCGAACCCAGATCGGCAAGCTTACCCAGATCATTCGTGAGCAACGACTGCAGGAACTCAAAGGAGCCGAATCCGAACACGCGGAACTCCGCCATGTGACAGATGTCGAATACTCCTGCCGAGAAGCGAACGGCCTTGTGTTCCTCGATAATCCCCGTGTATTGGACCGGCATCTCATAGCCGGCGAAGGGCACCATACGTCCACCAAGCGCAAGATGCTCCTCGTACAACGGTGTCCGCTTCAGGCTCGAGTTCATTGGCAAAGCTCCTCTGTCTCATCTATGCATTCACGGTCACCAGATCAAGCAGGTGCTGCGACCGCAGCCGGCTCGCCGAAGATCACCCGCCATGCACGCCGAACGGCAATCCAAATCTTCTCAAGGAAGCCGGGCTCAGGCACCGTTTCACCGGCGACGATCGGCTCTTGCGCCAGCAGCCGCTCACCCTGGGCAATCGACAGCGTACCAATCCGTTGGCCCGTTGCGACCGGCGCCCTTACCTCGGGCTCCAGCGTGATCTCGCGAGTGAGTTCACCGTCCAGGTCGAACACGGGGGCCACGACATCGGTGGTTATCAGAGCAGTCACGTCAATATCGAGGTAGTCCGCCACCGGGACGAGACCCATGGTGTCGTCCGCACTCGCCAAACGACGCAGACCGTAGTGCTCGAAGCCCCAGTCGAGTAGCTCCTCGGCTTGGACGAAGCGCGACATCTCACTGTCGGCTCCAAGAACGACCGCCGTGAGTCCGACACCTGCCCGCTCGGCAGAGGCGACCAAACAGTATCCCGCATCGTTGGTCCACCCTGTCTTCACGCCCGTAGCTCCTTTGTAGCGGCCGATCAGGTAGTTCGAATTCTCGACGGTCCTGGTGTCGCGTGCTGTTTGCACGGTAGCAGTTGGCTGCGCCACGATTTGAGCAAATGTGGCGTTCCCCATCGCATAGCGAGATAGCACGGCCAAATCGCGGGCCGACGTATGGTGTCCCTGCTCATCAAGACCGTGAGCATTCGTGTAGTTGGTGTTGTCCAACCCGAGCTGCTTGGCCTTCTCATTCATCATGCGAACGAAGTCCGGCTCGGTGCCTGCAACATGTTCGGCCAAGGCCACGGCCGCCTCGTTGCCCGACTTCACGAGAAGTGCCTCCAACATCTCGGACACGCTCGCCACGTCACCTGCACGCAATCCGGCCGCCGACTCACCTACCGAGATCGCAGACGAAGACACGCTGACGGACTCGTCCAAACTCGCGTTCTCCAGAACCACGACGGCCGTCATGATCTTCGTCGTGCTTGCCATGGAGTGCGGAAGGTCTGCGTCGCGAGCCCACAGCTCCCGCCCGTCATCGGTGACAAGGATTCCAACCGCCATCCCTACCGACGGAACCTGCTGTGCAGCCTCAGCCGTGTCTTCTACAGGAATCCCGCCAACCGAATCTACAGCCCACGCACTGGCAAAACCACAGGTCAGGGCAACGAGTATCGCAGCCAGAAGCAACCCTACCGCCACACCCTGACCCGATTCGTGACCCGCTCGAGCAAAGCGACAGTGATGCTGGACACGTACGTTGTGTGTGGATCCATGCCGTGGTTTCATGCTTGTTCCTGGAACTGCCGATGTATGTCAGAGTGGGCGTGGACAAGTGAAGCATAGCAGTGCCTATGGCGCCAGGGAGGCAGCGCTGTGAACCGTTCGGGGACCGACAACGGATTCAACCTTGTTGAGCTCATGCTTGTTGTTGCAATCATGGGTATCATCGTGTCAATTGCCATTGCAACTTACTCGTTCTCGATTTCGCACGCGCGAAGCATAGCCTGTCATTCAAACCAGCGCATACTCACCGATGCTGCATCGGTCTATCTCGCCAACGAGGGGCATCCTCCAGCTGACATCGAAGACCTACGCCCCTACGCAAACACGTTCGACACTGTGATCACATGCCCGTCTGACCATGCTGTCCTGCTCGAGTGGGACGCAGACGAAGAGGAGGTCGTGTGCCCGCTGCATCCCTGATATGCGCACGACCCACGACGCACAAGGAGGGCCGATGAAGTACTCGCGCTTCGAAGCGCTCGTGCTCGCTGTCGGATTGGCTGCAGTCGCGGGGAGCATGTTCTTCGGTTTCGGCGGAACATTCATTGCCGAGGAGGTCATCGCTCAGCTGCTTCTGCTCGGCGTGCTCTTCGGAGCCGTGCACTGGGGCCGCCCCGGAGGATTCATCGCCGCTCTCATCGCTTCTGGCGGCTACATCGTGCTGCGAATCCCACTCGTGATCGGCGAGCGCGGACTCACCGCCGAGATCACATCGCTCGTTGTCATTCGAGTGGTGACCTATGGATTGATCGGCATCGTTGGCGGAGAGCTCGCCTCACGCATTAAGTACGTCTTTGCCAGACTCGAGAGCAACTCGGGCGTTGACGAATGGACTGGCATCTTCAACCAGCGACTGATTGTCCGTGCAATCGAAACGGCATGCGGACAACACGCCCGCTACGACACTCCGTGCTCGGTTGTCATCATCACGCTGTCTCCTCACCTCACGTCGGACCTGCGTGCGTCAAAGCAGCGCGCAATCATCCGTGGAGTCGCGAACCACCTGCGAGCAGACATCAGGCTTGTCGACGAAGCTGGGCGTCTTGACGACGGCCGCTTCCTGATAGTCCTGCCGCACACGGGTCAGGCAGGCGGTCTGGTGGTCGCCGAGAGGTTGCGCAAGGGTGTATGTGACGCACTCGGCGCCAAGCAGGATTCGGTAGACGTCCGAACTCTCAGCACACCTGAAGATGCTGACGAACTCAACGCGCTCAGAGACGCACTCGCCGTAGACACCCTAGAGATCGACTCACGTGCTCGCGCGGCTCAGGAGTCCCGTTCGTAGAGCTTGTCAGCCCCGATCACGCGAATCCCGGCATCCGCAAGTACCTCAGCCGCGCGTTGATCGTCTACCTTCAGGATGTCCACAGCCGCGTCAGCTCCAGGCTCGACGAAGGCGTACGCATATTCCACGTTCACCGAGGCGGCGCCCAGGGTCTCCAGAACGTCCGCCAGCCCACCCGGACGGTCAGGAATCTCCACAGCTATGACATTGGTCACAGACACCCCGTAGCCCGCTGCATCCAGGCGGTTCTTCGCAGCCTGCGGCTGGTCACAGATGATCCGAACGACGCCAAACTCCGCGGTATCGGCAATCATGAGCGCACGCATGTTGATACCGGCGTCCGCGAGACTACGCGCCATCTGAGCGAGGTGTCCGGGCTTGTTCTCGAGAAAGACTGAGAGCTGTTCAATGGTCTGCATGTGTACTCCCCTCCTACTCGTCGCGTAGATCGACGACGCGCTTGGCTTTGCCTTGGCTGCGTTCGATGGACTTCGGCTCCACGAGTTTGACGGCGATTGAGATCGCCAGCGCGGACTGTATCTCGGCCTTGACTGCGTTCTGAAGTCGTTCGAGTTCACGAATCTCGTCGAAGTTGGTGTCTGGAGCCACTTCGACGTTCACCTCAACGGTATCCATCGAGCCCTTCTTGCGTAGTACGACCTGATAGTGCGGCGCTACGCCGGGTATACCAGTCAGAACCTGTTCGATCTGGCTGGGGAAGACGTTCACGCCTCGGACGATGATCATGTCATCGGAGCGCCCGGTCACACGCTCCATGCGGCGGAACGTGCGCCCACACGAGCATTCGCCGGGAATCACCCGTGAGATGTCGCGCGTGCGATACCTGATGACCGGTATGCCCTCTTTGGTGAGTGTGGTGAAGACGACCTCGCCGGTTTCTCCGTCAGGAAGCGGCTGCAGTGTTTCGGGGTCGACGATCTCAATCAGGAAATGATCCTCGTTGACGTGCAGCCCGTATTGACACTCGCATTCTGAAGCGACCCCTGGGCCGAGCACCTCAGACAATCCGTAGATATCGAGGGCTTTGACACCAAGCAACTCCTCGACCTGCGTGCGCATGTTCTCGCTCCACGGCTCGGCGCCGAACACTCCTGCCTTGAGCGGGAGCGAGTGGATGTCGACGCCCATCTCTGCGGCCGTTTCGGCGATAAGAAGGGCATAACTCGGCGTACAGGCAAGAATCGTCGTCCCGAAGTCCTGAAGGACCTGGACCTGACGCTTGGTGTTGCCCCCGGATATGGGAATCGTCACTGCCCCGAGACGTTCCGAGCCATAGTGGACCCCCAGACCTCCGGTGAACAGGCCGTATCCGTACGTGACCTGAACGATATCGTCAGCCGTCGCACCTGCACACGCCAAAGTGCGAGCCATCAGATCGGACCACATGTCGATGTCGTTGGCCGTATATCCGACCACTGTGATCTGACCGGTTGTGCCCGAAGAAGAATGCACGCGCACGATATCGCTTAGGGGCGCAGCGAACATGTTGTAGGGATAGCCGGCGCGCAGGTCGTCTTTCAAAGTGAACGGATAGGCGCCGAGATCGGCGAGACTCTCAATAGCGGGAGACACGCCTGCCTCGTCGAACGCGGTCCGGTAGAAGTCGACATTGTCGTAGACGCGGTGCAGAACGTTCCGCAGCCGCTCAAGCTGCAGCTTCTCCAGCTCGGGTCGTGGCATCGCCTCGTACTCGGGCTGATACATCCCCTCACCCCTCTCCCCGCGACAGCCCCTAGGGTTGGGGCGCCGGTGTCGCGCTTGCCTCGGTCGCAACAGGCATGGTCCCGACCCTTAGTACCTGGGTCTTCGTCTTGTAGATCGACGTGAACTTGTCCTCTCGCAGAAGAGAACCGTTCTGGTAGACCTTGCGAGTGACAACTATCTTACGCCCATTCACGCCTGAGTCCTCAACGACCTGAGAGCCCTCGGGCATGGTGGGATCTTCCACCTCTTCGACCGGGAATGCCACGATGTCGTAGAACGCACCTGTCGTAGCTTTGACCTCATATCCCGGGTCAGTGCCGTAGATGCTGATGGTGAGCGAACTGTTCGAATACCCGGTCGCTACCAGCACGTAGTTCGGCGTGTCGTTCTTGAACTTGAAGTCGGGACCCCCCCACGACACAGTCGCGTCACGACCGGCCGGGTAGTGCGAGATATAGAACGAGTGGTTCTTGCGTTCAACAACCGGTAGTCCGGACTCAAACACCGAGTTGAATATCGTAGTGCCGACCTGACAGATTCCGCCTCCGAGCTGCGGCACCAGCTTGCCATTGACGATTGCCGGTGCTTCCTGATAGCCCTTCTCGGCAGTGCGTGGCCCGATTGTCTCGTTGAATGAGAACGTCCCACCGGGCGCGACCAAAGCGCCATCGAGCGCATCTGCAAGCGTGTGGATGTTGTTGACGCGCGGCGCGTTGCCGGACTCATACGTAGTCGTGTATGTCGAAATCCGCTCCTTGATGCCCATCGCTTGAGCATCCTCGGTCGTGATATCGGGCTCCACCCGCTGGGTGCGAAGCGTCACCGAACGCTCTCCGTCCCCCAGCAGCACGGTCGTCAGCTCTACCGCCAGCGCCCCGATATCCGGACCAACGCCATCTTGGGAAGGAATGATCGACACTTGCCCGCCACCGGCCTTGAAACGCGCGTTCTCTGCGGGGCGACCAGCGGTCCCAACGCGTGGGGTCACCGTTCCCGACGCCTTCGTGGGGTCGATGAACGCCTCAAGGGCCATTTTCGTGACGCCGGGTACAGAGGTAGCCGAAACCGACTCTTCCTCCCCGCTCACGGTCTCGGGCTCCCCCGCCAGGTCAAGCGCAGCACTGCTCTCGACACTCTCGGGCGTCACGGTTCGAAACGCGATCCAGCCCGCAATCTCTTGAGCCTGAAACTCCCACGAGTCTCCCTCGTAGGTGACAGTGACAGGTCCGGACATCATCGTCCGGGCATCCTGGGCAGCACGCTCTGCGTCCTCATCGGTCACCTGAACCGGGACGAATTCGGCTGCGACATCGACTGTTCGGTCGGTCTCGGCGAAGGCGGAAAGCATGTCCACCGCGACCTCGTCACGACGCACAGCAAGTCCCAATTCTGAGGGATCCACTCTTGCTTCAGTGCCTTCAATCACGACCGAGGCGTCTTTCGGAGCCCGATCCACGGATGTCCCGACCTCATCGACCACAGCGCTTACCAGGTCCGCATCACCGGCCACTGCAGCGGGTAGGTTCACCTCGGCAAACCAAGCCGAAAGCCGCTCGCCTGCGGCGACCCAGAATCCCCCGGAGCGACCCACTTCGAATGCAGCATCAACGGCTGTCGTAGTCAGCAAAGACGCCGCGACCTGCGTGGCCTCAACTGACCACTGCTGCTCATCTAGCCTGAGCACGACGGGCTCGTCGAGTCGTGGTCCGAGCTCCTCGGCAAGACGCTCCTCTGCGCGCTCTCGCGTCAGACCGCCCAACCCTACGCCGCCCACCGCGACTCCCGGGTGAATCCGTCCGACGCTCGCAGCAGCTTCGACCACGAGCGCAACCACGAGAAGCGCGATGATGGCCGACGGAATCCCGACCGCCCAACGCTGCCAGACAGGAAGCTCACGCAGCCACTTCCGGAACGCCTTGAGGCCGTGTGGTTTCGAGCGGTTCGCCCGTCGCTCGGCCCACTCGCCCGCACTGAGTCGCGGCCCGTCTAGATCGACTTGTGGGACCGACCCGGAGAAGGCATCGCTCCCGTCATTCGGTATGGATTCTATGTCGTTCTCTTCGCTCACATGTGTCCTTATTGTCCCGAAACCGGCTCTGCGAGGCGGAAACTCTCCGTCTTGGCTGCCGGCACTGTCACTTCATCCACTTCTTCGATCTCCACGCTCACGCCGGGAAACGTCGACAGAGTGGCGTTCAAGCCGCCGGGAAGCGTCAGGGCCTGGGCGAGACCGGATGGATCACCGATCGCCTTCACCTCGAAATCCCTGCTCAGCAGAACGCCATCCAATTCGATGCGTGTCCCTTCTCCCGAGAAACCGGAGCGGGCGACAACCCGATTGTCGTTGACCGCGATCGCCTCGGCACCTCCTGATCGGAGTTCGTTCACCAGCGCAACGAAATCCTGGGGAAGCAGCACCCGCTCCTCGTCCTTGACATGCACGATGACACCCGGACCCACCGCAGACTCCAATCCGGCGATCACCCGGAGCGCTTTGAGTTCCTTGGCTGCTTCGTTCAGTACCTCACTTCGATCCTGCGTCTCTTGTTCTGCCGAGAGTATCCGGATCTCAAGAGCCATGATCTCGTTGCGTATCCCCGTGTTCTCGGCAGTCAACTCCTGGATGATGATCGCAAGATTCTGATCGGACTGCCGATCTAGAGAACTCTCGAAGCTCGCATTGCCGCGCCACTGAGCAACCAGCAAGAAGCCGACCAGGAGCAACCCGGCCGCGAGAGTCGCCAGAAGTCGCGCCTCGTGGAAGCTGCGCTCCACTGCCTTCTCGCCCGCGACGAGACTCCGGATAGACGCATCCTTGAGATGAACCAGCGTCTCACGTGGCTTCTTGGGTGCGGTCGAACCCACCTACTCCCACCCCCACCGGCTGAACATGAGGCCGCGTACCGTACCGAGGTTGTCGAACAGGCGGATTCCGAAGGCCACCACAGCGGCCAAGTACAACTCACGCACGCCAATCCGATCCCCGACGAATACGATGAACGCCGCCATCAGGGTATTTGTGATGAACCCGGAGACAAAAACCTTGTCGTCGAACGTGTGCTCGAGTGACGCACGCACCCCGCCCAAACATGAATCGATGGCCGCCAGAACCGCCACACCAAGATACGTCAGCAAGGCCACCGGAATTGCGATGTTCGTGAGTAACCCGAGTGTTACGCCAAGAGCGAGCGCCAATACGAGGACCATCATGAGCTACCTCCCGCATCTACCGGCCCAGCAAAATGGGGGCGCAGACTGCCACGATATCCCTCAATTTCGACGTTGGTGAGTCTCGAGATGCTGACTTGAAGACCGAACTGTGATCGATACGTGCTAAACAGCAGCGAGGCCACGGGATCCCGCTCCACCGCCGAGACGAGATCGTCTCCGTTGCCAATAGCACGGAGCACGTACGGACTTCCGAGGCGAGTGGCGTTCACCAAAACGGTCGTACCCGCACAACGAACCGGCGTTGTGGCCACGACACGCTCACCGTTGACATCGACCGCCTCCGCGCCCCCGGCCAAGAGAGCATTGACGACCGCTGCAATATCCGTGTCGTGGATCAAGTAGTCATTCGGATCTGAACCAGGCGACACGTCCGTACCATCGCCCAAGACGATCTCGACCCCGGGTCCGGAGACAGCGGCGAGGCCAGCCAGCTCCTGTGCATGCTGCAGCTCGCGTGAGAACGACTCACTCACACCGGAGTCCTCGGCGGCCTCCTGCTCGAGTTCGCTCATATCAGCGCGCAACTCGACGAGGCGACCTTCCAGCTCAAGCCGCTGTGCCTCGATATCACGGACAACGGTGACAAGGTCGCTCACGCGCTCGGGACGCGACGCAGCGAGCTGCGTCGTCGTGTTGAACGACACCGCGATGAAGAATCCGAGGACGCCCACGACGACTACCAGGGCGGGACGATACGTAGTGTTGCTCATGGATCCGCTTCGTGAGACTGCCTGCAAAAGCCGTATTATAGCAGGTTAGGGTACGCAAAGCACGTCGAGACACTCGGACCAAGAGTGCTGTGATCAGTCCGTTCCGATTGCGCGTTCCACGACACCTTGCCACTCGGACAGGAGTTCCTCGGCAGCCTGTGCGTCTCCAGCCTCGGCCCACACGTTCACCACCGGCTCACTCGCATGCGGCAGAATCAGCACCCACCCGTCATCGAGGATGATCCTGACTCCCTCGGCAAGATCTACCTGCAGTCCACTCGTGGCCTCCGTGATCGCCCGCATGACTGCCCCTTTTCGGTGTACGGGGCAGAAGATTGATGCCCGACGCTTGTGGAACTCCGGAAGCGCGTCAACCACCTCGTCAAGAGTCTGCTCGACACTGGCAAGCATCCTCGTGATGCTCCCCAAACTCATGATGGCATCGTACGAAGCGAGAAAATCGGCGAACATGTAGCCCCCTGTTGTGGAGCCCGCGAAACCCACCTTGTGCTTGAGGGCCAGAGCAGCCATCGAGCGCATGGATCGTCCAGGTCGAACGACTTCACGCCCGTTTGCTGCGGCGATCTTCTCGACAGCCGCCGACGCAGTGAGCGGAACCGCAAGCGCGAGATTCGTGTAGTCGGTGCGACACCACAGGTCGACAACCGCATGCAGGGCCGTATCGCCGTCCAGCAGTAGCCCTTTCGGCGTCACGAACTGCAGCCGCTCCCCACTTGGATCGAATATCACGCCCAGATCGGCTCCCATAAGATCGAGAATGTGCCTCAGCGAACCGGATTCCTCGTTGTTCCACCCGACCGTGCCAATGCGCTCTGCGTCCAGAAATGGGTTCAACATGACGATGTCAACATTCCAAGAGGACATGACCTGCGGAAGAACTACCGAAGCGACGCCG
The DNA here is from genome assembly GCA_963790405.1 of uncultured Actinomycetota bacterium. GTDB lineage: Bacteria > Actinomycetota > Coriobacteriia > Anaerosomatales > JAGXFU01 > JBGSMX01. The sequence continues at coordinate 64,960 of CAWBOJ010000007.1, forward strand.
TTGCCCATGTCGGCAACGACCTTCATGCGACTATCCGCGTACTGCCTGCGTTCGTATGTCTGCGCGAGGCCCGCCGAGTAGTACTCGAAGGCACGCGGCGGGTAGATGATGTCACCCACTTCGTCGAGAAACGCACGACGGAACTCGCCTCTGAAGTAGAGACGCTCGATCTTCTTCTCCTCCCACGGCGGGATGTCCAAGCCGGTCTTCTCGTAGAAGTGAATCTCAAGCACTTGCGGGTCGTTGGCCGACTGGCACACATGGACACCGCCCATGCATCGCGTGTCGCGCGCGGTGAACCGGGTAATCGCCGGAGAAGCAACGCGCAAGTCGCGAACCGTGCAACCTGCACTGTTCAACCCCGCGACCATCGCGCGCTTCACCATCCGTGCAGCCCTGCTCGAGTCGCGACTCACGATCACGTGTGCGCTCTTTGGCAGAAGCGATCCGAACGCCTGCGCCACCTTCAGCGCCATCTCGGGCGTCATGTCGACGCCGATGAGCCCTGATATTCCATTGTCGCCGAACAGCGACCTGACAGCCGTGCTCTCCCAGATCAAGGACTCGTTGAGAACCGCGGCTGGCTCGACACGCTTGTACGGATAGACTTGCACTCCGGTTCCGACCTGGGCGCCATGACCCACCATGGTCTCATCGCCGATGACCGCACCGATGGAGACCGTCGCACGTGCGCGGATATCCACCCGCCGGCAGAGCACCGCCCCGTTCACGGTCGACTGCTTGCCGACGAACGTGTCGTTCCACAGGATCGAGTGGCTGACCTGCGAGTTGTTTCCGATGACACAGTTGTCACCCAACACCGCGTAGTCACCTACATTGGCACCAGCGCGAACGGTGCAGTTCGGTCCGATGACAACCTTGCTGCCTATCGTCGCATCGGGGTCGATCTTGGCCCCTTCGGCGATCCAGACTCCTTCGCGAGCCTGGACGCCGGGGATGAAGATCATCGCTTTCCCGTCCAGAATATCTCGATGCACCTCAACATATGACTCGAGTGAGCCCACGTCACACCAGTAGCCATCCACCGTGCAGGCGAACAGGTCGTACCCCTTCGCCATGAGATCCGGGAACAGCTGCGATGAGAAGTCGTACGGCTCGCCCTCCGGGATGTGCTCGAACACCTCGGGCTCCATCACGTAGATCCCGGTGTTGATAGTGTCCGAGAAGACCTGCCCCCAGCTCGGCTTCTCCAAGAAGCGCTCGATCTTGCCGTTCTCGTCGGTGATGACTACGCCGAACTCGAGCGGATCGGGGACGCTCTTCAGGGCGATAGTGACAGGTCCACCCTTCTCCTTGTGGAAGCGGATGACCTCGGATAGATCGATGTCGGTCAAGGCATCGCCGGAGATAACGACGAAGGTATCATCGCCGATGAGTGATTCTGCATTCTTGACGGATCCGGCTGTGCCAAGAGGCGTCTCCTCCAACGCATAGGAGATCTCCATCCCCCACTCTTCGCCGTTTCCGAAGTAGTCTTCGATCACCTGAGGCATGAAGGCGAGCGTTGCAACGACCTGTGTGATCCCATGGTGTTTCACCAGCCCGATGATGTGCTCCATGACCGGTTGATTGACGATGGGCACCATGGGCTTCGGACGCAACGATGTGAGTGGGCGCAGGCGGGTTCCCTCGCCACCGGCCATTACCACAGCCTTGATAGCCATCGACCTCCCAGCTCAGACGCCGCACGACAGATGCAGCGCACGAATCATGTCCATTCATAACTCTTCTACGCCATGCGCTGTCCCGCGCCCTGCTTCCGCACCATGGAACGCGCAAGAAACGTGTACTGGACTGCCGCCGACACGGACAGAGCAACCCCCACATACACGAACAGAAGGCCAAGCTGCACGCCTCCGAATACGGAGATCTCGGGCCAGTGCAGAATCAACAACGAGAAGCCGGCCAACAATACGGCGGTCGTCCATTTCCCGGTCCAGGTGACCGGCATTCTCAAATCGTAGCGCTCGAGGCGCCACGCGCCGTAGAGGAGATAGACATCGCGTGACACGAGCACTATCAGCACCCACATCGGCAGCCGCGATTCGATGTAGAGCCCGATCACGCCGCTGGCCAGCAAGAGCCGATCCACCAGCGGGTCGATCGCCTTTCCGATCTCGGTTACCGTACCGGTTCTCCGAGCAATCTGCCCATCCAGCCAGTCAGTGGAGGCCGCGGCGGCGTACAGCAGGAACGCAAGCTCGTTGGAGCGATCCGAAACAAGCACAGTGAAGGCGAACGGAATCAACAGAAGCCGCAGAATCGTGATGATGTTGGCGACGGTCCATACGTCGTGCGAGTGGTCAGATTGCGGGCCTCGCTCGGGCCCGGCGGTTGTTGTCGGCTCGTTCACCGGCGAATCCTCCTGGTCCGGGTGGGCACGGCACAACCACTACCGCGCTCTTGGATTACACGCCTTAGATACCCCAAAACGCGCCGCTCGCGCGCGCTCCTCCCTACCACCACTCGCGCCTCTTGAAGAACACAAGCATCGCGACGCTGATCGCCACCATACTCGCAAGCACGCCGAAGTATCCGTAGCGCCAACCAAGTTCTGGCAGGTGTTTGAAGTTCATACCATAGATGCCGGTGATCAGGGTTAGCGGCATGAAGATGGTCGCCATGATAGTGAGTTGCTTCATGATTGCGTTCATGCGATTCGACTGCGCAGAGAGGTAGACGTCCATGACGGCGGCGGCAACCTCACGATAGGTGTCAATTGAATCCTCGACGCGCGCGAGGTGATCGGCGACATCCTGGAAATACCGATACGCCTCTTCGGACACGATCTCTCGCTCGCGCACGAGCGCGCGTAGCGAATCACGCTCCGGGGCAACCGTCTTATGCATGAACAGCAGCTCGCGTCGCAAGTCATAGAGTTCCTCGAGCTGCGACCGCTCGGTACGCTCGAGCATGGCGTCTTGCAGTCTGTCGAGTCGATCGCCAAGCTCGTCGATGACCGGGAACACACCGTCGACCATTCGGTCCACGATCGCGTGAAGCAGCCAATCCGCGCCGCGCGCGAGATGCATGTCCGCTTCGAGAGTAATGGCATCGAGTGCGGGAAGTGGGTGTGGATGCACGGTGATGACCCACCGGTTCCCCAGGAAGATGTCGAGTTCGCTGTTCTCAACTCCCTCGGAATTCTGCGAAACGCCCAGCCATACCAAGAACAGCGAACCGCTGTAGAGATCGAGTTTCGGACGCTGTGGGAAGTGCAGGCAGTCTTCGATCGCCAGAGGATGCAAGTCGAAATGCTCGGCAAGGACTCTCAGCGACTCCTCGTCCGGATCAAGAACATCGATCCACGCGCAGGTGGCCTCAACCGCCTGCGCGATGTTCGCGAGCGTACCCTGCACCAGGCCCTCGGATCCCAACCATCGGACGTCGACCGTAGCCGCCACAGACCCCTCCTCATCTCCCCAGTTGCGCCGCACGCACGCGTCATCAAGCCAGTGTCAGCATACCCTCATCTGGAGGCATCGTGCGGGGCGGAATCAGGCGCGAGATACTAGCCCTCGGCGCCTGTGCGAGGAATCCTCAGGGTGAACACGCTGCCCTGCCCTTCCTGGCTCTCGACTACGAGATCGCCGCCAAGCAACCGAGCGTAGGAGCGAGAGAGCGGAAGCCCCAGTCCTGCCCCCTGGCTCTTCGCGACGTCCGAGCGCGGCACTTGGTGATACAGCTCGAAGATCCTGGCGAGTTCGGACTCAGCGATGCCTAGGCCCGTGTCTCGCACTCGAGCTATGGCCTCATCCTCGGTGCACTCACACTCGACGGTCAACGTGCCCGTCGAGGTGAACTTGATGGCGTTCGAAACGAGATTCGTCAGCACCTGCTTCACTCGCCGAGAATCGGAACTGACTCGGGCATCACAGTCAGAAACTGAGACATCCAGGATCAGCCCCGCCTGCTCGACCTGAGGTCGTATCTGCTCCGCAAAATCCCGGACGAGGTCCGCCCATACGAACTCCTCATTGACGAGCCGCACCTCTCCGATGGCCACCTGCTCTACATCCAGCAGGTCTTCCACCAGCTGCAGCAGATCACCTCCGGCAGTTCTGATCATTGACACTTGGGTCTTCTGTTCGTCCGTGAGTGGCCCAGCCAGACCTTGCAGCAGTATCCCGCTGAACCCGATGACGGAGTTCAGGGGCGTCCGCAGTTCATGACTCATGTTCGCGAGGAATCGGTCCTTCGCTTCGCCTTCGATCTTGAGCTTCTCCGCTCGTCTCACCTCGGAAACGTCCAAACCGAGACTCAGAGTCCCGCAACCGAGACCGTCACCATCGCGCACAACTGAGTTGTGCCATTCGATCATGCGTTCCGTGCCATCCGGCAGCAGAATCGCGTTCTCGTACACCTCGACGGGCTCGACCACCCGACCCATGAACGACGAGTGGACCTCTCTCACGCGCGAACGGACCGATTCTGGAATGCAGCGCTCGAACCAGTCCGCTCCCACTAGCGGGGATCCCCCAGACTCGAGAAGGTCGCGGGCCTTCCCGTTCGCTTGCACGACGTGCCCATGTTGATCGAGGACGACTGCGATGAGATCCGCAATCTCAAGGTACTGCTCGGCCTGATCACACGCTGTCTTGAGATCGGACGCGCTCTGCCGCTGCTCCGAGATGTCCGAGATGACCCCCAGATAACCCGTCGATACGCCGTTGTCGTTCAGCAGAGTCCCGGCCACGCCGTGGACCCACAAGACATCACCGTCGTCCCGCTGGAACCGGTACTCCTCGTCAAACCTGTCTCCTCCGGAAGTGAATTCCATCCACGCTGATTCGATCTGCGCCCGGTCATTCGCATGTACAGCCTCGATCCATCCAAGACCCATTGCCTCGTCGGCAGTCAATCCGACTAGGTCACACCACTTCCGGTTGACGAACACGCACTGTCCATTCAGGTCCGACTCACAGATACCCACAGGCGAGAGCACCGCCATCGCCCGCCACCGCTCCCGTCCCGCAACCAGCTCCTGCTCAAACGCGACGGCAGCGGTCACGTCTCGCACAGTGCAGCAGACCCCATCGTTCGCGCCTGCGGTCAAGTCCGTCGGAATCAGCCACCCGGACTGGAACGTGTCCCGGCCTTGTGGTGTGACCACGCGAATCCGATCGTAGTAGACCGGCTGACGGGACTCCTTGGCGCGCCTGTAGAGAGGGTAGAACTCGCTCATGGTGTCGGCGGAGAAGTCATCGGGAATCTTGCAGCCCACCAGCTTCTCCACGGGAACCCCCGCAATCTGGGCCATTCCGTCGCTGGCGTACCGGAGCACATCGTCGGCATCGGATACCCACACCCCGCCGACTGATACGTCATCCCCTAGGGGATAGCGCTGAGGGGACTCTTCCACAGTCGCGTACCGCCTTGCGCAGGTCGCTTCTGAACCCGGGCGGGTCCAGCCATCTCCACACGAGTATACCCGCGTGCCCATGCGAAAACGCGGTGCGAACCGCCGAGTACCCCAGTCGATCCCGCCCGCTGGGGTGCATCCCAGGTATCCTGATTGCTCGCGCGATGCGATAGTGTCGTTCGTGTTCGCCGGCTGTGTGAGGATCGAGGTTCGCTCTAGTGGCATACCTGCTCGGATGCGAGAACGTCCATCTTGAATACCCGACCAAGAGGGTGTTCGACTCGATCACGCTTGGAATCGACGAGGGCGATCGCATTGGCATCGTTGGCGGCAATGGCGATGGCAAATCCTCACTCCTAGCACTGCTTGCAGGCTCGCTTGAGCCAGATGACGGCCGCGTCATGAGTCGCGGCGGAATCACCGTCGGGATGCTCGAGCAGACCGACGCTCTCGATCTCGAAGCAACCGTCGTCCACGAGATCGTCGGGGACGTGCCCGAGCACACGTGGGCATCGGATGCTCGGATTCGCAGCATTCTTCGCGGGCTGGTCGCGGATATCCCCTGGGATGGCAGAATCGGAGAGCTTTCCGGCGGGCAGCGGCGTCGCGTAGACCTTGCCCGGGTGCTCGTAGGTGAGTTCGATGTGCTCATGCTCGACGAACCCACCAACCATCTCGATATGCACGCTATCGCGTGGCTGGCCGAGCATCTCAAGCAGCGCTGGCCAAAGAAGTCAGGCGCGCTTCTCGTTGTGACACATGACCGCTGGTTCCTCGATGAGGTCTGCCTCGGGATGTGGGAGGTCCACAACGGGCAGGTAGAGCAGTTCGAAGGTGGATACTCGGCATACGTGCTGCAACGCGTCGAGCGTGCCGAGGCCGCCCAGACCGCCGAGGAGAAGCGCAAGAACCTCATGCGCAAGGAACTCGCCTGGCTTTCGCGTGGAGCTCGTGCCCGATCGACCAAGCCGAAGTTCCATGTCGAAGCAGCGCGTGCGCTCATCGCCGAGGAACCGCCCGTGCGCAACTCGATCGAACTGAAGCGGACAGCGGTCTCCCGCTTGGGCAAGCAGGTCGTCGACCTTGTCGGGGTGACCCAGCGCTATGGCGACAAGACCGTCATCGACGACGTCACATGGCTCATCGGCCCGGGAGACAGGTTCGGCATCCTGGGCGAGAACGGATCGGGCAAGACGACGCTCCTGAAGGTGATCCAAGGTTCACTCGCGCCGACTTCGGGTCACGTGAAGATCGGCAAGACGGTCAAGTTCGCCGTCTTGTCGCAACATCTCGAGGAACTCAACGAGCTGGGAGACTACCGCGTCCGCGAGGTCCTGACTCGATACAAGACGCGCTACGAAGTCGACGGCAAGGAGATGACCCCGGCGCAGCTTCTGGAGCGTCTGGGATTCGAGGCAGTTCAGCTGTCCGCGGTGGTCTCGGACCTGTCCGGCGGGCAGAAGCGCCGTCTCCAGCTGATGCTCATCCTTCTGGACAAGCCCAACGTGCTGATCTTGGACGAGCCGGACAACGACCTGGATATCGACATGCTCGCCGTGGTGGAGAGCCTTCTGGACACGTGGCCCGGCACGCTTCTGCTCATCACCCACGACCGGCACCTGATGGAGCGCGTCACCGACGATCAGTTCGCCCTGGTTGACGGGAAGATCCGCCATGTCCCCGGCGGTGTCGACGAGTACCTGCGGCTCATCGACCAGCGCGTCAGTGCGCAAGCGCAGACTGAACCCGAGAGATCGAAGCGGAAGGATGCCGCTGCCAGTCGGCCGAGTGGCGCATCAGATGAGCGACACGAACCGGTCCTGTCGAGTGCGGAGGAACGTAGCCTCAAGAAGGAACTCGCGGCCACGGAGCGCAAGCTGGAAACGCTCGGCAAGAAGGCCGATGCGATCCGCGCCGAGATGCACGAAGACAGATCCTTCCGACTACGTCGCGCTCGGCGACGTCCAGGCGCGGATCCACGATATCGAGCGGCAGGTCTCTGACGTCGAGGACGAATGGGTGCGACTGTCCGAGAAGCTCTCCTGAAGCGCCCGCCTGCCGTCTCTCACTCGTAGGTTGCGAGGACAGCCTCGGCACAGCGCATGCCGTCCACCGCAGCGGACATGATGCCGCCCGCGTAGCCGGCGCCCTCCCCGCAGGGATAGACGCCCCGCAGATTCGACTGCAGGGTATCATCACGCAGCACGCGCACCGGGGAAGACGAGCGCGTCTCCACTCCCGTGAGAAGCGCGTCCGCTGTCGCGAATCCGCGCATGCGGCGATCGAAGATCGGCGCCGCCTCGCGCAACGATGCACACGACGAACTCCGGCAAGCACCGCGCGAGGTCGACGTACTCGACTCCGAGTGGATACGTCGGCTGCACATCGCCCGCTGCCGAGGAAGCGACACCCTGCAGGAAGTCGCCCATGAGTTGCGCGGGCGCACGGAAGTCCCTTCCGCCGAGTTCGAACGCGGCGTGCTCCCATCGCCGCTGGAAGCTGCACGCCCGCCAACGGGTGATCGTCTTCGAAGTCCCCGGGCGAGACGCTCACCAGAAAGGCCGCATTCGCGTTCGCGCCATCGCGAGCGAATCGGCTCATGCCGTTCGTGACCACTCCCCCGGCCTCGCTCGCCGCCGCCACCACCCAGCCGCCGGGACACATGCAAAACGTGTAGACCCCGCGACCGGATGGCAGGTGGCATGAGAGCTTGTACTCCGCCGCACCGAGCGCCGGATGACCCGCCGCGGAGCCATACTGCGCGCGGTCCACCATGCGCTGGTCGTGCTCGATCCGAACGCCCGATCGAGAACGGCTTCTGTGCGAGACGCGCACCGCGCTCGTGCAGCATGTCGAAGGTGTCGCGCGCGCTGTGGCCTGTCGCCAGGATGAGCACCTCGGCCGCGAACTCCTCGCGCCCGCCATCGCTCTGCGTCACCACGCCACGGAGCCCGTCGTCTGAGTCGAGGATGAGGTCGGAGAGCCGCGTCCCGAAACGGACTTCGCCGCCGAGCGACTCGATCTCCTCCCGCAGTCTCCTCACGGCCCCGGTGAGGTGGTCCGTGCCGATGTGCGGTTTCGCCTGCCAGAGTATCTCCTCGGCCGCGCCTGCACCGACGAGTGTCGCCAGCACGCTGCGGCACCGGGGGTCGTGTGTGTTGGTGGTGAGCTTGCCGTCCGAGAAGGTCCCCGCGCCGCCTTCTCCAAACTGTATGTTCGAGTCCGGGTCGAGCACGCCGTCGCGAATGAAGGCCTCTACCGCACGGACGCGTTCCTCCACCGCTGCGCCGCGCTCGAGCACGAGCGGCCGCGCACCTGCCCGCGCCAGCGTAAGCGCTGCGAAGAGCCCCGCCGGACCGGTGCCCACGACGACGGGACGCACTTCAGGGAGCGCTCGCGAGACTTCGCGACAACGGGCAGCGGCTCGGTGGCGGCGATGAATACGTCGTCGTCCCCGACGCGGCGCACCACGGCCGCCTCGTCCTCGCCGACCGCGTCATCGAGCGTCACGCCAAGCGACACCACGAAGTGGACGTTGCTCTTGCGACGAGCGTCAACAGAGCGCTTGAGCAGGCGCACCGAGGCGACTCGTCCCACGTCGATGCCCAGGCGTTTGGCGGCTGCGCGCCTCAGCGCGCCCTCGCGCCGAAGGATCGCCAGCCGAGAGCGGGAGAGCGAGGTTCCTGACCTCTATCACTCGGATCCCCTCGGGCTGGCGTCATCGTTCCGCGGCGCGCTCCATGGCCAAGTGAGCGGCGGCCTCGCCGGCCACGATGCCCGACGCCCAGGCCCAGTGCAGGTTGAAGCCGCCGGAGCGGCCATCGATGTCGAGCACCTCACCTGCGGCGAACAGCCCGTCCACGACGACGCGACGCCATCGTGTTCGGATCGAACTGCGCAACCGACGCGCCACCGCGGGTCACCTGCGCCTGGTTCGGCATCACCCATGCCGAGGACCCTCAGCCGGAAGTCCTTGAGAAGCGCGGCGAGTCGGTCCGCGGGCAATCTCCTCGACCGGCGTGTCCAGCCCGATTCCCGCAGCGCGCAAGACCGCGCGCGCAACCCGGTCGTGGAGCATGCCGGCGAAGAACGTCTCCGCGGTTCGCCACGAAAGGGCCGCGCAGCGCTGCGAGATCATCGTCTGGAGCTCCGGCAGGGCGACGTCCGGGAAGAAGTCGATCGAGATGACGCATCCCGGCTCAAGGTAGCGAGAGAGGTCGAAGACTCATGATCCCGCTCACTCCGTAGTCGCGAAACAGCAGCTCACCGCGTTCGGTCGCGACCGCATCTCCACCGGTGTTGTCGTCGTCGACACCGGCGAAGAGCGTCGCGGCGCACCTCACGCGCACACCGGAGAGTCCGCGGATAGGCTCGGTTTCCGTCCTGATGGGCCCGAGCACGGGGACGCGTCTCGACCATCTCGTGTCCCAGGCCCGCCAGGAGCGCACCACCGCCGCCGGTCGTGACGATCACGGCTTCCGCGCGAACCGTCTCCCCGTCTTGCGAGAACACCTCGAAGCCGCCGGAGCCGGGTTCCGCCGAGACACGCGCGACCTCGAAGCCGCATCGCACGTCCACGCCCAGGTGCGCGCACTCCAACCGCAGCACGTCGAGGACGGAGCCGGCCGCGTTCGTCACGGGGTACACGCGACCCTCGTCGTCGGCGCGATGTGAGCAGGCCCATCGTCGCCGAAGAAGGAGCGAATGGCCTCGCAGGGATACGCGCCGAGAACCGGCTCGACGAAATCGGGATGGTTGTAGGCCGGCGGCGATACGGACGAGGTTCGTGAGGTTGCAGCGCCCGTTGCCGCTCGCCAGGATCTTCCTGCCCACGCGAGCGTCTGCCTCGAGAAGCGTGACGGCCGACGCCAAGGCGCGCCGCAGCTATGGCCGCCGACAGCCCAGCCGCTCCCCCACCGATGATCACACACTCTCGACTCCGCCATCGCGTCCTTCCGTTCTCAGTCCTGCTCGCGACGCTTGCCTACCTACGAACGGGTCCAGCGTGCCCACACGCCAGCACTCACTGGACGCACATCACTCGCGCCGGTCAACTCCATCTCGCCGGATGCGATGTCGCCGTCGTCCAATACGTCCCTCAGCAGAGTATCAAGTTGCTCTGACGTCACGCCCTGGGTGTGCGACGTGAGAAGAACGAATGCCGGCTCATCGGTCAGCAGCGCCCTGCATTGTCCCAGCGTTGAGGCGAGATCCCTGTCGATTCTGTACTGCTCGCCCTTGGTGCCGTGTCCGAACGAGGGCGGGTCGAGCATGATCGCGTCGTAGGTGCGACCACGGCGAATCTCGCGATCCAGGAACTTGCCCACGTCCTCGACGATCCATCGTATGGGAGCCGCCTCCAAGCTGGTTCAGGGCGGCGTTCTCTCGTGCGCGTGTGACCATCGACTTGGAGGAGTCCACATGGCACACCGAACAGCCGGCGCGCGCAGCGGCGAGCGTTGCGCCACCCGAGTACGCGAACAGGTTGAGAACGTTCGCTCCCGCACCGTCGGGCGCCTGAGCGTGTCGCGCGATCCAGTCCCACAGCGAACGCGTTTCCGGGAACACGCCGAGATGACCGGCGGGCGTGGGTGCGAGTCTCATCGCGATGTCGTTGATCGTGACGATCCAGCTTGAGGGCAGCTCGGCGTCGCCGTGCGTCTGCCATCCGCGCTCCCGGTCGAAGGAGGCAGCGGCCGCTCGCCCACATCTCGGGTCTCTGCTTCTCCCAGACGGCCTGACCGCACGGACGCGACAGGACTACATCGCCAAAGCGTTCGAGCTTGCGCCCGTCGCCGCTGTCCAGCAGCTCGTATTCGTTGTGCATCGTATGCTTCATGCCCATCGCAGATGACATTGCACATATCAGGATAGCGCTCGCGGCGCATGGCTCGATGCACTTGTTCGGTGTCAGCGACAGAGGCTGCGAAACACGCGAAAGCAAGCTACAGAGGCAGTTCGAGCTCATTCAACACAAGGACCTGGTCATCAACCGTGCACACGACGACAAGATTCGACGAGCTGTGAATCTCACGCTCGCTCTCAGGGGACTGGCAGAGATACTCCGATAGGTGCCCAAAGGCTGGCCTGCTCCGCAGGAGATCGAGCGGCACTATTGCCCGACCACGCCAGCTGGAACCACTCGCTTCATCGAGCAACTGGACGTGGCACTCACTGATTACGGAGGGGTTGTCGCCATAGTCTTCGATAATGGCAGCCAGGAACCACTCGAACGCCGTACGTGGACCGAACATGCCGGAGTCGGCACCCTCCATGATAGCCAGCAACCAGCGGTCCGAACGAACCCGTTCGAGCAAGATCTGCGACGCATGATTCAAGTTCGATGAACGCGTCATCACTGGGCCACGCCAGCATCCTCTGACCACTCACCCAGAAGACCGCCTTCCTGATTCGACTCACTCGCCACATCAACCCCAGCTCTCACATGGAGCCGAGCTCCCGCGCCCGATTATTGCATGACAGCCACGTGCTAGCGGAACCGCTAGCTCAATTCCTCAATCAAGGCTCCTCACGACACGAACACGCCGCGCAGGTCACGTCGCGGAAGCCCGATTTCAATGCGAGGCAGCAGCTCCAGCACACAATCGCGAAGGTACGTCACAGCGCACTCGTCATGAATGCCCAGCAAGCCGCATACGGCATCGGCCGCCTCGCGCATGACTCTGCTCCGCTGACCCCGCCCCAGAGGCTCCAGCAGCCGCGCGATATCCGTGCGGCCCTGTTCGGACACGTGGAGCCCCCGCGGGTCCTCACCGATCACGGCGAGTCCGATGGCGTTCGTCGCGATCGGCTCGTACAGATTGATCAGCAAGCCGCGATAGTCCGGACAACTGCTCGCGAGAACGCGTACACAGGATTCGAGCGAAAAGCGCTGCAAGAAGTCCGCCTCCACCAGCAGACGGCGCAGATACTCGTTCACGTAGTCAACGCCGAGGAGCGACTCCGACACCGGACGGCACAGCGGGTAGTCGATGTTGCAGGGAATCTCGTGCGCCATGGATCGGCAGTCGTACTGCTTCGGAAACGCGCCGATGCTCTCGAGCGTGTCGCGAAGCGCTAGGTTCCGGACCATCGGCATGGCGACACACACGTCGTGCCACAATTTCTCGGTCAGCTCGACCTTGTGCCCGATCTCCTCGAGCCTGCGCCGGAACTCAGCGTCGAGATCGATGGACAACAGCCCCTCCGGGACCGGCCCGTGTCTGGGTCAATGCCGAGGACGAAGCAGACCGAGCGCATCAGGTCGGCAGCGACATGTCGGGGCACGGAGCTGCTGTCACCCATCGTGAAGGCGACCGTGCGCTTCTCAAGCAGCCGCAAGAACCTGACCTGAAAGGCAGCACCATCGTGACAGGCGGAGCGGACGTCCGGGGCGTGGTCAGATCCGGCGACAGCTCGACAGGCGCTGTCCATTCTCATCGTCAGCGCCCCCCCTACGCATCCGACCAACTCTCGCCGTCCCACCCGGGTGCGTGACTGGTCCGGCCCACTCGCCATCATCCGGTAGCCGAGTAGCGAGGCTCGTCACCGCGTCTGCAAAGCTTGCTCGCGAACATCGCGACACAGCCCGTCGAGGAGGGTCTCGGACAGGAACTCCAGGTCCCCGTGAGCCACATCGTCTAAGAGAGACCGCATGGTCTCGATCAACTCGTCGTCGGGACTTGCTCGAACGACTCGTTCTTGAAGTGATAGAACAGGTCTTGGAGATCGAGGACGGTCTGGACGAAGGTGGCCTGCGACACGTACGGGCGAACCACAAATGCCAGTACGATTCCCTCGCCACTCCCCCGCCGAACTCGACTCGCTCGGTAGTTTCCAGCGCATCGAGTCGCCCCGTGACCAACGCCTGGGCGTCTCGCGTCGACAGGCATAGCCCGTAGCGCTCAGTCACGCGGTTGCACGATTCCAGTTCATGAAGAGTCGCCGTCAACTGCATCTGGGCAGCGTCCTGCCCGAATGGAACGATCAATCGCCTCACCTCAGATACTATCTACACCCTTGCGCCGAGGAATACGAGACTCGTTCTGGAGGCCGATTTGTGGTAAGGTAACGGCGGTGGTTTTGGCCCCTCACCTGGTGTTTTCCCTGTCGTCTGGCATCCCTGAAATCCGTGGCGCGCTGACGACAATACCCCAGTACTCGAAGACGTCTCCACAAGCAAACGAAGCGGGGCACCCGAAGGTGCCCCGCGTTCACACAATGGTCGGGCTTAGTGGACGCGTTTGCAACTTCTGCGATTCGCTGACCGCTCTTCCCCACTGTCGCCGACGTCTGATCCGCGAATTGCATCATGACTTGTTAATGATATCATCGGAGTGCCATGTGATTCATTCTTCGGAGGAGGCGCCGTGCGCGGATCTTTCGGCCCAAGCTATCTCGAGCTGATGACTGTGCCTATGTCCACGGTCCGCTCCATCGGTCTGCTCGGCGAGTACAAGGGCAAACAGCAGCTCTTCGAGAAGCAGTCGCCACAGATGCTGAGCGCACTGCGCGAAGCCGCGCGAGTCCAGAGCATCGAGTCGTCGAACAGGATCGAAGGCGTGGTGGCCGCCCCGGGGCGCGTTGCCGACCTTGCCGCCGAGAAGACGACACCCCGAGACCGATCCGAGCAAGAGATCGCCGGCTATCGCGACGTACTGTCCACGGTTCACGCGAACGCGCTCGGCATGGAACTCGCGGCCGGTCTGATACTCCAGCTCCATCGGGACATGTACCAGTTCTCCCCTGCCCCGGGCGGTGCGTGGAAAAGCACCCCGAACGATATCGTCGATGTCCTGCCCGACGGTGCGCACCGCCTGAGGTTCGCCCCTGTCGCGCCCGAGTTCGTTGATGCCGCAATGCACGAGCTGGTCACGGGCTACCGCTCCGTCGCGTCCGTCGCGCAGATCGACTCGCTGATCGCGGTCCCCGCCTTCGTGCTCGACTTCCTGTGCATCCATCCCTTCGCGGATGGCAACGGACGACTCTCTCGGATCCTGAACCTCATGCTGCTCTACCAGTCGGGCTATGACGTCGGGCGCTACATCAGCCTCGAGAAGGTCATCGAGGACTCCAAGGAGACCTACTACGAGGCGCTCGAAGCGTCATCCGAGGGCTGGCATGAGGGACGGCACGACCTCGTGCCGTGGCTGCAGTACTCTCACGGCGTCCTCATCGCTGCGTACGTGGAGTTCGAGCAGCGGGTCGGGAAGATGGGGACCGGGCGCGGGGCGAAGCGCGAGATGGTCATCGACTGCATTCGGCATCTTCCGGCGACCTTCCGCTATGCCGACGTGGAACGAGCCTGTCCGGGTGTGAGTCGGCCCACTATCGTGAGGGTCCTCGGGGAGCTTCGGGACAAGGGCGAGATCCGATGCGTGAAGGGCGGGCGTGACGCGATGTGGGAGAGAATGGCTCAGTGAGTCGTTAACGATATCACTAGATGGATACATGATATCGTTCGCGGGCAGTACCGCCGATCCTTTTCAGGGCGTCCCACGTTCATCCTCTTCTCGGCGGACGCTGGTGGCCCCTGGAATGGTCAGAGCCGGTCTTCCTGATCTTCGGCCTGGACTTGGTCGCTCCTTCGCGCTGAGAAGCGCGCCGCCGCAGGCCAGACCACCTAACGAGGACGTGTTTGGAACCGCCCCGAGGCACGGGCCGCGGACATTCCCGCAGGTAGACGAAACGAGGCACCCCGAAGGGTGCCTCGAATTTCGCTGGTCGGGCTGACAGGATTTGAACCTGCGACCCCTTGACCCCCAGTCAAGTGCGCTACCAAACTGCGCCACAGCCCGAAATCGCCGCTAGGCGGCAAGGAAGTATCTTACGTTTGCCGGCCCTCGTGTTCAAGTCCGAGTCTGGACGCGAGCCGTGCACGATCACTCGTCGGGACCTCCGGTGCGCACCACCGTGGTAGAGCAAGACGCCCACGTCCTCGATAGTGATCATGCCGTCATCCACCATCGCAGAGTACATCTCGGCCAGCGCCGTTATCTTGTCGGGCCGGTCGATAACGTGCACCAACAGCGGCAGATCAACCGACATCCGCGGTCCGTGTTTGGCATGCTCTCGACTTGTCGCGCCGAAACCTCCATAGCCGCGCAGCACGGTCGCGCCGGCACACCCCGCCGTCCTCGCTTGTTCTACGAGTGCCTCCCACAGCGGCTTGCCGTCGTAGAGGTCCGCTTCGCCGATGTAGACCGACAGTTTCTTCGCTTTTCCTGATAACGCCATAGTTGAATCCCTCTCGTCTCAGCCACGATGACGCGCACGAACCAGCGTCACCGTCTCATCGACAACCGCACGTGCGATCGCGCGCTTGCTCATCACAGGCAGCTCGCGTACGCCATCGGCATCCACGAGACTCACCTTGTTGTCATCGCCTCCGAATCCCAAGCCGGGACTCGAAACGTCGTTGGCCACGATCAGGTCCAGGTTCTTCTCGGCCAGCTTGGCCCGGGCGTACGACTCAACATCGTGTGTCTCGGCAGCGAAGCCGACGAGTATCCGATCCCCTTTGTCGGATCCAAGACCCGCAAGGATGTCCGGATTGCGCACGAGGGCGAGCGTCGACGGGGCGTCGTCCTTCTTCATCTTGCCCTCGACGCGGTGCAGCCGGCCGGAAGTCCGACGACCGCCGCGGTCGCGATCACCACTGCAGCATCCTCGTACGAGTCGCCTACCGCTGCTTCCATCTCGAGCGCCGTACGTACACGCACGATCGCCACACCGAACGGATCCGGCAGAGTGGTCGGGCCGCTCACGAGCGTCACGTCAGCGCCTCGGCGAGCGCATTCCTCGGCGATGGCGTAGCCGGTCTTGCCGCTCGACGGATTGCCGAGAAACCGCACCGCGATCGATCGGCTCGTGGGTCGGGCCGGCGGTCACGAGAACGCGCACGCCATCGAGGTCGCGGGAACGCCGCAGTTCTGCCGTGATCGCCGTCGTGGATGTCGGCGAGATCTGCCAGACGGCCCTCACCGGTGTCTCCGCAGGCGAGCTCGCCGGTGTCGGGCTCGATGATGATCGGCACCACGCTCCCGCAGGACCCGGAGATTCTCGCGCGTGGCCTCGTCGCGCCACATGTGCGTGTTCATCGCCGGAGCGATCACGAGCGGTGCCTCGGTCGCCAGCGCCGTGGTCGTGAGGATGTCGTCGGCACGCCCGCTGGCGAGCTTCGCGATCACGTTGGCGGTCGCAGGCGCGATCAGCATCACGTCCGCTTCCTCGGCAAGTGAGATGTGGTGCACGGGCTCGGAGCCGGGATCGTCCCACAGCGACGTGGCCACAGGCTCGTCGGTGAGCGTGCGCAGCGTCAGCGGACCCACGAAATGCGTCGCCGCCTCGGTCATGACGGCCTTCACCCGCACGCCATCGCGCACGAGCATGCGCGCCAGCTCGCACGCCTTGTAGGCCGCGATACAGCCCGTGACGCCGAGCACGACCGTCTTGTCCGGATTCTCTTCCACGCACACTCTTCTCAGTGTCCGGTGACCATGGCCGATTATCGCACGTCATCGCTATACGTCGCCCGTGGAACGGGAATGTACACATGCGAGCACACTCGCCAATGCGGTGCTCGCGCCCCGTCATGAAGGAGGCCGGCATATGCCGACAGGCATACCTGAAGGAACGACCGAGGTCCGTATCCGCATCGGCGGTCCTGCGGGCTTCGGCATCAAGGCCGCGGGACAGTCGCTCGCACGAGTCTTCATGCGCGCCGGCTACGAGACGTTCGACCTGACCGAGTACCCGTCGCTCATCAAAGGCGGCCACAACACCTACCACCTGCGCGTCAGCGACCGCCCGATCCACAGCCACGTGCTCTCCACCGACATCCTGGTCGCACTCGACGACGACACCGTCCCGCTGCACATCGACGAACTCACCGAGGGCGCGGCGATCATCTACGACCCCACGGACTTCGACATCGCTGACGTCGAAGGTGTCCCGGACGGGCTGTGCATCATCCCGGTCCCGCTGACCGACATCATCTACGAGGTCGGCGGACAGAAGATCATGCGCAACATCGTCGCACTCGGTGCGGTCCTCGGCCACATGGGATTCCCGCTGTCGTTCCTCGATGCGTCCGATCGACGAGCAGTTCTCCCACAAGGCGCCCGAGATCGCCGAGGTCAACAAGGCGTGCGCCAAGGCCGGCTACGATCACGCCGCAGCGACACGGCTGCGCCTTCCCCTACGACATGCAACCGATCGAAGGACGCGAGCCGACGGCATCCTCATCGACGGCAACGAGGCGCTCAGCCTGGGCGCGCTGGCCGCTGGTATCGGCTTCTACGCCGCCTACCCGATGACGCCGGCCTCGAGCATCCTGCACTTCATGGCGCGCTACGGCGAGGACCGCGGCGTGGTCGTCAAGCACACCGAAGACGAGCTCGCGGCCATGAACATGGTCGTCGGCGCGGCCTTCGGCGGCGCGCGCGCCATGTGCGGCGACGTCCGGCGGCGGCTTCGCGCTGATGATCGAGGCGTTCGGCCTCGCCGGCGTGAGCGAGAGCGCTGTGGTGGTGTGCGTGTCGACCCGGCCCGGTCCCGCGACCGGGATGCCCACCTGGACCGAGCAGTCCGATCTGCGCTACGTCATCCATGCGGCGCAAGGCGAGTTCCCGCGCGTCGTGCTGGCGCCGGGCGATCGCGAAGATGCGTTCCGCATGGGCTGGCAGGCGTTCAACATCGCCGACCAGCTGCAGACGCCGGTGCTCATCCTCGGCGATTCGTATCTGTCCGATCACCGTGCATCGGTCGCCGCCGTTCGATCTGGAAGCGGTCACGATCGATCGCGGCAAGCTCATCACACACGGCGAGGTCACCGACTACCTGCGCTACGAAGTCACCGACGACGGCATCTCGCGAGCGCGCGCTTCCCGGCGTCAAAGGCGCCGAACAGGTCGTCAACTCCTACGAGCACGACGAGTACGGCTACGGAGCGCAGGGCGAGGACGCCGACGATGCGCCTGGCGCAGAACGAGAAGCGCATGCGCAAGTACGATCTGGCCCGCGAGATCGTCCCGCGCCCGCCGTACTACGGCCCCGAGCGAGGCCGATCTCTCCATCGTGCTGTTCGGCACCACGAAGATGCCGGTCCGCGAGGCGATGTGCGTGGCTCGCAGCCCGAGGGCATCGCGGTCAACATGATGCAGGTCGCGACCGTGTGGCCCTTCCCCGCCGAGGAGGTCGCGGCGTTCCTCGGCCGCGCGAAGCGCACGGCCGTCATCGAGGGCAACTTCACCGGCCAGCTGCAGTCGCTCGATCCGGCAGCAGTGTCTGCTCGATGTCGACCACACGCTGCACCGCTACGACGGGCGGCCGTTCTCGCCCGAACAGGTCTACGCGTTCGTGAAGGAGGTGCTCGGCTGATGCCTGACGGTCAAGGACTACACGACCACCAACAAGCCGACCTGGTGTCCGGGGTGCGGCAACTACGGCATGTGGGAGGCGCTCAAACGCGCGCTGTCCGAGCTCGGACCTCGACTTCGACGAGTACTCGGTGGTGTGGGGCATCGGCTGCCACGGCAACGGCGCCGACTTCCTCAAGACGCAGGGCTTCCACGCGCTGCACGGTCGCGCGCTGCCCGTGGCGCACCGCGCTCAAGCTCGCACAGCCCGACCTCAAGGTGATCGTCGAATCCGGAGACGGCGACGGCTACGGGCTCGGCCTGGGCCACTTCGTGCACAGCGCTGCGCCGCAACATCGACATGACCTACCTCGCGCACGACAACCAGATCTACGGGCTCACCACCGGACAGGCCTCCCCCACCTCGGACCATCTCATGCGAGCGTCTCGACCCCCAAGGGCGTGCTCGAGGAGCCGGTCAACCCGATCGGACTCGCGCTCGCCGAAGGCGCCACGTTCGTCGCGCGCGGATTCGCCGGCGACATCCCGCACCTGACCGAGCTGTACAAGCAGGCGATCCAGCACCACGGATTCGCGCTCGTAGACGTGCTACCAGCCGTGCGTGACCTGGAACAAGCACAACACGTTCTCGTGGTTCCGCGAGCGCGTCTACAAGCTCGAGGAAACCGACTGGGACCCGACGCGATCGCACGCGGCATTCGAACTGTCGATGAAGGCGTTCCACGACCTGACCTGCACGCCCGACGAGTGCCGGGTCCCCATCGGCGTCTACTACCGCGAGGAGGGCGTCGACACATACGAGGACGGCGTGACGGCATACGGTGAGCCACTCTACAAACAAGCCGAGAAGCCGCGGGACGTCCGCGACCTGCTCGACTCGTTTACCTAGCTGCGAAAGACTCGGCCTACGTCAGTCCGAGCGTCTTTCCGGCTTCTTCGAACGCCGCGAGTGCCTGATCGATATCTTCGTCGGTGTGCGTCGCCATCAAACACGTGCGCAGGCGATCCATGCCCCGCGGCACCGCCGGGTGCACGATCGGACACACGAAGATGCCTCGGTCGAACAGCATGCGCGTGAGATCCATCGTCTTGGCCTCGTCACCTACGAGCACCGGGACCACACACGTCGTCGAGTCCATCGTGTTCCAGCCCTGGGCCTTGAGCCCACTGATGTAGCGCTGGGTCACAGCGTGCAGATTCGTGACCCGCTCAGGCTCGCCTCTATCACATCGAAAGCCGCGATCGCCGCTGCCGTCTGTGCGGGCGGCAGAGCTGCCGAGAAGATGAACGGACGCGACATGTGCCGCTGGTAGTCGACGATCTCGTGTGTAGCTGCGAGATAGCCTCCGACCGACGGAATCGTCTTGGACAGCGTGCCCATCTTCAGGTCGATCACACCCGGCATGCCGAAGTGCTCCTCGATCCCGTGTCCGGTCGCACCAAGTCCTCCGATTGAATGTGCTTCGTCGACCATGAGACGAGCACCGTATTCGCGACACAACGCTACGGTCTTCGGCAGATCCATGATGTCGCCGTCCATCGAAAAGACCGAATCAGCCATCACGAGCACCGTGTTGTACTCGCCTGCAGCCTGCGCGAGCAGTTTCTCGAGATGATCCATGTCGTTGTGGCGATACGTCCGCCATTTCGCGCCTGACAGCAACGCAGCATCAACGATCGACGCGTGATCGAGCTTGTCCATCAAGATGAGGTCACCGGGGCCGGTGAGCCCCGTGACGATCGCGATATTCGTGACGTAACCGCTCGAGTACACGCATGCGTCTTCTCGGCCGGTGAACTCCGCGATGCGAGTCTCGAGCTGTTCGTGCAGATCGGTCGTGCCTGTGAGAAGGCGGACTCCACCGGCGCCGGTACCGTACTTCTCGATCGCCGCTTGTGCCGCCGCGTCGATGGCGGGATGGCCGATGAGACCCAGATACGAGTAGGACGCAAGTTGCACCATGTCGCGACCGTCGGCCATGGTCACGCGGTGATTGGTCTGTCCGGTGGTGGCCTGCAAGTAGAAGTAGCGATCGGCAAGCTTCAGGCTTGTCCGACGCTCGAGGAACGCATCGACCCGTGCGGTGATCCCGTCCACAAGTCGGTCGGTCCGCTCGATCGTGTCCATCCAATAGCCCCCTTTGTCCGCTGGCTCGCTGTCCCTTTCATGGGCAAGCCGGCTCGGTGTGTACACTTTTGTGTACACGGTACCCTAAAGCGTCTCGGGGGAACACCCACCGCCTCACAACAAAGCGCTTTCCGCCCTGTGATGCACGGCCCTCAGTGCGCCACAAACGCACGAGTTCGGGTATATTGACTGCCATCAGATACGCCCAGGCCAACCCCAAGGAGAGCGCCTTGCCCGACGTATTGATGGTCATCGCACCGGAAGTCTTTCGCGACGAGGAATACACCCACCCGAGAGAAGTACTCGAGCGCCGCGGCGCGACGGTCATCACCGCAAGCACGCGCCCGGGACTGTGCACTGGCAAACTCGGGATGACGGTCACGGCGGATGCAGCGCTTGGTGATGTCGACTCCGACGCGCTCGATGCCGTCGTGTTCGTGGGAGGCGGCGGGGCGCAGGTATTCTTCGATGACCCCAAGGCACATCAGCTCGCTCGGACACTCGCGGCGACGGGTCGCGTCGTAGCGGCGATCTGCATCGCACCTTCCACACTCGCGCACGCAGGTCTGCTCGCCGGCCGACGAGTCACCAGCTTCTCTTCGCAAGAGTTCGATCTTGATGCCCACGGAGCGATCTACACTGGCGAGCCGGTCGAAGTCGATGCGAATTTCATTACGGCCAACGGTCCTGAGGCCGCATACGCCTTCGGCGAGGCGATAGCGGATATGCTGAACCTGCCGGAAGGCTGAGACCGGAGTCTCAATCCCCAGCCCCCCGCAGCATGAATGCCGACCCGTTCACGAGGAGGAACCATGAAGATGTACCGCTGCCGCATCTGCGGCGAGACTTTCCTCGGCACTGAAGCACCGAGCCACTGCCCGTTCTGCGGCGCACATCGGGAATATTTCGTCGACACGACCGAATACCCCGAGGACATCAACGACGTCCATCTCACTGAAGTCGAGCGCGCAAACGTTGAGCAGGCCGTGGAGCTCGAACGTGGCAACTCCCGCTTCTACATGGCCATGGCCCAGCACCGCGACAACAAGAAGCTCGCGAGCGCATACAAGCGCCTTGCAAAGATCGAAGCCGAGCACGCTTCAGTGTTCTGCAAGCTCCTCGGCGTGACCAAGCCCTCGGACCTGCTCGATCCCAGTGATGCATCCGACGACTGGTGCGCCAACATTGAGGCGTCGATCGAGCGCGAGCAGCGGGCAAGCCGCTTCTACGCCGAGGTCGTGCAGCGCGCTACGAGCGAACGGGTCAAGGAAGTCTTCGCGTCGGTCAGCGAGATCGAAGCCGACCACATCGAACTCGACCACGCCGCCAAGGGAGTCGCTGGCTGCTAAGAGAAGCCTCGTCTACAGCTCCTGGCGTTCGAAGATCCACGCAGCAAGCGCCACCGCAAGAACAGCGACCGCCACGGCAGCAAGCACCGGCCACAAGACATCGACCTGTTCGCCAGCCACTATTCTGTCTCCCGCACTGAGAAGGCCCGCGGGACTGTAGTTGCGGGTCGGACCCCATGCCGAGAGTATCGACACGACCAGGAACAGCCCGATACCCGCTCCTGCGGCGCCACCTTGGGAGCCTATCAAGGTAGACAGCAGCGCCATGCACGCGATGAGCATGGCCGCAAAAACGAACCACAGAGCAGTCGATGCAGCGAACTCACCGACCAGCGACGTGTCGAAGATGATTGCGGTCACCCCGACGCACACCAGCGCACCTGCGAGTGTCGCACCGAGGAGCAACGTCCAGCTCGAGACCACCTTGGCAATGACCATGGCTGTCCTCGAGACAGGTTTCGTGAGCACGAGAATCGCAGTACCGGAGCGCTTCTCGGCAGCAATCATTCCGGCAGCAGCGATTATCACGGCGATAGTCGCCATCTGCATAGCGTTCTTGGAGAACTGCAAGTAGGCATCGCGTGTTACGGGATCCGGAATCTGGATGACGATCCCAGTTTGATCTGCAGGCATCAAGGAGGAAACCAATTCCGGTGTCACCTTCGCAAGTATGGGGCTGCTGAGCCCGATGAAAACCAGAATCACGGGCAGAACCCAGATGCGCCACGTGCGGAAGATCTCCGAGAATTCCTTGCGAAGGAAGACGGCGAATCCGTGCATCACGCCTCACCCCCAACGAGTTCGACGAAGACATCTTCGAGCGTGGGCTCCAGCTCGGCCATGCGCACCATAGATGCACCGAGATCCGCTATGGTGCGCGGAATCTCACGTCTGGCCTCGGCGAGGTCACCTATCACGCAGGTGATCGTGCGTCCTTCGCGCGTGCACTCGCCAGACCAGGGCGCGTCGGCGAACTTCGACAAGACCTCTTCGGGACGATCGCTGATCTCAACCTGCACACGCGTAGCGGCGCCACTGTGCTTCAGCTCGTGAATCGGTGCCTCACGCACGACCCTTCCCTTGTCGAGAATCGCCACCGTGTCACACACACGCTCGACATCAGACAGGATGTGAGTCGAGAAGAACACCGTCGTTCGATCCTTGAGCGCCAGAATCATATCGAGCACGTCCTTGCGTCCCATGGGATCGAGCGCACTCGTCGGCTCATCGAGCATCAGCAGCTTGGGCGCGTTGATGAGCGCCTGAGCCACGCCCAGACGCTGCTTCATGCCTCGCGAATAGCCGCCCACCTTAGTCTCCACGCCGGCCAGGCCGGCAAGATCGAGCAGCGAGTTGACCCGTGCGTCGAGATCGCCCCCTCTGAAGCCAAAGAGCTGCCCTGAGAAGCGCAAGAACTCCTCGGCGTTCATCCAGGCGTAGTAGCCCGGAACATCGGGCAGGAACCCGATATCCGCGCGCACCGAAGTCGAAGCACGGACCACGTCGTTGCCGAACACCCTCGCGGTGCCGCTTGTCGGGCGCGCCAGGCCCGTGAGTACGCGAAGCGTCGTCGTCTTCCCTGCCCCGTTCGGGCCGAGGAATCCGTATACGGAGCCCTCCGGAACGGTTAGCGTGACGCCGTCGAGCGCACGCACGGCCCCGTAGACCTTCGTCAGCCCGGCAATCTCAATCGCGGCAGTCATCGGGGCGCGTCACCGTCCTGGCTACCATACAGCGCATCAACGGCCCGGGCGGTCTTGTCGCCGTTGGATACGGCAGGCGTGTCGGTCTCCACTACCTCTGGCGGCACACGTCGGCCAATCGCGAAGTAGAGAATCGCGCCCAATGCGAGGTTGCTCAGGAAAATGATCAGTACGGCCCACAACCACTTGCGCCCTCCGGCGACCCGCTCGCGACGCGCGAGGTCCACAAGCGCCCATATCTGCACGCCGATCTGGACCACGCCCAGCGCAAGGATCGCGTACACCACGCCGTTCGAAACCCCGCCCAACGCATCCGATATTGCCTGAATCATTCGTCCCGTCCCTTCTCGTCACCAGTGCAGTGCTACCCTACTCCCCCAAATCGCGCTTCATCTCTTCGGC
Source organism: uncultured Actinomycetota bacterium (assembly GCA_963790405.1). Lineage (GTDB taxonomy): Bacteria > Actinomycetota > Coriobacteriia > Anaerosomatales > JAGXFU01 > JBGSMX01. The sequence goes on from CAWBOJ010000007.1 coordinate 89,304, forward strand.
TCGTCCGAGGCGTGAGAGCGCGACAAGCATCACGAACGGTATCCCAACCGTCAGCGCGATCATGACCCACGGCCACGCCCACCCGAAGCGGATCCCTTGCGCCTCTGCCAACGTCACTACAAGCACGCCACCCGCGACTGTCACGAACATGCTTGCCGCGGCGGTCGTGAGCACCCGAGAGGCCTTGTCGCGCCCCGATGCGAAGAACCACAGTGCGAACATCGCGGGCAACACCGCAAGTGCGAGTTCCACCAACAGAGTCACGCCCGCAGAGGCCCAACCGTCAGGCACGCCGGTGTAGTCCCAGTGGATCGCTACCTGCTCAGGCAGAGTCGGCCACATCAGGGCAACTGCCGTCGCAAGTGCAAGAGCCGCCAGAACCGGGATCAGCAAAGCCACCCACAGGTAGCGCTCCGGAACGCTGGCAAACGGCTCATCCTCATCGTCAGGCCGGATCATGCCGGTCTTGACCGCAAGTGCCGCGAAGTTGATCGTCCACCCGAGTCCGACCAATTTCGGCGTGAAGATGCGTGGGTCTTCCGGGTTCCAAATCCGGGTACGCAGATTCTCAGGTGTCGGCGCTTTGATGTCATACGGCATGCCGAGCACGTGTCCCGCAGGCTGAGCGACATCCTCGCTCGGCTTCGCTCCTCGGCGACGTGTGACCTCTTCACACAATGCGACTGCGTACTCATCAGGCTCACCGAGCTGTGCGGCAAGCACTTTCACATCCTCGACACTTGAGTCTGAATCGAGCGACTCGAGGAAGTGCGATCGAGTCTCCGCGAGTGTTTCCTCGGCAAGCTCGCTGGCAACGCCGCAGAATCCCGCCTGCAAGCGCGAGAGGTACGACTCGATCTCTGCCCGGGCCTCGGGCCTCAGCTCCGAAAGATCACGCACGGGCATCCGACTCAACCCCTTCCAGCATCTCGTCGATGCCCTTCGAGACACTCCGCCAGGCGGTCACCATGTCAGCAAGCTCTGCGCGGCCGTCCGCTGTGAGCGAGTAGTACTTGCGCGGCGGGCCCACAGGCGACTCGCGCCACACCGACTCGATCAGACCCGCCTTGCGGAGGCGTGACAACAGCGGGTACACGGTACCGCCGCTTATCGCGAGTTCCCTGTGCGCGGACAGGGCCGTCACGATCTCAGATCCGTACATCTCGGCACGAGACAACATGCCGAGAATCGCAATCTCGACAACACCTTTGCGAATCTGGGAGATCCAGCAGTCCTTCTCGCCTGCCACGGTTCTCTCGCACCACCTTCCGCTGCTCTCGATCCCCTTCATGGTACCGCCAGGTAGCTTGTGTGGCAAGGTACCTTGCCAAGGTTTCTACCGATGTGGTGCTCGGCTTGTGCTCGCGCCGGTACGACGCACGTACGCGTCAGGCTCGCGTTTCTCTGGCAACCTGTTCGAAGAGTGCGTCGTAGGCCGGGATGAGCCGGTCGAATGTGTACTGCTCGGCCAGCACCCTCCCCTGCCCCGGTGTCGGCCGCTGCTGCACGAGAGACCGCAATGTCCCCACAAGCTGCTCGCTGTCGGCATAGCGGAACTCCGAAGGGTAGAGCTCTGCGTACGCAAGGCGGTCGGGTACGACCGGGTAGCATCCTGCATACGCCGCCTCGATCATCGCCAGGCCGAAGAACTCGTTGTGTGCGGTAGACACCGCGATGTCGGCGCCCGCAAGCAATCCAGCGTAGGCATCTCGATCTTCCGGCTCACCTATATGCATGAGCCGCTCACCCAAGGTCTGCTCGGCAACGAGAATCGATTCCGGAATGTCGCGGAAGGCCTGCCCCGCCACAGCGACTTCGAAGTCGAGTCCTTCCTCGGCCAGGCGCGCAACTGCCGCGAAGAACGCATCGGGGTCCTTGTCGTGCTCCCAACGATGAGGCCACACGATTCGCGGGCGGCTTCCCCGTGGAGCCGCGAATGCGCTCATCCCCCCAAGCGCGCGATCGAAGGGCGCAGGATCGAAGGGAGGCGCGAGCACACACGACTTGGCTTCGATCGCCTCGCGCGTGCCTTTAGGCTGGTGATCCGGGAACTGCCTGAGAAACGGCTCGACCTCATCGAGCAGCGTCTCCAACGTGAAACGAGTGTTGATTCGCCTCACCGTCGAGATCGAACAGCGGGACCAGCCCGAAGAGCCGCCCATGGCCGAAGCCGACGCGCGAGATCTCGGCGAGGGCACCGGCCAGCAGCAACAGGGCCGCCCCCGCGCCGAGGACCACGACGGCCCGGCGGGGCGAGATGCGCACCCTCAGTGCCCGATCCTCCGCCCGCGCGCTCGGCGCATCCTCGTCGATCGGCATTCCTTCTCCAGGCTCGCCGCTGTGCGGTGAGTGTTACAAAGCTGGTCACCAATACCCAGAGAACGTAGATAAGTCTCATGAGGCGCCCTCGGCGCCGGTGTGCGCGTCGGCTCGCTGGCACGCGGTACGCCGTTGGGATAGAAGGAGGAATGTCGGAGCGGCGCACGCGCACGGCCAACAGCGAGCTGGTCCGGCTCCTGCCCGCCCAGGGGGACGCCCTGGCCGAGGCCCGGGCGATGGTGGAGGAGGTCGAGGGGCTCTCCCGCGCCGCCCGCGACGACATCGCCCTGCTCCTGACGGAACTGGTGGGCAACAGCCTCCGGCACGCCGGGCTCGGGCCCGACGACCGGATCCGGGTCCGGATCGCGCGCCAGCGGGGCTCTGTGCGCGTGGAGGTCATCGACCCGGGTCCCGGCTTCTCGCCGATGCGCGAGCGGCCGGGGCGGCGTCAGACCGGCGGGCGCGGCATCTACCTCGTCGAGCAGGTGGCCGACCGCTGGGGCCTGGAGCGCACCGGGGAGACCTGCGTCTGGTTCGAGCTCTGGATCGGCGACTCGCGCACGCGGCATCGCCTGCGGGCGCCGGACGACATCCTCGCCCCCGCCGACCTCGCCTCCATGTCCGAGTCGCAGCTCAAGGAGTCGCTCGGGGTGCTGACCCACGACGAGCGCACCGTCTCGGCCGAGCGGAACACCCTCCACGAGCGCATCGCCGAGGTACGGCGCGAACTGGAGGATCGCGGGGTGCCCGGACACCGGGCGTGACGGATCGCCGGGCGGCGGCGGAGACGCGTTGACCGGCGGCGATTCGAGGGGGCGCGATGCGGATGGGACGCGAGCGATGGGCGGCGCTGGCGGTGGCCGGCACCCTGGCGGCGGCGGCGCTCTCAGGATGCGGCGACGGCGGGGGCGCCGGCGCCGCCCCCGCGCCGGCCGGCGACGTGCGCCTCGTCGCCCCGCCCGACGGCTCCCCCGCCACCGGCCAGATGCTCGCGGCCTCGGGGCTGTCGGTGCAGGAGGCGCTGGCCGGCTCCGGCGGCGAACCGCTGGTGGTGCGGGCCTTCATCGTGGTGGCGCCCGACGGCGCCGCCCGCCTCTGCGACGCGCTGGCCGAGTCGTCGCCACCGCAGTGCGGAGGAGCGTCGATGCCGGTGACGGGGCTCGCGCCGGAGATGGTGGACGGGCTCGAGGCCCGCGAGGGAGTGCGCTGGTCGGAGGGCCAGGTGCAGCTCATCGGCAGCGTGCGGGACGGGTCCTTCGCGAACGATCCGGCCGCGCTCGCGGCCGGCTGAGGCTCAGGGGCCGGCCCGCCCGCCGCCGGCGACGAGGAACGGCGGCCCGCGCTCGGGGAGCGGCACCTCGACCGCGTCGAGATCCGCGGGCGCCACCGCGGAGGGGAAGACCGCGCGCGCCTCGGCGAGCACCTCCTCGCGCGGGTACCGGCTGGAGCGGTGCGTCAGCGCCAGCAGGCCCACCCCGGCCCGGGCCGCGAGTGCCGCCGCCTGGGCGGCCGTCGAGTGCCCGGCCCTGCCGGCGAGGTCGCGGTCGGCCTCGAGGAACGTGGCCTCGTGCACGAGGAGGTCGGCGCCCGCGGCGGCCGCCGCGATCGCCCGGGCCGGCCGGGTGTCGCCCGAGTAGACGATGCGGCGCCCACGGCGCGCCGGGCCGGTCACCTCGCCGGGCGCGACGTCCCGGAGCCCCTCGCCCCCCGCCAGCCGCGCACGGTCCGGGCCGGGGCCGACGCCGCGCGCGGCCAGCGCGCCGGGGTCGAGATGGCCGGGCAGGGGGTCCTCGGCGATCGCCCAGCCGAGGGCCGGGCCGTCGTGCCGCGCCTCCACCGCCTCGATCCGGTAGCCGCGCCGGACGAGCCCCTCGCCCGGCGCCGTCTCACGCACGTCGAGGCCGAAGGCGAGCGGCCCCACCTGGGACAGGAATCCCTCGACCAGGGCGCCCAGGCCCGGCGGTCCGAGGATCGGGAGGTCGTCGCGGCGCGTCTCCGACAGCGTCGCGAGCAGACCCGGCAACCCGAGTACGTGGTCGGCGTGGCAGTGGGTGACCAGGACGGCGCGCAGACGGCGGAGGCCGGGCCGCGACAGCATCATCTGGCGCTGGGTCCCCTCGCCGCAGTCGATCAGGAGGTGGTCCCCTCCGCGCATGACCACCGCCGCGGCGACACCGCGCTCGGGGGTGGGCCAGCGGGCGCCCGTGCCGAGGAAGACCACCGTCAGCTGGGGGATCCCGGGCGACCGGGCCGGGGCGGGCCCCACCGCCGCCCCTCAGCCGCCCTCGGCGGCGGGGCGGACGAGCAGCACCGAACAGGGGGCGTGGTAGGCGATGTACCCGGCGAAGCCGCCGAGGAGCGTCCGCTGGACGCGGCCGCGATGCGCGGCCGCGACGGCCAGGTCAACGCCCTCGCGCCGCAGGTACGCGCAGGCCTCGCCGGGCGCCCACCCCTCGAGCAGCACCGGCACCGACCCAGGGACCTCGGCGGCCCGGTCGGCGATCCACGCCCGCGCCGCGGCGAGGGTCTCCTCGAGCGGGTACGAGACGCCGTACAGGTCGCCGTAGAGCGGCCACGGCGTGGTCGCGATGTGCACCAGATGAAGCTCGCCCGGCGACTGCGCGCGCAGGGCGACGGCCTCGGCGCGCACGGCCTCCGACGCCGGATCCTCGTCGATGAAACAGGCGATCTTCGCGTACGGGGCGGGCATGGTCTCCTCATGGTCCGGCGGGCCGGTCATCACCGAGAGTGGTCGCTGCGCGACCCGGCGGCGTCCGCGCCGGCCCGCGCCTCCTCACGGCAAAACCGCATCGGACGCCAGCATCGGCGCTCCACGATACCCGGGCCGGTCGCGGCACCGGATGACAGGATTGCCGCGATGCCCGCGCTCCACGTCCATTCCTGGGGGCCGCCCGGCGGAGCGGCGCTGCTCGTGGTCCACGGGGTCACCAACACCGGGGCGCGCTACCGCCGCCTCGCCGAGGCCGAGCTCCCCGGCGTGCGCGTCCTGGCGCCCGACCTGCGCGGGCACGGACGCTCGTCGTGGGATCCCCCGTGGGGCATCGAGCAGCACGTCAACGACCTGATCGCCACGCTCGACGCGGAGGGCGTCGGGCGGGCCGTGGTCGCCGGCCACTCCTTCGGCGGCCTCCTGGCGCTGCACCTGGCCGCCCGCACCCCGGAGCGGGTGCGGGGCGTGGTGCTGCTCGATCCGGCCGTGGCGCTGTCCCCCCGGCGGGCCGGGGCGCAGGCCGAGGAGGCGCGGCGCGACGAGGGATGGGCCTCGGTGGAGGAGGCCCGCGGCGCCCGGGAGGCCCTGCGGCCCGCACATGCGCGCGACACGGTCGAGGAGGACCTCGCCACCTTCCTCGAGCAGTCGCCCGACGGCCGCGTGCGGTTCCGCTTCTCGCGGCCCGCCGCGGTCGCGGCCTGGGGCGAGATGGCGCGGGTCGCGCCCTCCCTCGCCGGATACCCTGGCGAGGTGACCCTCGTCGCCGCGAACCGTGCCGACTTCGTCACGCCGCGAGTGCGCGACGGGCTGCGCCGCGACCTCGGACCGCGCCTCACCGAGGTCGGCATCGATGCCGGCCACATGCTCTTCTGGGACGCGCCCGCCGAGGTCGGGGCGATCATCCGCGGAGCCCTCGCCTGATGGCCGGCGCGCGCGCCACCCGCCGGCTCGCCTGGGCCTCGTACGGCACCGCGATCGGTCTCGCGCTCGGGACCGTGGTCGGCCTGGCCACGGGCGCCGGGATCTCCGCCGCGGCCGGCGCCGCCGTCGGTGCGGTGGGCGGCGTCGTGCTCGGCCGCCGCCGGGAGCGGCGCGCGTGAGGGCGATCCACGTGGCGCGTCCCGGGGGGCCCGAGGTGCTCGAGCTCGGCGAGGCCCCCGACCCCCGCCCCGGCGAGGGCGAGGTGGTGCTCGAGGTCGCCGCGACCGCCGTGAACCGGGCCGACATCATGCAGCGCGAGGGCCGCTATCCCCCTCCGGCCGGCGCGAGCGGCATCCTCGGTCTGGAGGCGGCCGGGACGGTCGCCGAGGTGGGCCCGGGCGTGCGCGGATGGGCGCCGGGCGACCGGGCGATGGCCCTCCTCGCGGGCGGAGGCTACGCCGAGCGCGTCGCCGTCCCGGCGGGCCAGCTGATGCCGGTGCCCGAGGGCATGGACCTCTCCGACGCCGCCGCGGTGCCGGAGGTCTTCCTGACGGCGTGGCTCTCCCTGCGCCGCCTCACCGCCCTGGCCGCCGGGGAGAAGCTGCTGGTGCACGCGGCCGGCAGCGGCGTGGGCACCGCCGCGATCCAGGTGGCCGCCGAGCTCGGTGCGCGATCGATCGGGACGGTGCGGCGCCCGGACAAGGCCACGGCGGTCGAGGCGCTCGGGGCGACCTGCATCGTCACGACGGACGGGCGCTTCGCCGACGCCGTGCGCGAGGACACGGGCGGCCATGGCGCCGACGTGATCCTCGACCTGGTGGGCGCCTCCTACTGGTCGGAGAACGTGCGCAGCCTGGCCCGGCTCGGCAGGCTGTCGCTGGTCGGCCTGGTCGGCGGGGCGCGGGTGGAGGTCGACCTCTCCGCGCTGCTGCCGCTGCAGGCCACGGTGCGGGCGTCGACGCTGCGGGCGCGTACCCGGGAGGAGAAGGCCGATCTCGCCTCCGAGTTCGCCGAATGGGGCGTGCCCCGTCTCGCCGACGGACGCCTGCGCCCGGTCGTCGACCGGGTGCTCCCGCTCGAGCGCGCAGCGGAGGCCCACCGGGTGGTGGGCGGCGACCAGACGGTCGGAAAGGTCGTCCTCCGGGTCACCGGCGGAGGGTGACCGATGCGCTACGGTTCGGCCCTCGATTTCCCCGGAAGGGAGAGCACATGAAGAAGCTCCTGATGCTGCTGGTCCTGGGTGGACTGGTACTGGCTCGTCAAGGACCGCCTCGGCGGCGAGCCCGACGAGTTCGTGTTCACCGAGGCGCCCCCCGCGGGCGAGGCGCAGCCCACGCCGCCGCCGGCGGTCTGACCCCGCTCCGTGGGGCTCCGTCTCTCCGATGACCACTCGGAGCTCGTCCGGTCGGTCGAGCCCGAGCTCCGAGTGGCGGCGGAGGCGATCGGGATGGGCCTCCGCGAGCAACTGGTGCGTCTCGCCCCCGGGCTGACCCGGGCCGGCGGCGACGGCTCCGACCCCTCCGCCCTGCTGGTCTCGCTCGATCTGGACCACGAGGGCGCGCCCGACGCGCTGTCGCTCGCGGCCTGCGTCGCCGCCCACCGGGCCTATGTCACGGCCCGCGGGCGGCCCGAGGGCGTGAGCGCCGGGGCGCTCGCGATCGCGCGCCTGCTGGTGTGGGCGCAGCGGGCGGCCCTACTCGGCCCGGCCCCCCGGATCGGCTGGATCGGCCCGGCCGCCCGCCGTCCCGACGGCGACGCCGACAGCCTCCCGCTCGCCGCCCGCTGCGCCCTCGAGGTGGACGGCGCCACCCGCCGCGCGGAGGCGCTCGCGCTCGTCGCCCGCCCCTAGGGCACCGCAGAACCACCCCCCGAGGGCGACGAGCCACAACACCACCGGATACGCGATCCAGCGCTCGATCCCGCCCTCCCCAGGGCGTCGACGGGGCCCCAGTCAAGCAGGGTCATCGCGAGCGCCAGGCTGACCAGGGTGGTCGCCGAGCGCCCGGGAGATCCAGCCCATCGCGCCCCCGAGGACCCTCCCCGACAGCACCGCCGCGACGCCGCCGCCGATAAATGCCATCTGGGCGAAGAGCGGATGCGGGGCCGTGTTCCCCGGGAAGAGACCGACGCCGAGGATCCCCGTTCCGAGGATGGCGAGGGGGATGCTCAGGCGCCGCCGGCCGGTCGCGCGGTGCGCGAGGGCGGCGGCGGCCAGCACCAGGGCGCCCGCCACGGCCATGGTGATGTCGAAGATCGCCGCCGAGGGCTGCAGGATCACGCTGTCGGGCGGCTCGGTCGCGCCGAGGTCGCTGATCATGCTCTCGCCGGTGGAGTAGGCCGCGGGGTACAGGGCCTCGGCGGTGATGATGCCCATCAGGATGCCCGCTCCGGCGACGACGAGCAGCGTTCCCGCCGCGTCGCGCGCGACATGCCGTGGGATCGGGGTGCGCATGATCGGCCTCCGCGGGGTGGATCGGCTCCATGCTCGCCGCCCCGCCGGGGGCGCGGCATCCGGTGGCGCGCGGCCGGGCGGTGCGGGTTACCCGCGGCCCCCCGCCGGACCCCGACTCAGTCGAGGAACTCCCGGAGCCGCTCGGTGTCCCGGTAGGCCTGCAGCTTCGTGAGCGTCTTCGCCTCGATCTGGCGGATGCGCTCGCGCGTGACCCCGAAGCGCTGGCCGACCTCCTCGAGGGTGCGCGGCTCCTCGCCGCGGAGGCCGAAGCGCAGCTCCAGCACCTTGCGCTCGCGGTGGGTGAGCTGGGCGAGGATCGCCCTCCAGCTCCTCGGAGCGGAGCAGGTTCGCCACGGCGTCGGCCGGGCTCTGGATGCCCCCGTCCTCGATCAGGTCGCCGAGCTCGGAGTCCTCGTCCTCGCCCACCGGCGTCTCCAGCGAGACCGGCTCCTGAGCCACCTTCTGGATCTCCCGCACGCGCTCGGGCGTGACCTCGAGCTCGTGGGCGATCTCGGCGATGGTGGGCTCGCGCCCGAGGTCCTGCAGCAGCTGGCGCTGGACGCGCGAGAGGCGGTTGATCGTCTCGACCATGTGCACCGGCATGCGGATCGTGCGCGCCTGATCGGCGATCGCGCGGGTGATCGCCTGCCGGATCCACCACGTCGCGTAGGTCGAGAACTTGTAGCCCTTGCGGTAGTCGAACTTCTCGACCGCCCGGATCAGGCCGAGGTTGCCCTCCTGGATCAGGTCGAGGAAGGCGAGGCCGCGGCCGACGTACCGCTTGGCGACCGAGACCACGAGGCGCAGGTTGGCCTCGATCAGCGTGGCCTTGGCGTTCATGTCGCGCCGCTCGATCCGCTTGGCGAGCGACACCTCCTGCGCCGCGGTCAGCAGCGGGACCCGGCCGATCTCGCGCAGGTACATGCGCACCGGATCGTTGGAGTGCGCCTTGACCGACAGGTCGAGCCGCGGGCCGCCGCCACCGGTGCTGCCCGGCATCTCAACGCCCTCGGCGAGCACTTCGATGTTCATCTCGGCGAGCACCTGCAGGAGGCGCTCCTGCTGCTCCTCGCTGAGGTCGGCGGCCTCCACGACGTCGGCGATCCGCGTGCAGCGACACCCCCCCGAGCTCGCGGCCCTCCTGGATGAGCTCGCGCACCTCCTCCAGGCCGGTGACCGAGACGTCGGTGCCCACGTGTCCGCCCTCAGCGCGGCGCGCACCCTGCGCGCCAGGTCGAGCGCCTCGAGACGCCCCTTCTCGTCACCCCTCCTCCGCATCTCGGCCGCCCTGCGCTCGAGCATCGGGAGCTCCACACGGTACGCGGCCTCCCGCACCTCGGCGGCAGTGGGCGCGGGCCCCGACAGCTCGATCCGCAATGCGAGACCGACGGGCGCGAGATCGTCCGGCCAGGCGTCGAGGTCGCTCTGCCCGTCGCGGATCAGCACGAAGGCACGACGATGCCCCTCGTTGTGGAAGGCGGCCGGCGGAAGCCCGTCGAGATACGGGCGCGCCGGCCCGGGGGCCGCGATGGCCATCGCGAGGAAGCGCAGCTCGCGGATCTCCTCGGGCGACGACGCCTGCGGCGCCACCATCGGCACCACCGGGGCGTCGCTGCGCGAGGACTGGCGCAGGCGCTCCTCCATTCCGGGCGAGAGCTGAAGGCTGCTAGCGGTCAAGCGAACCCAATCGTCCTTCTCCACCGAGTCGGGGAAGCGCCTGAGCAATTCGGCGATGACCGTGAGAGCCGCCTCCCTCTCGCGCGGAGACGTCCCCGCCCTCGCCACTCGCGATTCGATGAGGGAAGTTACCAGAGGTTGTGACGTGTGTATCGCACTCGCGAGCGCCGCCCGGCCGGCCTCGTCGGCGGCCATTTCCCCTGGATCCTGACCGGTCGGAAGTCGCACGGCCGACCATTCGAGGTTGACGTCGGCCCCGGCCTCGACGCTCCGCCAGGCGGCCTGCTCCCCCGCAGAGTCCGCGTCGAAGCAGAGCTTGACCTCCGGCGCCCACCGACGGAGCAGGCGGATCTGGTCGGTCGTCAGCGACGTGCCCATGCAGGCCACCGCCGAATCGATGCCCGCGGCCAGCAGCCCCATGACATCGGTGTAACCCTCGACCACCACGAAGTACCTGCTCTTGGTGGCCGCCACGCGCGCCTCCGCGAGCCCGAAGAGCAGCTTGCGCTTGGTGAACTGCGGGCCCTCGGGCGAGTTGACGTACTTCGCC
>CAWBOJ010000008.1:0-205723 GCA_963790405.1 uncultured Actinomycetota bacterium
TTCAAACGGAAAAAACGGGTGGCAAGCTTGGGCAAAAACTCATGTCTTGCGCAAAACAGCCTCTCGCACCAGACCGATATGACTACGCAAGGTGTATAGCATGTCCGAAAACGCTAGAGGGGTCGGCATGCGATTGACGTCAGCTTCAATCGCATCGAGGCGGGCAAGCCATTCATCACGATGGTGCCGATCCGGGGCAAGATCCAGTTCGGCCTCGATGAATTTCAGTTCACCATAACGTCGGAAGATTCGTGAACGCACTCGCCATCCATACAATGAAGGCGCGAATCTGGCAATGGGAATCAGCAGTGCAAATATCGGTACCAGCATTACCATCAACCGGTCAATCAGCGTTGCAGCCCAGAAAGGAAGAAATCGCTGCAGGAATGTTTTACCTGACTTGTAGTAGCGCTTTGCCTCTTTTGAAAGTGGGAAATTATGGTTGGTCGCGGAAACGCAGCCGGCCTTCTAAAAAGGCCTGCCTCGCCATGTACCTCTGTTGCTGCCTGCAGCAACAAGTCGATCAAGGCCGGATGCGTGTCATCGCGGACAACCAGTGTCGCCATCGGTGAGACCAGGCTGACATCATGGGCAGGGATGTCATGCACCAGATCAACGGCACCCCGTGGCAATGTCAATTTTTCCAGATGGGGAAAAAGTCGAGTGTAGGTTTCAGTGTGTGCCAGGCTCATCAGACGGATGCCATCCGTAAATAACAGCGCCCAAACCACCGCCGATTGCGGCGGCCCAACCACCATGACCGCATCCAGTTTGTCATGTTGCAGCGCTTCAACGACAGCAAGACCATCCGTTTCGAGCAAAATGGTTGGCGCAGAGGCCATGCCATTGGCCTCGATCAGTTCCAGTGCCAGCTTGCGGGTTCCGCTGCCGACAGCGCCAATGGCAATGCGTCGTCCCCTGAGTTGGGCAAGCTGATCCAGATGGTCGCTGCGCACGCTTTTCGCCAGATCGGTGCGGTAAAAAATCCACAGCGGCTCGTAGTACAGACTACCGAGTGAAACCAGCGTATCGCTCTCAATAGCGCGGGCCGTACCGCCCTGAATAAAGCCGGCGTCGAGTGCGAGACTTTTATCGCGAAGGCGCTGCAGGTTTTCAATCGACCCCGCCGATGGCATCTCGATCAGGTTGACGTCGTAACGCTGCAGCACATCCTTGTAGCGAGCGGCGAAACGCTGGTAGGCGCCACCTTCGCTCCCCGTCGAAATGATCAATTGCCGGGGAGGCGCCGGTCGAATGAATTGCGCCGCCAGCCAGAATCCGGCAGCAAGCAGCAACAGGGAGGGCAAGACAACATAGAGCAGATCACGCGATGAGACGCTTCGTGGCCGGCGCAGATATTCGATCATTGAACTGGAGCAGGTGCAGCTATTCCTTCAGGTACGAGATGTATTTCCTGTTGCTACCCTGAAAACGTTCAACCAGCCAATCAGACAGGTATTCAACCATTTCCACGGTGACGGGTGTCCAGGAATCCCCGCTGCCATCGGAAACACCCGAGAAATCCGAATCACCGAAATCGTAGTAGCCACCCTGCACGGCGACGTAATCATTGATCTGATAGCCGAGGAACACGCTGCCGAACTGGTCGGTGTCGTCATCGCTGATATTGGAAACGGAACCGTCCTGATTGGAGTCGGGATAGTCGATGTCATTGACACCGACACCCACACCGCCATAGAAATTCCGTGCCGGCGTGCCACCCGGTACCAGCCAGCCCATGGAGTCATCACCATCCTCCGCCGTGGCCAGTTGCGGAGCCATGGTGATGAAGGCGGCCATCACCGCCGTCAGAACATCCGCACGAGACCCGATAAATCTTCGCATCTTCTTCTCCATCGATGAGCTGTCAGTCCGGCGCCCTCGCGGCCCGCCGGGAACGGCATCCAGATTGCACCGCGCGACAGAACACGTCAACAGAATGCGCACGGGAACGAGCCACGAACCTGACTGCTTTCACCACCACCTCAATGCGCACCAGCATTCCAGGCATCGATCTTCGGCGGCGGCAGGCTGAGGAGCGAGAGGCTCGCGATCGCCATGCAGGCGATGGTGAACCAGAGATAGAAATCGTAGCTGCCGAACCGGTCGAACACTTCGGCGGCTGCGAGCGGCCCGAATGCGGTGCCGAGCGACAGGGCGACCAGCAGGCCGCCATAGATGGTGCCAAAGTTTTTCAGACCGAAATACCGTGCCGTCAGGTAGGCCATGACATCGACCTCCGAGCCGAGCGTGAGCCCGATCACCGCCGCCACAGACATCTGTGCCCAGGCCTCAGTGCCGGAGGTCATGAGCAGCACGCAGGCGATGATCGGCAGGAGAAAGACGAGCGCTCCGACATAGGATGCGCGGAAACGGTCGATCAGCAGGCCTGTCCCGATACGACCGATGATCGAGAAAATGCCCACGAGTGAGGCCACTCCGGCCGCCGCCATCCGGTCGGTACCCTGCTCGGCAAGAATCGGGATGAAGTGAACCACCAGCGCGATGATGGTGAAGGTGAAGAACAGGCAGGCGACGAACAGCCGACGGAAGATGCCGGAGCTCATCGCCTCCAGCGCGGTTTTGCCGGTCAGCTTCGGCGCCACCCCGGTTTTCGCAGCAGCCGCCGTGCGCCTCGTGTCCTTCGCGCCCCGGAAGAAAAAAAGCAGCATGGGCAGTGTGATCACCACCCAGATGCCCGCCTGGCCCATGAAGGCGCTGCGCCAGCCGTAGTTGTCGATCAGCCAGGTCGCAAGCAGCGGGAAGACCGTGGCCGCGACCGACGCCCCGCTCAGCGTCACGGCGAGCGCAAGCCCGCGCGAGACCGCAAACCGGCTCGCCACGGCGCTCGTCCAGATGGTGGCCTGCACCGGCAGCGTGGCGATCGCGATGAGCGCCCAGAGCAGCCACCAGTTGCCGCTCGTCCCCGTGGCGGTGCTCATGAAGGCAAAAGCCGCCGTCGTCAGCAGGACACCGATGATCCCCACCCGCCGGGGCCCGAGCCGGTCCACCATCATCCCGACCGGCACCGCGAACAGGGCGTTGATGAGGGTGGCGATCGTCAGGCCGATCGTCACCTCCGCGCGCGACCAGCCGAACGCCTGCTCGAGCGGGGTGTAATAGGGACTGAGCCCGTAGATGTGGATGGAACTCGTCGCATAGCCGAGCGCCGCGGCGAACGGCAGCGTGAAATGGCTGCGCCATTCCCCGACGGCGGTACTCTCCGAAACGCTCATCTGCTCCTCCCGGCGGTTTCCGCGCCGGGATGCTTCGCCTCGGTCTGCGGGCGCGGCAGGCTGAGGAGCGAGAGGCTCGCGATCCCCATGCAGGCGATGGTGAACCAGAGATAGAAATCGTAGCTGCCGAACCGGTCGAACACCTCGGCAGCCGCGAGCGGCCCGAATGCCGTGCCGAGTTGCAGAGCGAGCAGCAGGCCGCCATAGAGGTGCCGAAGTTTTTCAGGCCAAAATACCGCGCTGTCAGGTAAGCCATGACATCGACCTCCGAGCCGAGCGTGAGCCCGATCACCGCCGCCACGGCCATCTGTGCCCAGGCCTGAGTGCCGGAGGTCATCAGCAGCACACAGGCGATGATCGGCAAAAGGAAGGCCACCGCCCCGACACGGGAGGCGCGGAAACGGTCGATCAGCAGGCCCGTTGCAAGACGGCCGATGATCGAGAAGATGCCGATGAGCGAAGCCACACCCGCCGCCGCCATGCGGTCCGTACCTTGCTCAGTGAGGATAGGGATGAAGTGGACCACCAGCGCAATGATGGTAAAAGTGAAGAACAGACAGGCAATGAACAACCGGTGAAAGATGGTGGAGCCCATCGCCTTCGCGGCGGTTTCGCCAGTGAGTTCCACTGCCGCTTCAGCTTTTCCCTCCGCAGCATCCCGCTGAGTGTCCTTCGCGCCCCGAAGAAAAAAAACAGCATGGGCAGTGTGATCACCGCCCAGATACCCGCATGACCCATGAAGGCACTGCGCCAGCCGTAGTTGTCGATCAGCCAGGTTGCGAGCAGCGGGAACACGGTGGCTGCAACCGACGCCCCGCTCAGCGTCACGGCGAGCGCAAGCCCGCGCGAGACCTTGAAGCGGCTCACCACGGCACTCATCCAGATCGTGGCCTGCACCGGCAGTGAAGCCACGGCGATGAGAACCCAGATATTTCCACCAGTTGCCACTCGTCCCCGTGGCGGTGCCCATGAAGGCGAAGGCCGAGGTGGTGAGGGCGACGCCGATGATCCCGACCGGACGCGGACCGACCCGGTCGACCACCATGCCCACCAGCACCGAAAACACTGCGTTGATCAGGGTTGCGATGGTCAGCCCCATCGTCACCTGGGCACGCGACCAGCCGAATGCCTCCTCGATCGGCGCGTAATAGGGGCTCAACCCGTAGATGTGGATGACGCTCGTCGCATAGCCGAGCGCCGCGGCCAGCGGCAGCGTGAAATGGCTGCGCCATTCACCGATGGCGGTCCCTCCCGAAATACTCATACCCTGCTCCCGGCGATTTCCCATCCGTACCCCTGCCGCTTCGGGCCTGAGGAGCGCGCGCCATTGTAGTCGAGCGCCTCGGTATCGCATTCCACATCGCCACCGGTAGCAGGCGTGCCGGGTTGCGCGTACATTAGAGACGCAACACGAGGTGGTCATGATCCGCTATCTCGACGCCCGGGGTGAGATCCTGCAGCCGCTGCCGCCGCTCGCGCGGGACATCGACCTCCTGCGCTCGCTTTACCGGCTCATGGTGCAGACCCGCACGTTCGATCACAAAGCAATCGCCCTGCAGCGTACCGGTCAGATCGGCACCTATGCCTCCTGCCTCGGTCAGGAAGCGGTCGGTGCGGGCGTCGGCACCGCGATGCGCAGGGAGGATGTCCTCCTGCCCACCTACCGCCAGTACGCGGCG
The DNA here is from genome assembly GCA_963790405.1 of uncultured Actinomycetota bacterium. Lineage (GTDB taxonomy): Bacteria > Actinomycetota > Coriobacteriia > Anaerosomatales > JAGXFU01 > JBGSMX01. The sequence continues at coordinate 4,916 of CAWBOJ010000008.1, forward strand.
CAGCTCCAGCGCGGCCTCACGATGACGGAACTCCTCGCCTACTGGGGCGGAGACGAGCGCGGCATGGCGTTTTTCCGGGGCGAGGCGCCCGCACACGATTTCCCGATCTGCGTGCCGATCGCAAGCCACGCCCCGCATGCCGTGGGCGTGGCCTATGCCTTCCAGCTGCGACACGAGCCACGTGTGGCGGTATGCATCCTCGGCGATGGCGCAACCTCCAAGGGCGATTTCTACGAGGCCATCAATGCCGCCGGCGTCTGGCAGCTGCCGGTGGTCTTTGTCGTGGAAAACAATGGCTGGGCGATCTCGGTGCCCGCATCCCGGCAAACCCACGCAGAGACGCTCGCCCAGAAAGCCGTCGCCGCCGGCATCCCCGGTATGCAGGTCGATGGCAATGACGTCATTGCCGTCTGCCACGTCGCTGGCGAGGCGATCGAAGGTGCACGACGCGGCGAGGGTCCGACACTGATCGAAGCGCTTACCTACCGGCTCGGCGATCACACGACTGCCGACGATGCGAGCCGCTATCGTGACCCCGCGGAACTCGACGCACAGCGGAAGAATGACCCGATCTCCCGGCTTCAGACCAAGGTGACTCCAGTTTCGAGATCGATGTCCCAGTGCACATGGAGGTCTTTGACGGCACCGAACTCATCACGTTTGAGGCCGGGATTCGCAGCTATTCGGCTGATCAGATGGTTGCACTGTTGAAGGGCGCGGAGTATCTCAACCCCGCATCCCGCACAATGCTGCGTGAGCAAGTCGGTGCGATTCTCAGGGAGCGGCTCGTGAGCAGTAGCTCAACAACCTCTGTGAGGACCGATCTTGACACCGAGGAGTACTCTGCGTTTCTCGCAATACTGGATGATGTGCGCTAGTGTACTCATACGCTCGCAGTTCCTGAGGGGGTACACGTGCGTCGTTTTGTTGCGTCTCTACTATTGAGTATCGTGCTACTTGCTTCGAGCACACCAATCCTCATCGCGGCTGCTGTTGAACCCCCGGAATCTCCTGGTCGTCTCTGGCTCAAGGGCTCAGGTGGCATCTTCTGATACCGGGGCAGTCTCTGATCCGCAGTACTCGGTGGGCACCCAGGCCGATGCAGTATCTGATGCGGTCGCGTTGCCGCCGTCTCCCGTAGCCGGATCGCTCGCTTCTGAGGGAGCGAGTGACCTGTACGCGGTCGATCTGGCAGCTGGTGAGCGTGTTGAGGTCTCATTGCCCGCTGCGGCCGGTTCATTCGACTTGTACCTCTATCCTCTGGCTCCACGGGTCCACTCACTGGCGTGAGCGCGGTTGCGCATGCGAGCGAGGGCCCGGCACCCAGAACGTTTGTCTATGACGTGCCGGTTGCTCTTGCAGGTACGTACTACATCGAGGTCTATGCGTGGAGCGGCTCTGGCTCCTATACCCTTGACTGGCTCGTGCGTCCGGCATCTGAAAGGGCCCGCATCGATGTGCCTGCTGCGACACCGCTGGCACTGCCGGCAAAGCGCGCTCTGAGCATCCCCGATGCACTTCAGGCGAACTACCTGTATCTGGTGACCGCCGCTGCCGGCAGTCGCATTACGGCTTCGCTCGCCGGTCCCGCAGATGCCGATTTCGACCTGTACCTGTACGCTCCGGGAACAACTCGATTCTGCCCGTGACCGTGCGGCCGGTCGCCTGGAGCGATGGCAAGACGGCAAACGAGCAGATTGTCTTTGACGTTCCCGCGGGCGCGGGGGCGCCCTCTATCCTCGAGTGATCCGGTTCTCCGGGTCAGGCAACGCTGCACTGACTGTGACCAAGACCACGACGCCTGCGGCGCCCACAGCGGTGCGGGTCTCCGGTTCCAATCGCTTCTCAACGGCCGCCGCAATCGCCAAGAAGGTGTTTCCCGCTGGAAACAGGAGCGCTATTCTGTGCAGCGGACGCGCGTTCCCGGATGGGTTGGCGGCCTCGTCGCTTGCGGGTGTCGTCGACTGCCCGATTCTGCTCACCGAAATAGGTGAGCTGCCGGATGTGACCAGGACGAGCCTCAAACAGCTCGGCGTGTCATCGGTATACGTTATCGGTGGAACGGCAGCGATTGACCCTGCGGTCGTGAGCGAGCTCGAACACGCCGTGCCGGGAGTCAAGATCACCCGCATCGCAGGTGCGGACCGCTACGAAACTGCAGGCAAGGTTGCCGATAAGGTCCGCGCGTTGCTCGGTGTACGACCGACCACAGTGTTCCTGGCTTCGGGTGAGAAATTCCCTGATGCGCTGGCACTGTCGCCGATAGCGTACAGCACACACATGCCCATCTTGCTTACCAAGACTGCCGGTCTTAGCGGCGCGACCAGTGCGGCGATCTTGCGCTTGCGTGGTGCGTCCGCCGTTGATGTTGTGGTTGCAGGGGGAGTGGCCGCAGTGAGCGCGAGTACTGCAAGTCAGGCGAAACTCGCCGCGGGAGGAACCCTCACCCGGGCCGCGGGAGCCGAGCGTATGGAGACCGCGCTCGCTGTCGCTGAGCTGGCGGTGAGCAGAGGTTGGGCGGATCCGGGCTACGTGGCTGTCTGCTACTCACGTAACTTCCCCGACGCGCTGGGTGGCGCCTCGCTCCCCGGTAACCGTAGCGGCGTGCTGCTCCTGAGCCCCGGAGACACCGTGGGGTCAAGTGCGACCTTGTATATGAAGTCGTTTGATTTCGCGATACGGCAGTGTTGGGCACTTGGCGGCACCGCAGTGGTGGCCGAATCCACGCTCAATCAAATCAAGTCTCTATTGCCCAAGACTCCTATCGGATACTAGGGTGGCTCTTATGCTTGTGCCGTTTGACATGGTAAGATTCTGTGAAATGCGATACGTGGGTACTTCTGTAGACGTTGACGAGTCGTACCAGGCAGGAGTTTGCTATGAGTGAAGTTACCCCTCCTACAAGAGCGCGCCATGTTGGCGTGACAGTTGCGATCTCGTTGGTTCTTGTCAGCGCGCTCATCTTTGCTGGGGCGATAGTCTGGGCCGGGGGCATCGAGGGTGCTTTGGAGCTTGTAGGGCTCCGTCCGGCTCCGTCCGACGTGAGCTCCCAGTCCCAAGAGCCGGCGGCGGAACCGACCGAGCCCGCCGGTGAGACGCCAGCTCCTGTCGAGACCTCGGAGCCGACCGCAACGACCGAGCCGTCAGACGAGGAGCCGGCAGATGAGGAGCCGGACGATTCTGTCACGACCTCAGACGCCGGTGCCCAGGCAACGTTCCCGGTATCGACTGCACAGGCCGCCATGTACCGCGAGCAGCTTCAGTCGCAGGTGCAGATCCTCAAGCTCGTGAACGGCGAGATCTCATCGGTGGCTATAGGGACGGCGACAAGTACGTCCACAAGGTCGAGCATTCCACTCACGGTCAGCTACAAGAGCGGGTCTTCGTTGTCGGGCACCATGGTGCTCTCGAGCTCGGATGGCCTGTGGTATTTTTCGAGCATCACGGCAGGTGGAGGAAGCGCAACTCCCGCCAAGCCGCGAACTGTTGATTCGGGAGTAGTCAGCACGATCATTCAACAGCAGGCGCTTTCGAGCAGCCAGCAACTCATGCGCGATGGGCTGGTCAACGGTGGATTCAAGACCGCGCGCGTTGATGGCGTGGTCCAAGGTTCCGGTACTGCGACCGTGAATGTGACTCTTCTGGGCGGTACGCTCGATCGCAAGGCCGCCAGGTTCGTCCTGATCAGCAAGATCGATGGCGGCAACAAGTACTGGTTCTTGACGAGATTCGAGCTCAAGTAAGGGGCAGCGTGTGGAGCTTCGCGACTACCTGAATGTGGTTCGCGCTCGCAAGTGGGTGATCATACAGGCAGTCGTGATAGTGACTCTCGTTGCGGTTGTCGTCAGCGTCATTCAAGCGCCCTCCTACGAGTCCGAGGCACGAGTCCTGATCTCCGAGAAGGACACCGGCTCCGCGCTGCTTGGCATGTCGCTTTCCGAGTTCAGTCAGCCCGAACGCGGCCTGCAGACCCAGGTCCAGCTCATGCAGGTGCGTCCGCTGCTGGAGAACACCGTTCGCAAGCTGGGCCTGGGCATCACGCCCGATCAGCTTGCTGGTCGAGTCAACATCTCGGGTGTCGGTCAGACCAACATCGTGAGCATCAAGGCGACGAGCGGCGACGCTCAGACCGCCGCCGACATTGCGAACACGCTTGCTGAGGAGTTCGTGGCGTGGAGTCGCGGCTACAAGCGCGAGAGCATCCAATCTGCGATATCCGAGGTAGAGATGCGGCTCGAGGAGTCCAAGGCCGAGATCCTCGAGCTGGGAAGGCGCATCAATGACGAGGGCAAGAGCGATGACCTGTCGGCTGAGCTCTCCATCGCTACCGGCGCCTACACGACCCTGGCGGCTCAGCTCGAGCAGCTGAAGATCAACGAGCAGCTTGAGGTGGGCAGCGGTCGCGTTGTGAGTCCTGCTGTGGTGACAGAGGAGCCGGTCGCCCCCAGTCCCAAGCGCAACGGTGCGCTCGGCCTGGCAGTGGGTCTCGTCTTCGGCCTAGGTATGGCGTTTCTGTACGAGTACCTAGATGACACTATCAAGTCCTCTGCGGAGCTCGAAGAGCTCAACGGTGCACCGGTTCTGGGGCTCATACCGGCAGAGAAGTACGAAAAGAACGAGAAGCGTCGCCTCACTCTGGTTCAGGCTCCCGGATCACCTGCTGCTGAGGCGTATAGAGTTCTTCGGAACTCATTAGACTTCGTCAACTTCGAGCATGACATCAAGACACTTCTGGTGACTTCGGCCGCTCCCGCTGAGGGGAAGTCAACAGTGGCCGCCAACCTTGCCGTGGGCCTCGCGCAGGCTGGCAAGAAGGTCGCGTTCGTGAACTGTGACTTCCGCCGGCCAACAACCGACCAGTTCTTCGCGGTAAACAACATGATCGGCCTTGCCGAGGTGCTTGCGGGCAGTAACACGCTCAAGGCTGGTCTGCAGCGACCGATGGAGGATGTGAATCTACTGGTGCTCGCCGCCGGCAAGCTGCCCCCGAACCCTTCGGAGCTGCTTGGCTCTCGAAAGATGGAGGAGCTTCTGACGAATCTGGAGGAGTGGGCAGACTGGGTGATCATCGATTCGCCGCCGCTTCTGGCGGTTGCTGATGGAGCGGCGGTTGCCCGGTGGGTTGACGGGGTGTTGCTGGTGAGCAAGGGCGGGCAATCGACCCGTGAGGCTGCGCGCAAGGCTCGTGAGTTGCTGGAGAACGTAGGTGCCCGAATCTCCGGCGTGGTCGTGTGGGGCCTGGAGGGCGGCGCTTCTGGCGGCGGCTACGGCTACCACGGCTACGGCACGTACGGCGGCTACTACTACTACAGCGACTACTATGCGAACTTGCCCGCTGATGGCACTCGAACTGCCAGGGGCGGGAAGTCGGCGAAACCCCCACAGGCAGGCGCACGCGCCGCGGAGATACCTGCCGCGGGTGCGGTCTATGTCCCGCCGGTGAGCCCGGCCAGGAAGTTCGCAATGAACGTGGGTCGAGTTCTGGCGGGGATTCTTGCCTTCCTCGTGGTCGTGGTCATCGTGTTGTTGTGTCTGTATTTCCTGGACCAGGCATTCGGATGGGGCATCATCCCAAGCGCCGTAGCGCCCATCGGGATGGGATGAGTTGGGGCGAAGAGGTACTCAGCTGCGGAGTGAGCCATCGCAATCACCCCCATTGGCGTTGTCGAGCTGTGGACCTGAGGCAAGACGCTGTGAGCTTGTGGAGGCATGATGAACCGCCCTGCAAAGGCTCGTAGGATCGCACTTCCACATCCACGAGATGGCGTCCTCGGGTCTTCGGATGTGGCACCTGTGCGACCGACGGCGGATGCGATTCGGCTCCTGGTTCTTGTTGCCTTCCTTGTGTGGGGGGCGCTATACGCCGTCTGGCCTGATTTCATGATTGCTCGCATTTTGAGTATTGGCGTCGTGGAGCTGTATGCAACAGACTTCCTGATAGCCTTCGGGGCAGCCCTGGGTGTGTCTGACTTACTGGCGATTCTCATGGATCGGCGTCGAGCAAGGACCGAGCGGATTGTCTGCGCGATTATCGCTCTCTACATGCTGTATACGGTGTGTATAGTCATGCCTCTGTCCGTGCTGGCGGGGACAATGTCGACGAATCTCCTGAGAGTCCTGGTGATTCGTTTTGCGGTTCTACTTGTACCGCTAACCATGGGGGTTCTGTCTCGTCGACCAAGAGCGTTGTACATGCTGCTCGTGGTTCCAGGGATAGTCGCGATAGTGCCTATGATTACCGGCGTGTACAACACCATGACGGGGCATGCGATTGACTACACATCTGCGGGTGATGCTCGATTTCGCGCGCTCTGGGGCGGTGCGGTTCTGCTGTTCGCGTGGGAGCTGCTCGCGGCGGCGTGGAGGCGTCGCAACTCGTTGGGACCAGCTCTGGTCATTGCTGTGTCTTCCGTTGGGTTCGTGCTGGTAAACCACCGATCGGCATACATTGCGCTGTTGGCCGTGCTACCGCTGGTGGCTCGCACCAAGACTCGCGTGGGAAAAGGTCTCGTGACGACCATGGGCGGTGTCGCAGTTCTGATACTTGTTCTCGTGCTAGTAGCACCAGTGACGCCGATTGCTGCAGGATTCGAGTATTCGTTTGCGAAGCTTCTTGACTTCACGTCAGGAACCGGTGCTGACCGACTCGTCCGATGGGCGCATGCGTGGCAGGTCTTCTCGTCGTCCCCCCTGAACGATCTAGCATGGACGTCGCCATGGACCATCGCCCAGATTCCATCAGATGCGTATGTGGCTCACAACTGGGTACTAGAGGTTGGCGTCAGTGAGGGGTTGGTCGGGTTGACGATGTACTTCGGTGTGGTTGGCGTTTCAATGGCCGCGGTCTTGAGTGAATTGCGAAGTAACCCAATTGCTACCGGAGTCTTCGCCTATGTGGCGTTCTTCGTAATCTTTTGCACGTTCAACACCAATATGTACAGCTTAGCGAATGTGCCGATGCTGTGGCTGGCGTGCGGAATCCTCTTGCATCTGAGTTCGCGAGCGCCATGGCCGGGCTCTGAGGTTGACCGAGTATGACGCGTCTTTCGCGTGACCAGCTGTTCGAATCGAACTCATTGGGCCTCGATCTGGCGCAGAAATCCATCGGCGGCGGAGTGTCAATGTTCGGCGCTCAGGCGGTGATGTTCGTGATTCAGATGGTCGGAACGGTTGTGCTGGCGAGAATACTCGCGCCCGAAGACTACGGGCTGATAGCCATGGCGGCTGTGGTGGTGGGTTTCGCCAAGATGTTTCGAGATGCCGGGCTGTCGATGGCGACCGTGCATTTGCAAACGATTTCGCACGAGCAGATTAGCACGCTCTTCTGGATCAACACCGTAGTTGTTGTGACGCTGGGCGTTGTGATGTCTCTGAGTGCCCCACTGGTCGCTGCGTTCTATCACCGCGAGGAGCTCCTTGCGATTACCGTGGTACTGGCCGGAGCGTTCGTAGTGAACGGGCTTTCGATTCAGCACGACGCTCTCTTGAAGCGCCACATGCGATTTGCGACTATCGCTGCTGAGAACATGCTGGCTCAAGCTGCGAATGTGAGTGTATGCATTCTGCTGGCGCTTCTGGGCTTCGGGTATTGGGCTCTCGCCGCGGGGCCCTGGGTTTCCGCGCTGGTCACTACTGGATTCAGTTTCAATGCGTGCCGATGGATGCCGGGTCGTCCGCGAAGCGGCACGGGTGTGAGAGTCATGCTGCGCTTCGGAGGCGACGTAACAGGGTTCAATCTTGCGAACTACTTCGCGAGAAACGCGGACAACATACTCATTGGCCGATACATAGGCACGGAGGGTCTTGGAATGTACTCCAAAGCCTATAGCCTCTTCATGATGCCTCTCACTCAGGTCCGAGGCCCGATGACCGAGGTAGCCATGCCGGTTCTCTCCAGTCTGCGGTCTGAACCTGAACGCTATCGGCGTTACTACTTGCGGTTGGTTGATGCAATGGCCGTTCTTTCGGTGCCGATTGCTGCATTGTGTGTGATTGAATCAGAGTTTCTGATCCGGGTGCTTCTTGGAGACGCCTGGCTCGGATCGGTTCCGGTGTTCCGTTTGCTTGCAATCGTGGGTCTGGTACAGGCGGTTGAGTCAACGCGCGGGGTTGTGCTCTTGAGCCTCGGAATGTCACGCAAGCACCTGAAGTGGGGAGTTGTGAACGCGCTTGTGATGATGGCTGCGTTCGCCATTGGGATTCGGTGGGGGATCGTTGGTGTTGCGGGAGCGTATGTCTTGGCCAGCTATGGAGTTCTCTTGCCGAATTTGTGGTACGCATTTGCCGGCACACCGATCTCGGTCCGCGCGTTCTTTCGGGCCATTGCACCGTCTTTCCTGCTTGCAGGACTCGCAGGCATTGCGGCAGTTGCCGCGCATTCGGTGAGCTCCGAATGGTTCACACGGGGACTCTGTGGAACCATCACGTTCGCGCTAGTGTACGCCACCCTGTCCAGCGGTCGGCCCTCTGTGCGGGAGAACCTCAGATATGCGATGAAATGGGTCAAGTCACCGTGACGTGTCGAGAGTATTGAATACATCTACTGGTGGGGTTCTGGTACGCTCCGATTCTCAGGTTCGATCGGTTGTGATGTCTACGCTCTTCGATGTAGTGATGCTCGGCACAGAGAAGGAGGAATGTGAATGGGCGAAATGTACCTGGTCACGGGTGGATCGGGTTTCATCGGCTCGCACATAGTCCGAGGGCTACTCGAGCGCGGCGATCGAGTTCGTGTTCTAGACAACTTCTCCACGGGGCGGCGAGAGAATCTCGACGGGTTTTGGGGAGACATTGACCTAGTTGAGGGAGATTTGCGCAGTTATGAGCGTGTTCACACTGCGGTCACTGGGTGTGGCATCGTGCTGCATCTCGGCGCTCTCCCGTCCGTTCCCCGATCGGTGCAGGATCCGCTTACTTCGCATGCGGTGAATACGACCGGTACATTGAACATTATCCTTGCGTCACGCGACGCCGGGGCAGGGCGAATCGTATTCGCGTCATCTTCCTCAGTGTATGGCGAGACTCCTGGTCTTCCAAAGACGGAAGCGATGCGACAGTCCCCCATGTCGCCATACGGCGTTTCGAAGCTTGCTGCTGAGCAGTACTGTATTGCGAGTGGGGGAGTGTACGACGTTGGGTGCGTTGCATTGCGTCTGTTCAACGTGTTCGGTCCTCGGCAGGATCCGATGTCGCAGTACAGTGCTGTTGTGCCACGCTTTGTAGATGCCGCGTTGAATGGAGAGCAGCCAGTCATCTACGGCGATGGTTCGACGAGTCGGGATTTTACGTTCGTTGAGAATGTGGTGGATGCGTTTCTGTTGGCGTCGGCCGCCAAGGACGCCGAAGGCAGAGTGGTCAATGTGGCTTGCGGCGAACAGCACACACTGAATGAGCTAGTGAAGGAGATCTCGCTGTGCGTGGGTGTTGACCTGCGGGCATCGTATGAACCAGACAGAGTCGGAGACATCCCGCATTCATTCGCGAGTATCGACGTAGCTCGAGATGTCCTGGGATTTAGCCCTGGAGTCGGTTTTGCTGAAGGCATCCGACGTACAGTGGAGTGGATGCAGGCTCACTCCAGATCGAGTGGGACCGATGGGCCTGCATTCCAGCAGCGCACCCCATGAGGGTCTTGTGGTTGTCGCCGATAGAACTGACGGCGGTCACCCATCAGCTGGGCCGACCCGCTGCGACTCGCGGGGGCGGGTGGATTGATGCGCTGAGGGCTGCAGTGTCAGGGGATCCGGGACTTGCGTTGGGCATCGCATGCATCACTCCGACTCCGTTCGGCACCTTCGAGCACCAGGGCGTGACGTACATGTCGTTGAGTACTCGGTCCGGCTCGACAAGATGGCGACGAGCCGCAATGCGCTCACTAGGCCGCCAGAGAACGATTGATTACAGCGGCGCATGTCTGCGGGCCATGGAGGAGTTCAGACCGGATGTTGTCCATGTTCACGGAACTGAAACGACGCTTGGGGCGGTATCGTGCCGGACGAACCTTCCCGTAGTGGTGTCTATGCAAGGAGTGGTCTCTGACGTGGCGCGACACTATTTCGACGGTGTATCTGCAACCGAGATTCTCACCGATACACTGCGCATCCCGAGCACTCTACGAGGAGTTGGGCTGCTCCCCTCGTATATCGCCCTCCGTCGCTCTATCTCGAACGAGCGCAGAATCATCTCCGCGGTCCGCTTCTTCACGGGGAGGACAGAGTATGACCGCAGGGCCGTACTCTCTCTCAACTCGGGTGCAGTTTACTTTCACGCTGATAGAATCCTACGGTCACTTTTCTATTCCGAAGTTGGCTGCCGGGAGTCTTTGAGTGGCGTGATTTACTGTACGGGTGGGGCGGCTCCGTACAAGGGTATCGAACTCGTACTTGATGCGGTTTCACTACTTCTACCTGATCATCCAGGGATCACTGTGCGAATTGCTGGTAGCCTAGAGCACTCTGCGATGGGGAGGCTTCTCAGGCGACGTGCAAGGCGGCTTGCGATAGAGAATCGGGTTATCTGGCTAGGCCCACTGAACGATGAATCCATAGTCCACGAACTTGCGACATGCTCTGTATATGTACATGCTTCGCACGTCGACAACAGTCCAAATAGCCTGGCTGAGGCTATGATTCGCGGAGTTCCGTGTGTGGCGTCGTCGGCCGGCGGTATCCCATCTATGATCGAGCACGGTGTCGACGGACTGATTTTCGATGCGGGTAGGGCAGTGGCGTTGGCAGAATCGATTCGAGTGATACTCGGTAGTCCTGAGCTAGCGATAGAACTTGGCTCTAGCGCACGGAAGAAGGCTCTCAGAAGGCACGACGCTCGTCACATCGCCAGGTCGACTCTGGAGATGTACCAGCAGGTAGCGGCCCTTGCCGCCACAGACAACTGAGACAGCTCATATCGCGAATCGCGGCTGACTTGAGTGTTTGAGAGACACAGGCCTGCATACACGTACAAGTACGGTGGGCGTGAGTATGGAACTGACAGGGAGTCCACAGGATGAGATTGTCGCTTGGCATAGTCGCACCGGATGCTTATCCCACTCTGGCCGGTCTCGATGTTGGGACAGCTGGTGGCGCTGAGGAGCAGCAAGTCAGCCTGGCGGTGGCGCTGGCCAAGAGAGGACACGAGATAAGTCTGGTTGCGGGCGATTACGGACAAGCGAGGCGAGTGGCAGTCCGTGGTGTGGTAGCGGAGCGTAGCTACAAAGTGGGCTACGGCAATCGGATTCTTCGGTACCCAGGTGACTCTGTATCCGTATTCAGAGCCATGCAGCGGTGTGGCGCACGCATATTCCTCCAGAGATGTGCATTTCATCAAACCGGCCGTGCCTGGGCGTTCAGTAGGTTGTTAGCGACGCCATTTGTCTTCTCCGCAGGTGCGGATATGAACGCGTGGCCAACGCGAAGGTTTGCTGACAAGCCCTTCTACTACACTGCAACCTATGCTGCGGCCATTCGAGCCGCAGATCTTGTGTTGTGCCAGAACGCAACTCAGCAAGAAGGATTCAGGCAGTACTATGGGCGAGATGCAGTGATAGTCCCCAACATCGTCGATACGACGGTCTACCACTTGGCCGAAGATTCAATCGAAACGGGTGATGTTCTGTGGGTAGGTCGCCTTACCGAGGGAAAGCGTCCGGACGCTTTCCTTGACTTGGTCGAGGATTGCCCAGACCTGCACTTCGTGATGATTGCCCAGGAGGCGGACCCAGCGGTTGGTGAACGAGTTCGCTCGCGTGTACGGTTGCTGCCGAACTTGGACTATCGCGGGTTCGTACGGCAGACAGAGATGGCTGAATCCTACCGTAAGGCGCAACTTCTTGTGAGCACATCCTCCCTCGAGGGCCTACCGAACGTCCTGTTACAGGCAATGGCCTCGGGAGTACCCGTTGTGAGTCTGGAGTTGGATCCCGCGTGCGTATTGTCGAGGTCAGGGGCTGGGCGGGTCTGTCAGGGTAGCCAAGATGAGCTATCGCGCGCGGTGCATCAGCTTGCCGAAGATCGACCGAAACGGCTTCGGCTAGGGCAGCTGGGGCGTGCGTACGTCACGGAACACCATTCGGTTGAGTCGGTGATACACGTCTACGAGGATTTGCTGATGCCACTCATGGGATGAGAGCGGCTCCACGGTACTGTCCGGGGGCATCGGACAATACTCTCTCATAGATTTGTCGCTGTCGCGCAAAGGCCGTGTTCCATGATAGTTCTCGCAGCGCATGTTCCCGACCCAGGCGGCCCATGACTGTGCGCCCGTTGCGGTCAGATAGGAGGCGGCGGATTCCTGCTCAAGGCCACTGATGTAGTCGCCACGACTTCCGATTGCGACTTTGACTCCCGCGTTGTCTGGACACAACTCTCCGGGTCCGGCCCAGTCGGCGACCAAGACCGGCCTCCCGCAAGAGAGCGCCTCCATCACGACGTTTCCGGTTGATTCGTTGTATCCAGGTGAACACACTATCGAACAGGCACGGTACTCGCGGAGGACTTCCTCTCTGGGTACCGTGCCGAGCCATGCAACCCTATCTTCAATGCCGAGATTGACGGAGAGTTGTCGAAGGCTGGGGCCCAGGGGTCCGTCTCCTGCGACACGGAGGCTCCAGGAGTGATCCGTGCATCTTGACAGCGCCTGAAGCAGACAATCGAGGCCTTTGTAGGGAATGAGTCTGCCTACGAACAGAAGTTGAGCAGAGGCTGCGGGTGGGGGCGCGACGAATAGATCAGTGTCGACTCCCTCGCATAGTCGTACGCAGCGTGAGTGGAAGCGAGCAGGGAGGCGCATTGCGAGCGCCTGTGTTGAGCAGCCGATGGCGTTTGCAGACTCGTAGGTACCCCTGAGGGATCCGGGCACGCTGAGTCGAATAGTGTCGCTCGCTTTGAGTAATCCTAGTGCGAGCTCGCGTGGGCCACTCACGAATGCGGACGGCAGAGTACTTCCGCCAAGTGGTCCCAAGACGAGCGGGATTCCAAGATTTTGGAAGGCCGAAGGGTGGCGAATGGCGAAAGGATTCAGGCGATGAACGAGATCTGGCTTGAGGCTAGACTGCGCCAAGGCACGTCGAGCACGTGCTGCGAAGAGGGGGTAGGTGTAGTGGAGCCCACTATTGAGAGGCAGTCGAGGAGGATGGTATTCAACGGCAAGTACTCTCGCTTCTGGAACGGAAGCGGCGGCCCTCTCGGCAACGTGTGCAGGCACTACGATTGATACGTCAGCATAGTCGCATGCGCTGGCCGCAAACCGGGCTGCGGCATTCTTCTCGGATGCGGCTTCAATATCCAGACCCAGCGATTCGAAGAGTATATGCACAATTTCTGCCTTCAGGACTTGGGGGTTTCGCTTCTAGGTGCGCCAAGCTTCAATCGCAGACCAGTGCTGCAGACAGTCCGCAACGGAGAAGCCAGCGTCAGAGAGTGCGCACCTAATGGATTCCACAAACTGGGAATTGCCGTGGATCTCAACATAGATGTAGCGCACGCGACTTAGCCAGCGGGAGATCACCCTGGAGTAGTAGTAGTCCCTCCGCACCCTCGACGTCCATCTTGAGGACATCGAGGGTGCGTCCACCAAGCATATCAATGAGGCTGTTAGGGGTAATACTCGGAACGAGGACATCTTCTCCTGTTTGCGCAGTCTCGGGAAGCGCGACCGAGAAAGCATCCACATTCTGACTGCCGTCGTATGGAACACCGTCCTCGTGAGTCCATGCAGCGGCCTGAACCAGTCGAACACGTGAGTCAAACCGTTCCGTGTTGGCCCGGAGAACTGCGCAGTTCGATGCGTCCATTTCGATGGCTATCACGTCGGCGTTTGGATATTCGACTGCGAACCAACTGGAGACCAGGCCGATGTTCGCACCCATGTCCATGATGGTGGAAGGGTTCGGAGGCAGGTGCCTCGCCTGGTGGATCCGATGGCGAAGGCGTCGTGATAGGTGACCAAGTCGCGTGTACCCGGTCGCAGGACGACGGAATGACCGCGGAGCGCCTTGGGGTGCAGCGCTCGCAGACGTGCAGGCCGTTTGAGAAGGTAGTAGACGCCGAGCACCGCTAGATTGGGAAGGTCACGCGGGAGATCACTGGCTCTCATGGTTCGAAATGCGGCACGGATGTCATGTCCAAGTGCCACGGATAACCCCCTCTCGATGTGCGCCCTATCGGAAGCATGATTGTATCGCAGAGAGAGTATGTGGTCCGAGCGGAATTGCAGACAGTGAGCGCGATGCACGGTGCACGCCGGGTGGTATGAGGTTCAGGGGGCGTGGAGGGGTCGCTGGCGCGGCAAGAGACAGCCCAGTATGAAGTCTGATGAGTACCTGCACTATGCGGTCGGTGTTCGCCCTCACGGGCTGTCGGTTGAGGGGAAGTCTCGTCCGTCTTGTGGATTTGCACTATTCTGATGCTAGCTTGGGTTGCCGCGAAAGAAAGTAACTCTACATCATGCGGATAGCTGTCGTGAGGCCGAGTTCCAGCGTTCTGTCCCCAGAATCGTACGACGTACAGGAGTTCGGACTTGCGCGCGCCCTGGCTGATCAATCGGTGTCGTGCGACGTGTTCTTGTCAGGAGACTGCAAACGCCCCGAAATCACAGTGGCGTATGCGACTACGGGCGCTCTCTTCCGAGCGATCTGAGTTTCCTGTCCGAGGTCTCCCTGGGCAACAAGGGTGGTTCGCAGACCTGAAGGGCTATCTGGCGACAGGCGACTATGATCTGATTCAGACGCATGAGGACTCGCAGGTGACGTCCGTTGCCGTGTCCTCGTGGGCGCGGCGCTGGGGAGTTGGGTTGGGTCTTGCGCAAGGTATGTACGCCGACTACACCGGTCTCCTTGAGTCTGCGTGTCAGCGCGCTTACGACCGTACTGCGCTACACGTACTTCGACGCAACTGCGTTGCGGTGACCGCGAAATCGGAGGCCGCTGCTGCCTACTGCAGACGGAAGTGCTTCGTCAATGTGCACGTTAATCCTGTCGGGCTCGACACCTACAATCTGGACTTGACCCAGAATGTTGCCTGGCGCTCTCGTCTGAGTGTGGCAAGCGACTCCAGGATTCTGTTGTACATTGGCGTTCTCGAGGAACGTCGACGTCCTGACTTGCTAGTGCGAATCGCAGAGGAACTGCGCAATCGCGGTGAGAACATCACATTGGTCGTCGCCGGCGATGGTCCGCTTCGTGATCAAACGGTGGATGACGCGGTTAGGGTCCTTGGGCGCAGATTCAGATACCTCGAGCGAGTTGCTCAGAGCGATCTCGCGGGGTTGTACCGTGCGGCGGCTGTCACGGTCATGCCTCGGAGTATGAGATATATGGGATGAGCGTTCTTGAGAGTCTATATCTGGGGACCTCGGTGGTCGCGTCAGCGGTCGGTGGTCTAAATGACATTGTTACGACGGACTGCGGCAGCCTGCTTGTCAGTTCCTACGTTGCTGACGAATGGGTCGCTGCTGTCAACAGAATCTTGCATCGCAGTGAGAGAGAGCAAGCAGATGCGCGGTCGAGTGCTATTGCACGCGGGGCAGAGCTGACCTGGCGCGCCCTGGGCAACAGACACTCAGATTTCTATCGTGGAGTTGTCGAACGATCGCAACCGCATCGCGGGCTGTCACATGGCTGACGTACCCAAGACACACGACGGGACCCATTCTCCGCTCAGAGTGATTGTGGCAAGCAAGTTCTGGTACCTGCGTGGCGGTCTCGAACGAGTCATGTTCGATGAGATTGACGGACTGCAGTCGGCGGGTCACGTTGTCGCAGGTTTCTCGACCACCCATCCTGAGAACGAAGCGTCTAAGTGGAGCGGGTACTTCGCACCGCATATTGAGCTCGGCACTGAATCCTCGATATCGCAGACTGAGAAGGTGCGAGCGGCAGCGCGCATGTTCTGGAACCGGCCGGCACAGCTGGCATTTGACCGATTGCTGGCGGACTTCCGGCCGGATGTGGTCCATATCCACGGGATTCACCGCCAGCTGTCGCCGTCGATACTCATCGCGGACGAAAACGCCGAGGTGTACCGGTTGTCCAGACGCTTCACGACTATCATCACATGTGTCCCGCGGATGTGCTCCTGCGCGCCGGCTCCATTCCGTGCGATTCCACCACGTTGCGGTCCGATCAACACGATTCCCTGTGTGGTCAACCGTTGCGTTCGTGGAAGTCTTGGGACTAGTGCTCTCAGTGCAGCGGAGACATCGTTTCAAAGGGCACGCGGAGCGTATCGAGCGTACGGTCACACGGTTCATCACGCCCAGTCATTACCTTGAGCGTGTTATGGGCGCTGCCGGATGGGACGTTCCGATAGACGTGGTTCCGAATGCCGTTGACGTGTCACGGTCTGACCGGAGCGGCGATGAGGGGTTCTTCCTGGTGGCCTCACGTCTATCCCCCGAGAAGGGGATAGACGTTGCTGCTCGTGCCGCACGTGAGGCGGGTGTATCGCTCGTTGTCTTGGGAGACGGCCCAGTTCGCGATCATCTGACTCACGAGTATCCTGATCTGGATTGCAAGGGGTACGTGATGGCTGATCAGGTGGGAAGAGTACATGCTGCGATGTCGTGCGCTGATTGTGGCTGCCATCCATATGCATCGAGACGCACGATGCAGTACTTGAGGCTCTGAGCCTCGGAGTCCCGGTGGTGGCTTCATGCATAGGGGGGATATCTGAGCAGATACGCCAGGGGCAGGACGGAATCCTTGTACGTCCCGGTGACGTGAGCGCTGTCCGCCGCTGCGATGTCACTGCTGAAGCGTGAGCCTGATTTCTTGCGGCGCAGATGGGGCAGAACGCGCTGGTGCGAGCGGAGGAGATGTTCAGCAAGAGTCTGCACATGGAGCGTCTTCTCGATGTGTATTCCCGGGCGCTTGGGAATCGGGCGCACTACGACGACAGGATCGAAGGGGATGAGGACTTGTGAACGGTTGTGTCATTGCAGCCTTTCGGTGCAATGCGAAGTGCCACATGTGTGATATTTGGCGCTCGCCCACTCAGTCATCCGAAGAGCTAGATCGGGAGTATCTTTAGAGATTGCCTGGGGCCGCGTAAACGCTCTATCTCCCTTCAAGATTGTCGTGTTGAGGCGCGTACACCGATTACCCACCCATGGCGTTTCTGGGGGTCTCTGAAGTTCTGTGTCACAGTCGAGTGCAGGCAGAGGGGTTCCCTGCTAATTGCGGGAGGGTGGCGCACATTCTCCCAAACATCGTTCAGGACGAGGCGATCGTCGCGGACCGTGTTCACTCTACGTCGGGCTAACGGTCCGAAAGCGGGCATCCCTGGGCGAACTCATCAAGGAGGCTCGTGTAGACGCGGTAGTCGTAGGTCGTGATTGCGAGTTGCAGAGCCCGCGTGCCCATCTCCGCTGCGGCCGTGGGATCTTCGAGCGCTGCTGCTATTCCTGCGGCCAAATCCGCTGAATCGTCGGGCGCAACGAGCAGTGCTTGAGCGCCGTTGTTGACCATCTGTGGAACGAGCCCGACGGAGGTTGCGACAACGGGACGTCCAGAAGCCATGTACTCCACGAGTTTCGTAGGCATGTTCGCTCGATTCTGCGCGGTGTCAGGGCGGGGCAGCACGAGGACGCTTGCCTGACGAAGGATGTCGAGCAGTTCGGGGCGAGCGACCGTTCCCCGGAAGTCCACTGAGCCTCCGATAGAGAGATTCTGGGCGCGAGACTGATATGCGGCGACGCGCTCAGGTGTGGCGTCGCCAACAAGGATTAGGCGGACTCTCGGATGCGTGGTCGCGACTCGGGCAAAGGCTTCTAGGAGGGTGCCGACTCCGTCCTTGCTGTCGTTGAGAGGGCCGGTGTAAACGACGGCCCCAGATTCTGGCGTGTCGATCTTCCGGCGGTAATCGTTCTGGTCGATCATCACTGGGACGAGTATCACCGGCACGGGTGACACGAGGGGCCGAACATGCTCCAAGATCACGGGTGTGATCGCAATGATGCCGTTCGAGTGCCGCATACCCCACATCTTGACCCAGAGTCTAATCGGTCCGAGAGCGCCACCTCCTGCGTGAATCTCGGGCAGCTCACTCTGGTCGCAGAGAACACGCGTCTTCACAAGGCGGGCGAAGGGCATGACGAGCAGTGCGACCGTAGGTGTCATCGGATAGGCTAGTACTGCTGCCGGGCGGGAGCGGAGGACACATGCGATGATACGCAACCACGACTCGAATGCGCCACGGCGGCGCGCTATGAAGTTGCCCGCACGGACCGTCGAGCCTGACGAATACCAGAAGCTGATGCCGTCTATCGATCCGTGTGTGCGAGTGTTCCGCTTTGGCGTAGTCTCCGACTCGCTGGGTGCCGGACAGATGACCGTCGTGTCGTATCCTGCGTCGCGGAACGCATTCGCGTACTGACGAACTCGCGCAGTCGCCGCCATTCCCTCTGGAAATCCCATGGAAGGCGCGCAGATGACGAAGACAGGTCTTGTCACCGCGGGCACTCCCTGCTGTGGCCGCCGTGTTCCGAACAACTAGCGCTTGAGCGTATTTCGCGTGCGGGGTTCCCGGCAATCAAGCCAGAAAGACTGGTCTTGCTGTGCGTAATTACGGAGCCGGCGCCGACGCAGGTCTCAGGAGCCAGCTTCGTACCCTTCAGGATAATCACTCTGGCTCCAATGAAACTGCGTTCGCCAATTGTGACAGGATCAGTCGACGCTGGTCGCCGCAGTCCGCGACAATCGGGACACGAGGGATGGGCATCGGTGTCGGATATGAGCGTTTCGATTCCTATGAAGGTCTCGGCACCTATGTCCACGCTAAGTGCACAGACAATGGTGGAGTCCGAGATTCGTGCCCTGTCGCCAATACGCAGGACCGCCTCTTTCCCGATGGCCGAGAGTACTGTTGGTGTACCGTGTGAGAATGGGTTGGAGCGACTTGCGCTACGGATGACAACTCCTGCACCAATGTACAGTGAGGCACCGCGGGTACGGCTCACACGCGGCAAGCCGTAGAATGTGCATCTGGGTCCGACACGCACTCCCTTGGCGGTAAGCAGGCAAGATGCCACACGACTCCAGCACCAGACTGAAAGCTGAACCAAGAGCCTAGTCAGGCTAGACGCTACTCGCATTTGCCCTCACCACTCCGTTTGGACGAAACTCGCTCATGAGGAACGAACATTGACAAGGATATCTCATCGGCGACGGGCAATCTTGTCAGAACTTGGCGCCACGGCGATTTCCTTGAGAGCGACCTCACGGGTGACTGCGCTGGATGGCAACGACAGACGATTCTTGTGGCTACGCGTCTCACCGATACGCGCTACCCGAGGCTCACATTTTGGACCGGTGAATTGGCAGGACTGATGGTCTTCCAAGACGTGTGCCGACGCCACAAGTCGATAGGTACCTGTCCTCAGCAGAGCTTGCGCCTGGACCTGGATAGGACACGGCTTCATGCCAACGCACCGGCGACAGCACCCCTATCAGCGGTAGCGGAGCTGCGACGAGAAGGTGAGTGAATTGCGGCAAACCACCTATTCCCGTAGAGTCACCATGAATCATCGATTCGAAGTTCGGGAAGGACAGCGGTGGTCGTGCACATACCGCTCGGTGGTCTCCTGAAGTGGGTTCCGCAGTCTCTTCGATCAGCCGGTAGACGTGTTCTGAAGAGAGTGGACGTCGCCTTACACGCACGCGCGGTTGATTTCGGCTCTCCTCCGGAAGTCGGTCTGTTCCTTCCAGACGGCTACAGGTACTGGACGACGCCGCAATACTACAACGCCAACCCGCCGAGGGCGGAGGTCATAAGCCAACCAGATGTCTATCGCGTTGCCGAAGCGCTCGCCCATTTGCTTGGCGCAGAGACTGTGGTAGACCTTGGATGCGGCAAGGGCGGGAAGCTTGCAGCGTTGTCGGGAATACGGAATGTTATTGGAGTCGACTACGGTTCGAATCTGGAGGCATGTCGCTCAGAGTACCCCCACGCTATCTGGCTTGAGGCCAACCTCGAGTCGGAAGACGCCCTGGAGATCCCAGTGAACTCGCTGCGTGGCGCTGTGATTGTGAGTTCAGACGTCGTCGAGCACCTTCAGCATCCCGTTCGACTACTCAAGCGCATTCACTCAATGCTGGAGACTGCGAGTATCGCCGTTTTGTCAACTCCAGACAGGCTCCTGACGCGTGGCCCCGATCATCTCGGTCCGCCACAGAATCGTAGCCACGTTCGCGAGTGGGAGGCCGGCGAATTCGAGCGGCTGCTGGTCTCGCTTGGTTTTCGAATCGTTCACACAGGGCACACCCGGACGAATACGCTAGACACTGTCGGAAGGACGACCATAGCGGTGTGTGCCGGCAGCCAGCTTGCGGCCGAGCAGAGCGCAATGGCGTCGGAGACTGTTCGGTCGATCACGCGATTTGCGCTAGTGCCCGAAGCGGACTGACGAGTGTACGGTTCTCCGAACGCCAAGGCGGGAACTGTTTGGTCTTGAGGTGGGTGTCCCCACGGTTGTTCGGGTTGTATGGAGTGCAGCCCGAAACATCGACTCAATGTAGACGAAAAGAGGCGGCTTCCAGCCGACATTGCACTGTTGGTCGCCGGCGCGGAGCAGTCGAACGAGTAAATCACGTTGACCGACCCGCCCCCAGCCCATAGTGGCCGATGTTCGCCACAACTGCAGTTTCCGCGGAGCGTGGCAACTGCTCGTGTCGCTCAATCGCTCCAATTCTGGATACGCACAGACTCAGAGTTCTAGTGGGCGGAGTCCTCCGTTGTCCCTGATTGCCTCCGAAGCTTGCTGACGGCATTCAGTTGGAAATGTCGTTCACCAGCGTACCCACCACATCGATCGCATCGATGCTCACGTTGGCGGCCGTGCCGGATGCGATCTCACCGACGCGCCATACCTCGACGGTGTGGGTCGTGTCGGCAAGCTCACGTACCGAGTAGCTCACGTCTGAAAGGGTCGCAGAAGCCCGGTACATGTCGACATCGATCGCCGGTCCGCCGTCGATGCTCACCTGGGCGAGACCGTACTTGGAAGACATGAACGAGATCAGATCGAACCCGGTCCCGTGGAAGGCGAACGTGGCCGATGCGGGGCTGGACATGGCGTAGTGAATCGAACCGTCGTAGACACCCGTGATCGACGCGGAACCCCAGGCGCCGGACCACGTGATCAGTTCGTCAGTGTCATCGTAGCGATTCATCACGTCAAAGGACACGGAGTGAGTCTGTTCTACGTTGCCGGCTGCATCGACCGAGTAGAACTCAAGTATGTGGGTGCCGAGCGCAGAGGTGTTGACTGTGGTACCTGTGGTCCATGCGCCACCGTCGAGGGACCATTTCGTGAAGGCTACGCCGGACTCAGCATCGCTGGGACTGAGCGTCACTGTCGCGCTGCCAGGGTAGGTTGGCTTGACATCGCTCGTCGTTGTAGGCGCCGCCGTGTCGCGTGCCAGTACCAGCGTACCCACCACATCGATCGCATCGATGCTCACGTTGGCGGCCGTGCCGGATGCGATCTCACCGACGCGCCATACCTCGACGGTGTGGGTCGTGTCGGCAAGCTCACGTACCGAGTAGCTCACGTCTGAAAGGGTCGCAGAAGCCCGGTACATGTCGACATCGATCGCCGGTCCGCCGTCGATGCTCACCTGGGCGAGACCGTACTTGGAAGACATGAACGAGATCAGATCGAACCCGGTCCCGTGGAAGGCGAACGTGGCCGATGCGGGGCTGGACATGGCGTAGTGAATCGAACCGTCGTAGACACCCGTGATCGACGCGGAACCCCAGGCGCCGGTCCACGCGATCAGTTCGTCAGTGTCATCGTAGCGATTTATGGTTGGTGCTTCTGCGTCGTTCACCAGCGTACCCACCACATCGATCGCATCGATGCTCACGTTGGCGGCCGTGCCGGATGTGATCGCACTGATGCGCCATACCTCGACGGTGTGGGTCGTGTCGGCAAGCTCACGTACCGAGTAGCTCACGTCTGAAAGGGTCGCAGAAGCCCGGTACATGTCGACATCGATCGCCGGTCCGCCGTCGATGCTCACCTGGGCGAGACCGTACTTGGAAGACATGAACGAGATCAGATCGAACCCGGTCCCGTGGAAGGCGAACGTGGCCGATGCGGGGCTGGACATGGCGTAGTGAATCGAACCGTCGTAGACACCCGTGATCGACGCGGAACCCCAGGCGCCGGACCACGTGATCAGTTCGTCAGTGTCATCGTAGCGATTCATCACGTCAAAGGACACGGAGTGAGTCTGTTCTACGTTGCCGGCTGCATCGACCGAGTAGAACTCAAGTATGTGGGTGCCGAGCGCAGAGGTGTTGACTGTGGTACCTGTGGTCCATGCGCCACCGTCGAGGGACCATTTCGCGAAGGCTACGCCGGACTCAGCATCGCTGGACTGAGCGTCACTGTCGCGCTGCCAGGGTAGGTTGGCTTGACATCGCTCGTCGTTGTAGGCGCCGCCGTGTCGCGTGCCAGTACCAGCGTACCCACCACATCGATCGCATCGATGCTCACGTTGGCGGCCGTGCCGGATGCGATCGACCGACGCGCCATACCTCGACGGTGTGGGTCGTGTCGGCAAGCTCACGTACCGAGTAGCTCACGTCTGAAAGGGTCGCAGAAGCCCGGTACATGTCGACATCGATCGCCGGTCCGCCGTCGATGCTCACCTGGGCGAGACCGTACTTGGAAGACATGAACGAGATCATCGAACCCGGTCCCGTGGAAGGCGAACGTGGCCGATGCGGGGCTGGACATGGCGTAGTGAATCGAACCGTCGTAGACACCCGTGATCGACGCGGAACCCCAGGCGCCGGTCCACGTGATCAGTTCGTCAGTGTCATCGTAGCGATTTATGGTTGGTGCTTCTGCGTCGTTCACCAGCGTACCCACCACATCGATCGCATCGATGCTCACGTTGGCGGCCGTGCCGGATGTGATCTCACCGACGCGCCATACCTCGACGGTGTGGGTCGTGTCGGCAAGCTCACGTACCGAGTAGCTCACGTCTGAAAGGGTCGCAGAAGCCCGGTACATGTCGACATCGATCGCCGGTCCGCCGTCGATGCTCACCTGGGCGAGACCGTACTTGGAAGACATGAACGAGATCAGATCGAACCCGGTCCCGTGGAAGGCGAACGTGGCTGATGCGGGGCTGGACATGGCGTAGTGAATCGAACCGTCGTAGACACCCGTGATCGACGCGGAACCCCAGGCGCCGGACCACGTGATCAGTTCGTCAGTGTCATCGTAGCGATTCATCACGTCAAAGGACACGGAGTGAGTCTGTTCTACGTTGCCGGCTGCATCGACCGAGTAGAACTCAAGTATGTGGTGTGCCGAGCGCAGAGGTGTTGACTGTGGTACCTGTGGTCCATGCGCCACCGTCGAGGGACCATTTCGTGAAGGCTACGCCGGACTCAGCATCGCTGGGACTGAGCGTCACTGTCGCGCTGCCAGGGTAGGTTGGCTTGACATCGCTCGTCGTTGTAGGCGCCGCCGTGTCGCGTGCCAGTACCAGCGTACCCACCACATCGATCGCATCGATGCTCACGTTGGCGGCCGTGCCGGATGTGATCTCACCGACGCGCCATACCTCGACGGTGTGGGTCGTGTCGGCAAGCTCACGTACCGAGTAGCTCACGTCTGAAAGGGTCGCAGAAGCCCGGTACATGTCGACATCGATCGCCGGTCCGCCGTCGATGCTCACCTGGGCGAGACCGTACTTGGAAGACATGAACGAGATCAGATCGAACCCGGTCCCGTGGAAGGCGAACGTGGCTGATGCGGGGCTGGACATGGCGTAGTGAATCGAACCGTCGTAGACACCCGCTGATCGACGCGGAACCCCAGGCGCCGGTCCACGTGATCAGTTCGTCAGTGTCATCGTAGCGATTTATCACGTCAAAGGACACGGAGTGAGTCTGTTCTACGTTGCCCACGATATCCGTTGAGTAGTAGTCGAGGGTGTGTGATCCGATGCCGGAGACCAGAATCACGTTGCCTGAAACCCAGGGTCCTCCGTCAAGTCTCCACACAGTTGACGTGCCGGTGGCGATGTCGTCAGTAGTCGTTAGTTGGATGCGGGCGCTTTCTGTGTAGGTGGAATCGACATCGTCAGTGGTGACGGGTGGCGTCGTGTCGGCTACCAGCGTACCCACCACATCGATCGCATCGATGCTCACGTTGGCGGCCGTGCCGGATGTGATCTCACCGACGCGCCATACCTCGACGGTGTGGGTCGTGTCGGCAAGCTCGCGTACCGAGTAGCTCACGTCTGAAAGGGTCGCAGAAGCCCGGTACATGTCGACGTCGATCGCCGGTCCGCCGTCGATGCTCACCTGGGCGAGACCGTACTTGGAAGACATGAACGAGATCAGATCGAACCCGGTGCCTTTGAACAGAGTAGTCATCGTGGCTGGGTTGAACTGCGCGTAGTGTATCGAACCGTCGTAGACACCTGTGATCGATGCGGTGCCCCACGAGCCGGTCCAAAGGATCAGTTCGTCTGAGTCGTCATAGCGTTCGAGCACGGCAAACTGAATCGACTTCGTGCCTTCGACATTGCCTGCGTTGTCGGTCGAGTAGTACTCGAGCGTGTAGGTTCCTGCGTCTGTCGGCACCGTGACGGCTGTTCCCGCGCTCCACGTGTCTCCGTCCAGGCTCCACATGGTCGAGACCACGCCCGACAGCGTGTCGGAGGGCGTGAGTGTGATGGTCTGCCCGCCGCCCACGTAGCTGCTCGCCGACTCACTGGCCGTCACAGCCGCGGTCTTGTCGATGCGCACGGTCGCGGTGTTCCACTGCTCCACGTTACCGGCCAGGTCGGTCGCACGGTACTCGATCGTGGTGGTGCCTTCGGCGCTTATCGTGACGGGCTCGGTGTAGGCGACCTCGTCGCCGCCGTCGATGCGGTAGGTGATACCTGCCACGCCCGACAGCGTGTCATCGCTGGTGAGCGTCACGTCGACCGGTCCGTTGACCCACTCGGTCGGTGCGGTGTCGCTGCTCACAGCCGCGGTCTTGTCGATGCGCACGGTCGCGGTGTTCCACTGCTCCACGTTACCGGCCAGGTCGGTCGCACGGTACTCGATCGTGGTGGTGCCTTCGGCGCTTATCGTGACGGGCTCGGTGTAGGCGACCTCGTCGCCGCCGTCGATGCGGTAGGTGATACCTGCCACGCCCGACAGCGTGTCATCGCTGGTGAGCGTCACGAGTGCATTGGTGCTGCGCCACGCCGAATCGACATCGTCAGTGGTGACGGGTGGCGTCGTGTCGGCTACCAGCGTACCCACCACATCGATCGCATCGATGCTCACGTTGGCGGCCGTGCCGGATGTGATCTCACCGACGCGCCATACCTCGACGGTGTGGGTCGTGTCGGCAAGCTCGCGCACCGAGTAGCTCACGTCTGAAAGGGTCGCAGAAGCCCGGTACATGTCGACGTCGATCGCCGGTCCGCCGTCGATGCTCACCTGGGCGAGACCGTACTTGGAAGACATGAACGAGATCAGATCGAACCCGGTGCCTTTGAACAGAGTAGTCATCGTGGCTGGGTTGAACTGCGCGTAGTGTATCGAACCGTCGTAGACACCTGTGATCGATGCGGTGCCCCACGAGCCGGTCCAAAGGATCAGTTCGTCTGAGTCGTCATAGCGTTCGAGCACGGCAAACTGAATCGACTTCGTGCCTTCGACATTGCCTGCGTTGTCGGTCGAGTAGTACTCGAGCGTGTAGGTTCCTGCGTCTGTCGGCACCGTGACGGCTGTTCCCGCGCTCCACGTGTCTCCGTCCAGGCTCCACATGGTCGAGACCACGCCCGACAGCGTGTCGGAGGGCGTGAGTGTGATGGTCTGCCCGCCGCCCACGTAGCTGCTCGCCGACTCACTGGCCGTCACAGCCGCGGTCTTGTCGATGCGCACGGTCGCGGCGTTCCACTGCTCCACGTTACCGGCCAGGTCGGTCGCACGGTACTCGATCGTGGTGGTGCCTTCGGCGCTTATCGTGACGGGCTCGGTGTAGGCGACCTCGTCGCCGCCGTCGATGCGGTAGGTGATACCTGCCACGCCCGACAGCGTGTCATCGCTGGTGAGCGTCACGTCGACCGGTCCGTTGACCCACTCGGTCGGTGCGGTGTCGCTGCTCACAGCCGCGGTCTTGTCGATGCGCACGGTCGCGGTGTTCCACTGCTCCACGTTACCGGCCAGGTCGGTCGCACGGTACTCGATCGTGGTGGTGCCTTCGGCGCTTATCGTGACGGGCTCGGTGTAGGCGACCTCGTCGCCGCCGTCGATGCGGTAGGTGATACCTGCCACGCCCGACAGCGTGTCATCGCTGGTGAGCGTCACGTCGACCGGTCCGTTGACCCACTCGGTCGGTGCAGTGTCGCTGCTCACAGCCGCGGTCTTGTCGATGCGCACGGTCGCGGTGTTCCACTGCTCCACGTTACCGGCCAGGTCGGTCGCACGGTACTCGATCGTGGTGGTGCCTTCGGCGCTTATCGTGACGGGCTCGGTGTAGGCGACCTCGTCGCCGCCGTCGATGCGGTAGGTGATACCTGCCACGCCCGACAGCGTGTCATCGCTGGTGAGCGTCACGAGTGCATTGGTGCTGCGCCACGCCGAATCGACATCGTCAGTGGTGACGGGTGGCGTCGTGTCGGCTACCAGCGTACCCACCACATCGATCGCATCGATGCTCACGTTGGCGGCCGGTGCCGGATGCTGATCCCACCGACGCGCCATACCTCGACGGTGTGGGTCGTGTCGGCAAGCTCGCGTACCGAGTAGCTCACGTCTGAAAGGGTCGCAGAAGCCCGGTACATGTCGACGTCGATCGCCGGTCCGCCGTCGATGCTCACCTGGGCGAGACCGTACTTGGAAGACATGAACGAGATCAGATCGAACCCGGTGCCTTTGAACAGAGTAGTCATCGTGGCTGGGTTGAACTGCGCGTAGTGTATCGAACCGTCGTAGACACCTGTGATCGATGCGGTGCCCCACGAGCCGGTCCAAAGGATCAGTTCGTCTGAGTCGTCATAGCGTTCGAGCACGGCAAACTGAATCGACTTCGTGCCTTCGACATTGCCTGCGTTGTCGGTCGAGTAGTACTCGAGCGTGTAGGTTCCTGCGTCTGTCGGCACCGTGACGGCTGTTCCCGCGCTCGACGTGTCTCCGTCCAGGCTCGACATGGTCGTAGACCACGCCCGACAGCGTGTCGGAGGGCGTGAGTGTGATGGTCTGCCCGCCGCCCACGAGCTGCTCGCCGACTCACTGGCCGTCACAGCCGCGGTCTTGTCGATGCGCACGGTCGCGGTGTTCCACTGCTCCACGTTACCGGCCAGGTCGGTCGCACGGTACTCGATCGTGGTGGTGCCTTCGGCGCTTATCGTGACGGGCTCGGTGTAGGCGACCTCGTCGCCGCCGTCGATGCGAGTAGGTGATACCTCCACGCCCGACAGCGTGTCATCGCTGGTGAGCGTCACGTCGACCGGTCCGTTGACCCACTCGGTCGGTGCGTCGTCGCTGCTCACCGGCGCCGTGTCGTCGATGCGCACGGTCGCGGTGTTGGCACTCTCCGCGTTGCCCACCACGTCGACCGAGTAGTACTCGATCGTGGTGGTGCCCTCGGCGGTTACCTCGAACGGTGCCGGTCGTAGAGCGACCTCGTCGCCGCCGTCGATGGCGTAGTAGGTGCTGCCTCCACGCCGGACAGCGTGTCTGCGGTGAGCGTCACGTCGACCGGTCCGTTGACCCAGGCCGTCGGTGCGTCGTCGCTGGTCACCGGCGCCGTGTCGTCGATGCTCACGAGTCGCGGTGTTGGCGCTCTCGGCGTTGCCCACCACGTCGACCGAGTAGTACTCGATCGTGGTGGTGCCCTCGGCGCTTACCTCGAACGGTGCCGGTGTAGAGCGACCCGTCGCCGCCGTCGATGGCGTAGTAGGTGATACCTCCACGCCGGACAGCGTGTCATGCGGTGAGCGTCACGTCGACCGGTCCGTTGACCCAGCCCGGTCGGGTGCGTCGTCGCTGGTCACCGGCGCCGTGTCGTCGATGCGCACGAGTCGCGGTGTTGGCGCTCTCGGTGTTGCCGACCACGTCGACCGAGTAGTACTCGATCGTGGTGGTGCCTTCGCCGATTACCTCGACGGTGCCGGTCGTAGGCGACCGGCTCGCCGCCGTCGATGGCGTAGTAGGTGATACCTCCACGCCGGACAGCGCGTCTCGCGTGGTGAGCGTCACGTCGACCGGTCCGTTGACCCAGCTCGGTCGGGTGCGTCGTCGCTGGTCACCGGCGCCGTGTCGTCGATGCGCACGAGTCGCGGTGTTCGGCTGCTTCGGCGTTGCCCACCACGTCGACCGAGTAGTACTCGATCGTGGTGGTGCCTTCGCCGATTATCTCGACGGGCTCGGTCGTAGAGCGACCGCGTCGCCGCCGTCGATGGCGTAGTAGGTGTGCATCGACGCCGGACAGCGTGTCATCGCTGGTGAGCGTCACCGTCGACCGGTCCGTTGACCCAGCTCGGTCGGTGCGTCGTCGCTGGTCACCGGCGCCGTGTCGTCGATGCGCACGAGTCGCGGTGTTGGCGCTGCTTCGATGTTGCCCACCACGTCGACCGAGTAGTACTCGATCGTGGTGGTGCCTTCGCGCGATACCTCGAACGGTGCCGGTCGTAGAGCGACCGGCGTCGCCGCCGTCGATGCGGTAGTAGGTCTCATCCACGCCGGACAGCGTGTCATCGCGGAGTCGAGCGTGACGTCGACCGGTCCGTTGACCCAGTCCGTGCGGTGCGTCGTCGCTGGTCACCGGCGCCGTGTCGTCGATGCGCACGAGTCGCGGTGTTGGCGCTGCTTCGGTGTTGCCCACCACGTCGACCGAGTAGTACTCGATCGTGGTGGTGCCTTCGCGCGATACCTCGAACGGGCCTTGGCGTAGGCGACCGTCGTCGCCGCCGTCGATGGCGTAGTAGGTGGCTCCACGCCGGACAGCGCGTCATCGCTGGTCGAGCGTCACGTCGACCGGTCCGTTGACCCAGGCTCGTCGGTGCGTCGTCACTGCGTCACCGGCGCCGTGTCGTCGATGCGCACGAGTCGCGGTGTTGGCGTCTTCGGTGTTGCCCACCACGTCGACCGAGTAGTACTCGATCGTGGTGGTGCCTTCGCCGATGATCTCGAACGGGCCGGTCGTAGAGCGACCGGCTCGCCGCCGTCGATGGCGTAGTAGGTGCTCGACACCGGACAGCGCGTCATCGCTGGATGAGCGTGACCGTCGACCGGACCGTTGACCCAGTCCGTCAGGTGCGTCGTCACTGGTCACCGGCGCCGTGTCGTCGATGCGCACGAGTCGCGGTGTTCGGCGCTTCGGTGTTGCCCACCACGTCGACCGAGTAGTACTCGATCGTGGTGGTGCCCTCGGCGGATACCTCGAACGGGCCGGTCGTAGAGCGCCGGCTCGCCGCCGTCGATGGCGTAGTAGGTGCTGCTCGACACCGGAGAGCGCGTCATCGCTGGATCGAGCGTGACGTCGACCGGACCGTTGACCCAGTCCGTCGGGTGCGTCGTCACTGCGTCACCGGCGCCGTGTCGTCGATGCGCACGAGTCGCGGTGTTCGGCGTGCCTCGGTGTTGCCCACCACGTCGACCGAGTAGTACTCGATCGTGGTGGTGCCCTCGGCGCTTATCTCGAACGGTGCGGTCGTAGAGCGCCGGTCGCCGCCGTCGATGCGGTAGTAGGTGGCCTCCACGCCGGACAGCGTGTCATCGCGGGATCGAGCGTCACGTCGACCGGTCCGTTGACCCAGTCGGTCGGCGCGTCGTCGCTGGTCACCGGCGCCGTGTCGTCGATGCGCACGGTCGCGGTGTTGGCGTCTCTCGGTGTTGCCCACCACGTCGACCGAGTAGTACTCGATCGTGGTGGTGCCCTCGGCGCTATACCTCGACGGTGCTCGGTGTAGAGCGACCTCGTCGCCGCCGTCGATGCGGTAGTAGGTCGCCTCCACGCCGGACAGCGTGTCATCGCTGGTGAGCGTGACGTGCACGGGTCCGCTGCGCCAGGCCGGGTCGACATCGTCAGTGGTGACGGCGTGGCGTCGTGTCGGCTACCAGCGTACCGACCACATCGATCGCATCGATGCTCACGTTGGCGGCCGAGCCGGATGTGGTCTCGATCCGACGCGCCATACGCTCGACGGTGTGGGTCCGTGTCGGCAAGCTCGCGTGCTCGAGTAGCTCACGCTCTGAAAGGGTGCGAGAAGCACCGGTACAGGTCGACGCGATCGCGCGGTGCCGCCGTCGAGGGTGACCTGGGCGATGCCGTAGCTTGGAAGCATGAACGGCGATCAGAGTCGAACCCGGTGCCGGTGAACAGACGTAGTCGACCGTGGCTGGGTTGAACTGCGCGTAGCTGTACGAACCGCCGTAGACAGCTGTGATCGAGTGCCGGTGCACCACGAGCCCGGTCCAGAACGGATCAGTCTCGTCTGAGTCGTCGTAGCGTTCGAGCACGGCAAACTGAACCGACTTCGTGCCTTCGACGTTGCCGGCGTGTGTCGGTCGAGTAGTACTCAAGCGTGTGGGTCCGGCGTCGATCGGCACGTGACGGCCGTGCCGGTGGTCCACGTCTCTACCGTCGAGGCTCCACTCGGTGATAGCCACACCCGAGAGCGGGTCGGAGGGCGTGAGCGTGATCGTCTGCCGCCGCCGATGTAGCTCGATACCGCGTTACTCGTCGTCACCGGCGCGCGTCTTGTCGATCCGCACCGCCTGGCTCTTCACGGTCTCGCTGTTCCCACGCACGTCTTTCGAGAAGTACTTCAGCGTGTTGGAGCCCTCGCCGGTGATGAGGAACGGCCCGCTATACAGATGCGCCGGGTTGAGCGGATCTGGAGTCGATCCACCGACCGTGTAGTACGTGCCAGCCACACCAGTCGTCGCGTCGTACGAGCACGAGCCCGACCAAGACGCTGTAGTTGACCCAGCCTGTCGGTGCGTCGCAGGTCGTGACCGGTGCGACTGTGTCAGGCACCTGCGCGATAACGCCATCAATGGTGAATCGGTCCACAGAGATGCGAGTCCCCGTCGCAGACGTGTTCTTCTCACCAGTCCACTCGATTAGCAGGTAGTGATAGCCGTAGTCGATGTAGCCCGAATCCCAGAGCTGCTTGTCGTACTGGCTTGCCGAGGAGTACATGTCCACCGTCGTCTTGTAGACGCCGTCAAGGTAGACATCCGCCTTGCCGAACCCGCGCCCGAGCTCGCCGTACCACTGAATGCGCTCGCCGTTGAAGTAGACGTGTGCCTGATGATCTTCCTCGTCGGCCCAGGCCCAAGAGTTTCCACTTCCGCCGGACTCCGTTGTCCAGCCATTCTTGAGCACCACGTTGGCATGATCTTGCTGGTAGTTGGTGGACCAGAATCTGATTCGGAATGTCGTGGATTTGATGGTCTTCGGTATTGCCGACCTCATCGACTGAGTAGTATTCGAGCGTGTACTCACGCCACGACCAGGGAGCATACGCTACTGTCCCGGTCTGCCATGGACCATCGTTCAGCCTCCAATATGTGTCCGCGACGCCGGAGAATGAATCGGTGGGGGTCAGCTGGATGAAGGCCTCTCCTTGGTATGTGTCTCCATCCGTGTTGCTCGTCGTCGTGACGGGTGGTGTCTCGTCGATTTGCACGTACTCGGTATTCGTGTCTTCCAAGTTGTCCCGTGTGTCCTTGGCGTAGTACTTGACCGTGGTCGTTCCCTCGGCGGATATCTCGAACGGCACCGTGTAGACGGTGTCGGGATCGCCACCGTCGGTCGAGTACCAGATGTTCAGGATGTCAGAGACGGTGTCAGTCGCCGTCAGCGTCACCGTGACGGGGTCTTTCATCCACGTGTCCGGAATATCGGAGGTCGTGACGGGTGGCTCGGTGTCGGGCGGTATCACAGTGAACGTGATTTCATGTGTAGATTCGACGTTGCCCGCACTGTCCGTCGATCGATAGTAGAGCGTGTGATCTCCGTAGGTATTCACGGTGACCGACTGCGCCGTATACCAGTTGACATTCTGGTCCAGACGGTAGGTCGTGGACGAAACGCCCGAGAGGTTGTCGGTTGCCGTGAAGCCAATCGTCGCAGTCTCGGTGTACTGCGGCTTGTGATTGTCAGTTGTCACTGGAGGCGCATTGTCTAGGCGGAGCGTCGTTGTCGTCGGTTCCGAGACGTTTCCCCGGAAGTCCGTCGAGTAGTATTCGATTGCGTACTCGCCCTGGTCCTCGAGTATGAATTCGATCACGTAGGACGTCTGAGTCTCTTCTTGAGAGTAGGTGACGGTTGTCGCGGTTCCATTGACGGAGTAGAACGTCTCGGCAACTCCGGACACCGCGTCGAACGTATTCAGCCGCACGGTGAAGGGGCCCTTTGTCCAGCCGGTTGGGACATTCGAAGTCGTGCTAGGGGGGTCGTTGTCCGGAGCCAGGACTAAGATCTGCGTGTAGTGTGCTGTCTCTGAGTTCCCGGCCACATCCGTCGACTTGTACCAAAGGTCCCACTGGCCAGGTTCCGTTATCGTAATTGTGGTTCCTGTGGCCCAGTCGTTTGTGCCGATCTTGTACTGAGTGGAGGCAACACCCGATACCGTGTCCGTTGCTGTCAGCGTGATGGTGGCGCTTGAGACGTAGCTGGGCAACGCATCAGCTGTGGTTGTGGGCTTGGTGAAGTCAATGTTCACCGTCTTGGTATTGACGGTTTCGGTGTTGTTCTGTGAATCCACGGAGTAGAACTTGACGGGGGTGGTGCCTTCCCAGTCGATGGGGAACGACCCGGTGTAGGGCACCGTCGGGTAGCTCCCATCCAGAGAGTAGTAGGTTGCCACGACGTAGGTTGTGAAGTCTGTGGCGGTGAGGGTCACATCGATCGGGCTCGTGCGCCACGCAGTGCTTGAGATGTTCGAGACTGTGATGGGGGGATCATTGTCGAACGGCACGATGCGGAACTGAATCGGCTCAGTGAGCTGAGGCTCCGCGTTGCCGACGACATCGGTCGAATAGTAGTTGAGGGTGTGTGTCGTGTTGCCCGAGACCGCAATCGGGTAGTCCTTGTTGTAGGTGGTCCAGATGCCTCCATCCAGCGAGTACCGGGTGTACGCCACGCCCGAGAGCGAGTCGACAGCGTCAAGTCTGATCGCTGCCGATGCAATGTAGACCGGTGCGTGGTCGTCCGTCGTCTCCGGGGGCGTCCCGTCAACCCGCAGGGTGTTTGACCGGATCGTCTCCTCGTTTCCCGCAGCGTCCTCCGAGTAGTACTTGACCGTGGTGGTTCCCTCGGTGGACACGGAGAAGTGATCGTCTGTGTCGTAAGGCAAGGTGGGTGTGGATTCATCCAGTGAGTAGTAGGTCATATCGACCATCACAGCATCTGTCGCAGTCAGAATGACCTCGAAGGGAGCTTTGACCCAAGGGGTCGGGATGTTGGAGGTCGTGCTTGGCGCGACAACGTCGCTCGTGTCACGCGTGTAGTCAAACACCTGGATTCGATCGTTCACATAGTCGCTGACGTATAGAGTACCGTCTGCGGCGCACTCGATATCTTGAGGCAAGCCGAACGACTCGTCCTCATTGGATGGAGAGTCGATGGTCTGGACGTATCTTCCATCGGCCCGAAACACAACCACTCGATTCTTGCCCGTGTCGGCGACGTAGACGGTTCCGTCTGATCCTACCGCGACGCCTCTGGCGTTCTGGAACGTGTGTCCACCGTCGAAAGTCGCGATGGTCTTGAGAAGGGCACCGGTAGCCGAGTACTGATACAGCCGGGAGTAGAGACCGCTATCTACTACCCAGAGGGTCTCTGTGATGGAATCCCATGCAATGCCGTCAGGTGCAGGAACGGTTCTCTGTTCAGGGTCTGGATTAGGGTCTGGATTGGGCAGGGTCCAGGATCCGGCCCATCCTCCGGCGGCGTACAGTTTGGCGATGCGGGAGTTACCGGTATCACTGACGAAGATGAAATCGTTCGATCCAATGGCTACATCCATTGGATCGATGAACTGCTGGTCACCTGATCCATATGCACCAATGACCGTCGCGAAAGAACCGTCGGAGTTGAGGATCATGACTCGGTCGTTGCCTTCATCGGTAGCGATGATTCGACCGTCGGAATCAATGTCGAGGCCGGTGGGTGGTCCCGAGAACTGTGGGGGGTTCGTGCCCGAACCGTCACTACCCCACTGCTGAGTTGCAGTTGCAGGTAGGGGATAGGAGTCCAGTGGGAACTTCCAGATCGAGCTGGTGTACCAATCGCCGTCATAGAGAGCGTCCGAAGTGAGCGCTATCGAGTCCGGCGAGACTGAATCTGTGATCGTGTAGCGGAAATCGTACTGATCGAGCGGAGAGGGTCCTGCTGCAGGTGCGAGCTGTGGCAGCCCAAGAATGACGATGAGCGCGAGGGCTAGGGAAGCAACCACTCGCGTGGTCGTCGACCTGCGTCCTGTTCGTTGTGACACCAGTTCCACCTCCGCTGCCGCCCTTCGCCGGGCGGCCGATTCTGCCCCATGCAGTACTGGACGCGCGAAACGCGCACCCACATAGTGTTTCGACCGAGATGCCCCCGTGCTTGAGCACAAGCTGTGATATCGCGCACAGCTGAAGAAGCCGTAAACAGGCGTATCTCGCCAGGTGATTCGCGTATACTCTCGGTCAGCACAATGGGAGCCGCGGTTGACGGGCGCAGCAAGGAGGAGCCGGGTATCGATGGGTGTTGAGGGAGCTAGTCCTCGAGATCCGGTGCATGGCCCAATCAGAGGTGAGCGCAAGAGACGAACGCGAGCGGTCCTTCTGGCTGCAGATACCGTCTCTATTGCCGCCGCGGCCGTGTGTGCGACGTACGTCCGCTTCGGCGCACTGAACGCCCCCGTCGGATTCGAGAATCCTGACGTCCACGTGGCGTTCTGGCAGCTGGGACTACTCTTCGTGCCCATCTGGATACTCTTCTTGTGGGGCGAGGGGCTCTATGACCCGCAACGTCTCTCCTGGGGCAGCGGGGAGTTCTCGCGAGTCGCCAAGGCCTTGTCGCTGGGGGTAGTCGCCTTCATCCTGCTCACCTACGGGCTGAAACTTGCAGGGCTCTCGCGCGCGTGGACCGTGCTTGCGTGGGCGCTCGCGCTCTTCTTCGTGTCGGCAGGGAGAGCGCTAGTGAGAGTCGTTTCAGCTCGCAGGCATGCGCGAGGAATCGATTTGCGCCCCACACTCGTGGTCGGCTCGAACACCGAGGCGGCAGCGATCATCCGCATCCTGCGGTCGTCTCGTGCGGAGGGTCTCGAGCCTGTCGGTTGTCTGGCGTCGTCTCAGGCCGAGCGCCTTGCGCTCGATTTCTGCGCACACGAAATCCCATGTCTGGGCAGCGCACGTGAGCTTACTGAGATCGTGGAGGCGTACGCGATCGACACGGTGATCATCGCGTCCTCGGCGTTCGATCACGACGTACTGGCTCGCATGATCGCCGAGCTGCGGGAGACCGATCTGGACGTGAACATCTCCTCAGGACTTTTCGAGGTGCTGACGACTCGCGTGCTCGTCCGGGAGGTGGGCGGAGTCCCGCTGATCACGGTGCGCGGCCTGAGTCTGTCGAGAACGAACCGGGTCATCAAGCGCGCGTTCGACCTGGTTGTAGCCACGGCGCTAGTCGTTGGTGGCATGCTGATCTGGTTGGTTGTCGTGGTGCTGATCAAGACAACAAGTCGGGGACCCGTCTTCTACTCTCAGGAACGCGTGGGGCGTGGTGGCCAACCCTTCGGCATGCTGAAGTTCCGCTCGATGGTTGCCGACGCCGATGCGCGTCTGGCGGATCTCGTGGCCGAGAATGAAGCATCAGGACCGCTATTCAAGATGCAAGACGATCCGCGCATTACGGCAATCGGCAGGTGGATGCGCAAGTTCTCTGTTGATGAGTTTCCCCAGCTCATCAACGTGCTGAAGGGCGAAATGAGCCTGGTGGGTCCTCGACCGCCGCTGCCGCGTGAAGTCGCCGAGTACAGCCAGAGGGATTGGCGGCGGCTGGAGACGGTCCCTGGCATGACAGGTCTCTGGCAAGTATCTGGTCGCTCGAGTCTCACGTTTGACGAGATGGTGAGGCTTGATCTGTTCTACATCGAGAATTGGTCGGTAGCGCTCGACATGGCACTGTTGCTGCGAACCGTGCCCGCGGTTCTGTTCGCACGAGGCGCGTATTGACGTTGTTGTGATTGGGTACACCCTAGAGACTGGTCGGTGCTGACGAAGGGGGTGGCGCCATGAGGGTGATTGTCGTTATCGGCGCGCGTCCGAACTTCGTGAAGGTTGCCCCGGTGATCCCGCGATTGTCCGCCGCCGGACATGACGTGGACATCGTGTTCACGGGCTCACGTCGCGCACACCGTGACTCGGACCCGGCCGGGACGCTCTCGTTCCACGGCGTGGAGGTCCCTACCCCGAAATGGTTTCTTGATGTGGGTGAGGAGACGGACGCGAGAGAGACGGGACGGGCGCTCGTTTCGCTAGAGGGGCTGTTCGCCGAGCAACTGCCGGACGCCGTACTTGCCATCGGGGATGTGAATCCGACGCTCGCCACCGCGCTTGCTGCGTCGAAGCTTGGGATTCCTGTGATTCATCTGGAAGCGGGGCTTCGGTGCGGAATCATGTCGTGTCCGGGCGAAGTCAATCGTGTGCTCCTGTCGAGGATGGCATCGCTGCATCTCGTGCCCACCGAAGAAGCTGTTCTGAACCTTCTGAAAGAGGGCGTTTCCGAGAAGAGAGTTCATTTTGTCGGCAGCATGATGGCTGAATCGGTCCTGCGACACCTCGACAACATCAAGGCCAGTGACGCGGTGGCTCGATACGGCGAGGCTTCGGGTGAATACCTGCTTCTGTCGGTGCATCACTACGAGAACATCTCTGACCCTGCTCGAATGCGCGCGCTCGTGGAGGCCACGGAGGTGGTTGGGAGACCCGTTCTGTTCCCCGACGGGCAGGACGTATGCGAGGCCCTGGAGTCCTTCGGCGTTTCAAAGCCGGTGACCTGGACGTGCCTCGAACCGATGGCATACCTGGACATGCTCGCTCTCGAGCGTGGAGCTGCGGCTGTAATCACGGATTCAGGTGGGGTCCAAGAGGAGGCGTGCATGGTCGGCACCCCGTGCGTGACATGGCGGGATCACACCGAGCACGGAGCGACCCTCGACGTTGCGGCGAACCGGCTCGCTGGAGGCTCTGCACAGGCAATTGTGCAGGCGGTGCATGAAGCCATGGGGTCCAAACGCGGTTGGGTGACACCGAAGCGGTGGGACCGCGCCGTGTCAGATAGAATCGTCAGAGCAATCGGCAGAGGAGTCCAGCCCCTCTAGTCGAGTGTGACTATCAGCATCAATACTAGGCGATTCTTTGCTAGCGAACCTGGAGCACGCATGAACATCCTCGTCACAGGAGGAGCAGGCTACATAGGATCCATCACCACGCGCGTCCTGCTCGATGCGGGCCACGCAGTGACCGTTCTGGACTCGCTCGAGCATGGACATCGGGAAGCTGTGGACGAGCGTGCACGCTTCGTTGAAGGCTCAGTCGGCGACAGGGCAGCGGTGCGCGATGCGCTTGAGGGCATCGATGCCGTGCTCCACTGCGCCGGTCTGATCGAGGTTGGCGAATCCGAGAAGGAACCCGCTCGCTATTGGAGCGCGAACGTCGCCGAGCCGCTCGTCATGCTCGAGATGATGGCCGAATTCGGCATTCAGGCTCTGGTGTTCTCGTCCACAGCGGCGGTCTACGGCGAGCCGGACAGCGTGCCGATACCGGAGACCGCACTGACCGCACCCATCAACACCTACGGTGAGACCAAGCTTGCGTTCGAGCGCATGATCGAGTCGTTTGCCCGGGCCCACGGGTTGCGTTCGGTGCGCCTCCGCTACTTCAACGTCGCCGGAGCGTGGCCGGATGGATCGCTCGGAGAGGCCCATGTGCCCGAGACGCACATCCTGCCCAGGATTCTCGGCTCGCTGGCACAAGGGACGGATCGTTTCGAAGTCTTCGGCGGGGACTATCCGACTCGGGATGGCTCGTGCGTACGCGACTATATACATGTATGCGATCTTGCCAAGGCCCACATGCTAGCGTTGGAGTACGCGTATTCCGACGACCGTTTCGATGCGCACTCGGCGGTGTTCAACCTGGGTTCGGGCGAGGGCTTCACCAACCTCGAGGTCGTGAAGGCGTGCGCCGAGGTGACTGGTCGCGAGGTAGAGGTCGTCATCGGCGACCGGAGGCCGGGAGACCCGGCGTCGTTGGTTGCCTCATCGGAACGTGCACGCGAGGTGCTCGGGTGGTCTCCCGAGCGCACAGATCTGCCGACCATGATTGCGGATGCGTGGCGCTGGCACCAAACGCACCCGGAGGGCTACCGCTCTGCGTAAGACATGCTAGAATGTCGTTCGCCGAGGCACGAGCGGCACCTAAGAAGGGCGATTAACTCAGCGGGAGAGTGCTACCTTCACACGGTAGAAGTCACTGGTTCAATCCCAGTATCGCCCACCATGAATGACGAGAACGTCCCTTTCGAGTCCTGTTCGAGGACTTGGAAGGGACGTTTGTACTGGAAGGACACGGCACGTGCGGTCAGGAAGTTGCGATGTTGGCAAGTGAGTGCTAAGGAGTCGCCGCTTCCCCTCAGTATCTGCAGCGGTAAAGCGGCTTGTGACGTTGACCGCCTGCCGAGCAAGGGCCTCTACCTGCGCTGTCTTCTCAAACTCGCCAGTAGTAAGCCCCTGCATTCGCCGTTCGAGACCTCTGCGCTCAGCTTCGATCTGGTCAGCCTTGCTCTTGTAGGCCTCAGCTGGCACCAGACCCTCTAGGAAGCCGTCAAGCAGGCGGGAGGCCTTAGTGCTCAGCGTGTCGATCTGTGCGGCGAGTGAGCGCCTCTCGGTCTCATATTCTGAGGCCGCTTCAGCATCCAACGCGCGGGAGTCTTCCAACAGCGCTTCGAGGATATCGGGAGTGATCTCGATACGCCCCAAGATGCGTTCGACCTCTGCGAACAGCGCCTCTTCGCGCGTGTAGGTTCTTTGGTCGCAGGCATCCTTGCCTTTGCCATGAGTGCAGCGGTAGTAGACGTGCCCTCTCTGCTGCTCTGCAGTGATCTTGCAGCCACACTCGCCACACGTAAGCCAGTCACGAAGCGCGAAGGTGTGCTTGGTGGCCTTTGTCCTGTTCTTGATGCCATCGAAGGCGTATTGCACCGCATCGAACAGCTCTTGAGATATGAGAGGCGTATGTGTACCTGGATAGACCTGCCCCTTGTAGGCGATATGCCCGGTGTAGAAGGGGTTTCGAAGCATGTTGTAGATGGTCTGGTCACAGCGTCTGTTGCCGCTAGTGTTAGTCAGACCCAAGCCGCATAGCTCACGCGCCAACGCAGGGACGGATACCCCACCTGTTGCGTAGCGTTCGAAGGCGTGACGCACCAATGGTGCGATCTACTCATCGACGACGAGGGAGCGGGAACCTCTGTTTGAGAGCGGCAGGCGCTCGTGAGGCCAGCCGCCTTGAGCTACCTTCTCGTCCATACCCTTGCGCACTTCTTCGGCCAAGTTGCCCAGATAGAACTTCGATACCGACAGTTGCACGTCGCGTATCAGTTCGCCTTGAGGTGTCTCGGGCACGTCGCCGATGACATACCGCGCGCGGATCCGAGTTCTTCTTCGAGTGTCACCTGGTCGGAGAAGTTGCGGTACAGCCGGTCGAGCTTGTGTGCGACGACTGAGCGAACTTCGGGATTGGCGCGCAGGTATTCACACATAGACCCGAACTCGGTTCTTCCCGCATGGCCGGCGGATTCGGTTTCTACGAATTCACGCGTCGGAGATAGGCCCTGTTCGCTACAGAAAGCGCGTATGGCCTTGAGCTGAGCGGGAATGGAGTAACCTTCCGCTTGCTGCTCTTTGGTACTCACGCGGGCGTAGACGACGCATGAGGCCATCTAGAACGCCACCTCATCCGAGCGGATCGCGCGGCAGCCTCGCGCTCGGCAGTGCGCAGCGAAGTCGATCTCTCCTCGTCAATGATATCGAGGACTTCAAGCGCGAGGCGATGTGCAGCCCCATCGGGTCCGTCGATGTCCTTGTGCGCGCCGTAGGTAGGCCATAGCAGACAGCGCGCAGCTTGGCACACTCATACTGCCGAGCATCGCAGGAGATCTTAGTCAGACGCTCCAACGGGTCTGCCACATCCAGCGCCTTCCGGACATTGGCGTAGTGAATGCCATGTCCAGCGGAGTCTCTAGGCTAGCGTGTAACGGTCGTATATTCGAATTGCAGTCGAGTTGACGAACTCACGCATAGCGTGATCGAGCAGTAGTCCCGGCAGTTGAGCGATCAGCCTGGCTAGTGCCGTGTCGAATACCTCGTCTCAGTAGTGCTTGTGCGAATCTGGGCTTATAGATAGTAGTAGTAGTAATGTTAAATAAATAATTGTTTGTTTGAGTTTGTTGTAAGATATAATATTGATTAATGTTTGTATTATAATAAATTGTATAAGTTTATTTTATAAAGTAATTTATATTAATTATTTATATTTATATTAATAAAAATATTATTATAAAATAATATTAAGTTTGCGACGCGGTCTGTACGCGTTCGCAGGACAGGACGCCGTGGGGCGTCGACCTGTTCACCCGTATGAGATCGCCAACCGGCTGGTCGTCGGATCCTATGTCAGTCTGAGTTCCGTTCTTGGCGAGACCGGCACAGAAAAATGAAAATAAATAGGAGGATGCATGAGGAGCGCGGCCATGTACGCGGATGGGACATACCTGAGCGACAACCAACGTGGCACGAAGAGGATTCACCATGGAAAGCTCGGCAAATAGACAAGATGCTCAGGCGGAATGGTGTTGAGCCATCGAGGGTATGTGAGATTGGGTGTGAAGCAGGCGAGATATTGAATTGCCTGAGCGATGACTATGGTGCTGACGTTCAGTTCTGGGATACGAGATTTCACCGCAAGCCTCGAGATCTGCAAAGGGAAGGAGAAGGAGAATCTCCATTTCGTGCTGGAATGAAATATAATAAAATATATTATCGACGTTGCGATGGCTATTGATGTTCTGGAGCATGTTGAGGATTACTTCGGGTTCCTTCGCAAGCTGAGAGAGATGGAGAGTATAAGGTGTTGCACATTCCTCTCGATCTGGCCTGATCCCCGAGTTCGTCCCGGTGACGACGTCGGTCACGACTGGCCGCCCAGGTATGCACACGACTCCGATCGGCACGTATCTGTATAGGCACGTCAAGGCCTCAATGTTCTGGGGTTTCGAGCGTGTTGGACTGCCTGAGGGCGGTCATGGCTTTGTGGCGACGCCTGAAAAGGCACTGGTCGATTTGCTCTATCTGGAGTCTGACGCAGATGACCCTGCGTACCTTACGGAACTCCGCCTTCAGAATCTGGATAGGCTGCGGCTGGATACTCTCGATACGATGGCTGCCCGATGCGGGCGCAAGCGGGTTATCCGCGCGGTCGACAGCATCGCGGCTGTTGTGAAGGAGGAGACCGGGCATGAAGCCTGAACTTGAGAGCTACGTGTCGAGGGCTGCCCCGGGCTTCGGTCCGCTCGGTGGTGCGTGAGTACCTGCAGGCGCGTATTCTGCAGACCATCGGTCTGTCCGGCCAGATGACGTCGCTTGCATTCATGGGCGGCACTGCTCTGCGCTTCCTGTACGCCATTCCTCGCTACTCGGAAGACCTCGACTTCGCCTTGGAAGGCGACAGCTCGTCGTACGAGTTCTCGGGCGTGCTGTCGAATATCACACGGACCTTCGAGCGGGAAGGCTACGCGGTGGCGGCCGCCAGCCGTTCACAGCGTACGGCCGTCGACAAGGCGTTCGTGAAGTTCCCGGGGCTGCTTCACGAGTTGGGACTATCGTCGCATGTGAATGAGACCGTGAGCGTGAAACTTGAGATTGACACAGATCCCCCCGCCGGAGCGGTGTGCGAGATCAGCGAAGTCAGACGGTTCGCGGTGGCTCGTGTTCTGCACCACGACCGCGCGTCGCTGATGGCCGGGAAGTTGGCGGCCGTACTCATGAGGCAGTACACGAAAGGGCGAGATCTCTACGACCTACTGTGGTACCTTGCCGATCCCACTTGGCCTGAACCGAATCTGGAGTTGCTGCGCAACGCTCTCCGCCAGGGGGGATGGGGCGGTGAGGATCTTGGGGTGCATACATGGCGAGCGGCTGTGCTGGAGCGGTTGGAGCAAACCGACTGGGAGAAGGGTCGCCTAGAAGCGGTGCAGTTTCTCGAACGCCCTGCTGAAGCGGAGATGCTGGCCCTTGAGACATTTCGTCGTATTCTCGGCAAAGAAGCCTAGCCATCCGGAGTGCTCATCCAAAGCGCTCTACTGTCTGCAACGAGACATGCTAGAATGTCGTTCGCCGAGGCACGAGCGGCACCTAAGAAGGGCGATTAACTCAGCGGGAGAGTGCTACCTTCACACGGTAGAAGTCACTGGTTCAATCCCAGTATCGCCCACCACACACATCGAGCCCCGTTCGCGGGGCTCTTCTTGTGTCCGAGATGCTCAGCGAGGCGCACGGCCTCGTAGCCTACTGTCAACAGCCCGGTTCGCCGGGATGCCCGCAGCAGTTCTTGAGACGCACCACCTTCAGCGCGTTGTTGCGCACGACGAGTCGAACCTTGCGACCCAGCGGCATCGGTTGCTGCAGGTTGCGGCGGAATGCGTCCGGCGACGGCTTCGAGTCACCACACACGGCGCTACCCCGCCGCCCAGTTGAGGAGCTCGGAATACGCGGGATGAATGCCGAGAACAGCTCGCAGGTCCGCTGAGGTTGCTCCCATCCGCAGTGCCATGGCGGGTCCGTAGATGAGGTCGGCAGCCGTGGGGCCGGCGATGTGCGCCCCGAGCAAACGATCGTCGTCTTCGGCGAACAGGTACTTCACGAGACCGTCGCGCTCGTCTTCGACTATCGCAGCGCCCGAGAACTGGAATGGCATCTGCGAGATTCGGTAGGCGATGCCCTGATCGCGAGCCTGCGCTTCGGTGAGTCCCACCTGGGCGATGGGCGGCACGGTGAACACCGTAGTCGGAATCGCGGAACAATCGGGCGCGATAGGCACGCCGGAGTCGATCGAGACTGCAACCGTGCGACCCTCGAGGGATGCGACTGGAGTCTGCATCATCCCACCCGCAGCATCACCCGCCACCCACACGTTGGGGTTGGAAGTACGCAGGTAGGC
Source organism: uncultured Actinomycetota bacterium (assembly GCA_963790405.1). GTDB lineage: Bacteria > Actinomycetota > Coriobacteriia > Anaerosomatales > JAGXFU01 > JBGSMX01. Next base: position 48,154 of record CAWBOJ010000008.1, read on the forward strand.
GTCGTGCACAACTCTCGCGTGCGGGTCCACCTCGACGTCGGCTGCGTCCAGATCCAACTCGGCCACGGCCGGTCGTCTTCCGGTCGCGACAAGAACGCGCGAGTACGCACCCTCATGCAACGCCCCGTCTGCATCGGTGAACCTGGCTTGAATCGCGCCCTCGGTCCCGGACAGACCTTCCATCCTGCATCCAGTGTGGAACTCGACGCCGAGGCGGAGCAGGTGCCGAACGCAGACCGCTGCTGCGTCCTCATCGGCCATTTCGAGTGGCCGAGGACCTGACGTGACAACGGTGACGCGACTTCCGAACGATGCGAAGATGCCGGCGAACTCGAGGCCGATGAACCCGCCGCCAACGATGAGCAATCGTTCGGGAACGGCGTGATACCCGAGCGCGTCTGCACTGGTGTCGCCCAGCTCGATGCCGTCGATCGGCGGCATGACAGGGGTCGAACCGGTTGCGATGACGGCATGGTCGAACGGAAGCGCTTCGTCACCTGCGAGAATCGTGCTCTCATCCTTGAACGACGCCCGCGCCTTCACCAATCTGATGCCGCGATCGGCGAACCCGGCCTCCTGGTCGCCGGCGTAGGTCTCCTGTGCATGCCACTTCCATGCGAGCACTGATTGCCAGTCGAACGAGCCGTCGTAGGGCGGAAGGCCGAACTCGTCGGCACGTATCTCGAGACGCCGAGCATGAGCCGCGTTGAACAGCGCCTTCTTCGGCAGGCAGCCATGCCACAGGCACGTCCCGCCGATTTTGCCGTTGTCGACGACAGTGACATCCCAGCCATTCGTGGCCAGCGAGCGGGAGCACGCCGTTCCGGCAGCGCCCGATCCGATGATGACCACTCGTCCCTTGTCCGACACGACGCCCTCCCTGCTAGACTGTCTCGTTGTGATTATTGCCCTGGACACTCTTACGAAAACTCACGGCGAACGCGTGTTGTTCGCCGACGTCAGTATGCGCGTGATGGCGGGAGAGCGGTGGGCGCTCGTCGGGCCCAACGGGGCCGGCAAGACGACACTTCTCGAACTGATCGCCGGGCAGCAAACGGCAGACTCGGGAGAGGTGCGGTTCGCCAAGGGTGTCTCGGTCGGCTATCTCAAGCAGGAGGCCATCGAGATGGCCGGTCGCACGGTGCTTGAGGAGACTCTCGCTTCGGCAAACGAGATCCGCTCGATGGAACAGCGCATGTCCGATCTCGAGCAGCTCATCGAACAAGCCGAGGACGAATCGGAGCGCGACCGCTTCTTGCGCGAGTGGGGCGGCGTGTCCGAGCGCTTCGAGCACGCCGGAGGCTACTCGGTTGAGACAGACGCGAAGACGATTCTGTCAGGACTGGGCTTTGCGGAGGCGGATCTCGAGCGACCTGCCGAGGAATTCTCCGGTGGCTGGCTCATGCGTCTTGCGCTGGCCAAACTGCTACTCGGCAGACCGGAAGTCATGCTGCTCGACGAGCCGACCAACCACCTGGATCTGGAATCTGTGGTGTGGCTCGAGTCGTTCCTTCGCAACTACGAAGGCGCGATGGTTCTGGTGAGTCACGACCGGGCGTTCATGGAGGGCCTGGTCGATCATGTGGCCGAGATCGAGCTGGGCCGCTTCACGACGTTCACGGCCTCGTATCCGGAATACCTCGTGGCCCGTGAGCTGGCCCTTGAGCAGTTGCGCACTGCCTACGACAAGCAACAGCGCGAGATCGCGCACATGCAGGCGTTCATCGACCGGTTCCGCTACAAGAACACCAAGGCTCGCCAGGCGCAAGAGCGCATCAAGCGTCTCGAGAAGATGGAACGTATCGTTTTGCCGGAACAGCGCAAGCGGGTGCGTTTCACCTTTCCGCAGCCTGTGCGCACTGGTGAGGATGTCATCCGCCTCGCCGGTGTCCGCAAGGCATACGGCGACAATGTCGTATACGACTCGCTGGACCTTGCGCTCTATCGTGGGGACAAGGTCGCACTGGTCGGACCGAATGGTGCCGGCAAGTCGACACTGCTCAAGATGCTTGCGGGGGCCTTGGATCTCGACGCCGGCGAGCGCTTGTTGGGCGTGAATGTCTCGGTGGCGTACTTCGCGCAGCACCAGCTTGAAGCGCTGAACCCCAGGCTCACCGTGTACAAGGAGCTGGAGACGGTCGCTCAGTCGTGGCAGCAGTCGCAGATCCGTTCGCTTCTCGGCACGTTCATGTTCAGCGGGGATGACGTGGACAAGAAGGTCTCGGTGCTCTCGGGCGGGGAGCGCTGTCGTCTTGCGCTGGCGAAGATGATGGTCGAGCCGGCCCCGCTGCTGTGTCTTGACGAGCCGACGAACCACCTGGATGTCGACGCGCGAGACATGCTCGAGCAGGCGTTGCACCAGTTCCAGGGCACGCTGGTGCTCATCACGCACGATCGACATCTGATCCGGTCGGTGGCGGGCAAGATCGTCGACGTTCGAGGTGGCGTTGCCACCGTGTACGAAGGCGACTACGACTACTACTTGTTCAAGCGCGATCAACTTGCCGCTCACGAACGCACCGGAGACCGCGCCGAAACCGCTGCAACGCATGACCAGAAGGATGCGAGCGTTGCGGCACCCGCGTCGGCTGCCGTTACCAGCGCGCCGAAGAGCAAGGAACAGAAGCGCCGCCAGGCCGAGGAACGCAATTCGCGCTATCGCAAGACCAAGGAGCTGCGAGCGCGTGCTCGGACCCTGGACGACACGTTGCAAGCGACGCAGCGGCGTCACGACGAGCTCGTTGCGCTGCTTGCGGACGAGACGCTGTACGAAGACAAGAAGGCGTTCGACGCGGCGATGCGCGGAGTACGCGGAGATCAAGCCCACTTTGCAGCGTCTGGAAGGCGAGTGGCTTTCTCTTGCCGAGGAGATCGATGCGGCAGATATCGAGGAGTGAGTGAGTGCCTCCGCGCCGGCTGCCTTGTAACAATATTTACAAAGCGGCGACGTTGCGGATAAAATGCCGTTACCGAGTCGGGCGCGGGGTTGCCACCGGTTCGGGGGGAGCTGCCAGATGATCTTCCGGCGCCACATTGTAACTGGGAGTTACAATGTGGCCGACATCAGCGGCAAGGGGAGTCAATGCAGGGTGCGGCTACGCAAAGCGTGCTATTCGTCCTTGGACTGATTACGTCCACGGTCGCGTTCATTGGGTTGATATTCGGTATCAACAAGCTGCTATCGCCGCGTGCTCCGAACCACGGCAAGGGCGAACCCTACGAGTGCGGGATAGACCAGGCCGGCAGCCCGTGGGTTCCTGTACGCCTGCGGTTCAGCACGATTGCGCTTCTGTTCGTTCTCTTCGACGCCGAGGCGGTTCTTCTGTTCGCGGTTGCCCCTGCGCTGCGAGGCAGCGTGACGGGACTCATCGAGGTCGGCATCTTCGCAACCTTCCTGGCCTTTGGCCTCATGTACGCCTGGCGCAAGGGGGCGCTCGAGTGGCTGTAGTCGATCGCATTGGCGCAGCTCTCGACGGCAACGGCGGGAGCATCATTCTCACCACGCTCGACTCTCTTGTCGACTGGGCCCGCGGACACTCGCTGTGGTCGATGCCCATGGGTACGGCGTGCTGCGCGATGGAGCTTATCGCTGGCTCGTTCAACAAGTTCGACTATCGATCGCCACGGCGTGTTTCCACGCCCGGATCCACGGATGACCGACGTGATGATCGTTGCGGGCACGATTACCCGCAAGATGGCTCCGGTGATCCAGCGACTGTACGACCAGATGCCCGAGCCGAAGTGGGTCATCGCTATGGGCAACTGCGCGGTGTCGGGCGGCATCTTCTATTACGACACATATTCCGTCGTCCGCGGAGTGGACGAGTTCCTCCCGGTGGACATCTATATCGCAGGCTGCCCGCCTCGTCCTGAGGCGATGCAAGACGCAATCCTGCAGTTGCGCGAGATGATCACGACTGAGTCTCTGGCGCCTGGCAAGAAGCGTCATCGGGAGCTGTCGCTGCCCACGGCGGGTGCCGCGCCTGACCCGATCGTGTCCGAGTCCGGCGGTGATGCCGAGTGAAGATCCAAGCGCTGCGCGATCATCTGTGTGCCGAATACCCGGAGTTGTGTCCGCTGTTTTCGATCGAATTCGGCGACGGCGTATTGAGCGTTGGGTGTCATTTGCTCTATGAGGCGGCCTCGGACCTGAAGCAACTGGGTTTTGACCGGCTCGGTATGCTGACCGCCGTGGATCGCGGCGAGAACTTCGAGATGGTGTACCGGCTGACTTCGCGTTCGATGTCGGCCGGCATCTTCCTGAAATGCCTGGTTCCCCGCGAGAACCCGCGGACGAGATCGCTCGTGCCGTTGTGGCCTGCGGCGTTGTGGCAGGAACGCGAGGTCTACGACCTGTTCGGCATCTCGTTTGAAGGACATCCGGACATGCGCAGGATTCTGTTGCCCGACGACTGGGTCGGACATCCGCTGCGCAAGGACTACGAGGACGATCGCGTCATCAAGCGTCCTGACTACATCTAGACCACGCGTGCGCACGAGGAGCGCGGCGACGACAGACGAAGAGGGGGTGGATCGATGAGCTTGGAGATTGACGGCGCCAACGAAGCACTGGCCGAGGATGGCATGCCCGTGGGCGAACTCGTGCTCAACGTCGGTCCGTCACATCCTTCGACTCACGGTGTGTGCCGCATGATCGTCCACCTCGACGGCGAGAAGGTCACGCAAGGTGCAGCCCATGATCGGCTATCTGCATCGCGGTATCGAGAAGATGTGCGAGAACCGCACGTATCTGCAGATCGTCCCGCTGACCGATCGACTGGACTACGTCGGCAGCATGTATGCGAATTGGGCATACTGTCGTGCCGTCGAACGTCTCGCGGGCATTCGAGTCCCTGAGCGGGCCGAGTACCTACGCGTGATCGTCTGCGAGATGCAGCGCGTCGCTAGTCACATGATGTCGATCGGATCGACCGCGAACGACACCGGTGCTGCCACGGTCTTCATCTACGCGTTCGAGATTCGCGAGCGGATCATCGAACTGTTCGAGGAGCTGTGTGGTTCGCGTCTCACCTACAACTACGTTCGCCCCGGTGGCGTGTCGTTCGATCTGCCGGAAGGCTGGACGGACGAGATTCTCAAGTGCACGCGCGAAGCGCGGCCCAAGTTCGACGACATCGACAACATGTACTTCGGCAACGTGATTGCGCGAGGCCGACTCAAGGGCATCGGCGTGCTGTCTGCCGAGGATGCTGTGGCGTGGGGCGCGAGCGGGCCGACCGCGCGCGGCTCGGGTGTCAACTGGGACCTGCGCAAGCACGACCCGTACTCGGTCTATCCGCGCTTCGATTTCGACGTTCCGACCGGTTCGAACGGTGACGCGTACGATCGCGCGCGGATACGGCTCTTCGAGTGCTATGAATCGTGCCGGATCATCGAGCAGGCGATCGCGCAGATGGAGCCCGGACCCTACAAGGCCGAGGGAGCACCGCGTCTCATCCAGCCGCGTCCGGGCGACGCGTACGATCACATCGAGTCGGCGCGCGGGTCTTTGGGCGTCTACATCGTCTCCGATGGATCTCCTCGGCCGTATCGCGTGAAGTTCCGCTCTCCCGCGTTTTGTAACCTGGCACTTCTGCCGATGCTCGCCGAGGGCCACCTGCATGTCGGACCTCGTCGTGGTCCTGGGTTCGCTCGACCCGGTTTTCGGGGAGGTGGACCGATGACCGGCGTTCTGAGTGGGTACACGGGCGGGTCTCATCTGGGGACTTGGCGGCGGCATCCTCATCGCGCTGGCGGCTCTGTTCGGTGTGTGGTGGGAGCGCAAGGTCGCAGGACGTATCCAGATGCGTATCGGTCCACTGACCACGGGGCCGTTCGGCTTGCTGCAGACACTGGCCGATACGCTGAAATTGCTGCTCAAAGAGGACATCACGCCCAACAACGCTGACGTTGGCGCCTACCGCTTCGCACCGTTTCTGGTGTTCGCCCCCATCGCGATGTCGCTCTCCATTATCCCGTACGCATCGGGCTGGGCGCCGTTCGACAGCGCCGTAGGCATGCTGTTCTTCCTGGCGGTGCCGTCGATATCCGTGATCGGAATCGTCGTGGCCGGCTGGGCCTCCAGAAACACCTACGCCACCATCGGAGGTATGCGCGGCGCGGCGCAGATGATCTCGTACGAGCTGCCGAGGACGCTTTCGGTTCTGGCCGTGGTTGTTCTGGCCGGGTCGCTGCGTCCGGTGGCCGTCATGGATGCGTGGCGCTGGTGGTGGCTCCCGCTCAACCTGATCGGCTTCATCGTCTACTTCATCTCTTCGGTGGCCGAGGTCAATCGTGGCCCCTTCGATCTGCCTGAAGCAGATGCTGAGCTCGTCGCAGGCTACTTCACGGACTACTCGGGTATTCGCTGGGCCATCTTCATGATGTCGGAGTATGGCGGTGTCGTGGCGGCATCGTTGTTCGGCGCTGCGTTCTTCCTCGGCGGATGGGCATGGCTGCCAGGGCCTTTGGGCATCCTGGTCTTCGTGATCGAGACAGTGGCGCTGATGACCTTCTTCGTCTGGGTGAAGTGGACGTTTCCGCGGATGCGCCCCGATCAGCTCATGTACACGGCATGGAAGGTCCTCACGCCGATGGCGCTTCTCCAGCTCGTCATGGTCGGGGTGGTGATCGCGTGGCTCTAGACGACAACACACGTCACGACCAGATCGGCGCTCCTGACCGGACGCCCGAGGTAGTCCCGCTGACCGTGTCGGTATCGAATGAGTACCCCGACGGTGTGTCCGGGTTCATCGCGCGTTGGAAGTCGATTCTGACCGGCTTCCAGATCACGGGAAGTCGGGTTGCCGGTGGGACCAAGACGCTGAACTACCCCGCTGTCAAAGTCGAGCTCTCGCAAAGGTGGCGTGGCGCGCTGTGCCTGTCGGGAATCCTCGGCAGGGATGAAGTGCCCATCGTTCGAGGGCTGTCGGTGGACTACAACGCCGCCATCGACAAGCTATACAAGGAGGATCGTCTCGCGCCGTGTGTCGGCAACTGCCCCGCCAACGTCGACGCCCGCGGGCAGAACTACTTCATGGCCGAGAATCGCTCGGCCGAAGCGTACGAGCTCGTGCGCGAACGCAACATCATGCCCGGAGTGCTCGGCAGGATCTGCCATCACCCGTGCGAGAGCGCGTGTCGCCGGAACTACTACGACGAGCCGCTTGCTATCAGGCCTCTGCACAGAATGGCGTACGAGGCGTACGAAGAGGTGAAGGCCGAGCGGCTCGTGCCGTTCGAATTCACACGTAGCGAGAAGATCGCGGTCGTCGGTTCGGGCCCCTCGGGTCTTGCCGCCGCCTTCGATCTCATGAGCCTGGGCTACCCCGTCACGGTGTACGAGAAGGAAGACAAGCCGGGCGGGGCTCTGTACTCGGGAGTGCCCAGCTACCGGCTGCCTCGCGAGGTCCTGCACGGCGAGATCGACAACCTCGTGCAGATGGGCATGGAGTTGCACTGCGGCGTCGAGATCGGCCGAGACGTGCCGATCGACCACCTGATGGGCGAGTTCGATGCGGTTCTGATCGCAGCGGGCCTGCAGGAGAGCCGGATTCTGCCGATTCCCGGGGCAGACGCCGACGGGGTCGTTGGTGCGCTCCCGTTCTTGCGAGCGGCCAACTGGAAGGGCGAGGCCGGCGTCAAGGGCAAGCGTGTCCTCGTTATCGGTGGCGGCAACGTCGCGGTCGACTGTGCGCGGTGCGCGGTACGTGTCGGTGCCGAGGAGGTCAGGCTCGCCTGTCTCGAGGGCGACGACGAGATGCCATGCCATCCGTGGGAGATCGAGGAAGCGCTCGACGAGGGCGTCATCGCGATGTGCGGCCTCGGGCCCGAGGAGGTCGTGACCGAAGGCGGCTCGGTGACGGGGATGCGTATGCGCGCCTGCCTGTCGGTCTTCGACGCGATGGGTCGCTTCTCGCCGACCTTTGCAGATGAATACGAGACGATCGACTGTGACGTGGTCGTCTTTTCGATCGGCCAGGCGGCAGCGTTGCGTGACGTCGTAGCTGGCTCTGATCTAGTTCTGACCGAGCGCGGGCTTCTGCCGGTGGACGGGTCTGTGTTCACGACCGATGTCGAGAAGGTGTTCGCGTGTGGCGAGGTCGTGACCGGGCCTGGAAGCGCGATCGCTTCCATCGCTACCGGGCACGAGGCCGCTACTTCCATCTACCGTTACCTCACGGGAGAAGACATACGCGAGGGTCGTGTCTCGCGTCCGGTTCCCGTGTATGCGAGCTACGAGGCCGCCACACTCGAAGGCGTGGAGGAGTCACGCACACGCGTAACGATGCCGATGGCGCGGCCCGACGATCGGGCGAAGGACTTCCGGCCGGTGGAGCTCGGCATGACCCATCTCGAGGGTCTCCAGGAAGCGGCGAGGTGCCTTCGGTGTGAATCCGAGGTCTGCGTCGGTTGTGGCTTCTGCGCGCGGACGTGTCCAGACTATGCGATCCAGGTCGAGCGAATCGATGATCCGGGTGATCGCCGGGTGACTCGCTACGATCTCGACATGACGAAGTGCTGCTTCTGCGGACTGTGCGCAGAGCAGTGTCCGACCAACGCGTTGCGCCACACGGGGCAGTACGAGCTGAGCTTCTATCACCGAGACCTCATGTTGTTCGATCGCGACGAGATGCTACGGGATCCTTCCGGCACACGGGCCACAGGGCTCGATGGTCAGCATCAGATCGACGCCGAGGAGGTGAGCTGGTGATGTCTGCGACAGAAGTCGTCTATTGGCTGCTCGCGGCTCTCAGTCTGCTCGGCGCGGCCGGCGTGGTGTTCCTCCGCGATGTCACGCGGATGGCGCTTGCACTGGGCGTCTTCCTACTCTCGGTCGCTGGCTGGTTCCTCTACTTCAACCAGGCGTTTCTCGCGGTCGCACAGGTATTCGTGTACGTGGGTGGTGTGCTCGTACTGGTGCTGTTCGCGATCATGTTGCTCCATCGTGGCGAGAAGGATGCGCCAGGACTGGAGTCACGTCACAGCGTCGACTCCGCACTGGTGGCGGGGGGACTGTTCGTGATCATCGTGGCTGTGTTCGCACAGAGCACTGCGGGATTGCTTGGTGGGGAGCCCGCCACGGCAATACCGGTCGAGGTTTCGACAACGCTTCTCGGCACGATGCTGCCACAGTTCGAGGCCCTTGGGGTCCTGCTGTTGGCGGCGTTGGCAGCCGTCATTGCCATTGTCGGGGGAGGCGAGCGATGAGCTTCGTCTATCTATCGATGGCGGTATTCGCCCTGGGTCTCTACGGTGTTCTCTCACGCCGTGACATCGTGGCTGTACTGGCGAGTGTGGAAGTGATGCTCGGAGCCGCGATGCTGCTCCTTGTGGGGCTGGCATCGATTTCGACAGTGGGGCAACAGGCCGCCGACGCTGGCCGGATCGGTTCGGTCGGATTGGTCATCATCGTTCTCGCGGCTGCAGAGGCGTCTGTGGGTTTGGCGCTCGCAATCACGGTCGTGCGTCGTCGACGCACGACGCGTCTTGACGAACTCACGGAGGTGAGAGGGTAGTGGCGGACCTGATCCTCTCGAACTTCGGTGTTGTCATTGCTGCGCCGTTTGTCCTGGCTCTGATCGTGGGCGTGTTCGGGCGTGCTTCGAAGGCGCTGGTTCCGATCGTGGCCATGATCGCGCCCGTCGGTGTACTCCTTTCCGGAATTGCTGCCATCTCCCGGATAACCCCTGCCGAGGCGTTTGCGGGCCCGTATGTGACCGTGCCGGTCGCAGAAGGTTCGGTGCGCTGGCTTCTCGAGACTGGAGCTGCAATCGATCTCGGTTGGGCGGTGGACGGCCTGACGGCCGTCATGCTGTGCGTCGTCGGTCTCGTGGCACTCATGGTGATGATCTTCTCGGTAGGCTACATGGCTGGTGACGAGGGCTACGCGCGCTACTTCGCGCTTCTGTCCCTGTTCACCGGCTCCATGACCGTACTTGTGGTCGCGAACTCCCTGGTGGGACTGTTCCTAGGCTGGGAACTGGTGGGTGCGTGCAGCTACCTGCTGATCGGCTTCTGGTTCACGAAGCCGTCGGCCGCGGCTGCCGCGATCAAGGCCTTCCTGACCACCCGCGTTGGGGATGTGGGCCTGCTGCTGGGAATCGCGATCCTGTGGAAAGAGACCGGCCAGCTCGGATACGCCGGTGTGATGAGCGCGGCGACGACGCTTGCCCCAGGTACCGTTACTCTGGTGGCGTTGCTGCTGTTTGTGGGAGCCGCCGGCAAGTCTGCGCAGTTCCCGTTGCACATCTGGCTGCCCGACGCGATGGAAGGCCCGACGCCGGTCTCCGCATTGATCCATGCGGCGACGATGGTTGCGGCGGGCGTATTCCTGGTGGCTCGCGTGTGGCCTCTGTTTGAGGCTTCTGCGGACGCGAGAATGGTTGTTCTCGTGATTGGCGCTTTCACGGCACTCGCGGCGGCGACGATCGCGGTTGCGCAGACCGACATCAAGAAGGTTCTTGCGTACTCAACGATCAGCCAACTGGGATTCATGTTCGCTGCGTTGGGGGCGGGAGCCTGGGTCGCCGCGATATTCCATCTGACTATGCATGCAGGATTCAAGGCGCTGTTGTTCCTGGGCTCCGGCAGCGTCATTCACGGCGCAGACACTCAAGACATGCGAGAGATGGGTGGACTGCGAAAGTCGATGCCCGTCACCGCAGCCACGTGGATAGTAGGTTCGCTGGCGCTTGCCGGTATCCCTCCACTCGCCGGTTTCTGGAGCAAAGACGAAGTCATCCACGCCGTGCTAGGCGCATCTCCGGTTGCCGGATGGGCGCTGGTATTGGCGAGTCTACTCACGGCGTTCTACATCACCCGCGCTACGCGTCTGACGTTCTTCGGCGAGTACCGCGGCTCGCACCATCCGCACGAAGGCGGCTGGTCGATGCGTTTGCCCTTGCTGATATTGGCGGTTCCGGCTGCCGTTGGGGGTCTCTTCGGTCACAGGATTGCTGAGCTGCTTGGTGAGCACGGGGAAAGCTTGGACCTGACCACTGCGGCGATTTCGATAGGTGTGGCGGTCCTCGGCATGGGGTTGGGCTGGTATCTGTACCGCGATGGGGCGGAATCCGAAACGCGGATGGAGAATCGGCTCGCGGGGTTGTGGCCAGTGCTGCGCAACGCATACGGATTCGACCCGGCAGTTCAGGCCGTGGTGGTCCGTCCAACGATCGCGGTGTCCGAGTGGCTCTACGAGATCTTCGATCGACGCGTATTCGACGGAATCGCCGAAGGCGTGGGCACCGTGACTCGGGGCGCCGGCGGTGTTGTGTCGAAGGTCCAGTACGGTGATACGCAGTGGTACGTGTCATTGCTCGGCGCCGGAGCGGTGCTGACGTTGGTCATCACCATCGTTGACTGGCCCCTGTTGTGGACATGGCTCGGCTCGCTTGTGGGGGTGGGACGATGATGATCTCGCTCCTCATTCTGATTCCGGCAGCAGGGATTGTACTGACTGCGTTGTCGGGTCGGTACGCGCGATGGGTTGCACTGGCTGCTGCGCTTGCGACGTGTGTCCCGCTGGTCGTCCTTGGATCGCAGGGTCTGTTGAGTGGGGCTGTGAACGATGCATCGCTTGGGTTCCCCGGCATGCAGTACATGTGGGCATTGCGGCTCGACGGGCTGTCGATTCCGCTCGTTGCCCTGACTGCGTTCCTGACTGTTATCGCCGTCCTGGCGTCATGGGGAATCGAAGAGCGACCGGCGGCGCATCATGCATTGCTTCTGCTGCTCGAAGCTGCGGTCATGGGTGTGTTCCTGGCCGACGATGTGGTGCTGTTCTACGTGTTCTGGGAGGCCGTACTGATACCGATGTACTTCCTCATCGGGATCTGGGGTCACGAACGACGGCGTCATGCTGCGGTGAAGTTCTTCCTCTACACGTTCCTTGCAAGTGCCGTGATGCTGATCGGAATTCTCTATGTCGTGTTCACGACGGGAATGGTACGGATCAGCGATTTGGCCGTCATGACCTCGGGGCTGAACCAGACGGCCGTCTTCTGGCTGCTGGCGGTCGGTATGCTCGTGAAGATACCCGTGGTTCCTCTGCACACATGGCTTCCGGATGCGCATGTTGAGGCACCGACAGCCGGTTCGATCATGCTTGCGGGTGTACTGCTGAAAATGGGTGGATACGGCCTGATGCGAGTCGCGGTGCCACTGGCTCCGACGGCGGCCGCTCAAGCGGCGGGTGTACTCGCGGCGCTAGGAATCGTCGGCATTGTGTACGGTGCGGCGATGGCGCTTGCGCAAAGCGATCTGAAGCGTCTTGTGGCGTATTCGTCCGTGGCGCACATGGGATTTGTGGTCTTGGCGATCGCAGCAGGTACGGCCGCGTCATACCAGGCTGCAATGCTTGCGATGGTGAGTCACGGTGTGGTGGCTGCGCTGCTCTTCTTGTTGGTCGGCATTCTCTACGAGAGAACCCATACACGCGAACTGGTTCGTTTCGGTGGCCTGGGCAAGGTACTCCCGGGATGGGCGTCTGTGTTCACGTTCGGAGCGCTGGCCAGCCTCGGATTGCCAGGCTTGTCGGGCTTCCCGGGTGAGTTCCTCACCACAATCGAGGGCTTCAAGGCGTTTGGTTGGTGGATCGTGCCTGCGACCGTCGGTGTGGTTCTGGGGGCCGCGTACAATCTGCGTGCCGTATGGGCCGTGAACCATCGGGGCGGTAGTGGCGAGTGGCTGAATATCGACGATCTACACCTTCGAGAGTGGGTGCCGGTGCTGGCTTTGGCTCTAGCGATCCTAGTCCTGGGGATGTGGCCGCGACTGGTTACAGATGTGGCTCATGTCACGCTCGCAGTGCTTGCCGCGGGAGGGATGTAGCATGAACGAGACCCTCCTGGTGATCGCCCCGATTCTCGCGTGTGTTGCCGGAGCCGTGTTGACGATGGCAGCCGATGCGATCGGGTGGCCGAGGGTCGCGGTGTTCTTCGCCGTCGCAGGCGTGGCAACCGCCGCCGGTTTTGCCGGATACACAGCCGTGTCCTTTGAGGGGTCGGTCGTAGCCTACGACGCGTTCATCGGCGGTGGCGGCATCTCTGCTGCGGTGACTGCGTTGCTGGGCCTATCGGCACTGGCACTGCTCGGAGGCGCCGGTTCATATGCGAGACGTTCGGGAGGAGCGGGAGCGGCGGCTCTGGTGGCGTTTGCCTCCGCCGGCGCTGCAGCGCTCGCGCAGTCAGTCGATCTCGTCATGACGATTATCGCGCTCGAGACCGTTGCGGTGTGTGCCTATGCGCTGGTTGCGACCGGGCATTCCGAACGGTCCAGCGAGGCGGCAATGAAGTATGTGATCCAAGGAGCGGTGTCGACAGGGCTGTTGCTTCTTGGTGCGGCGATCCTGTTCGGTCTCTACGGCGGCGAGAGTGCGTTTGTGTCAATTGGTGCCAACCTGCGAGAAGGTCCCATCCTGCCGGGTGCGGTGGGCGGATCGCTCGTCTTGGTAGCACTGGGATTCAAGCTCGGTGCTGCGCCATTCCATTCATGGGCGCCGGATGTCTTCGAGACGGCTCCGCCCGTGCAGGGTGCGTTTCTGGCAAGCGCGCCGAAGATCGGTGCTCTGGTCGCCGCTTTCATCCTCGCCTCGACGGTTCTTGTGGGCAATGTTGGCAATCTCGAGTATCAGGTTGCAGTGATTGCCGTTCTGTCGGTTGTCGTCGGGAGTCTCGGCGGTTTGAGGCAGACATCCTACACGCGGCTGCTGGGGTATTCAGGGATCGCCCAGATTGGATATGCACTTGCGGGGCTGACTGTGGGTGTGGCCACAGGGGGGGCTCAACTCGGATCGATGTTCCCGCTTACGCTCGTGCTGGTTGTCTCGTACGGTCTGGCCGCCGTCGGTGCGTTTCTTGTCGCCGATGTAGTACGGGCCGCCAGACCCTCATGGGATGGGTCGCTTGAGGGGATGGCAGGACTTGGCAAAGAGCGCCCGTTCATAGGGATTGCCGCAGGGGCGCTTATGTTCTCGCTGACCGGAATCCCGCTCACCGCAGGCTTCTGGGGCAAGCTGCTGGTCTTTGGAGCTGCGATCTCGACCGGATGGGCGTGGCTTGCGACGGTGTGCATCATCGGCTCGGTCATTTCCTTCGGGTACTACGGCAACGTCGTGAGATGGCTGTTCTTTGAGGGCGTTGAGCCTGAAGGCGCCGAAGACGAAGAAGATGGAACCGAGACGGTTGTTCAGCGCTCGGTCCTGGCATCCGGGGTTGTCGGCTTCATCGCGCTCGCGGTGGTTGCTGTCGGGGTAGTTCCACTCTTCACGGGAATCGAACCGCTCGTCGCTCTGTTCAGCTGACGGACTCATTCTGGTGCGTGGACGGCTTCATTCGGAGTGCCTCGAGAAGGCATTCACAATCATCTTGCGTAATTCCTGACCGACTGGGTACAATTACCTGTGAGTTGCATGCAAATGCAACCCCTTACCCCTGAGCCTCAAGGTGCCGGCCTTGGGGCTCCCCCATTTTCTCGGGATAGGGAGGGGGCTCCTGGCGGACTCCGACGTTCCGTTATGCGGCCGCTCATCTCCGCATTACGCCCGTCTGTCATGCGCAACACAGAGAATTCAATTCTCCATGTGAAGTGCATCAAGTCCGAGTCGCGATGGTCCGATACCTAGATTCAGAATGATTATTTCAGAGGAGCAGGTCCGGCTAGCTGTCGAGTACCTGCATACGTCAAAGGCAAGTCGACACTGTATCGAGTCCGCAGGCGATGCCGTCCGGCGTATCTCCCGAGCTCATCGAGCAGCGTGCGCCGGTCACTCGCAGACATGCCCGGATCTCAGGGATGATCGGGTCGCGCATGGCAGGGAGCTGCTTGCGGCACGAGCCCTCGAGTGGCACGGAGGTCGCCGAGAAGATGATCGGCCGCATCATCTCAGACTCCATCCGCTAGCTGCGACACGGTGTGGTCCACGGCAGGGATGTTGACCTGCGGTGGCGCAGCCGCCCCTCAAGACGGATAATGCGTATGCGTTGAAGCGTGCACCTGGGTTCGGGGAGCCGCTAGCCGTGGAGACGAATCTGTGCGCACGATCCTTACGATCGTGATGAATCTGCTGATCGTGCTCGCCGTCTTGGTGACCGCCGCTATCGTGATTGCGTTCTTCGGTACGCTCTCTTCACAGACGTGGGGTGAGGCGATGGTCGATATCGGAGGAATGGTGACGATCCCATTCGGGGTCGAGGCAATCAAGACGCCGTACGGTGGCGATTCCTGAAGTGGACGCGGCGCTCACGGTGGGTGTGTTGCTGCTTGGCCGAATGGGGACTTGCCGTCGGACGGCAGCGTAGCGTAGTCAATCGAGACGACGGATCATGAGGGAGGTCTCGTGGACTACGGCAGTGAACGCTTGGCGAGTTGCTCGTGTCCAGGCGGGCCTCATCAGCCGAGGAACAGCTCGATGGGTGCTCGAACGTCAGGTACCGAGGGCGGCAAGCTCGGCGAGATTCTGGTGAACCAGCTCATCTTGACCGAGGACCAGATCGCCGGAGACGCTTGCCGAGCCAGAAAGGTCTGGAGCACGTCAGTCTCACGCGCTACGCGATCGATCGCGCCGCCGTGAACCTGATTCCCGAACGCATGGCGTTCACGCGTCTCGTCATCCCCATCGGGTTCGACGACGGATTCTGCTCGTGCTGGCCATGGCAGACCCGCTCGATATCGAGGCGATCGACGACGTCGAGATGCGCACTGGACTACGTGTGACTCCCGGTGGTGGCGAGCCGTTCGCAGATCGTGTACGCGATCGACAAGTACGTCGCGTCGTCGATGCGTTCCACGACGTGGTGCAGACCAGCCTCGATGAGGAAGCGGGAGCCGACGAGGCTGCGGCTGCGGGCGAGGACGTCCCGATCGTTCGGCTCGTGAACCAGCTCATCCGCGAGGCTGTTCGTGACGGCGCGAGCGACATCCATGTCGAGCCCAGGCGAAGAAGCGTCGTCGTCCGCAACCGGATCGACGGCGTCTGCAAGAGGTCATGACGCTGCCGACGGCCTCGCGGGCCGGCGTCACCAGCCGAATCAAGATCATGGCCGAGATGGACATCGCCGAGCGACGTCGGCCTCAGGACGGACGGATCGCCGTCGCGTGTCGATGACCGGCCGGTCGACATCCGGGTCGCGAGTCTGCCCACGCCGCATCGGCGAGTCTCTCGTGCTGCGGATCCTCAACTCGGAGCTCTCGTTTCGGGCCCTGGACGAGGTCGGCCTGTCCGACGCGGATCTGCGCGAAGGTAGTAGATCTTCTCGGCCAAGCCGTACGGCGCGCTGCTCATCGCGGGTCCGACCGGTTCGGGCAAGTCGACCACGCTCTACGGTGCCCTGCAAGCGGCTCAACGAGCCAACGCGCAAGATCATCACGGTCGAAGACCCCATCGAGTATCAGATGGCGGGTATCACTCAGATGCCGATTCACCTGCGCATCGGTCTGACGTTCGCCGCGGGATTGCGCACGATTCTGCGGTCTGACCCCGATATCGTCATGGTCGGAGAGATCCGGGATCCAGAGACCGCAGAGATCGCGGTGCGTGCGGCGCTGACAGGCCATCTCGTGTTCTCTTCGATCCACACCAACGATGCACCGGGCGCACTGAACCGTCTGACGGACATGGGGGTGCCGCCCTATGTCACGTCGTCGGGGCTGCTCGGCGTGGTTGCGCAACGTCTCGTGCGTCGGCTGTGTCCGCACTGCAAGGAAGAGGCTGAAGGTCAGCGGGCCCCAGACTGGTGGCGGCGGGCTTCACGGCCACAGAGTCCAAGAAGGTGAAGTTGTACGGTCCCGTCGGCTGCGACGAAGTGTATCGCACGTCCGGCTACAAGGGTCGTTTGGGCGTGTTCGAGGTCATGCCGATGGACGAGCGAGCTGACGCGGGCGTTCCTCGATCATGCAGCCTGCCGAGGATCTGCGCGAGATCGCGCTTGGGAACGGGATGACGCCACTGCGCCGCGGATGCGTTGGACAAGGTCGCAGCGGGTATCACCTCTCTGGAAGAGGTCGACAGGGTGGTGATCTGAGCGTGCCCGTTCGCGAAGCCGCGCGCGATCGTGCTCGTACTCGACAGTGTGGGAGCGGGAGAGCTTCCCGATGCTGCCGCCTACGGGGACGAAGGTTCGAATACGCTCGCGAACACCGCGAGCGCGGTCGGCGGGCTGTCGATGCCGAATCTGGGGCGAATGGGATTGGGCAACATCACGGATATCCTCGGCGTGCCTCCGGTCGACGTCGCCCACGGCATCATGGGGACGCAACAACGAGGCGAGTGCGGGCAAGGACACGACGACCGGGCATTGGGAGATGATGGGCCTCCAGTCTGAGGAGCCGCGTTCCCAACGTACCCCGACGGCTTTCCTGCCGGAGGTCATGGACGAGTTCGAGCGACGTATCGGACGAGGATGGCTCGGCAACTACCCTGCGAGCGGGACGGTGATCATCCAGGAGCTCGGCGATGAACACGTCGCAACGGGCAAGCCGATCGTCTATACGAGCGCGGATTCCGTGTTCCAGATCGCGGCGCACGAAGACGTCATACCCGTCGATGAGCTGTACAAGATGTGTGGAATCGCGCGAGAGATGCTCGTCGGAGAGCACTCCGTCGGTCGGGTTATCGCGAGACCGTTCGTAGGACCGGATGACTCGGGCCAATACACGCGAACGCATCGTCGTCGCGACTTCGCGGTTACGCCGTTCGAGCCTACGGTCCTCGATCACCTGGCCGAGACAGGCGTGACAAGCTACGGCATCGGCAAGATCGGGGAGATCTTCGCCTGGCAGGGCATCTGCGAGTCCCCGCATGTCACGGACAACATGGACGGGTTCACCAAACTTGTGGAGCGTGTGGCATCCGACGCGCCCGGGTTCGTGTTCGCGAATCTCGTCGATTTCGACATGATCTGGGGACACCGCAACAACGCTGAGGGCTATGCTCGCGGTCTCGAAGCGGTGGACGCACGCATGCCCGAGCTGCTCGACGCGATGATCGAGGGCGACCTGCTCATCATCACCGCGGACCACGGGTGTGATCCGACGACAGAGTCCACCGATCACAGCCGAGAATACACACCGCTGATCGCTCACGTGAAGGGCGTGGATGCCGGGGTTGATCTGGGGATTCGTGCGACATTCTGCCGACATCGGCGAGACAGTCCTCGACTTCTACGGCATTCCGGGTCGGTGCGGACGCGGTACGTCGTTCCTGGCCCAGGTCAGGGGAGCGGTCTGACGGATATGCCTCGGGCGAGGTAAGCCGCGCCGTGATGTGGAACTGACGGACGATCTTCGGCACGCGAAAGGGGGACTGCGCATGCTCACGTTCGAGGAGTTGATCGAGCGCAAGCGCGATGGTGAGCCGCACAGTCGCGACGAGATCGATCGCATCGTCTTGGGCTATGCGAACGACGAGATGCCCGACTATCAGATGTCGGCGTGGCTCATGGCCGCCTACCTCAACGGTTTGTCCGCCGACGAGACGGTGTGGCTCACCGATGCGATGGTGCGGTCCGGACGCGTTCTCGATCTGTCCTCGATCCCTGGCGTGAAAGTGGACAAGCACTCCACCGGCGGTGTTGCCGACACGACCACGCTCGTGCTCGCTCCGTTGGTCGCAGCGTGTGGTGTACCGGTCGCGAAGATGTCCGGCCGGGGACTTGGGCACACCGGAGGTACGCTCGACAAACTCGAGGCGATTCCCGGGATGCGCATCGAGCTTTCGCCTGACGAGTTCATCGCCCAGGTGCGGCGAGTTGGAGTGGCTGTCATCGCGCAATCTCCGGATATCGATCCAGCGGACAAGAAGATGTACGCGTTGCGTGATGTTACGGCCACTGTACCGAGCATTCCTCTTATCGTCGGGTCGATTATCTCGAAGAAGATCGCGGGCGGTGCAGACGCGATCGTGCTCGACGTGAAGGTCGGCTCGGGTGCGTTCATGAAGACCGAGGCTGACGCGCGGGAGCTGGCGATGGAGCTGTCACGTGTCGGTCGCGCGCTGGGTCGTGAGGTGCAGTGTGTCATGAGCGACATGGACCAGCCGCTCGGCATGGCCGT
Source organism: uncultured Actinomycetota bacterium (assembly GCA_963790405.1). GTDB lineage: Bacteria > Actinomycetota > Coriobacteriia > Anaerosomatales > JAGXFU01 > JBGSMX01. The sequence goes on from CAWBOJ010000008.1 coordinate 67,207, forward strand.
GGGCAATTCTCTCGAGGTGGCGGAAGCCATCGAGACATTGCGCGGAGAAGGCCCCGCTGCGCTGACCGAGTTGTGCCTCGTATTCGGCGCAAAGATGCTCATGCTGGGTCGAAAGGCGGACGACGAATCGGGCGCTAGAGCATTGCTCGAGCGGGCCATCGCGGACGGATCGGGGCTGGCCAAGTTCGCGCAGTGGGTTGAGGCGCAGGGCGGAGACCCGCGTATTGCCGAGGACACGTCGCTGCTTCCGCAGGCGCGGTGCACGCGCGAGGTTCGCGCCCACGAGGCCGGCTACATCGCGGGCTTCGATGCGGAAGGCGTCGGACGTGCAGCAATGCTGACAGGCGCGGGTCGTGCGACCAAAGACGACATCATCGATCCCGGAGCGGGCCTCGTTCTCGGAGTTCGTGTCGCAGATCGCGTCGAAAATGAGGGGCTGCTCGCGACCCTCTACGCGGCAAACGAGGACCTGTTGGATGCAGGGGAGGAGCGTTTGCGCTCGTCGATTCGTTTCGCGCCGGAGCCAGTCGCTGCTCCGCCGCTATTCCACGAGTTGTAGGTCGAGCGAATGCAGGTCGTCGTCGGACATGCGAACCCTGACTTCGATGCCTACGCGTCTATGGTTGCGGCGACGAAGCTGTTTCCTGACGCCAAGGCAGTGTTTCTCGGCACGCAGAACGCGAATGTGCGAGCGTTTCACAACTTGCACGTGGAGTTCCTCGACTTCGTCGACCTGCGGAGTCTGGATCTGAGGAGCGATCACTCGGCTGATCATGGTCGATACGCGCGATCCCGACCGGATCGGCGAATTGCGCGAGGTGGCTTTGCGAGATGACGTCGAGGTCATCGTCTACGACCACCATCCTCACGCCGAGGGCGATCTCGAAGGTGTGGATGACCGCTCGCTCGATGTTGGAGCGACTACGTCGATCCTCGTTCACGAGATACATCGGCAGGGGATTGCGCTCGCACCTCTTGAAGCCAGCGTGTTGCTTCTTGGGATTCACGAGGACACGGGTTCGCTGGTCTACCCGGGCGCTACTGCATACGATGCGGAGGCGGCTGCGTACTTGATGAGCGTGGGCGCCGACATGGAGGTTCTGAACCAGTTTCTGATGCGAGCGCTGGATCCGGTTCAGCGAGAGCTGCTCGACGTCTTTGACGGACTCTCTGGAAGTCTGGAACGTCAACGGCCAGGAGGTCGCGATAGGGTGGGCTGAAGCCGACCAGTACGTCGACTCGGCCAGTGTGCTGACGCACTACATCGTCGAGGACATGGGCTACCGCGTAGCGATTGCCATCGTGAAGATGCCCGAGCGGCTTCAGATTGTTGCGCGATCGCGGCTGCACGAGGTGGATGTTGGTGCCGTGATGACCCGTGTGGGCGGCGGAGGGCACGCTCAGGCGGCTTCGGCGGGCTTTCGGAAGATGAGTATCGAGGAGGCGCGTAGTCGCGTTCGGGACGCTCTTGAGCGCGAGGTACGTAGGCCGCTCGAACGCCGGCGACATCATGTCCGCACCTGTTCGCACCATCACCGAAGACCACACGATGGCACAGGCCGGCGAGCTCATGGCGAAGTGGGGTCACGGTGGACTGCCGGTGATGGACGGCGATCGGATGATCGGGCTGGTGACGCGCAAGGACTACGACAAGGCGCACCGCCATCAGCTCGACCACGCTCCCGCGAAAGGCTTCATGGCGCGCGACATCATCGCCGTAGATCCCGACACGGACCTGCTGCACCTCGAGCGCCTGCTAGCACGTGCTGGGATCGGCCGGGTTCCTGTCATCGATGGTGGCAAGCTCGTCGGAATCGTTACGCGCAAGGACCTGCTGCAGGCCGAGCATGGCGACGACTACCTGGATCGACGTGTCCCTGGCGTGCGCAGAAGCTCGACGGATCGCTTTCTCGCGTCGTTCGAATCACTGCTGCCCGAGGACGCGAAGCAGTATCTCCGTGGTCTGGGGGAGCTTGCCGAGAAACGGGGCATCCGCGCACATGTGGTGGGCGGCTTCGTTCGCGACATGCTCGTTGGTCGAAAGAACCTGGACATGGACGTTGTTGTCGAGGGCGATGGCGTTGAGTTCGCCGAGGCCGCAGCGGAGCACCTGAATGCACGCGTGAAGGTCCATCGCCGGTTCGGCACGGCCGTGCTGGTTCTGTCGCGCACGCTTCACGTGGATGTCACGAGCGCCCGGACGGAGTACTACACACGGCCCGGTGCTCTTCCCACGGTCGAGCGCTCGAGCCTTCGGCAAGATCTGTTCCGGCGGGATTTCTCACTCAATGCGATGGCGGCCTGCATCAACCCGGATTGCTTCGGGGCAATCGCGGATCCCTTTGGTGGTCTGCGGGATCTGGAGCGCGGCACGCTGCGCGTGCTCCACTCGCTGTCTTTCGTTGAAGACCCGACTCGCGTGCTGCGCGGAGCCCGGTTCGAGCAACGCTACGGGTTCGCGATGGAGCCTTCGACCGAGGCGCTGGCCCGCCGGGCGGTCGAGATGAACATGCTCGACGAAGTCTCTGGTGCGCGCATCCGCGAGGAGATGCTCGACATCATCGACGAGGACTCGCCCTCTGCGGTCATGCAGAGGCTGCTCGAACTCGCGGCGCTCCCGCTCGTCACGTACGAAAGCGCGGAAAGCGATGCGGTCGTGGAGTCGCTGTTTGCGACCGAGCGAGCGTACAAGGTGCTTGAAGGACGGTTTGCGCGACAGCCGCGTCGACGCGTCACGTTGGTCGCGTCGATGGCGGCCGGTGCATCGCGTGTGGAGGCAGAGCGCTGGATGCGGCACTTGCGATTCGGTAAGGAGTACGGGGAGCCGCTGGTGGACGTAGCCGACAAGGGCCCGGCGATCGTGAAGATGCTCAACGACGGTCGCAAGATGCGTGACAGCCGGTTGTACCGCGCCTTGGCGGGTCTACCGGACGAGACTGTCGTGTGGGTGTGGGCGACAGGACACGAGCGAGTTCGCAAGCGTGTCGAGCGGTTCGTCGATGTGCTCGCGAGGATTTCACCTGCGGTCTCGGGTGAAGACCTCAAGTCAATGGGACTCACACCGTCTCCACGGTTCTCGGCTATACTCGCGCAAGCGCTCGATGACCGATTGGATGGTCGAGCCGTCGGACGTGAGGCGGAACTCGCGAATCTCAAGCGGATCGCGGCGCGGCACGCACATGTCGAGAACAGCGAGGACAACACTCCCTGATGGACGCACAGAATCTGCTCTTGTATGCGATCCAGTTTGCGGTCATAGTCCCGGCAATAGTCTTCCATGAGGTCTCCCACGGCTACGTGGCGTTCCTTCTTGGCGACACTACGGCCAAGGATCGCGGACGGCTCTCACTCAACCCGCTCAAGCACATCGACCCGTTCGGGACCATACTGCTGCCCATTCTGATGATCGCGACGATCGGATTCGGATTCGGGTATGCGAAGCCGGTTCCTGTGAATCCTCGGAGTTTCAAGGACTTTCGCAAGGGCATGTTCCTGACCGGTATCGCAGGGCCCACGACCAATCTGATTCTCGCGTTTCTCGGTGGAGTTGCTGTGAGGGGCATGGGCTTTCTGCCAGCTGCGCTACTCGATGGGTGGCTCGCATACGTGTGGTTCGCGTTCTACTACTTCGTGGTGATCAACCTCGTGCTCATGTTCTTCAACCTCATACCGCTGCCGCCGTTGGACGGCTCGCGCGTGTTGCCGCTGTTCCTGAGCGATCAGGCAATGCATACCTACGCCAAGGTGGAGCGGTACGGTTTCTTCATTCTGATTGCGCTCGTGTTCATCGGGCCTCGGCTCTTCGGCTTCGACCCGATCGACGGGTACTTTTCGGTAACGGTCGATCCGCTGTTGCGCTTGCTCACGGGTGCGGGGTAGGACTCCTCGGCCGGAGCGCATGCGGTACAATCCCATTCACGCACACTGACCTGCTTCGACACGATTGCGAGGGAGTCGCGTCCGCCCATGTCCAAGAAGCGCATTCTGACCGGATATCGTCCAACGGGACGTCTCACGCTGGGTCACTGGTTCGGAAATCTGCTCGCCATGCGCGAGCTGCAGGAGGAGTACGAGGCGTACTACTTCGTCGCCGACTGGCATGCGCTGACCTCTGACTGGCAAGACACTCACTGCGATCCGTCGCTACACCGAGGAAATGGTGCTGGACTGGGTAGCTGCCGGAATCGACCCTTCGAAGGCAACCATCTACCGGCAGTCTGACGTTCCCGAAGTAGCCGAACTGACGCTGTATCTGACCATGGTGACGCCGATGACGTGGCTCGAGCGCGTTCCAAGCTATAAGGAACAGCGAGAGCAGATCACCGACAAGGACCTGAGCAATGTCGGCTTCTTCATGTACCCGCTGCTACAGGCTGCGGATATCGCGATCGTGAATGGCGATGTCGTGCCGGTGGGCGAGGACCAACTGCCTCATCTCGAGCTGACTCGCGAGGTCGTGCGGCGCTTCAATACGCAGTACGGCGGGCTGCTCAACGAGCCGGCCGCGAAGATAGCCAAGCAAGGCGCGCGCGTTCCTGGCACCGACGGTCGCAAGATGTCGAAGTCGTACGGCAACGCGATCTACCTGTCGGAGACTGCCGAGGAGACCACCAAGAAGGTCATGGGCTTCATGACCGATCCGGCACGCAAGCTCAAGACCGATCCGGGCGATCCCGACATCTGCCCGCTGCACCAGGTGCACAAGCTGATCGGTGAACGCGGCGGCGATCGACGAGTGGGAGAGCTGCTGCCGGAGCGCCGAGTGTGGCTGTGTCGCCCATAAGAAGGCGTTTGCCGAGGATCTCAACGCGTACCTGGCGGAGTTTCGCGCGCGTCGCGTGGAGCTGGCCGCCGCGCCCGACTACGCATGGCAAGTGCTCGAAGAGGGCGCCGCGCGGGTGCGACCGGCTGTGGACGAACTCATGGGCAAGGTGCGCCGAGCTATGCACGTCGACGCGGCGGAGTAGGGTTTCTCGGCGATGGCCTACAAGGTCAAGACAGCCGGCTTCGAGGGCCCGTTCGACTTGCTGCTGCATTTGGTGAGTCGGCAGAAACTCAGCGTGAACTCCATCTCGATCATCGAGGTCACCGACCAGTACCTGGAGCACATCGAGCGTTTGCGCGAGCTGGATCTCGACGTCGCGAGTGACTTTCTGCTGGTGGCGGCAACGCTGCTCGAGATCAAGGCCGCGTCGCTTCTTCCGGCCGAGGAATCGACGTACATCGGTGACGAGCTAGACGATCTAGCTCCCGAAGATGCGCGAGAGCTGCTGGTGGCCAGGCTGCTGACCTACAAGCAGTTCAAGAACGTCGCGGGAGAGCTGAGCGCGCGCATGGAGTCCGAGTCGCGCATGCACCCGCGTCAGGCCGGGATCGAAGAGGGATTCGTCAAGCTGATGCCCGACTTTCTCGAGGGCATCACGCTGCATGGTCTGGCCGTGATCTGTGCCGACCTGATCCACAAGCGGCAGGTCTTCCTGCTGGAGGCGGAGCATGTCGCGAGCATGCCGATACCGCTGGAACTGCACGCCGAGAGTGTCGCGCGTCGCCTGAAGCGCGAAGGTCGTCTGACGCTGAGCGAGTTCCTCGGGGAGAATCCGTACGGCCGAACTGATCGTCGTGACCTTCCTTGCGATTCTCGAGTTGTACAAGCGCGGCATGGCCGGTCTGCAGCAGGACCGGCTGTTCGACGAGATCATCATTACGTTGCTCGATCCAGACATCGAGTACGACCCATCCGAGGAGGATGCATCGTGAGTACTTCGTCAGACCTTCGCGGCGCGATCGAGGCGTTGCTCTTCGTCTCCGACGAGCCGGTCAGCGCTTCTCGGATGGCTCGCGTGCTCGAGTCGAGTGAGGCTTCGGTGGATGGCGTGCTGAAGGAGCTTGCCGAGGAGTATCAGGACCAGGAACGTGGGTTCCAGTTGCGTGAGGTCGCGGGAGGATGGCGCATGTTCACGCACCCCGCATATCACGAGAAGGTCGAGCAGTACGTGTTGTCGTGGGATACGCGACGGCTGTCGCAAGCGTCGCTCGAAGCACTCGCGGTCATCGCCTACCACCAGCCAGTGACGCGCGCCGGTGTGAACGCCGTGCGTGGCGTGAATTCCGAAGGTGTCATCAGCTCGCTCGTGGACAAGGGACTCGTGCGCGAGGTCGGGCGAGACAAGAATCAGGGCAACGCGATTCTGTACGGCACGACGCGCACGTTTCTCGAGAAGTTCGGGCTCCCCGACATCGCCGAGCTGCCGCCGCTGGAGGAGTTCGCTCCCGATCCGCAGACCGAGCGTGCAATTCGGGAGCGCCTGGGCGCGCTCGACGGTTCATCGCTTGCCGATGAGATCGCAGATGCCGAGGATCGTGCGGACGAGGAGTCGGGCGTCAGCGCCGCCGAGGAAGATCTCGAGGATAGCGACGACGAAAGCGACGAGTGACGTCGTGCATGACTCGGACGATATGTCGGCTCAGCACAGCAGCCGCGTGGTGCCCATGCGTCTACAGAAGTTCCTTGGCGCGGGCAGGCGTTGCTTCTCGGCGAGGCTCCGAGGATCTCATGACGGCCGGACGGGTCAGCGTGAACGGCGTCGTCGTAACCGAACTGGGATCTCGAGTCGATCCACGAGTCGACGTTGTCACGGTCGACGGTGTCGCGGTGCATCTCGCAGACGGGCCGGTCTATCTCGTGCTGAGCAAGCCGGCCGGATATCTCACGACCATGGCGGACCCGCGTGGACGTCCGACTGTGGCCGAACTGCTCCCCGATGATGCGCCGGGGCTATTCCCGGTTGGCCGATTGGACAAAGACACAACGGGCGTATTGCTGGTGACCACCGACGGGGAGATCGCTCATCGGCTGATGCATCCCTCGTATCACGTGCCTAAGACCTACAGAGCGACAGTGGAGGGTTCTCCGGCGGGTGCCGACCTCGAGCGTTTGCGCACGGGAATCGAACTCGACGACGGGCCGACGAAACCGGCGAAGGTTCGCCGCATAGGCGGGCACGGTTCCGGCACGAAGATCGAGATCACGATCTCAGAGGGACGTAAGCGGCAGGTGAAGCGCATGTTTGCGGCAATCGGGCATCCGGTGGTGAGTCTGCATCGCGAAGCATTCGGGCCTGTAGTACTCGACGGGCAGGAAGAGGGCACGACACGCCCGCTGAGCGCCGAAGAAGTGACGGCATTGCGTCGTGCGGCTGGGCTGGATGCCGCAGGGCATATGCTCGATGCGACCAAGAGGACGGACTAGCAATGGGACTTGTGGTGTTCACCGGGGGGGCGCGTAGCGGCAAGTCCGCGGCTGCCCAGCGGATGGCCGAGCGGTGCGTGAGCAGCGTGTCGGTGGCGGTGTTCGGCAAAGCGGATGATGATCCGGAAATGGCCCGCCGTATCGCGAAGCATCAGGAGCAGCGCTCCGAGGAGTGGCAGCTGGTCGAAGCGATCGACTCGGTCGAATGGACGGAGCGCGTGCGCGGGGACGCGCTAGTCGTCGACTGCCTCGGCACGCTGTTGGCGATGGTGATGGGTGAGACGCTCGCCGAGATGGGCACCGAGGAACTCACCGGGGTGTCGACGCTGCCTGACGGGTATGAGGACGAAGTGGAGAAGCGATTCGCAGGCCTGCTTGCTTGGCTGGTGAAACGAATCGATCACACGATTGTTGTGACAAACGAGGTGGGTGAAGGAGTCGTTCCTGCCTATGCCACGGGCCGGGTGTTTCGCGACGTGCTTGGCAGGGCGAACCGCGCATTGGTCGATCGGGCAGACAAAGCGTACCTCGTTGTGACAGGACGGCTCATCGAGCTGGGGAATTTGCCAGTGGACGGCACCTGGCCCTGGCATGAGAAGGGTTGCGACTGATGTACGAAGAGCAGGTGGCCGGGGTCATCGCATCGCTTGTGGTGACCGATCCAGCCGTCGAGGAGCGCGCGTGGCAGCGGCTGGACTCTCTGACCAAGCCGCCCAGGTCGCTTGGACGCCTCGAGGAACTCGCCGCGCGCGTGGCACGCGTACAGGGAAACGTGCATCCCGAGGTGGAGTATCGCGCGATCATCGTGGCGGCCGCCGATCACGGTGTGGTGGCCGAGGGTGTTTCCCCGTACCCGCAAGATGTGACCTGGCAGATGGTCGCGAATTTCGCGGCCGGAGGAGCAGCGATCAACCAGATCGCCTCGTCTGTCGACGCGGAGCTGTGGTTGGTGGATGTGGGGGTCGCGCACGAGCTGTCGCACTTTGACGAAGTGCGACATGCGAAGGTCGCCTACGGCACGAAGAACATGGCCGAGGGGCCGGCGATGACCCGTGAGGAAGCTGCCCAAGCCGTCATGGTGGGGATTGCGCTGGCGCGTGAGGCGTGCGCCGAAGGCGTGTCGCTTCTCGGCACGGGAGAGATGGGCATTGCGAACTCAACGGCTGCAGCGGCCCTGACGGCGGCATACACGGGCGCCGAGCCGTCCGATGTGGTTGGTGCAGGGACGGGCTTGGATGCGGCTGGCGTGGCGCACAAAGCAGAGGTTGTAGGCAGAGCGCTTGCGATCAACGCGGTCGAGAAGTTGGATGCACTCGGCATTTTGGCAGCCGTGGGCGGACTGGAGATCGCGTGCCTCGCGGGAGTTGTCATCGGTGCGACCGAACGGAAGGTGTGTGTGGTCAGCGACGGGTTCATATCCGGGGCCGCGGCTCTCGCGGCTGTGCGGATGGCGCCCGTGTGCGCCGAGTACCTGTTGCCGTCACATCGCTCCGTCGAACCTGGTCACAGCGTCGTGCTGGAGGCACTGGGACTCGAGCCGGTATTCGAGCTCGACATGCGGTTGGGCGAGGGGACCGGGGCGGCCCTGGCGTTCGGCGTGATCGATGCCGCGTGCCGCATGCTCTCGGGTATGGCCACGTTCGCCGAAGCCGGCGTTTCGAAGAAGGCTTAGGGTGACATGATGGTGTTCGCGGAGATCAGACAGGCATTCTCGCTGCTCACAGCGGTGCCGATTCAAGCGGCGAGACCGAACGAGGACACGGCTGGCGATGTCGCTGCTGCGTTCCCGTTCGTCGGTCTGGCTATCGGAGTAGCGACGTGGCTCGCACTCGCGGCGATCCTCCTTGCCGAAAGCAGGTTTCTGAACCTTGTGACGGAGCCGGCCTACCTTACCCGTGCGCCCCTCGTGTTTGCCGTGTTGATCGTGACCGCCTGGGCACTCTTGTCGCGGTTTCTGCACTGGGATGGACTGGGTGACGTGGCGGATGCCTTCTGGGGCGGTCCCACGGTCGAGCGGCGGCTCGAGATCATGGCGGACAGCTCGATAGGTGCCTTTGGTGTGACCGGTATCGTGATCGTGTTCGTGTTGTGTGTTGCCGCGCTGGGAAACCTGCTGGGGACAGCCGAACCGCTCGCCACAGGATGGTTCCTGGTCGCGGTGCCCGTCGTGGGCAGGCTGGCAGCGACGTTTGCCGCGTGGCTAGGGGTTTCGGCTCGGCCTGAAGGGCTCGGCAGTGCGGTGATGGGTCGGCCGAGTGTTGCGGGCGCGGTGTTCGGTGTCGTGACCGTTGCCGGTGCGCTCGCGCCTGTTGTGATGCTCATGGGCGTTTCGGGGGCCGTGTGGTGTGCCGCGATGATCCTCGTTGCCGCCGCCGTCCCACACCTACTGGCGAGCCGAATGGGTGGTGTGACCGGTGATGTGATGGGCGCGAGCATACTCATCACCGAGGCGATCGGGCTGACCCTATTCGTGATGGCAGGGTGGTTCTAGATGCACGAGAAACAGGTTCTGCTTGTACGTCATCCTGAGACCGAAGCGAATGTCACGGGGCGATGGGTGGGCCGGGGAAACGCGCCTTTCACAGATCACGGCAAGGCGCAGATACCGCTGATCGTGGCACAGATCGTGGGATTCGCTCCCGAGGCGATCTGGTCGAGCCCGCTTGGGCGCGCGCGTGTGCCGGCCGAGTTGGCCGCGGCAGCGCTTGAGATGGGACATACAGTCGATGATCGGCTGAGCGAGCTGGACTTCGGCCAGGCCGAGGGGCTGACGTTTGCCGAGGCCGTCGAACGCGGCATAGCGTTTGACTTCAAGGCCGAGGACACACCGGTGGCCGATGGCGGAGAGTCTCGGGGGCAGATTCGCGAACGGACCGGCGAGGTTTTGCGAGAGGCGCTCGAAGCCAGCGACCGGATAGCGGTTGTGACTCACGGCGGCGTGTTTCGCTCGGCGCTTGTGTATTTGCTCGGACTGCCACCTCGGGGGATTTGGGCGTTTCACATTCGCAATGCGCAGGTGGGGCTGGTCACGGTGGGCGAGTGGGGATCTCAGAGCCAGTGGGCACATCTCGAGGAATTCCATCAGGCCTAGCTTGCCCGTACGCACGCGACCTGCGACAATCCTCGAAACCCCGATGCACCAAAACGTAGTGTGGACGCATCGGCACAAAGGAGCGCGGTCGTGAACTGGGAGTCGTTCATACGCAGCGAACTGGACGGTATGGTGCCGTACAGCCCTGGCCTGCGTTCGACTGAGGTTCGCGAGCGTTCCGGCAAGGACCTCATCCTCAAGCTCTCGAGCAATGAGCACCCCTGCGGGCCGTTTCCCAGCGCCATCCGTGCGATGGAAGCGGTCCTGCCTCGGATGAATCGCTACCCCGATGGAGGAGCACGTGCGCTGCGACGTGCACTGTGCCAGAAGCTGGCCGTCGAGAACTGCCACCTCACAATCGGCAACGGTTCGAACGAGCTTCTGCGTCTGATCGCACAGACGACTCTCGGCCACGGCGATGAGGTGGTGTTCGCGTGGCCCAGTTTCGTCGTGTACCCGATGGTCACGCAGATGTTTGGTGCTACGGCGGTGAAGGTTCCGCTGACTGCCGAGCAGAGGCACGATCTGCCTGCGATGCTTGCGGCCATCACCGAGCGCACGAAGATCATCTTCCTGTGCAATCCGAACAACCCCACGGGCACCATCTACGACAAGGCAGCGTTCGACGAGTTCATGGCTGCGGTGCCCGATCATGTGCTGGTCGTGCTCGACGAGGCGTACTTCGAGTTCGTCACCGATGCGAGCTACCCCGACGGTATGGACTACTTCGACGGCGTGAAGCCTCTGTGCGTTCTGCGCACGTTTTCGAAGATCTACTCGCTTGCGGGACTTCGAATCGGCTACGGCATGGTGCCCGAGCCGCTACGGCAGGCGATGGAGAAGATTCGCGAGCCGTTCAACGTCAACACGGTGGCGCAGGTTGCCGCCTACTACTCCTTGGAAGACGATGCGGAGGTCGAGCGCCGACGGCGTGAGAACCAGGAGCAGAAGACTTACGTCTATTCGGCCTTCGACCGGCTGGGTGTGCGCTACGTTCCGTCAGAGACGAATTTCGTGTATTTCGAGACGGAAAAGCCGGTTGAAGTGTTCGAGGCGCTGCTCATGGAGGGCGTCATCGCGCGCGACTTCGGAACCGCTCCGGCCTTGCGGCTCGGTATCGGCACTCCGGAGGATACTCAGACCACGATCGCGGCCTTCGACAAGGTCGCCGAGAAGCTGGGCGGCATCTAGCTCACTTCTCGGCCACGAACCGCAAACGGCCGCGCAACGACCAAGGGGAGAGGCCGTCACATGCTAGTCATCATGAGGGACCATGCGTCCCGTGAGGAAGTCCAGCACGTTGTTGACCTGCTCGAAGAGGCAGGCGCACAGGCGCACCTGTCGGGGGGCGAGGTCAAGACCATTATCGGCGTGATCGGCGATCGGGAGACGGTCTACGGTCTCGATCTGCAAGGTCTGCCGGGCGTCGAAGAAGTCATCCGCGTCCTGAAGCCCTACAAGCTTGTGAGTCGCGATTTTCAGCCCGAAGACACGGTCGTGAAGGTGGGTCCACACGCCACGGTAGGTGGCGGGGCCGTTGCCGTGATGGCGGGGCCGTGTTCGGTCGAGTCCGAAGAGCAGATGCTCGAGGTCGCGAAGACGTGCAAAGCCGCGGGTGCCACGATGCTGCGCGGAGGCGCGTACAAACCCCGGACGAGTCCGTACGCATTCCAGGGGCTGGGTGTGGAGGGCTTGAAGTTGCTGCGCGCAGCTGCGGACAGTGTCGAGCTCCCGGTCGTGACCGAGGTGCTCGATGTGCGCGATGCCGAGCGTGTGGCAGAATACGCCGATGTGCTCCAGGTCGGCGCGCGCAACATGCAGAACTTCATGATGCTCGATGAACTGGGCAAGATGGGCCGACCGGTCCTGCTCAAGCGGGGGCTGTCTGCGACCATCGAAGAAGTACTCTCAGCTGCCGAGTATGTCCTCAAGGGTGGCAATCGCGATTTGATGCTGTGCGAGCGCGGTATTCGCACGTTTGAGACCTACACGCGCAACACGCTCGATCTGGCCGCAGTGGCAGCCTTGAAGCAGCTCACGCACCTGCCGGTGATCGTGGATCCGTCGCACGCGACGGGTCGCCGGGACTTGGTTGCGATCATGTCGCGCACGGCGATCGTCGCGGGTGCTGACGGCGTGATGGTCGAGGTGCACCCCGATCCCGAGCATGCGAAGTGCGACGGTGCACAATCGCTCACGCCTCCCGATTTCAGCGAGCTGATGTCCTCTCTGAGCCCGCTTCTCGAGCTTGAGGGCAAGAGACTCGGGTGGGATTGATGGGGTTCGACCGCATCTGTGTCGTGGGAGTCGGCCTGATCGGCGGCTCAATCGCGGCAGCTGCGAAGAAGTTTGCCGACGCCCCGCGCGTAGTAGGTGTCGACGTCGACTCAGAGGCGCTGGCCTACGCGCTTCGGGAGGGCATTGTCGACGAGACTGCCAATCCTGACGAGGCGTTCGAGCGCGGGTGGCTCGGTTCCGCACGGGATACGGCCGTGGATCTGGTGGTTCTCGCGACGCCGGCGCGCATTGCCGAGGAGTGGCTCGCGCGGCTCGGCGGTGCCGGCTACGGTGGAGTCGTGACTGATGTCGCCTCCACGAAGAGCGGTGTGACTGAAGCGGCGGAGCGCTGTTTGAGTGCAGACGCGCGCTTCGTGGGCGGTCATCCGATGGCCGGCTCGGAGCAAAGCGGCGTGCGGGCGGCTCGAGCGGATCTGTTCGATGGAGCCTACTACGTGCTCACTCCCACCGACGGCACCGATGTTGAGGCGTATCGACGTCTCCACTCGTTCGTGAGCCGACTCGGAGCCCGGGTCATATCGGTCGATGCATCTGCCCACGACGAGGCGGTTGCGATCATCAGTCACGTACCGCACGTCACCGCCTCGGCGCTTGTCGAGCTTGCGAAAGCACACGCTGGCGAAAGCGAGGAGCTTCTGCGTCTCGCTGCAGGTGGTTTCAAAGACACCACGCGGATAGCCGCCGGTAGCGCGGATCTGTGGACCGGAATCTGCCTGGACAACGCCGATGCTGTGGTCGACGGAATCGACGAACTGCGAGAGGTTCTCGGCGACTTTTCCGGACTTGTGCGAACGCGTGACGCGGATGGTGTGCGCGCGTGGCTGGCGCATGCCGCCGACGTGCGGAGAGCTCTGCCCACGCAGTGGGTGCCGGCAAGCGAGCAGCTGACCGAGCTGCTCGTGCCGATGATCGACCGTCCGGGCGTTATCAGCGAGATCACATCAGCCGTAGGCCGAACGCGCTGCAACATCGAAGCGATCGAGATCGACCACGTTTCCGAGGATGCGGCTGTGCTCGTGCTCGTTCTTACCGATGAGGGCGACACGGAACGGCTCGTGAGAGATCTGACGGAGGCCGGCTACGATCCCGTGCTGCGTCCGCTGGATGTGGGAGGTGACGCTGAGTGAGTCTTTCGGTGGAACCGAGCGCTGCTCCCTTGCGGGGCACGCTGCGCGTCCCGGGCGACAAGTCAGTGTCACATAGGGCGATTCTGTTCTCGGCCATGGCCGAAGGTGTGTCCGATTTGAGCGGCTTGCTCGATTCGGCGGACGTGCGCTCCACGATCGGGGCGGTGAGCGCTCTGGGTGCGCGTGTCGAGTTGCAGCTAGATGCGGCTGGTGGGCTGGGCGGGACCGTGACAGGGTGGGGCGCGAGCGGTCCCACATCGCCTCTGGCAGACGTTGACTGCGGCAACAGTGGCACCACGGCGCGACTGCTTCCAGGCGTGGTGGCGGGATGGCCCGGTGTCGTGGCGACACTCGTCGGCGATGACTCGCTCTCGAAGCGACCGATGCGACGCGTGTCGGAGCCTCTGTCGAGGATGGGCGCGCAGCTCGAGGCTCCAGACGGACATCTGCCGATGACGAGTTTCAGGCGCGACTCTGTCGGCGCTGGACTATACCGGCCCGGTTGCAAGTGCCCAGGTGAAGACCGCGATTCTGCTGGCGGGTCTTCATGCCGACGGGCGGACGATCGTGCACGAGCCTGCTGCGAGCCGGGATCACACCGAGCGTCTGCTGCCCGTGTTCGGAGTGCCGGTGGGGCGTGACGAGCTCACGCATTCGTGTTGGGTCGACGGTCCGGCGCAGCCGAGCGCGGGCACGGTGCATGTGCCGGCCGACCCGTCTTCGGCGGCATTCATGGTGGTGGCCGCACTGCTCGTTGCCGACAGCGACATCCGTCTCGAGAACGTCTCGCTCAACCCGACGCGCGTGGGCTTCCTGGCAGTGCTCGAGCGCATGGGGGCCGATATCGCGCTCGCCGAGGGAAGTGAGTTCGGTACCGAGCCTCGCGGCACGATCCTGGTGCGTTCGACTCCGCACCTGAAGGCCACGACGGTCCACGCGCCAGAAGTGCCGTCGTTGATCGACGAGATTCCGATTCTAGCCGTGGCGGCGACTCAAGCCGAGGGTACGACACGCTTCGAGGGTGTGGGGGAGTTGCGGGTCAAGGAGTCCGACCGGCTCACCGCGATTGCACAGGCTCTGACGGCGATGGGAGCTTCCGTGCGTGTGTCGGCCGATACGCTGGAGATCGACGGCCCTGTCGATTTGACGCGCGCGCAGGTGGATTCGTTGGGGGATCACCGGCTCGCTATGGCGTGGGCTGTTGCCGGGTTGGCGGGTGACGGGATGGACATCGACCGGTTCGAGGCGGTTGCGGTATCGTATCCTGGCTTCATGGATGATCTGGGTACGTTGGGAGCACGCTAGATGATAATCGCGATCGACGGTCCTGCCGGTTCCGGCAAGTCGACCGTCGCCAAGTCGGTCGCCCGGCGGCTGGCCATGCACTACCTCGACACGGGAGCCATGTACCGTAGCGTCGCATGGGCTGCTCGGCAGGGGGGAATCGGACTCGATGATGTCGCGGGTGTGGCGTCGGTTGCTCACAGCGTGGTCATCGCTTTCGAACACGACACCGCCACGGGACTTCCAACGCGGGTGATGGTCGATGGCACGGACGTCACAGACGCGATTCGCACTCCGGCCATAGACGATGCAGTGAGCGCCGTGGCTCGCATGCCCGAGGTTCGCGCCGCGATGGTGCCGATACAGCGTGCCGAGGCCGCGCACGGAGATCTGGTCGCGGAGGGTCGCGACATCGGAACGGTTGTGTTTCCGGACGCCGCGCTGAAGGTCTACCTCACGGCATCTGCCGAGGAACGCGCTCGTCGACGTCATGTCGAACTCGTTGAGCGGGGCGAGGCGATCGACCAGAGTGCCGTACGCGAACGGATGGCCGTGCGTGACACAGCGGATTCCAGTCGCGAAGCGGCGCCTCTTGCAGCGGCACGAGGACGCGGTCATGCTCGACACGACAGGACTCAGCGTCGATGACGTCGTCGAGCGCATTGCGGAGTCTGGCCGAGGAGCGTTCGTGAGCGACGAAGCTGATAGGCTCCCGCTTTCGCGCCCGCATCCGCACGCTCGCTTCGCGGCAGTCCTGAAAGCCACGGCTGGCAGGCTCCTCCTCGCTGCGTTCAGGGTGCGCGCGGTCGATATCGACCGCATCCCGGCATCGAGCGGAGCGATTCTTGCGGGCAATCACGTCTCGTACGGTGACCCGACGCTGTTGTGGTGCGTGGCTCCTCGGCAGGTACGCTTCATGGGCAAGGCGGAGCTGTGGGACAATCCGCTGTTCGCGTGGGTGCTGGCACGCGTCTTAGCGTTTCCTGTGCGCAGAGGTGCAGCGGACCGCCAGGCGATATCGACCGCAACGGGCTACCTCAAAGAAGGCTCGCTCGTGGGCATTTTCCCCGAAGGCACGCGGAGTCGAAATGCCGAGGGATTGGGCGAGGGCCAGGAGGGCGTCGCGTTCATCGCGATGCGAGCAGGCGTGCCCATCGTTCCGGTTGGGATCGACGGTACGGCGCGCATCAAGCCCGAGGGCACTCGCATGCTACGCTTTCCGCGCGTGACGATGTGTTTCGGCGAGCCGGTGGATCCGAGCCGACTACTCCGAGTTGCCGCGCAAGCGAACGGCTGAGTGCCATCACGCGCGAGGTGATGGAACGCATCGCAGCCGAAGTCGAGCGCGCCGGAAGGTCGTGAAGGGATGAAGGTCGAGGTCGCGCAGCACGCGGGCGTTTGCTACGGCGTGGAGCGCGCTTTGCGTTTGGCCGAGGAGGCTGCGGCGCTTGGCGTGAACGTTCATACGCTCGGGCCGCTGATTCACAACCCCCAAGCGGTCGCACACCTCCGCGAGCAGGGAGTCGAGGTCGCAGCCTGTCTTGACGATGCCGAGGACGGCACGCTCATCATTCGCTCCCACGGGGTCGATCCGGCGATCATCTCCGAAGCCGAGAAGCGCGGGATGGACGTCGATCGACGCCACGTGTCCGTTCGTCTCGGCGGCACACACGTGCGCACGCGAGCTGGCCGACGAGGGACTCTCCGTCATCATCGTGGGCGAAGAGGACCACCCGGAGGTCGAGGGCATCCAGGCGCACGCCGGGGGCAAGGCCTTCATCGTGCAATCCGCCGAGGACCTGCCGGAGCGGCTGCCCTCGCGCAAGGTCGGGGTTGTCGTGCAGACGACGCAGTCGCTCGCACGGCTGGAGGAGGTCGTCAACGCGCTGCTACCACGCGTGAACGAGTTGCGCGTGTGCAACACGATCTGCTCGGCAACTGCGAAGCGGCAGCTCTCTGCCGAGGAGCTTGCGAAGACCGTCGACGTGATGGTGGTGGTCGGAGGTCACAACTCCGGCAACACGACCCGTCTCGCCGAGATCTGCCGAGGAGTGAACGAACGCACGTATCACGTCGAGACTTCAGAGGAATTGCGGGCCGAGTGGTTCGAGGGCGCCGATTCGGTGGGCGTGACCGCTGGTGCCTCGACGCCCGACAAGCAGATGCAAGACGTCATCGCCGCGATCGAAGCGATCGGATAGCACGTGTGAGTACGCGTGCCGATTACGGCGCCTCGACGCGGTCGTGGCAGATCATCGTGTCGATCGAGGCGGGCAGTCCGGCTGACCGAGCAAGCATCGATGCCCGGGAGTGCTGTGGTCGAAGTCGATGGCGTGGTCGTGCGAGATCTCATCGACTGGCGTTGGCTGACAGACGGAAACGAGATCACCGTCACCGTGCAAGACGCTCAGGGCGCACGCCGCGAATTCGATCTTGACCGCGCGCCCACAGAATCGTGGGGCATCGAGTTCGATGATCCGCTGTTCGATCGCATCCACACGTGTCGCAACGACTGCGTGTTCTGCTTCATGGCGCAGCTTCCCGAAGGGCCTGCGCCCGGCGCTCTACATCCGCGACGACGACTACCGCCTGTCGTTTCTGCAAGGCAACTTCGTCACGCTCACCAATCTCACCGACGACGACGTGGCGCGCATCGATCGAGCAGCGTCTCTCGCCGCTGTACGTCTCTTTGCACGCGGTCGATCCCGAGGTTCGGGCTCGTCTCGTGTGCGCGCATCGCGACGACGAGCGCTCGAGCGCTTCGACCAGCTCGCGCGAGGCGGGGATCTCATCTGCACGTGCAGATCGTGCTCGTGCCGGGCATCAACGACGGCGAGGAACTCGACCGGACGCTCGAGTGGCTTGCGCGAGCGTCCGGGGGTGGAATCGGTCGGAATCGTGCCGCTTGGCTACACGCGCTTCCAGGATCGCTTCTCGGCAAGTTATGAGAATCCGAGCGAGCGCTGCGATCGTCATCGAGCAGGTGCAGCGCTGGCAGTTCGAGCATGCGCGATCGCGACGGGCGTCACGTGGGTCCACCTCGCCGATGAGTTCTACCTGAACGCGCGCGCGCCGTTCCCGCGCACCGAGTGGTACGACGATTTTCCGCAGTACGAGAACGGCATCGGACTCGTTCGCACGTTCGTCGACGAGGTCATGGAGCTTCGAACGCAGCTCGCAGGCGGCCTTGCTCGCCCTGCCTGCAGGCGACGAACGGGTCACGATCGTGACCGGCATGATGGCGGCGACCACACTCGCGGGCGCGTTCGACGCGTGCGATGCGGTCGGAAGGGTGCGCCTGCTCGCCGTCCCCAACGCATTCTTCGGCGGGAACGTCTCGGTGACCGGTCTACTTGCGGGAGTGGACGTTGTGAGCGGTATCGTGCGCGACGGGCACGGCGGGACGTACGTGCTGCCGGATGTGATGTTCAATGCCGACGGTCTCACCGTCGACGACATGACGGCCGAGGACCTGCGCGCGCAAACATCTGCGGAAATCGAAGTGGTGAGCGCAGATGCGGCCGGTCTTCTCGCCGGGCTTCGACTGGCGGCCGACTAGGCGTTCCGCCTTGACGAACGCAGCGCGCAAGGCCGCGTGAATTGCCGGTTACATGATATGATGCGTCGCTGCAGGCGCCCGACTTTGGGCAGATTCTTCTGAGAGTCCGAGACAACGGATGGTACAGGTATGACGCTCCCTATCGTCGCAGTCGTGGGACGTCCCAATGTGGGCAAGTCCACGCTCGTCAATCGCATAGCCGAAGCGTCCGATGCCATCGTTCACGAGGCACGCGGCGTGACGCGCGACCGCTCGTATCATCGGGCGGACTGGAACGGTCACGAGTTCATGCTGATCGACACGGGCGGCATCGAGACCGACAAGGACGATCCGTTCGCCGAGTCGATCACGACGCAGGCTGTCACAGCCGCCAACGAGGCGGATGTCATCATCGTGCTGGTCGACAGCACGACGGGAGTTCTGTCGGGCGACGAGGATGTTGCCCGACTGCTGAAACGAACCGACAAGCCGGTGTTTCTGCTGGTGAACAAGATGGACACGCCCGGACGCGAAGACGCGATGCATGAATTCTGGTCGCTCGGCCTCGGTCAACCGTGGGCCGTCTCGGCTACTCACGGACACGGAACAGGCGACTTCCTGGACGCCATGGTGGACGCGCTTCCGCCAGTCGAACCCTACGTGGAAACCGATGCCATCGACGTCGCAATCATCGGGCGGCCGAATGCCGGGAAGTCCTCGATGTTCAACCGCCTCGCGGGTGTCGAGCGTGCGATCGTGAGCGACGTGGCCGGCACGACCCGAGACACGCTCGACGTGTTGGTAGAGCGGGACGAACGCTCGTACCGCTTCGTGGATACTGCAGGGATTCGTCGCAAGTCGCAGATCGAAGAGTCAGTCGAGTACTACGGCTTCGTGCGGGCCATGCGTGCCATCGATCACGCACAAGTCGCGCTGCTGATGATCGACTCCACCATCGGCATCACCGATGGCGATCAGCGGATTGCGCGCTTCGCCTCCGAGCGCGGGTGCGGGCTCGTTGTCATCATGAACAAGTGGGATCTGGTCACCACGGAAGAACAGCGAGACTCACTCGCGATGCAGATGGAAGACCAGCTGGGTTTCGTATCGTATGCGCCTCGTCGTGCGTACGAGCGCTCTTACGGGCGCCAAGGTGCAGCGCATCTTCTCGGCGATTGACACGAGCTACGACTCGTATTCGCGCGAGATCACGACCAGCGCACTCAACCGCTTGCTCACCGAGATGCGGGAGTTCGGACACACCGTGAGCAAGGGTCCGAAGACGTTGCGCATCCATTACGTGACGCAGACACATGTTGCACCACCAGGATTCACCTTCTTCGCCAACCATCCGAGACTCGCAGACGACTCGTTCAAGCGCTACGTTGAGAATCGTATGCGCGCGGCGTTCGATCTGACGGGTACTCCGATCACGATCAAGTTCAAGCAGAAGGGCTGACACGAGCTCGATGTCGACGTTCATCTCGATAGCGGTGACGCTCGTCGTCTCGTATCTGCTTGGAGCGATTCCGTTCGCGCTGATTGTTGGGAAGGTCTTCTACGACGTCGACTTGCGCGATCGCGGCTCAGGCAATCTGGGTGCAACGAACGTCTTTCGGGTTCTAGGCTGGAAGGCGGGGCTGGCTGTACTGATCCTGGACATCGCGAAAGGCGCCGTCGCGGTAGCCGTTGGATACCTGGTGCACCTCGTGGGGATGGGTCCACAGGCACAGGACTGGCTACTGATCACAGCTGCGCTTGCTGCTGTGGCGGGCCACTCGTACTCTCCCTACATCAAGTTGCGTGGCGGCAAGGGCGTGGCCACGGCCGCTGGAGCGCTCCTCGTGGTGACACCTCTTGCGTGGCCGTTTCTCCTGGTGACGTTCCTGATCGTCGGGTTCGCATCCCGCATGGTGTCTCTCGCCTCGATCACGACCGCTGTGGTATTTCCGTTCCTGTGTTTGTGGCTGTACTCGGACCATCTGCCCATAGTCGGGATGTCGTTCGCGGCGTCCGCGCTCGTATTGTGGCGGCATCGTTCGAACATGGGTCGCATCGTCAAAGGGGAAGAAGCTAAGTTAGGACGCAGCGCGGATGCGCTACGCAGCGCCGCGACCGGGGCGGATGTTGGCGAGAGTGAGTCAGGCGAGACGGGGGAGTAGCGATGCGTGTTGCAGTGATCGGCGCGGGATCATGGGGTACTGCGGTCTCATGGCTTCTGGGTGGAAAGGGTCACGAGATCCAGCTGTGGGCGCGCGAACCGGAGATTGCTGAAGCCGTGAACGCCGAGCATCACAATCCGCTGTATCTGAAAGACATCGTGCTTCCCTCCAATGTGAGTGCTACGCCTGACATCGAAGCTGCGCTTGCCGGGGTCGAAGCGGTCGTCATGGTCACGCCGAGCGTGGGCGTGCGTTCCACTGCTGAAGCCATGCGGGCTTATCTGCCCTACGGACACGCCGGTCGTCATCCTTTCCAAGGGCGTCGAGAACGGCACGCTGATGCTGATGACCGAGGTGCTCGAAGATGTACTCGGCGGACGCGAGCGAATCGCCGGACTCTCCGGGCCCAACCATGCCGAGGAGGTCAGCAAGGGGATTCCCTCGGCAACGGTGGTTGCGGCGCACGAGGAGGGTATTGCGCGCTTCTTCCAAGACGTGTTCATGGCCCCGACGTTTCGTGTCTACACGAATCCCGATGTCATCGGGGTCGAGCTGTGCGCGGCGTCGAAGAACGTCATCGCTGTCGCGGCGGGAATGTCCGACGGTCTGGGTTACGGAGACAACACGAAGGCCACTCTGATGACCCGCGGGTCTTGCCGAAATGTCGCGTCTGGGTCGCGCACGAGGAGCGAACCCGCTCACGTACATGGGTCTGGCCGGCATGGGTGACCTGATCGCAACGTGCACGTCCAAGCACAGCCGCAACCGTGGTCTCGGCGAGCACGTCGCCAAGGGTGGCACGGTCGCTTCGTACGAGACAGAGACGAACATGGTTGCCGAAGGCGCGGTGAGCTGCATCTCAGTCGACGAACTCGCGCGCACCGAGGGGCTCGAGTTGCCCATCACCCAACGCGTGCGAGCTATCCTGCACGAGGGTGCCGACATCACCTTGGCCGGAGACGCGCTGATGGGCCGAGAAGCCCGTGACGAGCTGCACGGTATGGACCTCCTCGGCTACTGACATGCGACGGTGCGCGTTGATGCGTTACGCTGTCTGCCATGGACTCCGGTGAAGGCGTGTGACGGGAGCGGGGAATGGCCGATAAGGTGTTGATCGCTCCGTCGATTCTCTCCGCTGATTTCGATCGACTCGGAGAGGCCGTCGAGCTCGTTCAAGACGGGGGCGCGGACTTCATCCACGTCGATGTGATGGACGGGCACTTCGTGCCGAACCTCACGATCGGGCCGCCTGTAGTGAAGGCTCTCAAGCGCGTGGCGACGGTACCGCTCGACGTCCACCTGATGATCGACAATGCCGATTCGACGGTGCAGTGGTATCTCGACGCGGGCGCCGACTGGGTGACCGTACACGTTGAGGCGTGCGATCGGCTCGACCACGTGATCGGGTCGATCCACTCTGCGGGCGCTAAGGCTGGCGTATCGCTCAACCCCGGGACTCCGATCGACGCGGTTCGGGATGTTCTCGGCCAGATAGACATGGTGCTGGTGATGAGCGTGAACCCCGGGTTTGGCGGGCAGTCCTTCATTCCGGGCACCGTCGATAAGGTGCGGGAGTTGTCAGCGATGTGCACCCAGGAAGGTGTCGCGCCGCTGATCCAGGTCGATGGCGGTATCGACACGACGACCGCGCCGCTCGTGGCGGCTGTAGGAGCGCGGTGTCTGGTGGCGGGGAGCGCCGTGTTTTGCCAAGACGACCCGGTTCGCGCGATGCAGGCAATCCGAGAGGCCGCGCTGGGGGCGCTATAACTCGAGGGGCTGTGGTAGGTACACCCGTGCAATCCTGCGAGCGGAAGACATGAACGCCGTGAATCAGGGTACCCAAACCTATTGGATCTGACCGCACGAGGTGAGACGGATGGGCGTCTTGCCGGTCACGAGAGGTGAGGGGTATGGGCATCTTCAAGGACGTGAAGAACGCAGCGAAGGACATGAAGGACCTTGCCGATACCGGCAAGCAAATGCAGGCCGAGAAGTACGGAACCACGAACCCCTTCAAGCAAATGGGCCAGGGGCTCTCGGAAGCGAACGCCGCAGTGCAGTCGCTTCAGGCCGAGCAGGCCAAGATGCAGCATCTGTTGGCCAACGGTATCGCCGGAACTGGTGTGATCAAGGAGCTGCGCGACACCGGGATGCAGGTCAACTACCAGCCGCAGTTCGACATCGATCTTGTCGTCACGATCGAGGGACGCGAGCCCTATGACGCGACGATTCGCCAGGTCGTGGCGATGTCTGTGCTGCCGCAGTTCCAGCCGGGTGCTGTCATGCCTGTCCACGTGGACCCGGCCGACACGAGCTCGCTCATGATCGGATGACGCCCCCGAGCAGGTGATGCGCTGCGTACGCAATGCCACGGCAGGTGTGATAGACTCCGAGCTGCACTTTCTTCAGGGCGGGGTGAGATTCCCCACCGGCGGTGAAAGCCCGCGAACCCCGAGAGGGGCCGATCCGGTGAGATTCCGGAGCCGACGGTTAGAGTCCGGATGGGAGAAGGAAGGTCTCACGACCAATGCGTCTGTTCACCGACGTGGCGTCGACAATCTCCGACCCGTTCATGCGGCGCGCTTTCGTGCTTGCCGAGAATGGCCGAGGAGCCACATCCCCCAACCCGATGGTGGGCTGCGTACTCGCACACGATGACGAGATCGTGGGCGAAGGCTGGCATGCGCGCGCCGGCGAGCCTCACGCCGAGATGATGGCGCTGGGGATGGCCGGCCCGCGAGCGGCTGGTGCGACTGCATACGTCACACTCGAACCCTGCAATCACCAAGGTCGCACCCCGCCGTGTTCGGAGGCGCTCATCACGCGTGGTGTGGCCGGGGTCGTTATCGGCATGCCAGACCCGAACCCGGTCGCGGTGGGCGGCTCTGCTCGGATGCGCGAAGCGGGAATCGAGGTCGAATTCGAGCCCGACACCACACCCTTCGAGATCCAGAACGAAGCATGGCTGCACTGGGTGCGGACCGGGTTGCCGTTCGTGCAGGTGAAGACCGCGCTGTCACTGGACGGCCACGCCAATGTGCAGCCCGGAACCCCGTGCGCGATCACGGGCGAGGGAGGACGCGCGATCACGATGCAGCTGCGTTCGGCTGCAGACGCGATAGTCGTCGGCGCCGTCGACAGCGCGCAGTGACGATCCCGCACTGACTGTGCGTGATGGCAGTGGCGCGCCTGCAGCACGTCAGCCCCGAAGGCTGGTGCTCGGCAGGGGAGACGTGCCGGATGTTTCGCTGTTCCACGATGGTTTGGGTCCCAGCGCTGCATTGATACCCGAAGGGAGCAAGGCGCCCGACGGTGTCAGCGCGATTCACTATGGTGTTGAGAAGGGAATCGGGGGCGCGCTCGAGGTGTTGGGCCACGAGGGAATCGTGCGCGTGCTGGTTGAAGCCGGACCCGGACTACTTGCGGCACTGTGGGATGAGCAGCTCATAGACGAGTTGGTCCTTGTGCACGCCGGTGGCGTAGCCGGGGCGCAGGCCCCCGGACTGTTCGAAGGTTCCTCGGCATCGCCCGATCGCATCGTGGGTGAGATGAGAGCTGTTGAGACGGGGATATCAGGCGAGGATGCCGTGACGGTATGGCGTCCCCGCAGATAGCATTCGGAGCCGGTCGAAGTAGGCCGGGAAGGAGACGGTGAGGGAACGATGTTCACAGGGCTTGTCGAATCCGAAGGAATCATCACACGCATTGAGCGAGCAGGCACGGGGCTCAGACTCGAGGTCTATGCTCCGGAGTTCGGTCGTGACATGGCGATCGGAGATTCGATCGCGGTCGACGGCGCGTGTCTGACGGTCGTCAAGTTCATTCGTGGGGCGTTCATCGCCGACGTGAGCGAGGAGACTGCGACACGCAGCACGCTCGGGAAGCTGTCTCAAGGCGGCAAAGTGAACCTTGAGCGTGCGCTGCGGCTGTCTGACCGATTGGGTGGGCACATTGTGACAGGACACATCGACGGTGTCGGTTCGCTTGTCATGAGGCATCCAGCGGGCAACTCGACGATCTACCAGTTCCAGGTTCCGCCAGAGCTGATGGAAGTCGATTGTGCCGAAGGGCTCGGTAGCGGTTGATGGCGTCTCGCTCACCGTTGCCGACGTCAAGGACGACGGGTTCGCGGCGGCAGTCATCCCGCACACGGAGCAATCGACGACGCTTGGCTCGAAGCCGGTGGGAGCCACGCTCAACATCGAAGCCGACATGATGGCCAAGTATGTGAAACGGTTCGTCGCACTGTACATGGGAGTGGATGACGAGACACCCCGAGCGGGCCATCGCGGTCTCGGGGACCTGCTGCGCGAGTTTGCGGACGGACGGTGAGCACTGTGACAGAAGCGTCCGACGGTCTCTTCGCACCCATCGAATCGGCGATCGCTGACATACGTGCCGGCAAGATGCTGATCGTCGTCGATGACGAGGATCGCGAGAACGAGGGCGATCTGGTGATGGCGGCGGAGCGAGTCACACCGGAGGCAATCAACTTCATGGCCACGCACGGTCGAGGCCTGATCTGTCTGCCCATGACCTCCGAGCGGCTCGAGGAACTGCGCATCCCGCCGATGACAGGAGAGAACACATCGGAACAAGGGACCGCATTCCACGTGTCGATCGGTGCCAAAGGTCGCATCACGACGGGTATCTCGGCGCAAGATCGCGCGACGACTGTCCTTGCGGCAATCGCCGATGAGACCAGGCCTGACGATCTGTCGCGCCCGGGCCACGTCTTCCCGCTTCGCGCGAAGCCCGGTGGCATTCTCGAGCGTGCGGGTCACACCGAAGCTGCGGTCGATCTCGCGCGCATGGCGGATCTGTACCCCGCAGGTGTCATCTGCGAGATCATGAACGCGGACGGCACCATGGCGCGTCGGCCGCAACTGGAAGATGTCGCCGAAGAACACGGGCTCAAGATGATCACCGTCGCCGACCTGATTCGCTACCGTCGGCGGACACGAACGGCTCGTCGAGCGCACATCCACCGTGCATCTCCCGACAGAGTTCGGGGAGTTCGTGGCACACGGCTACACGTCGCGAGTCGACAACGAGACACATATTGCTCTTGTTGCCGGTGATGTCGCAGGCAAGCAAGATGTCTTGGTACGCGTCCATTCCGAGTGTCTCACCGGTGACGTATTCCATTCGCTGCGCTGCGACTGTGGTTCACAGCTTGCCGAGGCGATGCGACGGGTCCAGGAGGTGGGCGAAGGCGTTGTCCTCTACATCGTCGGCCACGAAGGCCGCGGCATCGGTCTTGCCAACAAGCTGAAGGCCTACGAGCTCCAAGAGCGCGGAGCAGACACCGTCGAGGCGAATGAGGCTCTCGGCTTTCCCGCGGATCTGCGTGACTACGGCATCGGGGCGCAGGTACTCGCGGATCTCGGCCTGACGTCGATGCGTCTGTTGACGAACAACCCCACGAAGATCGTCGGGCTTGAAGGATACGGACTCAAGGTGACCGAGCAGGTGTCGCTGGAAGTCCCAACCTGTCCGCAGAACGTCGCGTACATGAAGACCAAGAAGGAGAAGATGGCGCACCGGCTTGTGCTGGATGGTGCCGACGAGATCGGAGGAGAGACACCATGAGTGTTTTTGAGGGCAATCTGATTGGCACGGACCTGAAGGTAGGCATCGTGATCAGCCGCTTCAACGAACTGCTGAGTACACGGCTACTCGGCGGAGCTCAGGATGCATTGTCACGGCATGGTGTGGCCGACAGTGATGTAGACGTGGCGTGGGTACCCGGTGGATTCGAGGTTCCGCTTGTTGCGAAGAAACTCGCCGACTCCGCCCGCTACGACGCCGTTGTCGCGCTCGGCGTCATCATTCGCGGTGGCACCCCGCACTTCGAGTACGTGGCAGCCGAGGTAAGCAAGGGTATCGCCAAAGTCGTCCATGGATTCGGGTGTGCCGGTGATGTTCGGGATAATCACTGCCGACACGATCGAGCAGGCTGTTGAGCGCGCGGGAACCAAGGCGGGGAACAAGGGTTGGGACGCCGCCATGGCAGCAATTGAAATGGCGAATCTCGTGAAGGTGATTGGCTAGACTGGCGGCTCCAGGGCGCACAAAATACCTGGTAGCGGCATGAGAAAGCCCCGATCGTCGTCTATTCGGCGTCGGGGCTCCCTCGTACTGAGGCCAGTGGGTTCTCGCCACCCTGTGGCTATCAACCGTGGACCAGTAGTAGCCTCCGCCCCGAAGGCGGGCTTACACCCTAGCAGCTCCCGGAATCGTCAACAAGCGATTGTTTGTTCGATTCGATGAAAGGTCGCGGGACGGCAGTAGGCGGGTCACGCGTCGGGTCATGCGGTAGTATTTAGTCGATGTGTAGCCGAATACGATTCACATGGAGGATCGAATGACCGACGAGGAGATTCACGGGACGGAATCACCGGGCGATGAGTCGGACGGAACGGTGCTCGAGATGTTCGGCGTGAAGTTGAGTGTCAAAAACCCTCGGCTTGCCGAGCTGCTCACGATGGACGCGAAGGATGCTCTCACGAGTGACATCAAGCAGCTGTCGGATCCCATCGCGTTGAAGCAACAGAAGGCCGAACTGCAGCAAGCTATGCCTGACGTAGCGATGCGCCCGGAGACCGAACGTGAGAGCGAGGAGGCTCAAGCACGCGGCGAGTTTCGTGGACGTGTCGACGCATTGGGTCGGGCGATGGACTTCGAGGTCGGCTCGAACGGATCGTGGACATCCGCATCGGGATTGACCTTGCTCGTGCGAGCCGTACGCGAGGGTGTCTCATACGCATCCGCCAGCGATTTCGTCCACAAGATCGAGGCGTACCGTACGTCACATTCCGGTACCGACGACGGCACGCTCTTCGTCACTGCCGACCAGCGCACGAGCGACGTGTTCAAGGTCGCGATACGCCAGGCTGGACTGTATGACCACATCCGCACGATTTCCCTTGAGAGCCTTGAGGTCGTGCGTTCCCTCTACGGCGCGGAGGTACTCGATCACGTGCGGGTTGTCGCGCTGTTGCTTCCGGTCGCCGACATCGATGTCGGGGAACTCCTCGCAGTGTTCGACGCGGAGCGAGAGCGACGTTCAGACTAGGTGACGCGGTTGGTCGGAGTGCTTCTCGTCTTGACCGGTGCGGACGCCCGGAGTAGGGTATACCATACCTATTAAGTAGGGATTGGCCTACACCGGAACACAGGCGGTACACGAGATGCGTCTCACGGCCAGAAGCGAATACGGCGTCCTTGCGATGATGGACCTTGCGACCCTGCGTGATGCGGGTCCGGTCAGCGCTCGGGAGATTTCTGAGCACCAGGCGATACCGGCGAAGTTCCTCGAACAACTGATGGTTCAGCTTCGCCAGGCAGGTATCGTGTCGGCTGTCAGAGGCGCCCGAGGTGGATTCGAATTGGCGCGAGATCCCGAGGACATCACCGTGCTCGAGGTGGTTGAGGCCTTAGAAGGTCCACTCGTGACGACTGTTTGTGATGGTGAGCGAGCGGATGTATGTGGGCGTAGTGGTGCCTGCGCTGCGGCCCTCGTGTGGGAGCGCGCAACCGACGCCGTTAAGGACGTATTCTTCTCGACGACCCTATCCGACCTGGTGCGTGAACAGCGCGTGCTGGAGTCTGGGATATCTCGGTCGTCATCGTGATGGGAGTGTTTGACGTGGAGTCCACGCAACGCAAGGTCTACCTTGACTATGCAGCGACCACCCCGGTGGACGAGCGCGTGATCGAAGCAATGCTGCCGCATCTTCGGACCGGATGGGGCAATCCGAACTCGCTCTATGACATGGGCCGAGAGGCCTATTCTGCACTGGAGGCCGTTCGCGAGCGTTTCGCCTCGCTGATTGGCGCGAAACACCCCAACGAAGTGATCTTCACAAGTGGCGGCACGGAATCGGACAACGCGGCACTGCTTGGAGTGGTGGCACGCAAGTCGCCCGACGGTGGACACGTGGTGGTGTCGGCGTTCGAGCACCACGCGATCCTGGAACCCGCCCACCTTCTCGAGAAACGCGGGTATGAGGTCACGTATCTTGAGCCGCGCTCGGACGGGCGAATCCACTGCGATGATCTGGTCGCTGCGCTTCGTGACGACACCGTTCTGGTCTCAGTGATGCACGGAAACAATGAGATAGGGACGCTTCAGCCAATCAAGGACCTTGCATCTCTTGCCCACGAACGGGGAGCGCTCTTTCACACGGATGCGGCTCAGACGTTGGGCAAGGTGGCGTTCGACGTGGACGAGCTTGGCATCGACGCCGCGAGCTTCTCTGGACACAAGACGTATGCTCCCAAAGGAATCGGCGCACTGTATTTGCGTCGGGGTACGCCATTCGAGCCTCTCATTCAGGGGGGCGGCCAGGAGTTCAAGAAGCGAAGCGGGACTCAGAATGTCGCCGGTGCGGTTGCCTTCACGCGAGCACTGGAGATCATGCTGGATGAACTGCCGACCGAGGGACCGCGCCTCGCAGCCTTGCGTGATCGAGTGATCGCAGGTGTTTTGTCGACCCTGCCGCATACCGAGTCAACAATTCCACCCGATCTTCCGGATCGCTTGCCGAACATCGCGTCACTGTTGATCAAAGGCGTTGAGGGCGAGGCCATGCTCCTGCAGCTTGATGCGAAAGGAGTCTCTGTCTCCACGGGGTCGGCATGTAGCAGCGGTTCGCTCGAGCCGAGCCACGTTTTGCTGTCTATTGGGTGTCCAGCCGAGGTTGCCCACGGCTCACTGCGTCTTTCCTTGGGGCGCTACACCCGAGAAGAGGACATCGACTACTTCCTAGAGGTGTTTCCTCCTATCGTCGAGCGCTTGCGCTCCATGTCGCCGATCTACGAGAAGACATATGGTCGCGCTGTCGACTAGCATGCTCGTCTACGAAAGGGGATAGGCGTGATGTACAGCGAGAAAGTCATGGACCACTTCAACAATCCCCGCAACGTGGGCGTGATCGATGACGCGGATGGAGTTGGAGAGGTAGGCAATCCGGTCTGTGGCGACGTCATGAAGATATCGATCAAGATAGATGACGACCGAATTGGGGACATCAAGTTCCAGACTCTCGGGTGTGGTGCAGCGATCGCAACGTCGTCGATCGTGACCGAGATGGCGCGCGGGATGTCTTTGGAAGAGGCTGTGTCGATAACCAAACGGCAAGTGGCCGATGAACTTGATGGTTTGCCACCTGCGAAGATGCATTGTTCGGTGCTCGCCACAGACGGACTGAAGGCAGCCGTCGACGACTACCTTGTGCGAAACGGGCGGGAGCCGATCTCGGGCGGTCTTGCGCACGACGATCCCGACTTCGATCCTCACGCGATCGAGTCCGAGGACGCGTGCGACGTCGAAGGATCGTGATCACCACCTGATGCGCGTGTGGGTCGCCATGAGTGGTGGTGTGGACTCATCAGTCACCGCGGCTCTTCTGCTCGAGCAAGGTCATGAGGTCACTGGCGTAACCATGGCGCTTCTGGGCGAGGAGTCCGTGTTGTCTGTGAAAGCGGCCGCCGATGTGTGCGACAGCCTTGGTGTACCTCACGTGGTACTCGACGCGGGTGCGGTGTTCGAAGAAGCCGTGATTGAACCCTACCTCGACGCGTATGCGCGAGGTGCGACGCCGAATCCCTGCGTGTGGTGCAATACGCGCATGAAGTTCGGGTGGCTACTGGACCAGGCCCTGGAACGAGGAGCCGAGAAGCTCGCGACCGGGCATTACGCACGCCTTGAGTCAAGGGGCAACGACTCGTATGCGCTGCTCAGAGGTGTAGACGGCTCAAAGGATCAGAGCTACTTCCTGTACGGGATCGATCAGCCGGCCCGAGCCCGTGTGCTCTTCCCGCTCGGCGAGCTGAGCAAGCAAGAGGTTAGAGACTATGCACACAGAATGCGGCTCCCTAGTGCTCAGAGGCCGGAGAGCCAGGAGGCGTGTTTCACAGTCGGGAGCAGCCACGCCGAGTTCTTGTGTGAGCGTCGGCCCGAAGCGTGCAAGACGGGGCCCGTGCTCGACACGTTAGGGCATGTTCTGGGAACGCACAGCGGGATCGCACGATACACCGTGGGTCAGCGCAAAGGCCTGGGCATCGGAGGAACCGAGACGCCTCTGTTCGTTGTGAGGATAGATGCGTCGGCCAATGCCGTGATCGTGGGTTCCGCCGAAGAGCTTGCCGTTGCAGAAGTTGTGGCGACGGGTGTGCTGCACCCCTCGCTGGATGGCGCTCGTGTCGATGCCACATTCCGTTTTCGCATGGATGCGCAGCGCGCCACAGTGAGCTTCGTCGACGACGCATTGCACGTGGTGTTCGAGTCTCCTGTCTACGGAGTGGCACCTGGCCAGTCTGTCGTATGCTACGTGGGTAACGAGGTCGTAGCAGGAGGGGAGATCACGTGCGTCAGCTGATCGACTGCCACATTCACACGGCGAGGTGTGGCCACGCGACGGGGAACACGGCTGAGTACGTGCGGGCAGCGGAGACGAGTGGTCTGTCAGCCATGGTGCTGTCCGATCATCTGCCGCTGCCAGAGGGCTACGATCCGGACGGAGCATATGCGATGTCACTCGACGAGATCGAGCTCTACGTACGCGAGGTCTCGGATGCCGCCCAGGCAAGTGACGTCGAAGTGATCCTGGGAGCAGAGGCCGACTGGATACCGGCGCGTGCCGACGAGACCCTCTCGATTCAGGCCCGGGCGAAAGCAGCCGGAATTCGAGTGTTCCTCGGCTCCGTGCATTTCATTGACGAGTGGGCCTTCGACGATCCGGATCTTGTCGACGAGTGGGCGAATCGTCGAATCATTGAAGTCTGGGAGGCGTACTTCACTGAGTGGTGCGAGGCGGCCCGGAGCGGCCGTTTTGACGTGATGGCTCATCCGGATCTTGTGAAGAAGTTCGGTCATCGTCCTGATAGGGTGCCGCAGGACTTGTACCGCGAGGCCGCACGTGCAGCCGCCGACGGGGGTGTCGCTATCGAAGTCAGCACAGCCGGGCTTCGCAAACCCGTTGGTGAGTTGTATCCGGGTCGGGAACTGCTCTCGGCATTCCACGACAACGGAGTGCCCGCGTGCGTCGGGTCAGATGCGCATGCGCCAGACGAGGTCGGGTTTCGGCTCGACACTGCGTACGACGAACTCACGGCGGTCGGCTATGATTCCGTCGTTCTGCCTCTTGGTTCGGGCGAATGGAGGGCGTACTCGTTATGACTCTGACGGTTCAAGAAGTCGTGCGCGCGCTCGAGGAAGTCTGCCCTGCGGCGTGGGCCGAGCCATGGGATAACGTCGGTCTTGCAGTTGGCGATCCGGCGGCCTGCGTGGAGAGGATCCTTGTCACCCTCGACACTACGCACGAAGCGCTCGATCGTGCGGTGGACATCGGTGCGTCGCTCATTGTGACGCATCATCCGCTGTGGCTCGGCGACACGCCCCGGCCGATTCCGGGACCGGGTGCGGCGGGTACTGCGTACGATGCTGTGAGATCGGGCGTGGCACTGATTGCCGAGCACACAAATCTGGACCGGACACCCGGGGCGCCCGATCGACTCGTGGAGGCCCTCGGGCTTCCCGAGGGTGTGCCTCTCGAAAGCGGCATGCAAAGGGTCGATCTTGTGACCGTGTTCGTTCCGGACTCGCATGCGTCCGCGGTACGGGAGGCCATGGTCGCCGCGGGCGGCGGGCACATCGGTCTGTACGAGGAGTGTTCGTTCGAAGGCGCGGGCGCTGCGCGCTTCACGCCCGGAAACGGTGCTTCTCCGGCGATCGGTGTGGAAGGCGTGTCTCAGATGGCCGGCGAGGTGCGGGTGGAGATGGTGGCACCTCGGGGGATAGGCGAGCGCGTTGCCCAGCAGGCGGCGTCAGCGCATCCGTACAGAGAGCCGCTGGTCGTGGTGAGTGAGGTGGACGTGCGGCGTGGTGCTGCCAGACTGGGACGCCTGACCCGCCTCGGCCACACCGTGACTCTCGCGGAGCTTGTAGGTGATGTGGCTGCACGTCTGGGATGTGTGCCACGCGTGTGGGGAGACCCGGGTGCCTTGATTGAATCGGTTGGAGTGGCTACAGGCTCTGGCGGCAGCCTGATACAGGATGCACGTGCTGCCGGGGCTGACGTCCTTGTGGCCGGGGAGGTGCGGTATCATGATGCACTGGATGCGATGGGTGAGGGCTTGTGTATCGTCGAGGCAGGCCACGATGTGACCGAATGGCCGCTCGTGCAGTTCCTCGGTGAGATGCTTCGCTCGGGACTTCCGCTTCCAGAGGCCGACATTGTGATTGACACGCCGCGTGCACATTGGTGGACGCCGTGAAGGAGGATTTTATGAGCGAAGGATCAATCCTTCTTCAACTCCAGGATGCCGACCTCGAGATCCGCAGATCCCAGCGGCAACTCGAGGAGCTGCCGGTCAAGAAGCGAATCCTGGAGGTACGTCGCAAGGCCAAGGAGATAGAGGCCCTCAAAGGCAAGGCCGAGGGACTCGTGCGTCGGCTCGAGCGAGAGGTCTCGAAGAACGAGGACGAGACTGCTCAGGTAGCCGAGAAGCTCGAGGCGGAGCAGGCCAAGGTGATGTCTGGCCGGATCACCAACCCCAAGGAAGTACAGGCCATCACCCGAGAGATGGATGCTTTGCGGCGTCGCAAAGACAAGCTGGAGATGGAGGATCTTGACCTCATGGAGCGCGTCGAGAAGGCGCGACTTCAGGTGGGCAAGGTCGAAGTCGCCATCCAGCAGATTGCCTCACAGGAGGCTTCGCTGACCGATGAGTACAGAGCCGCTGGGGGCGAGCTGCAATCAGCCATCGAGGCACTCACGGCTGGACGCACCGAGCTAGCGGAGTCACTCTCGGCTGATCTGCTCGGCCGATATGAAGCGCTTCGCGAGACCAAGGCTGGCATGGGAGCGGCTACGCTCGTAGGGACTGCGTGCACGGCTTGCCGTGTCGAGTTGCCGTCGCAGCGTCTTGAGGAGCTGAAAGAGCGCGGCGGTATCGTCGTATGTCCGGCATGCCATCGGCTGCTCGTCATCCCGCTGGATGTGGATGATGCCGAGAATCTCGAGGAATCGTAGCGTGAAGGCGGTTCTGCGTACTGACGGTGGCGCCCGAGGCAATCCCGGTCCTGCAGGCGCCGGATTCGTGCTCGAGAACACAGACGGCGTGCGAATCGCGGACGGTGGCAGGTTCCTCGGTGTGGCCACGAACAACGTTGCCGAGTACGAGGCGCTGCTGTGGGGCCTGGAGGTCGCGCGTGACCGAGGTGTCAGGGACCTGACCGTGTATTCGGACAGTGAGTTGCTCGTCAAGCAGATGAACGGCGCCTACCGGGTCAAGAATGCCAACCTGAAGCCCCTATTCGAACGGGCCAAGGCGCTGAGCGCGGCGTTTGGATCGCTGCAGATCCGGCACGTGCGCCGCGAGATGAATACCGATGCAGACGAGTTTGCCAATCGCGCTATGGATGCGCGGGCGACGGTAGGCGATGTTGACTACGACGGGTCTACGTCGGAGCAAGGCACCCTGTTCGAGTGAGGAGGACTCCATGTACGAGCTGACGGTCCGCTCACACTTCGATGCTGCACACGCCCTGCGCGGTTACCCGGGCGAGTGCAGCAATCTCCACGGCCACACGTGGGACGTGGAAGCGACAGTTCAAGGCGAGGTCCTCGACGAGATTGACATCCTGTATGACTTCAAACGGTTGAAAGAGGACCTCAACGGGGTGCTCGAGTCATTCGACCATGCATACCTCAATGAAGTTGCGCCATTCGATGAGATCAGTCCCACGGCGGAGAATCTCGCGCGGGTCGTGTACGACGCTCTTGCGACGTGCGTGGGGGAGCAAGTCAGCGTGAAAGAGGTCGCGGTCTGGGAGTCTCCGATTGCGCGGATCGTCTATCGTCGCTAGGTGATCGGGACTTCGGAGGACGCCTGATAACAGAAGTTCCCGGACAATGTCCGGGAACGTAAGTGTCCCGAGAAACCTTGGCCGCGTGATCGATACTCCACAGCTTTCCGTTTCTTACCATTGAGCGCCTACCGCCGTGAACCAACTCACGCTGAGTCCACCTTCGCAGGCCCCCGCCGGCAGCTCCTGGTACGCTGTCTTTCTCGACTCGCCAGGTCCGACTTCTCGGGACAAGTACGAGACTACACCGGGCAAATACGGCGGTCAAGAGGTATTCGAGAAGAAAGCTCGCATTGCCGCTGAACGGTCAGTAGTCGTTGACATACGGACACTGAAGGCATCTGAAAGGTCGTGCACGGCGTGGAGCGTATCGGTGCTGCATGTTCCGTTGTCAGGGCAACGCGGTACAATTAGAATACGCTAAGTCGATGCATGGGAATCGACAACGCATGGGGTTTGATGAAGCACCCGAGAGAAGGATTCTGTCATGCCGAGTGCAACGCTCGAAGAGTACCTCGAGGCGATATACAAACTCTCGGAGAAGGGGACCGTCAGACCCACGCCGATCGCCGAGATGCTGGGCGTATCCGGCCCTACGGTGACCGCTACGCTGAAACGTCTGCAGGAGCAGGGTCTGGCAACGCGTCGCAAAGGTGATGTGTTGTTGACCGCGAAGGGACGGTCGCTGGCGCTCGACATCGTGAGACGTCATCGCGTGTCCGAGCGGTTTCTGGTCGATGTTCTCGGCATGTCGTGGGATGAGGCTCATGAGGATGCGTGCAAGCTCGAACACGCCTTGTCACCGAGGGTGCTGCATGCGCTCGAGACGTATCTCGACAACCCGGAGGTCTGTCCACACGGTCATCCGATTCCTGCCGAGGACGGGAGTGTCGCGACCATTGAGGGAGTCTCCCTGTGCGACGTTGCGGCGGGTGCCGAGGCGCGCATCGTTCAGGTGTCCGAAGAGGATGAGGCGATGTTGACGTATCTCGGGTCGATGGGGATGTTCCCGGGGACACAACTGAAGATTCGTGAGATCGCACCGTTCAAGGGTCCGATCATCGTGGATGTTGACGGTTCGACCTACGCGCTCGGTCGCGAGGTCGCGGATACCATCCTCGTAGTGCCCGGCAAGGAGTAGACGCCGGTGGCCGAGCCGATCTCTATTGGCGAGCGCCTGTTTCCCGCGGGCCGTCCCGAGCATCTGGTCGCTTTGGTGGGCAATCCAAACGTGGGCAAGTCGACCATCTTCAACCATGTCACCGGCCAAGACGTCATGACCGCTCACTATCCGGGCAAGACGCCCGACATCAATGTGGGAACCACGGTGATCGGCGAGCGCCACCTGACAATTATGGACTTGCCGGGCACGTACAGCATCGGTGGGCCCGCAGAGGAGCAGTGGGTGACTCGCCAGGCGTTGCTCGATTTGCGCCCGGATGCTGTCATCTGCGTTCTTGATGCGACGAATCTGTCACGGAATCTGGTGGTCGCGCTGCATGTGCTGGACCTCGGTCTTCCCACGGTCATTGCGGTGAACCTGGTGGACGAAGCAGCGCGTGCCGGTCTCGAGGTAGACACAGAGCTTCTGGCTGCTCTCACGGGCGCGTACGTCGTGAAGACCGTTGCCGTTGTGGGTGAGGGAGTTCGGGAGCTCATGGTTGAGGCTGCCGATCTGACCGAGCGCGGATCTGTGGCTGGACTGCCGCGTCATCGCTACGGAGAAGTCTTCGAGGGCGCGCTTCGCCCCCTGGCTGGGACGCTTTCCGATCACGGCTTCGAAGCGTCCGGTCTGAGCGGACGCTCGCTGGCTTTGGAGCTAGTTGGACACTTCGCTGATGTGGCGGAGGCGATTGAGTCTGAGCCGGGGCTTGAGCGAGTGGCCGAGGAGACGCGATCTGCGCTTGCGGCGTTGACGGGAGAACCACCCACCCAGGCTCTCACTCGTGAGCGGCATGGAGCAGGTGGTGTGATCGCCGAACGGTGCGTGGCACTGACACCCGAACGGAAACCGCGGATCACCACACTGTTGCGGGCGTGGAGCACGCGTGCGGCTACGGGACTGCCGATGCTGGCAGCCGCGCTATTGGCGATATTCGGCCTTCTGTTCTTCGTGGGCGGATTGCTGGCCGAAGGGTTCTCTGCACTGTGGGCCGCAATGATGTCGCCGGTCATACAGGCGGCCGTTCATGCCGTTGTCGGCGAAGGATCGCTGGCACGAACGCTACTGTGGGGGCTCGATGCAGGCATTGAGGCCTCGCTGACAATTGGCCTGCCATACATCCTGACGTTCTACTTCTTGCTCGGATTGCTTGAAGACAGCGGCTATCTCAACGCAGTGGCGTTTCTGGCGGATCGGGCGATGCACAGGTTGGGGCTGCACGGTCGGGCGGTCATCCCTTTGGTTGCTGGAGCCGGGTGTAGCGTTCCGGCAATACTCAGCGTGCGTGTACTTCCCACGGAACGCGAGCGTTTCTTGGCAGCCACACTCGTGTCTTTCGTACCGTGCAGCGCACGCACGGCCGTGATTCTTGGAGCGGTGGGTGCCTACATCGGTTGGGCGCCAGCACTGGGTGTTTTCGGCGTTACGCTGCTGGTGACGATTGGCGTAGGCACCGTAATGGAGCGCCTCGTGCCGGGTCGGTCGACGGGATTCGTGATGGAGATGTTCCCGTTCCGTCGTCCCAAGTTGAGAATCGTTGGTCGCAAAGCGTGGGGACAATTCAGAGAGTTTCTGCTGGTGGCAACGCCACTGGTGGTGATAGGAAGCATCGTTTTGGGTGGGTTGTACGAGAGCGATGTGCTGTTCTCCCTGGCGCGCCCACTCGATCCGGTCGTTGTGGGGTGGTTGGGACTGCCGTCGGTCGCAGGGCTGACGTTGTTGTTCGGGCTCCTGCGCAAGGAATTCGCTTTGCAGCTGCTGGCGACGCTTGCGATTGCGACGATGGGGGCAGCGGGTGCGAATCTCCTGGCTTTCATGAGCCGCACGGATCTGTTCGTCTACGCCTTGGTCAACACGCTTGCCATGCCATGCATTTCGACCATCGCAGTGCTCGGGAGGGTTCTGGGATGGCGCCGTGCGCTGACGGTGCTAGCGGTGACGATCGCGGTCGCCTTGCTAATCGGTGGTGTCTTCGCACGAGTGCTGCCGCTCCTCGGCCCGTATTGGGCGTAGAGCCCGACCTGCGCGCGTAATCATCGCTCTCAAGGTTCCTTTGATGTCAGAGGTGTCTTGTATACCGAACATACGTTCGATATACTGGGGACGCCGCGGAGATGTATGCCCGCGGCATCGTCGTCTGAACCCGGAGGAACCCTCCCGATGGGACGAAACACCGCTATCAAACGCTTCGATCCGGCAATCGGCACGACCGCAGATCTGTTTTCTGCAAAGGAGGGACGCCTCGGAGTCATATTCGAGATATTGAAAAGCCCGTGGATCACTCGCGGGTCCGAGTTGCTTGACGATGAAGACGTTGCACTTGGGAAGCGGCATGGAGATCCGGTAGCGGTCGCCTGGAATGAGCTGGAGCACGCTCCGGCTGCGTTCGAATGGCGCACCCGTCTCTATCCGGTCGAATCGGTGATCCAGGTCTGGACGGTCGAGCGGTTTTGGTGGGACCCTCGCCGACGTGTGAGCCGTCGCTACTGGCGGGTGCTTGCACGCGGGGGAACCTATGATCTTGCCTACGATCGTCTCGAACGGCGCTGGCTCCTGCTCGGCGAGCAGGACTAAAAGGGGGCGTCGTGGCGGCCTCCTTCGTCCATCTGCATGTCCACTCGAGGTTCAGCTTCGGCGACGGAGCGTGCGATCTCGACGCACTGATCGAGCGTGCGATTGAGCTCGAGATGCCCGCACTTGCCCTGACTGATCACCAGGGACTGTATGGGGCCCTGCGATTCTATCGAAAAGCACAAGCGGCGGGTCTCAAGCCGATCATCGGAGTTGAAGTGGTGGTCGAAGCAGCGGGCATCCTCGGCGAGGAAGCGGATCTTCGGCCAGATCAACGGTTGCGCATACCCGCACCCGTTGGATTCGGGCGTGCGGCGGGGGCAGGCTGGCACCTCACACTGCTTGCGCGCGACATCATCGGCTATCGCAACTTATGTAGACTGCTTTCGGGTGTGCATGTGCGCTCGGGTGACGCTCCTTCGTGTGTGAGGCTTCGGGATCTCGAGCGGTTCAGCGAGGGCGTGCTCGCGCTTTCCGGGTGCAGGCACGGTGAAGTGGGAGCTGCCGTTGCGGCCGACGATCCGGCCCGAGCGCGGGCCACACTCGAACGTCTCAAGAGTTGCTTTGCGCCCGGTGACTTCTACGTAGAGCTGGTGCACGACCTTACTCAAAGCGTTGCGCGTTCCATGGCCGGACTCGCCGCGCTAGCCGATTCGGTTGGCGTGCCTATCGTGGCCACGAACGACGTCCACTACGTGATTCGCGAAGAGTTCCGGATCCACGACGTACTTGCCTCGGCAAGTGCGCGTATGGAGCTGCCCGGTCCGTATGAGCGTTCGAACGCCGAGCTCTTTTTCAAATCTGCCGAGGAAATGCGTGCTTTGTTCCGGCATCTACCACGTGCATGTGATGCGACGCTCGAGATTGCAGAGCGCTGCAA
Source organism: uncultured Actinomycetota bacterium (assembly GCA_963790405.1). Taxonomy (GTDB): domain Bacteria; phylum Actinomycetota; class Coriobacteriia; order Anaerosomatales; family JAGXFU01; genus JBGSMX01. Next base: position 106,445 of record CAWBOJ010000008.1, read on the forward strand.
CCTCGATCTCGGATTGGGTGAGTTTCACTTCCCGGCGGCCGAGGTTCCTCGCGGAGAGACTCCGTATTCGGTGCTTTCGAAGCTCGCCTGGCGTGGTCTCGAACAGCGATACACTCCTGTAACCCCCGAAGCGGTTCGGCGACTCCAGCACGAACTCGCCATCATCGAGCAGCTCGGGTTCCCAGAGTACTTCCTGATCGTGAAAGAGATTGTGGATTTTGCACGCGAGCACGGCATCCGCTACTCAGGACGAGGCAGTGCGGGCGACAGCATCGTCACGCACGTCCTTGGCATCACCGATGCGGATCCGATTCGCCATGACTTGCTCTTTGAGCGATTCCTCAACCCCGCACGCTCTCAGATGCCGGACATCGATGTGGATTTTGATTCGGCGCGTCGTGATGAGGTGATCAAATTCATCTACGACCGATTCGACCACGATCATGTGGCGATGGTGGCCACTGTGAACACGATGACCGCGCGCAGTGCGGTGCGTACGGTAGCGCGCGCGTTCGGCTATCCGATCACAACGGTGAACGCCCTGTCCCGTCATCTGCCGTGGGTGAGTGCGCGAAAGATACGCGAGGTGCTCGAAAGCTACCCGGAGTGCAGAGACCATCCGCTGCGCGATTCTCGGCATGGACTGCTTCTCGATTTGGCCGAGCAGCTCGATCACTGTCCCATGCACTTGGGCACACACTTGGGCGGTTTCATCATCACGCGCGAGCCGATCGACACGTGGATGCCATTGCAGTGGGCGGCCAAGGGTGTCGTGGTCTCCCAGTACGACAAAGACGATATCGAAGCTCTGGGCCTGGTCAAGATGGACATCCTTGGCCTGAGGATCCACTCGGCGATCAGCGATACCGTGGAGATGGCGCGCGAACGAGTGGGGGAGACCGCCGTCCCTGAACCGTTCGATCTCACGCCGAACGATCCGCGCGTCTACGAGATGCTCCAGCGAGCCGATACAGTCGGCATGTTCCAGCTCGAAAGCAGCGGACAGCGCAATCTCTCTCAGCGGCTGCAGGCCACGCGCTTCGAAGACATCATCGCGCAGATATCGCTCTTTCGACCCGGGCCGCTCGAAGCCGAGATGATCACGCCGTTCATACGTCGGCGCCACGGTATCGAGCCGGTGATCGTCCCGCATCCGGGCATGGAGCGCCCGTTGCGTGACTCCTACGGGGTGATCGTCTACCAAGAGCAAGTCCTGCTCGTCTCGCAAGCGGTGGCTGGTTTTGATCTTGCCGAGGCCGACCTGCTCAGGCGCGCCATGACCAAAGGGCGCAGTCGCGAGGAGATGGCACGCATCAAGACGCATTTCGTCGAGTGTGCGGTCGAGCGCGGTGTTGCCCATGAAGTCGCCGAAGAGGTGTTCCGGCAACTCGAAGGGTTCGCTGCATACGGGTTCAACAAGGCACACGCGGCGTGTTTTGCTGTTGTCAGCTACGCAAGCGCGTGGCTCAAGACGTATTATCCGGCCGAATTCGCGGCGGCGATCATGAACAACGAGCCCATGGGGTTCTACACGCCCCGACACGTACTCAACGACGCGCGCGCGCATGGCATCACCCTACACACGCCACACGTTAACGAGTCGCGTGCCCGCTACACTGTGCAGAATTCGGGAACCGCTATCCGCATCGGCCTCAAAGACGTCCATGGGATGACCGCACGCTTGCTCGAATTGATTCCGGCAGAGTGCGCGGTGCGGCCCTTTCGCGACCTGGCCGACTTCCTGCGGCGCACGCGCGCTGAGCCGAGACCTGCCGAAGCACTGATTCGCGTCGGGGCGCTCGATGGGCTCGGCGTGACCGAGCTTGGCCGTCCGCCTACGCGTGACGAGATGCTTGCGTTGCTGCCCGAGCTGAAAGCCGTCATCGCTCGTGAGGGTGCAGCCGGTGACGACGTGCTGTGTCTTGCGCCTGCACCGACACGTCCAGCTGAAGATCCTACGCACGCAAGTGGGTGGCTCCCTGGCCGGCGCTTGAGTGCGGAGCTGGAGTTGCTCGGCCTGTCGCTCACGTGCCATCCACTCGCCCTGGCGGCGGATGATCTTGTCGCGCGGGGCGTGAGGTTCGCTCGTGAATTGCGTGACATTCCCGACGGTACACGCGTGACTGTATGCGGTGTTCGGGAACGTGCGCAGACCCCGCGCACACGCTCGGGTAAGCGCACATGCTTCCTCACGCTTGAAGACTCGACCGGGCTACTCGATGCTGTGGTGTTCGAAGACACTCTCAACCGGGTGGGAAACGTAATCGTGAAGCACCGCTGCTATCTGGTGACCGGCAAGCTACAGAACAACACGGAGCGAGGTCTCGCGATAATTGCCGAGGATGTCCAGCCCTATATCGTGCGCAGCGCTAACGGATCTCCGGTGCGGCTACGGCGTGGTGTGCCGAGCGGGCCAATGGGACCTTCGTTGGGCGGAGCCGGCGCTCCGGAAGAGGAATCATGGCGTGATGCCAGTTGTCGACTCGAGTGAATCGGCAAGGTACTCGATCGTGGTCACCACGAGCTCGGGTCCGGCCATGCGGATACTCACACCATCAAAGGGCGTCCCCGTAGCCGCCACATATGATCCCTCCAGATCAGCGAGTTCGGTCATGACCTCTTCAGGGTTGGCGATTACAGCCAGTATCGTCGACGCGGAGCTGCCAGACTCGGCTTCATCTGCAGATGGCTCCACAAGCGCCCAGAATCCGCCTTCAAGATCAATCCGGGCTAGAGTCCCCACAGCACGCAGTCGCCCGTCATCGAGTTCATACAGTCCGGGAACCGGGATCTCCAACGGGTCGTCAGGCAATTGGGCGCCCGGGGTCTCTACCTCGATGTCCGATGCGGGTTGCGGGGAGGTCTCTTCGGAGGCCGGGCTACACCCTCCAACAAGCAAGAGGACAGTGCACAAGGTGAGTCTCAGTCGCACGTGCACGTCTCGCTTCCTCCGTCTCACTCACCCGACGCATCGTCTTTCGAGTCGGCTCGGGTGCCATCGGCTGATCGGGCTGTTGTTCGAACCGCACCTCTACTGATTGCGCGATCGCCAAATTTCTGACGGACCGCATCCATACTACGGGTCAAGCGACGTCGGACATCAGGTTCGAGTCCTGTCTTGTCTGTACCCGGGTCCGACTCGGAAGAGAACAGATCCAACTGGCGTGCGGGTTCATCAAGGCCACTGACGCCAACGCCCACAAGGCGCACACCCACTCCCGGATGCCACAGAGAATTGATCAAGGCCCACGCGACAGGCATGATCTCGGACTCCTCGTCCGTGGGCACATCAAGGGTCCGTTGCGCCGAGCGCGTCGTAAAGTCGGAGAATCGCACCTTCACGCCGATCGTGCGACCGGCCAGCCCCTTGCGCCTCGTTCGCATGGCGACTTTCGCGGACAGTTGCTGAACCACGTGCTGGATCTCATCGGCAGACCGAAGATCTTGTGCGAAGGTCCTTTCGTTCGAGACAGACTTCACGGGTTCGCGTTCCTGCACACCGCGACCGTCGACTCCGCGGGCACGACACACGAGCGACGGACCGTAGGGACCGAGAATCTGACGGGCTGTTGTGTCGTCGAGAATCGCCAGCTCCCCAAGCGAGTGGATCCCGAAAGAGTCGAGTCTCGATGCGGTGCGGGGACCGATGCCTCCCAATGCGCGCACGGGCAGAGGAGCCAGGAAGGCCGCTTCCTCGCCGGCACGCACCACGGTGAGGGCATCAGGTTTGTCGTGGTCGGATGCGATCTTGGCGACGGTCTTGGATGCAGCCACTCCCACAGAACACGTGACGCCGAGCGCGGCAACTCGACGTCGAATCGCCCGGGCGATATCAATGGGGTCTTCGGAGTCAGATCGAGTGGGCGTCACGTCGAGATACGCCTCGTCAATCGACACTTGCTGAACGTGCGGTGTGAAGTCGCGCAGGATTTCTAGAACCGCCGCGGAGATCTGTTGATAACGCTCGAAATGAGGGTGGGCCCAAATCGTCTCTGGCGGTGCGAGCTGTGCTGCACGTGCGGCTGACATAGCCGAGTGTATTCCGTAGCGGCGAGCTTCATACGATGCGGTTGAGACCACCCCCCGTCCTTGTGGCGACCCGCCAACAATGACCGGCAATCCTCGCCATTCAGGATGATCGAGCTGCTCGACGGCAGCGAAGAACGCATCGAGGTCGACGTGGAGTATCGCTGTGCCTGTCCATGTCATAGCTGGGTGCAGCATATGGCCAGTGTACTGGTGTGTGCGGGTAGAATGACATGCAACGTCGTGGTTTCTTGGACATTCGGATATGGATGGCCCTGCAGCCCAGATAGGGAGGACTTGCGTGCTGATCGGTGCCCACCTGTCTGTTGCCGATGGCTATCAGCGCACCGTCGACTATGCCCTCCAAGTCGGTGCCGAATGCGTTCAGATTTTCGCCAAGAGTCCTCGGCAGTGGGAGGGCAAGCCGATCGATCCTGAGAAAGCTCGGCAGTTCGTTTCACTGCGACGGGAAGCAGGCATAGGGGCGCTGTTCACCCACACGGCCTATCTCATCAACCTTTCGACGGACGATGACTCATTGCGCACTCGGTCGATCGTGGCACTTGCCGATGAGATCGATCGTGGACGTCTGCTTGGTGCGACGGGAGTAGTCACGCACGTGGGGAACGATCCGACGGGGGAGCCGCGTGGTGCCGCGTGTCGTGCGGCGTCGTCCATCACCAGCGCGCTTGCGTTGTGTCACCAACCGGCTGGCGAGACCCGATTGCTTCTTGAGAACACGGCGGGCGCGGGTCGTTCGTACGGGTCAACGTTCGAGCAGATGGGTTGGGTTCTCGGCGATCTGGGCGAATCTGATCGCGCAGTGGTGGGTGTCTGCCTCGATACCTGTCATGCACACGCCTTCGGGATGGACGTTCAGTCTCCGGCGGGCTGGACCGGAGTGCTTGACGAGATCGAGTCGACCTGTGGCTCGGACTCTCTCGGCGTGATACACGCGAACGACTGCAAGTACGATCGCGGTATGCGCAAGGATCGACACGAGTGGATTGGTGACGGTTTTCTCGGCTACAGGGCCTTTTCTGCCATGCTCTGTGAAACAAGGTTGGATAGTGTGCCGGTTATCACTGAGATGCCTGGTGAGGTGCCGAAGAAAGACGAAGAGAACATTTCTCGGCTCAAGCGATTGCGTGGCGAGTGCGCCTGACATCAAGGGCTGTTGCTCTCGAGACCATCGGGTTCTAGCATTAGGCGCGACGTGACAAGGGTTCGCGGATCACGACATAACGGATTTGGGGTGCCTGGACATGAGTTTCTATCTCATCGGACGCGGCCGGACGGCTGGCGAGATTCGTCTGCTTTCAGACGTGCTGTTTGACGACCGTCAGACGGCACTCGACGAGCTGGCCCAGATGTCGGCTGCTGCTGACTTCGCGCATCGCGATGCCGATGTCTTCGTCGTGGATCTTGCGTCGGCGGTTCCGGTTCTGCTGGTCCCACCACCTACGGAGACGTCTGCCACGATGCCGGTTCTGGAGGTCAGCGTCTCCGCCGAGGAGGGTTTGGACGAAGCAGCCGATGAAGAGGAGACGGCCGGTGTATGGGAGGCTCCTGCTGTAGAGGCCGTGGAGGAGCCGATTGCAGATGCAGTGATCGAAGAAGCTGCTGAGCAGCCAATCCCGCTTGCGGATGCACTTAAGCGTGCAGCAGGGACGATGGAGTCGGAGGGCATCTCCGCTCCGGAGTCTGTGGGTCCTGCGACCGTGGCAGCGTGGCCCTGGGAGGCCGACGAGCAGGTTGTTGAGCAGGATTCGGAGGACGCCGTACCGGCGCAAGCGGAAGTCGGAGAGACGGAGGACGCTGCCGAGCCAGAGTCTCAGAAGGAGTTTGTTCCTTCTGCTCTCGAGGAGCCGTCGATCGATGACGAGGGCGGATTGCTCGGCAAGTCAGCCTCAGAAGATGACACGCCGATGCCCAGACCGGTGATCATGGGAGACTACGCCGAGGACGAGATTCCACCTGCACCGCCCGTCGAGGACTTTGAAGAGTTGGACGTCGTCGAAGTCGTCGCTGAGGAGCCGGACGTCGACGTACCGGCGCCTCCTGTGGAAGAGGCCGACGTAGTGTCGGACGTAGTTGAAGTCCCCGGCGTCGAGCAAGATAGCGATCTGGGTGGGATTCTCGCGGACCTGGAGACGATCGAGGAGCCGACTACGCCGGGTCCCGAAGCTACAATGCCTCAAGGTGACAAGCCCGAGACTCTAGACGCAGAAGACGAGGCAAGCTCGGAGTTGACCTGCGAGGACTGCGTGTACGTAACAACGTGTCCGAACAAAGACGATCTCGAGCCGTCGTCGTGTGGCACCTTCCAGTGGAAGTCCGTGTAGCACGCTTGAGCGTCCGAATATACTAAATATGGGGTGGCCGCGACTTCGAGTCTACAGTATATTGTAGACAGGTCCGATTTCGCGATGAGGGGAACGCCACGACACGCCCCGCACACATCTACCCATTCACGGCCATAGTCGGCCAGGGGACCTTGAAGACAGCACTCCTGCTCAATGCGATCGATCCGCGTATCGGGGGCGTGCTCATCAGGGGTGAGAAGGGCACGGCGAAATCCACGGCAGTGCGCGGCCTGGCGTCGGTGCTTCCCGAAATGGACGTTGTCGAAGACTGCCGCTTCTCTTGTGATCCTTCAGATCCCGGGTCGTGGTGTCTCGAGTGCCGCGAGCGTCGTGAATCCGGTCAGTTGCCCAAGGCACGCAGACAGCCGCGTGTGGTGGATCTGCCCGTATCTGCGACTGAAGATCGTCTTGTGGGAACCCTCGACATCGGACACGTGCTCAAGCACGGTGAGCGACTCTTCGAACCCGGGCTTCTGGCGGAAGCGAACCGCGCCATCCTCTACGTCGACGAGGTCAATCTACTCGACGATCACCTGATCGACACGTTGCTCGACGCGGCTGCAATGGGTGTTAACAGCGTGGAGCGCGAGGGTGTGTCGTACTCGCATCCCGCACGATTCATCCTCGTCGGAACCATGAATCCCGAAGAGGGCGACGTGCGTCCTCAGCTTCTCGATCGCTTCGGTTTGTGCGTCGACGTCAGAGCCGAGCGAGAACCAGGTTTGAGGGTCGACATCATCAAAAGACGCCTTGCGTTCGACGAGGACGCTCCTGCGTTTGGTCGAGGATGGGTCGATGCCGAAGACGAGCTTCGCGTGGCGTTGAAGCACGCGCGACTTCGGCTCCCGTCCGTCGAGGTTGCCGACGAGGTTCTCGCTTCGGTTGCTCGGCTGTGCGCCGAGATAGGCGTGGACGGACACCGAGCTGACTTGACGCTGGTGCGCGCCGCGGCTGCATATGCCGCGATGAACGAGGACAAGACGGTTGACGAGCGGCATCTTCGAGCTGTCGCGCCGATGGTCTTCGCGCACCGCCTCCGCAAGACGCCGTTCCACGACGAGGTCTACGACGAACAGCGCGTGCGAGAGGTAGTTGCCTCAGCTTTTGGCGCCTCAAGTGATGCGTCTCAGCAGGCTGCACATGATGAGCCGAGCGATGCGGCGGGTGATTCGGCAGCCGGGTTGGCATTCGTGTCCTCGAGTTTCGAAGAGGACGAAAGTCAGGATGCTCCGGACCTCGAGATGGCTCGACCCGTTGATCGTGCTCGTCGCAGTATCAGTGGCAAGAGGCAGCAGACCGTGTCGACGGATTCTCGTGGACGGTATTCGAGGTCGGAGCCGGCACAGGCCGGAGCGACCCTCGATATCGCCGTGGACGCGACGATTCGATCCGCAGCGGCGCGCCAGAGCGGTCGAGACGGTGACATGATGATCAACGTTCGCCGCGAGGACTTCATGACGAAGGTACGGACACGCAAGGTCGGGGCGTCGATAGTGTTCTGTGTCGACGCAAGCGGGTCGATGGGTGCTGCCGATCGCATGACGGCTGCGAAGGCGGCGATTATGGAACTCCTCGTGGATGCGTATCAAAGGCGCGATCGCGTAGGCCTGGTATCGTTCCGGGGCAACGACGCGGATGTGCTACTTGCGCCCACAGCGAGCACAGAACTCGCACAGCTGAAGTTGCGTTCTATGCCAACCGGCGGAGCGACGCCTTTGGCTGCCGGACTCGTGAGGTCGCTTGAACTGCTCGATTCGGAGAGGCGACGCAATGCGGATGTCGTGCCCTGGATAGTCCTCGTGACCGATGGACGCGCGAACGTAGGCCTCGACGGGGGTCTTGGAAGTGAGGACGCGCGTGCGGTCGCCGCACGGGTGCGCACATCCGCGCTGAATATGATAGTTCTCGACACGGGCAACGGACCGCGATCGACCAGTGGCGCGCGCGATGTAGCCCGAGCAGCAGACGCAGAGTATGTCAGGTTGTCGAGTCTCGATGGACACACATTGGCTGATGCTGTCCGGGCTCGAGTCATCTCAACCTGAGACCGATGCAGGCGACCAGGCGTTCAAGCCGATTATGTTGGCTACCGATAGACACCATGTTGTACAATTCTGTGCATCGTAGACTAATCGCAGCAATGAACGGGGGACGTCATGTTCACTTGGGATCGCGGCAGGGTCACGTCAGTCCTGCTCACGGTCGTGATGGTTCTCGCGCTGACGCCGGGTATTGCGGTCGGCTCGCCCAACGACCCGCCTCAAGGCACCTCAACGACGAATCCGTCGTATCCCACCGCAGCTTTTCCGTCGGACCTCGCGCTTCCCAAACCCGACGACTCGAGTCCATACGACCTGTCGTGGTGGCGAAGAAGCTGGGGAAACTCGACGTCGCCGCAGTTCTTCTTCGACCATCCAGACTCAAGCACGGCTGCTGGAGTGCAAGGGTTCTACTACGTGATCGACAGATCTGCGGACACGACGCTGAATCTCGCAGACATCGGTAGCTACTACCAGTCAATCAACCCTGAGAACACTACTGTCGCAAAGGGCATCTTCAACATTCAGGATGTCTACAGCGGCGATGCGCCCTCGGGTGGTTGGGTCTATCCGAGTACAGGTCTTCGCTACCCGTGGGAAGGCCAGTGGTATCTGCACATGATGTGGTACGACACGTTGCCGGTCACCTACGCGACGCATCACCTTCGCGTGGGCGTCGATGTTACGCCGCCGTTGCCTCCGTCCAAGGTGACGGTCCGGCCGTCGGTCTCGTATACAGGAGCGACGGACATCTGGTTCTCGTCGCGCAGAGCCCATGTCACGTGGGAAGACAAGACATACGACGCACTCTCCGGTACCGCGAAGTACGCAGTGTATGTGGATGGAAAGTACGTTGGGCCGAAGTACCAGGGCAGCCACATCTTCCAATCCGTGACTCTCGAGGACTTGCCCGGTGGGGAGCACACAATCGCGGTGTCTGCCATCGACCGCGCAGGCAATGCGAGCCCGAAGGCGACGGCGATCTTCAGGACTGATCCAGACGTACCGACTGTTAAGATCACAAGCCCTTCCGCCGGTGGCGTCGTGGGCCTCTCGGCCACATTCAAGGCGACGGCTGCTGACGAGGGCGGTGTCCGTTACGTGGACTTTGCGATCGACGGCAAGAGCGTCTACACAGATACGAAGGCGCCGTACGAGTTCACGAAGAACATGTCCGCATACAGCGGTGGCGGACATAGCGTGACAGCAACGGTCAAAGACATGTATGGGCGTACCGCCACGGCTACGAACAAGTTCACGCTCGACAAGGTAGCACCGACGGTCTCGTCTGTGAACGACACACCGGATCCCTTCTATCCGGTGCTGGACGACGGATACAAGGACACCATGAGCGTAGGCTTCTGGTGCAACGAGGGCGGCACGGCAGTTCTGAGCGTCTACGATGCCACAGGACAGCTCTACGCCCAGCGTACGAAGACTGTTGGTAGTGGCTGGCAGTCAATCGTGTGGGACGGCGTCAGCAAGTACGACAGAATCGGTGTAGGAACGTTTCGCTACACACTCTCAGTCAAGGATATCGCGGGAAATACGACTTCTAAGGGCTACTTCACCACGACGATTAACGATTACGAGCTAGTCCGCATTGCTCCGAATGCGGTGAAGGTGGTTCCCCGGTAGTCCATAGCATTTGAATCGAAAAGGAGGCGACCGCATTTGGGTCGCCTCCTTCTGATTACCAAGGGAGTGGGTCTGTAAGCCGGATTCTGTCGCGAACGACCATCTATCTGGGACCGTCGTCGCCGACGGCCTCACGCGGGCTACCCGAGCGCCGGTCGGGCCGACCTTGATCGCTCCTATATGCCCTTGCTCCGGGTGGGGTTTGCCAAGCCGCCACGTTGCCGTGACGCTGGTGCGCTCTTACCGCACCGTTTCAGCTTTTCTCCCGCCCCAGAATGGACGGGGGAGTCTTCTTTTCTGTGGCACTTTCCGTCGCGTCGCCGCGCCCTGCCGTTAGCAGGCACCCTGCCCTGTGGAGTCCGGACTTTCCTCACCGCCTGAAGCAGCGCGGCCGTCCAACCCACTCCGGTGCGATTGTAGCTGGTTGTGCCGGATAAACGAAGAAGACCGCCTCACGGCGGCCTTCTGGTGTATCTGTTGGTAGCCCGTACGGGGTTCGAACCCGTGCCTCCGCCTTGAGAGGGCGGTGTCCTAGGCCGCTAGACGAACGGGCCGATTGGCTGGGGTACTAGGGCTCGAACCTAGACTCTTCGGAACCAGAATCCGACGTGTTGCCAGTTACACCATACCCCAGTGCCACTAGGCGCCTCACAAGGCGCGAGTAGGTATGCTACCTGCGCAGAAGTAGACTGTCAACCCGACTTGAAGCAACTATCATGCAAGCTTCTCGGCAGCATGGATTCGCTCTAGAGTCCGGTGCTTGCCGAGTAGTTCTAGGGACTCGAACAGCGGGGGACTCACCATGTTTCCTGTGACGGCCACGCGAACGGCCTGAAACACGATCTTCGGTTTGATGTCGATGGCCTCGGGAATTTCTCGAAGGACTTCCTCGATCTTCTCGGCCTTGAAGATATCGAGCGTTTCGAGCTTCTCGGCAGCAGCGTGCAGCGCCTCGGAGGCACCATCCTTGCTCAAGAACCTTGACGCGCGACTTCTCGTCGATCGGAAGATCGTCATCGAAGAGGTAGCGGACCATGGGAGCGACCTCGTCCAGTCGCTTGACGCGTTCGGAGATCAGGGGAGCCAAGCTGCGATACCAGTCGGGACGCTCGGCCGCATCTTGAGGCGTTGCGAGTCCAGCTCGCTCGAGCCACGGAAGGATGACTTCGACGAATCCGTCGTCAGACATCTCCCGAAGGTAGACTCCGTTCATCCAATCGAGTTTGTCCGGGTCCCACACGGCTGGGTTCTTGGACACACGCGAAAGATCGAATTCGGTGATCAAACGCTCGCGGTCGAAGATGTTGGTGGTGTCATCCAGCGACCAGCCCAAGAGAGCGAGGTAGTTCAGGAGCACGTCGGACAGGTAGCCTTGCTCGGCATACGCCTCAACGCTGGTGGCACCATGACGCTTGGACAGACGTTTGCCATCTGCCCCGAAAATGAGTCCCATATGCGCGAAGATCGGCACATCAACGCCAAGTGCCTCGTACACGATTATCTGCCGAGGAGTGTTCGAAAGGTGATCGTCTCCTCGAATGATGTGAGTGATTCCCATACCCGAGTCATCAACGACGGTCGCGAACATGTACGTGGGTGATCCATCCGTTCGAACCAAGATGAAGTCATCGAGCGAGTCTCCCGCCCACGAGACAGTTCCGCGGATAGCGTCTTCGATGACGACGTCTCCACGGTCCTCCGGGACCTTCACGCGCCACACATGCGGCTCGCCTGCCAAGATGCGCGCCGCTGCGTCTTGAGGGGAAATCCCGCGGCATGTGCGGTCGTAGCCAAAGGAACCGTCTTTGCCGTGTGCCGCATTGCGCTTCTGCTCGAGAGTCTCCTGACTGCAGAAACACGGGTACGCACGATGAGATTCCTGGAGGCTTCTGAGGCTTGCTGCGTACAGATCGCCACGCTGCGTCTGAAAGTACGGGCCTGACTCGCCTCCGATGTCGGGACCTTCGTCCCAGTCGAGACCGAGCCATCTCATCGCCCTCATGATTGCTTGAGTGTTCTCGTCAGTTGAACGCTCGCGATCGGTGTCGTCGATTCGCAGGACGAACGTTCCCTTGTGATGACGCGCGAACGCCCAGTTGTAGATGGCCGTGCGCGCACCACCGATGTGTAGATGACCGGTGGGACTGGGTGCGAACCGAACTCTGACGCCTTCACTCACGCGGGTGGCTCCTTTGGTCCGAGTCTTGCCGAGAAGTAACGCGCCATATCCTACCGCGTTTGGACGGAAGCGTCCCTTGTATCGTTGCGTGAGGGTTCATCGGCGTGCTAATGTCTGTGTCGTTCTCATCACGAGGCGGGCGTCGAGACGCGTCCGCAGAGGGTCGAGGGACCGCGCCCGGTGAAACCCCGGCAACCGGCGTCGAAAGTGACGTACGGTGCCAATTCGCGGCAGGTGAATGTGCCTGGAAGATGAGGGAATAGCTACTGGCGTTCGGTAACGCCACTCGGCTGAGGCCCTTGTCCGCACAGGAGAGGGCCATTTCTTTTGCCCTCGACCGAGTCGAAGGAGGAAGCATGCCGGAACGCGAGTACCTGTTCACTTCGGAGTCGGTGACCGAGGGTCACCCCGACAAAATGTGCGACCAGATATCCGACGCCATCCTGGACGCGATCATCAAACGCGAGGCTGAGCTGGCCGAGACGGGTTTCTCTACACCAGCCGGAACGAAGGCAGCGGCCGACTACGTTCGTGTTGCATGCGAGACCCTCATCACGACCGGTCTCGTAGTCGTTTCCGGTGAGATCCGTACCCATGCGTACGTGGACGTGCAGAGCATCGTTCGTGGGGTCGTCAGGGACATTGGCTACACGCGGGCGAAGTACGGATTCGACTTCGAGACCTGCGGCGTTGTGACGACCATTCACGAACAGAGCACGGACATCGCGATGGGAGTCGATGAGTCGTTCGAGGTTCAGCACGGTGAGGGCGCAGACCCGCTCGATCTGTTCGGTGCCGGCGACCAGGGCATGATGTTCGGCTATGCGTGCAACGAGACACCGGCGCTGATGCCGATGCCGATCTACCTCGCGCATCGTTTGGCCGAGCGCCTCACCGCAGTGCGCAAGGCAGATGTTCTCGAGTACCTGCGTCCCGACGGCAAGACCCAGGTCACGGTGAAGTACGTCGACGGCAAGCCCGTGGGAGTGGAAACGATCCTCATCTCGACCCAGCATGCAGACGGCGTGAACATTGAAGATCTCATGAAGCCCGATCTCATCGAGCACGTGATCAAGCCCGTGTTCGAGCAAGAGGGCATCGAGTACGCCGACGCCAAGATCTACGTCAACCCGACGGGTCGGTTCGTTATCGGTGGACCCATGGGCGATACGGGACTGACCGGCCGCAAGATCATCGTAGACACGTACGGCGGCATGGGTCGGCACGGTGGCGGTGCGTTTTCCGGGAAGGATTGCACCAAAGTCGATCGTTCTGCGGCCTACGCCGCGCGCTGGGTGGCGAAGAACGTCGTGGCAGCCGGCCTAGCCGACCGCTGCGAGATTGAATTGGCGTACGCGATCGGCGTTGCCCACCCGCTGTCAGTGCTCGTGGAGACGTTCGGCACCGAGAAGGTTCCGGTCGAGAGCATCGAGGCAGCGATCCGCGACGTGTTCGACTTGCGTCCGGGAGCTATCATCCGCGACCTCGATCTGCGTCGGCCGATATATCGCAAGACCGCTGCCTACGGGCATTTCGGTCGCGCCGACAAGGACTTCACATGGGAGCGCACCGATCGTGCCGATGCGCTTGCCGAGGCAGCCGGCTTCAGAGAGTAGCCTCGCTTCTGTGCCGTGTCGAAGGCCGCCGACGTATCGATGTCGGCGGCCTTCTGTATGCTGCGTGATGAGACCCGCGACGAAAGAGAGTCATGGCAGCCGCCTCAGTGATACTGGACATCCCTTCTCGGATGCTGCGTACGCCGTTCACGTATGACGTGCCGAAGAGCTGCGCCGACTCGGTATCAGTCGGATGTGCGGTGCTCGTTGAGTTCGGTTCGCGTCCGGCGGTCGGATGGGTAGTCGAATACCCTTTGGATACGACGCTCGAAACGCTCAAGCCCGTGAAAGATGTGCTATCTGCGCCGATGTTCGATGAAGTCGCTGCAGCGTTGTCATTTCGAATCGCCGAGGAGTACTGCGCTCCACCCATTGACGCGCTGAGGCTCTGGCTACCGCCGGGGGCAGCACCGCGCCTCGTCCGACATGAGGGTCGCGGAGATGGCCGCGCGACGTGGGCTCTGGAGGCGCCGAGTGTGGCTCCGGTCGATGAGCGGTGGGTTGAGCGGGTCGACAGCGATGTGTTTGAGCCTGCTCAGAACGCTCGTGTACAGCGGGCCCTGCTTGACGCCGTGTCCGAGGGCCCGGTATCAACCTCTGAACTGCGGGCATCGCTCGGGTCGATCGATGCAGCGCTGCGTCGCCTCGAGGAGTTGGGAGCGGTACGCGTATTCGAGCGACGGCGATACCGGTCCGTGTCGTCGAGCATTCGTGATGCGCCCAGACATGAGGTGTTGTCACAGGGGCAGAGCGATGCGATTGAGGTCATCTCGGCAGCCGGCCCAGGCGATGTGGTCTTGCTTGATGGAATCACAGGCTCAGGGAAGACGGAGGTCTATCTTCGGGCCATAGAAGATGTGCTCGCGCAGGGCTTGTCCGCGATCGTGCTCGTGCCTGAAATCTCACTGACGCCTCAAACGGTCGGTCGGTTTCGGCACCGATTCGGGGAGTCTGTCGCGGTTCTTCACAGCCGTCTGGGTATCGGCGAGCGCAGGGACGAGTGGGATCGCATCGCGGATGGCACGTGCTCTGTGGTGGTAGGTGCGCGGTCAGCGCTGTTTGCTCCCGTTCGCAATCTCGGGTTGATCGTGATCGATGAGGAGCACTCGACTTCGTACAAGCACGGGCAGGCACCTCGCTACGATGCACGCAGGGTCGCAGCATGGCTCGCCGAAGCTCGTGGTTGTCGGGTGGTCATGGGGTCGGCCACGCCCGATATGGAATCCGTAGCGGCCGCAGAGGCGGGCGCAGTCCAAAGCGTTCGTCTTCCCGAGCGCGTGGGCGGTGGATCGCCTCCGAAGATCACCGTCATCGACATGGCCGAGGAGTTTGCTGCAGGACATCGTTCAATGTTTTCGAGGGCGCTGATTTCGTCGTTGACCGAGACCATCGCTGCGAAAGAACGTACCGTGCTTCTACTCAACAGGCGTGGGTTCGCTTCGTTTCTTCTGTGCCGGGAGTGCGGGCACGTGCCGTTCTGTGACGCGTGTGCGACCTCGTTGACGTACCACGAGACCGGGCAGGGGTTCCTCGCCTGTCATCACTGCAATGCGCGTCGTGCTGTGCCGCCTGTGTGTCCCGAATGCGGCAGTCCGTACCTGAGGCTCTTCGGGTCAGGTACGCAGCGGGTTGAGCATGAGTTGCGGGAGCTGTTCCCTGAGACAGCGGTAGTCCGAATGGACGCCGACACAACGAAAGGCAAGGGCGGGCACGAGCGCGTTCTCGCGTCGTTCGAGGCAACGCCTGGTGCGGTGTTGCTCGGCACGCAGAT
Source organism: uncultured Actinomycetota bacterium (assembly GCA_963790405.1). Lineage (GTDB taxonomy): Bacteria > Actinomycetota > Coriobacteriia > Anaerosomatales > JAGXFU01 > JBGSMX01. The sequence goes on from CAWBOJ010000008.1 coordinate 122,080, forward strand.
GGTTTCGAAGGGGCTCGACTATCCGGACGTGACGCTCGTTGGTGTCCTCAACGCGGACACGACACTTCGGTTGCCGGACTTTCGCTCGGGGGAGCGAACGTATCAGCTGCTTGCCCAGGTTGCGGGACGTGCTGGGCGATCCGAGCGCCCGGGGTCGGTGGTGATTCAGACGTACTGGCCGTCGCATCCTGCTATTCGCGCTGTGGCTGCGAACGATCCCGACGTGTTCTACACGCAGGAGCGGGTCGACCGGAAAGAGCTTGGCTATCCGCCGTACGGGCGACTCGCCAATCTCATTGTCACCGGAGTCGAGCTTGACACCGTGTCCAAGACCGCCCAGATGCTGGCCGAGGCGATTCTCAGCCACGTTGCTGAGATCGATACAACGGTACTCGGACCGAGCCCCGCACCACTGGCCCGGCTGAAGGGCAGACATCGCTGGCACGTGCTCGTGCGCTCGACATCGCAGACGCTTGTTCCGGCCATTCAAGCCGCGCTTGATGAGGTTCCCCCGCGCGCAGGAGTGTCTGTTGCGGTCGACATCGACCCCGTCGACCTGCTCTAGCGCTGCAGGGGATACATGCGAGGGGGCGCGAAATTTGCTAAGTTAGGCACGCGAAACACGATACGGGACGATATCGACACGAAGGGCCTCAAGACCCTATGGAAATTCTGACTCATCCGAATCCGGTTCTGAAGCAGCATGCGGCAGAAGTCGATCCTGCGACAGACGAGGAGCTGCGTGCACTCGTCGAGCAGATGGTGAAGATCATGCATGAAGCTCCTGGAGTAGGTTTGGCCGCTCCCCAGATCGGTGTGCAGAAACGTGTCATCGTCATGGATCTCGATGATGGAGTAGTGGCACTGTGCAATCCGCAGCTTGTTCAGACGAGCGAGCTCACCGAACTCGAGGACGAGGGATGTCTCTCGGTGCCCGGTATCACGGTTCCCGTAGAGCGCTTCTTCGACGTGACGTGTGAGGCCCAGGATCTCAAAGGCAATCCCGTTCGGATCGAAGCGAGCGGACTGCTTGCGCGAGTACTTCAACACGAGACCGATCACCTCGACGGGGTGTTGATTATCGATCGTGCTGCGCCCGAGGAGCGCAAAGCCGCTCTGCGCCGCTACGTCGAGGTCATGCCCGTACGCTAGAGCACTTTCGAGGGGGCACTATGCGCGTCGTGTTTATGGGCACGCCCGAGTTCGCTGTGCCCTCGCTGCAGGCTTTGCATGCGCACCATACTCTCACCGCGGTGTACACGCAGCCAGATCGCAGAAGAGGCCGAGGAGCCGCATTGCAGCCAACCGCAGTCAAACAAGCAGCCCTTGATCTGGGAATCGAAGTGCACCAACCCCAGACGCTGTCAGATTCTTCGTGCCTTGCGAATCTGCAGATCGAGAGGCCAGACGTCATCTGTGTGGCGGCATACGGCATGCTTCTGCCACCTGATGTGCTGGCGCTGCCTCCTCACGGAGCCCTGAACGTGCACGCGTCCCTTCTCCCACGCCATCGCGGCGCCGCTCCGGTACACCGCGCTGTGCTGGAGGGCGATGAGACTACCGGTGTCGCTATCATGCAGATGGAGGAAGGATTGGATACGGGGCCGTTCACGAACGTCCGCACAACCGTCGTGGCCGACAAGTCCGTTGATGAGCTGACGGCGGAACTGGCTGATCTTGGCGCCGAGGCCTTGCTCGCAACGCTCGCTCAGATTGAAGCAGGCGCGGTTTCGTGGACGGAGCAGGATGCTTCGCACGCTACGTATGCGGCGAAGATCGGCCCAGACGATGTTAGGCTCCGGCCGGACCTCACCGCCGAAGTAGCGCTTCGCCGAGTGAGGGCTTCAACTCGGAGCGCCCGCGCTAAGATCAGGATCGGTGATTGTGTCCTGGACGTGCTGAGCGCAGCATCTGATGCAACGATTCTCTCTCCGGGCGCTGCGCTGGGTTCGAAGGACTCACTGGTACTTGGCTTCAGCGATGGCTCGCTGGAAGCCGAGGAGGTCCGTCCTGAGGGTCGCTGTTCGATGGAGGGCTGCGCGTGGGCGCGCGGTGCTCGCATTACGACTGTGTCCTGGGAGCCCGCATGAGCGTGTCCCCGGGTAGACAAGCTGCTATTCGAGCGGTGGCCCGCGTCCGTCGTGACGGCGCGTGGATTCAGACCGCGCTTGACGCCGAAGCGGCACGTGCCCGGCTTGACGATCGGGACCGTGCGTTCGCTACTGCATGCGCCTACGGGACCGTCGCGCATCTGGGAACGCTCGATGACCTGATTGATGACGCGGCCGATCGACCTTCGGCCATCGAGCCGCAGGTTCGAGACGTGTTGCGAGTTGCGACACACGAACTGCTCTTCATGGGTACACCGGCCCGCGCCGCAGTGTCTGAGGCGGTCGCGTCTGTTCGGCGCGTCCGACCTCGTGCGGCCGGCTACGCCAACGCCGTTCTCCGCTCGATTGCACTCAGGGCCGAGGAGTTCCCGTTCGGCGACCCAGATACGGATTTCCACGCATTGGCTCGTCTGACTGGCCACCCGATGTGGATGGTGGACCTCTTCCGAGCCGACACAGGCGATGAGGCCGCTCGGCAGATGATGCGCGCCAATGCAGAGCATGCGCCTTTGTATGTGGCGCACAATCCGTTCAAGGGGTCATTCGAAGAGCTGCTCGCGTGCCTCCAGCGTGATGGCGCAGAACCGGCGCAGTGCGGCGTTCCGGGATCCGTTCGATGCAACAACGCTTCGGCTGCAGCACGGTCTTCGGCGTTGTCCGAAGGTCGTGCCATCGTTTGTGACCTTTCTGGGCAGGCTATCGTTGCAAGTGTCCCCATCTCCGACGGCAATGTGGTCGTAGATATTGCTTCGGGTCGAGGGACGAAGACACTCCTGCTTCAAGCGGCGGCGAAGCGGGCGGAGGGGCAGGTGCAGATTACTGCGGTTGATTCCCATGCCTTCAAAGTGGATGTGCTTGCCCGGCGGATGCGCGACCTTGGCGTGCCCGGCGTCAACGCAGTCGTCGGCGACGCAACGGATGCCGCGCTCCTCATGACCCAAGTGAGCGGGGCGGACGTCGCCTTCGTAGATGCGCCGTGTTCGGGTTTGGGCACGTTGCGTCGCAGCCCCGAGAAGCGGTGGTCCCTGCATCCGCAGACCGTGGGAGAGCTCGCTACTCTGGGCGCAACGTTGCTCGATGCGGCTTCGCAAGTTGTCCGGTGTGGAGGTTTCGTGGTGTACTCCACGTGTACTGTGACCTGCGCTGAGAACACTGGGCTCGTTGCGACGTTTCTCGAACGGCACGCTGATTCGTATGAGGTCGTGTCGTTGCGCGAGTACGTCGATGCAGAGTCGCAGCGTTGGATTACAGACGGGGGGTTCTTCCAGTCACTGCCCGAGTTGGATGGGCCTGACGGACATTTTGCCGCCCTGCTGCGGCGCACATGCTAGCTGGCTGAAACGAGGAGGAGACATGCGCAACACGCGGATCGTCGAGATGCTCGAGGTCACCGAGGCGGCAGCTCTTGCGGCGGCCCGTTGGATGGGCAAGGGAGAGAAGAATCTGGCCGACCTTGCCGCCGTCGAGGCAATGCGAGAAGCATTCGACCAACTGGACATCAGTGGCGAGATCGTTATTGGCGAGGGCGAACGTGACGAGGCGCCGATGCTCTACATCGGCGAGAAGGTTGGCGCGGGTGGCGAGGAGATCGACATCGCGGTCGACCCTCTGGAGGGTACGAACCTCACGGCCTACGGGCAGCCGAACTCACTGGCAGTCCTTGCATTCGGTCCCAAGGGAACCCTTCTCAATGCCCCCGACACCTACATGTGGAAGATCGCTACGGGCCCATCGGCCGCGAGCGCGGTGCACATAGATGCGAGCCCGACAGAGAACGTCCGCAACGTTGCTGCTGCCTTGAAGCGAGATGTTGAGGACATAGTCGTTTGTATCCTCGAGCGCGATAGGCATGCCGATCTCATCAAAGAGGTTCGAGAGGCCGGGGCTCGCATCCGTCTGATCAGTGACGGTGACGTCTTCGGCGCTGTGGCGACAGCCATTGAGGGCACCGGCATCCATCTGTACATGGGAGCCGGAGGCGCTCCCGAAGGTGTCTTGGCTGCGACCGCAATGCGCTGCATCGGTGGTGCGTTCATGGGCCGATTCCAGTTCCGCAGTGACGAAGAACGTGCACGAGCAGAGAAGATGGCCAAGTGCGATATCGACGGTGTGTTGACCATGGAGTGCCTGGTGGCCACTGACGAGGCTGCGTTCATCGCGACCGGGGTTACCGACGGCGAACTCCTGCGCGGCGTCAAGTACTTCGGTGGGGGTGCCCGCACCCATTCGATTGCGATGGACAACTCGACCCGGACGGTGCGGTTCATCGAGACTGTCTACCAGACGGGTGCCGAGAAGTTCTGGGTGCGTCGCGACTAGAACGACGAAGCAAGGCGGATGCTGCTGCGGGTCACTCGGAGGACGCAGGGCATGACTTGCATGCAGATGAGTCGCTCTTCGATGGGCAACTCTCCGGTGCTTTTGTCGGGGTATCCTCCGGAGGGCTCTTACGATAGTCCGTTGTGTGAAAACCAGTGCCCTTGAAGACGACTCCCACAGGGCTGAAGACGCGTTTTGTGGCACCGCCGCATTCCGGACAGGGTGCCTCGGCAGCCTCGCCAGCGCGGCGCGTGATTTCGAACACGCACCCGCACGATGTGCACTTGTAGTCGTAGGCCGGCATCCGAGTCTCTCCTTGGTGCTCGCACGTTGTGTAACGGTGAAGCAGCATACCTGCACGTAGTTGTTGTGACAAGTGTGACATGCACGAGCGTCCGAACGCCCAAACGAGTAGACTGCGACTCATGATTGAACGAGACCGACCCGAACGACGGCCATTCATACCTCGACGTGCCCTGCTATTCGTGCTCGCCTTCTTTGCGGGCGTGACCGTAATCGTGGTCGCGGCGGCGGCGTTGAATATGCGCGCCATGGTCGAGGTTCCCCAGGTCGTAGGCCTTGAAGAGAACGTTGCGGTTGTCCGGCTTGCGCAGGCCGGACTCGACTACACGGTCGTGACCCGGCCTTTCGACACCGCGGACGAAGGCACCGTCTTGTCGCAAAACCCCGAGCCAGGCGAGCAGATTCAAGAGGGCGAAGCTATCGAGTTGGTCGTCTCGGCAGGGACAGAAGAGTTCACGATGCCCGATGTCGTAGGAGTGTCGTTCAGGGTCGCGCAAGCCCAGCTTGAGCAAAGTGGCCTTGTCGTTCGGATCGACACGATGGCCTCCGATGCACCGATCGACACCGTGCTCATGACGAATCCCTCTCCCGGAGCCACGGTGCGTACGTCCGATATCGTAAGACTCACAATCTCTGCCGAGGGCACAGCCACGACGGCACTGCTTCCGTACGTGTTGTCTGGCGATGTGTTCGTGATCGACCCCTCGGCCGTGACTTCCGGTTCTATTGATGCTCCCCTCGAAGTCGGCCGGAGACTGCAGTCGCTGCTCGAGGCGTCGGGTGCAACCGTCAGGATGACCCGATCGGCCGCCTCGATCGATGTCTCGCCCTCGGGTCGCGTGTCGGCGCTGGCGGGACCTGCACCAACGGCCGTCATCGGACTCGACGCTCCTGCGACCGGTCCGGGAGGACTGTCTGTCGTGACTCTGACCGAGGAGGTCGCACCGTCGACATTCACCGCTTCGAGGGGTCTTGGCGACAACATGGTGACCGAGCTTGGCGGTTCGGGCGTAACGGTCTCGCGGCTGACCATCACGGCAGACCCGGTGCTCACTGCGGCCGGCGCTCCAGGCGTTCGCGTGAAGCTCGGTTCATTCGCCACTGCCGAGGATGCTTCGCTATTTCGTGATCCCGGCTGGGCCGACAGTATCGCTCGCAGCATGTACCGCGCGATCGGTGAGCGACATGAAGGTCGCTAGCGCGCGGGAAATCGCTGCGCTGCGGTAGAATCAGCATCGTGAAACATACGACTCACACTCCGGTGCTGCGTGTCTTCAAGATCGTGATTCTTGCGGCGCTGCTGCTTTCGGCTATGAGCTATGTCGCGGCGGCGTCTCCGTCGAGTGAAGCCGCGCGACTCGAGAAGCAGTTGGCGACTCTGAGGGATGAGTTCAAGGCCGCAGGACGTGCGTACGATTCGGCCTACTGGGAACTCGACAAGACCGATGCGCGCATCTCGGAAATCGACACCCAAATGGGTGTGACGCAGACCGAATTGGCAGATGCACGATCGCTTCTGGAACAACGTCTGGCACGCATGTACCGGTCGGATTCTGTCGACTACTTGAGCGTCCTGCTCGGAGCAACCACATTCCAAGAGATGGTCACGAGGCTAGATTTCGTCCAACGGATCGGTCAGGCAGATGCCGATGCGATTCAGTCGGTCGAAGCGCTCCAGGTACAGCTACGCAACGAAAGGGCGCTTCTCGAGAAAGAGCGCGAGAACAGGTCGGTCGCCGTCCGCGAGCTCGAGAAACGGCGTGATAGTCTGCAGGCGCAGTTCAGGTCGAAGCAGGCCGAGTACGACAAGGCAAAGGCTGCGCTCGACGCGGCGCGCAAGGCATCATCTCCATCAGGGAGTATCGCCGCGCCCAATGCGAGCGGACTCGTCTTTCCGGTCAGGGGCGCGTGCTACTACAGTGACACGTGGGGAGCGGCACGTTCAGGCGGCCGAAGCCACAAGGGGACTGACATCATGGCTCCGCGTGGAACAACGTGTGTCGCCGTGACTTCAGGGTCTGTGACAGCCAAGAACAGCGGGCTCGGCGGCAAGACGATCTGGCTGAGGGGCGACAACGGAACGAGCTACTACTACGCCCACTTAGACAGCTGGGCCGTCACCTCGGGTCGCGTCGGTGCGGGTCAGGTCATCGGCTATGTGGGATCGACCGGCAACGCAAGTGCCTCGTCGCCTCATCTGCACTTCGAAATCCATCCCGGAGGCGGAGGTGCGGTGAATCCCTACCCGTATCTGCGAAGGATGGAGTAGCTTCCTGTTCTGCTTGCCAGTGCTTTCGGACCTGTGCAACGATGCTTCGCAACTGCATACCGTATCGGGAGCTGCCACGAGGCGGCTGAGAGGCGTTCTGAACGGAACCGACCGACGTGACGGCCCTGGTAATGCGGGGAACGGACCACGGATAGTCCACGTGTCTTTGACCTCACGCTCAGACTCCCGATACACCATTCGAGGAGGTACGTGCGTGCGCACGACACGGTCCCTTGTTGAGATTGCTCTGACGATCGCGCTCGCGTTTGTGTTGGACGAGCTGAGAATATTTGCGCTGCCGCAGGGTGGCACGGTGTCGCTCAGCATGCTCCCCATAATCGTTCTGGCACTCCTGCGAGGGACAGGACCTGCAGTGATCGCAGGAGCACTCTTCGGCATGATTGATCTGGCCACTCCTCCCGTCTACATAGTGCACCCCATTCAGCTTCTGCTGGACTACCCGGTTCCGTACGCGTGCGTTGGGCTTGCCGGACTGTTCCGCGGTGTCTGGGATCGGGCGATCGTGTCCCGGGGCCGCCTAATCGCGATAGCGACTGCACTACTTCCCGCCGTCGCGCTCGGCGCATCTGCGAGGTACGCCGCGCACGTGGTATCCGGCGCCGTGTTCTTCGCCGAGTACGCTCCCGAGGGCCAGCCGGTGTGGGTGTACTCGGCGCTGTACAATCTCTACGTCCCGATCTCCGCAGTCCTGTGTCTGGTCGTTGCGGCGGCTGTTCTGCCAGCGTTGTCGCGAACACTTCGCATCCGGTAGGGGAGTGAAGCGGTGTCGATGCCCCAACATGTTCTGATCGTTGCCGGTGCACCGGTTCACCGACCGCAGGACTACGCTGAGACGATTCGTGCGGCGGAGTTGATTGTCGCAGTGGATGCCGGTGCGGAGTTGTGTCGTGCAGTGGGGCGATGGCCCGATCATCTTGTCGGCGACCTGGATTCAGTGTCGCCGGAGACGCTTCGGGAGGCCGAGTGTGCTGCAACGGTCGTGCACAGCCTCAACGCCCGAAAGGACTACAGCGACCTCGACGCTGCCTTGGAGCTATGTGAGAGTCTCGTGCCGAGCCGACCTCTCACCGTGATTGCGGCATCGCACGGGCGCCCAGACCATTTCCTTGCCGTGTGCGGATCCCTCGCGCGTCATGCGAGTATGTGTCCCGTGATCGAGGAGCCCGACATGCAAGCCTGGATTCTTGATCCGAGCGGATGTACGTCGCTCACACTGTGCCCGTTAGGAGGGGTGTTCTCGGTTCTTGCACTCCTCGGGCCCTGTACGGTTTCCATCGAGGGTGCTCGCTACCCTCTTGCAACCGTCGAGATAGATGCTCTGAGCGCTCATGGTCTGAGCAACGTGATTGCCGACAAGAGCGCTACCGTCACGGTGCACGCAGGCACGATCATGGTGATTTCGCCACGTGATTCCGATAGCCCATTCGTCGTGCAGAATTGCGTGCAGTTCGCCTGAGCGCGCTGGGTGGCTATAATCGACGCATGACTTACCTAGTGCCCAGTTGGGCTTGACGTGAGACGATCGCTCGCCGTTGTAGCGGTGGCAACCGCCTCGGTACTGTGGGCTTTCGCGTTCGTGTTCGACGCGTTCGCGCTGGCTGTCGTTGCGCTCATCGTCTCGGCGTTCGCTCTGGTGATTCTTCTCTCGCCCCAGCGCGCTGGTTCGGAACATGCGTCTGTGGGCGGACGGGACTCTGGCGCGAAAGCCGTTCCTGAACGCGAGCAGCCTGTTGCGTCGCAGCGTCCGGCCGACGCCCCACAGCCTGCGGTTGCATTCGTCTCGCCCGACTCCCTCGAACCCGGCTCTGTGGTTCGTGCGCTCCTGGAGAACGCACGTCTGACGGGCGCCGCTCAGGCCGCACATCTGTGGCTGTCTGACGCCACGACCGGTACGTTGCGCCTGGTTGCGTCAGATGGGCCGGCTGCCCCCGCCGATCGTCCTTTGGAGCTCTCAGACCCAGTTCTCGGGCGAGCATATGTCGAGGGCACGGTCATCACAGATGAAGTCAACCGCATCACCACGCCGGATTCGGATGGAATGCTCCTTGTACGAGTTGCCTATCCGATTGCGACGGGTGACCTGACCGGCGTGGCAGGAGTCGACTACGCGGACCATGCGCCGTCAGGGGCGAGTATCACGCGCCTCGGGAGTGAGATGCGACTGCCTCTCGCAAGCGCTCTGGCTCTCAATGCTGCGCGGACCCGGACAAAGGAAGCGGTGGGGTTGATCGAGGCAGCGCGCGAGCTTTCACGAGCGCTCGATCCTGCTGACGTCATCCGCATCTCTCTGGAGCGCGCAATGCGACTGTCTGGTGCTGCTACCGGCAGCGTGATGTTGCTCGAGCCCGACGAATGCACGCTTGTGATCGCAGAGGCGCGAGGTTTGCCGGAAGACGTTGTCGACACGACAAGCGTGTCGGTGGGCGAGGGGATCGCGGGATGGGTCGCATCCTCAGGGCAGCCCGTCTTGGTCGAAGATCTCCCCGGGAAGAAGGCGATGGGGCAGCGCCATGGCGTCCGTTCGGCGGTCTCGGTACCCATTGCAGATGATGAGGGGCTGCTCGGCGTATTGAACGTTGGAAGCAGGACGTATCCGGCCCGCTTCACAAAAGAACACCTTGAGACCCTTGAGATGCTGGGACGACAGGCGGCTGTGGCGCTACGCAACGCAACCGCGATCTCATCTGCCGGCGAGATATTCTTCGACACTCTCAAGACGCTCGCACTTGCACTCGAGACCAAGGATCCGTATGCAGCAGGGGGCACCGAACGGGTGGTCAACTACGCGGCTGGCCTCGCCACAGCACTGAAGCTTCCTGCCGAGCAGAGACGAGCGGTCGAGATTGCCGCGATACTGCATGACTTGGGGATGTCGACACTGGGACCCCTCGGTGCGGACTGTGCGCGTCCTCTGTCGACTATGGAGCGAGCCTTGATCAAGATGCATCCGGTGGTGGCGTCCGACATTCTCGAACAAGCTCCCGCTTTGCGCGAGGTGGCCCCCATTGTGTATCACCACCACGAGCACTTCGACGGCGGTGGCTACGTGTCCGGCAGAGCCGGAGATGAGATTCCTGTAGGGGCGCGCATTCTCTCGGTCGCCGACGCATACGTGGCCATGACATCAGACAGGCCATATCGCAAGGCACTCGAGCCGAAGGTGGCGCTGAAGGAACTCAGCGACAAAGCAGGAACCCAGTTCGACCCCGACGTTGTGGCAGCTTTTGTCGAGCTGCTCGGGTCGGACTCGAACCGGGTTCCGAAGAGTGAGGGCTGGTGAAGCTCTAGATCGGCTGGATCAGCCGCGCTGGACCTTGCCGGCCTTCATGCACTTCGTACACACGGGCATCTTCTTCACGGAACCGTCCACGACCACGTTGACCTTCTGGATGTTCGGTCGGAACATCCGGTTCGTTACGCGGTGCGAGTGGCTCACGTTGCGGCCAGCGGACGGGTGTTTGCCGCAAACGCTGCAGACCTTCGACATCGCAGTACTCCGTTCCGTAAATCAGGCCCATACAGACCTGCATGGATTCGGGTGCAAAGCGCGCAGATGGTAGCACACTCCGTGCTTCGCCCACAAGCGAAGTGCCCTGTGCGCGAGCGTGCAGTGCGTCGATATGAGGCTCGTGTGCTTCGGCTATACTGTGGTTGCCCGACGCACGCTACCTGAAGATGATACCCTTCGTCACTGTGTTCGTTCGGGTGTGATGCGGTCGAAACAGGTTCGCAAACTACTCGCGACCGGTATGGAGACGTGCCATGGGAAGCAAAGTCAGAGGAGAAGTCAACATCGCCAACGACGTATTGGCAGATGTAGCCGGATACGCCGCGCTTGAGTGCTACGGGATCGTAGGCATGGCCAGTCCCACCCTCAGAGAAGGCGTCGGACAACTTCTCTCAGGCGATCGTCTTCGCAGAGGTGTCCAGATCGCCAACACGCCCGAGGGTGTGACGGTCGATCTCTTTGTTGTCATCGAACACGGAACGAACCTAAGCGAGGTTTCCCACAACCTGTCCGACAGAGTGCGCTACGTCTTGGAGACTATGGCAGACGTGAAGGTCGCGTCGGTTGGTGTTCATGTCCAAGACATCAAGGTCCGCAAGTAGACGCGAGCCACTACGACGGAGTAGACATGGCAAAGGCACCCCTGCATCTTCAGCTCGTCTCCGCCGCGGCGCAGGCGCTGAAGGATCGGAAAGAAGAGGTCAATAAGCTCAACGTGTTCCCGGTTCCTGACGGTGACACGGGCACGAACATGGCGCTGACCATGGACGCTGTCATCACGGAGCTGGCCCAGCTTCCTTCTGACGCCGATCTCACCACGGTGTGCCATGCAATCACTCAGGGTTCGCTGATGGGCGCCCGTGGAAACTCCGGTGTGATTCTGTCGCAGATCCTGCGCGGCGTATGCGACGTGGTGGGGACGGCGACGACATTTGATGCAGCATTGCTCGCCGAAGCGCTCGGTCGAGCACAGGAGGTTGCCTTCCAGGCTGTGCGCAAGCCTGTTGAGGGGACGATCCTCACAGTATTGAAGGACAGTGCTCGTGAGGCCAAGGCCGCTGCTAAGCGCAGTGAAGACCTGGATACGGTCCTCGATTCGATAGTGGCAGCAGCCTATGAGTCGGTTCGGCGCACTCCCGAGCTGCTTCCCGTCCTGAAGGAGAACAACGTCGTCGACGCCGGTGGCTACGGCCTGGCAATACTCATGCAGGGCCTGCTCGCCGCGCACCGCGGCGACGAAGTGCACATCGACGAGATCGCCTTGGCAGCACCGATGTTGCGCATCGAGCCCGAGGACGACTGGGACGATGACGAATACCTCTACTGCACGGAGTTCCTCTTGCATGGCGACGCGTTGGACCGAACGGCTATCGAAGAGTACGTCTCTTCTCGGGGAGGGTCCGAACTCGTAGTAGGTGGCGAGAGTCTTCTCAAGATCCACGTCCATACCGATGATCCCGGTGCGGTACTGGCCTACATGACCACTCTTGGCGAGGTTGCTGAAGTCCATGTGAACAACATGCGCCGTCAGACCGAGGAACGATCTTCGGCGCTGCGTGAAGAAGCGGCGTCAGTACCGCAGCAACCATACGCTCTGGTCACGGTAGCTGTGGGGGAGGGCATGCACCGCATTTTGGAGAGTCTGGGAGCCAACGTGATAGTGAACGGTGGCCAGACGATGAACCCTTCGACAGCAGAGCTTCTGGATGCAGCCAGCTCCGCCAATGCCGAGAAGATCTTGATACTTCCAAACAACAGAAACATCCATATGGCGGCGCATCAGGCCGCTGATGTCTCGAATCGTCCAGTAGGCGTCATTCCGACCACATCGATCCCCGAGGCGTTCGCCGCGCTGCTTGTCTTCGACCCTGATGCAGATGTTGACGACAACGTTGCCGCCATGACCCAAGCCGCGGGTGAAGTGCATTCCGGCGAGGTCACCATCGCCATCAAGGACTCCAAGGCCAAGGTGGGCGAAATACGAGCCGGCCAGGTCATCGGCATCACAGGCCACGAGATCGAGGTAGTGGGCGACGACATCATCGACGTTGCAGTGCGCCTGATCGACCTTATGCTCGGCGATGCTGAGACCGTCACGCTTCTGGCGGGCGAGGACTTCGCTGATTCCGATCTCTCGGTACTTGTCGAGCGCATCCGCAGTGCTCACGCGGATGTCGAAGTTGAACCCCTAAGGGGGGATCAACCGCTGTACCCGCTCATACTTTCCGTCGAGTAGCACGAGAGGCCCCCCATGACCCGCACAGCAATAGTCACTGACAGCACATGCGACCTGAGTCTCGAGTGGCTCAACGAACACGACGTGACGATGGTGCCCCTCAAGGTACTTTTCGGCGAGGACTCGTTCCTCGATCGCGCTGAACTCGAACCCGCCGCGTTCTTGGAGCGCCTCGCCGCAGCACCCGTCCTGCCGAAGACCTCGCAACCGTCGCCCGCTGATTTCGCAAAGGTCTATGCTCGCCTTGTTGACGCGGGTATCGAGGAGATCGTCTCGATTCACTTGACTGCGGCTTTGTCGGGCACGTACGAAAGCGCGCACATTGCGGCGGCGGACGTGTCGATCCCGGTCCGTGTGGTGAACACCAACAATGTCAGCCAGGCGGTCGCTCTGGTCGTCAAGGCTGCCGTTGAGGCGCGCGATCGTGGTGAGAGTGCTGAGACCATCGAGCGAATCGCCAATGAGACAGCCGCGCAGTGCCGCTTCTTCTTCATCCTCAACACGCTCGACTACCTTGTGAAAGGCGGACGCGCGGGCAAAGCGTCAGGTCTTGCGGCCACGATGCTGAACATCAAGCCGATCCTCACCTTCAACGCCGAAGGCACAATCGAGCCATTCAGAAAAGTGAAGGGTCTTCGCAAGGCCATGAATGAGCTTGCGACGTACGTCGCCGAGCAGTCACGCTCCGGTCGTCTCCGTGTGGCGATTCTGCATGCGTGTTCTCCAGAACTCGCCGATCAGATGATTGCGGCGCTCGAGGCAGCCGGCGCGGATTTCGAGCTGGAGTCCATTGGTCTGGTCGGAGCGGTAATTGGCACCTATTCGGGTCCCGGCGCCGTTGGCCTGGCGTACCACCCGCTGCGGTGAGTCACTCTCGTGTCGGCTGACGGCACACGGACAGACGCTCTTGCCGCATGGTCCTCGGCGGTATCGACCGCACGGTATGTCGATGCGAGCCGCACCGAGGCGCTCGAACGTCTCGGGGTCACCACCGTGCGCGATCTACTCGAGCACTTTCCGTTCCGCTACGTCGATCTGACGTCCGTGCAGGCACTTCGTGACGTTCGCTCGGGAAGCGAGGTTACGGTGGTGGGGCGCGTCCATGAAGTCAAGGTCAAGAAGCCCCGTCCCCGGCTGACGATCGTCGAAGTCGCGCTTGTGGATGGCACCGGCGCGCTGATCGGCGTCTGGTTCAACCAGCCCTACATGGCGAACCGTTTCGTGGTTGGCGAGCGTGTGGCATTCGCAGGAACCGTCCGACTCGACTACGGGATGAAGCAGATACGCGCACCATTCGTTGAGAAGCTGGGCGCCGAGGAGTCTGCCGAGGACGCCGCACGCATTCTGCCAGTCCATCGTGCCACCGAGGGCCTGTCCACAAATTGGATGAGGCGCATCATTGGTGGCGCCGTCGACGATTGCTCCGACGTTCCCGACTTCCTGCCTGCGGAACTGAGGAGAACCCGCAACCTGGTTTCGCGCCGCACCGCTTTGCGCGATATCCACTTCCCAGAAACGCTTGGACAGCGTGATGCTGCTCGCACCCGGCTCGCGTACGAGGAGCTGTTCTGCCTTCAACTTGGAATGGCGTTGCGTCGCCACAGACTCACAGCCGAGCGTCCCGGCGTCGCACACGACATCGACGGCACAAGACTGCTCTCGCTGCCCGAGCACCTGCCGTTCGTCTTGACTGACGACCAGCACACCGCGATCGGCGAGATACTCGCCGACATGAGTGAGCCGGCCCCGATGAATCGTATGCTTCTGGGCGATGTAGGTACTGGCAAGACCGTCGTGGCACTCCATGCACTTTGTGCTGTTGCTGACTCCGGGCACCAGGCGGCGATGATGGCACCGACGGAGGTTCTCGCTGCTCAGTATGCAAATCACATGGGGCCGCAGTTGGATGCTGTCGGCGTGCGTTGGGCACTGCTCACCGGTTCGACGGCCGCAGGCGAGCGCAAGGAGACGCTTCAGGCCGTCTCGGCAGGGGAGCTTTCGGTTCTGTTTGGCACCCACGCACTGCTGGAACGTTCGGTAGAGTTCGCCGATCTGTCACTGGCGATCGTCGACGAGCAGCACCGCTTCGGCGTCAAGCAGCGTCGCGGTTTGCGTGGGAAGGGCCCATCGGCCGATATGCTTGTGATGACGGCCACTCCGATTCCACGCAGCCTTGCGCTCACGGTCTACGGAGATCTTGCGACATCGTATCTGCGCGCTCGACCGACGGCCGATGGCACACATCACATTGAGACCCGCATCGTGAAGCGCTCGCATCGTGAGCAGGCCTACGACGAGGTCCGTAGCGCCGTGCGAGAGGGACACCAAGCGTACGTGGTGTGTGCTCTGGTTGAGGAGTCGGAAACGACCGAGGCCAAGGCCGCCGTTCGCGAAGCTAATCGACTGAAGACGTCCGTCTTCAAGGACCTGCGGGTTGATCTGCTGACCGGGAAGATGCGCCCTGCCGAGAAACGCGCCGCGATGGAGCGTTTTCGTGACGGGCAAACTGACGTACTTGTGGCCACGACAGTCATCGAGGTCGGAGTGGATGTCAGCAATGCGACGGTCATGATCGTCGAAGATGCAGAACGCTTCGGACTGGCGCAGCTCCATCAGCTCAGAGGCCGCATTGGCCGAGCCGGTCACGACAGCGTGTTTCTGTTGTTCGCCGATCCGAAGACCGACGAGGGTCGCCAACGCATGCAGGCGCTCGTAGACACTTCGGATGGCTTCGAACTGTCGGAGATCGATCTTCGGCTACGAGGGGAAGGCGAGATACTCGGCTCGCGACAGCACGGCTTGCCCGAACTCCGACTCGCTTCCATCATCGATGACGGCGACCTGCTCTCGTGGGCGCGACACGACGCAGTAGACCTTGTGGCGGCGGACCCGCATCTCGAGTCCGTGATACATCTACCTCTGGCTTCCGAGGTTCGCCAACGTTTCGGAGACGCGTGGGAGTGGGTGAGCAGCGGGTGAGGATTGTCGCAGGACGATGGAGGGGAAGGCCTATCGCGGCCCCGAAGGGGAGTGTCACGCGGCCGACTGCCGACCGAGTCCGAGAAGCGCTCTTCAGCTCGTTGACCTGCCACTTCGGGTCATGGGAAGACGTTACGGTGCTCGATGCATACGCCGGGTCGGGAGCACTCGGTCTTGAGGCGCTGTCTCGCGGAGCATCGCACGCTACTTTTGTGGAGAAGGATCGCAGGGTGATGACCACGCTCGAACAGAACATCCAGCGCCTGGACGCAGGGCTGTTGTCCACTGTCATCGGCTCTGATGTGTCCACCTCCGCTGCGCAGGTCAGACTCGGACACCCGGTCTCGTTGCTTCTTCTCGACCCGCCCTATAGAATCAACAAGTCCGAGGTCAGGGGCCTCATTGAGGCGCTCGATCACTCACACCGGCTCGTGCAGGGTGCCGTGATCGTGTGGGAGCACGCCTCGAACGAGGATGTTGAGTGGCCTTCGTTCGTTGATTCACACGATCGAAGGAGATACGGATCGACGACACTCGATGTCGGTATCGCGCATGTGAGCGAGGAGAAGCGATGAAGCGGGGGTTGTGCCCCGGTACGTTCGACCCGATGACGTCTGGACATCTGGACATCATCGCGCGCGCGTCCGCTCTGTTCGACGAACTCGTGGTCGCGGTTGCGCTCAGTCCTGACAAGGGTGGTGGCCCGTTGTTCTCGATCGACGAGCGCGTAGCGTTCATTGAGCGGGCTACAGAGCATCTTCCTAACGTATCGGTGCGCCCTTTTGATACCCTGTTGGTGGAATTCGCACATGAGGTTGGTGCTACTGTCATTATCAAGGGTCTTCGAGCCGTCACCGACTTTGAGCGTGAGTTCCAAATGGCACAGTTGAATTACCGTCTCGACTGTAAGATCGAGACGATGTTCATTATGGCGATACCCGAGTACATGTACCTCAGTTCTTCAGCGGTCAAGCAGATCGCAAGACATGGTGGTTCGGTCAAGGGACTCGTGCCAGACGTAGTACACGAAGCACTCAGGCAGCGGTTGGCCCGGCCCCACTAAAGGGAGGACGTTCATGGACATCATGGCCTTGATAGACCGGATCGAGGAATTGGTCGACGGCGGTAGGTCTTTGCCGTTCGGCAGTTCCAAGATGGTCGATCCCGAGAAGGTCTACGAGATCATCGATGAAATTCGCGCGCAGTTCCCCGACGAACTCAAGCAGGCACGTTGGATCGTCAAGGAGCGCCAAGAGATGCTGGAGGAGGCCGAGAAAGAGGCCAACCGCATTCTCGAAGATGCGCGAGAGCGTGCTCAAGCGCTTGCGTGTGAGCAGGAAATCGTGAAGATGGCCGAGCAGCAGGCTGCGGCGATTCTGGATGACGCACGGGCCAAGGAGCGCGAGATTCGCCTCGGCGCCGAGGACTACGCAGATGAGATGCTCGCAAACCTCGAAGTGAACCTCGGCAAACTGCTCACCGCCGTCCAGCGAGGCCGCGATCGTCTGCAGGGCAAGGTGAGTCAGCGCCAGTAGGCGCAGCGCTGTGAAAGCATTCACTGTAGAGGTCGCAGGGATTCTGCACGATCTTGGTGCTCAGGTCGAGCTGGACGATGACATCGAGTTGTCGGACCTTCAGTCTGGCGAGACACTATTCGGGACGACGGGACCTGCGCACGTCAATGCGACTGTCACGAATGCGGGCGACGGTGTCGTTTTGCACGGGACGGTCCGCGTGGCTCTCGAGACCGACTGTGTCCGCTGTCTCGAACCGTTCACTCTCACGATCGTGGCTCCTGTCGAGGGGCTCTACACGACGCGCGAGAAAGCTCAGGAGCTGCCCGAGGACCAGGAATGGTACCTCCTGCGTCATGACGCGATAGACATTGCGCCTGCGGTTGAGTCTGCGATTAGACTCGAGCTGCCATTCGCACCTCTTCACTCCAAGGAGTGCGCCGGCATCTGCCCTGTGTGTGGCTGCAACAAGAACACGAACGAGTGCTCATGTGCCGACATGCGAGCAGAGCAGGGTCCGTTCGACGCACTGAAGAGTCTTCTCGACAACGTCGAAGTCGACACGTAGGGTTGCAGGCATCGAGGATGGTTGCTGCAAGACGTTGCCTTCAGGTACCCACACGTAGGTAGCCTGTGATATCATCCGACTTCGCGCACCGGGCATTTCCGGTTGTGCCGTATGATCGATACCGTGGGCACACGACCCGCGCCCGAAAGGAGCACGACCATGCCGGTCCCCAAGCGGAAGACTTCCCGCACAAAGCGTGACACACGCCGTGCGACGCACCAGATCAGCGCGCCGGCAAAATCGGTGTGCCCTCAGTGCCACCAGCCCAAGCTTCCCCATCGCGTCTGCCCCCAATGTGGGTACTACAACGGCAAGGAAGTTGTCGACACCGAGTAGTGCGCACCGTACGCTGGTAGGACCGCGCACGGGGGAGGCGACCGGTCCAAGTGCTCGAAGGGTTCTTTGCACCTAGATCAATAGCAGTGGTCGGCGTTGCCCGCAGCGAGGGCAGGGTCGGCCACTTTGTATTCGACAACCTGCTGGCAGGCGGGTACGACGGCACCGTGTACCCGGTCAACCCTCATGCCGATGAAGTTCACGGACACCGCTGCTACCCCAGCATTACCGCGTTGCCCGAGACTCCGGATCTGGCTGTCGTCGTCGTACCTGCGGCGGCGGTTCCGGATGTCATCGACGAGTGTGGTGCCAAAGGCGTCTTCTCGGTCATCGTGATATCTGCCGGATTCAAGGAAAGCGGACCCGACGGCGGCGCGCTCGAACGTGAGGTCGCCGCGCGAGCTGCGCAGCACGGAATCAGACTCCTTGGCCCGAACTGCCTCGGGTTGGTGGCGACGGGTACTCATCTCAACGCCTCGTTTGCCAGCACAATGCCGCCCACAGGAGGCATCTCGCTTCATGTCCCAGTCGGGTGCTTTGGGCACGGCGATCCTGGACTGGGCGGGGACTGAAGGTCTCGGACTCGCTCACTTTGTGTCACTGGGCAATCGCGCCGATCTGTCCGAGGCGGACCTTCTCGATGCATGGCGTGAGGATCCCTCGTGCGATGTGGTCGTGGCGTACCTCGAATCGGTGGCCGACGGTCAACGGTTCTTGGACAGTGCGTCTCAGGTGACCCGGGTCAAGCCGGTTGTGGCTCTCAAGTCCGGTGGCTCGGACGCAGGTGCGCGCGCCGTCTCCTCGCACACGGGGAGCCTTGCGGGTTCCGAGGCGGCCTATGACGCAGCGTTCCATCGGACAGGCGTCATACGCGCGCACACGGTACAGGAGCTGTTCGACCTGGCAACGGCGCTGTCCACGACAACCACTACCTGCCGGTCAAGGCGTGGCGATACTGACAAACGCCGGTGGTCCCGCCGTGCTCGCGACCGATGCATGCGAACGGGCAGGCATTGCGCTTGCCTCGCTCGAGAACGACACCCTCGAACGCCTGAGGAATGCACTTCCTGCCGCAGCAGCGCTGTATAACCCGATCGATATTCTCGGAGATGCAGAGCCTAGCCGCTACGCAGAAGCCATCGATGCGCTCTACGACGATCCGAACGTGCGCTCGATCATGGTCGTGTTGACTCCTCAGGCCATGACCGATCCCACCGCGACGGCACGCCTCATTGGCGATGCCGCGGCGCGTCACGATATGACCACGCTTGCAGTGTTCATGGGGGGAAAGAGCGTCGCCGAGGCCCACGAGGTGCTACGGGCCGCTGGTGTGCCCTCGTACACGTTCCCTGAGCGGGCTGTCGCGACGCTCGCCGCAATGCACACCTACGTGCGGCATCTCGAGCGACCGACCATCTCGCCACCAAAGATCGAAGCTGACCGCTCGGTCGTGCGCGGTCTCATCGACGAGGCACGCGCCGCAGGCAGGACTTTCGTTACCGAGGAACACGCCTCGATGATCGCTGCGGCCTACGGAATCGCTGTTCCCAGGGGAACCGTCGCCAAAGACCTGGCATCGGCGCGCGCATTCGCTTCAGACGTTGGATATCCAATCGTGGCGAAGATTGCCAGTCCGGACATCTTGCACAAGTCCGACATCGGCGGCATCGAAGTCGGAATCGAGGACGATGACCAGCTCGCGGCTGCCTACGATCGCATTTTGGGTCGCGCGCGCTCGTATGCGCCTGATGCAATCATCCACGGACTCCACATCCAAGAACTGGTGCAGATGGACCGAGAAGTGATCGTCGGGGTGGACCGCGATTCTCAGTTCGGACCGTTGCTGATGTTCGGACTTGGCGGGGTCTATGTCGAAGTGATGAAGGACGTCACGTTCCGCCTCTGCCCGCTCGATACACCTGAAGCACGTGAGATGATGGCCGAGATTCGTGGCTACGGTCTGCTGCGCGGAGCTCGTGGACGGCATCCTGCAGATCTGGACGCAATCGCGGACACTATAGTCCGCATCTCGGCCTTGGCAACCGACTTTCCTGAGATCATGGAGCTCGACATCAATCCGCTTATGGTCGGCGACGCCGGAGCAGGCGTCATCGCAGCCGACATCCGTATCGGTATCGGAGGGTGAGGAACCATGAAGACACTGATCGTCGCCTCGACTGCGCCGTACGCAGGTAAGAGCGGCATCGCGCTCTGCCTGCTATCAGAGCTTGCGGAGCGAGGAGTTCAGGTAGGCTACTTCAAGCCCTACGGAACCATGCCGGTCACCGTCGACGGTGTGCCGACCGATCAGGATGCGGCATACGTATCGCGGGTTGCGGTGGTCAAGCCTGCGCTGGCCAGTGTGTGCCCGGTGGTCGAGTCGCGTGCACTTATCGAGGATACGCTGTCAGGTGATGCGCATGACGCTACCGCCCTTGTGCGCGACTCGTTTGCTCGTGCCTCCGAAGGCGCCACCGCTATGGTCGTGGAGGGTCCCGGCGATCTCGCTCAGGGTAGGACGCTCGGTCTGAATCTGTGCGCGGTCGCATCCGCTTTGGATGCTCGCGTTCTGTTGGTCGACAGGGCCAGCGGCGTCGATCTGCCTGACAAGATTCTGTGGAGTGCCGACTGCCTCGGCGATCGGCTCCTCGGCGTGGTGTTCAATGCTGTCCACGAATCGATTATCGACTTCGTCACCGAAGGGATCACGCCATTCCTTAGCGCTCAGGGGATTCAGGTATTGGGTACCATTCCGCGTGATCCGATGCTTTCCTCGGCTAGTGTGTCCGAGATCGTGGAAGCTCTTGGCGGAACGGTGTTGTCCGCAGAAGAGGGACTCGACGCACGCGTGGAATCGTTCATGGTGGGCGCGATGGGACAAGACAAGGCCATCCGCTTCTTCCGCAGGCGTCCTCACAAGGCTGTCATCACCGGCGGTGATCGATCGGATGTTCAGCTTGCCGCCCTTGAGACGGACACACGATGCATCATCCTCACGGGCAATCTGCCGCCGTCTTCGCTGGTTCTGTCTCGTGCGGAGGAGTTGGGCGTGCCTATGGTGCTCGTTGGAATGGACACCCTAAGCGCCGTGGAGCGCATGGAGACATTGCTCGGCCGCGTTCGACTTCACGACCCGGGGAAGGCTGCTAGAATACGCGAGATGTTCAAGGAGGCGGTCGACACCGACGCCCTTCTCGCCACAGCTTTCGACCTGTGAGACCTCGTGTGCGCTGAGCGGATGGAGACCCGATGACCGATCCACGTCCGGCGACGATCGTCGTCGACGCCATGGGAGGCGACCTCGCTCCGGCGGCGATTCTCAATGGCATCGATCTCGCGCTGGCGCGAGACTCGCATGTCCGCATCGTGGTCGCCGGAGATCAGGACGTGGTCGGAGGTTTCTGCGCTTCGCGCGATCGGTGCACGCCACTGGTGACGACTGAGGTCATCGACATGGACGACCACCCCGCACACGCGGTTCGCACGAAGAAGGATTCCTCGATCGTGGCCGGTTCGCGGTTGGTCAAGTCTGGCGAGGCACACGCGTTCTTCTCGGCGGGATCGACAGGGGCATGCATGGCTGCGGCGACGCTTGTCATGGGTCGCATCAAGGGTGTGGCCCGCCCGGCGATCGCCACGGTGATTCCAACGAGCGCGGCGCCCGTGGTGCTCCTGGATGTGGGTGCCAACGCCGATTGCAAACCCGAGAATCTGCTCCAGTTCGCCCACATGGGCGCGGCCTATGCTGAAACAGTGCTTGGAGTGTCGCATCCGCGTGTCGGACTGCTGAACATCGGCGAGGAGCCCACGAAGGGCTCCCAGCTCGCACAAGAGGCACACGCGCTCATGAGCGCAGGTGTTCCGGGGTTTCTCGGAAATGTCGAAGGCCGCGCGATCACCACAGGAGTAGCGGATGTCATCGTCACCGACGGCTTCACCGGAAACATCGCGCTCAAGCTTCTCGAGGGCCTGTCGAAGTCACTTCTCGGCGAAGTGAAGGCCGTGATGCTTGCAACTGCTGTGACGAAGGTCGCGGCGCTCACTCTGAGACCCGGCTTCGATGCGCTCAGGGCGCGGCTCGACCCCGACACGTACGGCGGTGCCCCGCTCCTGGGCGTGGATGGCGTATGCATCATCGGCCACGGGAGTTCGAGCGACACCGCAGTTGCTGCAGCGATCGGTGTCGCTACCCAGGCTGTGCGTGGAGGTCTGACGGAGTCGATCGCGAGTGCGCTCGGAAGCGAGCAGTAGCGCCCTTCCGCCTCGTCCGTGGCACATGTACACTACTCAGACACTCGAACGTCCTCAACGAGTACTCAATCTAGGAGCCTATCTTTTACATGCCAGTCACCGCACGGATAGTCGGCATCGGGTCGTATCTGCCGGAGCAACGCCTGACGAATGCCGATCTTGAACGCAGGGTCGACACGTCCGATGAGTGGATCGTGACGCGCACAGGCATCCGCGAACGACGTATGGCAGCTCCGGACCAGGCTACGAGCCATCTCGGGGCGATCGCGGCTCGAAGGGCGCTCGAGACTTCCGGCCTTGGAGTCGACGACATTGAACTGCTGATAGTTGCCACCTCGACTCCGGACATGTTCTTTCCTTCCTCGGCGTGTCTGATCCAAGATGCCGTCGGGCTTTCGTGCCCCGCGTACGATCTCAACGCCGCGTGCACGGGATTCATCTACGCCCTGCAAAGCGCAGTCATGGCTATCGAATCTGGTCGCTACCAGCGAGTACTTGTCGTCGGGGCCGACACTATGACCAGACATATTGACTTCACGGATCGCGGTACGTGTGTTCTGTTCGGGGATGGGGCGGGAGCTGTGGTTCTCGAGGCAGCCGACGAGCCCGGCGTTCTTGGCATCGCACTCGGTTCTGATGGATCAGGGTGGGAGATGCTCATGGTGCCGGCGGGCGGTTCGGCCGCACCTGCCACCGCCGAGCGCATTGCAGAGCACCAGCATCAGGTGAAGATGAGCGGCAACGAAGTGTTCAAGTTCGCCGTCCGTGTGATTCCACGTGCGACCAAACAAGCGCTCGAAGCGTCAGGACTTGCACTGAGCGATTTAGATTGGCTGATCCCGCATCAGGCGAATCAGCGGATTATGACAGCCGCCGCCGAACGTCTCGGCATGCCCGAAGACCGCGTATTTTCCAACGTCGCCATGACGGGAAACACCTCTGCGGCGTCGATACCGTTGGCCCTGGACGACCTGTATACTAGCGGACGACTCGTCCCGGGCGACACGCTCGCCCTCGTCGGGTTCGGGGCAGGCCTCACGTGGGGGGCCGCCGTGCTGCGCTGGTCTCTTGCGCGACCGGACGAGGAGGACTGACATGCCCCTCACCACACGCCTCACCGAGCTTCTCGGAATTGAGCATCCCATCATCCAGGGAGGTATGGCCTGGACTGCCACAGCGGAGCTCGCTGCTGCCGTGAGCAATGCGGGTGGACTCGGAATCATCGGAGCGGGGCACATGCCCACCGAGATTCTCTGCGACGAGATCAGGCGCGCCAAGACGCTCACCGATAGGCCCTTCGGCGTCAATCTCATGCTGCTCACGCCGCATATCGATGAGCTTGTGGCGATGGTACTCGAAGAGGGAGTCCACGCCGTCACCACCGGCGCCGGCAACCCCTCGAAGTACATGACGGCTCTCAAGGAGCGGGACATCAAAGTCCTGACCGTCGTTCCGTCGGTTGCGCTCGCCAAGCGTATGGAGTCGATAGGCGCCGACGCGATAATCGGCGAGGGCATGGAGGCTGGCGGACACGTCGGGGACCTCACGACGATGGTCCTCACGCCACAACTGGCCGACGCTGTTTCGGTCCCGGTGGTTGCCGCTGGCGGGATCGCAGACGGTCGCGCGATGGCGGCAGCGTTCGCACTGGGTGCGCAAGGCGTCCAGGTCGGTACGCGCTTCATGTGCGCCGAGGAATGCACGATCCATCCAGACGTCAAGCAGCGCATATTGAAGGCGCGCGATCGTGACACTGTGGTAACCGGATACTCGACGGGGCATCCCGTGCGCGTCATCAAGAACAGACTCTCACGCATGCTCGGTGAGCTGGATCGCGACAACAAGCCGGACGAGATCGACGAGCTGGGTACCGGCAAGCTTGCGCTCGCGATGCGAGATGGCGATTTGAACATGGGATCGCTGATGGCGGGCCAAGCCGCTGCGATGGTGTGTCGCATAGAGCCGGCGGCCGACATCATCGACGAGATGATTCGCGACGCCGAGCGTGTCATGTCCGATCTCGGGTCGACGGCGAAGGGAGACTAGGCGCTCATGCGCGCAGCTCTCGTGTTCCCCGGCCAGGGGTCTCAACGCGCCGGAATGCTCGAAGCGGTTCCGGAGAACGATACACTTTCGCGCCTCGTGGACGCTGCTGAGGCGCTTTCGGGCTTGAGTCTTCGGCAAATCGCCTTAGAGGGCACTGCCGAGCAGTTCGCCGATACCCGTGTTGCACAGCCGCTTTTGTACCTGACGGACTGGGCATGGGGTGTTGCGTTGCTCGAGTCCGGTCTTGAACCAGATGCTCTCGCAGGTCACAGCCTCGGTGAGTTCGCAGCGTTGGCCATCGCAGGTGTGTTCTCTCCCGAAGCGGGACTCGAACTCATCATCGAGCGATCCAAGCTCATGGCTGCGGCCGCGGCGTCGGTTGAGGGCGGTATGGCTGCGGTTCTGGGCCTCGATACCGATCTGATCGCCGAAAGCGTTTCCGCTATCAGCGGCGTATGGATGGCAAATGACAACTCCCCGGGTCAGGTCGTCATCTCTGGGACGCATCAGGGGATCGAGGCTGCCACTGCCGCGCTGTCAGCAGCAGGCGCTCGGCGCGTCGTGCCGCTGAAAGTCGCTGGGCCCTTCCACAGCCCGCTGATGGAGCCGGCACGCGAGGCCTTCGAGAAGATCCTTGAGTCCGCCGAGCTACGCAACGCGACGATTCCGGTCGTGCAGAACACCGATCCGCGTCCTACCACGGACGCGTCTGAGATTCGTGTGCGTCTGGTCGGGCAAATCACCCAACCGGTTCGTTGGACCGAGACCATGCGAGCGTTGTCTGCCGACGGTCCTACAGTACTCGTCGAGTGCGGCCCGGGTGCTGTACTGCGTGGCCTTGCGCGCTCAATGGACGACATCACGGCGGTCTCGGTCGAGGACGCCGGCATCGAACGCATCATGGAAGAGGTGCTCTAGATGACCCGACTCGAAGGCAAGGTCGCAGTTGTCACCGGTGGCTCGCGTGGTATCGGTGCGGCAATATGTATGCGTCTTGCAAAAGCAGGGGCTGCCGTCGTCGTCAACTACGCGGGCAATGCGGCTGCAGCGGCGGATGTCGTGTCAGCCATCGAAGCCTCCGGCGGTCGTGCTGCAGCCTTCCAGGCCGACGTTTCTGATTCCGCGGCGTGTACGGCCCTTGTCGCATATGCCACGGAGACGTTTGGATCTCTCGACATCGTCGTGAACAACGCAGGCATCACCCGGGACGCACTTCTGGTGCGTATGTCGGACGAGGATTGGGATGCCGTCATCTCAACGAACCTCGGTGGCGCATTTGCGGTCTCTCGTGCTGCTGCGAAGGTGATGATGAAGCAGAGAAGCGGCGTGATAGTCAACATCGCGTCAGTGATAGGACTCATTGGGAATGCCAGCCAGGTGAACTACGCTGCGGCAAAGGCCGGAATCATCGCCCTCACGAAATCTGTCGCCAAAGAGCTGGCGACTCGCAACATCCGTGTCAACGCTGTGGCCCCCGGTTTCATAGAGACCGACATGACTGGTACTCTGCCGGAAAAGGTGCGCGAAGCCGTTCTCGCCCAAATTGCAGTTGGTCGCTACGGCTGCCCCGAAGATGTTGCATCTGCGGTCGAGTTTCTGGCTTCTGACGATGCCGCATACATCACAGGTCAGGTCCTCGCTGTCGACGGGGGCATGACGTTCGTCTAAAGTGTCCGGACTAGACGCCCTTTGTGGGCACTGAGATCCCTTCGGAGGGAGGTGTACGGTCAATATGGAGCGTGAAGAGATAATCGAGAAGGTCAAAGACGTCATTGTCGACCAGCTTACGGTCGAAGAGGACGACGTTACCGAAGAGGCATCTTTCATCGACGACCTCGGAGCGGATTCGCTCGACATCGTCGAGCTGGTAATGGCACTGGAAGAGCAGTTCGCCATTTCCATTCCGGATGAGGAAGCCGAGAGTATCAAGACCGTTGGCGACGTAGTCGCCTACATCGAGGCGAACGCCTAGCAGCTTCGAAGCAACGTACTTACCGACCGGGCGGGCTCTTATCTGGTCCGCCCGGTCGACATGGCCGTTCTCGAGAAAGAGACTATCCGTGGAGATGCCATCGCTGACAATCGGCAACGTAACCGCCCGGTTGCCCATCATCCAAGGTGGCATGGCGGTGCGGATCTCCCTGTCCCCGCTTGCGGGCGCAGTGGCGAAAGCCGGCGGAATCGGTGTCATTGCCGGATCCGGCCTCGAACCCGCCGAACTTGCCGAGGAGTTGCGCCTCGCACGCTCGATCGCCAACGGAGGCGTCGTCGGCGTCAACATCATGGTGGCTGTATCCGCGTTCAAGGAGCTGGTTCACGTTGCGCTGCAGGAAGGCGCGGATCTCATCATTGCCGGGGCGGGCTTCTCCCGTGACGTGTTCGCGTGGTGCAAGGACGCCGGCGTACCCATGGTTCCGATCGTAGGCTCCGAACGGGTTGCGAAGCTTGCAGAGCGATTCGGCGCATCGGCGGTCATAGTGGAAGGCTTCGAGGCAGGCGGGCATTTGGGTACCGATGAGCCCATGGAAACGCTACTGCCACGAATCATTGACGCCGTGGACATTCCGGTCATCGGTGCAGGGGGAGTAGTAACCGGAGCCGACATCAAGCGGGTACTGGACGCCGGTGCTGCTGGCGTGCAGATGGGTACGAGGTTCGCCGCTACGAAAGAATCGACAGCGGGCGAGAAGTTCAAGCAGATGTATGTGGATGCCACAGACGATGACATCGTGCTCATCCAAAGCCCCGTCGGTTTACCGGGTCGTGCGCTGCGCAACCCGTTCACACGCAAGCTTGCCGAGGGTGAAGTGCCGAGGATCGAGCGGTGCATCGTATGTCTCAAGAAGTGCGGCCGGGACTTCTGCATCATGGACAAGCTTGTACGCGTGCAGGAGCGAGATGACGTCATCGACGGCCTGGTGTTCGCAGGTTCGGCCGCGGCACGGATTCACGATATCCCCTCGGTGGCGGAGCTCATGGAGCGGCTTGTCACCGAGTGGAAGACGGCTGTCGGAGGTGTTGCCGTATGAGGCGCGTGGTCGTCACAGGGGTCGGCATCATCTCTCCCGTTGGTATCGGGATCGAGGCGTTCTGGGATGCCATTTCGTCCGGACGCAGTGGAATTGCCGAGATCACCCACTTCGACGCTTCGGAGTACTCGAGCCGGATCGCGGGCTACGTCAGTGACTTCGATGCCTCGGCGCTCATAGACAAGAAGGAAGCGCGGCGCATGTCGCGCTTCCAGCAGTTCGCGGTCGTGGCCGCAGACGAAGCGATACGCGACGCGGAACTCGATATCACCGACGACATCGCAGAACGGGTCGGCGTGATCGTCGGATCGGGTATCGGCGGCCTCCACGTGATGGAAGAGCAGTGCGCCATCCTCAACGAACGTGGACCCGGCCGGGTGAGCCCGTTTCTCGTGCCGATGATGATCACCGATCTTGCGGCCGGCCATATCTCGATCAAGTACGGCGCGAAGGGCATCAACTACTGTCCGGTGTCGGCCTGTGCAACGGCCAATCACTCGATCGGAGAGGCTTCCGAGGCAATCCGCCGCGGAGCTGCGGATGTCATCATTGCGGGCGGGTTCGATGCCGCTGTGACGCCTTTGGGGGTCGCGGGCTTCTGTGCTTCTCGTGCGCTGAGTACGCGCAACGATGATCCCACCGGCGCCTCGCGCCCGTTCGATAGCGGCCGCGACGGGTTCGTTATCGGCGAAGGTGGAGCTGTCCTCATTCTCGAGGAGCGCGATTTCGCTCGTGCGCGCGGCGCCAAGATCCTTGGTGAGATTCTTGGATACGGCGCCTCTGCCGATGCGTACCACATCACGGCGCCTGCGCCGGACGGCAGCGGAGCGATTCGTGCGATGCGTATGGCTTTGGAGCAGGCGGAGCTCGAGCCCGGCGACATCGACTACATCAACGCACACGGCACCTCGACGCCGGCGGGAGATCTCGCCGAGACAAACGCCGTCAAGCAGGCATTTGGCTCCGACGTTCCACTCGTGTCGTCGACCAAGTCGATGACCGGGCATCTTTTGGGTGGCGCGGGCGCGGTCGAGGCGGTGGCGTGCCTCATGGCCCTGCGCGACGGACTTGTGCCGCCGACGATCAATCTCTCCGACCAAGACCCCGAGTGTGATCTGGATTATGTGGCCAACACCGCACGCACGAGCGATCTCGCGGCGGTCATGTCGAATTCGTTCGGCTTCGGGGGCCACAACGCCACGCTCGTATTCGGTCGTCCGTAGCTCATGGTCGACGTTTCGGACATCGAACGCATGGAGCGAGCCGAGGCATTGCTCGGGCATGCGTTCGCCGATCGTGCACTTCTCCAGCGCGCGCTCACGCACCCATCCTTCAGCAACGAGCCCAACTGTGGCTGCGACTACGAGCGGCTGGAGTTTCTCGGCGACGCTGTTCTTGGGCTCATCATCGTCGACGAGCTTTACAATCGGTTCGGCGAGATGCCCGAGGGCATCATGACCAAGATCAAGATCGCCGTCGTGGCCGGTTCGACGCTGGCTGAGGTGGGCTCCGAACTCGGCATCGACGAACTCCTTCGTGTGGGACAGAGCGAACGGGGAACTGGCGGACGCGGGATGGCTTCCGCTCTCGAAAATGCTCTTGAGGCACTGCTCGGAGCCCTGTATCTGGACGCCGGACTGGAAGTGACGCGCGGATTCATTCTGAAGGTTCTCGGAGACCGTATCGTCCCAGAAGCTGCGGAGATGCTCGAGCACCCTAAGTCGCGTCTACAGGAGCTCGTGCAGGCCAAGGGGCACACTCCGGACTACCGCATCGTCGCCGTCGCCGGTCCGCCACATGACAGGTCCTTTACTGCCGAGGTCTTCATCAGCGAGACTCGTGCAGGCTCAGGCAGCGGACATTCGAAGAAGGAAGCCGAGATGAACGCGGCAGCGGCGGCTCTGGACTGGTGGCAAGAGGACTCGTAGAACGCGTTGAACCGCACGCCTGGTCCCGGGCCGCTGTGGTAGAATTCTTCCCGTTCACCTGCGCCGTTGTCGGCGCGCGGCTCACCACCGCACGATGTTGCTCGAGAGGGAATCCGTGCACCTGAGATCACTGACACTGAAGGGATTCAAATCCTTCGCCGACAAAGGCGCGCTCCAGCTGGAGCCAGGTGTCACCGTCGTGGTCGGTCCAAACGGATCGGGAAAATCGAACATCTCCGATGCTGTGCTGTGGGTCTTGGGCGAGCAGTCTGCCAAAGCGCTTCGCGGCCAAGCCATGGAAGATGTCATCTTCGCCGGTTCCTCGGCCAGGCAGGCGGTGGGCGTTGCCGAAGTCGATCTCGTGCTCGACAACTCCTGCGGCACCCTTCCTCTTGAGTTCACCGAGATCACGATCACGCGGCGCATGTACCGAAGCGGGGAGAGCGAGTATCTGCTCAACCACTCGCCGTGTCGGCTCATGGACATCCACGAGCTCATGCACGATGTCGGATTGGGCCGAGACACGAACTCAATCATTAGCCAGGGCCAACTTGACGAGGTTCTGAACTCGAAACCCGAGGATCGCCGGGCGCTTATCGAAGAAGCAGCAGGCGTGCTCAAGCACAAGAAGCGCAAGGACAGGGCGGTTCGTAAGCTCACCAATATGGACGCGTATCTCGAGCGAGCGCGCGATGTGATCACGGAGGTCGACCGGCAGTTGCGTCCGCTTGCGCGTCAGGCGAGCAAGGCCACGCAGTACGCAGATATCAACAGCGAGTTGCGCGATCTTGAAATCGATCTCGCAATCGATGACCTGCGTCGGTTGCAGGAGCGTTGGCAAGGCGTTGGCAAGGAAGAGCGCGAGCAAGACGCTCAGATCGACCTTCTCCGCTACCGTCTGCAGGAGAAGGAGCGAGACCTCGCCAAGTTCCAGTCGCTACTCGAGGAGAAGGGGCTGTTCGTCGGCGATCTGTCCGAACAGCGCCGTCGCCTTCAATCGGTCCTCGAGCGCACCAACTCGGGACTGCTTCTGCTTGAGGAGAAGGGCAAGAACCTCGTCGGGAGGCTGTCCGAGCTCAGGCAGAAGCTTCATCACTCGGAGACGCGATCCGTCGCGCGGACCTTGGAGCTCGAACGGCTTGCCGAGGAGCGCCAGACCACGGATGCGCAGCTCAAGGCGCACTATGCCCATCTCGGCGAGCTTCGTCGTGAGACCGAAAGCACCAAGAAGGAACGCCTGCTTGCCGACGAGAGACTCGCCACCGTCACCGGCGAGATGCGCCGCATGCGCAAGGAGCTCGAGGACGGCCGCATGGAGCTTTCCGTGCTCGAACAGGGGCTGTCCTCGGCACGGATGGAACAAGAACTCATCGAGGAACGCAACGAACGGCTGCGTGAAGAACGCACGACACTATCGTCGACGCTGTCGGCACGCAGGGCCCGACTGGAGCAGTTGGATTCTTCGCTGGTGCGCACTCGCCAGGAGCGTGCACTTGCAGACGCCGATGTGGATCGTCGCGTGCGTGTTCTCGAAACTCGGCGTCGCGAACTCGCTCAACACCGTGACGGACTCTCCGATTCCCGAGCCGAGATGCGTGGGCTCGAAGAGGTCGATCGGGCATTCGCTTCAGCGAGCCCCGCACTGGCGTGGGTGCTGTCCAAGGAGCGCGAGCTTCCGGGACTGATTGGTCCACTTGCGGAGCGCATGTCGGTTCCTCAGCGCTACGAGAGAATCGTCGAGCACGTCTTGGGCGCGGATCTGTTCGCGGTCTTGATCGAAGACACGCCGGCAGCACTGCGCATAGCCACCCAGCTTCGTGACGCGGCCGAAGGCGAGATCGCTCTTCTGCCGCTGGACGTTGCACCTGTTGCGATGCCGGCTCTGCCATCGGGAGCGGAACGTCTGTCGGATCTCGTCGAGTGTGATGCGAGCATCCGGGGCGTCGTTCAAGCTCTGCTTGCCGATGTCATCGTCGCAGACACGCTCGAACAAGCACTCGAACTCACGCGGGAGAAGCCAGGCTTGCGCGCCGTTACGGCTGAAGGCGAGATCGTCTGGCCCAGCGGCAAGATCACGGCCGGGCGTGTCGTGTCCGACAACTCCGGCGTTCTCGAGCGCAAGCGCCGCATCAACGAGCTTGCAGACGAGAGTGCTGCGCTGGACTCCCGCGTTGGTGAAGCCGAATCGACTGTCTCCTCGGCAGAAGAGGCTGTAGCAGCCGCTCAACAAGATGCCCTCGAGCTTGGGCAGCAGCTGGCAACGCTGGCGGGCGAACACGACTCGGTCCATGAAGAGGTGGGTCGACTCGAAGCATCTTTGACGCAGCACGACGCCGAGTCGGAGACGATGGCGAAGCGACTCGCCGAACTCACGGAACGGATGCAGCGTCAGGCACCGACGAAATCTGATGTCGTCAGTTCGATCGCAGTCGCTCAGAAGGCTCTCGCCGAGCTCGAAGAGCAAGCCGCTGTTGCACAGGAAGGTCGCGATACTCGTTTCCGCGAGGAAGCGGCAATCAACGAGCGGCTCTCCCAGTGCCAGGTCGACATCGCTACGGTCTCCGAGCGCGAAGTACATCTCAAGCGCCAGATCAACACCATCGCACGAGAACTCCAGGATCTCGCCACATCCATCGAGCAGGCCAGGCAAACTGAAGAAGCCCTCGAGCTGCTGCGCAGCCGCATCCAGCCGATACACGACCTCTACGCCGCGCTTCTCGAACGCGCCGAACACTGGGCAATGAAGCTGCGGGACCGCGCGCGTTTCGAGCAAGCCGACTCCGAGTCGCTTCGCACTACGATCCATGACGCCCAGGACGCGGTTCGTGCGGTACAGGCCGAGATCGACGACCAACACGAGACTGTGGGTGATATTCGGGTCTCGAAGGGCCAGCTTGGAGATCCAGGTCAACGCGGCGGCATCCCGAATCGTCGATGAGCTCGGCGTTCCGCTTGAAACCGCGCTCGAACGCGATCCGCTGACTGACCGGGAGGATACGGAGACCCGCGTCCACTCTCTGCGCAAGAAGATTGCGAACATCGGTCCGGTGAATCCGATCGCGATGCACGAGCACGAGTCGCTCAAGGAGCGCCGCGAGTTCCTCTCAACTCAGATCGAGGATCTCGTCCAGAGCCGCAAGGCACTATCGAAGGTTCTCGCGGCCATCGACCGAAAGATGCGGGACCGATTCCTCGAGACGTTCGAGGAGGTCGACGCCCACTTCCAGCAGGTGTTCACCCTGCTGTTCCCAGGAGGGCACGCCTCTTTGTCACTCACTGACCCTGACGATCCCGAGCAGACGGGGATTGAGGTCATCGCTCAACCTGTGGGCAAGAAGCTTGCGAAGATGTCGCTGATGTCCGGTGGCGAGAAGTCCCTCACGGCGCTCGCTTTGCTGTTCGCCCTCTATCGCACCCGGCCTTGCCCGTTCTACATCCTCGACGAGGTCGAAGCGGCGCTTGACGACACCAATCTCCGACGATTCGTCGCCTTCATCGACAGCATGCGAACCCACACCCAGTTCATCGTCGTCTCACATCAGCGACGCACCATGGAGATGGCCGACGTGCTCTACGGCGTATCCATGCAAGCCGATGGCGTGAGCAAGGTCGTCAGTCAGAAGCTCGAGCGCGAGACCGGCAAGGAGCAGACGGATGACCGAGCCCTGGTATAGGCGGCTCTCAGACGGACTGTCGAAGAGCCGCGAGCAGCTTCAGGGCCACATCAACGTCCTGCTTCAACGCGGACCCGATGTCGACGAGCAGTTCTGGGACGATCTCGAAGACGCCCTCATCTCAAGTGACATGGGCATGACTGCCGTCACCGAGGTTGTCGACCGGCTGCAAGGATGCCGCTGCGCGCGAGGCACTGCCTGACGCATACGCCGTTCTGGACCATCTTGCCGAGGAACTCGCTCACGAGTTTCCAGCAGACGTTCACGACTTCCTTGAAGACGAAGTGACGGTGCTTGTGGTCGGCGTGAACGGAACCGGCAAGACAACAACTGTGGGGAAGCTCGCAAAGTCAGCCGTCGATTCCGGAAGGAGCGTGCTTCTCGGATCTGCGGACACGTTCCGTGCTGCGGCTCTCGAGCAGCTTGACGTGTGGGCCGAGCGTGCCGGTGTCCCAATCGTACGCCGAGAACGCGGTGACGACCCGGCATCCGTGGCCTTCGACGCAGTGAAAGAAGCCCGCGAGCGCAATGTGGATCTCACTTTGATCGACACGGCCGGGCGCCTTCATACCTCGGCCGACCTGATGCGCGAGCTTCAAAAAGTCCACCGGGTCACGGTGAATCAGAGCCAGAATCCGGTGAAGGTGCTTCTCGTCATGGACGCGACGACGGGACAAAACGGCCTTGTCCAGGCGCGAGAGTTCGATTCGGCGCTCAGTGTTGATGGCGTTGTGCTCACGAAGCTGGATGGCACGGCCAAGGGCGGGATTGCCCTTGCGATCGTCCGTGAACTCGGAATACCCATCTTGCGTATCGGCATCGGCGAGAGCATCGACGATCTTCGACCATTCGTCGCCGAGGAGTTCGCACGAGCGCTACTTCCAGAGCTTTAGTCATGCCCGACGAACCCGCCCTTGATCCCGAGAAGTCGTTCTCCCATCGGCTGGCGCTTGCGCTCCTCGTTCCTCTGCTCATCGTGTTCGTGGGTCTGTTCGTCACGTTGTTCGTCACCCACACGACCGCCTATATCGACGGCACCATCGATGGAGCCCACCCTGCACGATCGCGAGCTCGTCCTTGTCTCGCGAGGCTACGACCAGCCCGTCAAGGGAGATGTCGTGACGTATCGACGTCGCTGCTCTGGGCGGAGATCCGGGTGTTATCGTCAAGCGGATCGTCGCGGTTGCCGGGTGACGAGATCGAGGTCGACAAAGGAAATGCCTTCGTGAACGGGACGCCGGAGCAGGGAGACCACACGGTCATCATCGGAGAGGTCGACATATCCGTACCGCGCCAGATCGTGCCTGACGGACATGTCTACGTTCTCGGCGACAACCGCCCGATCTCCGAAGACAGCCGCCTGTTCGGCACCGTGCCTCTCAGACTGGATACAGGGCAAGGTCATCGCCGTGTTTCAACCTGTGACCGACATGCGTCGCGTTGACTGACCCGACTGCGCGTCGCTAGTCTGGACGAACGAACGCTCACTTCCCAGATTGGACCAAGAGTACCCACTATGTTCCAGAACCTCTCCGATCGACTCCAGGACATCTTCAAGAATCTCACCGGCCGAGGACGTTTGTCTGAAGCCGACGTAGAGGCCGCACTGCGTGAGATTCGCCTCGCCCTGCTCGAGGCAGACGTGAACTTCAAGGTCGTGAAGGAATTCGTTGCGACGATTCGCGAACGGGCCATTGGTGTGGATCTCGACACCAGCCTCACTCCCGGCCAGACCGTCGTGCGCATAGTCCTTGATGAGCTCACCGGGCTTCTCGGCGGGACCGAAGCCAAGCTCGTACTCTCCAGTCGCATCCCCAACGTCGTGATGCTTGTCGGACTGCAGGGTTCGGGCAAGACAACCGCGACCGCCAAGCTCGCCAACCTTCTGCGCAAGAGCGGGCGTCACCCACTGATGGTTGCGTGCGATGTCTATCGTCCGGCTGCCATCGACCAACTCGAAGCCCTGGGCCGCGAGCTGGACATCCCGGTCTATCGCGGCGAGGGCACCGATGCGGTCGCCATCGCACAGGCCGGCGTGAAGGAAGCCATCGCACAACTCAGAGACGTTGTCATCATCGACACCGCCGGTCGTCTTCACATCGACGAGGAGATGATGGACGAGGCGGCCGCCATCAAGACAGCGATCAAGCCGGATCAGATCCTCATGGTGGTCGATGCAATGACAGGCCAAGACGCGGTCACCGCCGCGAGCGCGTTTGCCGAGCGTGTCGACTTCGACGGCGTCGTCGTGTCCAAGCTCGACGGTGACGCTCGTGGTGGCGCTGCTCTGTCGGTGAAGAAGGTCACCGGCAAGCCCATCATGTATCGCCAGCATGGGTGAGAAGCTCGATGCTTTCGAGCCGTTCTATCCCGAGCGCATGGCGAAGCGAATCCTCGGCATGGGCGACGTCATCTCGCTGATCGAGAAGGCCCAAGAAGTCGCCGATACCGAGATGACCGCAGGAGATGGAGGAGCGTCTACGCAAGGCGGATTTCACCCTCGACGACTTTCTCGTGCAGCTCGGGCAGATCAAGAAGATGGGCGGAATCGGCCAGCTTACTAGGCATGCTTCCTGGACTGGCCGGCAACAAGCAGCTCAAGGATGCGGAGGTCGATGAGGGGCAGATCGACAAGATCGCTGCCATCATCCGTTCCATGACCGCCCTGGAGCGCCGCAAGCCGCAACGTCATCAACGGATCGCGCCGTGAGCGCATCGCCCGCGGGGCAGGGGTCACGGTCTTCGATGTGAACCAACTTCTCGAAGCAGTTTGCCCAAACTCGCAAGTTGATGAAGCAGATGCAGAAGGGTGGCGGCAAGAAGGGTATGCCGTTTGGGATGCCCCCCGGTATGCGCCCGCCGACGTGACCGCCTCGACGAGTCCCGAAAGCTGTTTTCGGACGCGCGCCCTTCACGTGCAAAAGCGCTGCAGCAGCTAGCTCTGTCCGCTTTGACCGCATGACGGGTATCACGTATCATGGGCAATCGCTTTGCGTACGTTTCTGTGGCCGAGTACGAGGCCACCTTGCACGGAGGTGAACATTGGGAGTCAAGATCCGTCTGGCGCGAGCCGGTGCGAAGAAGGCACCGTTCTATCGAATCGTCGCAGCCGACAGCCGCTCGCCGCGTGACGGCCGCTTCATAGAGATTCTCGGCCGCTACAATCCGCGGACCGAGCCCAGCACCATCGAACTCGACATCGAGAAGGTCGATGCGTGGCTCGCCAAGGGCGCACAGATGAGTGAGACCGCTGGCAAGCTCTATGAGATCGCCAAGAACCCGGACGCTCCGGCGCCCGAGAAGAAAGAGCGCGTCTCGAAGAAAGCCCAGGCCAAGGCTGATGCCGAGGTCGAGGCGAAGGCGAAAGCCGTCGAGGACGCTGCGGCCAAGAAGGTCGAAGCCGCTGCTGAAGCTGCAGCTGCCAAGGAAGAAGCTGCGAAGGCTCCGGAGGAGGCTCCTGCTGAGGAAGCTGCCGAGGAGTCGAGCCCGAGGCTGCGGTCGAAGAGGCCGAAGCTGCTGACGAGCCCGAGGCAGAGACCGCCGAAGGCGACGAGTAGTCGCCGTGGAGCGAAAGGCCGACACAGAGGCTTTGGTTCGCTTCCTTGTGACCTCGCTGGTCGAGAATACCGACGATGTCACGATTGCACACAAGGAGTCGGGCTCGTCGGTGACCTATGAAGTTTCGGTCCATCCGGACGACGTCGGCAAGGTGATCGGCCGTCAGGGTCGCATCATCAAGGCGATCCGCACGGTTGTTCGTGCGGCCGCAAGTGTCAACGGCGACCAGGTGGACGTCGACGTTCTCGGCTAGTCGTGCCATCGCCGTTCAGGGCGGTCGGCACGATCGTCAAAGCGCATGGACTCAAAGGGGAGGTTTCGGTGGTTCCAGCCGCCGACCTTCCCTTCATGTTGCGTGAGGGGCTTCGCGTCTGGTTGGTACCGCCACCCGTTGGGGTTCGCGAGGGCGTCATCGAACACGTGCGCTCGGGACCCAAGGGTCCTCTCGTGAAGATCACGGGCATCGATGACCCGGATACGGCCCGAAGCCTGCGCGGGGTTGCGCTGAGCGTCCCGTCGACACGTTGCCGCCTTCTTTGGCCGAGGAGCCTTTCGACCCGGTCGGCGTGCATGTCACGACGTCGGATGGAGTTGACCTCGGACTCGATCGAAGAAGTGATCGTGACCGGCGCCAACGACGTGTGGGTGGTTGATGGCGGTGCGTATGGGGAGGTCCTGCTTCCGGTGATCGACGACGTGGTGCTTGATCTCGATGAAGACGCTCGCACTGTCACAGTGCACTTGCTCGAGGGTCTCGTCGATGAGGAGGCTACCCGCTAAATGCGTGTCGATGTCCTCACCGTCTTGCCTGAGATGTTCGACTCACCGATGTCGGCATCCATAATCGGTCGAGCGCGCGAGAAAGGCGCGCTCGATCTACACGTGCACGACATTCGCGATTGGACTCACGACCGCCATCGCACGACTGACGATGAGCCGTACGGGGGCGGTCCCGGCATGGTCATGAAGCCCGAGCCTGTCGCAGAATCGCTTCGAGGAGTCCAGGCCATGGACGCAACCCTCGGTCATGTGGTCTTCCTGACTCCGATCGGACAGCCTTTCGACCAGTCGATTGCCGAGGAGCTTTCCGCTCTCGAACGAATCGTTTACGTCTGCGGTCGCTACGAGGGCTTCGACGAGCGCAGTCTCGCCCTGGCCGATCGGTTGCTCTCGGTCGGGGACTACGTGCTCACAGGCGGGGAACTCGCATCGATGGTCGTCATCGACGCAGTGACTCGACTGCTACCCGGTGTTCTCGGTCACGAAAACTCCACAACAGAAGAGTCGTTCAGCGAGCATCTTCTCGAGTATCCTCAGTACACCAGACCGCCGGAGTTCGAAGGCGCAGGTGTCCCCGAGGTTCTGCGGAGCGGCGATCATGCACGGATTGCTGCGTGGAGACATGAGCAGTCTGTGCGCCGGACCGCACGTTTTCGACCCGACCTGCTCGATGGCATCGAACTTGCGCCCGAAGACCGGGCCGTCCTTGATGATGAACGTGAGAGGAGTCGCCGGCGTGACTGAACCGACCGACCACTACAACCAAGAGCCAGCTGCATCTCCGCAGCCCGATTCGGCGCTGACGCCTGAGTCGGCACCCGAGATTCCGGAAGCGGAGTCGAGCAGCTTTCTGCGTTGGCTTCTCGAGACACTGCTCATGGTCGCGGTGGCGTTCCTTCTCGCCCAGGGGATCAAGACCTACGTGGTCCAGCCGTTCGTCGTACCCACGGGCTCTATGGATCCGACGATCCAGATCGGTGATCGCTTCTTGGCCGAGAAGCTCTCGTTTCGATTCGGTGAGCCGGAAGTCGGCGACGTTGTGGTGTTTGACGATCCTGCGGGGATCCACCCGCAACTTGTGAAGCGCGTGATTGCAGTCGGCGGCCAGGAACTCGACATCCTTGACGGCGTCGTCTACGTGGACGGCGAGGCGATCGAAGAGCCCTACTTGCACGGCGTGACAACCGATATCGGTACCGAACCCATGCCCACGGTCGTGCCTGAGGGCTACGTGTGGGTGATGGGCGACAACCGCCCCAACAGCGGCGATAGCCGCTTCATCGGTCCCCAGCCGATCTCGGCTGTGAAGGGGAGGGCATTCGCCATCTACTGGCCCATCTCGCACATGGGCGGGCTGTGACGTATCCTCCCGGTTTGCCTCGGCGTTCGCAGATGGTCTATACTGCGCATTCGTGTCACGACAGCCGCTCTCTCATGAGGAAACACCAATGAACACGATTCGAGCTATCGAACAGCAGCAGATTCGCGACGATCACCCCGACTTCACCATCGGTGACAACGTGAAAGTGCACTATCGCGTCGTCGAGGGTACTCGTGAGCGTATCCAGGTCTTCCAGGGAACCGTCATCCGCCGTCACGGCGCGAGCAACCGCGAGACGTTCACCGTCCGCAAGGTCTCGTTCGGTGTAGGCGTGGAGCGTACGTTCCCGGTGCACTCGCCCAAGATACAGAAGGTCGAGATCGTCGGCCGGGGCAAGGTTCGCCGCGCCAAGCTGTACTACCTTCGCGACAAGGTTGGCAAGGCCGCTCGTCTCAAGGAACGCGCGTACTAGCGTCGTCTTTGGGTCGCAGTTCAACCGAACTCAAACGCCGTCACAGATTGGACCCTTTCGGATCCATGTGGCGGCGTTTCTGCGCGCGCAAGCACGCTATACTCGGCCCACGGATCGTGATCGTCTCTTCGGAGGTGCCGTGACCAGTCCCACCGTTGCCGAGTGTCGTGCCACGCTGTTGCAGGCGTCTGTCGAGCAGCTTCCCGGGCTGATCGCGCGCTTCGAAGACGACACGCGAAGTGGAGTCGCCAACGCCGTCGTCACCGCCTCCAAGCGCCTCGAACAGCACCTCAAGGAGCGCGAGCGTCTTCACACTCTGGGAGCGATCGAGCGCAATCTCAGAGGCGAGGGATTCGCACGGGTCGCAGGAGCCGATGAGGTAGGCCGAGGGGCCCTCGCAGGACCGCTGACCGTCGCGGCGGTTGTCCTGCCGCCGGATGCTGTGATCGAAGGACTCAACGACTCCAAGAAGCTTGCGCCTCCCATACGTGAGCGGCTTGCCGAGCAGATACGGGAAGTCGCCGTCTCGTTCTCAGTCGCACATATCGAGGCCGAGCGGATCGACGCGGTAGGTATGACCCGCGCCACCCGAGAGGCACTGATCCAGGTTCTCGAGCTCATCACTCCACCCGCCGACCATATCGTCGTCGACGGTCTGGGCGTTGGTGGGCTTCCCATACCCGAGACTGCGGTCGTGGCCGGCGACGCGTTGTGCGCCGCTGTCGCCGCCGCATCTGTCGTAGCCAAGGTGGTACGCGACCAACTCATGCGGGACTTCGACGCTAGATATCCGCAGTACGGTTTCGCCATCAACAAAGGCTACGGTACGCGCGAACACCTCGATGCGATTCACGAACACGGGTTGTGCCCGCTGCATCGGCGTTCGTTCTCACCATGCGGCGGTACGATGCCGCTCTTCTAGCGTTTCTGCGAGAAGCACTCCGCTTCTTGGCGTGATTTCGACGTTCAGAGACTGGTAAGTGTCTGTTCGAGGCAGCGTGCCACGCTTTCCCTACGACTGGTAGGGAAAGGGGATCGAGATGCCACGAAGCGAAATCGGAGTCCGGGGCGAACAGGCGGCCGCAGAGTACCTGGAAAGAGCCGGCCTCACCGTGGTCGAGCGCAACTGGCGCTGCAAGGCCGGTGAAGTCGACATCATTGCGCTGGATGGAGAGACGGTGGTGTTCGCCGAGGTCAAGACGCGGCGCACTGAGAAGAAGGGTTCTCCTGAAGAGGCGGTGTCGAGCCAGAAGCAACAACGCTACGGGCGCATAGCTGCCACCTACATCGCTCGCGCGGGACTCGAAGAGACCCCTGCGCGCTTCGATGTGATTGCCATTCGTCCAATCGGTGAGGACCGCGCGCTGCTCAGACACCACCGAGACGCCTTCGCGCTTTCATGACGACCTTTGGCTCGGCATGTATCTCTACGGGCACGCTTGTGGGAACCGAGGTCGTTCCCGTTGCGGTCGAAGTCGACATATCAGCTGGATTGCCGTCGTTCATCGTCGTCGGACTCGGCGACACTGCAGTTCTCGAAGCGCGCGATCGCGTGCGTTCAGCGATTCGCAGCGGAGGCTACGCGTTCCCATCTGCCCGCATCGTGGTGAACCTTGCCCCCGCGCCTCTGCGCAAGCGCGGCACCGGCTTCGATTTGCCAATCGCCATCGGGCTGCTCGTGGCAACCGGGCAGTTGGAGCAACCATCACGTTCGCACTTCGTGGGCGAGCTCTCACTTGACGCCGGCGTCAGACCGGTCGCTGGCGTCCTCGCCCACGCACTCGCCGCGTCATCGAAGGAACTGCGGCTTGTGACTGCACGGTCATCTCTTGAGGAGGTGCACGCTGTTCCAGGTATCGAAGCGATCGGGCTGACGCACCTTCGCGAGCTCTCGCAGTGCTTGGACTCTGCGCAGCGGCCGGCCGACCTGGTCTGCTCGCCACGAGCGCGGACCCACGAACCCGACCTCGCGGACGTCTGCGGACATGAACTCGCGAAACGTGTCCTTGAGATAGCAGCGGCCGGGGGACACAATGTCTTGTTCGTCGGACCGCCGGGGTCGGGAAAGACCATGCTCGCCAGGCGACTGCCACCGCTGCTGCCCCCACTACAACGCGAGGAGCTGCTGGAAAGCGCGGTTATCCACGACATCGCGGGTCTCGACACAGCTCGCATCTTCTCTGGCCAGCGTCCGTTTCGATCCCCACACCACTCCGCGTCCCTGGTGGGACTCGTTGGTGGTGGCTCACCTCCACATCCAGGAGAGATCAGCCTGGCGCACAACGGGGTGCTCTTCCTCGACGAGATGCCCCAGTTCGCCCCGTCGGTGCTGCAAGCTCTCAGACAGCCAATGGAGGACGAACACGTTACGCTCGTGCGGGCCGAAGGCAGGATCCGGTTCCCTGCACGGTTCACCCTCATAGCTGCAGCGAACCCGTGCCCCTGCGGATACCATGGCGATCCTGCAACTCCATGCGAGTGCACGCAGACGACCATACATCGGTACAGACAACGAATCGGCGGACCTTTGGTGGACCGCATAGACCTGCACCTTCGCGTTGATCGCGTCGACCCAGCTCTTATCACCAGCGCACATCGCTCAGAAGACACATCATCGGCCCGCTATCGGGTGCTCGACGCATGCGAACGTGCCCGGCACTTCGGCAGACAACCTGCCGCACGTGAATGCGGGACGGCACTTCTGAATGCGTGCCGGATGTCTCGCGACACCTGCGCCTACCTGACCGAACAAGCACGCGCTCACCACCTGTCGGGACGGGCGATCACGCGGCTTCTGCGCGTATCACGCACTATTGCCGACCTGGAGGCGAGCGATTGCGTCACTCGCGAGTCGCTCGACGAAGCCATCACGTATCGAGGGGGTGCCTGCTGATGCCCGAGCCACGACTCCACGAGATACGCCTGGGCAGCGATGAGTATCCCGAGCAACTTGCGAACATCACCGATCCACCCGAGACCCTTTACTGTGTCGGCGACACAGCACTGCTCGCGCCCGGATTGGCGGTGATCGGCTCTCGCAAGGCAACACCCTACGGCTTGGGGGCTGCTCGGCTGTTCGCGGGGTGGGCAGCAGCTCGCAATATCACCGTCTGTTCCGGCGCGGCTATCGGATGCGACCAGGAGGCTCACCGTGCGGCTCTGGCTGCCAAGGGGCACACCGTTGCCGTGCTGGCTTGTGGCGCCGACGAGGACTACCCGCGGGGTGCGGCAGAGCTTCTCGACGCTATCCGACGCGACGGACTCGTGGTCTCGGAGCAACCGTGGGGGACGCGTCCTCAACGCTGGATGTTCGCCATCAGGAACCGGATCATCGCAGGGCTGTCGTCTGCGGTGCTGGTCGTTGAGGCCCGTTTGCCGAGCGGAACGTTCAGCACGGCAGACTACGCACTCGCATACGGTCGAGATGTCCTGGCGGTGCCGGGCTCGATCTTCGCACCGGAGTGCCAGGGCTCCAACCGGCTGATACGGCAAGGCGCCCCACCGATCACCGACGTCTCCGAGCTCGCGAGCGAACTTCACCTGGAGATGCGGCTCGACCTCACTGGACCACCGCTCGCAGGATGATCCGCTCCTGTCGGCACTCCTTACCAACCCTATGCGTCCCGACGATGTGGCTCGCGCGTTGACCCTCACAATCGTCGAAGTCTCACGGCGTCTCGGCAGGCTCGAGACGCAAGGTCTGGTGAGCCGTTATCCCGATGGACGATATGGTCCCTGCATGTCGATGCGTAGGGCGATACAATCAGCACATGCCGATGAGAGCCGACCCGATACCTGACCTACCTGCCGTCATCGTCATTGGTGGAGGACTTGCGGGCTCAGAAGCGGCATGGCGGCTCGCAGACCTGGGCATCCCTGTTCGACTATTCGAGATGCGCCCCGAACGCACGAGTCCCGCACATCACACAGATGCGCTCGCCGAACTCGTGTGCTCGAACAGCTTCAAGGGTACGGACCCGTCTTCGGCGACGGGGGAGTTGAAGCGCGAGCTAGAACTCCTCGGCTCACGCTTACTCGCTGTGGCCCATGAGACGACCGTACCAGCGGGCGCCGCGCTCGCCGTGGACCGCGCTCGCTTCTCTGCACGAGTGATGACGGCGCTGCAAGATCATCCTCTGGTTGATATCCAACGTGCCGAGATGTCCGAGGTGCCCGAAGAGGCGCCGTGCATCATCGCCACAGGACCGCTCACGAGTGACGCGCTCGAATCCGCATTGTCCCGGTTGGTCGGCGACACGCGGCTTGCGTTCTTCGATGCTGCAGCTCCCATCGTCGATGCGACGAGCATCGACCGCTCAGCCACATTCGTCGCATCGCGCTACGACAAGGGTGACTCCGCCGACTATCTCAACTGCCCCCTCACGCAAGACGAGTACGAGGCCCTACGCGAAGGTCTTGCCTCGGCCGCACGCGTCACGCTCAAAGACTTCGAGCGGGGAGAGCTGTTCTCGGCATGTCAGCCGATCGAGGAGATTGCCCGCAGCGGCACCGATGCCATGCGTTTCGGGTCGCTCAAACCGGTCGGGCTCGTGGATCCGACCACCGGCGCTCGGCCCTATGCGGTCGTCCAGCTTCGCGCCGAGAACCACGAGAGGACCGCGTACAATCTCGTGGGTTTCCAGACCAACCTCACGTTTCCCGAGCAACGCAGAGTCCTGGCGCTGATTCCCGCTCTTGCGCACGCTGAGTTCCTGAGATACGGAGTCATGCACCGCAACACCTTCATCGACGCCCCTCGCGTCTTGGATCCCACGCTGCGCGTCCGAAGCACACGCGCTGTGAGGATCGCCGGTCAGCTGGCTGGCACCGAGGGCTATCTCGAGGCGATTGCGACGGGAACGCTCGCCGCACTCAATACCGCGGCCGATCTGCTTGGTCACGCGCCGGTCGTCTTGCCGCACACTTCTGCGCTGGGTTCGCTGATCGCCTACGCGACATCCGAAGAAACCACCGGCTACCAGCCCATGCACGTCAACTGGGGCCTGGTGCCGCCTCTCGAACGACGGACCCGCGGCAAGCGCGAGCGATATGCGGCGTACGGTACACGCGCGTTCGATGACGCCCGAGGCGTACGTGAGCTCGCACCCTCTGACGTCGCTGGATGGCTTCCATGGCTGACGCACACGCGCACGTCGATGCATTTCTGACACACCTTCGTGCCGAGCGAGGACTCTCGCCACATACGATTCGCGCGTACTCTACCGATCTTCGGCAGTTTCTCGAGTGGGCCGAGCGTACCAAGGTCGATCCACTGGCGACGACGCATCGGGTCTTGCGACGCTACCTTGCCGAGATGGATGCGGCTGGCTACGCGCGTCGCACGATTGCACGACGCCTCGCTGCAGTCCGGTCGTTCTACGCGTACCTCATAGACAGAGAGGTCATCGACACCGATCCCTCCTCTGTACTCGCAACCCCGAAGGTCCCGCGCAGACTGCCCAAGACGGTTGCCGAGTCGGATCTGAGCGCTCTTCTCGATGCACCGGACACAACGACTCCCGCGGGTCTGCGGGACCGTGCACTACTCGAGCTTCTCTACGCGACCGGAGCACGAATCGGAGAGATATCCGCGCTCGA
The DNA here is from genome assembly GCA_963790405.1 of uncultured Actinomycetota bacterium. GTDB lineage: Bacteria > Actinomycetota > Coriobacteriia > Anaerosomatales > JAGXFU01 > JBGSMX01. The sequence continues at coordinate 166,901 of CAWBOJ010000008.1, forward strand.
CGTCGGCGACATCGATCTTGCGAACGGACAGATTCGCGTCATGGGCAAGGGGAGCAAGCAGCGCATACTCCCGATCCACGCCGAGGCAGCTCCGGAGACTTCGCGTCTATCGTCGACTCTGGCAGACCGATGCTTCAGCGGCAGCCGACATCGGCCTTGTTCCTCTCGGTTCGCGGAAACCGGCTGTCTACAGACGCCGCACGCCAGCGCTTCAAGCACTACCTGGCTCAGGTGGGAGCGGCACTCTCGCTGAGCCCCCACGTGCTGCGCCATACGTTCGCAACCCACCTACTTGAAGCGGGCGCAGACCTCAGGACCGTCCAGGAGCTTCTTGGTCACGTTGCGCTGTCTACCACCCAGATTTATACTCACGTCGGCAGACAGCGGCTGCATGATGTACATCGCGATACCCATCCTCGGGCCTGAGTACGCGATGCAACGCATGAGGGGCAACTATATGAGAACTGACCCAAAGACGGACCTTTCCGCCCTTTGGGCCGCATTCAAGGACGACGGACGACCCCGAGGCCCGCGAACAGCTCATATTGTCGTATTCGCCGCTGGTCAAGTATGTCGCGGGGCGTTTGTCTGCGAGCCTACCTCAGACGGTGGACACAGCCGATCTCATCAGCTACGGCATCTTCGGACTGATCGACGCGATTGAGAAGTACGATCGCGACCGGGGCATCAAGTTCGAGACGTACGCTATCGCGCGAATCAAGGGCGCAATAATCGATGAACTGCGCGCGATGGATTGGGTTCCTCGATCCGTGCGAGCACGTGCCCGCGAGGTGGAGTCCGCATACATCACGCTCGAGACACGACTGCGGCGTGCGCCTGAAGACGCCGAGGTCGCAGAAGAGATGGGCATCTCGACCAAGGACCTTCAGGACATCTTGTCGAAGCTCTCGTACACGTCGATTGTCTCGTTCGAGGAGCTGTGGGTCGGCGGGGATCGCGAAGATCACCGGCAATGCGATGAGCGTGATCGAGGACGAAACGGCCGATGACCCGGTCTCGATGTTCGAGACCGAGGAGATCAAGGACATCCTCGCATCGGCGATCGAACGTCTGCCCGAGAGAGAACGCATCGTGATCGCGCTGTACTACTACGAGGGGCTCACACTCAAAGAGATCGGCCAGGTACTTGGAGTGACCGAGTCCCGTGTCAGCCAGCTACACACGAAATCCGTTCTCCGCTTGCGTGCACGACTACATGCGGCACAAGGTTACGTCGCCTGACATACACGCACACAGAGGGGGAGCACGCCAGCATGTCGACGATCCTCGTCGTTGAAGACACCGAGCTACTGCGCCGCATCTACACCGACAAGCTCACGCAGGAGGGCTACGACGTCATTCAGGCCGCGAACGGTCTCGAGGCGATCGCCGCCTTGCACGAACCGAACATCGATCTCGTCTTGCTCGATCTCATCATGCCGCAGATGAGCGGCCTCGAGGCACTCGAGCACATCAAGGCGGATCCGCGCACGCGCGACATTCCCGTTCTGATCCTGAGCAACCTCGGACAGGAGCAGGACATTGAGCGGGGCATCGCGTTGGGCGCAATCGACTACCTGATCAAGAACGAGGCGAAGCCAGCCGACGTCGCCGAGAAGATCCGCGCTCACACTCGAGTACATGAGCGGTCGCAAAGGAACGGGCGCTTCATACGGGCTTCTCGTACGCGATCACGAGGGGGATGCAGAGCGTTTCATCGGCGATGCCGGCCTCGTTCGCCGGTTCTGGTGTCCCACATGCGAGGTTGAGTTGCAGCTCGAGTTGATTCCTAAGAGTGATCAGGCCGGATGGTACGACGCACACCTCAGGTGCCCTGGCTGCGGCAAGGAATACTAGCTGCTCGACCGCCCCACAATACCCTTACGCACTCGAGAGCCCGTGTGATACACTACGCGGGCTCTTATCTCACACGCTCGTCGATCCCGATGCACGGTGCTCGGACCACATTGAGGGTTCGGGTCGCATCACAAGGGAGATGACGCGGGCGGAGGAACAACCGAAACAGGAGGTACGCACTATGTCTGTTGTCTCGATGAAGAATCTTCTCGAGGCCGGTGTCCACTTTGGACATCAGACCCGTCGCTGGAACCCGAAGATGAAACCTTACATCTTCACGGAGCGCAGCGGCATCTACATCCTCGACCTGCAGCGCACGTTGCGCGAGATCGAGGCTGCTTACACCTTCACCCGTGACGTCGCCGCCCGCGGCCGCAAGGTGCTGTTCGTTGGCACCAAGAAGCAGGCCCAGGAGTCGATTCAGAGCGAGGCCGAGCGTTCCGGCATGCCGTATGTCAACCAGCGCTGGCTCGGCGGCATGCTCACCAACTTCGTGACGATGCGCCAGCGAGTCGAGCGTCTCGAAGAACTTGAGGCGATGGAAGAGGACGGCACGATGGAGAAGCTCCCGAAGAAGGAGCAGATCCTCCTGCGCAAGGAGCACGCGAAGCTCGATCGCAACCTCTCTGGCGTGCGCAACATGACCGAGATTCCCGGCCGTTATGTTCGTGGTCGACACGAAGCGTGAGGCTATCGCCGTTGCCGAGGCTCGTCGACTGCACGATCCCGATCATCGGGCTGGTCGACACGAACGCAGACCCGGATGAGGTCGACTACGTCATCCCGGGCAATGACGACGCCATCCGCTCGGTGTCGCTCATGTGCCGCGTGATTGCCGATGCAGTTCTTGACGGTCGCGCAGCGTCCGAGGGTCCGGCCGTACGTCGACACTGCCCCGACACCTCAGCCCCTCGTGGTCCCCGCAGATACGGAGGCCGTCGAGGCCTCTCCTGCCGAGGAGACGGCCGAAGCGGCCGCCCCTGCACCCGCCGAGGAGCCTGCTGTCGTCGAGGTCGAGGTAGTCGCGGTTGAAACCGTGGTTGCCGAAGCCGAGGTCGAAGCCGCACCGGTCGAAGCGGCCGAAGCGGTTGAAGAGACGGCTGCCGAGTAGCAGCTCCTCCAACACGGACGTACACGCCACCACTTCACTTCAGGGAGGCATATTACCCATGGAGATCAAGGCACAGATGGTCAAGGAACTGCGCGAGTGCACTGGCGCAGGCATGATGGATTGCAAGAAGGCCCTCACGGAGTCGGACGGCGACATGGACGTCGCCATCGACCTGCTCCGCACCAAGGGTCTGGCTGCGCTGGCCAAGAAGGCCGGTCGGGCCACCAACGAAGGAATCATCGGCGGGTTCGTATCCGATGACGCGAAGACCGGCGTGCTCGTCGAGGTCAACTGCGAGACCGACTTCGTTGCGCGCAACGCTGACTTCCAGGCATTCGTGAGCAGAGGTCGCCGCGCACGTCGCGACGGCCGCTCCTGCCGACGTCACCGAACTGATGGGCCAGACCTTCACGGGTCGCGACGAGACTTTCGAGCAGGTTCTGGGCGAGCAGGTCGCCAAGGTCGGCGAGAACATGGGCGTCGCCCGTTTCACACGCTACGAACTGAGCTCCGAGACCGGGCGGCATCACGGTCTACATCCACGGCGTGGGCAACATCGGCGTCATGGTCGAGTTGTCGTCCAGTTCTGCCGAGGCGGCCGCTTCGGATCTGTTCGCGACTGTGGCCAAAGACGTCGCCATGCAGATCGCAGCCACCGCACCGATGGGCGTCGGTCGCGAATCGGTCGACAAGTCGGTCGTCGCCCATGAGATGGAAATCTACAAGGCCCAGGCCGCCGAGTCCGGCAAGCCTGAGCCCATCCAGGAGAAGATCGCCGAGGGACGCCTTGAGAAGTTCTTCAAGGAGGTCACGCTCCTGGAGCAGCCGTTCGTCAAGGACGCTGACCTCACGGTCGGCCAGTACGTCGAGAAGGCCGCCAAGGAACTGGGTACCTCGATTGAGGTCGTGCGCTTCGAGCGCATGCTTCTCGGCGAGACGGCTTCCTCGGAAGCGTAGTTGTCGCCAAAACGGGCATCCTACCTGCCCGGTAACGAGCACATTACGAGGGTCGGTGCCATCAGCGCACCGGCCTTCGTTGCGTTATCCTGTTCCAGTACGACACGCATCGCTCACGAGAGGGGAACCGTGGAAGACTATCACTTCGGTCGCGTCCTGCTGAAGTTCTCGGGTGAGGCGCTCATCGGCAACGCCGGCTACGGCATCGATCCGGAGGTCCTCGAATCTCTCGCGCGCCAGCTCAAGCCCGTGGTCGAGGCGGGGGTGCAGGTATCCATCGTTGTGGGCGGAGGAAACATCTTCCGTGGCCTAGCGGCTGCTTCAAAGGGCATGGATCGCGCCCAGGCAGACTACATGGGCATGCTGGCCACCGTCATGAACTCACTGGCGCTCCAGGATACGCTCGAGAAGCACGGCGTATTCACGCGCGTCATGTCGGCCATCGACATGCAGGCGATCGCAGAACCCTACATCCGTCGACGCGCAATCCGCCACATCGAGAAGGGCCGCGTGGTGATCTTCGCCGCCGGCACCGGCAATCCGTACTTCACCACCGATACCACGGCCGCTCTGCGAGCACTTGAGATCGGCGCAGAGTGCATCATGAAGGCCACGAAGGTCGACGGCGTCTACGATGCCGATCCGCTCACAAACCCCGATGCCGTGAAGTTCGACGAGCTCACCTATATCGATGTCCTCAACAGAGGACTCAAAGTCATGGACACTACGGCGATTTCGCTGTGCATGGACAACGCGTTGCCGATCGTCGTGTTCAACATGGAGACCGAAGGGAACATCGAACGTGCGCTGCGCGGCGAGCGTGTGGGCACGATCGTGAGGGGAGACAACCGATGATCAAAGACGTCATCAAAGACGCCGACCAGCATATGGACAAGTCCGTGACGGCGCTCAATCACGAGTTCGCCACAGTCAGGACCGGTCGCGCATCCGGCTCACTGCTCGAGAAGATAACCGTGGACTACTACGGCGTGCAGACGCCGCTGCTCCAAATCGCATCCGTCAGCACTCCTGAGCCTCAGATGCTCGTGGTCTCTCCGTACGACAGAAGTGCGATGTCCAACATCGAACGAGCCATCCAAGCCTCTGACCTAGGCTTGAACCCGAGCAATGACGGCATCGTGATTCGTCTGCCGTTCCCACCGCTCACCGAGGAACGCCGCAGAGAGCTCGTGAAGCTGTGCAAGCAGTATGCCGAGGAAGCGCGCGTCGCCACCCGCAATATCCGTCGCGACGCCAATGACAGGCTCAAGAAGATGGAGAAGGACGGCGAGATCAGCCAAGACGATCTCCATCGCGGCGAGGATGAGATTCAGAAGATCACGGACGGCCATGTCGGGCCGCATCGACGAGGCGTTCGCTCGCAAAGAAGCCGAGATCATGGAGGTCTGAACGGCGTGACTCCAGCGAGCAATTCCCTCGTTTCCTTCTTCGAAGGTGACGAGGCGCGCGAACTACTCGGCCATCTCGACACAGACCGCATACCGCGTCACATCGCCGTCATCATGGACGGCAATGGACGGTGGGCGGCGAAGCGAGCCCTTCCTCGACTCGCCGGTCACAAGGCCGGAGCGAAGGCGGTCCGCGAGGTAATCGCAGCTGCACTTGAGCTGGGCATCGAGGTCCTCACGATCTACTCCTTCTCCTCGGAGAACTGGTCTCGCCCTGCCGATGAGGTCGGAGGGCTGATGAAGCTCTTCGTCGAGGTGCTGGAGCGCGAGTTCGACAACCTGCAGGAACGGGGAGTCAGGGTTCGCGTTGCGGGAAGGAAGGACGACCTACCCTCCAAGACGCGGGCGGCGTTCGATCGGGTCGAATTGCGCACCGCAGCCAACGATCGGATGACGCTGGTCGTCGCGCTCAACTACGGCGGTCGGGTCGAAATCATCGATGCCGTACGTTCGATTGCCACGGATGTCGAATCCGGTGCACTGGCTCCTGCGGCGATCGACGAGGACATGATCTCTGCGCGCCTGTACACCTCAGGCCTGCCCGATCCGGACCTCGTCGTCCGCACGAGCGGGGAGATGCGCATCTCGAACTTCCTGTTGTGGCAAATCGCGTACTCTGAGCTCTACGTGACCGATACCCTGTGGCCCGACTTCGATCGCACATCACTGCTCAAGGCGATTACCGAGTTCCAGGGACGTACCCGAAGGTTCGGCGGGAGCTGACACATGCCCGATTCTGGCCCCAAGGGCCTTTCAAGTCTCATCACGCGCTCGATAACGGCGGCAGTGTATGCGGGCGCAATGCTTGGCACAATCTTCTTTGGCCGACCGCTCGGCCTCGGCATCCTCATGTCGCTCGCAGGGATGTTCGCTGCAGCGGAACTCTACGCGATCACCCGCCGAGAACACCGACTCCCCAACGAGGTTCTCGGCATCATGGCGGTCGGAGCTATGCCGCTGTGCGCTGGGCTGTGGGGCTGGCTCGGCCTGATGTCTGCGGTGACCGTGCTCGTGGTGGGAGCTGTTGCATGGCACGTGGCGTTCCGGCAGGTTCGAACGAGTGATACTGCCGTCACGGTGTTCGGTGCGCTGTACGTCGGCTTTCTGCTGTCGTTCTTCGTGCTGATCAGGCAGCTCGACGGTGGAACCCTCCTTGCACTCGCGACCATCGTGAGCGTGTGGGCAAACGACGTGTTCGCCTATCTGCTCGGCTCCACCATCGGTCGCCACAAGATGGCGCCGCGTATCTCGCCGAACAAATCATGGGAGGGCTTCTTCGCCGGAACCGCCGGAACGATCGGCGTGTGGGTGCTGGCGAGTTTCACCATCGACATCGACCTTACATTCGTGTGGATACTGCTTGTGGCAGTCGCTATTTCGATCGCGTCGGTGCTCGGCGATTTGTTCGAATCCCGCATCAAGCGTGAAGCCGGCGTCAAGGACTCCGGCACGCTGCTCCCGGGTCATGGCGGCTTCCTCGACCGGTTCGACAGCCTCATCCTCGTGTCGATCGTCGCGTACCACCTGCTCGTGATCGGTCTTGGCCGATGAACCGGCTGCGCGTCGCGATACTTGGCTCGACGGGATCGATCGGGCGCCAGGCACTCGATGTCGTGTCTCGCGATCGCGATAGATGTCGAGATCATCGCACTGGCGGCCAACACGAACGCCGAGCTGATTGCGCGAGCAGGCGCGCGCCCATGACGTGCGCGTAGTCGTTCTTGCCGATGAGGCCTCGGCCGCTCTTGCGGCGAGCCTGCTTCCAGATGCCGAGGTGGGCGCTGGCGCTGCTGCGGTCGAGGCGCTTGCCCGCCGCGACGACGTCGACCTCGTCTTGAACGGCCTCGTGGGCGCGGCCGGACTGCGCGCGACTGTCGCGGCACTCGATGCCGGCAAGACACTCGCGACTCGCAAACAAGGAGTCGCTCGTCGTCGGCGGCGAATTTGTGACGTCGCGCGCCGCGACAGGCCAGATAATCCCGGTGGACAGCGAGCACTCGGCCATCTACCAGTGCCTACTCGGCGAGAATCCCGCAGACGTCGCGCGTATCTGGCTCACCGCCTCGGGCGGACCCTTCCGAGGATGGACGCGCGATCAGCTCGCGAATGTGACACCGGCGGCGGCCTTGGCCCATCCGACGTGGTCCATGGGACCCAAGATCACCATCGACTCGGCGACGCTGATGAACAAGGGACTCGAGGTCATCGAGGCGCACCACCTCTTCGACGTCGACTACGACCACATCTCGGTGGTGGTCCATCCGCAGTCATGCGTGCATTCGATGGTCGAGTACTCGCGACGGCTCGGTCAAAGCACACCTCGGCGCTACCGATATGCGTATCCCGATCCAGTACGCGTTCTCGCATCCCCGCCGCTGGAGCGCACCGCTTCCACCTGTCGACTTCACGCAACTGGGCAGTCTCGATTTCGAGCCGGCCGACCCTGAGGTTTTCGGCTGCCTCGCACTGGCGGTCGAAGCGGGCAGGGCAGGCGGCACGACGACGGTGGTTCTGAACGCCGCCAATGAGATCGCGGTCGCGACTTTCCTGGACGGCCAAATGCGGATTCCTCGACATCGAACGAGTTGTCGAGAAGCTCTTGGAAGGACACGCCTCCGTGCCGATAGAATCCCTGGAGCACATCGAAGCTGTGGATGCTGAAACACGTGCGCGTGCCGAGGAGTTCCTCGGCGGGTAGAAAGAGCACGTAAGATGCCATGCCGACTATGCACGGATGGCAGCAACCGGCCGCTCTCGGCCGTGGCGCATGCTTTGCTTGAATCGACGAGAGAGACGGACACGCAACGTTGGAGCCACAACTACCCATGCTGAATGCATTCCAGATCATCTTCTGGGGAGTACTGACGTTCTCGATCCTCGTCGTAATGCATGAGGGCGGGCACTTCCTTGCCGCGCGCGCCTTCGGAGTGAAGGTCCACGAGTTCATGGTCGGACTCCCCGGACCGCGTATCTCGATCGAGACCAAACGACACACGCTACGGCATCACCGCGATTCCGCTCGGTGGCTACGTGCGCATCGCCGGCATGGAGCCCGGTGCCGAGGACGACCTTCTCGCGCCCGCACTTCAGACGGTAGTCAACGACGGCCGAATGGACGCCGACCTGCTCGCCGCTCGACTCGAGATCGACACCGACCGAGCGGTGCGCTCCTCTACACGTTGGCCGACTGGGGTGCGATCAAGCCTGCCGCCAACGACAAGGTTTCCTACGTCCCGGTCATCGATGGTCGAGACTCCGAGACTCCGGCTTCTTTGCTCGATCGTGCGCGCGCGACAACCTACCGCGGCCTCAAGACGTGGAAGCGCATCGTTCTTCTTGCATCGGGTGTCGTGGTCAACCTTGTCACCGCCATAGTCGTCTTCACGATCGTGCTTTCGATCTGGGGCTACTACGAACAGTCACTCACGCTTGAAGATGTCGTCCCAGGTGGTGCCGCAGCTCAGGCGGGAATGCGATGCCGGCGACACCCTGACCGCAATCGACAGCAAGCCTCTCAACGATTGGTTCGGACTCACACAGGCGCTTGTCGTGCTCCATCCGGGTGACATCGTAGACGTGACGATCGACGCGGGACGACACGCTCCTAACCCTCCCGACGAAGCTTGCCGAGAATCCAGACGGCGGCGCGTACCTCGGCGTAATCGCGGGCGCCACAAAGGTCGAACTCGGCTGGTTCGGTGCCTTGAAGGAAAGTCTCGGCTGGACCGGCATGGTGTTCGCGACGATCTTCGGCATGTTCTTCAACGCAGATCTGTTCCGGCAGACCCTGGCGGGTTCACGAAGTGTCGTTGGCCTATCTGTTGAGGTTGCCCGTGCCGCCGCCGCAGGTCCTTTGGACTACGCGTGGTGGATCGCACTGCTGTCCCTCTCGCTCGGTGTGATGAACGTCTTGCCGATCCCACCGCTCGATGGCGGCAAGATCGTCATGGAGATTCTCGAGAAGATCATGGGTCGCCCCATCGAACGCCGACTCGCCGTGGCTGTATCGCTGGTAGGCGCGCTGGTTCTGTTCTCGTTCATCGGCTACGTCATGTACGCTGACGTCATGCGCTACTTCATCAACGTCTAGAGAGCCGTTTGCACGACCGCGAGGGGGACTTGTGGAAGCTCGTCGCACGACTCGTCCTGTCATGGTGGGTGGGGTGCCCGTTGGCGGCGGCGCACCCGTCTCCGTACAGTCCATGACCAACACCGACACCAACGATGTCGAGGCAACGCTCGCACAAATTGCCCGACTTGCGGCGGCAGGATGCGAGATAGTGCGCGTCGCAGTCCCACGCACCGAGGCACTCGACGCGTTCGAGCACATCTGTGCCGCATCACCTCTGCCGGTTGTGGCAGACATTCACTTCGACCACAAGCTCGCAATCGGCGCAGCCCAGCGCGGGGCTGCGAAGCTGCGCATCAACCCCGGCAATATCGGAGCCACCGAGCGCGTTGATGCCGTGATCGAGGCGGCGGGGACGGCCGGCATCCCGATTCGCATCGGGGTGAACGCCGGATCGCTTGCCGAGGAGTACCACGATCTTGATTGGACGCTCGCCGACAAGCTCGTCGCCAGCGCCATATCCTTCTGCGAACACTTCGAGTCTCGCGGGTTTGAGGACATCGTCGTGTCTGCCAAGGCCAGCAGCGTCAATGCCACAATTGCGGCGTATCGGAAGCTTGCCGTTTCGCTACCGTACCCGCTCCACATTGGCGTCACAGAAGCCGGGACGCTGCGCGCAGGCACCGTGAAGTCAGCAGTCGGCATCGGAGTGCTGCTCGAGCAGCACATCGGCGACACGCTACGAGTCTCGCTCACTGCAGACCCGGTCGAGGAGGTCAGCGTCGCCTGGGAGATCCTTGGTGCGCTGGATCTGCGACGACACGGCCCCGAGCTCGTGAGCTGTCCCACGTGTGGACGCTGCGAGGTCGATCTCATTCCGATCGCCGAGGAGATCGAGCGCCGACTGCGCGAGCGCACGACTCCAGTGAAGGTCGCGGTCATGGGCTGTGTCGTCAACGGCCCCGGCGAGGCGCGTGAGGCCGATATCGGCGTTGCGGCGGGCAAAGGCGTGGGTCTACTGTTCGCCAAAGGAGAGACGTTGCGCAAGGTGCCCGAAGCCCAGATCGTCGAGGCACTTATGGCCGAGATCGACCGCATGGAATCAGACCTCGACTAGCCCTTAACGTGCGTTATGCTGTGTACCGATGTGCTAGCCACATCGATGCCGGTCGACATGAAGGAGGAGGACATGCCCGACAAGGTCCGCATTGCGGTGGTTGGGGGCGGACGTACTGGTGCGCCGCTGATCCAGGAGTTCATCAATCGTCCATTCGTAGAGCTCGTGGGTGTCGCCGACGTGAACCCGGCAAGTCCCGGGGCCACGATAGCTCACGAGCACGGGGTTCCGTACACCGCCGACTACACTGAGTTTGCTGCTGAAGACGCGAACATCGACATCATCGTCGAGGTCTCAGGCGACCCGAAGGTGAAGCGCACGCTCAAAGAGGCGTTCGTCGCACAGGGGAACCGCGAGACGCTCATCCTCCACGACATCGTCGCGCGGCTGATCATGAGCATGGTCGAGAACAGCAAGGAACTGGTCCCGTCGCTTCATCCCGAGGATCTCGGTATCGGGTAGACTTGCCGAATGAGAGTGCACGTTTTGACGGGTCGTGCCTCACGCGCGACCCGTTTCACTTCTTCGTAGACATCGATAGGGGAGCAGCACAGCATGAGAACCGCCCTTCGCATGAGTGTCTTGCACGTCCCGACCCTCAAAGAGGACCCGGCTGAGGCCGAACTCGCGAGTCATCGTCTGCTCCTTCGCGCAGGGATGATTCGCAAGACAGCGGCAGGCATCTACACGTTTCTGCCGCTGGGGTGGCGCGCCCTGCACAAGATCGAGCAGATCGTCCGAGAAGAGATGGACGCGATCGGTTCGCAGGAGATGATGATGCCGGCCGTGCAGCCCGCAGAGCTGTGGCACGAGTCCGGCCGCTGGGCCGACTACGGCCCCGAGCTCATGCGACTCAAGGACCGGCACGGTCGCGACTTCTGCCTTGGGCCCACGCACGAGGAGATCATCACTGCGACGATTCGCGATGAGCTGCGATCCTACCGCGACCTGCCGAAATCGCTCTACCAGATCCAGGTGAAGTTCCGCGACGAGGTACGTCCGCGCTTCGGGCTACTCCGCGGCCGCGAGTTCATCATGAAGGATGCGTACAGCTTCCACGCGACCCAGGAGTCGCTCCAGGAGCACTACGACCAGCAGGCGCACGCTTACGGGCGCATCTGCGAGCGACTGGGTCTTGCGTATCGCCCCGTCGAGGCCGACTCCGGTCAGATCGGCGGCAAGGTCACGACCGAGTTCATGGCGCTTGCCGAGAACGGCGAAGCTGCGCTCGTCTACTGCGACTGCGGTTGGGCCGCCAACGTCGAGGCTGCCGAGACGGTCGTGCCGCGCACGCCGGCGGCAACCGAGCCGCGCGATCTTGAGACGCGTGCACACGCCCGAGATCCGCACAATCGCCGAAATCGCTCAGTTCCTGAGTATCGCCGAGCACGACACCGTGAAGACGATGGCGGGCAAGGTCGCTGACGAAGCTACGGGCACGAACCAACTCGTCTTCTTCTGCGTGCCTGGCGACCGCGAGCTCAATCCCTTGAAGGCCGACTGGGCTGTACCCGGTGTCGAACTGCTCGAAGAAGCCGACTTCGAGACCTACGGGATTCCCAAGGGCTCCCTCGGCCCCGTGAATCCGCCTGCGGGCGTGCGCGTCATCGCTGACGCTTCACTCAAAGATGACGTTTCTTGGGCGGTTGGCGCCAACGAGAACGACTATCACCTGATCGGTGCCCAGCCGGGGCGCGACTTCGAGGTCGGCGAGTGGGCCGATCTGGTTCTCGCTGCACCTGGCGATGGCTGCCCTGAATGCGGCGGAACACTCAAGGGTGCCCGCGGCATCGAGGTCTCGCAGGTATTCCAGCTCGGCACCAAGTACTCCGACTCCATGGGCGCTACGTTCACCGACGAAGACGGAACCGAGAAGCCCTTCATCATGGGCTGCTACGGCGTGGGCATCTCGCGCTCGCTCGCAGCCGTGATCGAGCAGCACAACGACGACAACGGCATCCTATGGCCGATGAGTGTGGCTCCGCTCGAGGTCGCGGTCATCCCACTCGGTCTCGAGTCCGAAGTCTTCGACCCGGCCGAGGAGATCTGGAACGCACTTGCTGACGCAGGTGTCGAAGTCGTCCTGGACGATCGCGACGAGCGCGCGGGTGTGAAGTTCGCCGACAACGATCTCATCGGCTTCCCGTACCAAGTTGTGGTGGGGAAGCGCGGCATCGCGAATGGTGTCATCGAGTTTAAGGACAGGCGCTCCGGAGAGCGCAGCGAACTGCCGATCGGGGAAGCTGCTGCGACGATTTCGGCGATTGTCGCCGACGAGCGCGCCAAATACACCCACTAGGGGAGAGCGGCGAGACAGCGCCTTGCCCGGTCGCCCGCCCAGGGTGCGAGAACGGGCACCGTCACACATGAGGGCCTTGGGAGCCTAGGGCCGGAACTCGAGCGGGCCTTCGGGGCCGAGAGTACCGGCTACTGTTTTCAGAGTCTCCAATACCGCACTGATGGTTGGCGAGCCGCCCGAGCCACGTCGTACAGCGGCGAAGATGTGGCGTTCGAGGGCGGGCTCCACCAGCGGCTGGATCTCGATATCGAGCCCGCGCAGGTCGGTCATCAGTGGAGCGAGGCCCACACCCAGCCCGGCTTCAATCGCTGAGCCAATGGCCCGAAAGTAGTTGCTCTCGAACGCAATCTTGGGCGTGAACCCCGCAGAGCGTGCAAGGTGCATGACGGCCTTCCGGCTCGCCGTGCTCGGCTGTGCCACACACCAGTGCTCATGTGCAAGATCAGCGGCCCTCACCGGGTTCCCGGCAAGGGGATGTCTGCTCGGCAATACGACCACTATCGGTTCGTCGATCAATGGATAACGGTCGATGCCCGGGTCTTTTGGTCGCGGGACGAAGTCCCACTCATGGGAGAGCGCCATGTCTATCTGCCCCGCCTTGACGGCCATCACCGCCCGCTCGGGCTCAAGATCGGCAACCGTGATTTCGAGATGAGGGTATGCCTGCGTGATTCTGGCTACCGCAGGCAGGGCGAAGCTCTGAGCGGCCGTCTGGAACGTGGACAGTCGCAGATGCCCAGTGACCTCTCCCGCAAAGGCTGTGACGTCGGCGACAGCCGTCTCGCAGTCGGCCAGAATCGTCTCCGCATGCACCACGAGACGCCTCCCCGCGTCCGTAAGGCGGATCGATCGCGCAGTGCGCTCGAGGAGTGGGACACCCAGCTCCTGCTCAAGGACTTTCAGCTGGTGTGAGACGGCCGGGGGCGTGAGGTACAGCGCCTCGGCGGCGGCGATGATGGTTCCTCGCTCCGCCACCTCGCGCAAGATCCGCAACCGCGTCGTGTTCAGCATCCGAACTCCTCAGCCTCAACATAGTTGTTGGTCACCGTAAATAAGCACAAATAGACTCTACCCTTCGCTCAGCCGAAGATAAACAGCGGAAGGCATGTGGATTTCGAGTCTAGGAGCACCGGTGATACTAGTTCTGGCGAAGGTACTGATCAGCCCACTGTTGTTGGCGACGTCCACGTTCGCGATGCAGAAGTGGGGTGGACTGGTCGGCGGACTGTTGCTTGGACTGCCATTGGTCTCCGGCCCGGTATCGGCGATGCTATTCGCTCAGTATGGTTCTCGTTTCGCGGTGCATGCCGCATATGGGACGCTCCTGGGGTTCGTAGCTGCAGGCATGTTCTGCACCTCATACGCGGTGGTTTCCCTCCGACGCCCATGGTGGCAGTCGCTGGCAGTCGCATACTCCACATTCGTCGCTGTCGCCGGCCTGCTCTCGTTGGTGGACGTCTCACTCGGCTGGGTTCTCGCGCTCGTCCCTATGATCCTCGTACCGTTGGCGTTTTCGATCCGCGTGCCCGAGACCGCACACGATGAGCCAGTGCCCCGCAAGCGGATACTCGCTCTCCGGATGGCTCTCGCGGGTTTGATGGTCGTGCTCATCACGACGAGCGCTGACATGCTCGGGGCGGAAATCGCTGGGTTCCTGGCACCACTCCCCGTAATTGCCGCGATTATGGCGGCCTCGTCTCACCGACACAGCGGCAGTGACTCCGCACATCGAATCCTGCGCGGAGCGGTGCTCGGTTCGTGGGGCGGCGTAGCGTTCTTCTCGGTCATCATCCTGCTAAACGGTAGTGAAGGCCCGGCAATCACCTACCTCGTGGCCACGATCTCGGCCGTGTGTGCCGGGCTGCTCGCGATAGGACTGCAGGCCACCGCCCGCAGTCTTCACATCCCGGAGCTGCACCTGACGGTACCGGTGCTGAAGCCTTCATGGGGGCTGAGTAGGCACGCGGAGTAGTTGACGCCTCGCAGGTGCTGGCTGATCAACCCGTCTTCCGTGAGCAATTCTGCCCGGGCACTCGCTGGAAGTAGCTGCATGCTGACAGGCCGCACTGTCCATTCGTGGGTTCCATCATGTTGGCAAACAGCCTTATGGGGAATCTCTCTACACAAGAAGCGGTGTCTGCGGCTGTCTTCCAGCACTGACCGGGCGTTCGTTGTCATCCTCAGCGAACACAGAAGGAGGCAGCAATGCCGACCGACATCAGAATCATCCGGGCGCATGAGTTCGTCCAAGCCACCCCGGAAGGGCGAATCGATCTCGCCAGGACGAAGGAAGTGCTTACGGGAATCGCAATGGCTTCGGCCATCTCTGGTGACTTCGACGTCATCCTCGATACTCGAAACACGCAATCACAGATGGATGTGGCCGATCTTTGGCAACTGGCGGCGGAACTCCACAAGCATCGCGAGGCGTTTTCTCGAAAGACCGCGGTTCTTGGTCCCCCAGAAAGATCCGACTACGCAGGGTTCTTCGCGCTTTGCGCCCAGGAGAGAGGCTTCGACGTCAGGGCATTCACTCATCTTGGGGATGCAATGGAATGGCTCGACCAGACTGACGCCTAGCACGTGATCCACCGCGTGTCTCGGTCAATTTGACCAGCATTGCCGTTTCTCAGAGTCCTTCGACGTCGTCAGCGTCGAACCCGCGATTCCGGCCGATGGTGCGCCGCATCAGGTATCCTCGGCATGGAAGCGCGCCAGGGGGGCGCTTCGGCTGAAGCGCAAGCACGTTCGATGCGGCTGAGTGCGCACATTGGAGGAAGAAGCCCTCATGGTGCATGTCAGACACGAACCTGCGACGGTCCGCGCTATGGATCAGGACCGCAACCAGCCCATCATCCACATCCGGGGCTTCCGCATGGACTTCGACGGACACACCGTCCTTCGCGACCTGTCATTCGATGTAGAACGCGGCGAGACGTTCGGGTTCCTCGGCGCGAACGGCTCCGGGAAGACCACTACCATCCGGGCACTCCTCGGCCTGTACCGGCCGACCGCCGGAGAGCTGCACGTGGACGGTCGACAGTTCGAGCCCGAGTGTGGAGTCAACCTGGGCTACCTGCCCGAGGAGCGGGGCCTCTACAAGAAGGAATCCGTCATCAGCGTGATGACCTACTTCGGCCGGCTCAAAGGTCTCGACAAGCACGCCGCGTCATCGTGGTCGATGGACTACCTGGAACGTGTGGACCTCGCCGACAAGGCGAAAGCGCGAGTGGACAAGCTGTCCGGGGGTGAGCAGCAGAAGGTGCAGCTCGGCGTGACGATCATGGGCGAGCCGGAGCTGCTCATCTTGGATGAGCCCACCAAGGGGTTCGATCCGGTGAACAGGCGCCTGTTGCTGAGCATCATCGAGGAGCGAAGGCAGGCGGGGGCCACCGTGCTGATGGTGACCCACCAGATGGACGAGGTCGAACGGCTCTGCGATCGCGTGCTCCTGCTCAAGAACGGCGTCGCCGAGGCGTACGGGACCATCTCCCAGGTCCAGGCGCAGTACGGCGGCACGACGGCGAAGGTGGCCTTCACGGGAGACATCCCGGACTCACCCCGCTACCGCGTGATGCGAAGCGATAACAACTACGCGGAGCTCGACCTCGATGAAGGCGTGGACGAGGCCGAGGTGCTTCGCGACCTGGTCCAGGCCGGAGTATCGGTGCGCAGCTTCGTCACGGGCAGGCCTTCGATGGACGACATCTTCGTGAGGGTCTACGGCAGCCACGACGAACCGGGCGAGGTGTAGACGATGGCGCGACACAACATGAGCACCATCGTCTCGTTCGAGGTGAAGCGCACGCTGTCGAAGGCGGGCTTCTGGATCGCCACGCTGGTCGTTCCCGTCATCATGGGCGCCGTGATCGCGCTGATCGTGGTTGCCAACACGTCCACCGCCGAGAGCATCGATTCGCAAGAGAGCGCGCAGTTCACCTTCACGTACAGCGATGCGTCCGGGTACGTGATCCCGGCGGTGGCCCAGGCTTTCGGCGGCACCCTCGCGACCGACGAGGAGCAGGCGATCGCGGACGTGAGGGCGGGTCGCCTCGACGCTCACTTCGCGTATCCGGCTGATCCCACCCAGGAGCCGACACGGGTCTTCGCGGTGGACGAAGGGATCTTCGCGAACGGCAAGTATCCCGCCATCGCCTCAGAGATCCTGATCGCGAGCGCGCAGGCAGCCATGGACGACCAGTCCCTTGCCACGCTCGTTCGCGGTGACTTCCAGGTGTCCTCGACGAACTACAAGGAGGGCCGCGAGTCGACCGGACTTGCCGAGGTCATCCCACCGTTGCTGTTCTTGCTGGTCTTCTACGCGAGCGTGATGCTCATGGGCAACCTGATGGCGACCAGCCTCCTCGAAGAGAAGGAGAACAGGGTCTCGGAGATGATCCTCACCACGATGGATCCGACAACGATGGTGTCCGGCAAGGTGGTGTCACTCTTCATCGTCGGCGCGATCCAGATGGTGGCGATCTCGCTACCGGTCGTCGTGGGCTACCTGTTCTTCCGAGAGCAACTGAGACTGCCCTATGTCGACCTGGCGTCGCTGAGCTTCGAGCCGTGGCCGATGCTCGTGGGCGCGCTCCTCCTCATAGGTGGATTCTGCCTGGCCACGACGACGTTGGCGGCAGCGGGCGCGATCATGCCGACTGCGCGGGACGCGGGAGCCATCGCCGCTCCGGTGTCGATCGTGCCGTTCGCCCCGCTGTGGGCGGCCGCACTGGTGCTCTCGAGTCCGCAATCCTTCGTCGTGCAGGTACTCACGTACTTCCCGTACACCGCGGCGCCAACGGCGATGCTGCGCAACGGGCTGGGGACTCTGAGTGCGGTAGAGGCGACGATCGTCATTGTCGAATTGTTCGTGCTGAGCTTCATCATCTTCCGCATTGCGGTTAGGCTGTTCCAGTACGGGTCGATCGAGTACTCGCAGAAGGTCGCCCTCAAGTCAGCGTTTGCCAAGCAGGAGTAGCGCCGCCGGCAACTTGACCGCTTGCCAGCCTTGCACTCGCTGCCTCTGACCCCCGCCTCCACCTGACTCACGCCAGGACTAGGCTGAGGCAAGCAATTCGTTCGCAGCTGAAACACACAGACGATAGGTGCAACATGGACAATGCCAGTCTCATCGAGCAATTCATACGAATCGATTCAATCGACGACGGCGTGAATGTTCATGTCGGAACGGTGGTTTGGGAGAGCCCAACGCAACCGACCACCATATGGACGCACGTCTTCACAGCCCCGCCGAGAATCCACCAGGCCGCTCTCGATCGAATGATTCAGCTTGTGTTGGAGACTCCAGACTACTTCGCAGTCTGCACGCTGTGTGGCGAACGAGTCCCCGCTGGCTGGATCTCAGATGACGGGATCTGCATGTCGTGCACCGGACGCTAGACGACGTCGAGCCTGTCCGTCTGTAGGCCGCGCTCTGACCTGATGTCCTCGGCCCACACAGCGAGGGCGAGCCGAGGCTGAATGTGAACCTCTTCAACACCCACCGGAGCCTAGTTTTCTCTGCCGACGAGAGTATCATTGCCAGTTGAGTAGGCGGCACACTGCGTGGGCGACGGGGAGGTCGGGACATGCGGGCTTTCAGGCGTTTTGTAAGCATCCGAACGGGACTGAAGGTGACACTCGCGGCCATCGTTGCGATGTCTCTCGTGGTGGGTGTGAGTCCCGCGGCCACCGCAATCCTGCCGCGCGGTACTACCGTCCGAGCAAGTGTCGGCTCGGGTACCGGGGGGGCGGGTGGAGGGTACCCCACAGATTCGGTCATCAGCGTCGATGGCCGCTACGTGGCGTTCGCCTCACACGCGCCCGATCTTGTCGCTGACGACGGCGACGCGAACCCGGATGTGTTCCGGCGCGACCTCGTGACCAACACGACGCGGCGGGTGAGTGTGAATACAGGAGGCGGCGATTCGGACGGCTGGAGCTGGTCGCCCTCGGTCAGCGCCGATGGCCGCTACGTGGCCTTCGACTCAAGTGCTACCGATCTCGTTGTCAGCGACGTGAACGGTTACAGCGATG
Source organism: uncultured Actinomycetota bacterium (assembly GCA_963790405.1). Lineage (GTDB taxonomy): Bacteria > Actinomycetota > Coriobacteriia > Anaerosomatales > JAGXFU01 > JBGSMX01. The sequence continues at coordinate 185,816 of CAWBOJ010000008.1, forward strand.
TGTTCGTCCGCGACATGCAGACGAACACGACTCGCCGAGTGAGCGTCGACATGGGCGGCGGTGACGGCAATGACCACAGCTACACCCCCGCCATCAGCGCCGATGGCCGCTATGTGGCCTTCGTTTCAATCGCAAGCGACCTTGTCGCGGATGATGGGGACGTCAATGCCGACATCTTCGTCCGAGACATGCAGACGAACACGACACGGAGGATCAGCATTGACGCCGGCGGCGGCGATGCCAACGCGGACAGCTCCGCCCCCTCGATCAGCGCTGACGGTCGCTACGTGGCGTTCAGCTCTGGTGCCGGCGATCTCGTTGCCGACGATGGCGACAGCAATTGGGACGTGTTCGTTCGCGACCTGCAGACCAACGCTATCCGGAGAGTCAGCGTCGACACGGGCGGCGGTGACGCAAATGGACATAGCGGCCAATCCTCGATCAGCGCCGACGGCCGCTACGTCGCGTTTCTCTCCGAAGCCAGCGATCTGGTTGCTGGTGACGGCGACAGCAATTGGGACGTGTTCGTGCGCGACCTTCAGACCAACGCTATCCGGAGAGTCAGCGTCGATACGGGCGGCGGTGACGCAAACGGACATAGCGGCGAGCCAGCAATCAGCGCCGACGGTCGCTACGTGACCTTCGACTCCGAAGCCAGCGATCTCGTCGTTGGCGACGGGAACGGCTTCGATGATGTGTTCGTTCGCGACCTGCAGATGAACACGACCCGGAGAATCAGCGTAGACACGGGCGGCGGGAATGCCAACGGTGGGAGCAACTCCTCGGCTATCAGCGGTGAAGGTCGACTTGTGGTGTTCGAGTCGGACGCAAGCGACCTCGTCGTGAGCGATGCGAACGGCGCTGACATGGACGTGTTCGTGCGCAACGTCCTGCCTGCCGTAGCAGGCTCGGTAGAGGTCGCAGGCACTACACGATACGCCACAGCTGTCGCAGCATCGAAGAAGGCCTATCCGCGTGGAGCGGACACGGTCGTGATCGCCACCGGCGAGAACTGGCCCGACGCGTTGGGCGGTGCGGCTCTTGCCGGCGTGGTCGAAGGACCGCTGCTGCTCACCAAACAGGCAGCACTTCCGGCGAACGTGGCAGCTGAGATCGTGCGCCTTGGAGCCAAGAACGCCTACATCCTGGGCGGCACAGCTGCGGTCAGCCAGGCGGTTGAGGACGGGCTCAACGACAACCTTGATGGGACGGTCACACGACTGGCGGGAGCAACCCGCTACACCACGGCCAACTTGGTCGCCGCCAAGGTCATCTCGTTGCAGGGTGCCGACTATAACGGCACCGCGTTCGTCTCTACCGGCGACAACTTCCCCGACGCCTTGGGCGCCTCGCCGGTCTCGGCCTCGACAGGCTCTCCGATACTGCTGGTCAAGACCGGCGGCACGGCTCAGCTGCCCTCCAAGGTCGACGATGCGGTGATACTGGGCGGAAACGTGGCGGTGACCCCTGCCACGGAGACTGCACTCAAGACTGTACTGGGCAAAGCGAACGTCGCACGTATCGGAGGTGCCACACGCTACGAAACCGCCGCGCAGGTCGCCGAGTACGGGGTAGACTGCGGCATGCGATGGGACGGCGTGGGCATCGCCACCGGACTGGAATTTCCCGATGCGCTGTCCGGCGGTGCGATGCTCGGCCAGCTCAACTCGGTGCTGCTGCTCACCAAGCAAGCCGAGCTATCCGGCCCTGCCGCCACGAGGCTCAAGACGAACCGCGACTTCATTGGCGCCGTGCACTTCATCGGCGGCACCGCTGCCGTGAACTCAAGCGTGCGTGACGCGGTCACGAAGCAGCTCAACTAGGATGTCGTTCGGCACTCGTCTGCGATCTGTCTACGTCAAGACGAGCAGGACCGCCTACGTCTACATGACCGGCACCCTGGACGCGGCCGCCTGAGGGGGTGGAGCTGGTTCCGGCGAGGGGAGAGGCACGTGTTCCAACAGCAAGAACCATCTGAGACCATGCTCCGTCGGCTTCACGCCATGCCGAAGGTCGAGATCCATGTCCACCTTGAGGGAGCCACGAGCCCGGATACGGTCTGGGACATGGCGCAACGCAACGGCGTCGATCTCCCGGCCAAATCGCTCGAGGCGTGGCGCCAGTTCTACGAGTTCAGCGACTTCGAGCACTTCATCGAGGTCTACATCCTTGCTACCTCTGCGATGCGCACGCCACGAGGACTTCGAGCAGATGGTTCGGGATTTCGCCGGAAGACAGGCGGCGCAGAACATCCGCTACTCGGAAGCCTATGTGAGCCCCCAGTTCCATCTGGAAACGGGTATCTCTCAGGGCGACCTTCTCGATGCGCTTGCGGCGGGTGCCGAGTCGGGGCTGCGTGAGCATGGGAGCAAGGTCCGCTTCATAGCAGACATCAGTCGGCAGACCGAGACGCGCGTGAACGATGTGCTGCCCTTCGCCCTGGCAGGACGTGAGCGGGACGGTCTGGTTCTCGGCATTGGCATCGGAGGCATCGAAGAAGGGTACCCACCCGAGCAATTCGAGACTATCTATGCCGAGGCGCGTCGTGGTGGGCTGCACACGGTCGCCCATGCCGGAGAGACTACGGGGCCGGCGAGTGTCTGGGGAGCGTTGCGATCGCTGCATGCGGAGCGCATCGGACACGGCATCCGCTCACTCGAGGATCGCGAGCTGGTTGCGTATCTCAGAGACACGAAGGTACCCCTTGAGGTCTCACCCAACAGCAACTACCGCACGAAGGTTGTCCCTGCCGAGGAGCCACATCCCATCCGCGCGCTTGTGGACGCCGGTGTTTGCGTCACGGTGAACTCCGACGATCCGCCGATGTTCTCCACGGATCTCGACAACGAGTACGTCACGCTCGCTCGACAGGGCTTCTCATTCGAGGAACTGTGGCAGCTGAATCTCGCAACGCTCGAAGCCGCATTCTTGCCCGAAGAGGAGAAGACCGTGCTGAGCCGAGAATGGGAGGCTTTCGCCGTTTCTGAGCATCTCTCGGCAATGCCGGGTGAGGACTGACGTTGAAGGGTTCGAAGCCAAGCGTTCTAGCAGGTGCCCACTGCACACTGGAGAAGAAGACATTGTCCGCCCGTAGTAAGTACTTCGTACTGGGAAGAATTGTGTGTGTGCCAGCGGTTTCGATTCATGGGATGCAGTTCTAAATCGCAACACCATCAGTACTCACGTTTGAGCTAAGTCCGATCATCCAGGAGGCACAGCATGTCGTTCGAAGACAAGACCATTACCAAGAACATGAATGTGACCGCAGTGGACATCCAGACCATGTCGTCAATGTCCGATGACGAGTACCGCGAGTACCTCCAGTCGGGGCTGTTCTTCAAGGATCATCATGATGTCCTCAGGTCGGAGCCTGCTGGCTACCCGATCGCCAGCACGCGCGAGCAACTGGACATGCTGGTTCGCCATCTCGAGGCGCTGCGCAGCGAGATTCCTCCCAAGCGGTTGCGCTAGCGAGGCGAGCAGCCACGCCACCGATCGTCGGCCGCGCAGTACCTACTGGTTCGCTATAGTTCGCGCACTCGTGAGCACGCTGTCGCTGAGAACGGCGGTTCCGCCGAAGGCCTCCATGACACCGATACCGTCGCGATAGTCAGCGATGAACGCCTGCGCCGATCCGGGCAGTGCCCCTGGCTTTGAGAGCAGCAACACGCCGTACTCCTCGCCACATGCCGCGCCTCCGCACAGCGCGTCCGGGAAGTCCAGCCCCGTGGCGATACCCACGAAGCCCGGGCCGACCCACTTGTGCGCAATCGCACCCTCGGCGATTTCCGTGCACGTCGCGTAACGGTCCGAGCCTGCCCAGCGAGCAGACGCGGTGCCGCCATTGGACTTCAGTACGGAATCGACCGCACTCTTCACCGACGCGCTTACTGCGGCCGTCCCGCCGGTCACGACCGCGGTCTCAACATCGAGGTCTTCGAGTGCGCTTCTCGTCGCCGATGGCAAGGAGGTTGGTTTCGTCAGTAGAACCGGCAACTTCTGGCTGTAGGCAACGGGGGAGGCCGCCAGAGCGTCGGCGAAGTCGTCGCCTCGTGCAACGATCGCCGTCTTAGCGAAGCGAGAGCCCATAATGCTCTTGATTCGCTGCGCCACAACCTGACTCGTCTCGTAGCGCGTTGCGCCACTGATGCGCTCGACAGGATAGCCCGCCTTCACGAGAGCATCGCGCACGTTGTTCGTGATGGCCGAAGTGCCGCCGACCAAGATCACGCGCCCGATGTCCTTGCGATCGAGTTCGCTCATGACGGAGCCCGGTACGGAGTCAGTGTCCACAAGAAGCAGTGGTGCCCGGTAGGCTCCGGCCAGTCCTGACGCCGATAATGCGTCCGGGAAGTCCCGGGCAGTGGCCAGGATGGCCACCGATGCCCCGAAGGTTGGGTGGTTCTTCGACACGCTGACAGCCGTGCCGAAGCGGTTCGACCCCTGGACGCGCGTCATCTTGGCCGGGTAGTCAGCCATGTAGATGTTGTAGTTGCCGTCGCGCGCATCCTCCCACACGACCTTGTCTCCCCAGATCGCGGGATCACTCTGCTCGACGCTCCTGACACACACCTCAATCTCCTCGCCGGTATTCAAGTCGAACCCGTAGACGTCCGGGCTGCCCACACCCCGACGGTCGTCCCATACCACCCGGTCGTGTGAAACAGCAGGGTAATACTGGTCGGCGCTCTGGGGGTCGAGCCTCGTCGTCGTGCCGGTTCGAAGATCGTAGCCATAGATCTGGTAGGTCCCGCTGCGGCTGTCCTGCCATACCACGGTATCGCCGTACACCGACGGGTTGTCCTGTGTCTGGGGTTCGGTAGTCAGCCGCTTCTCCTGTCCGGTCGCAAGATCGTAGAGGTAGACATCCGCCAGGCCATGGCGATAATCCGTCCACACGACTGTGTCACCGGACACGCAAGGCTCCTGCTGAGCCGAGCTGTTCGTGGTAATCCGCGTTTCCACACCGGTCGCAAGGTTGAGCGCGTAGATGTCATCGTTGCTGTTCCGGTCGTCGACCCAAACGACTGTGTCCCCGGAGATCGAAGGATCGGTCTGATTGCTCGAGTGTGTCGTGAGGCGTTTCTCTTGCCCGGAGGCAAGATCGTACGCATAGATGTCGTAATTGATGTTCCGATTGTCCTGCCACACGATCACGTCACCCGATACGTCGCACACACCCTGAGCGAAATTGCTGTTCGTGATTGGCGTTTCGACCCCGGACACCACGTCGTATGCGTAGACGTTATTGAATGAAGTGCGCATGTCGTTCCAGACGACCGTCGCACCCGACACACGCGGATTCCATTGGCCAAACGCAGCCGTCGTGAGTTGATGCTCGGTCGCAGTAGTGGCCGCACTACCAGCTGTGGCCATCAGCACCGTCAAGACCGATGCCAGAACGAGTACGCACATCAGGCTACGTGCATTCCATGACCTCATCGCAGAACCCCTCTCCCCGTGAACCCCTCGGCGACGAACATCACCGATGCGCATAATCATACCCCGCAACCCTGCTCACATCCTCCTGTTTCCTTTGACCCACCCCTGAACCTGGGGTAGAATCTCTCTGTTCGACAGGAACTGTCTTGCGAGAAGTGGGTAACCCCCGCTTCTTTTCGTCTGGAAGGAGGTTTGCCGGCATGGGATCGATCGCTCGCCGAGAAGATAGAAGCGCTGCTCAGCCCCGTTGCGGAGCGAGAAGGCTCGAGCTCGTCGCTAGTTGAGATCGCCGGCGGCCACCAGCAGCCTGTCGTCCGGGTACTTCCTCGACCGAGAGGGCTGGCTCGACCTTGACGCGCTCTGTCGAGGCGAATACCTGGAATCGGACGTCTTCGACGCCGAGGAATCGATCCTCACAGGCGCGTACACCTTAGAGGTGTCCTCGCCCGGTATCGACCGCCCGCTTGCGCAAGCTCTCGGACTTCGAGCGCTTCGCAGGCGGCACCGTGAAACTCAAGACCGTCCCGGCCGAGGGACGCACGACCTACACGGGCACGATCGTCGGTCGTCGAAGGCGAGACATCGTCGTGCTCGACGTTGACGGAGAAACCGTCCGCATCCCTCATGGTGCGATATCGAAAGCGCATCTCAAGGGAACGTGGACTTCGAGCAGGAAGGGGCGGGCCAGTAATGAGCTCTGAGCTGATGGAGGCCCTGAAGGCGCTCGCCCGCGAGAAGAACATCGACGAGCTTGACATGCTCGACAAGCTCGAGCAGCAGCTTGCCGCGACGTACCGACGCATCATGGACCTCGAGAACGATACCCGCGTGGTACTCGATCGCGAGACCGGCCGCATCTACGTCTACGAACTCGTTCCCGTCGGTGGCACCGAAGAAGAGCCCATCTTCGAGGAACACGACATCACGCCCAAAGACGTCTCGCCGCATCGCGGCGCAGGCGGCCAAGAACGTGATCACGTCCTCGATCCGCGAGGCCGAACGTGACCAGATCTACGACGAGTACACCGACCGCGTCGGCGAGTCAGTCACCGGTACGGTGCAGCAGTCGGACTCGCGCTACACGCTCATCAAGCTGCGTGAGGGTGTTGAGGCGCTGCTTCCGCCTTCCGAGCAGCCTCACAACGAGCGCTACGACCACAACCAGCGCATCAAGGCCTACATCATCGAGGTGCGCAAGACTGCCAACGAGCCTTCGATCGTGGTGTCGCGCACGCATCCGGGCCTCATTCGCCGGCTCTTCGAACTCGAGGTGCCCGAGATCTACGACGGCATCGTTGAGATCAAGAGCGTTGCGCGCGAGCCGGGCATGCGTTCCAAGATCGCGGTCTCGAGCCGCGAGTCCGGCCTCGACCCGGTCGGCGCGTGCGTGGGCCCCAAGGGCTCCCGCGTGCGCATGATCGTGAGTGAGCTGCGCGGCGAGCGCATCGATGTCGTGCCGTGGTCCGACGATCCGGCGACCTATGTCGCCAACGCTCTGTCGCCGGCCAAGGTCTCCAAGGTCGTCGATCGACGATGATTCGCATACGGCGACGGTGATCGTTCCCAACGACCAACTCTCGCTCGCTATCGGCAAAGAGGGCCAGAACGCCCGTCTCGCCGCCAAGCTCACGGGATGGCGCATCGACATCAAGAGCCAGCACAGGCCGCCGAGCAGGGGCTCGCGGCGGCCGTTGCGACCGGCGATTCCTCGGCCGACGAGGAGTTCGACGGACGGTGTGTGGCGGTCACGAGTTCGGGACTTCGCTGCCGCAACAAAGCGGTCCCCGGCACCGTGTACTGCCGCATACACGCGAAGGAGGCGCCTGCCGAGTGAAGAAGGCACGCAAGACGCCCGTACGCACGTGTATCGGGTGTGCCAGGCCAACGACGAGAAACGAGACCTGGTACGAATCGTGCGCACGTCCGATGGTCATGTCGAGGTCGACTCGACCGGCAAGGCGAACGGACGCGGGGCGTATGTGTGCCGGACGGCCGAGTGTTTCGATGCGGCCGTGCGCCGCAGGCGGATAGACTCCGCTTTGCGCGTGCGACTCAAGGAAGACGACCTAGACCGACTGAGACGAGAATTCGCGCAGGTCCTCGACACAGAGCAGTTCCAGCGCAGCAGGGAGAGTGACGCGTTACATGGCGAACATGAGAGTCCACGAGTTGGCCAAGGAGTTCGGGATGAGCTCGCAAGAGCTCCTCGATCACCTGGAGCGGCTCAAGATACCCGCCAAGAACCACGCGTCGACGCTGGTCGAGGCTTACGTGGACAAGATACGCAAGGATCTTGGTCCGATCATCGCCGAGAAGCAGGCCGAGCTCGAAGAAGAGCGTGCGCGCCAGGCGGCCATCGAGGCCAAGAAGCGCGAGGCCGACGAGGCCAAGCGCAAGGCCGAGGAAGAGGAGCGCCGCAAGTCCGAGGCCGAGGAACGCGCCCGTCGTGAAGCCGAAGAGGCTGCTGCCGCCAAGCACGAGGCCGAGGAGGCAGGCGCGCCGCGAAGCCGAAGAGGCAGCTGCCGCCGAAGCGAGGCCGCGTGACGCAAGGCGCTCGAGGAGGCCGACGCTGCCGAACGCGCCACGCGGAGAAGGACGCTGAAGAAGCTCCACGCCTCGAGAAGGAAGAAGAAGAGCGCTACCGGCAGATGGCCAAAGAAGCCGAGAAGCAGGCGCACAACAAGGTCATCGAGGAAGCACAAGCGCGCCGTTGCGGCCGCTCAGACCGACGGGTAGCAAGCGCAAGAAGAAGAAGGCCAAGCGTGCCGAGAAGGCAGAGGCCGTTCACGGAAGCAGGTTGTCGAGCCAGTCGCAGGCGCGCCGAGCCGAAGCGGCGACGTCGTCACCGTCACCGAAGGGGTCACCGTCGGCGAGTTCGCCGAGGCACTCGGTCTGCCGCCCAGCGACATCATCAAGCGCCTTATGCTGCTGGGCCAGCCGCTGACTGTGAACCAGCCGATGATGTCCGACATCGTCGAAATCATCGCCGACGACCTCGGCCGCCGGGTCAAGGTCGTCTCTCCCGAAGAGGAGAAGGGTCCTGGGTGCTTCGAGGACGAAGAGTGACGACCTCAAGCCGCGCTCTCCGGTCGTCACCGTCATGGGCCACGTCGACCACGGAAAGACCTCGCTGCTCGACGCCATCCGCGAAACCGGTGTCGCCGAGACCGAGGCCGGCGGAATCACGCAGCACATCGGTGCATCGATCGCGTACCACAACGGCAAGCGCATCACGTTCGTCGATACTCCGGGTCACGAGGCGTTCACCGCCATGCGTGCACGCGGTGCCAACGTCACCGACGTCGTCGTTCTGGTCGTCGCAGCAGACGACGGAGTCATGCCGCAGACCGTCGAGGCGATCGACCACGCGAAGGCGGCCGGCGTCCCGATCATCGTGGCGGTCAACAAGATCGACAAAGACGGCGCCGACCCCGAATCGCGTGCGCCAGGAGCTCACCGACCACGAGATCTTCCCGAGGAGTGGGGCGGCACCAACATCTTCGTGGACGTCTCGGCCAAGAAGCGTCTCAACATCGACGACCTGCTCGAGACGATCCTGCTCGTCGCCGAGGTCGAGGACCTCAAGGCCAACCCCGATGCGCATCGCAAGCGGCGTTGTGATCGAGGCCAAGCTCGATCGCGGTCGCGGTCCAGTGGCCACCGTGCTCATCCAGCGCGGTACCCTGCGCGTCGGCGACTCCCTTGGTGGCCGGCACCAGCCACGGTCGTGTCCGTGCCCTGGTCGACCCGCTCGGCAAGTACCGTCGACATCCGCGGTCCCGCAGATCCGGTCGAGATCGTCGGCCTGGGAAGCGTGCCTTCAGCCGGTGACGAGTTCCGCGTCTTCACCGACGAGCGCGACGCCCGCAATCTCGCCGAGGAGCGCGCGCTCAAGCAGCGCTTGCTCGCCCAGAGCAAGAAGGTCCACGTCTCGCTCGACGATCTGTTCGCCCGCATCCAGGAAGGCGAGCTCAAGGACCTCAACCTGGTCGTCAAGGCCGACGTCCAGGGCTCGATCGAGGCGCTCAAGGACGCGCTCGACAAGATGGACCAGTCCGAGGTCCGCGTGAACGATGCTGCACAGCGGTGTGGGCGGTATCACCGAGACCGACGTCATGCTCGCCGACGCCTCTGACGCGATCATCATCGGCTTCAACGTGCGACCCGAGCCCAAGGCCAAAGCAGCTCGCCGAGAAGGAGAACGTCGACATTCGCCTGTACCGCGTCATCTACCAGGCGATCGAGGAGATCAACGCGGCCCGCGTGGGCATGCTCGCTCCGGACTTCAAGGAGATCGACACCGCACGCATCGAGGTTCGCGAGCTGTTCCGCGCGCCGAAGATCGGCGTCATCGCCGGTTGCTTCGTGCAGGAAGGCGAGATCCACCGCGACGACCAGATCCGTGTCGTCGCGACAGGGACGATCGTCTACGAGGGCAAAGCTCGGTTCGCTTCGTCGCTTCAAAGACGACGTGAAGTCGGTCAAGGCCGGCTACGAGTGTGGTCTGTCGGTCGACGGCTTCCAGGACATCAAAGAGGGCGACATCATCGAAGGCTTCAAGGTCATCGAGGTCGCCCGCGAGGCATAGAGGCAACGGCACATGAAACAGACCCCCCGGACCCGCAAACTCAACGAGACGGTGAGGGAGGCGATCGCGTTGATTCTTGCTCGACGAGATCGCCGACCCTCGTCTCGAACTCGTGACCGTGACGGCGCTCGCGTGAGCACCGACCTCACGGTCGCCAACATCTACGTGACCGCTCACGGTGACGAGGAGCGCTACGCCGAGGTGCTTGCGAGGGCCTCGAATCGGCCAAGGGACGTATCCGCTCGCTTCTCGGGCAGCGGGTCAAGTTCCGCTTCACTCCTGAGCTGCGCTTCTTCATCGACGATCGGTCGACGCCGGCATGCGTATCGGCGAGGCGCTCAAGGACGTGCCGCCCACGCTGCTGAGCGATGACGACGACAGCTGCCGACGGCCGACGGATCAGCCAGCGCGACCGACGCCGAGTAGGGAGGCGCACGTGACCACTCCCGTACCACCGTGCGGCCGTGATGCTCCGTCACGCGAAGTCCGTCGTGGTGTGCGGACACGTGCGATCCTGACGGCGACTGCCATCGGGTCGGTGCTGGGCCTCACTCTCGCGCTCCGCGAGGCCGGCGATTCCTGCGGTGCCGACGCTCGCAGACGCTGATGCGGCGCCGCCCGTCGACGTACGCGCTTCTTGCCTGGCTTCGCGCTTTTTACGCCCGTCGGGCGATCTTGAGCAACCCGGAGGTCTTCGTTGCGACTCGACACGCCGAACCTCGACCGCCTCGGTGATGCCGCGCACATGGCGCGCGACGCCGAGACGCTGATCGTTCTCGACCATCATCCCGACAACAACGGCTTCGGCACGTGAACATCGTGGACGCCACGGCCGCGGCATCGGGACAGCTCGTGTGGCGACTTCTCGAACGCCTGGAGATCACCCGCATGCCCCGAGGTGGCGCTGTGCTGCTACGTCGGACTCATGACCGATACCGGACGCTTCCAGTACGACAACACGACGCCGAACTGCTCTGCGTGACGCTGCCGCGATGCTCGAGACCGGCGTGAGCGCTGCCGAGGCGTCGCGTCTGGTCTACCAGGAACGTTCCGCCGGCTCTCGCGCTTGCAGGCGTGGCGATGTCGCGAATCGAGCTCGCCAATGCTGGTCGCGTCGCGTGGAGCTGGCTCGACCGACGACGGACTTCGCCGAGACCGGGCGCTCGTCCCGAAGAGACCGAGCTTCTGCCGGACGCCGTTCGCGAGCGCTCGGAGGCGTCGAGGTCGTTGTGCTGCTACGCGAGGTCGGCGGCGAGGTACGCGGGAACCTTCGAGCCAAGACCGGCTTCGACGTGGGCTCCGTCGCCCGCGAGTTCGACGGCGGCGGCCACGCCGCCGCATCCGGGTTCACCCTGGAGGGCACGATCGACGACGTTGCTGCCGCGTCTCCTGGCAGGCTTCCCGGAGGCTAGTAGCGCATGGCCCGCCGAGGAGCCACGAATCTCTCCGGCATCCTCGCCGATCGACAAACCTGCCGGGATGACCAGCCACGATGTCGTTGCTGCGGTCGTGCGGCGCGTAACCGGGGAGACGACGCGTCGGACACGCCGGCACGCTCGATCCATGCGCGACCGGCGTGCTCGTGGTGCTCGTCGGCCCCGCCACCCGGCTGGCACCGTATCTCACGGCCGCCCGAGAAGTCCTACGACGCACGCATCGTCTTCGGCAGCGAGACCGACACTGACGACGCCGAGGGGATACCGTCACGCGAACGCGAGGCGGTACCCGACGCTCTGCGTACCGAGGCACGGAGCAATCGCACATGTCGCCGCGTCTGGTTGGGCACGCACGAACAGGTTCCGCCGGCGTACTCGGCGATCAAGCGTGACGGCGTCACAGCCCACCGCGCTGCACGTGCCGGGGAACCGCTCGAGCTCGAGGCGCGCACTATCGAGGTCGACGACGCCGTTTGTTGGGCGTCGAACCCGGCCCACCGGTCGCGTGGAACGTCGTCGCTCGTCGTGTCGAAGGGCACCTACATCCGGGCGACTCGCGCGGGATCTGGGACGGGAACTGGGAACGGCGGCGCACCTGGACGCTCTGCGCCGGACGCGAGCGGCTCGATACCGCTTGCACGACACCATCATCGCTCGACGATATGGGCGACGGCCGGTCGCGCGGGCATCGAAGCGCGGTTCTTGCGCTCCGCCGAGACGCTCTCGAGTCTGCCGCATGCCGAGGTCGACACTGAGGCCGCGCACCGTGGTCTCGGTCGGGCAGCACCCTGAGCTGCCGAGCACCTGGCGAGTTGTCCGAGTCGGGAGACGGACCCGTCGCACTCGAGCACGACGGGCGCATCGCTCGCCGTATACGACCAACTCGCGGTGGAGCGCTTCAGACCTGCTAGCGGTGTTTCCCGGAGGTGTCACGTGAGCTGCACACGTGATCGAATGGAATGGGCAGACGCCAGTCGCTGGGCCGCGCGGTCGCAGCAATCGGCGTGTTCGACGGTGTCCACGCGGGTCACCGCGCGCTCATCGCCGATACGGTCGCGCTTGCTCGAGAGCATGATGCCTGTCCGTCGTTGCTCACGTTCGACCGCGATCCGGAGCAGGTCGTGACGCCCGAGCGCACGTGTGCCACAGCTGCTCACGCTCGAAGACAAGACTCGAGCACATCGATCGTCTTGGTGTCGACGCGATCGTGGTCATTCCGTTCTGCATGCGACTCGCCGAGATGGCGCCACAGCGCTTCCTCGACGACGTCCTGCTTCAGTGCACTCGAGCCGACTCGCGATCGTCGTCGGTCGAGGACTTCCGCTTCGGTCAGCACGCGCAAGTGGGACGGTCGGCCACTCTGAAAGCTTTCGGGACGAAGCACGGTTTCGCCGTCGTCGCCCACGAGCTCGTGGAACGCGACGGAGAGCCCGTCACTTCGACGCGCATCCGCACACTCATCGCCCAAGGCGACGTCGAGTCCGCATGCACACTCCTTGGCAGGCCCCACCACATTCCCGGACGCGTCGTTCACGGACGCGGCGAGGGCGAGTCGCTTCTGGGCGCTACCCACGGCGAACGTCCTGCCGTGGAATCTCGCAGCCCTACCTGCCGATGGCGTGTACTGCAGGTCGGATCCGGTTCGACCGAACGCACATACCCCGCAGCCATATCGATCGGGGTTCCACCCATGTATCCGAAGGCGCTCGACAAGGTCGAGGCTCACCTCATCGGTTTCGAGGGCGATCTGTACGGGCGTGAAGTCATCCTTGAGTTCGAGACACGCCTTCGCGAACAGCCGAATGTACGACTCGACCGAGGAACTGGCCGAGCGCCATCCAGGCCGACATCGTCGCGTGTTGACGAACTCGCCTCAGGCCCGGCCTCGACGTGCGGTTCCGAGGCCGACAATGACTGACGTGCGCGACATGCCACCCGATCCGTTCGAGGACGACGGCGTCGACCGTTCGCTGTCGAAGCAGCCGAGAAGCTCACCCGTGACGACGCGTCTTCGGATCGATCCGCGATGGGACCATATCGGTGGAGAGCCTACGATCGACGACTTCGACGAGGCCGCAGCCGCAGACTGCATTCATGCGACGATTCGGACCTCCTTGGCGGAGAGAGTGCGCGACCGGACCCTTCACACGCATGCATCCATGGCTTTCGGCGATCGCCGTGATCGTCGTAATCGCATGGCTGCTCACATACGTGCTGCGCCGATAGCCACCACGCCACCGGGCGTGTCTGCTCGACGACCCTGTGCTATACTTCGCGGTTGCCATAGAACCTACCCTCGCACTGTGTCCGACGACTCACCAACGTCTCACTCGGTCGGGGGCGAACACATCAACGAAAGGTGAGCTATATGTCGCTGTCCAAAGAAGTAACGCCGAGATCATCGCCGAGTACGCCCGTGCCGAGGGCGACACCGGCTCCCCCGAGGTGCAGATCGCGCTGCTTTCACGTCGCATCAGCGACCTCACCGAGCACCTCAAGATGCACAAGAAGGACCACCACACGCGCCGCGGACTGCTCAAGCTCGTCGGCCAGCGCCGTCGCCTTCTGAACTACCTCAAGAAGACCGACATCGAGCGCTACCGCGCTCTAGTCGCGAAACTCGGTATTCGCGGGTAAGAACCACATATGGGACATCCGAAGGCGGGGGTCACACCCCGCCTTCGTCGTCCGGCCCGTCAGAACGGGCCGTGCGGGCTGCACAAGAACGCAGCGCGCAAGGTAAGCCTCTCGCACACGGGGTGCGGGGGAGAGGGAGAAGAGAAGAGAAACCCTCATGGCTAAAGATCGTTGAAAGCTTCGAACTGTACGGCAAGGAGTACATCCTTGAGACCGGCGAACTGGCCAAGCAGGCCGGTGGGGCCGTCGTCGTCCGCCAGGGCGACACCGTGGTGCTCGTGACCGCCACCGCCTCCAAGCACGCCCAAGGACCTCGATTTCTTCCCGCTCACGGTCGATTTCGAAGAGCGCATGTACGCTGCGGGCAAGCTTCCCGGCGGCTTCATCAAGCGTGAAGGTCGTCCGACCGAGAAGGCCACGCTCACCGCTCGCATGATCGACCGTCCGTTGCGCTCGGCGTTCGCCGACGGTTTCCGCAACGAGGTCCAGGTCATCGCGACCGGTTCTCGGCGTCGACCAGATCCACCAGCCCGACATCATCTCGATCATGGGTGCGTCCGCGGCGCTCATGATCGCCGGCATCCCGTTCGAGGGCCCGCTCGCCGGCGTGCGCATCGCACGCGTCGAGGGCGAGTTCCTCGTCAACCCGACCTTCGACGAGCTCGAGGAGTCCGATCTCGACCTCACGATCGCCGGTTCCCGCGACGCCGTCTACATGATCGAGGCCGGCGCCTACGAGGTCTCCGAGGAGGACATGCTCGCCGCACTCGAGTTCGCCATGGAGGCGATCGGCGAGTTCTGCGACATCCAGGAGAAGCTTCCTCGCCCAGTGCGAGATCACGCCCATGGACGTCGCAGCTCGCACGTCGATCGACGAGGCTCTGCGCGAGCGTGTCTTCGCGGCCGGCGCCGACAAGATGAGCGACGCGCTGCACAACGCCGACAAGCACGCCCGCATGGACGCGGTCGGTGCCGTCAAGGACGAGGTCGTCGCGACCTTCTCCGACGAGGAGATGGCCGCGATCGGCAAGGACATCAAGGCGCTGCTCAAGCAGCTCGAGAAGAAGACCATGCGCACCATGGTTCTCGAAGAGGGCGAGCGCGCCGACGGCCGCAAGCTCGACGAGGTCCGCCAGGTCACCGAGCGATCGCCGGCTACCTGCCGCGCGCCCACGGCTCGGGCCTGTTCACCCGCGGCCAGACGCAGGTTCTCTCGGTGCTGACACTGGGCATGCTCTCCGAGTGGCAGCGCCTCGACACGATCGACGTGTCCGAGGGCAAGCGCTACATCCACCACTACAACTTCCCGCCGTTCTCGGTGGGCGAGACGGGCTTCATGCGCGGCCCGAAGCGTCGCGACATCGGCCACGGCGCACTCGCCGAGCGTGCGCTCGCTCCCGGTGATCCCGGCCGAGGAGGACGTTCCCGTACACGATCCGGATCGTCTCCGAGGTGCTCGAGTCCAACGGCTCCTCGTCGATGGGTTCGGTCTGTGGCTCCACGCTCGCGCTCATGGATGCCGGTGTGCCGATCAGCGGCGCCGGTCTCCGGTATCGCGATGGGGCTCATCAAGGAGGGCGACGACGTCGCCGTTCTCACCGACATCCAGGGCCTCGAGGACTTCCTCGGCGACATGGACTTCAAGGTCGCGGGAACGGCCAAGGGCATCACGGCGCTGCAGATGGACAACAAGGCCAAGGGCCTGTCCATGGAGATCCTCTCGCAAGGCGCTCATGCAGGCCAAGGACGGTCGCGCGCACATCCTGGCCAACATGATGGAGGCGATCGATACGCCGCGCGAGGCGAGTCTCAGGAGTACGCGCCGCGCATCCTCACCATCAAGATCCCGACCGACAAGATCCGCGACGTCATCGGTTCCGGGCGGCAAGGTCATCCGTGGCATCCAGGAGGAGACCGGCGCGCAGATCGACGTCCAGGAGGACGGCACGATCTACATCGCTGCCCGCGACCTGGGTGGCGAAGAGGCCTCGAAGCGCATCCAGCTCATCGTCAAGGAGCCTGAGATCGGCGAGAAGTACACCGGTCGCGTCGTCTCGATCCAGAGCGTTCGGCGCCTTCATCGAGCTCACGCCCGGCAAGGACGGCCTGCTGCACATCTCGCGCGTGGCCAAGGGCCGCGTGGGCAAGGTCGAGGACGTCCTCAACGTCGGCGACGAGGTCGAAGTCGAGGTTCTCGACGTCGACGACCGGGCAAGATCTCGCTCGACCGCGTCAACAAGCCCGACGCTCCGGAGGGCACGCAGCAGCGGTGCGAGCATCGCGGCAGCAAGCCGCACGGCGACCGCGACGCACGCAGCGGTGGCGGGGCGACCGCGATCGACAGCCGCGTCGTCGGCACTAGGTCGCTGTACGCAGGTCCGCACGTCTAGTACACGCCGAGGGGCGGGCTCATCGACGAGACCGCCCTCGTGTCACTGTCGGTTGGCAACATACGATTTCGAACGTCCGTGCCCCAACGGGGTAACGGTACAATATGTTCTTCGTCTGGTACCGATGCATCTTCCACCGAGGCCAAGGAGACCCATGTTCTATCGCAAGACGGTTCTCGACAACGGCGTGACCGTTCTCACCGAGTCGATGGACACCGTGCGCTCGGTCGCACTGGGCGTCTGGTTCGCAGTCGGTAGCCGCGACGAGAGCGCTCCCGAGGCCGGCATGTCCCACTTCATGGAACACATGATGTTCAAGGGCACGCCCACGCGCGATGCGGCCGAGATATCCGAGACGTTCGACGGCCTCGGCGCCGAGCTCAACGCGTTCACCAGCAAGGAGTACACGTGCTACTACGCTCGTCTGGTCGACGAGCACGTGCCGCTCGCGATCGAGGTCCTCTCGGACATGGTCGTGCCGCTCACTGCTCGCCGATGACGCGTGCGAACGCGAGCGTGAAGTCGTCATCGAGGAGATCGCACGCATCGACGACACACCCGACGACCGTATTCACGAGCAGTTCGCCCACGCGCTGTGGCCCGATCACCCGATCGGACTGCCGATCCTCGGAAGCCGCGAGACGGTCGGCGGATTCGACAACGCGCAGTCGACTGCGTTCCGCACGCAGCCACTACCTGACCGGCAACTGCGTCGTCGCGGCAGCCGGCAACTCGATCACGACGAGCTCGTCGAGCATGGTCCGCGACACACCTCGTGCTTCCCCGAGGGTCCGCGCGGCGAGCGCCCTGCCGCCGCGCGGCGGGCGCCTCGCGCCTCTCCGTGCTCACCAAGGACACCGAGCAGACGCACATCGTCTACGGTTCGGCCTGCATGAACGCACACCACGAGGACCGCTTCACGCTCTCGGTACTCGACACGATCCTCGGCGGCGGCATGTCGTCTCGGCTGTTCCAGGAGATCCGCGAGAAGAAGGGGCTGGCCTACGCGGTCTTCTCGTTCCACTCGCTGTATCAGGACACGGGCCAGTTCGCGTCTACGCGGGCACGCGCCCGGCCAACACCGAGCAGGTCGTGCGCCTCGTTCAAGCCGAGATCGAGCGAATGATCACGACCCGGCTCACCGCCGAGGAGCTCGTGCGCGCCAAGGAGTCCATCAAGGGACGGCTCGTTTTGGGCCTCGAGAGCACGCGCAACCGCATGTCGCGTCTCGGCAAGTCCGAGGTCATCGACGGAGAACTCCTCTCGGTCGACGAGGTCGTCGAACGCATCGACGCGGTGACCGCCGACGACATCACGCGAGTCGCGAAGACGCGTTCTCTGGCGGCACGGTGCTCGCGATGATCGGTCCCCAGAAGGCCGAAGAGGTCGAGCACCTGATCGCATAGGACCGAGGAGGGTCATTTCCATGATCGACGTACTGGTCACGGGCGCGCTGGCAAGGTGGGCCGCGAGGTCGTCCGGGCCGTCACCGCCGCAGACGGCATGCGAGTCGTAGCCGCCGTCGACCCTGCGTCGGTCGGCATGACCCTCGAAAGCGGAGCCGGCGACACCGTCACCTGCATTGGCGACCTCGCCGAGGCCATCGCGAGCACGACGCCGCACGTCATGGTCGACTTCACGCACCCGAGTGTCGTCGAGGACAACATCCGCACCGCACTGGCGGCCGGAGTCGACTGCGTCGTCGGAACCACGGGACTGTCTGGCGCCACTCTCGAGGCGCTCGCCGACACGGCAACCGATGGCACGTGCCTGTTCGTCGCTCCCAACTTCGCGATCGGCGCGGTGCTCATGATGCAGTTCGCAGCCCAGGCGGCCCGCTACATGCCGCACGTCGAGATCATCGAGCTGCACCACGACAACAAGGCCGACGCACCATCCGGCACCGCGCTGCGCACCGCATCGCTCATCGCCGAGTGCACGGTCCACCGTCCCTGAGGCTCCCGGTCGCGAGACCGAGATCGCCCAAGGCGCACGCGGCGCCCTCGTCGACGACGTCACGATCCACAGCGTTCGCCTGCCGGGTCTCGTCGCGCACCAGGAGGTCCTCTTCGGCGGACAGGGGCAGACTCTCTCGATCCGCCACGACTCGATCGATCGGACGAGCTTCATGCCCGGCGTCGTGCTCGCCGTGCGCAAGGTCGGCGATATGTCCGGTCTCGTGATCGGCCTCGAGAATCTCATGGAGGACTAGGTGGCCGAGACAGACATCACCCGACCGCAGGCCCATCGTCGTCATGAAGTTCGGCGGCACCTCCGTCGCCGGACCTGATGGGCGCGCTGCCATCGCCAACCGCGTGACCGAAGCACTCGAGCTGGGTTCCGCACCCGTACTCGTCGTCTCCGCTATGGGCCGCGCGGGCGACCCGTACGCCACCGACACGCTGCTCGGCCTGGTGAAGGACTTGCCCGTCGAGCCACGCGAGCGCGACCTTCTCATGGCTTCGGGCGAGGTCATCTCGGCAGTCGTGGTCGCGCACGAACTGCGTGCTGCTGGCATCGAGGCGCGCGCTTACACGGGCCCCGAGGCGGGTATTTCGACCGATGGCGCCAGGTTCGGCTGCTATCACGGAGATCCACGCCGGGACGCTCCTGGCTGCTATCGACGCTGGCATCGTGCCCGTCGTCGCCGGCTTCCAGGGCATTGCCGAGGACGGTCGCGCTCACGACGCTCGGCCGAGGCGGCAGCGACACGACCGCATGCGCGCTCGGCGTCGCGCTCGAGGCCGAGGCGGTCGAGATCTACACCGACGTTGACGGTGTCATGAGCGCCGACCCGCGTACGTGCGACGGGACCGCGGTGCTCGAGACCGTTCGCGCCGACGAGCTGTTCCAGATGGCGAAGCACGGCGCGCGCGTCGTGCACACGCCCGCGGCCGAGCTTGCGCTCGCGAGCGGACTCGCCGTGCGGGTGCGCAACACGTTCACCGATCACCCGGGCACTACGGTGGCCGATATCGCTTCGTACCGCCCCGAAGCGGTGGCGACCGCGGTCAGCGTCATCTCCGGCATCGCACGCGTTGCCGTAGCACTGCCAGCGCCTGAAGGCACGTCTGCACACATGTCCGCCCAGGCGCACGTCTACCGCGCGATGGCCGATGCGGGTGTCTCGCTCGACATGTTCACGCCCGCGGGGGAGACACTCATCTTCTCGGTGCCTGAAGACTCCCTAGACCGCGCGTGCGAGGTCCTCGGCGGGCTCGGACTCACACACCAGGTGCGAGCCGGACTTGCGAAGGTCACGCTGGTAGGGGCGGGTATGCACGGCATCCCGGGCGTGATGGCACGTATGGCCGAGTACCTGCGCGATGCCGGCGTCACGGTCCTGCAGACCGCCGACAGCCACACGACGATCTCGGTACTGGTGCCCGCCGAGGATGCGAACAGGGCAGTTCAG